>NZ_WSRZ01000043.1 GCF_009828585.1 Shewanella litoralis | reverse complement strand
GAAAAGAAGATTTGCCTAAATCGATCCCAATTACTTTAATAGTAGTCATGATGGTTCGCCTCTTTGATTAGCCTACCCTAAGTTTAGCTTAGCTTAGGGGTGAGGCGGACCATCTAATTAAGCCCATTATATATAGTAATGGGCTTTTTATGGGTAGTGTAGACAACCTAATAGTTAAACTGTTTTAGTCCGCTTACGGTATCCACCAACAAGTGCCAGCAGCATCATACTTAACCAACCTAAACTACCGCCACCACTGCTACTGTCAGTAGAGGTGGTCTCTGTTGGCGTAGTGGTGGTAGGCGTGCTAGCAAGCGTAATAGTCACATTTTGACTAGCCGTTGACTCATTACCTAACGAGTCGGTCACCACTAAAGTTACGGCATAAGTGCCACTTTGAGTGTAAGTATGGCTTGGATTTTGTGTTGTATTTGAAGCGCTGCCATCACCAAAGTTCCATAGGTATGTGAGCTCACCAAAGCCTTGGGTTGAACCGTCTGTCACACTGACACTTGCATCAGTTTGAAGTAAAGTAAATGCAGCCACTGGCGCAATAACAACCCTTACTGTTTTAGTTGCGGTAACCGTATTGCCAGCACTGTCTGTCACTACGACTCTGACCTCATAATCTCCAGATGCCGCGTAGGTATAACTAGGTGCGCTGGCAGTACTGGTGGCGTTACTTACGCCAAATGACCATGCATAGGTATAACCGCTACCGCCACTCACTGTGGCACTAAAACTGACTTTTGCCCCTATGACCTCAGCCGCAATGTCTGCCGTTAGGTTTACCTCTGGCAAAATACTACCATCGGCTAACGCAAACTCAACCGTTGCACTACTGCTGTCGCTGGCTTGCTCAGTGACAAGCATTGTTAACCCTAATTCAGGAACAATCATCCCGGCTTGCGGCTTAAGTGGAGCACTGTAATCGCGGCTGTCATCAAATAATGACTCGGCATCTAAATGAGTGTCACCAGAATACGTACTTTGAGCATATAAGCTAAAAGCTGCATCGCGAACCTGAACCTCAGTAGCTCTGGTGCCAATTAGATTTTGGTCGGCATCAATAACACCAATTAATCCTTCTCCAGGATGCTCAGATACGTTGTTATCGTACTGGTTAAAGTTTTCTAACCACAATAAAACGCCTGGTACGTATTTGCTGTAAGCCAACCCAGCATCAATGCCCTGGTGGCTTCGTAATTGCACAATGTAGCGCCTCGCTTGACCTGGAAGACTGTCATCTATTCGAGTAAACCCAGCTAAGGTTGCTACATCGCTAGCTTCAGCACCATCGACATAAAAAGCACTCCCTTGATTAGTGAGCTGAATATCATCAATTGCCATACCGTACTCGCCCACGGCTTCATCGGTTTTGTATACCACGCTGATTTGTACATTACGGCCGGCATAGACGCTGAGGTCAAAACGTAAATCAACCCAGTTGTCTGCCCCTGTTGACGTGGCTATGTCGCCAGACTGACCACTAATGAAGTTTTTTACTGTCGGATAAACCGTATTATTGTTACTAGTATAGTTACCTTCAATCGCGACACTGTCGACGAGCACCTGTACATAGTCAAAATCTTCTTCAATGTCCCAATGCGCTTTAAAGGTTAATGCAAGCGGCGTATCTAACGGTAATGTCACATCAAAAGACATGGCATTATTGAGCATATTGCCTTGGCCTGAATAATACTGATACTCCCCTGTGAAAGGAGCTTTAAACGGTACGCCTTGCGCAGGTAGCGCTATCGATAATTGATTTACTGCGTCAGTATTAGTTGCCTGATTGAGCTGTACGGATGTACCGCTACTGGTTAAATCGGCTAACGAAACATGTTGCTCGTTAACCCATTTACCTTTGTATTTTTGCTGTAAATAAGACTTCGCATAAGGACTAAAACCACTGGGTTGAGAACCTGCAATACTCCCAGTCCAACTACCACCAGACATCAACGACCATTCGCCAACGGGTGAACCATCGCCCAGATTAGTGGTGTCATATTCGTCGGGTAGACCTAAATCATGGCCAAACTCATGGGTACAGACCCCCGCGGCAGAATCAATGGGCTGCACGGTATAACCAAACACCTTTAGGCCTCGGCCAGGAATGCTATAACCATTGGTGGCGGAATCGACATAGTATCTATGCGACCAAATCGCATCCTCACCTAAAATACCACCACCGGCTTCTTCACCAATACTTGAGTGAAACAGCATCACATGGTCAATAATGCCGTCGGCTTCATCGTAATTGCCATCGCCATCTAAATCGTATGGGTCTTCAATATCATAACTCTTGAGTTCAGCATCACTCATGCTCGCTACGGCTTTAACAACGGCCTCTTTCACTAACTCAGGTACTGCTTTGTCGTCTTCATCCTCATTATTGCCACCATAGTATGCGGCGTTGTTATCTGCGGTTACCCAATCTTGTACCTGGCCAGTAAAATAAAAACTATTGCCCGATGCGGCCTGAAAATATTGATATGCCGATTGCAACGTTTGGCTATTGGGACCAGCAAAACCGGTTTCAGAAAACAGCAATTGTTGATAATGCGATGCCGGATAACTGCTGTAGTACATGTCGGTATCGCCAATCGTCAGTTGATTGGCATCGTGGGGTAAATCAGGAAAATCCACCAGCACAGCCAACACTTTGACTGTTTTAGTTATGTCTTGGTCAGCCTGCACTTTATTATTCACTGAGACATACTGGGCACTTTTAGTGCTTTTTTGCGCAGCTTGTTTAAAGCGCATTTGTTCAGCTTTGACTTCAATCGCCGCAGGTTTAAATTTTGCGTCACGACCACGGCTAACAAAAGCATCAATGGCGGCTTGTTTTTCTTGTTCTGTTGCATCGGCTGCCAGCTCACCACGTTTAATCAACCAATACAGTACTTGCTGCTCATTTATCAGTGCGCCGTCTGCTGGCGTGCCCGTTTGCGGAGCCGCAAGTGCTACAGAACTACAACATGCCAACAATAAAGTAGAGATGGCAAAACCTTGATATTTAGTTAACTTACTCATTTGACTTACCTGTATTGGGGGTAGGTTTGTGGCATTTTTCAAATGCTTTTTGGCGCTTAGTAATATAATCGGCAACGGTTTTATCGATTTGTGCTTGATCCATATCGTCCGTTATTACGCCTTTAGCACGCAGGTTTTCTATTAATTTACTGCGATCGCGGATCGGTGGCATGCCACTCGGGCCACAGTCTTTAATTAATGGTTTTGTGGCGACCGCAACAGGTGCAGACTCTGTTGTTGATTGATGTTGGCACCCTTGCACACTCAATATGGCAAGTCCCAACACGAAGAAAATAGACTTCATAAAGCACCCCAAACAATAATTACATGACATTAACAGCTGCAACTATAGGGTTACAATTAAAGTTAGACATTCTTTAATGTAAATGTGACCGTTCGATTAATAAATAATAAATAACGTCTTGTTAGCGCGCTATAAAACAAAAAACCGACTCATCAAAGTCGGTTTCAAAAAGTGATTACAGTCGATTAGGTTAACTTGTGGTGTGGTTAATATAATTTGAAATACCATCGAGCAGCATTTGCACTGAAATCATCACCAAAACCATGCCCATTAAACGTTCAACAGCGGTGAGGCCTTTTTCACCTAGTATGCGAGTGAACACTTTATAAAACATTAAAATAAAGGCACTTAGCGCCCAAGCCCCAACCAATGCAATAGTCCAATCAACCATACGATTGCTGTCGGTGTGCGCTAATAAGATTAATGCCGCTAAAATAGACGGCCCTGCCATTAATGGAATGGCCATCGGCACGATAAAGGGTTCTTCGCCCGCAGCTAAGCCAGCAACACCACCTGGTGATGGAAAAATCATTTTAATCGCGATTAAAAATAGAATAATTCCGCCGGCAATACTAACCGACTCGGAGCGCAGATTAAGGAAGTTCAATATCGCCTCACCCGCGTACAAGAATGACAGCATGATAATTAACGCAAATATCAATTCACGGATTAATACTCTGCGGCGCTTTTTAGGATCAATGTGGCGTAATATGGAAGCAAAAATCGGTAAGTTACCGAGTGGATCCATAATCAAAAATAACATCACTGCAGCAGAAAAAATATCCATGGACAACAATCTTTTAATTTGTAAAACAATGGCGACATTGTATACCTAAACCGTCACAATAATCGACGCCATGACTTAGATATTCGTTTAATCTGCGCCCAAAGTGCTGCTGCCCACTCTAACGAGGGCTAACAAGCTATTGAACATTGTCTATTTAAAGTAAATTTGTCTGCTTGAGATATTCACACGCTACAACAGAAATGAAAAATGTTATACTGCATCGTTTTTTTTCGATTGAACTCTTGGATAACATGCTCTATCTCATCGCTAGTTGTATCGCATTATTATTTGGGCCACTTTTTTACCGCTATTTTTCATCGGGAAGTGGACTACAAAAAGGCTTAGACGGGTTTATATTCGTCTCGCTTGGCGGGCTAGTGCTCATCCATATTTTGCCAGAACTACTTGAACACGGCGGATTTATCACGTTGTTTTTTGTGTTACTCGGTGTTTGGGGCCCTACCGCCAGCGAAAAACTTTTTCATCGCTACTCCGATATTACTCACAACATTACCCTAACCCTCGGCATTGGCGGGCTGTTGCTGCACACCATTACTGATGGTGGTGCAATGGTGCTTGCACAACAAGAAGGCAACTCAACCCTGCTTGCGCTAGGCGTGATTATGCACCGCTTACCAGTGGGAGTTGCGATTTGGTGGTTATTAAAACCTCAGGTTGGGACGCGCTGGGCGAGTGCTGTATTAGCTGCAATGATGGTATTAACCGCGGTAGGCTACTTTGCTGGTGAGCACTTACTGACTCAATTGAGTTTAGAGAATACTGTTTACCTGCAAGCCTTTGTTACTGGTTCTATCTTGCATGTAGTGCTTCATCAACCTCATGGCCACCAACAAGAAGACAAGCAAGGTCAATATCAGTATCAAGCGGGTATTGGCAGTTTATTGGGCTTAGGTTTATTGGCGTTATTATTGTTGATGGATACCGGTGGTCATGAGCATGCGCATCAAGACCATGGTTCTGAACAATTTGTGAGTTGGTTATTAACCATTTCACCTATTTTATTAGCCAGTTACGTTATCGCGACATCACGTTTCGCACTGGGTTTACGTCCGTCACACGCTTCATTAGGATTACGTTGGCTACAACGCCTTGCGGGGCCAGAAGCCTTATTGGTTACCCTGTTATTGCTGGGGCCGTGGTTTGCTTTATACCAAACACTGGGATTACTCGCGATTGGTATATTGATGACAATAACTCAAGTTAAGATTACCGATCCACATCCTGCTTTACCTGATTCGGCTTGGCGTTTTGGTTTTGGTCAATTAGTCGATAGAAGCGCGCCGTGGATTATACTGAGTTTAGTGTTAGCCAATTTAATAGGTCACCCTTCGGTTCCATTAGAAAACCCTGCGCTGCAGGTGTTTATTTTATTGTTAGTCTTTTTACCGATGCGTTTTTGTAACCTAGGTACGGTTATTTTAGCTTTGGCGCTTGCATACAGCGGTTGGAGCGAAATAGCTGTCGCATTTACCCTACTCGCAGCGCCAGTAGTCAGTATTGGTCAGTTAAAACTGATGAATTGGAAACAAGGTTTGATGTTAGGCGGTATTTTGTTAGCGGGCTTAATGGTGGCAGATAAAGTGACATTGGGTTCAACAAACACTCTACATTTACCCGATTCGATAAATATTATCGGCTTAATCGCTATCATCTTATTGTTTGGAGCCAGTTTACTTAGATTGGGGCCGCGACAGTTTTTAAGTCGCCTTATGACCAATATAAAAACGGCGCCTCATCACCATGACCACGCTAAAGGCCATGGACATGATACTGGTCATGGCCACAGTAACAACCATAATCATAATAATGAACATTCGCATAGTGACGCCCATACAACGAACAATGATCATCAGCACAAATAATCAGTAAATCGATTAATTTATGGTTATGATGGGGTTATCGTCCTTAAACGAGACACCCCATGTGCATTTTGTTTGTTGCCATTGATACTCACCCAGATTACCCACTGATAGTATGCGCCAACCGTGATGAATTTCATCATAGAGCCACAGAACCCGCTTATCGCTGGGCAACTACGCCAGCGATTTATGCTGGCCAAGACAGACAAGCAGGCGGCACTTGGCTTGGGGTAAATGAACTTGGGCAGTTTTCAGGCTTAACCAATATAAGAGTGCTGGACCAGCAAGATGGCGTCCGCAGCCGTGGTGAGCTTGTGGTTAATGCTTTGTGCACCGACGAGATAACCCCTCAATGGCTTAGCGAGCACGCCATTAACTACAACCCCTTCAATCTTGTGTTCCAACAGCACGATGGGCTTTATTGCTTCAACAGTAAAACCTTACAAACCACCAAACTATCATCGGGCTTTCATGCTGTGAGTAATGGTGCTTTAGATGATGTGTGGCCCAAAATGGCCAAAGGACAACAAGCACTACAGCGTTATATTAATCAAACTGCTGAACCAGATATTGAAGCTTTACGCGCATTAATGCTCGACACCTCGCAACCTGAAGATCATGCACTGCCTAAAACAGGTGTTAGCCTTGAATGGGAAAGAAGACTCTCATCAATTTTTATTCAGCATGACGAATACGGTACCCGCTCAACCAGCATTATGCTCAAACACCGCAATGGTCAAATCACGTTTTCTGAAACTCGCTATGACGGTAAAGCACGCAATTTAGGTTCACAGCGGTTTACCCTCGGTTAACTTCAATATTTCAGCGCAGCAGACTGTGACGAGTGCCTCATTATTCATAAAATCCCATATCAGTAATGACTAATGTGCCTGAGTTTGAACAGGCAACATTCATTTTTACAACCTAGATCAAGTTAATTTGTTTGTGAACATTGCATACTTCGCCTGTTGCTAATTTACCCCCGGAGGACACGCCTTGAAGCAGCCCACTCAGATTAGTTGGGATCAGTCGATGATCGAAAAATACAATTACAGCGGTCCCCGTTATACTTCTTACCCGACCGCATTAGAATTCGATGACGCCTTTACTGAACAAGATTTACTGACATCGATTAAAAACAGTAAAACAGACAAATTGTCGCTGTATGTGCATATTCCTTTTTGTGCCAAGCTCTGCTACTACTGTGGATGTAATAAAATTATTACTCGTCATGCCCACAAAGCAGACCAATATATTGAATATTTAGCCGCTGAGATTGTTAAGCGCGCACCGCTATTCAAAAATTACACTGTAACCCAAATGCATTGGGGCGGCGGTACACCAACCTTCTTAAGCCCAGAGCAAATTCTTAAGTTAACGGCATTGATTAAAGAACACTTTAACTTTGCTGAAGTGGGTGAATACTCAATCGAAGTCGATCCGCGTGAGATTGAGCTGAGTATGTTAGACACATTAAAAGAAGCCGGTTTTAACCGTGTATCTATTGGTGTACAAGATTTTAATAAAGATGTTCAAGTAGCGGTAAATCGCGAACAGGACGAACAATTTATTTTCGATTTAATAGCCAAAGCAAAAGCACTAGGGTTTGTATCAACTAACGTTGACCTTATTTATGGTTTACCGCTACAAACACCAGAAACCTTTGCTAAAACTATTGCGCGTATTATTGAATTATCGCCAGACCGTTTATCGGTATTTAACTATGCACATTTGCCATCACGTTTTGCCGCGCAGCGTAAAATTAAAGATGTCGATATGCCATCACCACAACAAAAACTTGATATGTTGCATCAAACCATTGAGTCGTTGACGGGTGCCGGTTATCAGTTTATTGGTATGGACCACTTTGCAAAGCCAACCGATGAATTAGCTAAATTACAAAATGCCGGCAAGCTACACCGTAACTTCCAAGGTTATACCACTCAAGAAGAATGTGATTTATTAGGTTTAGGTGTTTCATCGATCAGCCAAATTGGCGATTGTTATGCACAAAACCAAAAAGACATTCGCCCTTACTACGAGTCAATTGACGCTAATGGTCATGCGCTTTGGAAAGGCTGTAGCTTAAACCGCGATGATGAAATCCGCCGTGCAGTCATTAAACAAATTATTTGTCACTTTGACTTAGATATGGCCAAAATTGAAAACACATTCGATATTCAATTTGAAGACTACTTTGCTGAAGACTTGAAGTTATTACAGACCTTTATTAACGATAAGCTTGTCGACATAACTGATCGTAAACTTACCGTTAGTGCGACCGGTCGTCTACTCATCCGTAATATCTGTATGTGCTTTGATGTGTATTATCGTCAAAAAGCCCGTCAACAGCAGTTTTCTCGGGTGATTTAATTCAGCGTTAACAATATCTAAACATAAAAATAGCCAGCATTTGCTGGCTATTTTATTATGTCCTTTATAAGATTTAGCTCAAAAATCTTACAGTATTAACTAAAGACTATTTAGCTTTTCTTGCATACAACGCTTTACGCTCACTGTCTGACAAAAATGCCATCTCAACGCCATTGCGTTGCAAGGTTGCCAATTGGCTATCGCTAAAGCCCATTTCTGATTTAACCACACGATACTCGTGCGCGATATCAATTGCGCTCACGCCTGGGTCATCAGTATTCAAACCAATTAACACACCAGCGTCTAAAAATTTACGCAGAGGATGCACATCATAGTTTGCGACGGTTGAAGTATGTAAATTACTGGTTGGGCACGATTCAATACCAATACGATGTTTAGCGAGGTATTCCATTAATTTAGGATCGTGAATGGCATTAACACCATGGCCAATACGAGTGGCACCTAAAACGTTAATGGCTTGCCACATACTTTCTGCACCCGCGGCTTCACCAGCATGTGCAGTGATTTGTAGTCCGGCATCACGTACACGCTTAAAGTGTTCGGTAAATAAGTCGCCAGGGAAACCGAGCTCGTCACCCGCCAAGTCCATTGCAACAATGTTGTCACGGTGCGCTAGAATGCCTTCTAACTCTAAACGGCATTTTTCCTGGCCAAAAGAGCGCGACATAATACCAATAAGGTTAATTTGAACGTCGTGCTCTTTAACACCAGCACGTACACCATCAATAACCGCTTCAACCACACCTTCAATGGGTAAATTATGATTCATCGCCATATAGTAAGGACTAAAGCGCAGCTCTGCGTAATCTAATCCTTGAGCTGCGGCATCGGCTACGTTTTCGTAGGCAACACGCTTAACAGCATCTAAATCAGCCAATACAGCAACCATCCAATCTAGCTTCTTTAAAAAATCGACCAGGTTGTTTTCTTTACCCTGAATTTGCACAAAAGGTGCAAGCTCTTCTAACGAATTAGCGGGTAACTTAATGCCATGTTGATGGCCTAATTCCCAAATGGTTTTTACGTTAACATTACCGTCTAGATGACGATGCAAATCAACCAGCGGAATGGTTGTATCTATCATAATTAACCCCTATAAACTTACCCTGCCATTGGTTTGATTTTGTCGGTCAGAGAATAGTATTCAGTTTAACATGTATTTACATTATTTCTGATGACGATTGTTTTTTTCTGAATTCAGTCACAACATATTCACAACTGTGTTTGCGATGTGTTTTTTATGTCGAAATCGGGCATACTCTTAAGTCAACTACAGCATACATACTGCCAATCTAAAGGACTTTTGATGCGCTTGCTTATCTTACCAGCACTCTTTGTATTCAGTTTATCAGGCTGCCAAGTTAATTCGACGCCACAATCTAACACAGAGACTCTTGATAACACCTCCATTTCACAAAAAGTTGCAGAACAAGACTTACAGGCAATCATCAACAAAAGTTGGGCACTGACTTTAGCCTATTCACCAGAACTTGCTGCGAGCCTGGGCGATGTTGAAGCCGCCAGCAAACTTGCCGATCTTTCGCCGCACGCTTTAGCACAAAAAAACCAGCAAACACTCAGGTTACTCGATGCACTTAACAACTTAAGTCGTATAAACTTATCAAAAGAAAGCATCATTAACGCAAATATGCTGCAAGCTCAATTACAAAACGATGTCGATCTGTATCGTTTTCATGATCATTACTTACCCATTACCGCCGAAAGCGGCTTTCATGCCTATATTGCTTCCATTGCAAAAGCTCGGTTTAGTCGCATGGAAGACTACCAACAATATATGGCTAAATTAGCCTTGATGCCACGCTATTTTGCACAACAAACTTACTGGCTCAAACAAGGTATGGCCAGTGGGATCACGCCAGCAAAAGTGACGTTAAATGGTTTTGAAGACAGCATAAGCGCTTTTATTGTTGAACCTGAAAAAAGTGGTTATTTTGTACCATTTACTCAATATCCTGATCACTTTAGTGCCGCAGAAAAAGCGACATTAACCCAACAAGGTCTTGAGCTGGTATCAAATACAGTATTGCCACTTTACCAACAGTTTTATGATTTTATGACTGAGCAGTACATACCCAATGCGCGTACTGAAATTGCTGCTTCAGCACTACCCGATGGCCCTGAGTTCTATCAAAATAGAGTTAATTACTACACAACTGTCGACATGAGTGCCGAGCAAGTCCATCAACTTGGGCTTGAGGAAGTGGCAAGAATACGCGCCGAAATGGAGGCGATTATTCAGCAGGTTAACTTCGATGGTAACTTTGCGGACTTTTTACATTTTTTACGTACCGATCCACAGTTTTACCCAAAGTCGGCTGACGAGCTATTAAAGGAAGCCGCCTTTATTGCAAAAAAAGCCGATGCCATGCTGCCTAAATATTTTGGTAAATTGCCTCGCACGCCTTATGGTATCGCCCCTGTGCCTGCAGAAATAGCACCTAAATACACCACAGGACGCTACTCTGGCTCAAACCGCGATGACGAACCTGGTTACTATTGGGTCAATACTTATGCGTTAGATAAACGCCCTTTATATGAACTTGAAGCTCTCACATTACACGAAGCGGTGCCCGGCCATCATCTGCAAATATCACTCAATAAAGAGCTAGCCGATTTGCCTAGCTTTAGACGCTATAGCTATATTTCAGCATTTGGTGAAGGTTGGGGGCTATATTCAGAATACCTCGGACTTGAAGCCGGGTTTTATCAAGACCCATACAGTAACTTTGGCCGTTTAACTTACGAAATGTGGCGAGCCGCCCGCCTAGTTGTCGACACTGGGATGCATGCAAAAGGCTGGAGTCGTCAACAAGCTATTGATTTTATGGCCCGCAATACCGCGCTATCAATGCATAATGTCACCACAGAGATTGACCGTTATATTTCATGGCCAGGGCAAGCGCTATCTTACAAAATAGGCGAGCTCACCATTAAACGTTTACGCGCTAAAGCAGAACAGGCATTAGGCGCTGATTTTGATATTAGAGCATTTCATGATGCGGTACTTGAAAATGGGTCTATCCCAATGTCAGTATTAGAGCAAATGATTGATCAGTTTATCGCTCAGCAACAAGCATTAATAAAGGCTAACAGCCAAATGTAACCGCGATATTTAACGCGATTACAACACACAAAACATCAATAAGCTGGCTTATACACAATGCATTACATGAAATTTTCTTCTGAACTTAAGATAGATACCAGTGCCCAGCGCAATTTCTGGCTAGGCGTAATTCAAAGCCACTTTAGTACCCCAGACGGCATAAGCATTGCTTATGCCTACATTCAACATCCAGATAATAATAAAGCGATAGTCATCAGTAATGGCCGCGTTGAATCGTATATAAAATACAAAGAATTGATGTTTGATTTATACCAACAGGGCTTTAGTGTGTATGCCTTAGATCATCGTGGTCAAGGCCTATCTGATAGACTGACTCACAAGCCTCATCAAGGTTATGTTGATAAATTTAGTGACTACACTGACGATCTCAGCCAATTTATGAATGAAATCGTCATTCCAAAAAAGCATAGTGAATTATTTATGCTAGCCCATTCCATGGGGTGCACTATAGCCACTGACTATATACATCAAAATCCTAGCCTATTTACTGCTGCTATCTTTTCCGCACCTATGCTCGGAATAAAGCTGCCATTTGCAGCAAACCTGGTGCGTTGGTTAGCTAACAAGTTTGATAACAGCCACATAGCTTACGGAAAAGTGCATAGTAGATACGTATTAGGGGGCGGAGCATATCAAGCAGTGGCATTTAAGCGTAATCAATTAACGCACAGTAAGCCACGCTATCAACAATATCGAAGACTATTTGATGCTACTCCAAAAGCACAATTAGGGTCGCCGACAAATCGATGGTTACTTGAGGCCATGGCAGCTGCACAACGGTGTATAGCATATGCAAAAAATAGCCAAACACCCATTTTGATTTTACAGGCAGAGAAAGACAGCATTGTTTGTAATGAGGCTCAAAACCTTGCCCTAAGCAGCCACTGCCATAAAGTGGTTATTGAGGGGGCTTTTCATGAAGTGTTTATCGAAACGGATAACATGCGCAATATTGCGTTGTCTTATACCTTAGACTTTATGGCACAACACTCAAAGACAGCTGGGTCTTAATTAACTGGATCATGTCTTCTTTATCGAGTGGACGACTAATAATATAACCCTGGAACCAGGTACATTTTGCATGTGTAAGTAAATTAAGCTGTTGTTTATTTTCTATTTGTTTTGCTACTACTGGTAAATTAAGTTTTATTGCGAAATCAACTACAGCATTAACGATGTTGAATTTCTCAGGGTTATATTCAATTTCGTCTAGGTACACAGCTGCCAGCTTCACTTGAGAAAAACCAATACCTTGAAGTAAATGAACTGCGCAAGAGCCACCACCAAAATTATCCATAGCAATATTCAACCCATAGCGCTGCAACTCTGCAATTTTAGCCTTCGCAATATTGGTATTTACAACAAAAATATCTTCAGCTAACTCAAGTTGTAATAAATTTGGCGAAATCTGTGCCGCATTAATTCTACTCATTAACACATTCACGAAATGATCTTGATGAAAATGCCTGGAAGAAATGTTTAGCGACATTATAGGAACGTTCGCTTTGGCTTGTTGCAGGGTATGAATCATTTCAATGACCTGATCCAACGCCCAAAGTTCCAGTTCAAAAATACAGTCCGTTAATTCAGCGGCGGCGATAAATTTAGTGGGGCTAATAAAACCAAACTGAGGATGGTACCAACGCATCAGTACTTCAGCGCTGTGCAGTCGTCCGGCCTGATCGACAACAGGTTGATAGACCAATGACATTTGCTGATTACTGATAGTGTGCTTTAACTCATTTTGCAGTTTAAAGGGTTGAATTTGGTTGTTATCTAACTGGGGCTCATAGATAGCGCAACCATTAGAGCGACTGTCTTTAGCTTGCTCAAGTGCATTATCAGCACGAGCCAGCAACACTTGTGGCTCTAATGACTCAATACCATCAAATACCACTAAACCAATTCGTGCAGAAATCGATAAATTTTGTTCTGAAATAGTAAAACCACGGCCAATAAGCTGCCTTACTTCACTCGCTAATGCTAAAGCACGTTTATTGGCTTGATCAATTTCACTACCCAAATTTTTAGCCAAGATGACAAACTCATCGGCTCCAAGTCGAGCTACTAAACCGGCATTAGAAAAATTACCTGACAATCTTGCCGCTATTTGCATCAACAATCTATCACCTAACTGCCTACCTAATGCATCATTAATCAGCTTAAAATTGTCTAAATTGATCATTAACAAGGAAGAAAATTGGCCAGTTTTTCGGCTAAATACTTGTAAATCATAAAGCTCATCAGCCAAAACTTCTCTATTGATTAAATCAGTTAAGCCATTATGATTAATTTTATCCACTGAAATACGTTGATTTTTTACATCTCCTGACACGTCGGTAATGGTACCAATAATCCTTAGTGGTCTGCCTAACTCGTCCCACTCAACAATCTTGCCACGATCAAGTACCCAAATATAGCGACCATCTTTGTGACGTAAACGGTGAACACTTTCATATTCATCATGCTGTTTATTGATGTAATTTTGCAAAGTATTTAATACTTGTTCTTTATCATCTCTATGTAAACGAGACTCCCATACAGAATAATCATTGTCTAACTCATAATGTTGATACCCTAAAATCTCTTTCCAACGATCTGACACGAACACATCACCAGTGGCAATAGCCCAATCCCAAATGCCATTGCGGGCACCCTCAACAGCAAATAACCACCTCTGCTCTGCATCGTTAAGACGTTTTCGGCTACGAGACAAACGGCCTTTCACTAAATTAAGATAATCTCGAAGATTGTTAATCTCGGTTGTGATGCAGACAATATTGTTATTAAAATCAGGATCATCTAAATTTTTAGCGGCCTGGCTGAGCTGAGTTAATGGTCTAATTAATACATAATGAAGTAATAAACAAAATAGCGTTAGCACTAGCGCTCCAAAACCCCATATTTCAATAAATCTCTTTAATAAACTCTCTGATGCTTCAGACAATAGGTTTGCAATATCATACTCAAGGTACACAAGCTCTGCTGCATTAGAGTAACTATAACGAGAATTAGCATTGAGCGGATAATAGACTTGGATTGAAAGACGATCGAAACTCACGTTGATATAAGGTTTGTTGTTTGCTGTAGACGAGCGATGTCTTTCCGCAGAATATCCTTCAAGCACATTATTGGCATTGCTATCTCGCCAGATAATATGATTTGCATATTGAATTTCGCTCGATGAATCCAAAATCACATAGACCATCATATTTTGCTCGGTCGAGACAAGCGCAACTTCTTGTTCGATACGCTCAAAATCCTGAGTCAACACAGCTGACTCGATAACATGTCGCATACGAAACAAATCTTTCTGGATCTGCTCGGTCTGTCTTAAAGCTAACTGTTCATTTAATTCTGCGTGCTCATACAAATACTCCCCACATACCAAACCAAGGTAAAGGATAAAAAAACTCAAAGGAACAAGTACAGACAAAGACAGTGTCGGCAACCGAGGCAAAATAAACCCACCCAATAAAATAGATAAATATATGCTAGCGGTAATCTTAGCAGTAAGTAAAGGAATAGTTATAAAAAGTAACCACATAAACAACATAAAAATTGTTTATTAATTAATGGCTTTTAAAATAAATACCACTAACTTAACAGCCTTTACTGTTTACGCTATTGTATTTAAAGTTCCCAATCTTAACATCATTACCGAATCAAAAATTTAGTCACAATAGAATGTGTAAGCGGCACGTTTAGTGAAAATGATGCCTTAAATTGAACCAATCTTTACTAGAATGTGATCTATTTTAGGCTGCATCACTAGAGCCAGTAAAATGAAAGACTTGTAGCTAATCGTTGCTTTGAAGGGTACGAGTCATGCCAATTCCATTAATTATGTGATCAATCAGAGACACTCAGATTGTTCAGTTTGAGGCGCATTGTTGAAATAATGGTTATTCCCTTCTAAGGCAATGCAACAAAGAAATGAACGGTCTGAGAGCCTCCTGCAAGGCGGGTTTCTGTGCCGTCTATGCTGCTTAATAGCATTTTGACGTACGACTGCATGGATGCAGGAGGTAGAGCAACGCAGGAGCAATTGCCGAGAGCAACTATGCCTATAATTCTATTACTTGCCTAGAAGACACAGAACTCTCGCTTAATGACCAGATAATTAATGGAATTGGTATTATTCATAAATATAGCAATAAGAGAATGACGGTTAATTAGATCATATATTTAATGTAATTGGTATTACTGCACTGACTCCCTGTCAGAAACGCCACCCTCAAGCACTCATTAGGTCTGACTGAGTATTGGGCTTCGCGCTATTTTGCACGCTAACCCACCTAATGAGCCGAAACAGGTTTACTTACGTTGTGTGTCTCTGACTTCCTATGGCTTCCTTCAGACCCTGCCGTTGGCCAGCAACGCCCTTGCCATTCGGATTATCTTCCCCTCAGTCGGGGTGATTCAGGTTTCTTTCAACCTGACGGGTTTGCCAGCTTCGCTGGGCAAACGAAAAAGGCCTTTGCATTACTGCAAAGGCCTTCATCTTAAGTTGGCGGAGCGGACGGGACTCGAACCCGCGACCCCCGGCGTGACAGGCCGGTATTCTAACCAACTGAACTACCGCTCCTTTA
>NZ_WSRZ01000042.1 GCF_009828585.1 Shewanella litoralis | reverse complement strand
GTGAAGGCTTCAAGGTACATAATTTACTCTCCTAAAAGAGAGTATAAGATCACAGCTAAGCCAAGGCGTCAAACAGATTGTGTATCAATTTCATCAGCTCAAAAAACGTTCACGATCTCACCCTGGGTTGACGTCACCTTTATTGGCTGTGAGTAAAGCAATACTGTAATTGGATTGCTCTAGTGATAGATATTTTTCTAGAGCACGTCGTTACTGAGTTAATTTCAAGGATTGAGAGCTGCTTATGAATGGAACTGAATTACAACATAAACAGGTGACTATATTCATCATTGACGACGATGATGTCGATGTTTTAGGGATAGAAAGAGCCCTCAAAAAACTAAAAATTGCAAATCCAACTATTCGAGCTAGAGACGGTATCGAAGCGCTTGATTTACTGCATAGAAATGCGATCCCCAAACCTTTCATTATACTACTTGATATCAACATGCCCCGTATGGGCGGCATCGACTTTTTAAAAATAATTCGCGCCGATGACACACTCTCCGATAGCGTGGTGTTTATGCTAACCACGTCGAGTGATGATCAAGATAAAACCCTCGCTTATAAAAAAAATGTTGCGGGTTACATGGTTAAAAAACAAGTTGGTGAGTCATTTTTAAATATCGTGAGTATGCTAGGCCACTATTGGCGCGTAGTGGAGTTACCAGTGCATGAATAATACGAATACGGCTGCCAACCTTGAACAACCTATTACATTATTAATTATCGATGATGACTCCGTCGACAGAAAATCGATTCGGCGCGCGCTCATGTCGAGCCACCGCCCTATTTTTATCATTGAAGCACAAACGGGTGAAGAAGGAATACACCAGTATGACAATAATATGGTCGACGTATTATTAATTGACTACCGCTTACCTGATATTGATGGTTTAGCATTAATTAAAAAACTATTAATACGTAAAAAAAATGATGCAACCATTATTATGGTGAGTCAGCATGAAGACGAGATCTTGTCCTTAAATGCGCTTAATGTAGGGGCACACGATTTTATATTAAAAACAGAAGTGAATGCTGAACGGTTAAATCGGACCATTCGCCAGGCACAACACCGTCAGTTTCTTGAGGGGGTAGTGCGTGAAAAAAACAATGCTTTAGAATGGCTGGCTAAAAGGGATTCACTTACTCAACTAATCAACCGGTATACGTTTGAGAAGACCCTCAAAGATGCTTGTGACAGAGTGCTGTTTACGTCCTCAAATATCGCGCTATTCTTTATTGATTTAGACAATTTTAAAAAAGTGAATGACTTTTTAGGCCATACGGTTGGTGATAAATTATTGCAAACTGTAGCCGCTAGATTGACCTCGGTGGTTAGCGAAGGTGATTGTTTAGCAAGGCTTGGTGGTGATGAGTTTGTTATTTTGGCTCAAGGCATCAATGATGAAAAGCAGACTAAAATCATCGCTAATAATGTGATACAAGCACTGAGTAGCCCCTTACAAGTTGGCAATCATTGTTTTTCGGTTACGGCGAGTATTGGGGTATCAATGCTGGGACAATTTGCCGATAGCCCTGAAACAATGATGAAGTGTGCAGATATTGCCATGTACAAAGCCAAGCAAACTGGTCGCAATAAAGTGTGTTTGTATAACGGCAGCCTGCACCAAGAAACACAGAAAAAAGCCCTCCTTGAACAAGATATTCATCAAGCACTTGCATTAAATCAGTTTACAGTACATTACCAACCACAAATATGTGCAAGAACACTAAAGGTGAAAGGGGTTGAAGCGTTAGTGCGTTGGCAACATCCTACTCAAGGTATGCTCAGTCCGATTATGTTCCTTGAGTTAGCCGAAGAGTTGAATCTTATTGGCGATATTGGTCAGTGGGTTCTCCATAGCGCCTGTCATCAATTAAAGCATTGGCAGCGTCAATATCACCTCAATGATGACCTGTTAAGCATGTCTGTCAATTTATCGACTTTCCAACTGCAAGATATTAATTTGCTCAGCCTTGTGTCAGATGCGCTTGCGTCTTGTGATTTATCGCCAAGTTGTTTGGAATTAGAAATCACTGAGAGTTCGATTATACATAGTCCAGAAAACATTGTAGAACGACTCAACGAGCTTACTCAACAAGGGGTTAAATTATCCTTAGATGACTTTGGTACAGGTTACTCATCGATTAAACACCTACATCTCTTTCCCATCCATTCATTAAAAGTCGACAAAAGTTTTATTGCTGCTTATAAGCAAAAAAAATCTCAAGATAAAGTGCTTGAGGCCATGATTAAATTTGCTAAATATTTGGGGTTATCTGTTATTGCTGAAGGGGTTGAAACCGCTGAACAGCTTGCGTTTTGTCAGGCTCAGGGATGCGATTTAATACAAGGCTATTATTATTCGAAACCAATTAGTGCCATTGATTTTGAAGCTAAATACTTAATTAAATAACAGAGTGGTTTACATGCTTTTTTACTAAAACTCGTTGAGATTAATATGTTAAAGCACTTTACGTTACTGCCAAATTTTAAATTGCATTCACTATCGGTGATTCTGTTTGTAGCCATTATGTTTATGTTGGTGTTGTGCCATGTTGTCTATTGGCATCAAATGGACATTATCAAAAATGATCTCGATGTGGTGTCTCATGCTAAAGCCAATTTATTAGGCGAACATATTGAGCATTTAAAGCGTGAAGCGTTATTTTTTTCTAATCTGGCCGATGCTAAAGCCATTGCAGACTTAAGCCAAACACCACTGGTTGAGAACGAGCAGCAAGTGCAATTACAGTATCATATGGATGCGTTAACAGATGTGTTTACGCATTATATGCACAGTATTCCAAATCTAAATCAACTGCGTTATATCGATAATCAAAGTGGGTTTGAAAAAATTAGGCTTGAACGCCATAAAGGGCAATTACTCAATATCCCTCCTAAATCGTTACAACAAAAAAACACCAGAGATTATTTTATTCAAACTACTAAATTGAATGAAGGTGAGGTGTATGTGTCTCCCATTAATTTGAATCATGAAAATGGCACTCTATCATTTCCGTATTTACCCGTTATCCGTGTGAGCACACTCGTCAGAGGAAACACAAATCAATCTCCTCAAGGGCAGATAGTTATCAATGTATTAGCTGAATCATTATTTAGTCGTTTAGCCATTGATTCGGTTTATTTTGATGCAAATATCTACATGTATCTCATCAATGATGAAGGGGATTTTTTATTTCACCCCGATAACAGTAAAACTTTTGGCTTTAACCAC
Source organism: Shewanella litoralis (assembly GCF_009828585.1). Lineage (GTDB taxonomy): Bacteria > Pseudomonadota > Gammaproteobacteria > Enterobacterales > Shewanellaceae > Shewanella > Shewanella litoralis. The sequence goes on along the minus strand of NZ_WSRZ01000042.1, from coordinate 13,967 downwards.
GGACAACGATATACCTTTGAAGGAGAATTCCAACGTGTTTGCGAAGACATATATGCCTCTCATGACGACACATCATTCTTGAGTTGGTTAACGGTATCTTTAGTATCGAAAGCTAACATTTATCTTGATGATCAGCAGCGGCGACAAGTCGTGGTCATTGCAATGGCTAACAATGATGAAGCGAAGAAACAAACCCTGTTAGTTGTGTTTTGGTATTGGGTCGTTATTGGAATACTGATACTGATTTTTAATAACATCAGAAAAAATATTGAGCTTAACGCAAAGCAATCACACCTCGATACCGTGGTGACAATGGAGCAAGAGCTAAACGCGATTTTAAGCCATGCTCCCAGTGGGATTATGGTGGTAAATCGCCAAGGCATTGTCACATTAGCGAATACTCAAATAGGCCAAATCTTTGGCTATCCACAAACAGAATTAATTGGTCGTTCTATGGCGGTATTATTGCCCGCTAGGTTTTGCCGTATGCACCCCGATTTTATGGCAATGTTCTTTGCCGCGCCCGAAGTTAAATTGATGGGCGGAGGGCGAGAGGTCTATGGTTTGCACCAAACGGGTATCGAAATACCACTTGAGATAGGCCTTAATGTGATTGAGTATAAAGGCGAAGTACAAGCCATTTGTAGCGTGGTTGATGTATCGTTAAGAAAGCAGTTTGAGCATTTGTTTGAGCGTGTGGTAGACACATTACCTAGTGCGGTTTTATTAGTGGATTACGACGGAGTGATAGAGCTTGTTAATAAAGAAACTGAAACACTATTTGGCTATTCTCGAAGTGAATTATTAGGGTTAAGTATAGATAAGCTCGTGCCCGAGTCCTTTCGTGAGCAACATTTAACATGGCGAAAATCATTTTTTAGTGCGACAGAGGACTCGGTCGATAATGAGCGACATGATATTTGTGGTTTGTGTAAAAACGGTAGTGTGTTTCCTCTGTCTATAGGCTTGTGTACGTTAGAAACTCATAAAGGTAAACAGCTACTGTTATCCATCATTGATTTAACTGAGCGTGAACGTAAAAATCAAGCGCTTAATAAGCTTAAGGATACACTCGATCGAACCAGTAAAATGGCCGGTATAGGTGGTTGGGAACTTGACCTTATAACCCAAACCTTGTTTTATTCAGAAGAAACATATCGCATTTATGGTTTACCAGCAGGCTCAACATTAACCGTTGAGCAAGCTATTGATTTTTATACTCCAGAATCACAACCTATTATTCGTCAAACATTGGCTGAAGCTATTGAAACGGGCAAAACATGGGATGTTGAAGTGCGCTTTATCAATGCCAAAGGCAAGATGATTTGGGTAAGAGTGATGGGCACTATTGAATATTGCAACGGTATTGCAGTTAAGCTGGCAGGCACGATACAAGATATATCGGAACGTAAATACTACCTTGAAGAGTTGTCTAGAAGTAACGCCGAATTACACAACTTTGCCTATGTTGCTTCTCACGATCTTAAATCACCTTTACGTGGTATCGATCAATTAGCCAGTTGGTTAGAAGAAGACTTAAAAGGCAAACTGACCGACGAAGATGCTGAACATTTACGATTAATGCGAGGACGGATTAACCGCATGGAGAAATTACTCGATGACCTGCTTGCCTATTCAAGAGCGGGTAAAAAAGGTGATGTTATTCATAAGGTCAATATTAAAGAAGTTGTTGAAAATGTGTTTGACCTGTGCAATACCCAAAATAGCTTTTCGTTAGTGTTCAACTCAACGGTCGAGAGTATCACTACCGCGATTGTGCCGTTAGAGCAAGTGCTGCGTAATTTAATCAATAATGCCATCAAACATCACGATTCTGGTCAAGGCACTGTGTGGGTTTCTGTGGTGGCGAATGAGCGATTTTATACTTTTTTGGTGTCAGACGACGGCCCTGGGATCCCGGAGCAGTATTCTGAAAAAGTCTTTACGATGTTTACTACTTTAAAACCTCGTGACGAAGTGGAAGGCAGTGGGATGGGGTTAGCTATTGTGAAGAAAATAGTCATTGCTATGGGCGGGGACATCCGTCTTGAAGTCATTCAGGGTAAAGGGGCCAGCTTTAGCTTTACCTGGCCCATTGATATCGATAGTGATATGCACGATTAAAACTAAGGATGGGTTAGCTCACTTTAGAGTTTAAAGGGGTAATGTATAACTGGGTAAACTGGTCGCTCGGCATAGGTTTAGCGAATAAATACCCTTGTAAATAATCACAGGATAGCTGTTGGAGTAATAGATGTTGTCCTGTGGTTTCAACGCCTTCAGCTACCACTTTTACCTTTAAGTGGCGGGCCATGGTAATAATGGCTCTTACTAACGCAATGCTGCTTTCGTTGGTTTCCATGTGTTGTATAAAGGAGCGGTCAATTTTTAAAATATCGATATCCAGGCGTTGTAAGTAGGCTAAAGATGAATAACCTACGCCAAAGTCGTCAATGGCAATGTCGATACCACTGTCACTTAATCGGTGCAGTTGTTGTTGGATGGGGGATTCAGGGTCCATCAAGGTGTTTTCAGTGACTTCAATAATAATAGTGTCTCTTGGTAAACCACTTTTATTGCAAGCCACAATCCAATCGTCTACCCACAGGCCTGCACGATCAAATTGCAGTGGTGAACAGTTAACGCTCACTTGCATGACTTTTCCGGTTAATCTAAACCAGTGAGCGGCATCTTTAATGGCTTGATCTCGCACCCAATTGCCAATCTGTTCAATTAAACCATTTTGCTCGGCAATAACAATAAATTCGTTAGGGCCGACCAGTCCGTGTTGCGGGTGTTTCCAACGGATCAGCGCTTCTGCTTTTGTGACATTAACACCATCAATATCAAAAATCGGTTGGTAGTACAGTGTAAATTGATCTTCTTTAAGCGCGATGCGGATTTCTTCAATGATCCGTCGCTTCTCTATTGCTTGTTCTTCAATCGCATAGGAGAAAAATTCGTAACGATTTCGCCCTTTGCTTTTTGACAAGTACATGGCCTGGTCGGCATGCTTGACTAGGTCTTCAACACTGCGCCCGTCAGCGGGGTAAAAGGTTAACCCGATACTGCCTGTTACATGCACTTGTGCACCATTAATGGTGATGCACTGCATCAGGCTGTTTTTGACTTTTTGTGCTATTTCACTGGCACGCTCTACATCGTTTACGCCTTCAAGTATCAAGGTAAACTCATCGCCGCCCAGCCTTGCAACCATATCATTAGCACGCACACAATGCTGCAAGCGCTTAGCGACTTGATGCAGCAACAAGTCGCCATAGTCGTGGCCTAGGGTGTCATTGACTTCTTTAAAGCCGTCTAAATCGATAAAGATTAATGCAAATTGCATGTTATTAATGTCAATTAACGACTGCAGTTTTTTATAGAAGTAACGCCGATTCGGTAGGTTGGTTAACCCGTCCTGGTAAGCAAACTCGTGTAATTGACTATTGGCATTTTCAAGCTCTTTGGTACGCAGTTTTACCTGGCTTTCGAGTAATGCTTCACGCTGTTCGATGGTGTCTAACATACTATTAAAGCATGTTGTCAGTTGGCCTATTTCATCTTTAGATTGTTCTTTAGCACGTAAGGTATAGTCATTTGATGTAGTGATTTTTTCCGAAATTTCTGAAAGATAAAGAATAGGGCTTAAAAAAATGCGTCGTAAAAATAATGACAAAAATAAACTGACAGCGAAGGTTGAAAGTAATAGCAACAATAAAAATTTGCCATAAAATTGGATTCTGTCGTTGATATAGCTGTCATCGGCAATGATGATTAATTCACCGTAGCCCAGCTCATCCAGTGTCAGGGGGGTGGTTATGTTGGTGAGGTTATTGGTTTCCTTTAAGCTTGCTAGATCAACATTATTTGCGGTCGATTTGGCCAAGATTTTACCATCGACATTTGTGACAGTAACAGAAAGAATATCAGCGCGAGATAATACCGGTTTGATAAGCTCATTTATGGTGTCCTGGTCGTCAAACAATAATGCTGCGGTGATGTTGGGCGACAACATATTCGATACGCTTTGTAGGCTTTCAATTTGCTCACGCTTTGCTGAGCTGAGTTCATAAGCACTAAATACCATGGCGACAGACACGGTAGAGACAATCGCAACGCTCATTAAAATCAATAGTAATTTTTTACTGATTGTATTGATACTCAGAAATGAATTCATCAGGCTATTGCTCCACAACTCGGCCCAGGCGCAGCACTTTTGAGCTCATGGTGATGTTAGCGGATGTGAGCTTTTTGGGTGACACTTCAAAGCGCACTTTACCGCCGGATAAAAAGAAGCGGATCTGCCCTCCTTGAGCGATAAAGTCTTCAGTTTCTCCTACGATCATGATGTTGTTTAATGGAACTAAAGAAGCATTAAGCCATTGATTTATAGTGTCTGAGGTAATAAACAGCACTTGGCACTGACTGATATCGGTATCTGTGATTGATACTGTTCGTGTCACAATAGGTAAGTGATTGACTTTTCTGTTAGATAAAACTGTACTCGCCACCTCAATAAAACTGTTATCTGGGCTGCAAAGCACAAATTTATCGAGTGCGGGCGTTGTCACTGTCCATTCGCTGTAACGAGCAAAATTAAACAAAAATCCTGCTTTGAGAGCATACTCGGTTTCAATCGCACTCACGCTTTGGCTGGTAGTCAGCAAAAACGGTAGCATTAAACCGAATAAAACTCGTTTCATCGTGAACATTGAGTGAGTTAAAACTTCGCTGTTAATGTGAAAGTAACACTTTCATCGATGTAATTGGGTAAGGTAAATGTTTCTCTGGTATTGTTGTATTCGATGTGCGAGCTCGCAAATAAGTTTTTCCCCATCACAGCCGCTGACCAATTTGGGTGAAATGCCCATTGCCATGTTAAGTCTAATACCGTGTAGTTATCTGTGTCATAGGCATCACTGTTTTCGACTCGCAATGAGGCAAATAAACGATGGTCCTCAAACAGTTGTATATCCGTTTTAGCAAAAAGTTGGCGACTAGTTGAGTCATACCCAATCGCTTCAAAGGTGTTTTCTGCCAGGTCATAATCGAACGTATTGTAGCTGTAGCCTAATTCTGCGTTAAAAGTATCAGTGGGTTGCCAGGTTAGAATAATATCTCCACCATTAGTGGTGAGTTCGGCGTTCGATACTAAATCAAAGTTTATTGATGTGCTGGCTAAGGTTTGCATTGCCAGTTCAATTTCGCCCTGTTGTAATAGGGCAAAAATAGGCAGAAATTGCTCGGTGTTGGCGTCTACTTCAACCGCTAAAACGTCGCTCACCTTAGTATGATAAACCGATAAATCAACGGCCCAGTCGCCTTGAGATAAACGATAACCAAATTCGTATGATGTTGACTCTTCAGACTTTACGTTGTTATTACCGTTTAGGTATGTCCTGATGTAATAAGTGTCTATCATGTCAATACCAGTGGTAATGGGCGACACTTCTTCAACACGTTGGCCGTCAATCGTAAAGTCGTCGTTAAATTCGATTAACGAGGGCACACGGACGCTTTTAGATACTGATGTCCATAACACATGATTGTTTTGCGGTTTCCAAACGAGTCTGGCTAATGGTTGGTTTTCCCAACCCGTTAAATCGTTGTGTTCAACTTTTGTTCCTACAATGATATCTAGCTCGTCAGCGATTAAGCTGTACTGCCCCTGAACTAATGCGCCATATTGATGCAAAGTATTGTAGCCGCCATCGCTGCGTACAAAAGTACTTTCAGCAAAAGAGATATCGTTATAGCGATAGTTAAGACCCCAATCTAACTTTAAATCTTGATATAAAAAGTTCATTTGGTAATCAATATCAAACGATTCAAAATGTTCTTGGAGGTATGTTTGGCTACCTGTTTGTTTTAACCAGGAGGTTTGCAACATTTGATTGGCATTCGATGAAATACGATTTTCAACCCTTGCCATAATGCGCGAGTCGGTGCGATCTAAGCTGTCGGTAAAAGGCACATTGCGATTGGTTTCATCAATCACACCACGAAAGTTTTGCCCTAATGTAGACTGGGTGATGTCGCCTTGTATTAGCCCTGACCACTCATCGTTAGGAGTAAAGTCAAATCGAGCACCAGCGGACTGTTGTTCAGTATAGTCGTCGGGTTCAAGCAATATCCCTTTGTCTGACTCATCACCATCTCTTACATGGCCGTAAACCCGAAAACTGCCCTGATTACCCATATCACCACCGTAGCGCAAATTAGCATCATGATTGATTTGGCTGCCACTGCTTACATCTGCATAGACCCCACGGGTATCGATACTGTTTTTAGTGATGATGTTAATTACGCCATTGCTGGCATTGCTGCCCCATAATAAACCGCCTTGACCACGTATGACTTCAATGCGTTCAATGTCATACAGCGGCACATTTAAGGTTTCCCAGTAAACGGCAGCAAACTTAGGGGTATAAAAGCTTTGCCCATCGATCATGACTAATAATTTGGCTGAAAAACGAGATGCCACGCCGCGGGAGGTTATCGCCCATTGGTTATTATCAAGCTGCCTAACAGCAAGACCTGGCACCATTTTTAAGGCTTCAGGGATAGAGGTTGCACCAGAGCGGGTAATTTGTTCTTTGGTTAACACATAGATTGAAGAGGCTGTATCGAATGCCGATTGAGCTCTTTTCATAGCTGAAGTGACTTGTACGTCCATCGCCATGAGTGAGTCTAGATCTAAGTCAAGATCACTCAGTGGTTCCTCTGCGATGACGTAAGGAGAAACCAGCAAAGTGCCAAGCAATAATCTTTTTACAATCTTCAATGTCATACCCTTTATGCAAAGCCTGATTGAATCGCATCAACAGGAGGCGTAAATGTTAATCAATAATGTGCCGAATTTGGATTCAGTCGCGTTGTCTGGTTACAGAAATAAACGACCCATTTTATTGTTATATTCAGTTAATCATGCGGTGTTTATGTACGCATTGTATCAGCTAACGTTATAAAACTAGAGAGTAAGCTTGATTATAATCTTACCTTTAATCTACTTTTCAATGACTTTTTATCTACATTGTGAATTTACGCTCTATTAATGGCGATGTATTGCCATTTTGACCGACTAGAAGTTGGCGTTAACCACATTAATGAAATTGTATGTAAATGTGTTAACAAGTAGACATGTGTATGAATGATTGCTTAAATATCTTATACCCAAATAACCTGAAGATGCTCTGAAACACGTCTCTTCAAGTTGTCTGGGTATATATGTCTTTGTTGTATTTATGTGGCGATTTGAGGTGCGGTGACTGGGGTTATTCGCGCTAAAGTTGATATAAATTGAGGCATAAAGGATGAAATACCTCACCCAGATTAAGGGTAACGACAAAGGTAACAACAAGGATAATAATAATGGATTTCAACAAACTCCTGCTCGCAATGGGCGTGGCATCGACGATTTTTATCGTCGGTTGCGGCGATGACACCGATTTTAGTAAAACCACTCAACCCACCCCCGAACCTGAAGTGACACCGCTTTTACAAGCTTTTGCACCTAATGGCGCGCTTAAAGCACAGATCCGCCGTACTCAATATGGTGTGCCACACATCACCGCCGACAATTTAGAAAGTTTGGGCTTTGGTAGTGGTTATGCTCAAGCGCAAGATAATCTGTGTGTGATAGCCGATGGTTTTATTAAAGCCAACTCAGAACGTTCAATGTATTTTGGCCCACATGCGTCAATCGACTTTGCGACTGGTTTACCTACCAGTGAAGATAACGGCAATTTAATTTCTGATTTTGCCTACAAGGCATTAAAAATCAGAGCGCTTGCTGAAACGCAATACACCCAGTTTAGTTATAATTCGCGCGCGTTAATGGAAGGTTTCAGCGCCGGTTACAATCAATTTTTAGCTGACGTTGAAGCTGGCGAGCAAACCGCAGAACCTTTTTGTGCTGGCCAACCTTGGGTTAAACCCATCACTGGTGTTGATGTCGCTAACTATTTATTTTCGGTCGCGCTGCTTCCCGGTGCCGCTAACTTTTTAGATTTAATCTTTTACGCAAACCCTGGCGATGGCGAAGAATACTTACCGCGGATTATTGGTCCTGCCGGCTCATCAGTGCAAACAGCCTTTGTGAGCGACATGAACCGCAAACTCATTGCTCGAGCGGCCAATATCACCACTCCTGACACTAACCCACGTGACTTAGGTTCAAATGGTTGGGGCCTAGGCAAAGATAAAACCGAGAATGGTAAAGGCATGGTATTGGGCAATCCACATTTTCCGCATACCGGTAATTTACGTTTTTGGCAGTCGCACTTAACGATCCCGGGGCAAATTGATGTGATGGGCGGATCGCTAGTGGGCATGCCAGGTCTAGTTAATATTGGTTTTAATAACGATGTCGCCTGGACACATACCTTTTCAACGGCTGAACACTTTGTGATGTACAACCTCGAGTTGATGGCGGGCGACAGATTGCAATATATGTTCGACGGCGAAGCCATGCCAATCACTAAAGAAACCGTTTCGGTATTAGTGAATGCCGGTGCTGCGGGGATGTTAGTGGCAGAGAAAGACATTTACACCACAGCGAAAGGCCCAATGGTTGAAGCTCCGCCAGCGTTAGCGCCCTTTGGTTGGGATGACGGCCAGGCCTTTATGATCCAGGATGCCAACATGGCAAACATAGATCCACTCGACCATTGGCTAGCCATGAACCGCGCCAGCAATCTTGATGAGTTTCAGCAGGCCTTTAAAAATTACGATGGGGTGATTTTTAATAACACCATGTATGCCGACAAAGAAGGTAATGCCTTTTATATCGATGATTCAACGGTGCCGGGTTTTTCTGATTTCGTTATCGGTATCCTTAAAACCACCCCAGAGATAATTGCGGCCAAAGCCCAAGCAGGATTTACTATCTTGCCAGGCAATACCTCTACATTTAGTTTTAGCGAGCCAATGCCATATGAGCGCGCACCAAAGCTTGAGCGAACTGACTTTGTACAAAACTCCAACAACTCTTTTTGGTCAACTAACTTAGCTGAACCATTAGAGAACTTCTCGCCGTTATACGGGCCTGAACGTGCTCAATTGTCACTGCGTACTCGTATGGGGTTAACCTTAATGGAAGATGCAGCTGGCGATGATGGTAAGTTTTCTGTGGCCGAGTTAGAAAGCGCTTTATTGTCGAATCGAGCCTATTTACCCGAGTTAGTGTTAGCGGATTTACTGAGCCAATGTGCTGAACAAGGCGATACGCCCGTTGTTGTGAGCCCCACATTATCTAAAGATCTTAGTGCATCTTGCGCGGCGCTAATTGCCTGGAATGGTAAACAAGATAACGACAGTGTCGGCGGGGCGTTAATTCGCGAGTTTGCGCATCAGTTTGACCAAGACACCATGTTGACCCAAGCATTTGATTACACCAATGCCGCCACTACACCCAACACACTTGCCAGTGATGGTAGTGCGCTTGTTGCACTCGCTCATGCAGCCCTTAACCTAGAAGCCGCAGGTTTTAGTGTTGATGCAAGTCTTGGTGAAGTGCAGTTTGTTGAAAAGTCGCTACCAGATGGCACCGCATCAGAGGTTAAATTACCTTGGCCGGGCAGCCATAATGCCGAAGGCGGCTTTAATGTGTTTTCGACCAGCTTGTCGGGTGACGACACATTAATTCCGCAGCACCGTTATGCTGCGGTAATGGATGTGTTATCGGGTAAGGCTGCTGCGTCGGGATTAACCGCACAAGGTTATCAAATTCGTTATGGTTCAAGTTGGATGATGACGGTCAGCTTTACTGATGATGGTCCGGTCGCAAAAGGGTTATTGTCGTACTCACAATCGAGTAATGCATTAAGCCCAAACTTTAACGATCAAAGTGCGTTTTATTCGACTCAAAAGCAGTTACGCCCGTTGCTATTTACCGAGGCCGATATACAGGCATCGCTTGAATCGACCACAGAACTGAGCTTTCAGCGAAATGACTAGTGGTAAGACCTACTAAAAACGGCCCATGAAAAATGGGTCGTTTTTTAATGATGAACACGCCATAAGTATATGATTAAATCACATTAATACATCCAGATGACCAGGATTCATAAGCGGTTTAGCTTAGCAACCCCTACTTTGGTATAAGAAACTGCCGCTTGACCTGTACACGCAACTGCAACAAACTCGGCATTGAATATATTCTTATAATTAATGGGATGATAAAACCATGTTGATTTTCCTTATTTGTATTGCGTTGTTGCTGCTCGCATACAAGCTTTATAGCCCGTTTGTTGAAAAACAAGCCGGTATTGATCCTAACGTACAAACTCCGCAAACACGCTTTAATGATGGTGTGGATTATGTGCCAGTTCATCCTGCAAAAGCGTTTTTAATTCAGTTTTTAAACGTGGCGGGTGTCGGTCCTATTTTCGGCCCTATCCTGGGTGCTTTATATGGACCAATCGCGCTAGTATGGATTGTAATCGGTAATATTTTAGGTGGTGCAGTACACGATTACTTCTCTGGGGTAATGAGTATCAAAGAAGACGGTAAAAGTTTACCTGAAATCGCTGGACACTATTTTAATATCTACTTCAAAGCGGCAATGTTGGTGTTTACCGCGATGTTACTGTTCTTTGTTGGCGTGGTGTTCATCATGAGCCCTGCCGGGCTGTTGAGTAACCTGGATTATTTTAAAGACACTATTTTTGCTAACAACACCTTTTGGGTATTAGTCATTTTAGGTTATTACTTCTTCGCAACATTATTACCAATAGACAAGATTATCACTAAGTTATACCCATTCTTTGGCGCATTAATGATTGTGATGACCACTTCAATTGCCGTGGCATTATTGATTAACGCTCCTCAGTTACCTGAGTTTGGTGATATTTTTGCTTACTTTGACCACAGTCATTACAACAATGACTTGTTAGAGCCTAACCCTGATGGGTTACCAGTATGGCCATTACTTTTTGTTACCATTACCTGTGGTGCAATTAGTGGTTTCCACTCTACGCAAGCACCGATTATGGCGCGCTGTTTAACCAACGAAAAATACGTTCGCCCTGTATATTACGGTGCAATGGTTGCTGAAGGTATTGTGGCTTGTGTATGGGCTACTGCTGGTATTGCTGCGTTCCCTGGTGGCTATGTTGAGCTTAAGGAAATTCTTGCGCTAGGCGGCCCAGGTATGGTGGTTAACCAAGTGGCAACAACATACCTAGGTGTTGCCGGCGGTATTATGGCGATTATCGCTGTGGCTGTATTCCCAATTACTTCTGGGGATACTGCGTTTAGATCGCTTCGTCTAACCATTATTGATGCGTTTAAGATCCCACAAAGTATGACTAACCGTCTATTGGTTGCTGTACCGGTATTGATCATTGCGTACTTCATGACAAAAATTGACTTCACGCTTATCTGGCGTTACTTCGCGTTCTCAAACATGTTGTTGTCTACCAGCGTATTGTGGTTAGCGACTAAGTACCTGTTTGACCGTGGCACCATTCATTGGATTGTGAGTATCCCAGCCATTATTGGTACCTGTGTAACCGTGTCGTACATTATGACTGCCGGTATTGGTTTTGGCTTACCACAAGAGTTAAGCCAGCCTGTTGGTATTGCTGTTGGTGTAGTGTCATTCATTGGTTTGTTGATTGCACATAACAAACGTAAAGCGGCACCTGCTGCATAATCGTTTAAGCGATTGATATAACAAGGGCTGCAATCTGCAGCCCTTTTTGTTGTATTAAACTCGGTTTTTTTTACTATAAAGGTTAATGTCCGATACGATCGAGCTTTTGAATAAGCTCCATTTTAATGTTGTCAGGCGTTTGGCTGTGCCAGTATCCACCCACGTAAGCAAACAGCGGTACCATAAACATCACCGTCAATAAGATAACTAATACCCCCCTGGTAGACAGGTTGATACCGTTGCGAGTACTGAGATGTAATGCCTCTTTTTTAGGGCAGGCTGACACACAACGCATACAAGCCTGGCATTCATCTGAGCGAATATCTTTTTGAGTATGCACCGAAATATTAGCCGGACATGCTCGAGTGCATTTGTCGCATTTCATGCCTTTTGTTTCAATTAAACAATGTTTGCTGTCGCGGCGGATTTTAAACGGGCTCAAAAAGCTCACCAGGCCAAGTAGTGCACCGTAGGGGCAAATATAACGACAAAATCCCTGACGACGCCAGGCGGCTAAGGCAAAAATAACCCCAAAGCAGATTAATGCCACCATTGATGGCATGAGAAAAAAGGCGGCCATTTTGAGGTCGGCAACTTTGTGGTAATTACCTGACAAATAATGCGGAATACTGTTTGACGGCATTGAAATAACTAAAGCAAGCAATGCGATTAATAGCAGGTATTTAAGCATTCTTAATGGCCAATCTAACCATGCTGGTGGTAATAGCTCTGCCTTAATAACGCGTTTTCTGAGTTTGTAAAGATACTCTCCTGCTAATCCTAATGGGCATGCCCAACCGCAAAATGCGCGCTTACACAGCACACCAGTAAGCAATACCACACACAACATCACCACGGCGGCTGGGTGGTTTTGGTCCCACAATCCTAAGGTTAAAATAGCTTTTAACTCAATGCCGCCTGCAATCGGTAAAAAGGCATCACCCACATCAGGTCGCATTAACCAGGGCGTTTCACCGGCGTACAATAGCCCTGCGTTAATGGCGTACTGTACTCCCACTAACAGCATTGAAAGGGCAAAAAAATGTTGGCTGAACTCTCTAATGGTATTGGGTCTAGCTTCGGCTGTTGCAAAGGCGGGTCGGTATTGCCCCACAGCGGTGACAACTAAAACTGAAACTAATAAGATTAACAATAAAGGCCAAAAGAAACTCGCCAGGGTAGCGCCAACTAGTAATGTTCCGCTGACCAGAGCGCCCCATTTTTTGCCACTCCAATAAAGCAAGCTAGTGCTATAAACCAGCGCCAGCATTAAGGTGAACGATTCAATTGTGCTCATGTAAACAATCCTGTAGATGATTGGGACTCGATACATGATAAATAGTGCGTGTTATGAGTGATGTGAACTAGATCGATAAAGGCCTGATGTTTTGTAATTCTTTGATCTATATTGTTTTGTTTTATTTTTGTAAATGATGTAACTCAGTTGTTTAGCTGGGGCAAACAAGCTTATGCTTATGTCATTAAGCTGTCTTATAAGCGAGTTAACTTATCACAATTATGTCGCCAACGAATGAGAGTGAATGGGTCAGTTTTCATTTGAACATTGTTTCGAAATAGATACTTTAAAGCGTTTAATCGCCCAGCATCAGCATTTATTTCGGCATCAAACTTTGGTGGATTTGTATTATCGGGGTGAAAAACTCTCGGTAACCGCAATTGAGCTGGGTCAGCAGCAATCATCGTGTCCTACCGTATTGTTTGTCGGCGGAGTGCATGGCGTTGAGCGCATTGGTGCTCAAGTGGTATTGGCATTTTTAACCAGCTTATTAAATCGACTCCCCTGGGACACGCATTTACAACAATTATTACAGCATGTGCGCTTAGCATTTGTGCCAGTGGTCAATCCGGTGGGCTTTTTACGCGGCAGTCGTGGTAACGGTAATAACGTTGATTTAATGCGTAATGCGCCGATTGACTCTGACGAAGACGTGACATTTTTAGTCGGCGGGCAACGAATATCCCCCAAACTGCCCTGGTATCGAGGCAAAGAGGGGATGGAGGTTGAGACCGAAGCACTCGTTAACTACGTCAAGCAAATACAGCATCAAAGCAGCAGCGTGATTGCACTTGATGCTCATTCAGGTTTTGGCTTGCTAGACCATGTGTGGTTCCCCCATGCGCATACTCGCCAACCGTTTGAGGGCATGGGGTACATATATCAATTATACCAATTACATTAAATATATGATCTAATTAACCGTCATTCTCTTATTGCTATATTTATGAATAATATCAATCTTGCTGCATTAGCTAAATCTGAAAAAAGTGCTCGTAAACGTATCCGTTA
>NZ_WSRZ01000041.1 GCF_009828585.1 Shewanella litoralis | reverse complement strand
ATCTAGCGCGGAACTCATCGTGGAGCGGGTGTAAAGCACCTAATGAAGACTCCGAATACATTAGCGCAAACCAACCTCGTTATCGAAAATATCATTTGCAATAACGAGGCGGACCATACATTTTTGTGTGTCGCTATTTATTAAAATCGGCTTCGGCGAATATTAAAAATCGGCTTCGGCGAAATCAACAATATCAGCACTGCTTGATTCAATTTGTTTGCGTAAACTACGAGTTTGGCTACCCCAATAGCTCATAAAGAACTGTGCAGTTTTAAGTTTAGCTTGATAAAAACTGGTCTCTTCCGTACCGGCTTCTATCGCTGCTAATGATGTTGCTGCAATGCGAGTCCACATCCAGGCAAGGGCACAAATACCGAATAACTGCATATAAGCCATTGATGCCGCACCAATCAAATCAGGATTTTTACTGGCTGACTGCACAATAAAACCAGTGGCTTTTTCAAGATCGCCCGCCGCATCCATTAATCCAGCAAGATAAGGTTTCATTGCCTCATTAGTAGCATGCTGCTGCACGAGCTCTTTGACCATGCCAGACCATAGCGTTAATGCAGCGCCTTTGTCTGCCAGTAATTTACGGCCAACTAAATCAAGCGCCTGTACACCGTTGGTGCCTTCATAAATCATCGCGATACGGATATCACGGACAAACTGCTCCATACCCCATTCGTTAATATAACCATGGCCGCCATACACTTGCTGGGCATCTACGCAGGCTTTAAAGCCCTGGTCGGTAACAAACCCTTTAACAATGGGAGTGAACAATGCGGCAAGTGCAGAGGCTTGTTTCGCTTTAGCTGCATCGGTATGGCGCTCCGCTTCATCAAGCCATAATGCTTGTTGACCCATTAGCGCGCGGGTACCTTCATTGAACGACTTTTGTGACAACAGCATACGGCGGACATCACCATGCACAAGCAATGAGTCAGCAGCTTGTTCTGGCTGCTTAACACCGCTTAATGCACGGCCCTGAATACGCTCTTTGGCATAAACAAGAGCATTTTGATATGCAATGTCTGATACGCCTAAACCTTGAATACCCACGCCTAAACGGGCCTGGTTCATCATGGTGAACATGGCTTTTAGACCTTGATGTGGCGCCCCAACGAGCTCACCGATTGCACCGTCAAAATGCATCACACACGTTGAGTTACCGTGAATGCCCATTTTATGTTCTAAACCGGTAGCACTTAATGTGTTTGCTGCGCCTAGACTGCCATCGGCATTGACTAAAAACTTAGGTACGGCAAATAACGAAATCCCTTTCACGCCTTCTGGGGCATCGGGTAGGCGAGCTAATACTAAATGAATAATATTGTCGGCTAGGTCATGATCGCCAGATGAAATAAAGATTTTTTCTCCGCTAATGGCAAATAACTCATCACCTGCAGGAACCGCTTTAGTGCGTAATAAGGCTAAATCCGTACCGGCATGAGACTCGGTTAAGTTCATGGTGCCAGTCCATTCACCGCTCACCAATTTGGCTAGGTATTTTTGTTTAAGCGCATCGCTACCATGTACATGTATTGCTGAATAGGCACCATGAGTTAACCCTGGATACATTGCAAATGCCATGTTGGTTGCGGTTTTCATTTCGGTGGCAAAGGTGCCGATAACTTCTGGTAAGCCTTGGCCGCCAAACTCAGGGTCGCATGTTAATGTTGCCCAACCATCTTCTACATATTGTTTGTATGCTTGTTTAAAGCCTTTGGGTGTAATGACCTTGCCGTCAACCAGCTTACAACCTTCTAAGTCACCGCTGGCGTTGAGTGGCAGCATAATGTCGGTGGTAAAGTCGGCAACACCTTGCAAAATCGCATCAGTGAGATCTGCATCTATTTCATCAAAACCACGTAAATCTGTTTGTTGATAGATATTCAACAATTCAGACAATATGAATTGATAATCACGCAGAGGAGCTTGGTAAATAGGCATAAGATCATTCCTTGGTTATGGTTAACTCAAATATGTCAGCAACAAGTCTGTTACTTACTACTGGTCCAATCAGATGGCGTCAGTGTCTATAACATACCCAATTTCGAGTAAAAACTCAGTATTATTTTTACGTAAACGTAAACTAATTTGTTGGGTGTTACCTTCACGATGATTGACCGCGAACATTGATACCCATATTTAGTGGTAAAAGATCATAGGTGAGCGAAAACAAAATGGCTTAAGTCGGGTCTATTAATAACTTAAATGCGCCATAAAATGAGTGCGCAAGTTGGCTTATAAACTGAGGGGTAATATGAAGGTTAGGGGATATGCTGCAGATTAAAATAATGTCATTTAGATAAAGCACTGCAATGTATTCTTAAATAACGGCGGTTTACTTAGCTTGCCGACGTAAGGTCAATTTTAGCATTAGCGGTCCAATGAGTGTCGTTAAAGCTATCACCATGACTAAAATCGCAAATTCTTTCGCGTGAATCACCCCTAGCTGGCGGCCCATTTCTGCAAACACGAGTCCTACCTCACCACGAGGAACCATCGCAGAGCCGACAATACACCTTTCTTGCCAATCGGAGCTGGCTGTGAGTCCTGCAATAAACTTGGCCGCTACAGCAATAAAAGTTAATCCAAACAATAACAGTATCCCCATTAAGCTTAAATCTAACTGACTCAGATCCAGACTAATTCCTACGTATACAAAAAAGACCGGGCTAAATAATTGCACTAATGGTTTGGCAGATTCTTCAAGTTTATGGGTAAAAGCAAATGGGTTTTTGAGATATCGATTAAAGGGAGAAGTAAATTGTCTTGATAAGCCCATGCCTACGGCAAAACCGCCTAAAATGGCTGGCGTGCCAAACCAGTGTGCTAACCATGCAAATAGACAAATTAATGCCATAACCACCATGACTTCATAGCCCGGAATACTGGCTTTAAGGTGCAACCATCGAGTTAAATAAATAATGCTTCTCACTAACGGCGGGCTGAGCAGAATAAATGCTGCAATCATGACAAATAACAGCAAGGTTGAGCTAATTGAAAACTCGCCTGATGAGGCAAAATTAAACAGCACGCTTAATAAAATCACCCCGACGATATCGTCGATAACGGCAGCGCCAAGAATAATGTGTCCAGCAACACTTTGCGTTTGATTATTTAAGCTTAATACCCGCATTGAAATACCAATGCTGGTGGCCGTGAGGGCGCAGCCAAAAAATAGTGCAGTAAAGGGAGGGATTGAAAGCCAATACATGCTGGCGATACCGCAAGCCAATAGCGGAATACCAATACCTAATAACGCGACACGCATTGCTTTGTGGCCAGAATGAGCCAAACGTTTGATTGATGTTTCGCAGCCGATATCAAATAACAGTAAAATCACACCGAGTTCGGCGATAATAGCTAAGGTGCTATGTGGGGTCACCCAATTGAGCAGTGACGGGCCAATAACAATCCCCGCGGTGACTTCTCCCACCACGCTAGGAAAACCTAATCGTGCACTCAACTCACCGAATAAGCGACCGCTAACTAGAATGAGAAAAAGTGCCATTACAAAGCTGTCTATTGCCATCTCATTTTCCTTAAGTGGGCAATATGTGTTTGATTGTTTTGATCTAACAAAGTTGATGCGGATCAATTTTTACACCAATACTTAAGCACAAACTTACGCTATTGGCTAAGCTAAAGATAGTTACTGGCTCACGTTTTTAGACAATGTATTTGTGAATGTTACAGCTACTATTTTGTGGCTATTCATGAGTGTTAAGCTAGATGATAAAGTGATAATAAAAGTATTTGCAATGTGGTGGTTAGGGTACAAATGAATCATTAACATGTCCCATAAAGGAGAACTGAATGAACAAAATGTTTGTTGTTGCTCAAATGGAAAGCGCCCACACAGATGCTGTTGCGCACGGGTTAGCGTTAGCGAAGCAATTAAATAAGCAGGCCGAGGTGTTTGCTTATACTTATGCATATTTAAGTGGCGCCGACCGTGATAATCCAAGATTAGCCGGAGTGGCTCAAAAAGCCTTAATGACTCAACGAGAAAAACAATTACAAACCCATTTAGATACGCTCGATGCTGAAGATGTGCCATTACATGTTATTTGGAGTAAATACCTTTTTGAACATGCTTGTAGCCATGCGCAGCGTCATGGTTTTGATTTAATGGTTAAAGCGGTTCACCATGCCGACCATTATTTACCGACCGACTGGCAGCTTATTCGCCATACGACAGTGCCTTTATTATTGCTCACCAATAATCCTCTCAACAATGGACAAACGACCTTAATCTCAATCGACCTAGGCACCAGTAACCCTGCGAAACAGCGTCTAAATGATGCCGTGATTGCCCATGGAAAGCAGTTTGCTAAAGCGACGGGGACAAAGCTACATGTGGCTTACGTACTTAGAATTCCGCAAATTGTGCGCGATATGGATTTGCTTGATATTAATGCCCTAGTGAAAAAAGCGTATGCCGAGCATAAACAAAAAATTGCCGAGATAGGTGTTGATGTTGATTGCATGCACATCATTACCGGTGAGCCAGAATTGTGTTTATTTGAATTAGCCTGCCGCTTAAAAAGCCAATATTTTGTAGTAGGAGCAAGGCAGCGCCAAGGGTTGTTAGGACGAATTATTGGCAATACAGCAGAAGAGATTTTAAGCCGGATGCGCAGCAATGTATTGGTTATCCCAACCGAAGAATAATGCTTAAAAAAGCCCGGTAAAAACCGGGCTTATTGCACATGACACTTAAATTTTAAAACGTCATTTCAGGCACGTGTTCAGGCACCACTAACTTACCTGCTGTTTTTGTGACAATTTCTTCAACCGACACGCCTGGTGCGCGCTCCAAAAGATGGAATGCACCGTCTTTAATTTCCATAAAGGCTAAATCGGTAATGACGCGTTTAATGCAACCATAACCGGTTAATGGCAATTCACATGTAGACAATAATTTCGAATTACCGTGCTTGTCGGCATGCATCATGGTGACAATAATATTATCAGCACCAGCGACTAAATCCATTGCGCCGCCCATGCCTTTAATCAGTTTTCCTGGGATCATCCATGAGGCGATAGAGCCGTTAACATCCACTTCAAATGCGCCTAACACGGTGAGATCTACGTGGCCGCCACGGATCATCGCAAAGCTTTCTGCTGATGAAAAGAATGACGCGCCAGCCACTGCGGTAACCGTTTGTTTTCCGGCGTTGATAAGGTCGGCATCAATGTTTTCTTCTGTCGGAAACTCGCCCATACCGAGTAAACCATTTTCAGATTGCAGCATGACTTGCATGCCTTGCGGAATATAGTTAGCCACAAGGGTCGGAATACCAATACCAAGGTTTACGTAAAAGCCGTCTTGTAATTCTTTTGCTACGCGCTGGGCGAGTTGTTCTCTGGTCAGTGCCATGGTGTTGTCTCCCTTATTTCGCAGCTTTGACGGTACGTTGTTCGATACGTTTTTCAAAGCTGGCTTTGATGACGCGGTCAACATAAATACCGGGTGTATGGATGTGGTCTGGATCGAGCTCGCCTGGTTCAACAATCTCTTCCGCTTCGACGACGGTAATTTTACCTGCGGTAGCCATCATTGGATTAAAATTGGCGGCGGTTTTACGAAACACTAAATTGCCCATGGTGTCTGCTTTCCACGCGCGAACTAAGGCAAAATCTGCCGTTAATGATTCTTCTAATACGTAATGACGACCTTTAATTTCGCGGGTTTCTTTGCCGTCAGCTATTGGCGTGCCGTAACCTGTGGCAGTAAAAAAGGCTGGAATACCGGCGCCGCCGGCACGGATTTTTTCGGCCAATGTGCCTTGTGGCGTGAGTATGACATTAAGCTCACCAGACAACATTTGTTGTTCAAAGGTGGCATTTTCGCCAACATAAGAGGCAATCATGGTTGAAATTTGATGCTGCTTAAGCAACAAGCCTAAACCAAAATCATCAACACCTGCATTGTTTGAAATGGCGGTTAAGCCTTTTACACCCAATTTAACCATGTGGTTAATTAAGCCTTCTGGAATACCACACAAACCAAACCCGCCGACCATAATAGTCATGTCGTCATTCAGTCCTGCTAGTGCTTCTTCATAGCTGTGGACGACTTTATTGAATCCTGCCATCTTGTTGTCCTTATTGTTATGTTCACAACGGTGAGTATTTTTCTGCTAACCAGTGTGAGTATATGTGATTATGTTCTGATTGCATTTGCCACTTTAGACCCATTAGCGCGCCCCAAAACGCGGCTAATGTTGTCGCCCGCTAATGCAAGCTTAGTTAAATCAATACCGGTATCAATCCCCATGCCATGGAGCATGTAGACTAAATCTTCTGTGGCGAGATTGCCTGACGCACCTTTGGCATAAGGACAACCACCTAAACCCGCAACTGAGGCGTCAAACACGCTAACACCGGTTTCTAGGCAGGCAAGTATGTTGGCCAATGCTTGGCCGTAGGTGTCATGAAAGTGCAGGGCTAATTTATCAACAGGCACCACTTTAGCGACAGCCTCAACCATTTGCCGCGCTTTAATGGGTGTACCCACGCCGATGGTGTCGCCTAATGAGATTTCGTAACAACCCATTTGGTAAAGAATCTCAGAGACTCTCGCGACTTCACTAACAGCAATGTCGCCTTCGTATGGGCAACCCAGCACACAAGATACATAACCACGAACACGGATGTGGTGCTTTTGTGCCGCTTCGATAAGTGGTGCAAAGCGCGCAATTGACTCATCGATAGAGCAATTGATATTTTTCTGACTAAAACTTTCAGATGCAGCGCCAAAAATAGCTACTTCATCAGCGCCTGCAGCAAGGGCTAATTCAAACCCTTTTAGATTAGGGGTGAGAGCACTGTAAACGACACCTGGTTTACGCTTTATTTGACGTAATACATCATTTGAGTCAGCCATTTGTGGCACCCATTTAGGTGACACAAAACTGCCTGCTTCAATACGTTTAACACCGGCATCGGCAAGTTGTGTGATTAGCGTGAGTTTGTCTGCAGTGGTCACTGGCACTTCGTTTTGTAAACCATCGCGCGCGCCGACCTCGAAAATGCTCACTTTAGTCGGTAACATTTACGCTTCCTCGACGTTAGCTTCAGAGGCTAATGGTTCAACATTTAACAGTTGTGCGCCATCGCTAACAAGCTCACCGCTTTGGAAGTAAAACTCGCTCACCACACCGTCAAATGGCGCTTCAATGGTGTATTCCATCTTCATGGCTTCCATCACTAATAAGCCCTGGCCGGCTTTAACGTGTTGGCCCACTTCGACTAAATGCGTCACAACCGTGCCGTTCATTGGCGCTTTAAGTTTATCTGCATGGTTGACCACTTCCTCTACTACCTGAGCCAAAATGGCTTTAAAGTGATAGCTGCCAGAAGGTAAAAATAAGGTCACGTCATCGCCTTGATGGCTAACAGGCACTTTGCTTTTATGGCCGTTGATTTCAGCAAGCAGTAAATCGGCTTTTAGTTCGCCCGCTAAGTTCAGCACTTGGTCGTGTAAGCATAATTGATATTGCTCACCCATGGCGGTAATCACTAAATCATGTTGTAGCGTGCCCGTTGTTGTATCGGTTAATAGGGATACATGATGCACGCTAGAGCTATTGAGTCTAAAGCCACTGCCTTGGCCCCAAGGCGAGTAAGGATCGGCGCTATTTATGGCCAGAGCTTTTGCCGCTTGTTTGCGAGATAACACTTGAAACAGACCTGCTAGTGCTAACGCGGTATCGGCTTCAATAGCAGCATCACCAATTAAGGTATCACCGTAGCGATCAATAAAGTCAGTGCAGAAATCGGCCGCAGCAAAAGCAGGGTGCTCTGCAATATTGGCTAAAAATTCGATGTTATGTTTAAGGCCGCTAATTTGATATGACTCAAGCGCATGGACTAAACGTTGCAGCGCGCGCGGGCGTGACTCGTCCCACACAATCAATTTGGCGATCATCGGGTCGTAAAAGTTACTGATGACATCGTTTTCACGAATGCCTGAGTCGATGCGCACATGGCGGTTTTGTTCAGGCTCACGTAAAAAGTTGAGTTTACCGCTGGCAGGTAAAAATTCGTTTTGCGGATCTTCTGCGTAAATACGGACTTCAAATGAGTGGCCATGAATACGCACTTCATCCTGGCGCAGCGGCAATTCGCCACCACTGGCGACAACTAGCTGCCATTTTACTAAGTCTTGGCCTGTCACCATTTCGGTTACTGGGTGTTCTACCTGTAAGCGGGTGTTCATTTCCATGAAGTAAAAACTGTTGTCGGTATCAAGTAAAAACTCAACTGTACCCGCGCCAACATAATCAATGGCTTGAGCTGCAGCCACCGCTGCATTACCCATTTGTGCACGAAGCTCATCAGACAACCCAGGAGCAGGCGCTTCTTCAACCACTTTTTGATGGCGACGTTGAATAGAGCAATCACGGTCTGATAAATAAATAGCATTACCATGAGTGTCAGCAAACACCTGCACTTCAACATGGCGCGGTTGACGTAAGTAGCGCTCCATGAGCAGCTTGTCATTACCAAATGATGAGATGGCTTCGCGGCGCGCAGACTTTATGGCGTCGAGAATTTCACCGTCGTTTTCAACGATGCGCATTCCTTTACCACCGCCGCCGTAGGCCGCTTTAATCAGTAACGGGAAGCCAACAGCTTTTGCTTCGGCAATTAAGGTGGCATCGGTTTGATCGTCACCATGATACCCCGGCACTAAAGGCACATTGGCTTTTGACATGATTTCTTTAGCGGCACTTTTGCTGCCCATGGCATCAATGGCATCGCTACCTGGGCCAACAAAGGCAATACCGTTTTGTTCGCATTGACGGGCAAATTCGGCATTTTCAGATAAAAAACCGTAACCAGGGTGAATCGCTTCAGCGCCTGACTTTTTAGCAATCTCGATAATTAAATCGGTTTTTAAATATGAGTCGGCTGGGGCGCTGCCACCTAGGTAAAACGACTCATCAGCCATCGCCACATGGCGGGCATCTTTGTCGGCATCGGAATAAAGGGCAATGGTGCGAACACCCATGGTTTGCGCTGTTTTAATAATACGGCAAGCAATTTCACCACGGTTAGCAATCAGTAATTTGGTAAACATTATTAGGCTCCTAGTGGATCAAATTTAACGGCTTGCCATGTAGGCGGTCTTTTTTCAAAAAAGGCATTAAGCCCCTCTTGGCCTTCATTTGATACACGAATACGAGCAATCTGCTCGCTGGTAAAATTGAGCGTAGCGTCGTCTATCACGCCGTTTTCTAAATGCGATACGAGATTTTTTGCCCATGCCATACCCTGAGGGCTGTTGGCATTAAATGCTGCGATAAAAGGGGTCGCCGCAGCATCTAAGTCATCGTTAATTTCGTGAATAACTTGATGGGTTAAGGCTACATCAGCACTAAAGCGTTCAGCGGTCAGCATAAAGCGACGCGATTGGCGATTACCCATGGCACGAACCACATACGGACTAATGACCGCAGGTATAAGGCCGAGTTTGACTTCGCTTAAACAAAAGCTGGCGCGAGTGTTGGCAATGGCAATATCGCAACAACAAATTAAGCCTAATGCACCACCAAAGGCTGCACCTTGTACCAAGGCAATGGTGGGTTTAGGAAATTTGTCTAACACATGCATCAGCTTGGCAAGCTCATGGGCGTCAGTGAGGTTTTGCTCAAAATCCATCTGTGCTTGTTTGCGCATCCAATTAAGATCGGCGCCAGCGCTGAAATTTTTGCCATTAGCACGCAATATCAACATATTGCACTGACTGTCTTTGGCAAAGTGTTCGATAGCCTGGATCATCTCGCTGATCATCACTTCATCAAAGGCATTATGCACTTCAACTCGGTTTAAAATGAGCTCTGCCACCCCTTGTTCTAGGCGGCATTCAATGAACTTATATGGGTTTGATAACATTATGTATTACTCCTTATTAGTGAATTAACCGCACAATTACATGCGGAACACCCCAAAGCGGGTGTCTTCAATAGGAGCATTTAATGCTGCCGATAACGCCAGGCCAACAACATCGCGGGTTTGCGCCGGGTCAATAATGCCATCGTCCCAAAGTCGGGCGCTGGCATGATACGGATGACCTTCTTTTTCGTATTGCTCAACAATCGGTTTACGGAATGTTTGTTCATCTTCTGCTGACCATTCAACGCCTTTACGGGCTAAACCATCGCGGCGCACAGTGGCTAATACGCCAGCAGCTTGTTCGCCACCCATTACTGATATACGCGCGTTTGGCCACATCCACATCATGGTGGGTTCAAATGCGCGGCCACACATACCGTAGTTACCTGCGCCATAACTACCACCGATAATCACGGTAAATTTAGGCACATTGGCACAAGAAACCGCAGTCACCATTTTGGCGCCATGCTTAGCAATGCCTTCGTGTTCGTATTTTTTACCCACCATAAAGCCGGTGATATTTTGCAGGAATAACAGCGGAATTTTGCGTTGGCAACACAGCTCAATAAAGTGAGCGCCTTTTTGCGCCGACTCTGAAAATAAGATGCCGTTATTGGCCACAATGCCGACGGGGTAGCCATGAATACGTGCAAAACCACACACTAGGGTTGCGCCGTAGTTGGCTTTAAATTCGTCAAAGTCAGAGTCATCAACCACGCGGGCAATCACTTCTTTTACATCAAACGGCTTTTTAAGATCGGTACCGACAATGCCGTACAATTCATGGATGTCGAATTGTGGTGGTTTGACCGGACTTAATAAGCTTTTGATTTCTTTTTGATGGTTTAGACGCAGCACGGCACGACGAGCAAGCTCAAGCGCGTGTTCGTCATTTTGGGCTAGATGATCAGCAACACCGGATATTTTAGTGTGCACTTCTGCTCCGCCAAGCTCTTCTGCACTGACTTCTTCACCGGTAGCCGCTTTAACAAGTGGGGGGCCGGCTAAAAAGATAGTGCCTTGATCTTTTACGATAATCGACTCATCTGCCATGGCGGGTACATAAGCGCCGCCTGCAGTACATAAACCCATGACCACGGCAATTTGCGGAATGCCTTTGGCCGACATTTGTGCCTGGTTGTAAAAAATTCGCCCGAAATGATCGCGGTCTGGAAAGACTTCATCCTGGCGCGGTAAATTCGCGCCGCCAGAATCGACTAAGTAGATACACGGTAAATGGCAACGGCTGGCAATATCTTGCGCGCGTAAATGCTTTTTAACCGTAATAGGGTAGTAAGTACCGCCTTTGACGGTGGCATCGTTGGCGATAATCATGCATTCAACACCACTGACCCGGCCAATACCGGCAATGACGCCTGCAGCTGGCACTTCTTCGTCATAAACTTCGTAGGCGGCAAATTGCGATATTTCTAAAAAGGGCGAACCAGGGTCGAGCAGTTTTTCAACGCGCTGGCGCGGCAATAATTTACCACGTGATAAATGGCGTTCTAAAGCAACAGGGCCGCCACCTTGTTCGATTTTTTTTAGTTTTTGTTGAAGATCATCGACCAATAACGCCATGCTGTCTGACTTGGCTTTAAATTCGTCACTGCGAGGATTGATACGGCTGCTCAGTTGCGTCATTTCTATATCCTTAATGAAGCAAAAATAGGGGGCTTGATTAAGGCGACATGACAAGCTTGATATGCCGCCTTCGTACTGAAATGTTGGTTACTTTGACTCGTTAAACAATTCGCGACCAATGAGCATGCGGCGAATTTCAGAGGTACCTGCACCAATTTCGTAAAGCTTAGCGTCGCGCAATAAACGGCCTGTTGCGTATTCGTTAACATAACCATTACCGCCGAGTAATTGAATGGCATCTAAAGCCATTTTGGTGGCCAGTTCTGCACTGTATAAAATGGCGCCAGCGGCATCTTTGCGGGTGGTTTCACCGCGATCACAGGATTTAGCCACGCTGTAAACATATGAACGCGCAGCATTCATACCCGTGTACATATCGGCTAATTTGCCCTGGACCAGTTGGAATTGACCAATAGATTGCCCAAACTGTTCACGTTCATGAATGTAAGGCACGACAATGTCCATACAGGCAGACATAATGCCTAAGGGGCCGCCCGATAACACAACGCGTTCGTAATCTAGCCCGCTCATTAATACTTTAACGCCGTTGTTTAGGCCGCCTAAAATGTTTTCTTCTGGGACTTCACAGTCTTCAAATACCAACTCGCAAGTGTTCGAACCGCGCATACCTAGCTTGTCGAGTTTTTGCGCCTGACTAAATCCTTTGTAGCCACGCTCAACGATAAACGCGGTAATGCCGTGGGCGCCTTTTTCTATGTCAGTTTTGGCGTAAATCACATAGGTGTGGGCATCAGGACCGTTAGTGATCCACATCTTGTTGCCGTTAAGGATGTAACGGTCGCCTTGTTTGCGTGCGTTTAGCTTCATTGACACTACATCCGAACCGGCATTGGGTTCGCTCATGGCAAGGGCGCCAATGTGTTCGCCACTGACGAGCTTAGGTAAGTATTTAACTTTTTGCGCGTCATTACCGTTACGGTTAATTTGGTTGACACATAAGTTTGAGTGGGCACCGTAACTTAAGCCGATAGAGGCAGATGCGCGGGAGATTTCTTCCATTGCGACAACGTGAGCAAGGTAGCCCATGTTAGCGCCACCATATTGCTCATCAACAGTGACACCTAATAAACCCATATCGCCAAGTACTGGCCATAATTGATTAGGGAAGGCATTGTCGATATCGACTTGGGCAGCCATAGGGGCGATTTCGTTAGCGGCAAAACCACGTACGGCATCACGTAACATATCTACATCTTCACCTAAGCCGAAGTTTAGGCTGGTATATAAGTCGCTCATTTGCTTGTGTCCTGTTGAATTTTATTATTGTCTGCAAAATATTTGCTGCCAACGCGTTATCGAGGCGTTTTTGGCAGAGGGGTACAATGTTGGCTGAATTGAGTCAGCCATTTGTTATTATTTGTTTTTCTTGGCTGAGTTATCTTCTAATGCCGCTTTACATTGCTGTTCAGCTGAATTGAGCTCCATCAACACCACTTTAATGTCGTCCATTTGTTGTTGCAGCGCTGATTTTTTTTCGTTAACCAAATCAAGCATGGTGTTGAGCTGAGTTGAGCTGCTTTTATCGGCATCGTAAAGTTCAAATAATCGGCGCGTTTCTGCTAATGAAAACCCAAGACGTTTACCGCGAAGAATGAGCTTTAATCGCACACGGTCTTTTAAGCTGTAAATGCGTGTTTGCCCGCGACGCTTAGGTTTGATTAAACCTTGGTCTTCGTAAAAACGAATGCTACGAGTGGTGATATCAAATTCTTTTGATAAGTCACTGATCGAATATGTGGATTGTGGGCTATGGATTGTGCTCATCATGTCACCAAAAGTGTTTCTTTTGATGCAAGATATATGAAGTTTACGTAAAGGTAAAGTTTGCAGGGTGTTTTTTGAATATTTGTGGCGTTCTATAGTGTTAAATTTGCTTGCCAGTTACGGACCTATTATACATTAAGTCTCTGTTATATTGTGTTTTTTATCTCGGGAGGACGTTTACTGCTGAATATTAAACACTCGATTGAAACTAAAGGTTTTTTCGAGTTTTTTCCTGACTATTATCCCTTTGTCTAATAGGGCTATTTAATGAATTCTGCTCATAATCATTACAATATAAGCTAATTAATGGAGAGCAATATGGCTGATTTAGGACTATCAATGCACGCACAATCGATAGCCGAGCCCGAAGTCTTTTGGCAACAAGCTGCAGAGGCTATTAGTTGGGACGTAGCCCCCAAGACGGTGTTAGACGACAGTAACAAGCCATTTTATCGCTGGTTTGCCGATGGCAAAATGAACACCTGTTTTAACGCCGTTGACCGCCATGTACTTGCTGGACGAGGCGAACAAACAGCGATTCATTATATTAGCCCTGTGACTCAAAATGAATATTCTATTAGTTATGACTCTGTTTTAGCTCAAGTTAAACGCCTTGCGGGATTAATGACATCATTGGGTGTGACTAAGGGCGATCGCGTTGTCATTTACATGCCTATGGTGCCAGAAACCGCTTATGCCATGTTAGCGTGTGCGCGCATTGGTGCGATTCACTCTGTGGTATTTGGTGGCTTTGCCGCGAATGAATTATCAACCCGGATAAATGATGCAAAACCTAAGTTAATTTTATCTGCCTCGTGCGGCATTGAGCCTTCTGGCGTAGTGCCTTATAAGCCTTTATTGGATGACGCTTTGGCTCAAGCAAAGCATAAAGTAGAACATTGCATTATTTTAAATCGCACAGAATATCAGGCTGAGTTACACGCACCCCGTGATGTCGATTGGTATGAAGCATTAATAGATGCGCCTGATGCCGATTGTGTCGCCCTAGATGCAACAGACCCCTTATACGTGCTCTATACCTCGGGAACAACAGGGCAACCTAAAGGCGTTGTGCGCGATAATGGTGGTCATGCTGTTGCCTTAGCATGGTCGATGAAGCATATCTATGATGTTGGTATTGGTGATGTGTTTTGGGCTGCATCGGATGTGGGTTGGGTGGTGGGGCACTCTTATATTGTTTATGGGCCATTGCTGGTGGGTGCAACGACGATAATGTATGAAGGCAAACCGATAGGCACCCCAGATGCTGGTGCTTTTTGGCGTATTATCGAACAAAAGCAAGTGCGAAGCTTTTTTACCGCGCCGACGGCTATTCGTGCAATTAAGCGAGAAGATCCTGAAGGTGAATTTATTAAGCTGTTTGACTTATCTTGCCTGAAGCAGATGTATTTAGCGGGCGAGCGCTGCGATCCTGAAACGTTAAATTGGAGTCAGCAACATTTGGGCAAACCTGTTGTTGATCATTGGTGGCAAACAGAAACTGGCTGGCCAGTTGCCGCTAATTTAATGGGTACGGATCCTATTGAGATTAAAGCAGGATCACCCGCTAGAGCCGTGCCTGGTTATCAGGTCGAAATTTTAGATGCGATGGGCGAGCAAGTGGCTACCAATGAAAGCGGCAATGTGGTGATTAAGCAGCCCTTACCACCAGGTACGCTCACGACATTATGGCAAAATGACAAACGTTATATTGACAGTTATTTGTCGATGTATCCCGGTTATTATTTAACAGGAGATGCGGGTTACATCGATGAAGATGGCTACCTGTATATTATGAGCCGTATAGACGACATCATTAATGTCGCGGGTCACCGTCTATCAACGGGCCGTTTTGAAGAAGTCTTGTGTCAGCACGAAGCCGTTGCTGAGGCTGCGGTTATTGGCGTGCAAGACAAACTAAAAGGTCAGGTGCCTTTGGGCTTAGTGGTACTTAAAAATGGTGTGACCTTATCTGATGATGTGCTTTATAAAGAGTTGCTTGCATTAGTGCGTCACGAAATTGGCCCGGTAGCGTCATTTAGATTAGTCAGTGCAGTGCAAAAGCTGCCTAAAACTCGCTCAGGTAAAATCCTGCGCTCAACCATGCGTAAAATTGCTGATAATCAAGACTACACCATGCCCGCCACGATTGAAGATCCACAAACCCTGGATATTGTTCGTAATGCGCTGACAAAAATGGGCTATGCCAATGCGTTAACCTCGGAGTTAACCAAGGTATAAATCATTTTGTAACACAAAATAGCCGCAGTTTACGTTAAAAATAAAACCATAAAAGCCCAGTGTTTTTATGGTTTTTTCTATTGTGACAATATGTTATCTCCAATTAAATAGATTGGGCTTACTTTGTAAAAAACAACGTTTCCGCGTTTTGT
Source organism: Shewanella litoralis (assembly GCF_009828585.1). Lineage (GTDB taxonomy): Bacteria > Pseudomonadota > Gammaproteobacteria > Enterobacterales > Shewanellaceae > Shewanella > Shewanella litoralis. Next base: position 1,894 of record NZ_WSRZ01000041.1, on the reverse strand, counting down.
TACTGGTAATTTAGTTACAAGAATCGCTATAATTGCCAACCAAATGGATTCGCATTACGCGATTAATCTCTGTGACCTGTGGAAACATACACTATGAATAACCACACCCAACAATCTCACGTCGGCGTTATTGGCCTTGGTGTGATGGGCAAGAACCTTGCACTAAACATCGCGGATAACGGCTATCATGTTGCTGTTTTTGATTTAGATACCCAAAAAGTTAACGGCGCAATATCTCAAGAAGAACGAGAACGAAAAGCGGGCGTAGCCGTGCGCATGCAAGCCTGTAATAATCTTTCAGAAATGCTCGAAAAGCTGGTTGAACCACGCGTTATCGTATTATCTGTCCCTGCTGGCGCACCAGTTGATGGTGTCTGTAAGTCATTAATTGAAGCGGGTATCGAGGCCAAAGATATTGTGATTGATACGGGTAACAGTTTATGGACAGATACTGTTGCGCGTGAAGCGCAGTATAAAGGCCAGTTTACCTTTTTTAGTTCAGCGGTTTCTGGTGGTGAAGTTGGCGCACGTTTTGGTCCTTCATTAATGCCTAGTGGTGATGAAAATGCCTGGCGTTATGTTGAGCCTATTTGGAAAGCCATTGCCGCTAAAGTGGATCCTGAAACGGGTTTGCCTATTGAGCGTTTTGAGCCTGGCAATCCAGTAACCGAAGGTGAGCCTTGCACCACCTATATCGGCCCAGCGGGCTCAGGACATTACGTAAAAATGGTTCATAACGGCATTGAATATGCGGATATGCAGCTTATTTGTGAAGCTTATCAGTTACTCAGTGACGGCTTAGGTATGTCAGCTCATGAGATTGGTGATGTGTTTAATACCTGGAATAAAGGTATTCTTAACAGTTACCTGATGGGGATTAGTGCTGAAGTTTTACAGCAAGACGACCCGCTAACCGGTAAACCGTTAGTTGAAATGATTTTAGATAAAGCCGGCCAAAAAGGCACTGGTTTATGGACCGCGGTAAGTAGCTTACAAATTGGCTGCCCGGCGCCAACTATCGCTGAAGCGGTTTATGCTCGTGCTGTTAGCACCCAGAAAAACTTGCGCATGCAGTTAAGTTCAAAGTTAGCCGGCCCAGCACCTGTGGCATTTAATGATGCAGAAAAAGCAGAGTTTATTGCTAACCTTGAAGATGCTTTATATTGCGCTAAAGTGTGTTGCTATGCCCAAGGCTTCCAGCTGATGGCGATGGCAGCAAAAGAGCAAAGCTGGACGTTAGACTTTGCTGAAATTGCTAAGATTTGGCGTGCGGGTTGTATTATTAGAGCGACCTTCTTACAGTCAATCACTCAGGCTTATCAAGAAGATGCAAACCTTGCGAACTTGTTGATGGCTGACACTTTTAGCCAGACATTGTCGCAAAAACACCTTAATTGGCGTAAAACCGTTGCCGCATCGGTTATGCAGGGTATTCCTGCCCCGTGTATTAGTTCTGCAATTGCTTATTACGATAGCTACCGCTGCGAGACATTACCGGCAAACTTGTTACAAGGTCAACGCGACTTTTTTGGTTCACACACCTTTGAGCGCACCGATAAGCCAGCAGGTGAGAAATACCATTTAGATTGGAGCGCCAAACAGCGCACATTATCTAAAGTGTAAATCAGCTGTAAAGGTTGTCGTTAAAACTGAAACGCTCTCATTGAAATGAGAGCGTTTTTATTAGTGCAAATAAAAGGTATTAAATAACCTGAGATCGGGATAATAAGCGCCTTGCAAACACTCCTTGCCCTGCTAACTACAATAGGCTAGTACTAATTCCATTTAATTCTGACTGTTTAAAAGTTTATAAGCTCGGTTGAGTTTCAACCGAGCGTTATCTACATCAAACATCCACTTAATACGTGCATGCTCGCTATTTCTGCCGTTTTCC
>NZ_WSRZ01000040.1 GCF_009828585.1 Shewanella litoralis | reverse complement strand
ATATATCTAAACCAATTGTTGTAATCTTCATATTCGGACCCGCCCTTTGTTGATAAAGTGTACAAACTTATCATGGCTCACTATGAAGCCGATTAGAAGGGTGGGTCCATCTCATTATTCCGGCAATGTTTTTTAGCCGGAATCCAGGTGTTTGTTTTGCTTTGTGCTTATGTACTTTTTTACTTTATGGCCTACGGCCACTAACGTCGTGGCGCTTCACCCACACCAGATTAATATCGCAAGGTTCCACCCTGCACGGGCCAAAAGGGGGTCAACAGCAACCCCCTCTTGGATCACCCCTGCCGTTCCGGCAACATTTTCGCTTTTTAACCAAACAACAGCAGCGAAAAAATTGCGACGGAAAGTTAATCCATCTTCTGACCGCGTTTGTAACCGTCTTCAGCCTTATTCGAAAATGCTAACGCTTCAGATGGGGCGTCCCTTCCCCTCTAAAGCTAGCTGGCCGTCCATGGCCAGCTCACGTCATTTTCTTTAGCGGCCTCAATGAATATGAATCCGGAGGCTTAATCAGCTCACGTATTCTTTTGTAAGAAGTCTTAAACGTCCTCAAGTTCAGAGTGAATTTGACCATTTTAAAATCAAGTAAACTAACTCGTTTATGCCCCAAACCTTCTTAGAGTTATTACTCACAGCATTCGTATTCAGCTGTGTTTGACCCAATTTATCTAATGCTTCATTATGTGATTAGTTTACTATTTTCGATCCATCTGTGAACTAGATATATGGGTGCAGGTCAGTGGCTCGATTCAGACACAATAATAGCGGTTAATATGAGACTTTATTCTGTATCTACACTAGCTGTTTTCCTCTAAATGATGCTGAATTGAATGGCTAACTGATGGAGACGCATTGTTCTTCGATCTACACGGCGAACCAGAAGGAGATACAACTGGATATTACGAGAGTTATGTTATTGCCACGTCTGATGAGATGAAAGGGAGTTTTACCGCCCCCTTTGCAGGATCTCATGGCTGGTATTGGAAAAATAAGTCTACCACCCCTGTAACCATTAAATTACTGGTTAAAGGTCAATATAAAGTGATTGGTTTAAAATCATAAGGACAAGTAAATGAGATATTTAATTTTAATTTTAGTGATCTGTAGCGCTCTTGTCAGTAGTGATTCATTTGCACATGTAGATAGAATGAAAAGTATGGATCATTCAAGACATAGTCATATGAACGATGAAAAGGTCAAGGGTATTACAATAACAACAATACAGAAATTGACATTTAAAGACTTAGGATATGAAGTGGGCAAATTGCCTTCATCGTGGGAAAGCATAAGCACTGCCGATGTGAACATTGTAAGCACCCATGGGGGAAGCTATGTAGTGAGTGCGACTAATTCACAAACAAAAAAGACAATATTTTTTAAAATTGAAGACGATGGCGAGGTTGTTGCTATATCAGAGAGTAATGGCTTTAAATAAGCGGTAAGTAATGTAATAGTGATTGCCAAACGACTACTTCTAATTGAAGTAGTCGCAACCATTGTTCTTACTAAGTCAGGATAAGAACAAGGCGTCTAAAGGCGGCACTATCTACTTAGAAGCCTGTTGGTCATAATGGCAATTGATAACACCATCATCCTAATTGTTTACTACTACACATTATGAGAGCTTGAGTTAGTTAACTTGAAATGGTCGCATAATCATGTGAATCGCTTGGGTAATGGTGTCCCAGTGTTCATTTATTATGGAAGTTAAATAATGTTCGAAACTAGTCATAAAGATCGCTACTAACTGAAAAGTTAGAAACTAATAAAAAGCGACCGACTCATTGAGTGGTCGCTTTTTTTGCCCAGCGAAGCTGGCAAACCCGCTAGGCTGAAAGATGCCCAGATCAACCCTACTGAGGGGAAGATAATCGCAAAGGCGTTGTTGGTCAACGACAGGGTCTGAAGGAAGCCATAGGAAGTTAACAGTACACAACGCAAGTGAACCTGCTTCGGCAGTTGAGGTGGGTAAGCGTGCAAAATAACGCAAAGTCCTATACTCAGCCAGACCTAAGCTGTGTTTGAGGGTGGCATTGTTAACAGGGAGTCAGTGCAGTAACTGGGGAAGCCTGGCACTGAATCCGGATATAGACCGGAGACATTGAGTCAAGGCGAAAGCCAAGATCAATTTTAGTGTGTGGTGGCAGATGACCCCGTAGTAGTAGTGAGTTAAGCTTGGCCTGTGAAAGCCTGTAATGGTGTGGAGGACAAAAACAAGCTGACCATCAACAATGCGTTTTATGGAACGTTAACGGTCAAAAGCAGTTAAACGTTGCGAAGGGGTGAAGTACATTTTAAGTCTGTGATGAGCAGATGTTTTTTTTAGTGGTACCCAAACCGACTTGCTATCGGGGTATTCCTGCTTGGTTGATTATGGAAATAATCAACTGAAATGAGAAACCGTACAAGGGAGTAGCTTTGACAAACTTTAGTAAATTACCTGAGCTTCGGATAAGAAATTAGCTCCCCAAAGGAACTAAATGCTCGTTCCTTGATCCGATCATTCGACCAAGAGTTATTAGAAAAAGAAACGAGCATGAATAAATTAGTGAAACCTACTGTGATTTCGAGCGAAACTGGCAGAAATCCAGATCAATACAAATAAGCTGTTTAACGACTTAAGCGACAACAGTCTTTAAAAATACAGTTTAGTTTAATTGACGAAATCAATAAGAAATGTTCTACTTTAACTTTGTGCATCTGATGGTTATTTCTTTGAAAAATAAGTTTCTAAATTTAATATTAGCGATTGCGATTGTAATACAATCGTTTGTAGCTATTGCAAATTCACAAGAAACGCATACATTAGATGTACAACATATCCAAACCGAACATTCTCACGAATATGATAGCCAAATAGTTGATAACGAATTACCAATAGAAGGTGAACATAGTGTTGAGGACTGTCATCACTGTGGACATTGTCATGGGTTTCATTCTCAATGTTTGACTCAAACTAAACCTAGTATTGATCACAATATACTAGTAACTCATCAATACCTATATTCATATCAATATGCTAATGCATACTCTGATAACCCAATAATCCCTCCTATAAGTTAACTCTATTTGAATAGCTCATTTTAGCTGAGCATCTTTATATTCTTGTCTACTTACGATTTTACTGTCGTCAGTTAACACTACCAAAATAAATATGAGTTTAATTTATGAAAATATTTTTTAAAAAAAGTATTTGCGCCATGCTATGCGTCGGTATGTTTTTAGCTATGTTAATCAATATACAAAGAGCAAATGCACAACCAACATCGACGTCTTGGCTGTCAATGCAAATAAACAAACATCCAAATATTATTGCTGCCAAAGAAGAAATGAATGCTGTTTTTTCAAATGCGGAAGGGAACAAGCAACCGCTTTATAATCCTGAACTAGAGACTGGTTATGAGCGAGAAGGTGACGCTAATAATTATTCCATTGGCATTAATCAAACGATTGATTGGTGGGATAAACGAGAAACAAAAGAGCAACAAGCTAACTTTAGCTTAACTCAAGCAAGCAAACACTTTGACTTTCTTGTTCAAGAAAAGACAGCGCAAGCTTTACAAGCGTTAATTACTTGGCAAGCAGCTAAAAAGCAAGCTTTTATAGCTCAAGAACAAGAAAAGCAGTTGGAAACCATACTTGATTTAGTTAAGGATCGTCAAAAAGCAGGTGATCTTGGACAAGTAGATGCTGAACTTACTTTTTTAAGTTTATCTCAAATGTTGAATGTTACCGCAAAAGCACAAGTTCAATTAAAACAAGCTGAAGCTCAAGTCAAGGAGCTACTGCAGGATTGGACGCCGGATAAAGAGGTTTTACCTGCGCAAGGTTTGACTATCAGCAATTATCAATTATCACCTCAATGGCTTCAACAACATCCTTTAGTTCTAGAGGCAAAAGCGCAGTGGCAAATAGCTAAAAGTAATGCTCAACTGTCAATGTTGGAGGCTAAAGCGGACCCTACTATCGGTATAAATGCAGGTAAAAATGCAGGAGACAATGTGCTTGGAGTAACGCTTTCAATGCCTCTGAACATTCGCAACAATTTTTCAGCACAAGCAAGAGCTGCGAATCAACAAGCATTAGCTGCCGAAGCAAATTTTCTCTCCATTATGCGCAAACAACGGTTTTCTATTCAATCAAGTATCGACACCTTGCTCACTTATCAAAAAAACTATCAACGTTGGCAACAATTGATGGATGGAAGAGGTAAACGTAGTGGCGACTTGCTGCAAAAGCAATGGCAAAGCGGTGATGTGAGCACTACCGAGTATTTACTCGCTTTACAACAGCGTGCTGAAGGTCTTAAAGCGGGCATAGACTTACAAAGTCAATTTCAATTAAGCCAAATAGATTGGCTATTACAAGTGGGGCAAATTAAGACTGTGCTCCAACAATTATCTCAGCCTTGATCATTAAATGTAATTTGAATAATTAATAGTCAATGAACCAATTTTGGAAAAAACATATGAATAAGCAAATTAAATTAATAACGCTGGCCGTACTTTTTTGTGGAATAACAACCATAACTACTGCGACATTTGCAAATGTTCAATCATCTGAAAAAAACGAAAAGCATGTTGAAGAAAAAGATGATGGACATGGACATGAAGCTAAAAATGAGGAGGAAGAAGGTGCGGGAGTTAAACTTTCAAAGGGGCAATTAACTTTAGCTGAAATTAACATAACCGTACTAGAGCCTCAGACGATGGCTTACAGTATTTATGCTCAAGGGGAGATAAAGGCTAATGATTATACCAGTTATTTAGTCTCGCCAAGAGTAGATTCAGTGATACTAAAACGCCATGTTGCTTTAGGTGATCATGTTGAAATCAATCAACCGTTAGTCACCCTATTTAGTGAGTCAATGGCTGAAGCTCAAGCCAGCTATAGGCTCGCTGATTCAGAATGGAAAAGGGTTCAAAAACTTGGTCGAAAAGCGGTAGGTGAGAAACGCTTTATAGAAGCTCAGACCGATTTTGAGGCTGACTTAGGACGATTATATGCATTTGGCTTATCTACTGACGCTATTATCTCTTTGACTACCAACACTAAAAAACTGGGGCAATACACTCTAAACGCTGAGACTTCTGGCGCGGTATTATCTGATAATTTTCGTCAAGGCCAACGCATAGAATCGGGCGGTACTTTATTTGAGTTGGCTGATGAAGATACGTTATGGGTTGAAGCACGTTTAGCTCCATCAATGGAATTGGACTTACCTGAAAATTCAAAGGCGCAAGTAAATGTAGGTAACAATACATACATAGCTACGATCACTCAAAAAGCTCATACCATAGACCCAGTAACTCGCACACGTATTATACGCTTACAGGTTCAAAATGTCGGTCATAAGCTTCATCCAGGCTTATTTGCGGATGTCTATTTTGCCTTTGAAACGGACAAAAAAGTTCTGACTGTGCCTGAAGAAGCATTAATGCGTGGTAGTGATGGTGATTGGATGGTGTTTGTTGAAGAAAATGGCGAATTTAAAGGTGTCGAAGTTGAATTGGGACGACAACTGGGAAAATCACGTGAAATTTTTGGTTTGCCATCAGGTACTAAAGTCGTTACAACTGGCGCTTTTTATGTTGCCGCGGAAATTGCCAAAGGCAGTTTTGATGCTCATAACCATTAATTAACTGATAATTGGAGAACTAACACATGTTAAATCGTTTGATTGACTGGTCTGTCGCTAACCGATTATTGGTGATTCTTGCCTTGATTGCGTTCACGGTTTCGGCCTTTTTTATTATTCCTCGTTTGAATTTGGATGCATTTCCAGATGTTACCAACGTACAAGTGGCAATTAATACTGAGGCGCCTGGTTTGGCTTCGGAAGAAGTAGAACAACTCATAACCTTTCCAATAGAAGCCGTAATGTATGCATTACCTGATGTTGAAGAAGTACGCTCTATTTCTAAAACAGGCTTGTCTGGTATTACGGTTGTTTTCAAAGAAGGCACCGATATTTATTTTGCTCGTCAATTGGTTTTTGAACGATTGCAATCAGCAAAAGAATTGATCCCTGAAGGGGTTGGTACACCTGAAATTGGCCCAAACACTTCTGGTTTGGGGCAAGTATATCAATATTTATTGCTCGCTGATGAAGACTCGGGGTATGACAGCATGTCACTTCGAAGCCTTAACGATTGGGTGGTTAAATTACTCTTAATGCCAGTAGATGGCGTTACAGATGTTTTAGCATTCGGCGGAAATGTTAAACAATACCAAGTAAATATTAATCCTTCTCGTTTGCTTGCTTACCAATTAACTCAACAAGATATCGCTAATGCATTAGAAGATAATAATGACAATGCGGGAGGCTGGTATATGGATAGAGGCCAAGAGCAACTTATTATTCGAGGTGTTGGTTGGTTAAGTAGTGATGAAAAAGGTATTGAAGAACTAAAACAAATCCCTGTTAAAACAATTGAAGGTACTGTTGTTTATCTTGCTGATGTGGCCACTGTTGAATTTGGTAGCGAAATTAGACAAGGCGCTGTCACCATGACTAAAAGAGAAGGAGTTAACGGCAGTAAGTTTTTGGGTGAAGTTGTATCAGGTATTGTTTTAAAACGTATGGGCGCAAATACCAAAGTTGCCATTGATGGCATAAAAGATAGAATACCGCTCATTCAACAAGCCCTGCCAAAAGGTGTCACGTTTGAACCTATTTATGACCAAGCTGACCTAATTGAAAAAGCGGTTAGTACGGTTTCAAAAGCATTGATTGAGGCTTTTGTCTTTATTGTTATCGTGTTAGTACTTTTCTTACTGAATGTACGCGCTGTTTTATTGGTACTTATTTCTATTCCGCTTTCTGTTGGTATGGCGTTAACGGTAATGGCCTACAATGGCTTGTCTGCGAACTTAATGTCACTGGGTGGTTTAGCTGTTGCTATAGGGATGATGGTCGATGGTGCGGTGGTGATGATGGAAAATATTTTCAAACATCTTAGTCAACCCGATCGTCGTCATGAGCATGAAGGAACACACGACAGTGAAAATCCTTTTGATGTAGAAAAAGATACCTCTGTTGGTTTACGTATACAAATTGCCGCTAGAGAAGTAGCTAAGCCAGTATTTTTTGCCGTCACGATTATTATGGTAGTGTTTGCCCCTTTATTTAGCTTAGAAGGTGTCGAAGGTAAACTATTTCAACCGATGGCAATCAGTATCATGATTGCGATGGCCGCGTCCTTAGCCGTATCACTTATTGTCGTACCCGCGTTAGCCAGTTACTTCTTTCAAAAAGGCTTTAAAGCCAGAACCAGCCCTTTAGTTAGTGTACTGGAGAAACTTTACCGCAGTAGTTTAACAAAAGCGATGAATGCCAAAAAAGTTATTCTTCTGGGAGCTGGAGCTTTGCTTGTAGGTGCTTTATTTTTAGTACCGCATTTAGGCACTGAATTTGTACCTGAACTTGAAGAAGGCACTATTAATTTACGTGCAACAATGGCTCCATCAACCAGTTTAGCGACAGCGCTTTCAGTTGCCCCTAAACTGGAAAAATTATTACTGGAATTTCCTGAAGTTACCTACGCAGCCAGTCGTATTGGTCGAGCGGAAATTGGTGGCGATCCTGAGCCAGTGAGTAATATTGAGATCTATATTGGTCTCAAGCCTACCGCAGAGTGGACGAGCGCAAAAACACGCCATGAACTACAGGGCTTGATGGAAGAAAAGCTTGAGCAATTCCCTGGTTTATTACTGAATTTTTCTCAACCTATTGCAACCCGTGTCGATGAATTACTTTCCGGAGTTAAAGCACAGTTGGCAATAAAACTATTCGGTCCAGATCTCGATATCCTGGCTCAGCAAGGTCAGGCTATTGTTAATGCCATTCAAGGGGTTGATGGTGCGAGGGATGTTGCTATGGAGCCAATAGAAGGAGAATCTCAGTTAGTCGTCAGACCAAACCGTCGTCAATTGTCTCGATATGGTTTATCGATTGGTGATGTCATGAGGTTAGTGCGAAATGGTATTGGTGGTCAGGAAGCAGGACAGGTCATTAATGGTAATGAACGTTATGATATTTATCTGCGGATAGACAAAGCGTTTAGAGATCAGCAACAAACTATTGCTGATTTACGACTACAAGCCCCAACAGGTGCATGGGTACGACTAGGTGATGTTGCAGATATTGCCATTGAATCAGGCCCTCCTCAGGTTCGCCGAGATGATGTTCAGCGACGCGTCGTTATTCAAGCCAACGTACAAGGTCGAGACATGGGTGGTGTGGTAAAAGATATTCGAGCAGCAATTGCAAGTAAGGTTGATTTACCTCCCGGTTATTCCGTTGATATCGGTGGGCAATTTGAAAACCAACAACGAGCACAGCAACGACTAGCTATTGTTGTGCCACTTTCTATTGGCATTATTGCGTTGTTATTATATTTTGCTTTTACCAGTGTGGGTCAAGCCATGCTCATTCTCGTTAATTTACCTTTAGCCATGATTGGTGGCATAGTTGCCTTGTATATTTCCGGTCAATACCTATCTGTACCAAGTTCAATTGGTTTTATTACTTTATTTGGTGTCGCTGTTCTAAATGGTGTGGTGATGGTTGAAGCGATTAATCTGCGCATTGAAACAGGTACGGAAAGTATTGCTCAAGCCGTTTACGAAGGTGCTATATCAAGACTTCGCCCAGTATTAATGACGGCTATTATTGCCGCCCTCGGTCTGATACCCATGATCATGTCAAATGGTGTTGGTTCTGAAATACAACGACCATTAGCTACAGTCATTGTGGGTGGATTGGTCACTGCGACGTTCCTTACTTTATTTGTTCTTCCCGTACTTTATGCTTGGTTTTCTAAAGGTCGGATTGAAGAAATGAGAAGGTAGTGCTGCTTGGTTAAATAAATATAACTGTTTGCTTTAACTAGATATCCCGTAGGTATTCGCTGCGGGATATCAATTTATAGGAGAAAGTAATGTCCGACAATTCACATCAACACCCAGCTAGCCATGGACACAGTCATATTCCTAAAGATATGTCTTCAAGTCGTATTGGCTGGGCATTTATATTAAATGTTTGTTTTACTATTATCGAATTTATTGGCGGCTGGTTAACCAACAGTACCGCGATAATGGCAGATGCGGTTCACGATTTAGGAGATAGTTTATCCATTGGTCTCGCATGGGGATTAAACAAACTCAGCAAGAAAAGTCGCGATGAAACGTTTAGTTACGGCTACCACCGTTTTTCTTTACTTGGTGCGCTAATTAACGGTGTTGTCTTAATCGCGGGATCGATTTGGGTATTAACCATATCATTTCCTCGATTGATATCGCCAGAAATGCCTGATGCTCAAGGCATGTTGTGGTTAGCGATATTGGGGGTGATTGTTAACGGTTATGCTGCTTTCAAATTAAGTGAAGGGAAAACATTAAACGAACGTGTACTTAATTGGCATTTATTGGAAGATGTCTTAGGTTGGGTAGCCGTATTAATTGTTGCTATCGTCCTAATATATATCGAACTCCCAATACTTGATCCCATACTTTCAATAGGATTTACATTATTTGTTCTTTTTAATGTCTTAAAAAACCTCCGTACTGCAATACGTCTGTTTTTACAAGCAACACCTGAGAAAGCCATTCAAGAAAAAATAAAAATTGAATTATCAACATTGAAGTTTATTGAAGATATTCATCATTTCCATTTGTGGTCCCTTGACGGCGAAAGGCATGTTCTTACAGCTCATTTAGTAGTGAATCATTATTTTGATCAACAAGAATATATGGCAATAAAGCATGAAATATCAACACGACTTAGCCCTTTTTATCTTGAACATACAACACTGGAATTTGAGTTCGTAGACGAAATATGTAGAGATGCCTGGCTTGATTCTCCTTCAGTTGGAAATGAGATTATTACTTATTGCGAAGAGACGCCTCTGAGTTCTGAAAATGAGTATCGTGCAGCATTAATTTTATCTATTCTTGAAAATGACATGCAACAACACCCCGAAAAACTACAGCCGCTTACAGCAAGTATGCGTAGAAGTGCTGAAAGTTTAGTTGAAAGTGTAGAAATTGATTTTGGTGCTCAGTTATTAAAAGAGGATGAATAAACTTGTCTAATACTAATCCGATTGTTGTATCTGTTAACTATAAGTAGCAGAGCTAGAGTCAGATCAGTTTCAAGGACTGGTCAGTGATTTGTTTTCACTGAGCATATTTGCACATACCCCAACAGCTTGTCATTGGAAGCACATTTATCAGAAACTAACTCATTTCTGCCCGTGCGACGTGAAGTCGTATGAAGCGTTATTCACCACGATAAGAGTGAACCATCTGTATCATCAGGTGGCCCTATGGCTCTGAATAAAGTAGCTAGCCAGATAATGTATGTAGTGGGTGAGTAAAATTGGTCTTTAGTTTGTAGGTGATTCGACTGTTTTGCAGTAGCAGATGAATCACAGTTTACCGAAGTTAATAACTCGTTTCTGCCCCAAAGTTACTTAGAATCAAAACTCTATTTAACAATGCTTGCCTTCGTTTTCCATACAAAATTTAATTGATACTGCTCTTTTACAGAGACCATTTTTTACTGCCTAGATTGCATAATCTAATGAGCTGATTTTATATACAGTTATAATGCATTTTGGTTTAATTTATATAAAACAAGATAATAAGTAAATCCAAGTGCGTAATACCATGATGCCGATCGGTCAATACCATTCAAGCCGATCACTTTTTTGTTCGCCAGTAGACCTCCGTAAAATCTAGCTTCAGTGATCGGCTTCAGTCAAGGTATTTAGTTTTTTTCGCATCGATTCGCCTTTTAATTCCAACTTTATTGCTCCGTGAACAAGTCGATCTAGAATCGCATCAGCATGTGTCGATTCTCCTATCATTTCATACCAATTTTCGATCGGTAATTGACTGGCAATTAATGTCGATTTTGTATCATATCTTGCATCAATTAATTCCAATAAATCACTACGTTGTTGAGCCGTTAATGGCTCTAATCCCCAATCATCTAAGATCAGTAAATTAGCAGAGCTAAGCTTATTGATCAGTTTTCGATAACTACCATCGGCTTGCGCTAAGAACATCTTTTCTAATAGCTCCTTGAGCCTAAAATAATAAACGCTACTCCCTTGTTGGCAGTGGTTTTGACCAAGAGCGCAAGCGAGGTAAGTTTTTCCACACCCCGTTGCTCCCGTAATCAAAATATTTTGGTGAAGGCGAAGCCATTCACCTTGTGCTAATGAACGGATCTGAGTTTTATCGAGTTGTCGTGCTGCGCCATAGTTGAGTTGAGCAAGCGTGCCGCCAACTCTGAACTTTGCTTGTCGAGTTAGGCGGTCAATTTTACGCTGGTCACGCTGCGTTATTTCATGCTCAAGCAATAAACTTAGCCGCTCTTCGAAGCTTTGTTCTACGTATAGATTAGGTTGTTCAAGTTGCTGTAATAGCGCATCACGTATGCCGCTTAGCTTTAAGTTACTTAACTGGTTATTGACTTGTTGATTGATATTTTTCATAAGATTTCCTTTGATTGGTTAGTTTTTATTAATGGTAATAGTTATTGCCGCGGATATTTTTATGATCAATATCTTGTAGCGAATCACCCTGAGCTTGTGGCAAGGGTTGCTTATCCAAGCCTTTTTCTAAGATGGTTTTCACTTGTTTTACGCGAGTAACACCTGTGGCTAATGCGCGATGACAGGCGGCTTCAAGACGTTGGTCTGTAAACTTCTTACCTAGGCTTAATAACCCCATACAAGCACGGTAGCTTTGCTCTGGATGCTTTTTAGCTTGCATCAATTGCATAACAAACTGCTCGGTTGATTTACCAAACTGACTTGCCCAGCGCTCAAATCGCTGCGGTGTCCATTGCTGTTGTTTTTGGTGAGCGATAGGCATATGTAGCTCAAGTGTTGTATGCGCACCTTCTCGGTATGATCTGGGGTGAACAGCGACTCGTATGCCTTGATGGTAGAGTGTCACCAATTTTCCTGAGGCATGTGCTTCAAGTTTTTGCTTGATCAAGGTATGTGGCACTGAGTAATAGTGCTTTTCAATCTCAATATGATAATCAATATGTACGCTCACTTGTTTCACTAAGGTGTAGCTGTAAGGCAGCATGGGCAATGGTTTTAACGCTGGTTTATCAATGGCTTCAAATTGACTTAATCGTGAGCCAGGATGTTTTTTCATTTGTCGCTGATTTAAATCGATGAGTAATTCTTGAATCTTTAGATTTAATTGACGCAAGCTAAAGAAGGTTTCATTACGAAGACGTGCCATGATCCAACGTTCAACAATTTGTACACCCACTTCAGCCTTGGCTTTATCCTTTGGTTTATAGGGTCTTGCAGGCACAATGACGGTATCGTAATGCGTCGCTAGTTGTTGGTAGGTTGGGTTTAAGTCAGGCTCATATCGGCAGGGTTTGGTGACGGCACTTTTAAGGTTGTCAGGAATGATCTGCTCAGGAACACCACCAAGAAACTCAAAACAACGGGCATGACTCATCACCCAATCTTCAAGTTTCTGGCTGTAAGTCGCTTCGGCATAGGTATAATTTGATGCCCCCATGACCGCGACGAATACTTGTGCAGTACGGCATTCGCCTGTACTTCTATCAACAATACTCATGGTTGGGCCACAGTAATCCACAAACAGTTTTTCACCAGCTTTATGGTTTTGTCGCATCGAGGGTTTTTGGCATTTAAGCCATGCCTTGTACTGACGGCAGAAGTGAGTGTAACTGTAAAAACCTTCCGCGTGCCGCTCTTTGTATTCTTCCCAAAGCAGCAACAACGTCATGGTTTTAGGCCGAAGCTCTTGTTGAACTAACGACCAGTCAGGAATGGTAAAGCCTTTTAAACGAGGCTTTGTTTTGAAAAACGCTTGTTGTAGAGAGTTATCATCCCACTTCTCATCAAGCGGCCAGCAAGTAATGTCTAGCTCTGCTGATTTACAGGCATATTTAGACACGATTGAGGGTGAAACAGATAAGCTTTTTGCTATCTGACGATGACTGAGTTTACAGCCGTATTTTAGTCTTAAAATTTCTTTGAGTTTACGCATTGAAATAGGTGCCGTTGGCATGGTCATTCTCATCATCAAAAATGAAAAGAATAACGGTTAAAAACACCTACGGGCAGACAAAAAAGTACAAAAAACGAACGGTACTATTCAAGCCGATCACTCAATACTATTTTGACCGAAAAGTGATCGGCATCGATGGTATTGAGTGATCGCGATGAATGGTATTAGGTGATCGGCTTAGATGGTATTAGGTGATCGCGATGCATGAGAATATGCACCAAGGTAGTAAGTATCAATTATGCGATTAAACTTAACTGATTGATATTGTAGTAAATAAATTTTATGAACACTTTATTTAGGCTACATCAGTTTGTTCTTGGGTTTTGCGAATATCTTATTGCTTTACATCAACGATATTGCAAATGTAGGATGATATTGATCAATAACTTTATTTGGCGAGCCGTTCAATAAGCTATTAAACTAAGCCGCTGCGCGGAGCCAAATCAAGCTTCAATTGACTGTATTACTCATATTGAAGCAGCACACAGCAATGACAAGGGAATTTCAATGAAATACGTAAAAACCAAGCTATATGATCAGTTCGAAACTACTCTACAGCCCAGAGTTAGCATCAAAAAAGGAAAACCCTATAGTATAAAGCGTACCAATTAACCTGGACTAGGCATCGACCAAGTCAAACAAGAGATTTATGCGCAGCAAACAGCGCAACGCATAAGTACTAAAACGTTAGCCAATCGTAACTTCACACAAATGTAGAGTAAAAAAGAATGTTTGAATGGATCGCAAGTCCAGAGGCGTGGGTAGCATTAGCAACCCTGATAGCCTTGGAGATTGTTCTTGGAATAGACAACATAATATTTATATCAATACTTGTTGGCAGATTGCCAGAAAAACAGCGGGCTAAAGCTCGACAGATTGGTCTATCTTTAGCTATGGGCACTCGGTTACTACTGCTTTTCAGCTTGGCTTGGGTTATGGGCTTAGTTGAGCCTTTGTTTATTGTCTTCGGAAATGAAATATCTGGTAGAGACATCATACTAGTTATAGGTGGGCTTTTTCTTCTCGCAAAATCCACACACGAAATACACGGTAGCTTTGAAATACAAGAAGCATCTCAGGCTAAGGTTGCAGCCTCCGGGTTTATTTCGATCCTCATTCAAATTGCTATCCTTGATGTTGTGTTTTCACTTGATTCGGTAATAACTGCTGTAGGGTTAGTTGATCATCTAAGCATTATGGTGATAGCAATAGTTGCATCGGTTGGCGTTATGCTTGTAGCTGCAAAACCAATAGGTGATTTTGTAGATGCGAATCCTACAATCAAAATGTTGGCATTGTCTTTCTTGATATTAATAGGATTCACTCTTATAGCAGAGGGGTTCGATGTTCATATACCAAAAGGTTACGTTTACTTTGCTATGGCTTTTTCCTTCTTCGTGGAGATGCTCAACATAAAAATAAGAGATCGCAGGGCAAAAGCTATTGAGACAATCCATCTAGCAAAAAAAAATCACTGAAGATGAAAATACCTAACAAGTACATCATGCAAGGACTGGAATAGACTGTCACCTTTTTCGCGCTGCGCGGCAAAAAAGCCGCCAGCTTACCAGGCTGAAAACGCAGGCATTAACGGCTCTCATAGTCATACTTTTCCTAATGGTAATAGGCTAACACTCTAAAACGTTTATTATCCAAAAGTTTGTTAGATAGAACACAAGCCATTTTGTTTTTCGTAAAAAAATATCATTCTCCCATAAATATCTATTTTTTATATGTTTCGATTTGTCAGACTATGGGTTTATTTTATATGCGGTCATGTCAGTGATTAGGTTCGGCGACAGAACTGCAACTAAACCCATTGTTAGGGTAAATAAAAGGAAAGTAATTAATCTTTTCGTGCATTTTTCTGTATTGCTTGGGCGTTTTGTTCACCGACAATATGCAATGTTCGCTGAGGGAATGGGATGGTTAGCCCTGCGACTTCTATTGCTTCTTTCACTCGCTTATTTAAATCCCAGTACGCTGACCAGTAATCTTCATTTTTTGCCCATACTCTTAGCTGAATGTTCACTGCACTATCGATCATTGATGCAACCATCACTTGAGGCGCAGGTTCAGCTAACAATCTTGATTCACTCTCAGCAATTTTCTTTAATACAGCAAACCCTTCATTAATAGAGTCTGAATATGAAATACCCACAATAATATCCATACGTCGTTTACCATTACGAGTGAAGTTTTTAATATTATTACCCCATAGCATGTTATTAGGTGAGGCAATATATAATCCATCAGTGGTTTCAAGAATGGTTGTAAATAAATTTATTTCTCTAACGGTACCTTGCGTTCCACCAAACTCAATAAAATCGTCGGCGCGAAATGGGCGTACTATTAGTAACATAATACCTGCGGCGATATTGCTTAACGTGTCTTTCAGAGCCAGTCCAATCGCTAAGCCCGCAGCACCAACCAGCGCGATTAAGCTCGCTGTATTGACGCCAAAAATATCCAGAATAAATACACCACCAATGACATAAACCGCGTAACTGGCTATTGTTGAAAATAACGGGATTAATGTTTTATCAAGCCTGGTTCTCGTATTCGCGATTGCTTTACGAACCGTTTTGGCTATTAATGAGCTAGCGATCAGTATGGCAACTGCCAATAACAAATTATACCCGAGTGTTATAATTGTTTGTGAGTGATCAGACCAAAACTGCATGAGTGATTCTTTCATATCATTTATTCCTGTTTTTTGTTAAATAAAGCTAAATGTTAAGGCGTACTTAAAAAGGAGTAAAGCTAAGCAATTACTGATGACACCAACCAGACATTGTAGGCACAAAACGCGATTAATAAACCAACACCTTCATATCGGTTAATACGGCCCGCTCGACGAAAACCATAAGCAATAATCAATAAGGCTACCGTCATGCTCATCATCACTAACCAGTCGCGTGATAGTACTTGTTCAGGTAAGCTGGACATTGGCGAAATAACACCCGCAATACCAACAACAGCAAGTAAGTTAAACATGTTCGAACCAACAACGTTGCCTATCGCAATATCGTGCTCGCCTTTTCTAACGGCTATAACCGAAGCGGCAAGCTCTGGGAGTGAAGTACCCAATGCGACGATGGTGAGTCCAATAATCAAGTCACTTACACCAAATGCATGTGCAATGTTTACAGCTCCCCATACCAAAACACGCGAACTTACGATTAACAGCACAAGACCCAGCACTAACCAAAAAATGGCTTTTTTGAGCGGCATAGCATGATCAACTAATTCCTGATCCATCTCCGTTTCTAATTTGTCACCTTTACTTTTAATGGCAGAAAAAATACTCCAACCAATCAAAGTAAAGAACCCAACCAATAGCAGCACCGCTTCAACACGCGTCAATGCGCCATCCAAGAGAAAATAGCCCAACAGTAAGCCTATTAACAACAACAAGGGGATTTCTTTTCGGACAATTTTAGACTGCACCATAATCGGTGTAATAACGGCTGTTACGCCAAGAATTAAGCCAGTATTAACAATATTCGAGCCTAAGGCATTCCCCAGCGCTAAATCAGGATTACCATCTATTGCCGCCATGGCGGAAACCACCATTTCAGGTGCAGACGTACCAAAACCAACGATCACCATACCAATAAGCAGCGAGGGCATTCCAGCATGCTTAGCGGTTACCGCAGCGCCTTCAACAAAGCGATCAGCGCTCCACACTAATAAAATAAAACCACCTAATATAGCCAATATAGCAAGTGTCATAACGTTACCTTAAGTTAAAAAAATGAAATAAATTAATGCAGCCAAGACGATTCTATAAATCACATAAGGCCACATACCAAATCGATCCAGCCACTTTAAGAAAAAGTGGATAGCAGTCAAAGCCATGACGAAAGAAGTTAATCCGCCTACCAAAAAAGCAAGCAAATCGATATGTATGTCACTTGATGCCACTTCCAATATTTTTGCGCTCGCGGCCAATGCTGTAATGGGAATGGCAAGTAAAAATGAAAAGCGCGAAGCGGCTTCTCTGCTTAAACCTAGCAGCAAGCTTGCGGTGATGGTTGCACCTGAACGAGAGGTGCCAGGAATAAGAGCAAATGCTTGTGCGATACCGATGAGTAAAGCGTCTTTTAAGCGCAATGAAGATAAGTCGCATTGCTGGTTAGGCCGCCAATCAGCCCAGCCTAATAACAAACCAAACCCCAATGTGGTGAAAAAGACGACTTCAACGGATCGTAACTGCTCGTCAATGAGATCCATTAACAACAAACCAACCAAAGCCGCCGGCACTGTCGCAATGATTAACAACAGCAGGATTTTCCCTTGACCAACGAATTGACGATGTTGAAATGAACACAAACCATCGTAAATTAGGTTTGTTACATCATTTTTAAAGTAGAGTAAAACAGCAAGCAAGGTGCCTATATGGACAGCTAGGTCGAATGCCACCCCTTGGTCCTTCCAGCCAGCAACCAGAGGAGCGAGAATAAGGTGAGCAGAACTTGAAATCGGTAGGAATTCTGTAATACCTTGTATAATCCCTAGTATTACAGCATTAATTAAATCCATGTACACTCACTGAATACAAGAATGTACAAAAATAAAAATCAGACAAAATATTTATATCCTTGGGGTGGTTTGGACACAGGCAAACGTGGCTCTCCACCCCGAGAGCCGCATTTGCCTTAAGTCTTGTCAATCCAAATAGGACATAACCGCCACGAACTGCTGTTCGGGATATGTTGACTGCTATCTCAGACGGTACTGAGAGACTACTCCCCTAAGGTTATAATCATTATTTTAATTTTTTATATTCAACAGGTCAATAGAGTACTTTTGTATCCCTATTGAAGTGAAAATACTTTAACTGTGGATATACACTTAATGATAACTATGTCGTGAATTAGCTAATTTTCTCTGCAACATAGAGGTTATCCGTCAATCAAAACTTGCGTTAATGGGTAAGTTTGGCTAACTCATTTATCACTAAATTAGTGGGCGGCCTGACTCATTTCTGTCCTAATTCCACTAACTATAATCGTGATGACCAAGCAACCAAAAAGGAGGTCATCATGGTCATATTAAACCGTGGGCAACGAAGTGGTGTCAAAAAGCCTTTTCGTCTTGAAGAAATTTGGCGAATTCGTACCAGACTTGAGATTGAGAGCAACTTGATGCAGTTAGCACTGCTCAATTTGGCAATTGATAGCAAACTTAGGGCGAGCGACTTATTACCTTTGAAAGTATGCGATATTTCTTCTCAAGACCGGATATTTAATCGAGTTAAGCATATCCAACATAAGACTGACATTGAAGTTCAGTTTGAAATCACGTCAAGAACCCAACAAAGTCTGATTAAATGGATTTTGCTTGCATCGTTAAGCGCAAGCGATTTTGTTTTCCCCAGTCCTAGATTAAAGCAACAGTCGATTAGCTACTCATACTATAGATACATTGTTAGGAAATGGGCATCCGATCTGGGATTAGATCCGAACCTATATGGAACCCACTCTATGAGGCGAACCAAGGTGACTCTTGTCTATGCCAAAACAAAGAATATTCGAGCAGTTCAACTTTTACTAGGTCATACAAAGGTAGATAATACGATAAGATATCTTGGTGTTGAATTAGAAGATGCTCTCTTACTTTCAGAAAGTACAGATTGCTAATATTAAATGGCCCTACAACCTAGGGCCAGGGCGGGATCATACTTTGTTAACAGTAGGGAACTTTTTCGTATCGGCATGATCTGATCAGGCATGTTAATCTACTGAACCTAATCCATGTCCTTATTTGAACACTTGAAACTTATCGAAGAC
>NZ_WSRZ01000003.1 GCF_009828585.1 Shewanella litoralis | reverse complement strand
TTAGCCGCCACTGCGCAAAATATGAAGAAAATGGCGTTACTCGCCGCTTTTTTGCATTTTTTTAGGGTGATATTAGCGCATATGAAGCTCATAAGAAGAGAGTTGGACGTCGATAATCAACAATGTGGCTCAAGATGTGTTTTTAAATAAAAGTCCTGAAATGCGAATAAACCTATAAAAGAAAACCCCCACTTTAAAAAAAAGTGGGGGTTTGTCATTAATCTGAAGACCATGTTAAATGGTCTTTTTTGTTTATGGTCTGCGACCACAGTAGCTTAAGATCGCAAGGTTCCACCCTGCACGGGCCAAAAGGGGATCAACAGCAATCCCCTCTTGGATCACCCCTGCCGTTCCGGCAACATTTTCTGGGAAGCGAAAAAGTTGCGACGGAAATAGATCCAGCGTTTGACCTCGTTTTAGTGTTCTTCAGCCTTATTTGAAAATGCTAACGCTTCCGATGGGGCGTCCCTTCCCCTCGAAAGCTAGCTGGCCGTCCATGGCCAGCTCACGTCATTTTCTTCAACGGCTTCAATGTAATGAATCCTGAAACACGAGATAAGCTATCATCAGAACAAACAAGTTATATATAAGATATTTCTATTGTTACCTAATAATGATAATTGTGCATTGAACAAAGCCAGAAGCGATTCATGGCTTATAAAGTGCACGAAATACATACAAACTAAATGTTCTAAAAAAAGGGGCGGGGGATGCTATATAAGTACTTGGATCCAGATCGAATTAATATCTTAGAATCGGGCCTTATTCGGTTTACGCAACCTAGTGACTTTAATGATCCTTTTGAGTTTAAACCGGTTGCCTCTACTTTGGCTTCAAAAGCTGAAATAGATAAGTATGTTGACCAATATATGGATGAAATACTCCAAGTTGAGCTTAAAAAGTATCCACTTGAAGTCAGAACTTTAATTCCTCTCAAACAATTAAAGTTGATTACACGTCAACTCTATAGTCAAAATTTGCCTGAAATTGAAAAAAAACTAGTTGAAATGGGAAGTGCTACCACTCAATTATTCAGTGATAAATCAAATGAGTTGATAGGGGTACTTTCGTTAACAGAAAATAATAGTAATTTATTAATGTGGTCCCATTATGCTAGGTCTCATAAAGGCTTTTGTGTTGGCTTTGATAAAAAATCGGATTTTTTTAATCAAACAAGAAGCAGAAAGGATGAGTTTTATCATTTACGCAAAGTTGAGTATTGCAAAGATAGGCCAATAAGCCGCTTAACACAGTTGAGTGGTGTTGAATTGCTATTGATTAAGTCCGAAGCATGGCAATATGAACAAGAGTGGCGAATGTGTGCCGCATTAACTGACTCAAGCTCGAGCTTTACAACTGATGAAAATCCGCTCCCTATCCATCTTTTTGAATTCCCGAAAACGGCGGTAAAAGAAATCATTTTGGGCGCATGTATCAGTCAAGATAATAAAGATAAATTGCTGGGGATTATAAAAACAAACGAAGAATATAACCATGTTGCTGTTAAGCAGGCGATTATATCTTCAAAGCAATTCAAGCTTGAGTTTATTGATTTATAGCAAATCAAGTCTGCGAGACAATTGAATGCTGGCTTTTGTCACTTTGACTTTCTTTCCCCTATTTAGAAAATAGAAATAGCCTGTGTTTTATCTCAACTATTTTCTCTGCACAGAAAGGATATTAAATGCGAAGGCCAACAAAGGAGCAAATTCGAGAATTACCGCTTTACGAGGGTATAGCGCTTGAAAATATCATCGTGGTTACAAACACCGCTGACGCTATTAGTGCAATAGCAGAGTTAAAAACACACTCTTGCTTAGGCTTTGATACCGAGAGCAAACCTTGTTTTATAAAAGGTGAGGTCAGTGATGGACCTCATTTAATTCAAATTGCTACACAATCCAAAGTGTTTTTATTCCCTACTCAGTTTTATGAGCACTTTACCGACATTAGTGATGTACTGTCGGACCCTATGATAAAAAAAGTGGGCTTTGGATTAAAAGAAGACAGAAAAATACTCATGAGAAAGTTCGGTATTAAGTTAGTTAATACTGAAGAGCTTTCTTCAAAAGTGATGCGGTTTGCCCGCGTTAAACAGCGTGTTGGCGCTAGAGTTGCGGTCGCTATGTTTTTTAATCAACGGCTATCTAAGAGTGCACAACAATCTAATTGGTCAATATTCCCTCTGCATAACCATCAGAAAAAATATGCGGCAAATGATGCCCATACTGCATTACTCATCGAACTCGAAATAGAAAGACAGAGCCAACAGTAATCTTACAAATATGGCACCTTTCACCACTCAATAGGCTTTATTCTCCTTTATATTTTCTTTTTCTGTTGAGCTCAGCAACGGAATAAACACAACGAATATATAAATATTTGTTATCAAATCAATAAAATTTGATAATTTTTATTAATGTCGTGTTCGCCGTAAGATTACTCCATCGAAACAAATGACGAATCAATTAATGGTGTTTTAGGAGTAAGTTATGAAAATGAATCATGTAGGTTTGATGGTTGGCGACATGGATAAAGCGGTTGAGTTTTATACCAAAGCGCTGGGGTTACGAGTGGTAATGGGTAACACAAAAGTACAAGAAGAGCGTAAAACAGCGATTGGCAAAATGTGTATTGCCGTATTTGGTGAAGGCTTTAAAGGTTTTAACATTGCGCACTTAGTCACTACCGATGGTATTGGTGTTGAGTTATTTGAAATGGTTGATCGCCAAGAACGCCATGATGTTGATTTTACACGTCTGGGTATATTCCATTTTTGTTTGCAAACCGATGATTTTGAAGGGGCGATTGCACGTACTGAACAGTATGGCGGCAAGGTGCGTATGGACATTATGCGTTACCATCCTGAAGACGATAGCAAACCCGCTAAAATGGTTTATTTAGAAGATCCGTTTGGTAACTTATTTGAATTCTACTCGCATACCTATGAAGAAACTTACGCAACTGATTACGAGTAATAGCAACATCTTAACAAGCGACCTCTGGGTCGCTTTTTGTTTGCCTTATAAAAACGATTGGCCGCTTGATACCCCTAAAACTGTCGCCATTTTTGAACGACTTTTTAGGTCGTAACGCTTAATTTGCTCTATTGCTGTTTTTTTAGCTTGACTTAGCATGCAGTTAAACTAGTATATGGACATATAGACGTCCAAACGGCTAAATGGTTTGGTTGAAATAAACTGAAATGAGTCAAGTTAGCCGCTTGGTATAGACTCCGAAGTGTTACAGAAGTTGAAGGAATACATTATGGCTTTTCATCATGCACAACATGCCCAGTCGTTAAATCAGAGCTTGTCTGAGCTGAATGATATTAATGTGTCGTTTGAGTTTTTCCCGCCTTCAACCCCTGAGATGGAAGAGATCTTGTGGAACTCTATTCGTCGTTTAGAGCCATTAACCCCTAAGTTTGTCTCGGTTACTTATGGTGCCAACTCTGGAGTACGTGACCGTACACACAGTGTGATTGAGCGTATTCAAAAAGAAACAAACCTGCTAGCTGCGCCGCATTTAACCTTGGTTGATGCCAGTGACGAAGAGCTCGTTGAGTTAGCTAAACATTATTGGAACTCGGGCATTAGAGACATTGTGGCGCTGCGTGGGGATTTACCTGAGGGCAGTCCAAAACC
The DNA here is from genome assembly GCF_009828585.1 of Shewanella litoralis. Taxonomy (GTDB): domain Bacteria; phylum Pseudomonadota; class Gammaproteobacteria; order Enterobacterales; family Shewanellaceae; genus Shewanella; species Shewanella litoralis. Next base: position 242,526 of record NZ_WSRZ01000003.1, on the reverse strand, counting down.
TACGCGTTTTGCCAACGATTTAGTCAGTTTATTACGCTCTGTAGCTGACTTTGATATTTCAGTTGCTGCCTATCCTGAGGTGCACCCAGATGCGCGTAATGCACAAGCTGATTTGATAAATTTAAAGAAAAAAATTGATGCAGGTGCCAACCGCGCCATTACCCAGTTTTTCTATGATGTTGAATCTTATTTACGTTTTCGCGATCGTTGTGTCACTGCTGGCATTGATGTTGAGATCATCCCTGGCATCTTACCTGTGACTAACTTTAAGCAAACTAAACGTTTTGCCGATATGACCAATGTGGCGATTCCGCATTGGTTACATCGCCAGTTTGAAGGCTTAGATGATGACCCTGGTACTCGCCAATTAGTGGGCGCAAACGTGGCCATTGATATGGTAAAAGTGTTGGCGCGTGAAGGCGTTAAAGATTTCCACTTTTATACCCTTAACCGTGCAGAATTAACCTATGCGATTTGCCACACACTGGGTGTGCGTCCGAAGTAAGGTCATCTGGGATTGGGTATTGAAACCTTCTGTAATATGATTACAGAAGGTTTTTTGATTTTTAACGAGGAAATTCAGTGTCTGAGTTAGCGGGTCTATGCCCTATTTGTCATCAACAAAATGCGTGTTCAATGGCGCTTGGGCAAGATATTTCAAGCTGTTGGTGTGTCGATTCTGCTTATAGTGCGGTTGAATTGATTCAGCAATATGTAACGAGATATCCAGACAAGGCTATCCGTGCAGATCAATGTGTCTGTGTTACCTGTTTAGCGAAAATAGCACTCATCACAGCTACAGAACCCTCTGCAGTACAATTATTTATTCCTTGAGCCGCTATTTTGCCATTACCTGATATATACCCAATCAACTTGAAAATACGTGTTTCAGAGCTTCACCTTGTTTTCAATACTAGGCGAGTTAATGTAGTTACCTTGTAAATTAACGCAACAACGCTTTTGTTTTAAAAATCAGGGGAACACAGTGAAACTCCTAAAGGGCAAGTTTTACACGCGTTTATGCTACGGCTTTTGTTAATTTAGCTGATTTTGGAAAGGGAATAACCATTACCCGCAATCAATGCCTTGCCTAAACGCGTGTAAATTCTTGCTGAAATCGAGCATCTTCAGGTTGGTTGGATATAGTCATTTCAATTGTTAATTATTTGTTGTTTACAAGCGCTTGGTAGGTATACTAAAACCTCAATATGTTGAGGATAATAATAATGTTAAAAAAAATTCTCCTAGGGGTTGCTGTCCTTATCGCCATCCCTTTCATCGTCGCGTTATTTATTAAAACCGATTACTCCGTTACCCGCACCGTTACCATAGACAAGCCTGTAACTGAGGTTTTTGACTATGTTAAACATCTAAAAAATCAAGATAACTTTAGTAAATGGGCCCAGATGGACCCAGAAATGGTCAAAACGTATCGTGGCACAGACGCGACTGTTGGTTTTGTGTCTGCATGGGCCAGTGAAAATAAAGACGTAGGTGTCGGCGAGCAAGAAATTATTGCCATTGACGAAGGTAAACGTATCGATTTTGAATTACGCTTTCTTTCACCATTTGAAGCCACAGAACCTGCTTATATGACTACAAAGGAAGTGTCTACAAATCAAACCAAAGTCGAGTGGGGTTTTAGTGGTCATATGAATTACCCAATGAACCTAATGTTTTTATTTGTTGATTTTGAAGCCATGATTGGGGCCGATTTACAGCAAGGTTTAGACTCATTAAAAGTCATACTTGAAAAAGAGTAACGGACTAACCTGTTTTATCTTGAAGATGATTCATCACATCTTGCCTTAGGTTGCCTTGATTAACGTAATCGGGGTAACCTAAAAAATTGCATAGTGGTGACGGGTTTGGGCCGTTGAAACCATAATAACAATAACCAAACATCTAATAATAATAATTTCGACAATAGTCATTACTCATTATGAGGTTTTACATGGAAGCAATCACAAGTTTTGTCAGTACGGTCAACGGTATTGTGTGGGGGATCCCCATGCTGGTTATGATTTTAGGGGTAGGGTTATTCCTGTCTATTGGGTTAAAACTCATGCCTATTTTAAAGCTGGGTCGCGGATTTAAATTATTATGGTCTGGTCGCCAAGTGACCGACGAAAGCGAAAAAGGCGATGTGAGTCCGTTTAATGCGTTAATGACTTCGTTATCGGCAACAATAGGCACAGGTAATATTGCGGGTGTTGCTACGGCAATCTTTATTGGTGGTCCGGGTGCCTTATTTTGGATGTGGTGTACTGCGCTTGTAGGTATGGCGACCAAGTTTTCTGAAGCGGTATTGGCGGTAAAATATCGTGAGACAGATGCCAACGGCAATCATGTTGGTGGCCCAATGTATTACATCAAAAATGGCTTAGGCAGTAAGTGGGCATGGCTCGGTACCGCTTTTGCTATTTTTGGTTCTATTGCCGGTTTTGGTATTGGTAACACGGTACAGGCTAACTCGGTTGCTGATGCTTTAAGTAGTAATTTTGGCGTGCCAAGTTGGGTGACTGGCGTGGTATTGATGGTATTGGTTGGTGCGGTATTAATGGGTGGTATTAAGCGTATTGCTGAAGTTGCTGGCAAGTTAGTACCATTAATGACGGTGTTTTATATTACTGCGGGTATTGCAGTATTGGTGGTGTATGCCGACCAAGTTCCTGCGGCCTTTATGCTCATTATTGAAAGTGCCTTTAACCCTGTTGCGGCTCAAGGTGGTTTTGCTGGCGCAGCGGTATGGGCGGCGATTCGTTTCGGTGTGGCCCGCGGTGTGTTTTCAAACGAAGCGGGGTTAGGCAGTGCACCTATCGCTCACGCTGCAGCGCAAACCAATAACCCCGTTAAGCAAGGCTTAGTGGCCATGTTGGGTACGTTTATCGATACTATCATTGTGTGTTCTATTACCGGTTTAGCCATTGTAGTTTCAGGCGCCTGGACTTCGGGCGAAAATGGCGCGGCATTGACCTCGTTTGCCTTTTCACATGCCTTGCCAATGGGCAATTATATTGTGGCTATTGCGTTGGCGATTTTTGCTTTTACCACCATTTTAGGTTGGAGCTTTTATAGCGAAAAATGTGTTCAATATCTGTTAGGTGATAAAGCCGTTAAGCCATTTCGTTTAATTTGGACGTTAGTGGTGCCATTAGGCGCGGTGAGTTCATTAGAGTTTATTTGGTTATTGGCCGACACATTAAATGCCATGATGGCGATTCCAAACTTAATTGCATTAGTGTTACTGAGCCCTGTGGTATTTAGTTTAACCCGTGAGTATTTTCTCAAACAGCGCGCACTCAAAGCGCAGAGTTAATGTTGCGCAATGGTATTAACCTTATAATTCATAGTCTCTGTTAGACACGTTAATCAATTTTGGTACTCAGTTTAAGCATGTTCATTATTTTAGTGAGCATGCTTTTTTAAAAGGATTTTTACATGAACAAAGCATTTTTGGCCACATTAGGCGCGACCGTGTTAGCGGTGTTATTTACCGCGGGTTGCTCTAATTTGGGGTTTAGAACCAATGCGGGCGATATCGCGGTAGGTAACGTAAAAGCAGGTAATGTTGATACATATACCTCTGCGGAGATGTCGAGGTTTAAAGCGAGGTTTTTGGGCGAAGTTACGACATATTATTGCGAAAACTCATTAAACCCGGCGAAATTGGATAATTTACCCAGTTTGTCGTCTATGGCTAAGTCGCTTAAGGTACAAGTGTCGCAACGCGGAGGTAATGCGATTGTGATGAAGCAATGCGGTCGCCTTGTTGATCCATCTTGTAGTGCTTATTTAGAATGTAATGGCGAAGCTTATAGTATTGATAGAGGCTTTTAATTCATCGCAGGTCCAGCCTATTGCTGCTTAGCAATAGGCACTAATCTAAGCGTTTATTAAAGCGCTTAGCGGCTACCCACAATCCAACTAACGTAAATCCCACTAGCCATAACATATCCTTATAGAGCTCTCCTAGCGTTGCTCCTTTTAACACTATTGCCCGTATGACTCGCATAAAGTGGGTGCCAGGTAGGGCTTCAGCTATCCATTTGGCTGTGGTTGGCATGGCTTCTAACGGGGTGATAAACCCCGACAGTAATATGGTTGGCAGTAAAATAAAAATTGTCATCTGCATGGCTTGAAGTTGAGTTTGGGCAATGGTTGAAATGATTAAACCTAAGGTTAAGCTAGCGGTAATAAACAGTAATGTGCCAAGCAATAAATGACTGATAGATCCATTAATCGGCACGGCAAAAATGAGGTGACCTAGCCCTAAAATAATGGTCATTTGTATGAGGCCAATAACGATGTAAGGTAGAATTTTTCCTATCATCAATTCAAGCGGTTTAATTGGGGTGGTGATCAATAACTCCAAATTGCCGCGTTCTCGTTCTCGCACAATGGCGGACGAGGTAAATAATACCATGGTCATGGTAAGGATCACGGCGATGAGTCCCGGCACAATATTGACTGCCGATCGCTGCTCAGGATTATAAAACAGGCTCACTTCAAACCGAGATGAGCTATTGGTTTGCTCTGGCACAATATCGTTGAGAGACAGGTTTTTGAGTTGTTTGATCGCACCAGCGATCATGGTGTCTGACCCATCGACTATCCATTGGCCGATGGTTTCGTTATGCGCTAATTTTTCAGTTAACGTTGGCGGTAAAATTAACGCGGCTTTAATGTCGCCTCGTCTAATGGCGGCCTGTGCTTGCTCTGCCGTAGTTAAATATTGTTTTACCTCCACCACTTGAGTCACTTTAACCGCTTCAACTATCCAGCGCCCTGCAGCAGAATCACTTTGGTCAACAATAGCCACGGGAATTGCACGCACATCGGTATTGATGGCATAACCAAATAACAACAATTGAATCAGCGGGATCATAATCACCATGGCAAAAGTAATACGATCGCGGCTTAGCTGTTTGATTTCTTTAGCGGTAATGGCATAAATGCGTAAATAACTATGATAAATACTGCTCAATGGGCTAACCATGATGTTCGCCCTCGTGTTGCATCGGTTGGCAAGATATAGGCTGACCCGTGTGGCTCACAAACACGTCTTCTAGATTTGCGCTCACTAGGCGAATGTCTTGTGGCTTCAGCTGCCGATTGTGCTGCTGGCATTGATGCAATATCCAGGGGATAGGATCGCTGATGTTCTTACTCACTAATACCCGTAGGCGATGGCCTAATTGCGCCGCAGAGGTAACGTGCTCAATGGCAATTAATATCTGTTTTAATTGCCTTAAATCAGTTGTAGTAATTTCAATTACGTGAGCATTGATGTTGTCCATCAATGATTTTGGTGTGTCATCGGCTCTAATGTGGCCTTTTTCCATGATGGCGATTTTATGACAGCGCTCGGCTTCATCCATATAGTGAGTGGTCACTAAAATGCTGGTGCCTTGTTCAGATAAGTCGAATAACTGCTCCCAAAAGTCTCGCCTGTTTTGTGGGTCAACCGCTGAAGTGGGCTCATCTAAAAACAACAATGAAGGTTGGTTTAAACAGGCGCAGGCCAGTGCAAGTCGTTGCCGTTGTCCGCCGCTGAGTGTGCTTGCTAATTGGTGTTGATATTGATTGAGTTTATAAGTGCTTTGCAGTTGATCAATTCGTTTCTTACATTGGTCTGCATTAATGCCATAAATTCGCCCAATAAATTGCAGGTTCTCTTTAACGGTGAGATCGTCATAGAGGGAAAACTTTTGTGTCATATATCCAATGTGCTGACGCAATGCTTCAGCTTGTTTAGGGATGCTTAGCCCCATGACATTAATATCGCCTTCGCTCGGTGTTAACAAGCCGGTTAGCATTCTAATGGTGGTGGATTTACCGCAACCGTTGGGGCCTAAAAAGCCATATATATGGCCTTTAGGCACAGATAAATTTAAGCGTTCAACTGCAGCAAAGTCGCCAAAGCGTTTAGTGAGATTATGTGCTTGTATTACCCATTGAGGGTCTATTGGTTGGGTCATTTTTGCGCCGGTAAGATAACTTGAGCAGGAATACCAGTAGGGAGTTCACTGGCGGTGTCATCTAAACTGACTTCAGCTAAAAATGCCAGTCGCGAACGATCGGCTTGATTGAGTGCGTAGTAGGGCGTGAATGCGGGTTCGGTGCTTATCCAGCGAAGTGTGCCGTTAAAGTCGTTATCGATACCGTCCACCTTTACTGCCAAGCTTTGGCCTATATGCAGCTTAGCGGCGTAAGGCTCGGGAATATACACTCTGGCATAAGGCGCTGCATCGGCCTGTATTACCGCCACCACAGCACTTAGAGGAACACGTTCGCCAATATTGTAAGGTAGGTTGTCTAATTTTCCGCTGCGTGTTGCGCGGATACTCAAGTCGCTATACACCTGTTGCTCGTAGCTTAAATTTGCCGTGGCTGCGTCGAGTGCCGCTTGAGCTTGAAAGATATCTTCTTGGCGAACGCCTTTGATCAAAACGGTTAAGCGATCGTTTGCCGCATCGTATTCGGCAGTCGTTTGATCTCTAAGGGCTAAAGCCCGATCACGTTCGGCCTCACTGACTAAGCGTTTAGCCAATAAACTGGCTGTGCGTTGATAGGATTTTTGCGCTTCAATTTTGGCCGCGTTGGCACTTTTTAATGCTGAGTTTGCGCTGGCAATATCTTCTGGTCGCTCGCCATTAGTGAGCTTTAATAAATAGGCTTTGGCTTTAACCACTTCGGCTTGCATCACGGCTAATCGTGCTGCTTGTTTGTGGGTATCAAATTGGACTAATAAGTCTCCTTGATTAATTTGCATGCCTTTTTTGATGGGTTGGGCGGTAATGATTTCAGCGGCTGTGGCGCGCAGCAACACGCGATCGCGCTCTAAGGTTCCCAATGCTTGGTCGGGCGTGGCCGGCGTGCAACCGCTGAGAACGGTGACACTCAATAAGAACGCTGAAAATAGCAGATGCTTCATAGCAAGTCTCATATAAGGATATGATTACACTATAGCATTGCATTTGATGAGCCAGCTAAGTGTGATTTACACCACACTTAGCTAATGAACGTTACAAAAATGAGCTTAGACAATAGTTCTTAAGCGAAATAATTATTCGAAGTTATTGTCAAATTCTGAGTCTTCAAACAAGTCGACAGCCAATGACGGAGCCACATGCTTAAATTGGCGGGCAAAGTGTCGTTGTACCCCTTTAAGATCAATATTACCGATCCCAGAAGCAAAACCAAACCAGGCATAAAGGCCACTGATGTCTTCAAACATCGGCGGTAAATATTTGGGTTTGGCAATAATGCCTTCCTGATAAGCTTGATAAAGTACTGGAATATCTTCGATAGCGAGCTTACCTAAAAATAACATCGGGATCAGTTCTGGCAAGCCGGTGCTAATGGCACTGCGGATAAAGTTAATGTTTTCAACATAACCGCGCACATATGAAATATCTTTAGTAAAAAAGCTGCCGCCAGCGACCATGCCGCCACGAAACACTCTTTGAGTCACGCGATAACTGTCTTTTGAGCTTAAATTCAGGTTTCTAAAGTAGCGATACACTTCGATAAAGTCGGCACCTTGTTCAGCCATATCGACAGCTGAAACTCGGTCGCTAATACGACGAGCACGCCCAGGATTTGAGCTAAGAGTCAGCATTTCCATCAGCACTGCCAGGCCTTCTTGCGACGCCGTTACTCGCGGCGACCCGACACTGAGCCAGGTAGCATGGGGCTGAGCACGACCATTGAGCGTTGTGCCCACATGCACCCAACCCTCATGGACCTCATACACATTGAGATCGGATTCGCTAAACATGGCGCTAGTATTTAGTTTTACTGTATCGCCACCCACCGCGGCGTCAGAGGCGATACCATCGCTTAATTTGACGTGGATTTCATCGTTATGAAAATACTTAACTAAGCGCTCACTCAGTACGTCAACGGCTTCTGGGGCGGTAATAATTTTAGGATGACGATTACTCATATGACGCGCAGCAGGTAACGAGAAAATATGGCTCAAGCGGTCGCCGAGTTGACGGAGTGTATGGCGATCGCCGTGCAATTTATGGCTTGCACTGCCGTAGAGTTCTTGACTGAGTTTACCAAAGGTAGGGTTACCGCGATTATGCAGCATGTCGATCACGATGCGGTATTGATCAATGTTAGCCAGGAGAATTTTGCCTAATTTATCTCGTTTACCTAACCCTCGTTCAATGGCACTTTTTAAACCTTGAAGATCGGTTTGAGTTTGAGCGGCATTGAATGACAACGGAATCGATTGATAAAAATCATTACTCACGTTGGGCAATGTTTTAGTTTGCTTGGCTAAAAAGTCATCTTCAATTTGTTTAGGCCATTTAATCGAATCTAAAATTTTAATCGGTGCTTGGATGCGAATTAATTCATCAGAAAAACGACGAATATCCTGCTGATAACGCAATAAAGAGTCAGACATTGTCTTTTCCTAATCTAGAAAACCTGAGGCATGAAGTTTTGTTGCATATTCCTGATGCTAATGAGCATATACCCAAACAACCTGAAGACGCTCGATTTCAGCAAGAATTTACACGCGTTTAGGCAAGGCATTGATTGCGGGTAATGGTTATTCCCTTTCCAAAATCAGCTAAATTAACAAAAGCCGCAGCATAAACGCGTGTAAAACTTGCCCTCTGGGAGTTTCACCGTGTTCACACTACGTTGTTGCGCTAATTTATAAGGTGCCTACATTACCGCATTAACGCGCCTAGTATTGAAAACACGGTGAAGCTCTGAAACACGTATCTTCAAGTTGATTGGGTATATATTAGCAGAAGTCGATCACAAAACAGCAATGAAAAAATATAGTGGCATAAGCCCTATTTTGGTGCGTGTTGAGCGTTAATTAAGTAAGTATTATATTAGTTTAGACTTTATCGTATTGAAAATAATGGATTTACTTGTTGGCATTAAAAGTGCTTTGTTTCATTGTCGTGTCGATGAAGAGGACTGCATATGGCTGCAATGAGTTATTTAAGCGTGATTGAGCGTTATCACGAATACGAAAATCTAGTACACGAACTGCTTGAGTCCATTTTAGTGGGTGTGGGTGATGTGAATTTATTCGATAAGCCTGTTTCAGCAAAAGTGTTTGAAGATATGGCGGTGAGTTATCCGTTTGTTGAACTGATTTATTTACTCGATGAACAAGGGATACAGGTTAGCCCCAATATCAGTGTTGTTAACCAGCAAGTGAAGCTCCTCAATAACGGTAAACAGGCCGATAGAAGTCAGCGGCCTTATTTTACTCAACTTTCTCAGGCCAACACAGCACACATTACCCGGCCTTACTTGTCTAATGCTGGTGGTGGTTTGTGTTTATCAGCATCACAAATCTTAACCTCATCAACGGGTGAGACAGGCATTGTGGTGATAGATGTCAATTTAACTCGGCTCATTGAGTTCATGATGGGCGACAGCGCAAGGCGTAAAATGTCGCCGTTCTTTAAAAGTATTTATGCCGCCATAGTCTTGTGTCTTTTTGTGTTGGTGACCGTACTGATGTGGACGGTGACATTAGATATTTATGAGCTCTTTAGCCAGGCATCGGCCCGTCATGATCCCTTGCAGCCCTTTGGCATTATTATCTTTTTAACTTTGGCACTGGCTATTTTTGACTTGGGTAAAACCATATTGGAAGAGGAAGTGCTGATGCATAAAGATATATTTCGGCACAGTTCGACGCGTAGAACCATAACCCGGTTTATTTCAACGATTTTAATTGCGATTTCGATTGAAGCCTTACTGACAATGTTTAAAGCGTCATTAGGTGAAAAACAATATATTGAGCCAGCCATTTTAATGATGCTTGCCGTAGTGGGATTGTTGGTCGGCCTAGGTATCTATGTGTACCTTGGCGCGAAAGCTGAATTATTATTAACCCAAACGCAGGCAAACAGACACGGCGGCAGAGCAGAAAAAAATACCCTATAACGGTATTAAGATAAATTAAAAAGGGATAAACACGATGTTTATCCCTTTTTGCTAGAAAAAGTCGTCATCACCAATGGCTTTGCGTAATTGCGCTTGTTCGAGGAAATCCTCTAACCTGCGTTTGATTTGACGCTTATGCTGTAATGACTCGGTTGACTTACTGCCTCTAGGCGTTGTCATCGCGTCAATTTCTGTGTCATCTGGCACTCGATCTGTAAGATTAGCCATAACGAAACCCTCAAGTTGAATGGGAAAAACGAAACGAATTCAATGAGCACTTTCTAACTAAAAAAACACTAATAGAAAAGTAAAAGTTTTTGTCTGACATGGACAGCTATTTTCACCTTTCATTTTGAGTTTAGCATTAACAAATTTTCTTGCGATAAAACCGGTTAACATTTGTGACTGATATCGCCTACATAAAAATGCCACTGTATATAACAGTGGCATTTTCTTCAATAAAAATAGCGTGATAGCCTAATTTTATTGCAATGGCTTATAGTGTAAAGCCGTATGAGTAACCTAAAACTATTTTGGCATCGCTGTCTGGTAAGTCAGTATCTGAAGCCATGAATGACACAGTACCAATGTCAGTTTCTGCGCTTAATGTCACGTTGTAGTCTGTGTATGTGTCACCAAATAGATCTTCGACGACATCACCTTGTGAGTAACCGTAGTGGAACGCTACGCTGAGCTTTTCAGTTAATGGGAAGCTTGCATTAGCTTGGATATAGCTCCAATCTTTTTCGTCTGATGCGCCTGATACATCTGAGTCTGCATTAACAACTTGAGAGTAGCCTACGTCTAACCATTTCCAACCCAGTACGATAGCGATTTCACCAAAATCGATGCTGGCACCAGCATCTGGATACGCATAATAGATGTAACTTACATCGTACGTTAAATCTTCTGTGAAGTTACCACCGTAACCACCATAAAAGTCTAACTCGTAGCTGGTTTCATCACCAAAATCGACATTTGAAGCCCAAGTACCGGCATAAAAACCAGAGTCGTGTGCGTAATCAAGGCCACCTTGAATCGCCGCTTCATTACTGGTTTGCGTAGTACCGCGCCATAAGTAGTTTGATGTTGCGCCAATATTGCCAGTGACTTCAGCAAGGGCGCTGCCGCTCAATAGTAAACCTGTTGATAATGCAATTGCTTGATATAGTGATTTTTTCATCTTCATCCCTTAATGTTTTATTGTCACTGAGTCATTTATTTATGGTTTAAACATACTCAATGTCGGTTTGTCTGATGATAAATTAGCGAATCGCATGCCACTTTTGTTATTTTATATTAATCAATGGTTTAATTAACGATGCTACATTTTGTAGCAAGGCTGTTGCGGCTTAATGATGCAACGCTGCACTTTTTTTGTGCAATTATGGATCTATGGTAATAGCTTGAGATTAAGCCATAAACTGAATTGATCTTTGGCATTTGTTAAATGTTGCGCATAAAAAAACCTCCAGAAGGAGGTTTTCGTCAAAAGGCGTTAGCGAAAATTAATTCACGCTGTCTTTTAATGTTTTACCGGCTTTAAACTTAGGCACTGTCGCTGCTGCGATTTGAATTTCTTTGCCTGTTTGTGGGTTACGGCCAGTACGTGCTGCACGTTGAGTGGTTTCAAATGAACCAAAACCAACGATTGAAATCTTGTCGCCATTTTTCATCGCTTCAGTTACCGCTTCTTCGAAAGATTTTAGTGCGCGGCCAGCTTCAGCTTTAGTTAGTTCTGCATTTTCTGCGATTTTTGCAATTAATTCACTTTTGTTCATATTGGTATTCTCTGCTTTCCATAGAAGTGTTTTTTAAAACATCATTAACATGCCACAAGCCATGCAGGTTTAAAAGCACTTTATCCTATAAATTCAGTATCTGTAATGGTTTTGGAGCAAAATAAGCCTAAATCATTCGACTAAAGGGTGATCAATTTACTCTTCTAACAATTGGTAAAGAATTTTCTTTACCAATTGTGGTTCGAAAGGCTTATCACATAAGGCGTTAACCCCAGCACTGAATACATTACTTAGGTGGGTGTCGTTTGCTTCAGATGACACCATTAAAATAGGAATATGTGACTGCTGACTTTCGTTACGAATGTATTGCGTTAGCGCTAAACCATCTACTGAAGGCATGTTGTAGTCGGTGATGACTAAGTCATACATGTTGTTTTTCATCAAGCTTATTGCTTGTTCTCCATCTTCGGCTTCGGTAATAAGTTGCATACCTAAATTGCCGATAGTGCGTTTAATCACGTTACGTGCCATCCGACTGTCATCGACCACTAATACCCGAATATTGTGGACATCAAAATGGCTTAAATCGAGTTCATCATTACTCAGTAAATCAACGGTAGAGTTGAGCGCTGTGGCGAGGTTTTCGGCGTTAAATGGCTTAGGTAAAATAGCCACTACGCCAGATTGTCTAAATATTTCTAATTGTTCACGGCGGCATTCACTGGAGACCAACATAAATTGAATGTCGTTTAACCCTGGAGTGTTTTTGATATATTGCAATAACTCAGTCGATTCACCATCAACAAAGTGCAATGCACTGGCTATCAAGTCGGGTTTATGACGTTGAATGATCTCTTTTGCTTGGGTAATTGTGGCGGCCGTTTGTATGCTGCTGACGCCTTCTTGTTGTAAGCGGCTAATGATTATTTTGCGCTGCGTGTCAGACGATTCGACTAGCAAAATAGACAGCTCGCTTGGAGATAGACTTTTCATGATTAACGTTCCGCGTTGATGTATTTATTATTTTAGTTTTAGGGTGTTGCTGTATTGTTGAGCGTGTTAACTCATGATACCCAAACTTATGAGGTGATTATAGACAACAGGTTAGGTTATGTCTTTTGCTCTGCTTTTGCGCCAACCAAATAAGTGCGAGTGACGGTAGATAATCCCACCCACCATTGAAATCCAATAAGCGTGGTGAGTAGTAGCCATAAAGGGATCAGTGGAATGTTGTACCCTTGAAACGTTAAATTCACGTCATTAGGGGTAATTTGGTAGGCAATGATAGCCGTTGTGCTCATTGCAGCTAGGCCAAGCGTTTGTAATCCCACATAAAAAAACAATACTACTCTTGTCCATTGGGCGCGGGTCAATATGCCAAATAATAGTGGCAAAACACCCAGGGTGAGTAAATCAAATGCATAAAAAGTGGTCATACGCCAAAGCGCGATTAACGTAAGAAGTGCATACAGTGCTACCAGCATTTTTACTCTTAACGGCATGGCGGATTGTGCTATCTGATTCATATTGGTCATCTGGCTATAAAATTTGAGGTAGAATATCGCACAAACACGCCAGGTGGATATATTTTGATGACAGAAAACGATTTTTGGGCACTGGTTACACGTGATAAACCAAGCCAATCTTCTGATGACATTGCGCAACAACTGCGTGATAAATTAACCGCTTTAGACGATGACTCACTTAAAGCATTTGATAAAATGTTCGGCCAACAATTACGTCGCAGTTATTTGTGGTCAGTTTGGGGGGCAGCCTACATTATTGCCGGCTGCGATAGCGATTACGCCTTTGCCGAGTTTAGGTGTTTTTTGTTGTCGTTAGGCCAGCAATGGTATGACAAGATCGTTAACAACCCCGATTGCTTAGGTGAATTAAACGACTGGCCGTTAGTGGATAATTACGCTTATCCATTTGTTGAAGATTATGATCTTATTGCCGGGCAGATTTACGAAGATCGAACCGGGCATGAATTACCTTTTGTGCCGTCTGGACAAAATACGCCCGTGGGTAAAAAATTCAGCACTAAGCCAAAAATTATGCGGCAAACCTATCCATTATTAAGTGCACGGTTTCCATTTTAAGCGCGTGACTAGATTGTTCTTGTTAAGCGTTGGTTCAGCTTGATAACGCTAAAGTGAATGCATTGAATATGTCACTATGAGTGGCGACTCATGTTACTGCTGCGCAGCTCAAGTTATCCGCGTTAAAGTGGAGAACGGTTAGGTATTTTGGAGGTTTATTATGAAGATTAAATATTTACTATTGGCTTCGGTATTTTCGGGGCAGGTTGCGATGGCTGAAGATGCGCCTGAGCCTAATCCGCTAACGGAAGTTGGCGTGGTAAAAATTGAATGGCAAAATCCAAAAGAATTTCGAGATATTAAAACCTCTACGGAACTGCAATCGCGTTTTGAAAAGCGCTTATTTGAAACCTTAACTAAAAATATTAATAAACAGGCTGAAAAGTCGCTTAAACCGGGGCAAACCTTGCACATGCAAGTGACTAATCTGGATTTAGCCGGAGACATGCGCCCAACCTTTGGTGCGACACCAGGTGATTTACGCATTGTAAAAGATTTGTATCCACCACGTGCTACATTTAGTTTTACAGTAAATGAGGGGGATAAGGTCATCATTAGCGGTGATGAAAAAATCACTGATATGAGCTTTATGTACAACTCGCACCGTTTCAATGACAGGCCGTTTCAGTATGAAACCACGCTTTTTACCGATTGGCTGCAAAAGAGTGTTGAGCCTAAGTTATAGTGCTTTTGGTGACGTCATTGGATATATCGCTTTAAAAGCAAAAGCTCCACAGTTGGAGCTTTTATTTTTTATTCAGCCAGTGAAGTCACCATTAAAGCCCGCAAAGCCAACATAAGCACAGCTAATGAAACGTTAGGTTACTTAGCAAGCTTAAACACTTGCAGTGTTTGTAGCAGTGTCGCGAGCTTTTTAACAAACGCTTCTAGTGTTTCTGGGGCGACGTGCGTGCTGTTTTGCATTTTATCGAACTCAATGACAAGCTCTTGCACGTAAGGTAAAAAGCGGTTACTGCTTTCGGTGAACCCCTGGTCTTCAGTAAAAATCGCCACAAACTTACCATGACCTGCTTTACGCAACTCATCTAGGCGGGTATCTGAATCAATGGCTTGTCTATAGGCTATTTGCAGGTTTTCTTTTATCTGTAGAAAAACATTGGTGTACGGCATAATTGCCTCATACTGCATGGGTAAAGAATATAACTAATTATAAGGAGCTGCTATGCAGGCAACAAGGAAAAGTCGGCTTAATTTTAATATCGGTTTGATTTATCGTCATTTACAACGCAATGCCAAATTATTTTATACATTGTTACTGTGTTTATATGCCCTTCCTGCCGCGGCATTGGATTCACCCGTATTTTATAAAGTAGAATATCAGCAACAGCAAGCCTATTTATTAGGTTCGATTCATATTGGACAAGCTGATTTCTATCCTTTAGCGCAACACATCGAATCGGCGTTTACGCAGTCTGATGCATTGGTGGTTGAGGCTGATATTACACAAGGAAATGCGGCAGCGTTGTTGCAACAATACGGGGTGTTGTCGCCAGACATTGCTGCTGATGTTGATACCACGCGCAAGGTCTATTGCCAAACGCATCAAGCCATGTGCCAGGCGTTAGCGCCATATGCCCCCTGGTTACAGTCAACGCAAATTAGCGTAAACCGTTTTGCTGAGCTGGGGTACAGTGCTGAACAAGGTGTCGATGCCTATTTTACTGCCAATAAAAAAGACAAAGCCTTGATTGAACTTGAAAGTATTCAATTTCAATTTGAGCTTATTTCATCATTTTCAGTAGAAACACAATTACAAATGCTCGACGATGCGATTAACGCCAGCGATGCTGAAATGCTTGATTTGATCCACGCTTGGCGTCAAGGCGATGCGCAGGCATTAGCGCGAATTATGGAAGCGCAAGCGGGTGAGTCTGACGAGTTTTTGGAAAAATTATTGTGGCAGCGTAATCATTCAATGACACACAAAATAATCCAGTTGCTACAAGGCAAAACGCAAAAACAATTGTTTATTGTGGTGGGTGCAGGGCATATTGTTGGCCAACAAGCTATCCCTGATTTACTCAGACAACAAGGTGCGACGGTAACGCGATGCACCTTATTGCAATGTTGATACTGTGAGTAAGCAACAATCCGAGTGTTATTTTGTCGGTGATTGAGCTAAAAAATGGACATAACGGCCAAGCGATAAATACGGTTCGCGTTGCGAGTAAGCCAGCTCCATTTCTATCAGTTGTTGAGTGTCAAAGTCAGGCGGTAAATGTTTTTTAAGGTAATCGTTAATGACTCGTACCCCTGACTGCGTCACCATTGTGAGTTGCCATTGGGCAAACCACTGGCGCACATCTTCGATGTATAGTGGGTGCGTGGGGGTTAAGCCGACCTTCTTTTTAACCACAAAATCACGTTTTACATAGTCAAAATTACCCGACACCAGGCTGTGGAATCGTAACGCTTCTTTGTTGTAAAACATCAACGAAAATAAACCATTAGGTTTAAGTAGTTGCAGCAGTCCGTTTAGGGTGGTGTTGGCATCGATAAGCCACTCAGCTACGGCATGGCACAATATGACATCAAATTGCCCATATTGTGCAGCTGTTAATGCTTGAATAGGACTGTGTACTAATTCAATCGATAATGGTGTCTGGGATGCGGCAATTTGTTGTTTGGCCAATGCGAGCATTTGTTCTGAAATATCACAAAGCACTACTTCGTGACCTAACGCCGCAAACTTTTGACTCAAAAAACCAAATCCCCCCCCCGCATCTAAAATTCGTAACCGTGGTTTACCCTGAGCAGCAAGTGCTGGAGCGAGGTCTCGCCATAACACGGCTGCACGGATTTCACCTTTGGTGGTACCGTAGATGTTGTTAGCAAATTTAAGACTGAGTTTATCGAAGTTTTTATCTTGCACGGTATCATCACGTTATTGAATCAATGTCAGTGTTGTAATTGTCTCATTGCGAATGAAAAAAGGTAAAGACAAATCATCAGTTGTGTCCAGACAGTAAAGAAAAGTTTGCCGATAAATCAATATGGACTGCCACCACAACGGATATTAAACGCATTTAACAATTAGCTATTTAGTAACCTCAATACTGTAAGGTATAATGATTGATTAACCGTTTTGCAGCTTAGTATTTTGGCTGTCTATTTAGGGTCTATATTGTGAGTCACGACTACGCTATTGAATTAAAAGCGATGCCTTCGCTTTTGTCTTTGTATCGCAACATTCTGTTTGGGCGTAAGCCTGGGTGGGATCAGCAACCGTTGCCGACGATTTATGTGCAAGCATCAAATGTGGTGATGTCACAAGAGAAAATTCGCCAATATGCTGAAGTGTGTGGCTTTGAATTTGACGGTGTTACGTTACCACCAACGTATTTATATGTGTGGGCTTTTCGATTACATGCGACTATTTTTACCCATAAAGCGGTGACCTTTCCGTTGTTGGGCATGATCCACCTTAAAAATAGCATCAGTGTATTTCGCCCTGTGCGAGCTGATGAAACCTTAACGGTACAATGTGAACTTTCTGGCAGTCGTAATACTGATTCAGGTCTTGAGTTTGACTTAGTCTCTAAGGTATTTGTGGCGGATGAATTAGTATGGCAAGCCTTGTCGACGTATTTATATCGTATTGACACGCCCGGTCGTCGTGCTCGCCCACCTAAGGCGTCGGAAATGGCCTGGGAAGATGTAAAGCAATGGCGGTTAACGGAAGATTTAGGCCGTCGTTACGCTAAAGCCTCTGGCGATTATAATCTTATCCATTTGCATCCTTTATTGTCGAAACGTTTTGGCTTTGAGCGTGTACTTGCCCATGGTATGTGGTCAAAAGCGCGGGCGTTATCACAATTGATGCCACACATTGGCGAACGTGCTTTTCAGGTTGACGTTGAGTTTAAGCTCCCTGTGTTTATGCCATCAGAAGTCACTTTTGGCTTTGAAAGTATTGAAAACGGTAAACGTTTTGAAATGCGTGACGTTAAAGGGCGCAGACCACATTTGCAAGGCAATGTGACCTATTTATAAGCATCGACGTAAATGCCAATAGTAAAAAGCTCAAGTCAGTGACTTGAGCTTTTTCGTTTATTATTTTTGATAAATATGCACATCGCGTTGCGGGAACGGAATGCTAATACCTTCAGCGTCAAAGCGCATTTTAACTGCCCGAGTAATGTCCCAATAGACTTCCCAGTAATCATCAGGGTTGACCCAGGGTCTCACGATAAAGTCGACAGATGATTCGCCTAAGGTATGCAGTTTTACAATCGGTTCTGGTTGGGCATGAACTTTAGGGTGCTGTTCAACGATACTTTTTAAAATCGTTTCCGCATGTTCAATATTGTCGCTGTAACTAATGCCGAAGGTCATGTCTACCCGGCGTTGATGCTCGGCGGTAATATTATTAATAGTATCCCCCCAAATTTTATTG
This sequence comes from Shewanella litoralis, assembly GCF_009828585.1. Lineage (GTDB taxonomy): Bacteria > Pseudomonadota > Gammaproteobacteria > Enterobacterales > Shewanellaceae > Shewanella > Shewanella litoralis. The sequence goes on along the minus strand of NZ_WSRZ01000003.1, from coordinate 224,329 downwards.
TTAGGAACAATCAGTCTTTGATTGTCTAACGTTTTGATGGTGGTAGACACTAAGCTCATGTGGCTCACACGGCCAGTTACTCCGGCGGCATTAATTAAGTTGCCGACATCAAATGGACGATAAATTAAGATCATCATGCCCGAGGCAAAGTTTGACAGTGTGTCTTGTAATGCAAACCCGATAATCACACCGGCGATACCAAAGCCCGCGAGTAATGGGCCAAGTTCAAACCCCAGTTGTGATAGGGCGATTAATAAGCCTACGGCATAAACCACCTTACTAGACAGCGAGATAAAAAACTCTTGTAACAGTTGGCTAAATTGTAGTTTAGAGGCGCGGACTGTTTTGGCAATAATTTGGTTTACGATTTTGGCGATTAAACTGGTCACGAACAAAATGAACAAGAACACCAAAATTTTAAATGTGAGATTAGGGCCGTTATTGATGGTTTGGTCTTTAATCACTTTGGCCCAACCCTGGAGTAAATTAGACGCCACGCTAAAGTTCAATACATCCTGGGTAATGTCACCAGACACGCTAAACAAGGTTTGTTTAATTTGCGATACATTTTCGCCTAAGCTTTCAAGGATTGACGCCGAAATTGCTAAGCTTGAGCTGTTTTGTCCTAAACGTTCTTTTAAAGACAGCACATTGGCTTTTTGTTCGGCGCTAATATCTGCACCCGCTTTAGCGGCTTCAGCAACGGCTTTTTGTAATTCGTCTTGGGTGTAATTCACTAAGCTGTCAAATTGATCGGCTCGTTGAAGCATAAAGTCGGTAAACGTTTGCTTTTGCGTGGCGACATCAATGCCTAAGGTTTCTGCCCATTGTAGGGTTTCTAAAGTTGCTTTTAAGTAATGGTCACGTTCAAATTCACGGTCAGACATGGCGGCAATCACTTTGCTGTCATCGTCACGGCCTAGTTGATTACTGAGCAACAACAAATCGACATCTAAATAGCTAATCACCTGGCGTAAAAACACCAATTGATTTTGCACTAACGGGATAAGGTATTGTGGATCTGTGGTACCGGAGGTCATTAACTGATCGATTTCATCACGTAACTGCGATGATTTATTTTTAATTCGATATTCGGTAATGGTACGCATTTCGCCTTTAGCCGACGATAATAACTGCGTGTCATGATCAATGGTTTGTTGCAACAAGGTCATTTTATTGAGCGTATTAGTGTCGATAGCGACACTAGAGGCACTGGTTGTTTCTGGTGCTGCTGTGATGGGGTCTTGTGCTGACACTGATGGCGTGATTAACAATGTGGTCGTTAATAAAAGTAAAGCAGGTAAAGTCCGTAACATCTAAGCGCGTCCTAATGAAGCTAAGTTGCGATTATAATAATAGAAAACCACTGATGGAGCTATGTTCAGCAATGTCATTAGCATGGTTATTTGTTAAACTGGACTCATTATTGATTAACGGTACTCAACATGTCATTGCAATGCGCCCATTGCTATAAACACTTTTCTATTGCGAAAGTTACTGAAAGCCGCGGCAAGGGATTGTCGGTTGAGGTGCAATGCCCACATTGTGCGGCATGGCTTGGGCATAATAAAACCTTAGCCTTGATTAAAATTAGCGGCTTTTATGGTGGGGTTATAGCGGCATTAGCGGCGTATTTTGTTGATGATGTTGCGCATATCACCACGCCACTGATGATTTTGGCGGTTATTGTGGTGGGCTTGTCACACATTATGGATCATTTAAAAATGGTGGAAGCGCCAGAAGACGACGCTAGCATAAATAATCAATAAGCGTGAACTGGTTTGTTTAGTCGACCACGATGACTTGGCTTTCTAAAGACGACTCTACATAGTAAATTCCGCCGAGCACGACAATGCCTACGATGGCCATGACTAAAATGATGCCGATATTTTCGCGAATAAATTGTGCCATGATGTGGGTCCTATTGAGGTGGTTTTTGCCTGTTGTGTTAATGGTATGAGTCACAGCTTAAGCTTATCTTAAAAATGCCTAACGTGATGAAAAAGTCAGCAGTTGCGCGATGTTATTAATCCGTGATCATGAATTGTCACAATCTATCTGTTGCTTTTCAGCACGGCTATTTTACACTAATGCTCACATTTATTAACCTGATGGAGTTTTGCCGTTGAGTTCACGCATCCACATTAGACAAACTATCGCAATCTGGCTCAGTGCCATTTTGATTGTGCTGTCTATTGCTGCGTCTGCCCACTCGGTTCGCCATCTTGATGATGGGGTGCAAAATCACTGTACCTTATGTTTTCATCAACATCAGTTAAATAAAACCATTCACACCAGCGAACTTGTGTTTACCGCAAGTAAGCAAACCTTTGAACGTCTGCAATTTACATTACCTTGTCTTGTTAGCGCATTTCAAGCTTACTACCAAAGCCGTGCCCCGCCTGTATCTCGTTAATCCAACAACGTTTTTAACCTAATCTCAGGATAGTAAATGACGCTATAGCGGCCTTTTACTTTGCGAGCTGTATTCATTCGCCAGCAATAGCTAAGCTATTGAGGTGTTAGTTCAGTGTATTTAGCAAAGTTAAACAGCAAGTTTTATAGTGTTTAATCGATATGATTATTAATCTTTTATCTCTGACTTAGGTACCCCATTTTTCTGTTATCAGCCGGTGTATTACTACCTAGAAAGTCGGCTATTTGTTGTATTTTGGAGATATCATGTCTGCGTTAAACACTCGCGTTTCTTTATTGGCACTAGCATGTGCTTTTGGTTCTTATTCGGCAATGGCTGAAGACTCTAGTTTAACTAATCCGAGTATTAGTGCCGTATTAGACGGTTATTATCAAACAGGCGACCGCCCACTGGCTGAGCGTGGCGAAGGCTTTGGTTTAGGCGAAACGGAATTGGCGTTAAGTGCCAATATTGATGAAATGTTCTACGGTAAAGTGACCGCAGTGGTGGAGTCTCACGACGGTGAAACTGAATTAAATCTAGAAGAAGCGTTTATTCAAACGTTAGCGCTACCAAGTGGTTTGTCTGTGCGTGCGGGTCGTTTCTTGTCTGATGTTGGTTACTTAAATAATCAACATCTACACACGGATGCATTTTCTGAGCGTCCTGCAGCATATCGTGCTTTTTTAGGCGGCCATTATTTTGATGATGGTGTGCGCTTAAGTTATGTTGCCCCAACTGATCTGTACTGGACCATGGGTCTTGAAGCATTTGGCGGGGACAGTTTGCGCGCTGCTGACGAACATGGCGAGCGTGATTTTGACGATGTCGGTGTGTTTACAGCTTTAACCAAAATTGGTGGCGATATTGGTGTCGAGAGTTCATGGCAGCTAGGGTTAAGTTATTTACGCAATGAAAATGGCTTAGCCTATGCTGAAGAGCATGACGATGAAGAAGAGGAAGTCGCTGATGAGCATGATCACAGCCACAGTGCTTCATATACAGGTGAGAATACTTACATCGCTGATTTTGTTTACAAGTGGGCACCTAATGGTAACTACAAGTACCAAAATCTTACTGTAAGCGGTGAATACTTCAGAGTGACAGATATTTTTGGTGAAGAACCAGGACATGTTGATGATGTCGGCGATGTAGATGACCATGACCATGAATTAAGCGGTGATGATTATCATGAAGGTTGGTATTTAAGCAGCGTTTATCAGTTCTCTCCAAGCTGGTCTGCTGGTGTGCGTTATGGTCAAGTGGATACGTTTGAAATTCATGAAGATCATTTAGACCCGCAAAAGCTGAAAGAAACTGAAGTTAGCCTTGCATGGCACAGCAGCCATTTCTCTACTGTGCGCTTGCAGTATACCCATCAGCAAGGTACTAACTTTGATGGTTTCGAAGACGATAATATCGTTACTTTACAATATGTCATGTCATTAGGAGCTCACGGTGCGCATCAATTCTAAAATGCTTTTAGCGGTGACGTCATTGTCACTGCTGTTTACCGCGACAGCAAAAGCGGAACTTAACGTGTTTGCCTGTGAAGCAGAATACGGTGCTTTAGCTAAAACTTTAGCGCCATCGGCAGACGTATACTCAGCAACGACAGCCATGCAAGACCCTCATCAAGTGCAGGCGCGTCCAAGCTTAATTGCAAAAATGCGCCAGGCTGATTTAGTGGTGTGTGCCGGTGCCGATTTAGAAATCGGCTGGCTGCCTATGCTGCAGATGAAAGCCTCTAACCCTAAGGTTAAATCAACCGATAAAGGGCTATTTTTTGCAGCTGAGCAAATCGACACGTTAGATAAACTTACCAGTGTTGACCGCTCAATGGGCGATGTACATGCCAAAGGCAATCCACACTTACATTTAGACCCAGAGCGTATGTTGGCTGTGGCGAAAGCGCTGAGTGCAAAACTGATTGAAATTGATCCGCAAAACAGCAGTGAGTACCAGCAATCATTGACTGATTTTAGTCAACGTTGGCAGGCTAAAATCCCTCAATGGCAGGCGCAAGCTAAAGCGTTAGCCGGTAAAAAGGTTATCGCTTATCACTCAAGTTTCCGTTATTTATTTAACTGGACGGGAATTGAGCAAGTGGCCGATCTTGAGCCAAAACCAGGCTTAGCCCCAACAAGTAGTCACTTAGCAAGCTTGCTTGCTCGTGCTGAAAAAGGAGATGTGATGGCGGTAATTGTCGCGTCTTATCAGGACGAGCGTGGTGCTAAATGGTTAGGCGAACGTGCTAATTTACCGGTTGTGATGTTACCAATGTCTGTCGGTGGCAATGAGCAAAGCCAAGATTTATTCAGCTTATACGACAGCTTATTAGCCCTACTTAATGGGGTGAAATAACGCCATGTTTGATGTTGAGCTTCTGTCGATATTGTTACCAGCGTTAGCGGCAGGTTTGTTGGTATTATCAACTCATGTGTTGTTAGGCCAACAAGTGCTGAAGCGCGGTATTATTTTCATCGATTTAGCCATTGCACAAGTCGCAGCGTTAGGAGCGATAGTGTCACACATGGATCATGATGTTGAAGGTTTACCTTTTGTTCATGTGTGGATGCCGGCATTGTTTGCACTTGCTGGCGCGGGCGTCATTGCCTGGATGGCTAAGCGGCTGACAGGTGAGCTTGAAGCAATGATTGGCTGCTTTTATGTGCTGAGCGCTGTAGCAGCTATGCTATTGCTGGCAAATGATCCCCATGGCGCTGAGCTGTTAAAGCAATTAATGTCAGGGCAGATTTTGTGGGTAAGTTGGTCGCAACTTATATTACCGGCAGTGGTGTCTGTGGCTATTTTAGCGCTAATTGCGCTTAAGCCCAGCATACTGGATGGCGCAGGTTTTTACTTTTTGTTTGCTTTGGTGATTACTTTATCGGTAGAGCTGGTAGGGGTTTATTTAGTGTTTAGCACCCTCATTTTACCGGCATTGGCATTAAACAAATACTTAGGCCAATATAAACTCGGATGGGCTTATGTGGTGGGGATCGTTGGTTATGTAGCAGGGCTATTATTGTCTGCTAACTACGACCTGCCAAGTGGCGCAGCGATTGTCGCGACATTGGCGATCAGCGCGTTAGTGTTTAGGCAGTTACTTAAATTTCGTCCCACAGCAGTGTAACCAACTGCGCTACTATAGCCATAGCGACATTCTTTTAACCTAGGAATGTCGCATGGTTGTCACATAAAACGTGTTATTCTGCCCTGTATAGCAGGGCAGAGTATTTCAGCGTACATATGTAAACAAAATAATTGAGTCCCTAGACCTGCATCGTTATACTGTCGCCAATTATTTTGCAGGAGTATGCTGTGCTGCTAATCGCTCGTTTAATTATTCTCGCCGTGCTATTATTTTTAGCCTTTGTTTTCGTGATGTTTTTTTGCCTTTTAAGGCCAATGCATCGCAATAACGTTCATGTTGTGGCAAAAATTTTCTCTTCTGTTGCGCCAGTGCTTGGCATAAAAGTCATTACTCGGGTTCACCCTGTCAGCGACATGCCACAACCGTGCATTTATTTAGCAAACCATCAAAATAACTTCGATTTGTTCACTCACACCTCTGCCGTGCCTAAAGGTACTGTAAGCCTAGGTAAAAAGAGTTTGGCGTGGATGCCGTTGTTTGGGCAGATTTATTGGTTGTCTGGCAATATTCTAATTGACCGTAAAAATCGTCATAGTGCGTTTGATACCATGGCTAAAACGGTTGAGAAAATGAAAACCAAGCTATTATCCGTGTGGATTTTTCCTGAGGGTACACGTTCACGTGGTCGTGGTTTATTGCCCTTTAAAGTGGGTGCATTTCACACGGCTATTGCAGCGCAAGTGCCTGTCGTGCCGGTATTGGCTTCATGTCAGAACCACATTAAGTTAAATCGTTGGAATAACGGCGTGGTGATTGTTGAAATGATGCCGCCGATGCCAACTGAAGGATTAACTAAAAATGACGTTAAAGCCTTTAGCGCTAAAGTTCATGAGACCATGTCAGCAAGACTGGTTGAGTTAAACAAAGAAGCCTTGGCACTAGATCAAACCGTTAAAAACTAAACTGCGTTGATAAGTTCGCAACTGAGTTGAGTTTGGGTATAATTGACTAAAATTTATATGTGTTTATTAACGGAGTAATCCATGTCTGTCGAGCGTCAGTTAAAAGAACAATTTGCTGAAAACCGCGAAATTGTTGATGCCTTACTTGCTGATGGTTCAGAACCTGATGCGGAATATACAATTGAGCACCATTTTTCGGCGACTAACTTTGATCGTTTAGAAAAAGCTGCGGTTGATGCATTTAAGCTTGGCTTTGAAGTTAACGATGCTGAAGAAATGGAATTAGATGATGGTTCAATCATTTTCTGTTTTGACGCCATTGCGTATCATAAGCTTGAAGCGTCACTACTTGATAAAGCCTGTGAGCAATTAATCCAGTTAGCGGCTAAGCAAAAAGTGGATTACGACGGTTGGGGTACTTACTTTGTTGGCGATGAAGCTGATGCTGAAGACGATGAAGATGATGAATTTGAAGACGATGGTTTTGACGAAGATGATACCGATTCGTTTCACTAATTCGCAATGGTAATACCATTGCGCGTTAGTAAGTGATCTCTCAGCGAGAATTTAAAAGGGCTTAAACAAGGCGAATGACTGAATGAATAGTTATTCTCTTTCGAAGTCATGCAACGCAGTGTAAGCCCTTTTAAAACTCGCCTGAAAGGAATGCCCCAGCGGCTTTTGCCCTGCGTTCTCGCTATTTGAAAGGGAACAACCATTACTACATAGCGACGCCTTAATCAAAAATCGCTGGATGCATTCTGAGTGGTCACTTATTAATGCGCCATGGTATAAGCATTAAAAAATGCTCATCATTGATGAGCATTTTTTTATTTTAGTCGAAGTAGATTGTTGTCGCGGGTGCCAGTGATAAAGCTTATACCAATTCTATTAATTATCTGATTGGTCGCATAATTAATGGAAATGGTACAATGTCGCGCTATCGATTAACCCAAAGGTTGTTTATTTAAATACCACACTCTTATTACGACCTTCTTGCTTAGCGGTGTATAGGGCTTTGTCTGCGCCAGATAACCAACTTGAACTATTATCAATTTGGGGGTTGAGATCGTTAATACCTAAACTCACCGTGACTTTAATGAGGCGATTTTCAAAGGCGACTTCCGACTCTTCAATGCGCTGTCTTAGGCGCTCAGTAAAGTGTAATGCTTCTTCTGCCGTGGTTTTAGACAGCACTACCGCAAACTCTTCTCCGCCATATCTGCCCGCACAATCGGTTTCACGTAGTGACTGTTTTAGTATATAGGCGATGTGTTGAATGACTTTATCACCAGCAGGGTGGCCATATTTGTCGTTAACCTGCTTAAAGTGGTCGATATCGATCATCACTAACGTTGAGGTATCGCCGTAGCGCGAGTGACGCTCAAACTCTTTTTCCATGCAAAGCTGCCAATGACGACGGTTATGCAGTTGAGTTAAACCATCGGTTTGGCTTAGCTCTTCTAATTGTTCATTGGCGGCCTTTAATTGTAATTTGTTGACCGCAATATCGGTAACATCATAAACAATAATGCTGATGTGAGTAATTTGCCCTGTAAGCGATGCAAGCGGCAACAGCGTGATGTTTTGGAACATAAAATCAGCGCGCCCAGTAACCGGACGATAATTTTTAAATTTGAATACATATGGCCGTTGTTCCCAGCTGATAAAAGTGCGGTTTTTTAAGACAAACACCGATTCCATTTTTTGCTTCAGCCAATCTGCAGGCAACTCGGGAAACTTTTCAAATAAGTTATGGCCTTTAATTGAATTAGGCGATACGCCGCTGTGGTTTTCCATAAACCCGTTCCACAGCTGGATATTATAGTCGCGATCAAGTACCACTAAGCCAACTTCAATGGTTTGCACCATATCGATTAGCCAGTGTAGTTCGTTCATCGCACTTTGGTCATTTGACATAATAAAGTTATCCAGCGTTAGTCGAGTAGGTAGCCGAGCTTGTAGTTAAGCGTAGGGATTGAGTCTTCTGTAAACAGCAGCAGTAAATCACATTGAATATTGTAATCTTCAATGCGGTAATTAATTTCCATTGCGAGTGTACGCTGCCATTTTTCCGAATTGTCGTGTATGAGCTCGTTAACGCTGCAATGTCGGCCAAGCACCACTGGATGAGCCTGGCTAAATTTCATGTCGAGCTGTTCTGAAATACCATTTAAAAAGGCACCAATGAGCACATTACCTGTGTCCATCATCACTTCTATTTCGGTATTAATGTCATCTGGATTCTCTAATCCCATGAGCTTGGCCATATCTTCAAAACTTGAATCATGGAACAGCAATAACGCTTCACCTGCAATGCCTGCACCAATAAAGCCCTGGCAAAGTCCTGATACTTTTGCACTTTGCTCAGTGGCTTTTAATGCCATGGTGAGTTCGCTTACTTCAAGCACGTTTACGTTAGGAATAGGAAGAAGTACAAATACGTCGAGTAATTTAGCGAGTAAGTCAGCTGCGCGGCCCATGGCAACGTTGGCTATTTCCTGGCATGCATCGCGCATATCAACTTTAACCATCGGTGTTTCGTCGGCTTTATTGCCTTGAGTCAGAGTAAGAATGCCATATTCTTGCAAGATATTACTGATGGCATCTGCGCTCACAGGCTTTTGAATAAAGTCGAGTGCGCCTAATGCTTTAACCCGTTCATGGGCTTTAATTTGAATATCGCCAGAGACCACAATGATCAGTGCGGGCAAATCTTGTTGTTGTACAGCCTGAAGCACTTCGTAACCGTCCATGACGGGCATGTTAAGGTCAAGAAATACAATTTCGCCTTTACCGGCACGGATCACATCGAGACCTTCTGCACCATTTGTGGCGTAGCTAATTTCAACGTCCCAGTCTTTGGGCAGAGTGCGTGCCATTTGTTTTCTGGCTAATGCAGAGTCATCACATATCAATATCGGTATGGTCATTGTGACAGGTAATCCTTAATTCGCCTTTAGGGGAAAGCACTCTTAATGCAGTCGTGAGTGGTGCTAGGCGTTATTGTTATCATTAAGACTGTTTTACAGTACTTTGTCTTTAAATATTCATTATACGCAATTGTTAATTAAATGGGTAATACGGCACTGATAAAAACATTTTTGCAACATAAAGTGCGGTGTAACTCCCATTATTAGCATTCTCATCGGTGTATTTTTAATCAAATGCTAATCAAATATGAATAACATAAATATAACTAACTTATTCTACGCTAAAAAACGTGGCAATATTTTGACCAATGACGCTTATTTGTCATGTTATTACTATTCGACAGATAGTCCAGATATGTTAACCTGAAAACTGGACTGACCAGATGAGCGGAACCCATTTATGGAAAAGGATTTAATTAAGCTTAGTATCGAACACGGAATTGCGCATGTCTGTTTAAATCGCCCGAGTAAAATTAATGCACTCAGTTTCGAGATGTTTAAGGCGATTGATAAGGTGATTAAACGCCTTGCTGCAGATAAAAGTGTTAACGCGGTGGTGTTGTCTGGTGCCGAAGGAAATTTTTGTTCCGGTTTAGATGTTAAAAGTGTGGCAAACTCGCCGAGCAAAGCCATGAAGTTATTGTTTAAGTGGCTACCCGGTAATGCAAATTTAGCACAGCGAGTGTCTCTTGGTTGGCAGCGCCTGCCTATTCCTGTTATTGCGGTTCTTGAAGGCTGTTGTTATGGCGGCGGCATGCAAATAGCACTGGGTGCCGATATTCGTATTGCCAGCTCAAATTGCAAATTATCGATTATGGAAGCGAAATGGGGCTTAGTGCCTGATATGGCGGGGTTGGTGGCGTTGCGGCAAATTATGCCTAAAGATAAAGCGCTCATGCTGACTTATACCGCTGATATATTAACGGCAGCACAAGCGCTTGAGTTGGGTATGATTACTCAAATCAGTGATACGCCTTATGACGCCGCGGTGGAGCTCGCTAATAAAATTATGCGTACTTCACCCGATGCGAATGCCGCCATTAAGCTAAGTATTAATCGAAATTGGACTGGGTCTATCCGCAGTTTGTTGGCTCGAGAATCTCTGAGTCAAATTCGTTTGTTAATGGGCAAAAACCGAGTGATTGCGGCCATTAGGCAAACTAAAAACCCTGACAAGGCTTATCGAGCTAGGCAATCTTGGTGGTCATGATTGATACTGATAATAGAAGTGATAAGGACTTTTTATCTACCGATAACGGTGCGTGAAAAGCCTTCTATTTGATCGAGAGCCTCTTCCCAGCCGCTTTGATTGCTAAAATCCAAACTCATTTGATATTGGCGATAATAGCGAGCGGGCTTAACCTGGTTGTAGTTAAGTCTGGTGGGTGCTTCGGTAATCGAAATAGGGTGGGCATCGCTCGATTGAATGTCGAGGATCGGTAATGACATGGTGACTAACTGCTCGGCGATCGACTTGCGCTGACTTTGCGGATCGATCAGGTATTCAAACTCGCGGTATGGATTCACCACTACAAATACATCGGGTGTGGGAATTTTTTTGTCATAAAGTAAGTTAGTTATCATGCCCGCACTGTCATCAATAGCAACGAGAATGCTCGCCCCCGGGAATAAGCTTACGGTTGATCCGAGCTGATTGATGGCTTCACTCAACGCCGCTTGTTGAAAGTTACGCAGTTCGAGTAATTGCTCTGAGGTGTACTTAGGGATGCTTTTATTGGTGCTGAGGGTGATTTGTTCGCTGCCAGCTTTGTTAATATCTTCAGGTTTGGTGGCATAGTTGGGACGATAAAGCCCTTTGGCTGGGGTTAAACTGATACTGGCCCAGCCGCGGGTATTAATTTGAGTGCGTAAATAACTCGCCAGCCCGTTAGCGTCGGCATCGGTGTCTGATGGCCCTACAATCATCAGCGAACCAAATTGTTTTTTGCTTTGCCATGAGCGCACTAATACTTCTGATTGTTTCCCATCGACGGTAATAAATTTAATTTCATTGCTGTTTACGTGAGCGTACTTTTGCTGCGCACTTGCTAAAGGGACGAGTGCCCACAGCCCAACGGCAATCATTACTATGTGGCAAAAATGTCTTACTTGCACAAAAACCTCACCAGTAAACATAAAATCTAAAAACAATAATGCCCTGAAAACAGGGCATTATCAAAGTACTATACCCAATCAACTTGAAGATCCGTGTTTCAGAGCTTCACCGTGTTTTCAATACTAGGCGCGTTAATGCGGTAATGTAGGTACCTTATAAATTAACGTAACAACGTAGTGGAAGCACGGTGAAACTCCCAAAGGGCAAGTTTTACACGCGTTTATGCTGTGTTATTGATTTTGGAAAGGGAACGACCATTACCCGCAATCAATGCCTTGCTTAAACACGTGTAAATTCTTGCTGAAATCGAGCATCTTCAGGTTGTTTGGGTATAAATTTTTTCCCTAAGTTAAAAGGGATTAAACGTGACTCACTAACACCATGCGGATGGCATCAAGCTGTAACTGGCTATTATCCATGTAGCCGGTTAGCTCGACCATTTGGTTGCGAATATACTCTAGCTCATCTTCGCGAATGTTCGGGTTTACTGCTTTTAGGGCTTCAAGTCGTTCAAGCTCACCAGTTAATTGTTGGGTCATTTTAGCACGAGCATCGGTGACTAAGTCGCCCAGCGCTTGTTTTGCATGCTCTTCACCTTTAGCAAATAAAGGATGCAATATTGGCTGTGATGCATTGACCAATTTGCTGGCGATATGTCGATTGACTGCACTTAGCTGTTTATCAAAGCTGGCATAGTCGACTTTATCGGCCATGTTTAAGCCGTTTTTATCGAGCAACACACGGATAGGGGTTGGCGGTAAATAACGGTATAACTGAGTTGATTTAGGTGCAGACGCGTCTGCCATGTAGATCAACTCTAAAAATAGTGTGCCTGCTGGCAACGCTTTATTTTTTAGAATTGCCACACTGGTGGTACCGGTTTCAGAGCCTGTGATTAAATCTAGGCCCGTTTGTACCAGTGGATGTTCTTGCGATATAAACGCAATATCATCACGTGACAAGGCGGTAGTTCGATCAAATGTTACCGTTACGCCATCTTCATGTAAGCCTGGGTACGTTGGGAACATCATGTGCTCGCTAGGGCGCAAAATAATCGAGTTTTCACCACGGTCTTCTTGATCGACACCTATGATATCCCATAGACGAATCACCGAACCAATCAGCTGGGTGTCGTTGTCGCTGTCTGACAAACGTTGGACTAATTTATTGGCACGCTCACCACCATGAGAGTTAATTTCTAGCAGCTTGTCGCGGCCTTGCTCCATGGCATGTTTGAGTTCTTTATAACGATGCTGAGTGTGATTAAGTAGCTGCACCATGGCATCTTCATCGTCATGACTCAGTACACCTATCAATTCATCGGCAAACTCACCAAATAATACATGACCACTTGGACAGGTTAACTCAAAAGAATTAAGACCTTCATGATACCAACGCATTAAACGTTCTTGCGCAGTGTCGCGTAAGTAAGGTAAATGTATTTGAATATCATTTTGTTGGCCGATCCGGTCTAAACGACCAATACGCTGCTCAAGTAAGTCAGGATTGAGCGGCAAGTCGAACAAGACTAAGTGGCTCGCAAATTGGAAATTACGTCCTTCAGAACCGATTTCAGAACAAATTAGTGCCTGTGCACCGCCTTCTTCTTGGGCAAAGTAGGCACCAGCTTTATCGCGCTCGATGATTGACATGCCTTCGTGGAATACGGTGGCTTGAATCCCTTCGCGAGTACGCAAGGCTTCCTCAAGACTAAGGGCCGTTTCTGCCTGGCTGGCAATAATGAGTACTTTTTTGCTGCGATGCGATTTTAAGAATTCGATTAACCAATCTACGCGCGGATCAAACTTCCACCAACTGGCGCTGTCGTTTTCAAAGGCTTGATAAAGCTTTTCTGGGCTTAATGCCTGTATCGCTTTAGCCTGGGCAGTTTTCGCGCTGCCCATCATGGCATTAACCCGCTCAGCGGTAATATATTGCTCCGGCATGTCTTGCGGATAGGCATTAAAGAAACGCTTTGGGAAGCCTTTTACCGAGGCGCGGCTGTTACGGTAAAGCACGCGGCCAGTACCGTGACGGTCGAGTAACTCTTGCAGTAAGTCCTGGCGCGCCGCTTGCTGAAGCTCGCTATCAACCTCTTTTGATTGAATTAAGCGAATACTTGGCTCAATGTCTTTTTCGCTGAGTAATTCGGTTAAGCTATTGATCGCGCTGTCAGGCAACTTAGTGTCTTTACTTAATGCTTCAGCGGCATCTGCAACGTCTTTATAGCTCGATTCTTCTGCTAAAAATGCGTCGTAATCGTAAAAACGATCGGGATCGAGCAAACGTAAACGTGCAAAGTGACTTTGATGACCTAATTGATCTGGGGTCGCGGTAAGCAGTAAAACACCAGGCACGACTTCACTTAATGCTTCTACGATTTGATAGGCGCGACTTGGTGCGTCTTCAGACCATTCTAAGTGATGGGCTTCGTCGACAACCATTAAGTCCCAGTCAGCGTCTAAGGCTTGTTCTAGGCGTTTTTTCTTGCGCAATAAATCAAGTGAGCAAATGATTAACTGTTCGGTATAAAACGGGTTGTCATTGTCGGCATAAGCTTCAACGCAGCGGTCTTCGTCAAATACAGAGAAACGCAGGTTAAAGCGGCGTAGCATTTCGACTAACCACTGATGACGCAGGGTGTCTGGCACAATGACTAAAATACGCTCAGCACGACCGGTTAATAACTGCTGATGAATAATCAGGCCTGCTTCAATGGTTTTACCTAAACCCACTTCATCGGCCAGCAATACACGCGGCGCATAACGACGGCCGACTTCATGAGCAATCCACTGCTGATGCGCAATCAATCCAACGCGCGGGCCTTGTTGTCCCAATAAATCTGATGTGGCTAATTTATGGCGTAATAGCTGGCATTGGTAACGCACACCAAAACGCTCTAAGCGATCGATTTGTCCGGCAAATAAACGATCTTGTGGCTTGTTAAAGCGAATGTTGTGGCTCAACATTGTTTCACGCAGGCTGACGTTTTCTTGGGTTTCGCTATGGATCCCGTGGTAAATCACCAATTGGTTTTTTTCTTCAACCTCATTGATGGTGATACTCCAGCCTTCACCGCTTTCTACGGTGTCACCGGGGTTAAAAATAACCCGAGTTAAGGGAGCTTCACTGCGAGAAAACATCCGGTTTTCTCCAGTGGCAGGGAACAGCAGCGTAACCATGCGGCCTTCAATTTGAACGACGGTTCCTAATCCGAGCTCCGACTCGGTATCACTAATCCAGCGTTGACCTAAAGCAAAAGGCATCTTTAATTCTCTATTTGAAGCGGGGGAAACAAAAAGGGGGCGTATGTTAAACCAAACCCATGCAGATTGAAATTCTAGCATCGATTTATCTATCAGTTGGGTGTTTTTACAACAAATTGACATTTCGGTGTCACATTGGCGTCATAGTGTGGAGCAAAGGATATACATAATTTATTGAGTTATGATGAAGCAGGTGCCATAGTCATTTTAGGTATGTTTTGAGTCATATTAAGTTTGCTTATGGCCAAACATACCGCCTGTTTTCAATAATGAAGTAAATTATCCTTTTATGGTAAGCGTTTAAGTCGATACATTGAAATCAATTAATTGAGAGCACACTGGAGGCGCCATGGAACTAAACGACAAAAAGTTGTTTGTACTGGATACCAACGTGTTACTGCATGAACCTTTAGCGATATATTCGTTTAAGGAACACGACGTAATTATCCCAATGACAGTGTTAGAGGAACTTGACAGCATTAAGGACAGAAAGCGCGATGTGAGTCGCGATGCTCGAGTCGCCATACGAGCATTAGAGGATATTCTTGGCGGCCCGACAACACCGGAGCAAATTTTAAAAGGCGTTGCATTACCCACCCGCGAAGAACACACCGAAGTCTCTGGCCATTTATCCATATTTCCTGACCATCAAATTGAATTTATTATCGGCTCACTTCCCGGTGACAATAACGATAACCGCATCATCAATACCGCACTGCATTTACAAAAAATTCATTCACCGCGTACAGTCGTCCTTGTCACGAAAGACATTAATATGCGCTTAAAGGCTAAAGGAGCTGGCATTGAGCGTGTTGAAGATTATCGCACTGACCAACTTATTGATGATATTCGCTTTTTAGCCAAAGGCTTTTATCAGTTTGCGGGTGATTTTTGGCAAAACGTCGATAAGGTCTCTACTGATCGCAAAGGGCGGCACACTGTGCATCAGGTACCACTGGAGCATCTAGGCAATGAACATTATTACCTTAATCAATATCTTATTGATGAAGGTTCCGATTTTTGTGGCCGAGTGGCGAGTAAAAGCGATAAACATCTAGAGATCATTGATCGCGGCCGCGATCGTTTATTGCATCATGAGGCCTGGGGGGTAAAACCTAAAAATATCTATCAAGGCATGGCGCTTGATGCGCTGCTCGACCCTGACATCGAATTGATTATTCTCACCGGCCCAGCGGGCTGTGGTAAAACCTTATTGGCCATGGCGGCAGCCCTTGAATTAGTGGTTGAACGTAAACAGTACGACAAGGTTATCGTGACACGTAATACTCCAGACATTGCCGAATCTATTGGTTTTTTACCCGGCACCGAAGAAGAGAAAATGGCACCTTGGTTAGCGGCGATTACTGACACACTTGAGGTGTTGCATAAAAATGATGTTAATCCCACTGGCAGCGTTAATTACATTATGGAAAAAGCCAACATACAGTTTAAGTCGATTAACTTTATGCGCGGCCGCTCGATTCAAAATTCTGTGGTGATTTTAGATGAATGCCAAAACCTAGCCGCATCACAAATTAAAACCATGATTACCCGTATGGGCGAGGGTACTAAGCTGATTTGCAGTGGCAATTTAGCGCAAATCGATTCAACTTATTTAACCGCTGTCACGTCTGGTTTGACTTACATAGTGGAGCGTTTTAAAGACTTTGAGGGCAGCGCCAATATTTACTTAAATGGCGTGGTACGCTCACGCTTGGCAGAATTTGCAGAGGAACATTTGTAACTGCTGCAAAATGGTACATCGTTAAGTCAATAAGGTTACCTGGGTAACCTTATTTATTTTTATCTGTATTTTATTCTATGATTACAGTGCTGTTTTTTGAGGTTGGACAAGTGGTAATGGGTCATTATTACATGTGCTTGTGCTTATCTTCCTGATATCATGGCCATTCATTTTTACATTGCCTATTTTTTGGTGTTATTCGTTCGACAGCGCGCCATTTTTCGCTGTATCAAGGGTTGTTAATGAAACCGACAGAGCCAGATTTACAACTGAAATCTCCTATTCAACGCAATTATAACCAAGCGGTGTTTTACACCTACATTGGGGTAATTGTGATGGCCTTATTGTCGGCCGGCATAATGTTTGAACGCCAAAAAGAGCAGCAAATTTATCAGCGTGAAGAGCAGGTCGCTCGGCATGTGTTGCAAATTGATTTATTACTTGAATCAAGCATTAGGGCGGTTAAAAGTTTACGAGATGTGGCGGTTGATCATTTACGTCTCGGTGAATTCGTGCGTAAAGACCGACTACCCAAATATGAAAAGTTTAACGAAGACGGCCAATACTTCACTTTAGAACCCATGTACGGTCAAAGTGATGTGCCTTTTACCAATATGGGCCGGATCACTGGCGCGGGGTCTCTTAGCGATCGCAGCGAGCCTTTTTATCAAGAACTTGAAATGCTGTTTGAGTTGTCGCTATCGTTTCCGGTCGCCAAAGAAGCAGCGCCAAAAGCCTCGTCAATTTATTATATTTCGAAACGCCGCATGATGTCGTTTTACCCTTGGGAAAATAACGATCTGCGTTTTAGAGATGAGCTACTCAATAAAAAACAATTCCAATTATCGACACCGTCGATGAATCCACAGCGCAGTGTATTTTGGAGCGAAGCCTACATTGACTCTGCTCATCAAGGTTTAATCACCACCCTTGGGCTGCCGGTATATTTGCAAGATGAGTTTATTGGATCGATTAACCTCGACATGACCTTGTCGTCATTAGACAAACAAATTCGCACCTATTTTAAAATGCCGGGCACGGTGATTTTGCTGGATCAGCAAAATAATATTTTGTCGCACAGTGACTTTGATGCCAACGAAATGAACAAGGTGTACCACATCAGCCAGCGCATTCCTGCGGCGTTGCACTCTTTATCAGAATCGGAACTGTTTGATGCCCATGAAGGCATTATTCGTAATGGTTACTACATTCACTCTGTTGCCTTACATAACGCTCCCTGGCGCTTATTGTATTTACAAGATGAAGACGACTTGTTCAAAGACTCATGGGACAAGTTACAGCTGAGCTTTTTACTGGTGGTATTAGCATTATCCCTGTTAGTGACTATTGTGCATTGGCAAACAAGGCGTGCCTTCGTAAGCCCTGCATCGAGGCTATTAACCCACCTTGAAGCCTGTTCACAAGAGCCCATCCGCCCGCCTGAAAAAATCACCCATGGCCGGGAGCCCTGGTTTGCGTTAGTGAGCCGTATTTTTGAAGAAAACCGCCAATATACTCATCATTTAGCCGAGCAAAATAAGCGCCTAGATAACTTAGTTGCGAGGCGTACTCAGCGCTTACGTGAAACCACAGAGCGACGTGAACGTGAATATGCTTTACTGCGATCGCTCATTGACTCTATCCCAGAAGCCATTGTATTTAAAGATAAAGAAGGCAAATATCTAGGTTGTAACAAGTCTGCTGAGCGTATGCTTGGTTACAGCGAAAACGAAATTATAGGTTTAACCTCATCTGAAGTCGTGAGCCCTGAGCAGGGCGAGCGTATTCGTGAAGAAGACAAAAAAGTACTCAATCAACAGCATTCATTACGCTACCAAGAACGGGTTAATGTTGAGGGAAAAGCTGTATTGCTCGATACCTTTAAGTTGCCATTTTATAACCGCCGCGGTGATTTACTGGGGTTAATTTCTGTGTGGCGTGACATTACCAAAGAGCATGATGCCGCAGAGCAACTTCGGATGTCTGAGCAACGTTATCACCTCGCGATGGATGCGGTAGAGGATGGTCTGTGGGATTGGTATATCGATTCGGAGCAGATTATTTGTAACCCTGCATTTTATTCGATGCTGGGGTATCAGTCGCATGAGTTTCCGCCGTTACTTGCGTCGATAGATGCATTATTCCACCCCGATGATCGTGAACGTGTGCAGCAGTATCGCAGTGGTTATGTCGAAAATCCCAATGGCACTTATGAAATTGAATTTAGAATGCTGGGTAAAAATGGCAAGTATTTTTGGGTGTTATCTCGTGGGCGTGCCGTTGAATTTAGTGAAAGCGGCCGCAGTAAACGTATGCTGGGTACACACAAAGACATCACTCGCCAGAAGAGTAACGAAGTGGCCTTGCTAGAAGCGAAGCAAGATGCTGAGTTAGCCAACATGTATAAGAGTGAATTCCTGGCTAACATGAGCCATGAAATCCGTACGCCAATGAATGCCATTATTGGTATGGTGCAACTTGCACAGCGCACTAATTTAACGCCTCAGCAGCAAGACTATCTCAATAAAGCCGGTTTTTCGGCACAGTCATTGTTGCGCATTATTAACGATATTCTAGACTTCTCGAAAATTGAAGCTGGTAAGTTAGAGCTTGAACGCGTTGCGTTTCCGCTAGATAAAGTGCTAGACCATGTTATTGATATTAATGCGATTAAAGCCCAAGAAAAGGGCGTAGAACTGCTATTGTATGCGCCAGTGACCGCAGGGTTAATTTTAAATGGCGATCCGCTACGTTTAGGCCAGGTATTGGTTAACTTACTGTCTAATGCGGTTAAGTTTACCCAAACAGGTGAGGTTGAGCTCGGCTGTGAAGATGTCGGTGAGCGTGACGATCGGATCACCATGAAATTCTGGGTACGCGATACAGGTATTGGTATCGGTAAAGACCAGCAAGCCATGCTATTTGATGCGTTCTCCCAAGCCGATGGCTCAACGACCCGTAAATATGGCGGTACCGGTTTAGGACTATCTATTAGCAAACACTTAGTGTCGATGATGGGCGGTACCATGCAGGTAGAGTCTACACTCGATGTGGGCAGCACCTTTAGTTTTACCATTAGTTTTGAAATTGCAGAAGAGCAGGTGATTGAGCCGTTAGTGGTGCCAGAGCAGCTTAATAATTTGTGCACCCTGGTTGTTGACGATAACCCGAGCGCATTACAAATGTACTCGACCTTAATGCAAGACTTCAGCTTTGGTGTCGACACGGCTGACAGCGGCCAAAAAGCGTTAGATATTTTACGTCAAAAACCTATCGATTTACTGCTACTCGATTGGATGATGCCTGAAATGAGTGGCAGTGATGTGATTAATCATTTGGATGACATGGTTCGCGATGGCGTGATTGCTAAAAGGCCGATTATCATCCTTATGACTGCTTATTCGGCCGAGCCTTTGGATGCAGAGCTGGCTAAAAATAGCGTTTATGCCATATTGCAAAAACCGTTCAAAGCATCTGACTTATTTGATGAAATTATTAATGCATTTGCAACAGAGCCCAAGTTAAATGCAATGCCAATCATTGAAGCCGATGAGCCGAGTAAAGAGGCAGGGTTAGTCTTGTTAGTTGAAGATAACTTTATTAACCAGCAAGTGGCCTCTGAACTGCTTAAAAGTGCAGGTTATGAGGTGGTGATTGCTGATAATGGTCAAATTGCCTTAGACATTATTGATTCAAAACCATTTGATGCAGTATTAATGGACATTCAAATGCCCGTGATGGATGGCTTAACCGCATCGGTTGAACTGCGTAAGCGTTACACCAAAGAGCAAATGCCGATCATTGCCATGACCGCACATGCCATGTCTGGTGATCGCGAAAAAAGTTTAGCGGCAGGAATGAACGCGCACATTACCAAACCCATTGTATTAACGGAGTTATTTGAAACGTTATCGCATTGGATTACATATAAAAATAATCATAAATGATGCGATTAATTGCACAGGCTCAATCGCATTATATTTGTTGATAGGATATTCACGACAGGGAGAGAGTTTATGATCCGCCGCTGTATTTCATTGGCACTTTTGCTGGCCATCGCGCCAGCAACGGTTGTTTCAGACTTAGCGATTGCCGCGAGCGATCCGGCACAAAAAATCATAAAACAAGCACAAACTGCCCAGGGGTTTCTTAACCTGTTTTATGATGCCAAAGCGGGTCAATTATATCTTGAAGTCAATAAGCTCAACCAACCCTTCTTAATGCTAACCAGTCTGCCTCACGGCGTAGGCTCTAACGACATAGGCTTAGACCGTGGTCAACTTGGCCAAACACGCATGGTACAATTTGAGCAACATGGGCCGTACCTTGTATTAAAGCAGCTCAATACAGATTACCGCGCTTCAAGCAACAATATTGCCGAGCAACAAGCGGTTACACAGGCATTTGCCGAGTCTATTTTATGGCGTGGTAACATCGTCGAAGGCAAACCGGCTATTGTCGCGATTAATGATTTAGTGATTAATGACCTACATGGTGTCGCCGATGTGCTTGTTGCGACCGAACAGGGCCAATATAGTTTAGATGACAGCCGTTCGGTTATTTTGCCGCAAGGGATTAAGTCGTTTGAGCGCAATGCCGATGTTGATGTTAACTTAACCTTCAACACCAGCAAGGCTGGTAAACAGGTTGCAGAAGTGACTCCAGACGCTAAGTTTTTATCTGTGCGTGTGCGTTACTCTTTCGTGCAACTGCCAGATGAAGGCTTTGAGCCGCGTAGCTATCATCCAATGAGCGGATATTTATCTGATCAATATATTGATTATTCAACCGCAGTGGATCAACCCTTAGTACAACGTCATTTATTAAAACACCGCCTGCAAAAAGTGATCCCTGGAGATGCTCCAAGCAAAGTGGTTAATCCTATAGTGTATTACCTCGATCCCGGTGTGCCAGAACCTATTCGTGGTGCGCTATTAGCTGGCGCGCGTTGGTGGGAAGATGCGTTTACTGCCGCTGGTTTTATTGATGGCTTTAACGTGGCGTTATTACCAGAGGACGCAGATCCGCAAGATGTGCGTTATAACATGATCCAATGGGTGCATCGCGCAACACGCGGTTGGTCATATGGCGCTGCGGTGACCGATCCACGCACTGGTGAAATCATTAAAGGCAATGTCACGCTGGGCAGTTTACGGGTGCGCCAGGACCATCTCATTGCCCGTGGATTAACCGCAGGTTGGCCAGACCGTGAAGCGGCAAGTGAAGCGGCAATGGCATTGTCGCTAGCCCGTATTCGCCAACTTGCGGCTCATGAAATTGGCCACACGCTGGGCCTCGATCATAACTTTGCCGCATCGACTAACGATAATTCGTCGGTAATGGATTATCCGCACCCTTATGCCAGTATTGAAGGTAAGCAAATTGATATTAGCCAGCCATATCGCGAAGGTATTGGCGAATGGGACAAATACACCATAGCTTATGGGTATGGCTCGGCATCACAAGCCGAATCTTTGTTGGCATCGACATTAGAAAAAGGTTTTCGATATATTGGTGAAGCCGATTCGCGTCGTGCGAGTGCCAGCCATGCTTATGCGAGTTTATGGGACCGTGGTAACGATGCAGTTGCGGAGTTACAGCGCCTAGAAGCCGTGCGCCTAAAAGCCATTAATGAATTTAATTCTGATGCGTTATTGACTGGTGAGCCCAACGGTGAGCTTGCCGATGTATTTGTGCCAATGTATTTGCTCACCCGCTACCAAATTGAGGCGGCAGCTAAATGGATAGGTGGCGCTGATTACAGTTATCAGCAAGTTGGTGGTGGAGTGAGATGGAGTTATGTACCGCCTAAAATGCAATTAGCGGCATTAGAGGGCTTATTGGGCAGTTTACAAAGCAGTAGTTTGGCGATCCCTACCAATGTGCTCCAGACATTGGTCCCTAAAGCGGGTCATTATCGCAAAACTAGAGAAAGCTTTACTTCTAACATTGGGGTGGTGAGCGATCCTGTCACAATGGCTGAAATGTTAAGTCGCCATATTGTCAGTGTTTTATTAACACCAGAGCGTTTAAATCGAGTGAATCAAGCTTATATGGAAGACAGTGCGCAGCTGTCGATAGTCACTCTAGTCGACAAACTTGTTGGCAAAAGCTTATATAAAGATTTACCAAATGGCCGTGAATTAGCAATACAAATGCGCGTAAATGCAGTGGTTGTCGATGCGATGTTAGCAGCCTATCGTCATCCTAATACAGCACCAGAAGTACAGGCTCAATTAGCCGCGCGTTTTGACTATATTGTGAAACAATTAAAGCGTCGCAGTAACCGAGGTAGCGACTATCAATCGGCGCATTACGATTGGTTGTATAAGGGGATTATTAACGGTTTAGCGCACCCTGAGTTTACGCTGATTAAGAAACCAGCACTTATGCCGCCAGGTTCACCTATTTAAGGTGATATCAAATGAAAAAATGCGGCCGAAAAAGGACGCATTTTTTTATGTTTGAAAAGAGTCTTATTGCTGTTGTTGTTGTTGTTGTTGTTGTTGTTGGTCAAACGCTTTAGGGTTTTTGGGGTAAAAGCGATCGGCTTTACGATCGAGATGACTAAACTGGCGAGTATTTCGGTAAGGTAGTTTCATAAAACCAGAAATACCATGCCCCTGAATTTTATTGGCGTGGGAAATGATACGGTCAAGACATGCCCTAAATGCAGCTTGTTTACGTGGATTGAGCAAGCGTAAATAGCTGTGGATTTTTAAATGATTGGGTAATGCTTCAAAAATAATACAACCGCTGTGATGTATTTGGTTTAACCAACCCAATTCGGTCATAATTTCGGCGGGCAATTCGAGGTTTTCTTCAGGATCTTTACCGTCTTCAAAGTACGAATGTAGCCTGGATTTATCTTCTAATGTAGGTACATCACCGACTTCAAATGGCAGTTGTAACTCACCAGTGATGGTGTATTCGTGTTCTGTACTTTTGCGCTCTAAGTGCAAGGTGTCTTTGGCATTAAAAAAGCAGGCTTTAAATACCCCTATGCGTTTAATGCCACGTGCCATGGTGACCATGTTATTGACTGCTAAGGTCAGTGGGTCTTTACTGTCTGGGTCGTAAATCGCCAGGTTTGAGTCGATAAACACCCCAGACTCTTGCCAATGGATCACCAAACCTCCCACAATAGGGTATTGAGCTAAACGTCCCACTGCGGCAATAAATCCTTTTTCGGTGTCGGCCATACCCGCCATAAAGTTTCGGTAGTATTTTTCTAGCTGCACATCATCCATTTTGGCGATAGGGTCTTGAGTGTTGTGCTCTTTTAAAAATGATTTACGCGAGCTGTAACTCACGGTCTCAACCGTTTTTGAACGTGGTTGCACCCATACTGGAATATCAGGTACTAATGGAGGCTCTGGCAATATGGGTAAGTGCATTCGATGACTATGACGTAGGCTTGTTAAAAAATAGTCGCCAGCCAGATTACGTCGTTCAACATCATCACTTAACATGGCGTCCAGTGTTTTAGCTAATTCAATGGGTAAGCCGATGCTGGTGGCAGGGATAACCTTAGTGCCAAACCGGCTTATTTGTCCCGATGCTAAAGCATATAAAGTTGCGGCTGCGCCTTGCTCGTCAAATCTTGGGGTTGATAATGCGCCACCAAGTTGTTCCTCACCGATAAAATACACATCGCCCATACGAGCATTGGTATGTTGTTGATCGCTAGATAATAACGACATTACGTTGTCATCAACGGCGCGATTATGCTCATCGCGCTGGGCAAACACGGCAGAGCCCCAATCGATTAGCGACAGTTTGTCTGTTTCAATGTCGTAGACCAAATTAGAGGGTTTAATGTCGCCGTGTACCAAGGGCTTACCCTTGCGCAGGTAATACAAAATATTGGCCAGTTGCCTGGCGATACTCACGACCATCACTGGTGGGAGTGCGCCTAAGCGTTGGCAAATTTTATCGAGGTCTTCACCAATTGCCCGCTCCATGACTAAAATGCCTTGCTTGCCAACGCGTTCAAATTTTATCGCGCTGGGCACATTGGGGTGCTTAACCTGGCTAAGCATATAAGCTTCTTCTTCAAGCCTGTCTTGCACACTTTGGGGTAGGTTAACGCGTGAAAACTTAAACACATGCGATTGACCAAATTCATTTATTCCGGCAAATACAAACCCATAAGCACCTTTACCAATAAATTCAATTTGCTGGTATCCCAATTTGCTGAGCTGTTGTTTACATAAACGTACCCATGCTTTGTGCTTGCGGGCATCATTGGCACTGAGTAAGTATATTGATTGCTCTTCATTGATATAAAAGTGCTGTAGCTGTGGAGTTTGCAAAGTCATCCCTCGTTATTTATCTCCCCATTAAACCTTGATTCGCCTGTGTGCGGCAAGTGCTTCCTAGCTAAAAAATTACGATATGTAAACCTTGACCTACATCAAATCAAAATCAATCAACAGTAGGTAGTATGGAATGTAAGATCACTTAACGCTTTTAGCAGAGGTATTCATGCCTAACATTGATAAAGCACAACTAATTCAGTTATTTAATTTTCCTCGAACCCGTATTTTGCAATCGATGGAAGTGACTCATTGTCCTCATGCGGTGTTTTTTAATCACAGTGATGAGGAATGTATCACTTGCCATCAAGGGGAAGAGTGCCTGTGGATCAATCATAATGATGAAATGGTTGCACTCGAAATGAAATCTGTTGCTGAACTCAAACAACAGTTGCTTATTGCCGTAGACTATATTGACTCAAATTTGAGTCCGCATCATATGTCGCGACGTAAATGCCAGTGTGAAAATTGCCGTTGGTTACGACAAGTGCAGCTAACGCTGGACGGTAAAGCCTAAGTTTATTTGATTAGTTGCATCTGTTTTTTTTAGTCTTTAAAGTAGCCAGCAATATTGGTAAACAGACTAAAGAGACCATCATGGAACCACGCTTTTGGCATGAAAAATGGCAACTACAACAAATTGGTTTTCACCAGCAACAAGTTAATCCGTTTTTAGTGAAATACTGGTCGTGTTTAGGCTTAGCTGAACAAGCTGAGGTGTTTGTGCCTTTATGCGGTAAATCACACGACATGTGCTACCTCGCTGAGCAACGGCACCGTGTGTTAGGTTGCGAATTAAATCCCATCGCAGTGGAGCATTTTTTTACTGACAACGAGTTAGCATATCAGGTTGAACAAATCGGTGAGCATGCTGTGTTTAGCGCCGATGAAGTGCACATTTATCAAGGCGATATTTTTACCTTACCCCATACACTAACCGCAGGAATTGGCGGGTTTTACGATCGTGCGGCATTGATCGCGTGGCCAGAATCCATGCGCCAACAGTATGCAGATGCTCTCGCTAAGCTCATCCCAGCAAATGTCAGTGGCTTATTAATTACCCTCGACTACCCTCAAGATACCCTTAAAGGACCTCCATTTGCTGTCAGCCCGGATTGGGTAGAGACTCATTTGGCGCCACATTTTGATGTTGAGTTATTAGAATGTGTTGATGTGCTGGCAGACAATCCTCGTTTTGTGAATAAACAGGTGCCTTGGTTAAACGAAGCTGTGTATAAACTGACGCGTAAAGCGTAAAGAGCACGGTCGCAAGGTATAAAAAAACCTACGCCAGTTGGGGGTAGGTTTTTTATTGCACATTGGCAACATTAATGAATATCGCGCAGGGTAATCTTTGGGCGCAAATCAACTTCACCATCGGCATAAATAGCAGCAATATCATCTTGTTGGCTTATTACAGCCACCGGACCCGTTAGCATATGGCGCACAAACAGCAAACGGTAACCAAAGCGATGTAAATCATACAGTGCGAGTTTTTGGTCTGCAGTGGTTGAATCCCAATGCTCGTCATGCTTTAACGTATCTTTGTGTCGACGCTCATTTATTTGATATGCAACTTGAGTCATAATCCCTTCGCCTAAGTCGTTTAAATATTGAAAAGTAAATGGTCAACTCTGTGTTTGATATTTCAAGCTAACATGAGATTGTGCAACATGTTGCTTGTCTATGAGCAGTCCATTACTGAACACTGTTCTTTAACACGAACAATTATAACCATAAAACTTTCGAATGATAGTTTTTTATCAGTATTTAGTATGAAAAATTGACTTTTTATGATCAATTACCGATAACCCGTATTTCGTCTCCTTATTCAAAATAGCGGTCTCTCATACTCCAAGTGATCGATGAGTATCGCTGGGGAAAGTGTCGTGTTTCAAGGTTCACCATCAGCATGATAGTGAGTATCACCTATTTGATGCGAAGTTATGTTACGTATACCGCGATTTACACAGCGATAATATTTGCCGTTTTCTTGGTGAGTTTAGGCTCAATAAAAAATGTAAATTTCACCGATTAATTCACTTATTAAATTGCACACTGGCATAAGTTAGTGATCTAAGTGTAGTTGGTTTTTGTGACTGATTTATACTTGATAACGATAGGTTATTGTATTTATTTCAATGTTTTATTGATTCATGTGAGTTATTTGTAAAATATGGTTCAGGCATCATTTTTTGGATTTTATTTAAAGTAAATGTAATAATTGTGTTAATCTGGTCGCAGTAAAACAAAAAAAGAGTTGCTACTTTTAGCGAATATTTCGTTGTTTTAAAATCTATTTTATTGAACAGAGTCTATACTTTTTAAGGTTGTTGAACTCGGCATTAATTTTGTTGACTAATTAAATAGGTTATTGAGTGTTTATGACATTTATGCAGGAATAAAAAAGTAGAGTTTTTGCATAAAAATTCGTTGCGTATTGGTTGAAAATATCGTTTACTGCGCATGTTTTTACAGACCTAAAAACGCACTTTTATCGCCCAACTAACAGGAGGCACTGGCCTAATGAGCCAATTTCAATCGATTGATGTTGCAGATTATTATGACAAGGACACGTTTGACCGCATTGAGGCATTTGCTAAAGATAAGCCGACGCCGTTTGTAGTTATTGACACCCAAATCGTTGCGAAACAATACGATGACATGGTTAATAATTTTCCTTTCGCAAACGTTTATTATGCGGTTAAGGCAAATCCGGCCAAAGAAATTCTTACTTTGCTGCGTGACAAAGGTTCAAACTTTGACATCGCCTCTATTTATGAGCTTGAGATGGTTACATCGATTGGTGTTTCTGCTGACCGTATCAGTTACGGCAACACCATTAAAAAGCGCGTAGATGTGCGTTCTTTTTATGAGCAAGGCGTGCGCATGTTCGCTTCAGATTCTGAAGCTGATTTACGCATGATTGCAGAAGAAGCTCCAGGCGCTAAAGTGTATGTGCGTATTTTAACTGAAGGCACACACACAGCCGATTGGCCTTTATCGCGTAAGTTCGGTTGCCAAAACGAAATGGCATACGATTTATTGGTATTAGCTAAAGAGCTTGGATTACAACCGCATGGTATTTCGTTCCATGTTGGCTCACAGCAACGTGATATCGGTGCGTGGGATTCGGCGATTGGTAAAGTGAAAAGTATTTATGACCGTTTAAAAGAAGAACACGGCATTGTGCTTAAAATGATCAATTTAGGTGGTGGTTTTCCTGCCAACTATATGGATAAAACCAATGAACTTGGTGTTTATGCACAACAGATTAAGCATTTTCTAGAAGAAGATTTTGGTGATGAATTACCAGAAATTATTTTAGAGCCTGGTCGTTCATTATTGTCAAATGCCGGTGTATTGATCTCAGAAGTGGTATTGATTTCTCGTAAGTCGCATACAGCACTAGAGCGTTGGGTGTTTACTGATGTGGGTAAATTTTCAGGGTTAATTGAAACCATGGATGAAGCCATTAAGTTCCCTATCTATACTGATCGTAATGGTGAGTTAGATAAGTGTGTTATTGCTGGCCCAACCTGTGACAGTGCCGATATTATGTATGAGCACTACAGTTATGGTTTACCGGTTGATTTAGCCATTGGCGACCGTATGTATTGGTTAACAGCCGGTGCTTATACTACAACTTATTCTGCTGTGTGTTTTAATGGTTTCCCACCGTTAAAAGATTACTACCTGTAGTATGCCTGCTCAGTATTAAGAAAAGGACGCTTAGCGTCCTTTTTTGTTTTAGAGAATGAATCGCTGCTTAATTCAAATTGTGTGACAAGGTTAATTTGATGTGAATCACGTTAATGGTTTTTAAGTTAGATAAATAGCTTGTTGTTTTTAACCGTATTCAACTATGCTCAAAGCCATGATTTTTGTGGGTTTTGGTCATATATTGGTAATAATTTAACGAAACTATATTAACTATTATGAATTTATATGTGATCAAGTTAACCTTATCCTCCTAAAGACTAGGTTAAAGTCTGCAATATAAGAATTTAATATTCAAAAATGAAAGGGGTTTTCAAAATGTCCGATGTATTTCACTTAGGATTAACCAAAAAAATGTTAGATGGCGCAACCTTAGCTATCGTTCCTGGTGATCCAGAACGTGTTAAGCGTATTGCCGAGCTTATGGAGAACGCGACGTTCCTAGCGAGCCATCGTGAATACACAAGCTACTTAGCTTATATTGATGGTAAGCCAGTTGTGGTGTGTTCAACAGGTATTGGTGGACCGTCGACTTCTATTGCGGTTGAAGAGTTGGCACAATTAGGTGTGAGAACGTTTCTTCGCGTAGGTACAACAGGTGCAATTCAACCACATGTTAACGTGGGCGATGTGATTGTCACTCAGGCTTCTGTTCGTTTAGATGGTGCCAGCTTGCATTTTGCTCCGCTTGAGTTCCCTGCAGCAGCTGATTTTGATTGTACTACCGCTATGGTTGCAGCCTGCCGCGATGCCGGTTTAGAACCGCATATCGGTATTACCGCTTCTTCTGACACTTTCTATCCTGGTCAAGAGCGTTACGATACCGTTTCAGGTCGCATTACTCAACGTTATGTTGGCTCTATGAAAGAGTGGCAGTCAATGGGCGTGCTTAACTATGAAATGGAGTCAGCCACGTTATTTACAATGTGTGCAACTCAAGGCTGGCGTGCAGCATGTGTAGCAGGTGTGATTGTAAACCGTACACAACAAGAAATTCCAGACGAAGCCACAATGAAGAAAACTGAAGTGAGTGCAGTGTCTATTGTTGTTGCAGCAGCGAAAAAACTATTAGCATAATGTTATTGAGTCATACGTTTACCATGGTTGCTTGCTCAGCCTAGCTTAAACAGTAAAAAAGGTGCCTCGGCACCTTTTTTGTTATCTTATTTTCGCCAATTAGAAATGATATTGGGCAATAATAGAGTAAGTATTTTGGTCAACACCATTAACGCCGTATTTTCTTTGCCAGTAATCGTATTCAAAACCGACTAGCAATTTGTTCTTTTTGTGCTCGCCAAATAAACTTTTACCTAAATCGTATTTAATCTGTGGATTAAAGTGCAGGTTTTCATCGTAGCCATTGTTGTCGGCAATAAATACCCAATCTATAAAGCCATCGATAATGATGTTTGCATCACCGATTGGCATGTCGATTCTAAATACTGGCGTAAACTGCCAACCATCGCTGATATTGCCATTGCTAATAGCATCACGGCGATAAGTATTGAGCTGCAAGTAAGTGAAAAATGGCACATCAAAGTCAAGCCCCACACCGTAAAGCATGCTTTCTACAGGGCCATCGCCATGCTCGTACGTTAAGGCAACAGACATATCCTTAATCGCACCAAACTCTAGTGGCTGACCAAGGATTTTACTGGCACTAAAACGCGGTGAAATCTCGCCATAATGGCTGTTATCGTCACCGCCATTGTTACCGTTAAAGTTGATAAAATCGTGAAACACGAACCAATCGCCGTAGGTCCAACCACCTGCTGTTTCTAATGTGATGGTGGTTTGTCTTTCTGATGGAGCCAGGTCGTAGTTATCGCCATGCAAGACAGTTGCACTTGCATCCCACCATTGGATAACGTCATTGGCAAATACGTTAGGTGAAAGCACGAGTGTGGCTAAAAGGCAGGTTTTTTTCATTTTTTTTCCGGTTTGTAAAATGGCAATAAAGCCACAATGATTATCAATTCGGCTGAATCGAGTCTGTAAAGAAACCACATTATTCTCGATCGTGCACAATGGGGCGCAATATATTCAAAAATGATAATCAACACAATCAAAACGAATCACGATCTGCAGATTTCAGCGTTTTGTAGGTAGAAAAATCAACCTTTACACTTTTAACGATGACGATGTGATATGAAGCATTGGACTAAATTATTGATACTGTTATGTTAACAGTTATTGAATAATTGGAAATATTGCACGCGGTTAATGTTGACATAATATGTCGCAATAATGAAAAGCAACTGATATAGTCAATGCACGGCATACTCATTTTATGAGGAGAATTTATGGAGCTTTCTAATCCGATCACAGTCTGGTTAGTGCTTGGGCTGTTATTAATGCTATCGGAAATTATTATTCCGGGCGGCATCGTCATTTTACTTGGTGCTGCTTGTATTATTGTTGCATCGTCATTAGCGTTAGGGATTATCGACGGCTTTGTTCAAAGTATGACGCTATGGTTTATGGCATCAATGGTGCTGTTACTCAGTTTTCGTCATGTCACCCAACGCCTGGTTGGCGGTGATGCTCATGTGGCTAATACCGACGAAGAAGTCGATCTGTATAATCAGATCGCCACAGTGAAAGAAGCCATTGGGCCTGGGCAACAAACCGGGCGAATTCATTGCCTAGGTTCTGATTGGACAGCATTAGGTGATGGTACAGAGATACGCGTCGGCACTAAGGTAAGAATCATCTGTCGCGATAATATTGGGTTTGTGGTTGAACCCGTGATCGACTCTGTTTAATCGTGACTGTTTAAAAGTGAAAGTTTAAAGTGACCGTTTAGGGATTAGTTAAATGACAAAAAGGAAGTGGATATGTTTGTGTTAACCATCGCATTTTTATTTATTATTTTTATTTTATTCAAGCTGATGCTGATAGTGCCCATGCGTGAAGTGCATGTGATTGAGCGCTTAGGTAAGTTTCGTACCGTATTATCGCCAGGTTTTCATTTTTTAGTGCCATTTGTGGACAGAGTGGCATATCGACACGATACCCGTGAAGAGGTGCTTGATGTGCCACCGCAAAGCTGTATTTCAAAAGATAACACTCAGCTAGAAGTAGATGGGCTAGTGTACCTTAAAGTGATGGATGGCAAACTGGCCAGCTATGGTATTGAAAACTATCGCCGCGCGGCAGTAAACCTGGCGCAAACCACCATGCGTTCTGAAATCGGTAAGTTAACCTTATCGCAAACCTTTTCAGAGCGTGACAGCTTAAACGAATCGATAGTGCGTGAAATTGATAAAGCTTCAGACCCATGGGGAATTAAGGTATTGCGTTATGAGATTAAAAATATCTCACCGTCGCACAATGTCATCCATACCCTCGAAAAACAAATGGAAGCGGAGCGTCGCAAACGGGCAGAGATTACCTTAGCAAACGCCGAGAAAGCCGCGATGATTAATATGTCGCAAGGTGAGCGCCAAGAAGCCATTAACCTGTCAGAAGGTCAAAAGCAAAAACGCATTAATGAAGCTATTGGTACCGGGCAAGAAATTTCAATCGTGGCCAATGCTAAAGCGCAAGGCATGGAAATGATATGCAAAGCGTTGACCATTAATGGCGGTAACGATGCCATGAATATGTTGCTTAAAGAGCAGTTTATTGGTCAGGTCGGTAAGATTTTAGCTGAGTCTCAAGTGTCTGTTGTACCTGCTGAGATGGCTAAACTTGAAGGTTTCTTTGAAGGGATGGAACAAGTCACCCATGCCGTAAGTAATGCACCAGCGAAAGGAGCACGATAATGACGATTAACGGAATTGATACCGATTTTATTGTGATGGTGATTTGGGGCGTTATTTTTGCCATTTTTGTACTGAAGCTGTTTCAATCGATTCGTTTAGTACCCACTAAATCAGCCTATATTGTTGAGCGTTTAGGTAAGTACCACAGTACCTTAGATGCCGGTTTTCATGCATTAATCCCTTTTATCGACAAAGTGGCTTACATTCATGATTTAAAAGAAGAAACCATCGATGTACCTCCACAGGAATGTTTTTCAAGCGATGAAGTGAATGTCGAAGTGGACGGGGTGATTTATATTTCGGTTACCGACCCAGTTAAAGCCAGTTATGGCATCACCGACTATCGTTACGCTGCCATTCAGCTGGCTCAAACCACGACGCGCTCGGTTATTGGTACGTTAGATTTAGATCGCACGTTTGAAGAGCGCGATTTAATTTCTGCAAAAGTGGTTGAAGTGTTAGATGAAGCGGGTTCAATGTGGGGAATGCGTGTTCATCGCTATGAGATTAAAAACATTACTCCGCCAGAAACGGTTAAAAATGCCATGGAAATGCAGGTGAACGCCGAGCGTGAACGCCGTGCACTGTTGGCTAAAAGTGAAGGTGATAAACAAAGCAAAATTAACCGTTCAGAAGGTGTGATGGCAGAAACCATTAACAGATCTGAGGGTGAAATGCAGCGCCGTATAAACGAAGCTGAAGGTAAGGCGCAAGAGATTTTAACCTTAGCTAAAGCTACCTCAGAGTCGATTGAGCGTTTAGCGGTAGTGATTTCATCTGAAGGCGGACAAAGTGCATTGCGTATGCAACTTGGTGAGCAATACATGAAGCAACTAGATGGTCTCAGCAAAAAAGACAGCCGCATTGTATTACCAGGCAACTTGGTCAACTTTGAATACTGGATGGACAGTATTGGTTTAAAAGACGATAAAAAATAGGTTGTTAAAAAATAGGTGGTTACGATGCACCATTCAGTAGGTTATCCGCTGGGTAGAAACGCTGTATTGTACCAATGATGTTATTTAAGAGGGGCCAGCAGCAATGCTGACCCTTTTTTGTATTTTATAAGTCCTCGTTTTAGTCCCCTAAATTTTCGATACGTTGACCTTGCTGGGTTAAGTTGGGTTTAGCTGGGTTTCGCCGAGGTTAGTGTCACTATTTAACCTGAGCTCAGGTTATTTAACGATATTGCATAGGTGTTCAACAAACACTTTGGCAACTGGCGACGGTGCGCTGTCTTTGGGTGAGAGAATATTGATATCGGTAAATCCTGCACTTAATTCTGGCAATACATTGATGAGCTGCTGATTTTCAACGGCATCAACTGCAATGACTTTGGGGAGGAGAGTAATCCCCGCGCCGCCGAGACAAAAGTGATACAAGGAGTTGTAATCACTGCAAATAATTTTATAGTTGGCACTCACGTTTATGTGCTGGAAATTCCATTGATGCTCTAAAGTGCCTTCGGCATCACGATACCCAAGTAGAGAGTGGTAATGTAAATCGTCAATGGTTTCTATCACAGATGATTTTTCCAGGTATACGCTACTGGCATACATTTTTCGCTCAAACGTCATGAGTTTTTGTTTGGCTATATTGCCTTTACTCACTGCCCCAGCATTGATCATACAGTCTAAATTTAAGCGTTTTATGTCCTGGTGTTGTCCTGGCACAATAAAGACTTCTAATTGTACTTGCGGGTACGTATGCACAAAGTTGGCGATGTGCTTATCCATTAACTTATCAACAAATGGTTGTAAGCCAATTCTGAGTTTGCCTTGTACGTCGTCGTGCCGATGTTTAAATACGTCCCCAGCATGGTTTAGCTGGCTAACCAAAGGGGTTATTTGGGCTAAATAACGTTTACCTGATTCGGTTAAGTCCATCACGCGAGTGGTGCGGGTAAATAGCGGGGCACCAAGTTGTTTTTCTAGATCAGCAATGCGCCGACTCACCAATGCGCGGCGAGTATCAAGTGATTTGGCTGCCTTAGAAAAGCTACCTAATTTAGCCACGGCAATAAACAGTTCTAAATCTTTGATGTTCAATGTGTCAGCCTAAGTAAGTCTCTTATTTTGTATAGTAATTTTGGTGATTGTTATTGTCAATTTAGTGGGGATCACGCCCTAAGTCGCGCCACTCGCTGTTTTCAAGTGTTCTTGCCCCCATTAGGTAAACTACTGCAGGGTTTTCCAACGCTAATTGATATATACCCAAACAACCTGAAGATGTTCGATTTCAGCAAGAATTTACACGCGTTTAAGCAAGGCATTGATTGCGGGTAATGATTATTTCCTTTCCAAAATCAGCTAAATTAACAAAAGCCGCAGCATAAACGCGTGTAAAACTTACCTTTTGGGAGTTTCACCGTGTTCCTCTGATTTTAAATCAAGAGTGTTGTTGCGCTAATTTATAAGGCGCCTGCATTACCGCATTAACACGCCTAGTATTGAAAACACGGTAAAGCTCTGAAACATATATCTTCAGGTTGATTGGGTATATAATGCCTCGCAGATTTCTGGGAGGAAAAATGGACGTATCATCATTATTAGACGGCCTAAACGATAAGCAGCGTGAGGCAGTTGGCGCGCCACTTTCGAATATGTTGGTGTTAGCGGGTGCCGGCAGTGGTAAAACCCGTGTGTTAACCCATCGTATTGCATGGTTAATGCAAGTAGAGCAACAAAGTCCATATTCAATTTTAGCGGTGACCTTTACCAATAAAGCGGCTGCAGAAATGCGTGAGCGCGTGGAAAAAGTCGTTGGTACTAACATGGGGCGGATGTGGATAGGCACCTTCCACGGGCTAGCCCACCGGTTATTACGTACTCATTATCAAGACGCAAATTTACCGCAAACTTTCCAGATTATTGATTCTGACGACCAGTTACGTTTGCTTAAACGCATTCTTAAAAGCCTAAACTTAGATGAGAAACAATATCCTCCTCGTCAGGCTCAAGGTTACATTAACGGTAAAAAAGACCAAGGTTTACGCCCAAAGCATATCGATGCGGGCGGGTTTCCTATTGAACAAAATTTACTGAATATTTATAAGGTTTATCAAGAGTCTTGTGACCGTGCAGGCTTAGTCGACTTTGCTGAAATCTTATTACGTGCTCATGAATTATGGCTCAATAAGCCACACTTGTTAGCGCATTATCAAGAACGTTTTCGTCATATTTTGGTTGACGAATTCCAAGATACTAACGCCATTCAATATGCTTGGATCCGTGTGCTTGCGGGTAATACGGCAAACGTGATGATTGTCGGTGATGACGATCAGTCTATTTATGGATGGCGCGGTGCACAAATTGAAAACTTACATCGTTTCTTGAAAGACTTTTCTGGTGCACAAACTATCCGCTTAGAGCAAAACTACCGCTCATCGGCAAATATTTTGAATGCCTCAAACGCGGTGATTGCCAATAACCCTGACCGTTTAGGTAAAGAGTTATGGACCGAAGATAAAGATGGCGAACCTATTTCAGTTTATTGTGCTTTTAATGAAATGGACGAAGCCAAGTTCATTGTCGCGCGCATTAGTGACTGGCAAGAAAAAGGCGGTAGTTTAAGCGAATGCGCTATTTTATATCGCTCAAATGCGCAGTCACGTGTGCTCGAAGAAGCTTTTTTGCACAAAGGCTTAGCTTACCGAATTTACGGTGGTTTACGCTTCTTCGAACGCCAGGAAATTAAAGATGCAATGGGTTACATGCGTCTTATTAATAACAAAGATGATGATGCCGCATTTGAACGTGTAGTGAATACACCTGCACGTGGAATTGGCGATCGCACGTTAGATATTGTGCGATCGACCGCCAGACAGCATCAGTTAACATTGTGGCAAGCCAGTGTGCGTTTGATTGAAGAAAAGGTATTAGCTGGCCGCGCTGCCAATGCTGTGCGTGGCTTTATGGAGCTTATCATTGCGATGCGCACCGATACTGCGGATATGTTGCTGTATCGTATGGCCGATAGCGTGATTGAACGTTCGGGTTTACGGACCATGTACGAAGCTGAAAAAGGCGAAAAAGCCCAGGCGCGTATTGAAAACTTAAACGAATTAGTCACAGCTGCGCGCAGTTTTGAAATGCCAGAAGAGCTTGAAGATATGGGCGAGCTAAATGCCTTTTTATCGCATGCGGCATTAGAAGCTGGTGAAGGCCAGGCTGACGCATTTACTGATGCTGTTCAGTTAATGACATTACACTCTGCCAAAGGACTTGAATTTCCGATGGTGTTTATGGCGGGTGTTGAGGAAGGCTTGTTCCCGAGCAAAATGGCGCTAGATGAAGGCGATCGTTTAGATGAAGAGCGCCGTTTGTGCTATGTCGGTATGACACGCGCCATGCAGAAGTTGTACATCAGCTATGCAGAGTCGCGTCGTATTTATGGCCGTGAAGATTATGCGAGTCCGTCACGCTTTATTAATGAAATTCCTGAAAAGTTTGTCGAGCAAATCCGCATTCGCG
Source organism: Shewanella litoralis (assembly GCF_009828585.1). GTDB lineage: Bacteria > Pseudomonadota > Gammaproteobacteria > Enterobacterales > Shewanellaceae > Shewanella > Shewanella litoralis. Next base: position 187,518 of record NZ_WSRZ01000003.1, on the reverse strand, counting down.
CTCAGGTGACACCTTCAATCAGTCAGAGATTCCCTGCGCGTGCCGTTGCGGTAACAGCAACCAAAAAACCTCATGGTTTTAATGACACAGGCCACAAAGTGGGTTCTAAAGTGAAACACTTTAAGTTTGGTGAAGGGGTTGTAACCAGCTTTGAAGGTTCAGGTGAAAAAGGCCGTGTTCAAGTTAATTTCGTTGATTTTGGCAGTAAATGGTTATTGGTATCATTAGCTAAGTTAGAGCGTTGTTAAGCTGTCAACATGCGAAATCATGGAGATGTGACATAGATGTCATTGCAAGACAAACTTCGTGCTTATGCACGATTAATGCGAATCGATCGACCCATAGGTACGTTACTTTTACTTTGGCCTTGTTTAATGGCACTAGTATTAGCAGCGCAAGGTATGCCATACACTAGTGTACTGCTTATTTTTATTGTGGGTGTTGTCATTATGCGCGCCAACGGTTGCATTATTAATGACTATGCTGACCGTAATTTAGATGCCCATGTAGAGCGCACCAATATGCGCCCATTGGTGTCGGGCGAAGTCAGTGTTAAAGAGGCGCTAAGCTTATTTGTGGTGCTGGGATTGGCCGCGTTTAGCTTAGTGTTATGGCTTAATCCGCTGGTGGTGCAACTGTCGATTGTTGGTATTATTTTAACCGTGATGTACCCGTTTATGAAACGGGTAACCAATATGCCACAGATGTTTTTAGGCATAGTGTGGAGTTGGTCTATACCGATGGCGTACGCCGCGCAATTAGGCGAGGTCCCAGTCGAAGCCTGGTGGCTGTTTATGGCTAATTGGTGCTGGACTGTCGCGTACGACACCATGTATGCCATGGTCGATCGTGATGACGATTTAAAGGTTGGGATTAAGTCTACTGCGATTTTATTTGGACGCTTTGATCGACATATTATCGGCTTGTTTCAATTAGCGGCTTTAGGTTGTTTTGTGATGGCTGGCGTATTGGCCGAGCGTGGCGTGATTTACGCTTTAGGCATTGTGAGCTTTATTGGTTTCGCTGTTTACCAACAAGGGCTTATTTATCGCCGCGAGCGAGCACCCTGTTTTAAGGCTTTTTTAAATAATAATTGGGCTGGGATGGTACTGTTTATCGCACTGTCGCTAGATTATCTCGTTTAGTTCGTTACTGATATGGGCATGGATGCTTGAACATGATGAATACGCTATATCATTTTGTTGGCTTGTTGTGTTGTGGCTATTTATCACTTTATAGTTTGGTTGCTAGTGCTGAAAACAGCCACAATGTACCATCACAACTTGCGAGTCAGTGGGCCGAAGTATATGCGTCAGCTGCTGTAGTTAATATTCCCCGCACCCGTCAGTTTACCCTTAAAGATGACAGTCGTGACTATCAGTTGATGGTCAAATTACCTAAAAATTATCAGCAAAATAGCACGCACCATTACCCTGTTATCTACATGACCGATGGTATGTACAGTATGCAAGTTGTCTCTGGCGCAACGCGATTCCCCATGAATAGCAATGCGATGCATCAGGCGATTTTGGTCGCTATTGGCTATCAAAAGGGCAGTAAAGGGGCGTCTAGTCGTATTCGAGATTATACTCCAAGCCATGACTCTAGCTGGAAGCTCAACACGGGTGAGGCAAAGCGACATCTCCGCTTTATACGCGACACTGTAATGCCTTTTGTTGAACATCAATATCGAGTTGATACTCAACAAAATACCTTTATGGGGAATTCGCTCGGCGGGTTATTTGGTGCATATGTGTTACTGGAGCAACCTGCATTATTTTCCAACTATGTGCTGGGCAGCCCTTCATTGTGGTTTGATAATAAGCACTTATTACAGCGATTTATTCAAAATTTTAACCAAATGCCAGCCTTGTCCGCTAAGGTCTTTATTGGTATTGGTGAATTAGAAAGACCGCCTTATACCCACAACAAGCATCAAATGGTGGCTGATGCGCAGGCATTCTATCAAATCCTTCAATCTCATCCCTCTACTCACGCGGGTACATTGCAATTAAAACTCTTGGTTATCCCAGAAGCAGATCATTCAATGGCGTTTCCAACGACAGCGATTCACGGTTTGTCGTGGCTATTTAAACGTACTGATTAACTTAAGCTAGATAAAGCGAGCTCATAGATATCGGTCATTTCTTGTAACAACTTTACATGCAATCATTAGTCTTACTGGTCACTTTTATTGTTATGTTAACAACTTGTTTAAATTTATATTGCCCCAATATCTATGCTTAACCTGAGTTTAGGTTACTTAGAACACGGTATTAATTTGATTAAAATAGCCCAAGGATGAGTTTTGAATGAGAGCAACAATAAAGTACCGGTTAGTTTTTTTAGCCTTAATGATATTCAGTTTTGTGATAGGTGTTAACTGGACGCCAGATACGTTAGCTAACGATGCAGACAAACAAGCTTTGTACCTTATTTCTGCGCTGTATTTTGTGCTACTGCCATTGGGTTATTGGTATTGCATTATTAAAAAGGGTGCTCAAAAACTGTGGAAAATAATTGTTATTTTCAGTTTAAGCAGCCTGGTTGCACGGTTAAGCTTTCCTGCTGAAATAGCGCACTACTTTGAATTTATAGCCTGGTTACGCTACCCGATTATTGCCGTGTTACTCATTATTGAATTGTATTTGATTGTGAGTGTAGTGCGTGGATTATTAAAGGTACGCAAGCTTAAGGGCGACCCTAGAGTGGGCGCCGTTGAAACCTACCGTGAAGGCGATGATAAAAGTTTAACGATTGCGCTGATTATGGCGAGCGAAGCAACAAACTGGTTTTATTCTATTCCGTGGTTTTCACGCAATCATCCGCCAGCAATTGCCAACATTAACCTTAAGAGTGCCGCGCGCTGGCATGTGTGGTTGATGTTAACCGGCTGCATTGTTGCATCATGTAGCAGTTATTTTTTACTGGTGTCGTGGAGCGAGTGGGTGGCCATTATTGTCTCGAGCATTATTGGCTACACCTTAATGTCTATAGTGGCTAACCACAGATTGTCGCGTTATTACTCGTTGTATTTAATGAGAGATAATTTAGTGATTAACAATTCTTTGTGGGGCTTTATGGTGATTAATCTGACTGATATTGCCGATGTCACAAATCAGCCGTTAGCCGAAATACATCAGGAGGATGCTGAGACGATAAGTATTGGTGGCGGGCAAAGTAACGTCACTATTAAATTAAACCGCCCGGTTATTTACCATGGCGGTATGGGGCAGTTACCCGAACCGATGACAGTGATACATTTGAGTGTCGATGAGCCGCAGCAGTTAATGAATACGCTCAATAGCGCTAAATTATCGCAAGCGGCATAAAACCCATAAAAAATGCGCATTATAAGCGCATTTTTTATGGGGTAAATGAGTTCTATTAATTTTGCACTAGGCTCGTTAAGTCTGCTGGGCGATAATAAACCGACTTTAGCACTTTGCCCTGGCGAACCACTTTACCCCCCATATCGACATCTTTAGCGCACTTAGCGATGATAAACTCGCCTTTTTTGCTGCCAACGATTTCAACACCTTGTTGGGCGTAATGGGCTATGGTTTCATCGAGTTCTTGCTCATTGCGGCACACTTTACTCATATTACTAGAGTGAACTTCATCCCAGCATTTTATGAAATCGATTTCGCGGTTTTTAGCTACGTTTAATAGTAAATCGATAAGATAGCTTACCTCAATGCGATCGCTCACCAGAGCGGCGCCTAGGTGCACTAGGCGGCCCATTAATACATAGACAGAGTCTACGATTGCATCGGCTTGTTCAATCCGTGAATCCGCTTCAGCTAACTCGGTCATTTCTTCAATAATTAATGAGGTGTGCAGGGTGTCTGCCTGGTCATCTAGGCTTATTGGGTCGTTAACGGGTAAATCAAAGGTGCTGCGAAACTCAAAGATATCGCGGTATAGGTGGTCAAAAATAGGTTGGCTTAATTGGCTGAGTTTCATCGGGCTACCTTAATCGTAAAAATGTCTAAAAATAATAAATTGAATGCGATAAAAAAACCGACAAACTTGCCGGTTTTTATAGGCGTTATGAGCGGTTACAGACGCTCAATACTTACTTAATGAATGCGAAAGCATCGCCGTATAAGTGGGCTTCTTCAACACCAAGTTCGCGGAATAACTCACGTGCCGCGCCAACCATATCAAAGCGACCAGCGATGTAGATGTCGTAACCGTTTAAGCTGATAAAATCATGCTTAATTTGTTCCAGCAGGTTGGCTTGTTTACCTTGCCAGGTGTCACTGACTTCTTCGATGGTTGGGATAAATTCTAACCATTCGTTTTCGGCATGCCATTGACGGGCAATGTCTTGATAGTACATGGCATCTTCGTTACGGCAACCCCAATACAATTTGGTGTTGATGGTTTCGCCGTTAGCAATTTGTTGCTCAACAATACTTTTAATGTATGAAAAGCCTGTGCCGCCAGCAATTAAAATACGAGGTCTATGGCTGTCGTTACGCAAATAGGCATCACCAGCAGGGGCTTCAATGTCGATATGCGTTGCGTTTTGTAAGCGTTCTACCACTTGCATTGGGTAGCTTTCACTGACCGCGGCACCAATATGTAATTCGATTAACGCAGCATTAGGCGCAGAAGCGATAGAAAAAGGACGTTTGTCTTTTTCGCCCATGACTACACACAAGTATTGACCAGCCTTGAAATCGAAGGCGGTTTCTGGTTTTAGCAACACTTGATAAACAGCGTCATTAAACGGGGTGACTTTTTCAATCTGACAACGAATGGTTTTCATCTAACGTCCTTTAAGGCCTTTTTACTTTTTATCAGTCATTCAATTATTTATAGCCAATAGCATCCTAATTGGATCACTCTGGTTACAGCGTAGGTCTTTCATCAATACCAAGATCATCCCAAATTTGGTCAACTTTTTGTTTGACCTCTGGGTCCATCACAATTGGCGTACCCCATTCTCGGGTGGTTTCACCTGGCCATTTGTTTGTTGCATCTAAACCCATTTTTGAGCCTAACCCTGCTACCGGAGAGGCAAAATCGAGATAATCGATGGGGGTATTATCGACTAGCATGGTGTCGCGTGTCGGATCCATACGGGTTGTAATGGCCCAAATCACATCTTGCCAATCACGACAATTGACGTCCTCATCAACAATAACAATGAACTTAGTGTACATAAATTGGCGTAAGAAAGACCACGCGCCCATCATGACCCGTTTAGCATGCCCTGGGTATTGTTTGCGAATCGATATTACTGCCATACGATACGAACAGCCTTCTGGCGGTAAGTAAAAGTCGACAATTTCAGGGTATTGCTTACGCAAAATAGGCACAAATACTTCGTTTAATGCCACGCCCAACATGGCTGGTTCATCAGGTGGACGACCGGTATAGGTGCTGTGATAAATGGCATCTTTACGGTGAGTGATATGAGTGACGGTAAAGACAGGAAACGAGTCGGTTTCGTTATAATAACCTGTGTGATCGCCATACGGGCCTTCTTCCGCTGTTTCGTCTGGGTCAATATAGCCTTCAAGAATAATTTCGCTGGTGGCAGGCACTTCTAAATCACAGCTAATAGCTTTGCAGACTTCGGTGCGCTCACCGCGCAATAAACCGGCAAAGGCGTATTCGCTCATTGAGTCTGGTACAGGCGTTACTGCGCCTAAGATGGTCACAGGATCGCTGCCCAGAGCGACTACTACAGGGTAACGTTCGCCAGGGTGTTGTTGTTTAAAGTCTTTAAAGTCTAACGCGCCACCACGGTGATCTAACCAGCGCATAATGAGCTTATTTTTGCCTAAAAGCTGCTGACGATAAATCCCCAAATTTTGGCGTTTTTGGCGTGGGCCTTTGGTAATGGTTAAGCCCCAGGTGACCAATGGTGCAACATCGCCTGGCCAACAATGTTGAATAGGTAAAGCGGTGAGGTCGACTTCATCACCGGTTTTAACCACTTGCTGGCAAGGGGGATTGCGCACTGTTTTAGGCGGCATGTTGAGCGCTTGCTTAAACATAGGGATTTTAGCAATTGCATCTTTAAAGCCGCTTGGTGGTTCTGGCTCTTTTAAAAAGGCCAGCAGTTCGCCTACTTCACGCAGTGCCAATGGATCGTCTTTGCCCAATGCCATGGCAACGCGTTTTGGGGTACCAAATAAGTTTACCAATACTGGCATGGTGTGATTTTTAGGATTTTCAAAAAGCAGTGCGGGACCACCTGATCGTAAAACGCGATCAGCAATCTCAGTCATTTCTAAATAAGGGTCAACAGGGTAGCTAATACGTTTTAGCTCGCCATTTGCTTCTAAATGATCGATGAAGCTGCGTAAGTCCTTAAAACTCATGTTTACCGCCTGAATATCAAATCCAATATGGCGCGCACTATAGCATTTTTCTAATTTAGGGTTAAGCCAAAATGGAGGATATCGACTTTATCTCGACTTAGCGTAAAATGAACTGTGTCGATGACGACGTTGAGGTGACCCATGCAAAAAATTAAATCCCCATTATTGCTGAGTGTTGTAGCGGTAAGTGCTTGTTTATTAACTAGCGTATTTGTACCTGCTCATGCTAAAGCACCACTCGATAATGATAGACTGAATCGCGAGTCACATTCGGTGGGTAACCAACATGACGGACGACGCCATTCACAGTACCATTCTCGCCATCGTGATCCCTGGCGTTTGGGCTTAGGTTTAGGGTTAAGTCATGCCTGGGGATGGAGTCATGGTTTGGGAGTTCACAGCGGCTGGGGTATTAACAGTGGTTGGGGCCCAACTTTTGGTGTGAGTTGGCCGTATGATGTTAACTCACGCTATGACTATCGCCGACAAAATCAGACCTTTTATCCATACTCCAGTGTGAGTGTTGCGCCAACAACTCGTTACCGGGTTATAGATGAGCCTGTGATTGTGCCTACTCGTGTATCTACACCGCAACAATTAACGACAGCAACTCAGGTCAATAAAGGGTTACGCAGTTTACCCGAGAATGCCAAAGTCATTCAACGTGAGAGCGGCACTGTGTATGAGTGGCAAGGGGTGGAGTATTATTTTGACTGGAATACGCAAACTTACGAGCTCGCTAAGGTTGATATGCCATGATCGCCGGCGTAGTAACAATATTCTATGCTGTTGTCTGCTTTGGCTTGGTACATGGCGGTGTCGGCAGCGCTGATTAACTCTCTGCTACTCAACCCATGTTTAGGGAGAATGCTAACACCGATACTGGCACCTACTTCTAGGGTGTGAGGTCCAATGTTAATCGGTTGTTTGATGATATTTAAAAGCTGAGTTAATTTTTGGTCGATATCAATTGGTTCAGCAATTAAGTCTAGCCACACAACAAACTCATCACCGCCGAGTCGGCCTACAATATCCGTCGCTCTAAGATTTCCTAATAACCGTTGAGCGAGGGTGACAATAACCTCATCCCCTATGCTGTGACCTAACGTGTCATTGATTTGTTTAAATTTATTTAAATCGATAAACAGTAATGCTGCTTGATCGTCGGAACGCAAATCCCTAGCAATGGCACTGTCGATTTTTTTAATAAAAGCGCGGCGATTATAGATACCGGTTAACTCATCATGCTCAGCCAGAAAAATAAGCCTGTCTTGCTGTTCAATCAATTTATGTGTTTGCCGGTCGACTTCTTGTTTAAGGCTGTCTTTTTTGACCGTAATTTGAGTTAGCGAGTGCTTCATATTATTAAAATTACTCGCCAATGCTGACAGCTCATCGTCGTCACTAAATACAATTCGACTGGTTAAATCACCAGAGGCAAGCGCTTGCATGCCTTGATTTAATGAATATAAACCTTGTCGAAAACGGACTAAGGTCATAAACGACCATACGGTGATTAATGTTGTGAGTACTAATAATACTAGCCCAACCAACCATAATAACGTTTGCTGTTTACTTTTTGCGTGTTTAATCGATAGCTGATGCAGATTAAACATTTCTTCGGTCATTTCTTCAATAACCATGCTGTATTTAGCTTTAAATAGGCGCTCAGCCGTCAATGTAACATTATCATCAACATCGGTATCGTGATGACTGTTTTGAGTGTTGATTAGTGCTCTGACGTTGGTGTTAAGTCTATTAAGGTTTTGGATGATGATTTTTTGTTGCACATCCCAATCGATATCTTGCGATAGCTTTTCCGCTAATTCTGCCTGGCGGTTATTGAGTTCAACAAGCCCTTGTTTATCTGTATATTCTTGATATAACCATAATTGGCTGCGCAAGCTGTCTATACTGAGTTGTAGCTGCATTGAGTAATTGAGTTGACGATAAATTTGTTGTTGATAATTATGCACTTGAATAAGCGATAACCCGACAATCAATGTCAATATTGAGCACAGTATGGCGGTCAATTTTAGGCGCTTTGATAGCATCATAACTTACCAGCCGGCCTCTTGGTTATTAAAGGTTTCAAGTAGTTGCCGGTCAAATACTTGTCTGAAATCGACTTGATTTTCTTTAGGCACTAATTGGGTATCAATAGCCCACTGGCTTTGGGTTTGAATGTTAGAAAACAGTGCGTTACTGAGTGATAATCTAAAAGTATAGTCGTCCCATGAGTATTGGAGTTGTGATGGCGTAATATTTAATGCTTGGCTGAGGATCATTTGGGCTTGTTTGGGGTGAGTGTGAATATAAACCGTGGCATCATTTATAGCTTTAAGCAGTGCAAGTTTACGATTTTTATTAACACTGGTATTTTTAAGGCCGATTAAATTAAATGACAGATGATATAAACCACGGCTATTAATAATTTCAGGTTTTTGCGAAATATGTTCGGACAACATATAGCCGAGCGGCTCCCAAGCCGAAATGATGTCTACTTTATTATTGAGTAATGCCGGTATGAGTTGATCTTGGGGTAAATATATACGTTCGATAGGTAAGTGAGCTTTATTATACATAATGAGCAAGCTGTCTAAAAAAAACTCACTGGCACTGCCTTTAACAATACCAATGCGCGCATTAGCGATATGGTTAAGTTGTCGATATTTATCTGGCGTTAAGCTGAGTAATTTAACGTCATTGTCTGATTCAACAAAGCTGGCTATTACCGAAAAATCAGTTCGCTCAAAACTATTGAACATCACAACGGTTTCAGAAGCAGTTGCAAAATCAACTTGTTGATTAATTAAGGCATTAAAACACTTAACTCCACCATCAAGCCTGACAAGTTCCACATTGAGATTATTATCGGCAAAAAAGCCCATTTTCTCTGCAATAAAAAAGGGGGCTGATAATGGTGTATTCGATACGGCAATAGTAATAGGTTCTTTTGATGTAGCCTTTAGCGATGTTGATTTAGCTGAAAAATCACAGCTAATAATACAACATAAGAGGCTAATGTTGATGATGGTAAAAACACACTTTTTAAACGCTGCTGTCATTAATTACTTTCAATCAGTATGGGGTATGATTAAGTGTAGTAATGTTAACAATTTTTGTTGGTATATATTTGTGTTATTTCGTCTTTATTTAATAAAATCAAACCCCAGCACTAATCCCTAAGTATTAGTGGGCTATAGTTTTATACAACTTTTTAGTTGTGTAAGCCTAGGCGCGCATTAAAAACCTAAAATGGCAGCGCTATCAATATGAGTCTGAGTGATACTTTTGCAGTATCTTAGGCTGAATATTTTTGAGGATCTCTTGCGCTTGTTCGAATTTAAGATTTTTGACTAAGTGCGCTAATAATTCGTGATCATTTGGTTCAATAACCTGAAGAATATGGGAAATATTGTCAAAGGTGTTGGTTGCGTTCATATTAAAGGTGTCAATTTCTCCTTGTAAAGTGGTAAACAATAGCAGCACCTCGTCGTTAATGGCTGTCGATTGCTGCCTAGTTGGCTCGCTTGCTGCGGGAACTGCGCCTTGCAGTTGATTGAATAAGCTTTGTGCGATAGGTAATACGAGGTTTATTTGCTCGACAAGGGCGGTATAACCTTGTGCTAAATCGTAATTCTCGTTGTTTTTTATCTCTGCTTCCTGTTTTTTAGCAAAGTGAGAGAGAGCCGTGAACCCCAATGTTGCAGATGAACTTTTAAGGGTATGAAACATCATTTTGAATTCAGCATTAGCGTTTGTCGATAATATATCTAATGCAGTGTATTGAGATAAATCCTCCATAAACAGTTCGAGTGCTTTTTGGTAAACCGTTTTATTATGACTAAGGCGTGATAATGCACCTTGATAGTCGATATTTTGCTGCTCACAGTAGGCTTCAATACTGCTGGTTATTACCCCTGCAGAATGATCATTGTTAGGGGGAGCAATATTGTCATCACGCGTGACTGAAGTGTAGGATTGGTCGATTGGTTTTATCGGTAAGGTGTGTTCAGTGCTTAACTCTTTAGCTGCTGCGTTCATCGCAGGACGATTATAATGCTTTTCCTCGATGTGTTTTGCTTCAATAAAGGTAAATTCAACTTCATCAATGGTGATCAGTGACGCAGATATTCGCACAGACAGGGATGGGTTATTGAGAGTATGAATTTGGTAGCCAATTTCGTTATTATTCCCATCAAGTAAACTGAGCTTTAAATCTTGCCATGTTTGCTCGCTGTTGTGCACGAGTATGCTGTCGATATTTTTGCTTTGTATGTCTTTACTGCCATACCCTAAAACTTGCTGTGCATGTTTATTGCTATGAACAATATAACCGTCTTTATTGACCCACAATAAGATGTGTTGCGAGAAATCGACCGCACTGCTTATTAAATGCAGTGTCTTTAATATGGCATTCTTTTCAGTTAAGTCCTCTACCACAAATACAAACCCGGTCGTGCCTAATGTACGAAGTTTCATTGCTGATACATGTAAGTATACCTGCTTATAATCGCCATACTTTTGCTTGATATTGCATTGTAATAAGAGATGATCTTGCTGTTGCAAGTACTGATGTAAAAAACTGAATATTGTTTGACTGTCTTGAAGGATAACCTCGGGTTCTCTTGTGTCGTTATGGGCAACATTGAGTATCTCGACATTTTCTATCAGCGCAGTAAAATTATGAGTACCAACCATGTCATCGTGATCAAAGCGAAGGCTCTGTTCTGCGCCACGGCTAAAAAAGGAAATTAACCCTGTAGCGTCGGTGGCGATAACAACCACTTTACTGCTGTTTAGTATGTTTTGTTGGAATAACGTTGCCTGTTCAATTTCTAGCGTATTTTCATCTACTTGGTTTTTTAGTTCACTATTGTGTTGCTGTAATTGACGTTGCAATAATTTGAAATCAGATACGTCATTGATGGTAAAACTTGCCCCTAAAAAGTGCTGATCTTTCAACAGTGGCGTTATGTCTAGTACCAGGTAACGAGATTCTATTGTGTTATTGGGTTGGTAAGTCAACTCTATTTTAGTGACACGTTCTCCTCGGGCGACTTTTTTAAAATAGCCTATTAGGGTATCGGGTGAAATACTCTCGCTTAAGTAATGGATGATGGGTTTTTTATAAGAGGCATTACTGAGACTAAACATCGTTGCTGCAGAGTCATTCCAATTTAACATCGCAAAACTGCTGTCTACCCCGATTAAACACTCCGATGAGTTATCGATAAAAGAAGACAAAGATATTTTTTGCCTAATATTGTCCATTCGTCGGGTGATAAAGCGTAATAAACTGTGGAGTACCACAATTAATAATAATGTGGCGAGCAGCGTAATAAACAGTATACGTTGCGGGTCGGCTAAATGGAGATTGCTTATCCATTGTGTCGAAGGGGTAAATTTGACTTGCCACTGACGGCCATATATTTGTATTTGCTGTTGGTGAGTATGCTGATTATCAGTGGTTGTTGGCGCCGCAGTGCTGGGGACTGATGTGAAAAATTGCACATTATTTGTTGGACTAATATCGGTTATCTCGAGCTTTATGCCGTTACTTTGCTCTGTTAACGTCGCGAGGATTTCATTTATCAGCAAGGGGGCATAGACCCAACCAAGTACTTCTGGAGGCGCCAACGCAGGGGAATTCAGTGGTGCAAAAATGGGCAGTAAGAGTAAAAAACCATGGTTTACTTTGTTGTTTGCTTGCACCAGGGTTATGGGGGCTGTGAGCGTTACACTGCCAGCAATTGCTGATGATAACGCGGCAAAGCGGCGGCTTTCTTCCGAGCCTATATCAAGTCCGAGTGACTCCACATTAGGGCGTTCCGGCTCAATGTATTGCACAATAAACAATGGGTCTTGTGGTACGCCAAGCTGCTTTATGTTGAATTCTTGGCTACGCTCAAGGTTGGCTTGTTGTAAAAATGTCTTTAAGTCTTTTTTAGGCACAATTTTTATTACGCCAAAGCCTCGAGCTCCCGGAAATTCTCTGGCGTAATCCCGACTATGAAAGTAAGCTAAGTTGTGTGAGTAATGAAAGTGTTCAAGGCCAATAGTGTTGATTGCTCCGCGTAAGCCCTGTAAACCATATTCAAATTTGTTGACTCGTTCGACCACCTCTTGACTGACTTTGTTTAGGTGTTGAGTTAAGCTGTTTTTTAGCAACACTGCATTGTGTTTTTCGGTATTGCTCATAAGTGTAAATGCGGTAAAAATGCCAATGATAAGCAGTAAAATAGAAGTTAGGTTTGCCCACTTGTAAGTGTTGAACTTTGCATCGCTTTTAACCGTATTAAGCATAGTGTTACCTGTGTTGAATGTGCGTTGCTGAGTCAATGGTGAAAGGCTGCATGTCGTTAACTGTAACCGCTTATTACTTGCCAATACAATGTAATATAAAGTAAGTCGTTAAAAACCTAACAATATATTAGGTAAATGGATGTTGTGACGTAAAAAGGAGTAAGGCGATAATGTTGTTGTCGGGTTTAGCTAATACAGTTTATCGAATTTTAATTATTGATGACGATATTCAAAATATCTTTGTTTTAGAGGATATTTTAGCACCGTTAGGTAATATTTATTTCTCAGAGTCTGGCAGCAATGCATTGGCGTTAGTGGATAAAATTAAGCCTGATGTCATTTTGCTTGATATTGAAATGCCTGATATGGATGGATGGCAAGTATGCAATGCGCTTAAATCCAACCCGCGATACCGTGATATTCCGATCATTTTCATTACTGGTCATACGGAACCCGAGTTCGAAAAGCTGGCACTAGAAAGTGGCGGTGTCGATTTTATCACTAAACCTTTTAATGCCTCTATTTGTTGTTTGCGCGTGCATACCCAACTTAAGATCCGACAACAAAACCACCTGATTATCAAAGCGAAAGAAGAGCTACAGCAGTTGGTTAACCAGGTGCCTATGCTGATTACCTATTGGGATAATGAAGGGCATAATTTATTTAGTAATGATTACTCTGGCGCCTGGTTTGAGTCACTATCGGGGCAAGTCAGTGGCAAGCATATTTCGACTATCTTTCCAAATGAGCTGAGTCGTGCTGTGTTGATGCACCAGCCAAACGTCACTAGCGACCCATTAAAATATATCGTCACCGTAATCGATAAGCTTGGAATGAGTTTCTATGAAGTCTTTCAATCTAAGATGAAATCAAGCGCAGGCGTCGATGGCTACCTGGTGACTGTTGTTGATGTCTCTGAAGTTAAGCATGCAAAACAAGCCTTATACTCAGAAAAAGAACGTTTACGGGTCACATTAAATTCTATCGGCGATGCGGTGATTGCAACTGATACTAAAGGGCTCATTACTTTTATGAACCCGATAGCTGAGCGAATGACTGGCTGGCGAATTAAAGAAGCATTACATCAAAAAATTGAAACAGTAATGCAATTACGTGACGCCAACACTCGCCATACCTTGTTAAACCCGCTGTACATTGCATTGCGTGAACAACGTATTGTGGCAATGGCATTAAATAGTCAGTTAACCGCTCGAGGCGGTCAAGTTTTTGCTGTTGAGGACTCTGCAGCGCCTATCCGTAATGAAAATGGTGAAGTTATTGGCGCCATTATGGTGTTTCATGATGTGAGTGAAGCAATGGCTATGGCGATGAAAATGAGCCATTTAGCAAACCATGATCAACTTACCGATTTACCCAACCGTATTTTATTGCAAGATCGCTTAAGCGTAGCCTGCTCAACAGCCAAGTCTTTTGGTAGTAAGGCTGCGGCATTACTCGTCGATATTGACCACTTTAAATACTTAAATGATTCACTTGGGCACCAACTGGGTGATGAGATGATTTGTTTAATGGCACAGCGTTTGCGCTCACTCATTCCGCCTTCGTACACGTTAGCGAGGTTAGGTGGTGATGAGTTTGTCATTCTGATGAGTGACACCCACTCGGTTGATGCGACATCGGTGTTAGCTTCTAAATTAGTCGAGGCCATGCACGAGCCCTTTACTCTGGCTGAGCAAAAGTTCAGTGTGTCGATCAGTATCGGCATTAGTGTTTATCCAAATGATGCTGCCGATGCTGAAGAGTTAATGCGTCATGCCGATGTGGCGATGTACAGAGCTAAGCAAGAAGGCCGAAATCGGTTTAGTTTCTTCTCTCATGATCTAGAAAGTAATATTCGTGAGCGGCACCAGTTAGAAACCTGCTTACGAAATGCCATCGCGAATGATGAACTCCTTGTTCATTATCAGCCTAAATTTGATTTAGCCACTAAACACATTGTCGGCGCAGAGGCCTTAGTGAGGCTGGTGGGGCCTGATGGTGTGTTTATTTCGCCAACAGAATTTATCCCTTTAGCCGAAGAGACAGGGTTAATTATTAAACTGGGCAAACAAGTGCTACTTAAAGCCTGCGCTGAAGCCAAACACTGGCTCGATATGGGGCAGGTCATCCCGGTCTCGGTTAACGTTGCAGTGGCACAATTCTCGGATCCAAATCTTGCTAATCTTATCGAAAAAGCCTTAACGGATTATCAGTTACCCGCCGAATTGTTAGAGCTTGAAATCACTGAAACGGCATTAATGATTGATGCCGCAGAAATGCAAACTAAGTTAAGTCAGCTAAAATCGTTAGGGATAAAGATTTCGATTGATGATTTTGGCACAGGGTATTCGAGTTTATCTTACTTGAAAAAATTTAATGTCGATGTGATGAAAATTGACATGTCATTTGTGAAAGACATGCTCAATAATAAACATGATTATGAAATTGTAAAAACGATTATTTCATTAGGCAAATCAATGTCACTCGCGTTAATTGCTGAAGGTGTAGAAACCGAAGAACAGCGCCTGGCATTGCTTGAGCTTGAATGCACGATGGGACAAGGGTATTTACTGAGCCGTCCGTTATCTGCAGATGACTTTAACGCATTTTTGTTTGCGAACGAAAACTAAAGGAAAACTATGCTCAAACAATGGTTTGACAGTAGTAATAAGGCTAGATACAAAACATTGTCTTACCTAGGTTATTTTGTCATTGGCAGCTGCTGTTTGATGTTTTATTTGGTGTTTTCTCATTTTGCCAAGCAAGCGATAATCGACAACAATAAGAAGACCCTAGTCCAGCTCAGTCACACAGCGACGCAAGAAATGACTAACGTCTTTGATGTGTATGCTAATAAGGTATTGTTTTTACATTCTACCGCCTCGGTTATGGGGATCAGTCGAACATTGCAACATGGCGGTATTGATCCTATCGATGGCACGACAACCGCGCAATGGACACAACGTTTACAAGACATGTTTAGCGCGTTCATTCAAGCTAACCCAGAAATGCGTCAATTACGCTTTATTAGCCGTTTAAATAACGGTCAAGAAGTGGTTAGAGTTGAGCGGCGTAATGACAGGATTATTGTCGTACCTGAGGGCTTGTTACAAGAAAAGGGTAATTCGGAATATTATTCTGATATTGCCGCGTTAAATGGCAATGAACATTATATTTCTGATATCAGTTTAAACCGCGAGTATGGGGTAATTGAAACACCTATCTGGCCAACATTTCGGGTTGCAAGGCCAATGTTTGATGATGATGGTCTTTTTTTTGGTTTTGTTATCGCTAATATAGACGCCAGCTTATTACTTGAACAATTACAAAGAGATTTTAAACATTCGTTGTTTGAGTTAGTCATTTTAAATACGAACGGTTATTTTATCGCTGCGCCAAATCAAGCAATGCAGTTTGGTTTTGATTTAAAGGCTCCTCACGCGACATGGCAATCACAAACCGACCATGCTCCACTGCCAACGTCAGGCAATATCCAATCAGTTAAGCTCGACGAACACAATTATTGGTCTATTGGTGAAACCATTTTTTTATCGACTAATAACGACAGGCAGTTAACGGTAATTGGTTTATTTTCAGAAACGGCGGTGGATACATTATGGCAACCGCAACGTAATTTAATACTGTTATTGATGCTGGTTATTTACGGCATTATTGTGGCGATAATTCTGGTGTATCAAAAATATGTCAATAAAATTATTGTGTTGTATGACAGTCAGTCTTTATATCAAGCCATTATTGCAGGTTCTTCTGATGCTATTATCAGTATTGATCGCCAAGGCCGTATACTCAGTTGGAATGAATCGGCAACGTTTTTGTTTGGCATTGCTCAAAGCCAAGCAATTAAGGCTAATTTAATTGATGTTATCGATGAAGCGGTCAACACTTGCGATGAAAAGAAGCTTACCTCGCGTTTAATTGCAGATGTGTTTGATGCCAAAGAGCATATGATGGTCACAGTGGAGTCGGCATTTAATGAATTGCAAACTAAAGTCTTGACGGTAAGTTTGTCGCCTGTGATTGCCATGAATTCAAAACAAATAAGCAGTATCTCTGCCATTATCCGTGATGTAACTGACTCGCGACGTAGTGAGCAAAAAATTCTGCAGATGAATGAATCACTAGAGCAACAGGTGATATTACGGACCCAAGAGCTCGAAGCAGCAACAGCAGAAGCTATCTCTGCGAATCAACTCAAGAGTGAGTTTGTGGCTAATATTAGTCACGAAATACGCACACCTCTTAATGGGATTGGCGGTTTAGTTGAATTACTCAAGCGCGAGCATTTATCTGAGAAACAACTCAGTTACTTATTGATGGCCAAAAATAGCATTGCCACACTGACAGTATTGATAAATGACTTGCTGGACTTGTCTAAAATTGAGTCGGGCAATTTACAAATTGAGCTAGATGCTTTTGATTTACTCGAAAATGTGTGTGGTGTGATTAATATGATGTCGATTAGGGCCGAGGAGAAAGGCTTGATTTTATTACTCGACAGCGTTGAATTAAGGCACAGAAAGTTAATTTGTGACCCCTATCGAATAAAACAAATTTTGGTTAATCTTATTGGCAATGCGATTAAGTTTTCAGCGCAAGGCCATGTGGTTGTCAAGGTCAGTACGCGCGCTTTTGACAATCAACCCGACAATATCCTTGTTGAATTTTCAATTATCGATAACGGTATTGGCATATCAAAAGAGCAGCAGCAAAAATTATTTAAACCTTTCATTCAAGCTAATGGATCCATCACCCGCGATTTTGGCGGCACGGGATTAGGCTTATCCATTTCGAAACAATTAGTCACGTTACTGGGCGGCGACATTGGTGTGAGTAGCGTGTTAGATCAAGGAAGTACTTTTACGTTTAGCGTCTGTGCTCAGCAAAATCACGATATCCTTAGCAAACCTATTTTGATGCCCTTTGCTCATCAATCGGTACTGATTTTTATTGCTGACAATCTGACCGCCAGTATCATGCAAAAACATTGCGAGTCTTGGTCGGCTCATGTCACACTCATTGAGTCTTATCAACAACTTATCACTGTTTATGCCCTGGGTCATACGGATGTCGTGATTGTTGATAATAGTTTAGTGATTGGTGACACAAAACAATGGACCCAGCAATACCATGAACAAAAAGGCGCGTTATTGTTAATGATAGGCCGCGATGAAGTGGACATTGCTGTACTTGAAAACGCCTATTGTAAGCATCTCATTAAACCTGTATTGCCTATTCAGCTTATCAATGTATACAGTAAGCTGTTAAGTGAAAATAGTGAACGTCACTCTACATTAGCGCAATTAGATGACAATGTTGCTCCTGAAGTCAAAGAGAAAAAGTACCGAGTTTTGGTGGTTGATGATAACCAAATTAACCGCATTGTAGCTGAAGGATTATTAGAAGAATTACCTGTCATTGTTCACACTGCAAATAATGGTGCTGAAGCGATCTCCTTTTTACAAAACATTACGCATAAAAATGAATTAGATTTGGTATTGATGGATGGGCAAATGCCGGTATTGGATGGCTATAAAGCCACCGAGCTTATTCGTAATGGAGAAGCGGGTGAGTTAATGACCGACGTGACGATTATTGCGATGACAGCAGATGCTATGGCAGGTGATCGCGAAAGGTGTTTAAGCCTAGGCATGAATGACTTCATTTCTAAACCGATAGATAAAGGTGCTTTTTTACACAAAGTGATGTTTTGGCTAGAGCAAACAGAAACACATTAGATAACTGTGATGTTGGTCGTAACAGCAACCTAGTTGTGATAAAAATAAAAGCCCCAGAGCATCCTTTGCTATGGGGCTTTTGTTTGCATTGCCTGCGCTTTTTTGCTTATTGCTTAAGTCCTTTATCCTTCTTAGAGGATATTATTAATGGATAAAGCTCAATTCTGCCTACGGCATGAATAAAAGTGACGTTATTGGATATAGAGTCTGGGGACCCAATAACGCCTGAACTGTTGTGTTAATTGCGGGGGCCTTGTAACAGGCTCGCCGGCCATTAACGGTAAAAAAATAAAGCGGCAAGGATGCAAGATGCTGTGCGCTTATTGTTATTAGTCTGTTTGCTGTGCTATCGACGTGCTGGGGGCTAGTTGATAATACGGTCAAACATCCTTGCCATAACATAGGTAGAGCAGCATTAAATGAACCACACTGTATCTACGTAAATAAAAATGACGTTATTGGATATAGAGTCTGGGGACCCAATAACGCCTGAACTGTTGTGTTAATTGCGGGGCCTTGTAACAGGCTCGCCGGCCATTAACGGTAAAAAATAAAGCGGCAAGGATGCAAGATGCTGTGCGCTTATTGTTATTAGTCTGTTTGCTGTGCTATCGACGTGCTGGGGGCTAGTTGATAATACGGTCAAACATCCTTGCCATAACATGGGTAGAGCAGCATTAAATGAACCACACTGTATCTACGTAAATAAAAATGACGTTATTGGATATAGAGTCTGGGGACCCAATAACGCCTGAACTGTTGTGTTAATGACTATGTTCGTTACAGCAACACACGGCATTAACGGTAAAAAATAAAGCGGCAAGGATGCAAGAAGTTTTGCGCTTATTGTTATTAGTCTGTTTGCTGTGTTATCGACATGCTGGGGGCGAGTTGATAATACGGTCAAACATCCTTGCCATAACATGGGAAGAGCGGCGTTAAATGAATCGCACAGCATCTACTCGAATAAAAATGACGTTATTGGATATAGAGTCTGGGGACCCAATAACGCCTGAACTGTCGCGTTAATGACTATGTTCGTTACAGCAACACACGGCATTAACGGTAAAAAATAAAGCGGCAAGGATGCAAGATGTTGTGCGCTTATTATTAGTATGATGTTGTTGCTATTTGCTTTGTATTATCCGTTTGCTGGGGAACCAACCGATAATACACTCATACATCCTTGCCAAAACGGGTTTGGCTTAACTTGCCATTGTTTGTAATTGTTGACTTAACTGAGTAATTTTTTGCTGTAAAAGCGCGATCTCTGACACAATTGCACCGCGGTTTTCAGCTTTGCGGGTTTCGCTGTGTTTAACCCATTTGTATACCGTTTTTGACGATACGCCATATTGTTTAGCAACATCAGATAAAAGGCGATTATGCACTTTTACTTCACTAATCACTTGATGTTGAAAGTCCATAGGGTATTGTCTTGCAGTTGAAATACTCATTAGATTGATTCCTTAATGCTTTATTTGTATTTGCTAGAACGGGATTCAACTTCATCCCATTGGCTGCAACCAAGATGCGCTAAGAAAAAAATGTTTTGACGGCATTGTTCAACCAGCTTAGCCACCATGCCATTAACTGATTTAATATTCTGACCTAGGTTCATTTTACTCATCGCTATCTCCTACAAATGACAATGGACTGCTTAAAAATCAAACTACTACTTAGTAGGTATGTAATCTCTATATGAAAAGTGTGTGCCAACTTTTTAATTTATTTTAAATTGTTTTATTACAATGGCTTATGCTTTTATTGTTGTTTTTTGATATTTGCCGGTTTGTTTTAATTGGTGCAATTGCACTAATTTGGTGAACAAATAGATTAGCTCTTATTGTTCATTGTGAAGCATTATGACGACCGTTTATGGCAATAAAAGGTCATGTTAATGACAAAATTAGGACACGGTGTGATACGGATGGTGGGTTAAGCGTTTTACACTAGATGAGTTTGTTGGGTATATTGTAGGGGTAAAATGTGGGGGTATATCGAGTCATCTCGACACATCAATGCCGTCGCGAGCCTCAATTAGGTTAACAGTTTGCCTACACATTTCTGATAAAGTGCAGTCGACTCGGTCAAATAATAATCCCCTAGCAGGACTCATCGAATTTATCGTTAATCAGATTACACACAGCATCTAATGCTGTCGCTGCATCAGGGCCTGTCGCGGTGACGGTGATCATTTTCCCGATGCCACTCTCAAGCATCAATAAGCCTAAAACACTGGCTGCACTGGCTTGTTTGTCGGCCTGGATTAAGGTGATTTCAGCATCAAAGTCAGCAGCTAATATGGCTAACTTTGTTGCTGCACGGGCATGTAAACCCAATTTATTTGAGATGGTCACTTGGCGCTTAAGCATGACTAGCACTCCACATAGGGCTAAAGCTTATCTTCACTAATGTTGAGCTCTCTGTGGCGTGCATTGACAGTGTGTTTACTGCCTTGTCTAAACCGCTTTGCGAGTTGATCGGTGATATAAACGGAGCGATGCTGCCCGCCAGTACAGCCTATCGCAATGGTTAAATAACTGCGATTATTACGCTCTAGATGTGGCATCCAGGTTTCGAATAGATTTTCGATTTGCCAAATAAACTTATTCACTAAAGGCTGACGGCCAAGAAATGCTTGCACTGGCTCATCAAGACCGGTTAATGGTCTTAATTCTATTTCCCAGTGTGGGTTAGGTAAAAAGCGCACGTCGAACATAAAGTCAGCTTCTGTGGGCATACCATGTTTAAAGCCAAATGATTCAAAATTTATCACCAGCTCTTTATCAACACTGCCGAGCAATATTTGTCTGACTTGATCGCTTAACTCGTAAATATTCAGTGCTGACGTATCGACATAATGATCAACCATTTTAGCGATAGGCTCGAGTAAACGGCCTTCTAATTTAATCGCTTCTTGTAATGAGATATGGTTTTTTGATAGTGGGTGTAATCTACGGGTTTCGCTGTAGCGCTTGAGTAACACTTTATCACTTGAATTTAGAAAGAAACTGATGATTTCGGTATCAGGTTGCAGTATTTCAAGCTGCTCTTGTAATACTTTGCCTTGTTCGGCGATATTGCGCACATCGACACTGATGGCAACAAGGTCATTACTGCCTTTTAATTGTGCTAGTAAGGTGCCAATGAGCGGTAATGGCAGGTTATCAACGCAGTAATAGCCTAGATCTTCTAGTACTCGTAAAGCTACTGATTTACCTGAGCCAGAGCGCCCTGATACGATGACAAGTTTCATGCCGTAATTACCTGATAGAGTTCTGTTGAGTCGTGGATTTTGCGCAGCTGTTTTAACACTTGTTTGTCGCTGAGCTTTTGGGCCATAGACGACAAGGTGCTTAAATGTTGCTGGCATTGATCTGCAGGTACTAACAATGCAAATAAGACATCGACAGGTTGTTTATCAATGGCATCGAAAGCAATGGGTTCTTCGCACTTTACAAAGATCGCAATAGGATGATCGATTGTGGTCAATCGGCCATGCGGTATTGCAATACCATTACCTATACCTGTGCTACCCATTTTCTCTCTCGCAAGTAGGCTTTCAAACACCTCTTGCGAAGACAGGGTCGGGTACTGGGCAGCGACTAAGTCGCTGATAAGTTCCAGTACCTTTTTCTTACTGCCCGGTGTGGCACAGGTGGTGCATTCCGGCTGCAGGATGGTACAAAGTTCCATCGTTAGTGTTTTGTATACTTCTCTTTGTGTTTA
This sequence comes from Shewanella litoralis, assembly GCF_009828585.1. Taxonomy (GTDB): domain Bacteria; phylum Pseudomonadota; class Gammaproteobacteria; order Enterobacterales; family Shewanellaceae; genus Shewanella; species Shewanella litoralis. Next base: position 165,380 of record NZ_WSRZ01000003.1, on the reverse strand, counting down.
ATTACCTGACGATCGAGCTTATCTATCAGGGCGTCTATTGCTGCATACATGTCTGTATGTTCTGACATTGCAAAAATCTCTCCGCCATTAAGGCTGACTTTGGCTTCTGCTTTTTGTTGTAACTTTTCTACGTTGAGTACAACGTGAACATTATTGATCTGATCGAAGTGCCGTTCAAGCTTTGAAAACTTCTCCTGTACGTATTCACGCAAAGATTCGGTTATTTCAACATGATGCCCTGATAAATTTATCTGCATTACACTTCTCCATTGTTGAGTGATTTATAAACTCTTACGTTGGTTTGAGGGTGGGATCAGCATTGCCTCACGGTATTTTGCAATCGTACGACGAGCAACGTTTATGCCCTGTTCGGCCAGCAGTTGCGCCATTTTGCTGTCGCTAAGCGGCTTTTTCTGATTTTCAGCAGCAACCAACTTTTTAATAAATGCGCGGATTGCTGTTGATGAACATTCTCCGCCATCGTCAGTGCTGACATGACTAGAGAAAAAGTATTTTAGTTCAAATAGTCCTCGCGGGGTGTGCATGTATTTTTGGGTGGTCACGCGCGAAATGGTCGATTCGTGCATTTCTACCGCTTCTGCAATGTCGTTGAGTACCATAGGTTTCATGGCTTCTTCGCCATATTCAAAAAAGCCCTGCTGAAATTGCACAATGCAATGGGCTACTTTTAACAGGGTATCGTTACGGCTCTCAAGGCTTTTGATAAACCACTTTGCTTCTTGTAAATGCCCGCGAATAAATTGCGTGTCAGATGGGTTTTTACTGCTACGTGCCATAGCGGCATATTGTTGATTAACCCCAATTTTAGGCATGTTATCTGGGTTTAATTCAACCACCCAGCGGCCATTCTTTTTAAACACGGTGACATCTGGGATCACGTATTCGTCATCGGTCGCGGTGATCAATAGCCCTGGGCGTGGGTTAAGAGACTGAATTAAGGTTATGGCATCGCGTAATTCATCCTCTTTTAGGCGAGTTTTACGCATTAACAATCTAAAGTCGCGCCCAGCAATTAAATCCAAATAGTCTTTAATGAGCATTCGCGCATTGTCAATATGCGGCGTGTCACTAGCGTATTGAGCTAATTGGATGAGTAGACATTCGCTTAAGTCACGTGCTGCAACACCAACAGGATCAAAATGCTGAATTCGCTTTAATACCGCTTGAACCTCATCAAGTTCAACGCTTTCATCGCCCATCGCTTCTAATATTTCTTCGGTGCTTTGAGTGAGATAGCCGCGTTCATCAATTGCATCAATAATGGCTGTTGCGATGGCAAGATCGGTCTCAGAAAACGGAGTTAAGTTTTTTTGCCACTCAAGGTGCTCATACAAGCCTTCAGTGGTTTCCCCTTGAAAAGGCATATCATCGTCGCGCATGCTGGCACTGCCAGAACCTGACATCGGTGAGGCGGTGTAGACTTCATCCCAGGTGGTGTCCATGGGCATGTCGTCCATGGTTTCTTTACTGATGGATTCGGTGGTGTCGACAGTTGAAGTATCTTTTTCGACACTCACATTGCTGTTGTCACTGAAATCGGTGTCTGATTGATCGCGACTTTCTTTTAATGGGTCTTTAGCTTGAGAAAATTCATCTTCTATTTCAAGTAATGGATTAGAGTCCAGTGCTTGTTGGATTTCTTGCTGTAGCTCCAATGAAGATAACTGCAGCAAGCGGATGGCTTGCTGCAATTGTGGGGTCATCGTAAGGTGCTGACCCATTTTAAGTTGGAGTGACGCTTTCATTTACCGCTTATCCCTAGATGATTTCCATAAAAATAACAATCTCGAAAAAATGTAATGGATTGTCACGTACGTCAATGATGTTTAGCACTGTTTAGGTATCGTTCAATGAGATGAAGTAGATAGGCTAACTATAGCTTGAATTGTTCACCTAAGTACACTGCTCGAACTTGTTGATTGCTCAAGATCTCTTCAGGCGTACCTTCAGCAATTAAATTGCCCTGGCTTACAATATAGGCTCTTTCACAAACATCGAGTGTTTCACGAACATTGTGGTCGGTGATCAGTACCCCTAACCCACGACTTTTTAGCTGTTGAATAATTTTTTTAATGTCGATAACTGAAATTGGGTCAACACCTGCAAAAGGCTCATCAAGTAAAATAAACTTTGGATTGGCCGCCAGTGCACGCGCAATTTCGACTCGGCGACGTTCTCCACCAGACAATGACATACCCTGGCTGTCGCGAATGTGGGTAATGTGAAACTCTTCGAGTAAATGCTGCAGCTGCTCAATGCGCTCGTCATTACTGAGCTCTTTGCGAGTTTGCAACACTGCCATAATATTGTCGTGCACGGTGAGTTTACGAAAAATACTAGCTTCTTGTGGTAAGTAGCCAATGCCTTTACGCGCTCTAAGATGCATTGGATCGGCGGTGAGGTCGTCGTTATCAATTAAGATACGGCCTTTATCGCTTTTAACTAAACCGACAACCATGTAAAACGTAGTTGTTTTACCGGCACCATTAGGGCCAAGTAAACCGACAATCTGCCCCGTTTTTACAGTTAAGCTGACGTCTTTTACGACTTGACGCGCTTTATAACTTTTGGCTAGGTTTTCAGCTGTTAAGGTAATTTGGCTCATGGTTTGATCTGCTTGTTGACTGGGATCTCAGGCAGCTTTTGCTTGGGTGCTGACTCGTCCTGGAAATTTTCTGGCTGAATAATCGTGATGACACGATCTTGGCCTTTACCTGTGCTTTCAGCTATTAACTCTTGGGCTTTAATATTGTACTTAATCAGGTTACCCGTGACCTGGCTGCCAGCCTGGTCTAGTTTAGCGTTACCGGTTAATGTCAGCGTGGTTGTAGCGAGGTCGTAACTGATTTCGTTAGCGCTGGCAGTACCAATATTACCGTCGTCGAGTTCTTGAGAAAATGTTGCGGGTTTACCCGTTGCGATGAGTCGTTTTGACACGCTATTTTCAGGGGTAAATGCGCGCAGTTCGTCGGCATTAATATTGATGGTACCCTGTACAATAGTGACGGGGCCATTGAAGACAATTTGATTGTTTTTAATGTCAGCAGACTGGCTTACAGCAGCAATTTTCAATTCTTGTTTGAGATCACCTTGTTTTGCCATTGCGGGAATGCTCAGCAAGCAAAGTAAGCCACTTAATAGTAATGCGGCATTGGCGCGAGGATGTCGATTATTGTGACTCATATGTTCCTTCTACTTTACTGAGTAGCGATAATTTTTGCGTATTTAAGTCAGCATGCAAGCCTAAACCTTGAATCATAAACCCTTTACCTTTGATATACACCATCTCTTGTGAACTGCCTATCATGGTCGATAAATCAAGGGTTACAGCTTGCGTGGTCACAGACTGTAAAGGTTCTTCAATATCAATTGCATCGATAATAACATTATTTTCTAAGCTGACTTTATTACTCTGTTTATTTAATTGGCCATTGTCGGCACTAAGTTGCCATTGTGCTTGGCTATTGTCTGAGTAAATTAAGTACACGGGTTCAGTAAAGTGGGTGATATCGCTTGATGCATAATGTTCCATATGCTTTGCGGTAACTTTACTGGCAATTAATCCTTTTTCATTATATTCGGTGGTGCGTAAGTCATCGGCGATAAAGTCTGGTCGTTCAATACCGACTACTTTTACTGCTTCCATTTCACTGCGCTTTACTTGAGCTTGCCAATACAACACAAGGGCAAGGCCAAAGAATGCGGCAATCGCGACGGTGACTCTATTCATATACTCATACCGTGGGCACTGGCAAATTTATCCTGGCTTAAAAGCAGTAAATCAGTGAGCTCGCGAAGGGCACCATGGCCACCATTGATACTGGTAGTCATATGGCAATGTTGTTTGACAAATGGGTGACCGTCGGCCACACAAACCGCCAGACCAACGGCTTTCATTACGGGTAAATCAACCATGTCATCGCCAATGTAAGCCACTTCGTCAGGGGTGACATTGTACAAAGACAATAACGCCTCAAAGGGTTCAAATTTATTGTCGATACCTTGGTAAATATGTTTTACCCCCAGAGCGGTCATGCGAGTTTCAACGATTTTGGATTTTCGGCCCGTTATCACCGCAACATGAATGCCACTTGTGAGGACTGAGCGTACGCCATAACCATCACGTGTATGGAAAGCTTTTAACTCTTCGCCGGCATTACTAAGGTAAATTCGGCCGTCAGAAAATACGCCATCAACATCGCAAATGAGCAATTTAATTTTTTTAGCGCGTTGCCAAATATCGTCGCTGATTGGGCCGTAAAAACCTGAGTGAGTGGTTGTGTCTGACATGATTAAATAACTCCTGCTTTAACCATATCGAGCATATTTAGCGCGCCGATCGGTTGATGTTGTGGGTTAACGACAATCAGTCCGTTAATATTTCGTTCTTCCATGATTTGCAGTGCTTGTGCCGCTAAAATACCGCTAGGGCTAGTGACACAATTTTTGGTCATCACTTGCGAAATAGGTGTCGTGCGTAAATTAACTTCAGCATCGATAATACGGCGTAAATCGCCATCCGTGAAAATACCGACTAGAGTATTGCTTTTATCGACAACCGCGGTCATGCCAAGGCCTTTTTTCGATATTTCGTACAGTGCTTCAGTAATGCAGATGTCATCGCTGACACTCGGTAAGCTTTCGCCTTGATGCATAACATCTTCTACTTTTAATAATAATTTACGGCCCAATGAACCGCCTGGATGCGATAGAGCAAAATCGTCCCGGGTAAATCCTTTTGCTTGCAATAACGCAATGGCGAGCGCATCACCCATTGCCAAGGTCGCGGTGGTACTTGAGGTTGGTGCTAATCCAAGCGGGCAAGCTTCTTCCTGTACCTGAATACAAAGATGAATTTTTGAGAGCCTTGCCATGTTTGACTCAGGTTTTCCTGTTATCGCGATGACCGGAACGCCCATGCGTTGAATCACAGGCAATAAGGTCAGGATTTCACTTGATTCGCCAGAGTTGGAGATGGCAAGCACAATGTCATTTTTATCGAGTGCGCCTAAATCTCCATGGCTAGCTTCACCTGGGTGGACAAAAAAGGCTGGTGTGCCTGTACTGGCAAATGTGGCCGATATTTTATTGCCAATATGACCTGATTTACCCATGCCCATGACAATGACTTTGCCCTTGCATTGCATAATCAGTTCGCAAGCCTGACCAAACTCTACTGAGTCAACATATTGATATAAATTATCTAATGCCGCTTTTTCAATATCGATGACTTTGCGGCCCCATTGGCGAAACTGAGTTTGATCTACCATGTGTCTCTCTCTTTTAGCTTAATGCTTAACCTTTACGCTCCAACTTAATGTGATTGAAATACAACAATTTGGTACGCAATAAAGGTGATTAATAATAGGACGCCATGCCAACGGGTAAGTTGCTTTTTGGCGCCACTAGATAACACTAAAACAGCTAACGCTGCACTTGTGCCTAAAACCATGTAAAAATCTCTACCACTGGCTTGTGCATCTATCTCACCTGGTGAAATCAATCCCGGTATGGCAAGCACGGCTAAAATATTAAATAAGTTTGACCCAACAATATTGCCTATCGCTAAATCATCTTCTTTTTTTAATACGCCTGCAACGCAGGCGGCAAGTTCTGGCAAGCTGGTACCCACAGCAATAATGGTTAAACCAATGACTAAATCTGATAGCCCGTAAAATTTAGCAATTCCAACAGCGCCATCAACCATCCAACCTGCTGATAGTGGGAGTAATATAATACCAACTATAAGCCAAATGATAGCATGAAAGGTGGGGACGTTTTTAGGGATCTCAGATTCAAGATCATCATCTAAGGCATCTGGGGTTTTATTGTGAGTCGCTTGCCAAATGAAATAACCCATTAATGCGAAAAACAATATCGCAAGCATGATACCTTCAGCACGAGTTAACAAGCCATCATGTAGCGCATAACCAGCAAAAACGGTGGCGGCTAACATCAATGGTATTTCACGCTTAAGTGTTTGGGAGCCGACGCTAATCGCACCTAATAATGCTGTTAATCCTAAAATTAAGGTAATATTGGCAATGTTTGAGCCTAAAACATTACCGATAGCCGTATCACGCATGCCGTCCATTGAAGCGGTTGCCGCTACGAACATTTCCGGAGCAGAGCTACCCATCGCGACGATAGTCAGTCCAATCAACATGGGTGGCAAGCCTAAATTACGTGCAAATGCCGCCGCTCCGTATACAAATCGATCCGCACTCCACACTAATACAGCCAGGCCTGCAATTAACATTAGGATATTAACTAGCATGTGATTCCTATGATGGTAAATAATTAGCGGGCATTTTCGCTGGATTTTCACTAAATTGAAAGCATTGCACAATAATTGTATTAACAATGAGCATTGGTTATATGGATATAGTTGTAGCTTAATGGACAATTACAGTACAATTTGCGCTTCATCTTTTTCTAAGGAAGGTTGTTATCTCCTCAACACCGATGCCTGATATGAGTAAATCAAATAATTCCCCTTTGGTCGAAATAAACCATTTGGCGTTTAGCCATGGTTCGCGAGTGATCTATAAAGATATTTCGCTCACGATACCCAAAGGTAAAGTGACGGCCATTATGGGCCCAAGTGGGATAGGTAAAACTACCTTATTAAAATTGATTGGTGGGCAACTCAGACCTGACAGTGGCCAAATTTTATTTGATGGCCATGATGTTCATAAGTTAAAGCGCGAAGAACTCTTTGAGCTGCGCAAGCGTATGAGTATGTTGTTTCAAAGTGGTGCTATGTTTACCGACCTTAATGTATTCGATAACGTCGCATTTGCATTACGCGAGCATTCAGGATTACCTGAAGAGATTATTCGCTCGATTGTATTAATGAAACTGCAAGCGGTAGGTTTACGTGGCGCAGCATATTTAATGCCAAACGAATTGTCTGGCGGTATGCAACGCCGAGCAGCATTGGCGCGAGCTATTGCACTTGAGCCTGAAATGATTTTGTATGATGAGCCTTTTGCTGGGCAAGACCCGATTTCGATGGGGATGCTGGTGAAATTAATTCGTGAGCTTTCAGATACCTTAAAGCTCACCTCAGTTGTGGTATCGCACGATGTAGATGAAGTGTTAGGTATTGCTGATTACGTTTACGTCATTGCAGAGAAAAAAGTTATTGCACACGGAACACCAGAGCAACTTCGTTTGTCTGATAACCCGCAATTAATTCAGTTTATCCAAGGCGCACCAGATGGTCCGGTGCCATTTCATTATCCTGCCGAGGATTATCAAGAGGAGTTATTGCGTGGGCGTAATTGATAAGATTGCCGGCATCGGCAAATACGCACTAAAAATGGTGTCAGGCCTCGGCCGAGCAGGCTTAATGCTGTGGGGGGCTATTGTTCGAGTGCCTAATATCAAAAAAGGTTTGCCGTTACTGACCAAGCAAATTTATGTGCTTGGTGTTCGTTCGATGGTAATCATACTGGTATCGGGTTTATTTATTGGTATGGTGCTGGCATTGCAGGGATACAACATTCTTGTTGGTTTTGGCACTGAAGAAAGCTTAGGCCCAATGGTCGCGCTGAGTTTACTACGTGAATTGGGTCCGGTGGTTGCTGCGCTGTTGTTTGCTGGTCGTGCCGGTTCTGCACTCACAGCAGAAATCGGTCTAATGAAATCCACTGAACAGCTATCGAGTTTAGAAATGATGGCCATTGATCCACTAAGGCAAATTATCGCACCGCGATTTTGGGCTGGGGTCATCAGTATGCCTTTGCTTGCATTAATGTTCAGCCTTGTGGGCATTTTTGGCGGTCACCTGGTGGGTGTTGAATGGAAAGGTATCGATAGTGGTGCGTTTTGGTCTATTCTTCAAGCATCGGTAGAGTGGGAGCAAGATATTGTTAATAGCTTGATTAAAAGTGTGATTTTTGGCGTTGTGGTCACTTGGATAGCCTTATACAGAGGTTATGAAGTGCAACCGAATCCAGAAGGCATTAGCCGTGCAACAACATCTACCGTTGTGCAGGCCAGTTTAGCTGTTTTAGCGCTGGACTTTTTGCTAACCGCAATCATGTTCGGAAATTAAGGTTTTTTCATTGTTTAGTTTAATTGAAGTGGTTTAAGAGTATGTTGACACGGAAAATTGAGTTACTAGTAGGCGTGTTTTTATTGTCAGGTTTGTTGGCCTTTTGTGGGTTGGTATTTAAGGTTGCCAATGTTGAAGTCCAATCAAATGACCAAACTTACACATTAGTGGCCGAGTTTAATAACATTGGTGGCTTAAAAGTTCGATCTCCGGTGAAAGTCGGTGGTGTGGTCGTGGGGCGAGTGACAGACATTACTCTTGATACCCGTAAGTTGATCCCTGTGGTCACATTGACCATGGATAAGCGTTACGATCAGTTTCCTGAAACCAGTAGTTTAGCTATTTTGACTTCAGGTTTATTAGGTGAGCAATTTATTGGCCTAACCCCAGGCTTTATGGATGATGATATTGCCATGCTTGCGAATGGCGATAAAGTCCACGACACGCGTGGCGCATTGATTCTAGAAGATTTAATTGGTCAGCTTTTATACAGTATGTCGTCTAAAGATAAATAGGAGCTCTATAATGAAAGCACTTTTTAGTCGTGTTATTGCGTTATGTTTGGTGGGCGGTGCGCTAATAAGCTCTGCAGCGATAGCGGCCAATGACGATATCGATACCGCAAATCCATATGTGATGATCAAACAAGTTGCCAATAAAACCTTTGATCGTTTTAAAACAGACAGAGCAATGATTGACGCTGATTTAAGTCACCTTAAGGTGATTGTTAACGAAGAATTGATGCCATACGTGGATTATAAATATGCTGCATACAAAGTGATGGGGCAGTATTTACGTGATACTACGCCAGATCAGCGTGATCGTTTTGTTGAAGCATTTGAAGGGTATTTAGTGGCCACCTATGCGCAAGCGTTAACAGAATACACAGACCAGGCGGTTGAGTTTGATCCTGCGAGTGATTTCAGCGAAGAAAAAATTGTTGAAATTAATGTGCAAATTATTGAAAAAGGTCGCCCACCTATCAAGATTCAATTTAAAGCACGTCGTTTAAAAGACAACACCTGGAAAGCATTTGATTTAGTGGCCGAAGGCGTGAGTTTACTTGCCTCTAAACAGTCTGAAATTTCTAACTTGATCCGTCAACAGGGCATTGAAGCCGTGATTTCAATGCTAAATGACAAAACCAAGCAAAAAATTGATCGTCAACCAGCTAAAGAAGCCGCTGCAGCGTGATTACCTTTAATCAACAAGAGCAGCAATGCTTTATTAGCGGCCGTTTAACCCAGGTTGAAGTGAAACAATTATGGCCAAAACGCCAAGAGTTGTTTACTGCTTCAACCCAAGTGATAGACTTGGCCGCCTTAGAATACGTTGACAGTGCTGGGGTAGCATTACTGCTGGCATTTGTTAGATTAAATCATGCTAGTAATCAACAGCCAAGCGTAACTCGCCAACTGGTTAACCCCAGTGAGCAGCTCATCAAAATGATAGAGCTATATGACTTAGATGCTTTTTTTGGCAAAGCTTAGTTGTTCAGTAATGATTATTGCATAACCTTCACGGCTAGATAATCAGTTATACAACAGGCCAGCTCGGTATGTATTCGTTCGATAAGTAATAGTCTGATAAATATTAGGTTTATAAGCATGAGTTTTATAAGCATGAGTTTTATAAACATGAGTTTTATAAACAAGAGTTTTATAAGTAAAGGTAATAGATTTCATGGATTGCAAAGTTATTGAACAAATTTTGACAGAGGCATTGTCGTTGACAGAAGCCCACGTAACGTCAGACGGAAGCCATTATAAAGTGGTTGCTGTGGGTGAGTGCTTTGATGGCCTGAGCCGAGTAAAGCAACAACAAGCGATTTATGCTCCATTGTCAGAGCAAATTGCCAGTGGCGAATTACACGCACTCACTATCAAAACATTTACGCCGACCCAGTGGAAGCGTGAAAAACTTTTCAACATGTAAGTACTGAGATTCACAGTGGATAAATTAACAATTATAGCCAGCAAACCGCTTGCTGGTGAAGTCGTGATCTCTGGCGCAAAAAATGCCGCCTTGCCTATTTTAATGGCTGGCGTCTTAGCTGAAACAGATTTTATTGTTTCAAACGTGCCTAATTTACGTGACGTCAACACTAGTTGTGAGCTTTTACGCTGTCTCGGCGCAGAGGTTGAGCAACTAGAGGGGAGTCGTGTTCGTATTTCTACGACCAACTTAAATGAGTATTGCGCACCGTATGACCTAGTCAAAACCATGCGTGCTTCAATCCTTATTTTAGGACCATTATTGGCCCGTTATGGTACTGCAGACGTCTCTTTACCAGGCGGTTGTGCTATTGGTGCTCGCCCGGTTAACCTTCATTTACACGGTTTAGAGCTTATGGGCGCTAAAATTGAAGTCAAAGAAGGTTACATTAAAGCGCGTGTTGATGGTCGTCTTAAAGGTGCACATATCTTTATGGATATGGTCAGCGTTGGCGCCACAGAAAACTTATTAATGGCAGCGGCATTGGCAGACGGTACCACCGTCATTGAAAATGCTGCCCGCGAGCCTGAAGTGACCGATTTAGCCAATTGCTTAATTGCTATGGGCGCTAAAATTACTGGCATAGGCACAGCAACGTTAAAAATTGAAGGTGTTGAGCGTTTATCGGGGTGTGAATACCGCGTAATGCCAGACCGCATTGAAACCGGTTCTTTCCTGGTTGCTGCAGCCGTGACTCGCGGTAAAATTCGTTGTGTGTCTGCAGACCCAAGTGCACTAGAGGCCGTGCTTTCTAAGCTTGAGGATGCTGGCGCGACGATTACCACGGGTGAAGATTGGATTGAGCTTGATATGCACGGCAAACGTCCAAAAGCTGTGAATATTAAAACGGCACCTTACCCTGCTTTTCCGACAGACATGCAAGCACAGTTCTGTGTATTAAATGCGCTAGCTGAAGGCACGGGCCGTGTGACTGAAACGATTTTTGAAAATCGCTTTATGCATGTGCCAGAAATGAGCCGTATGGGTGCCAATATTGAGCTTGAAGGCAATACCTGTATTATTCATGGTATTGAACGTTTAAACGGTGCTCAAGTGATGGCAACTGACTTGCGAGCCTCTGCGAGTCTAGTGATTGCAGGATTAATGGCTGACGGTATCACTACGGTTGATCGTATTTATCATCTCGACCGCGGTTATGAGCATATTGAAGCTAAGTTCCAAGGTCTGGGCGCTGAAGTCGTTCGTGTGAAGTAACAGGTTCCATTGCTGTACAGAACTAAAAAAATGCCACAAAAAAGCCATTCACTGAAAAGTTGAATGGCTTTTTTATTGCTCGGGCAATGGTTGCAATTATTCCGGTTCGTTAGCTTTCTCGGCAATGATAACGGGTAAAGTTTGTTTTTTCCCTTCACGAATAATTGTCATATTCACTTTTGTACCAGGAGTGGTTTCAGCAATGCGGTCGAGTAGCATTTCAACCCCGGGTACATCTTCTTCATTATATTGAGTAATCACATCTCGTGGGGCTAAACGAGCGCGGGCGGCAGGACCATCGGGATCAATACCGGTCACTAATACGCCTTTTAAATCAGGTAAGTTAAGAATTTGCGCCACCACAGGATTTAATGGCTCACCAGAAATTCCTAAGGCACCACGGATAACGCGGCCATGTTTAATTAATTTATCCATAATGCTGTGAGCTAGTTTAATCGGAATAGCAAAACTAATCCCATTACCACCGTTATCACCGCCAACCTGAAATGCAGCGGTATTGATACCGATTAACTCACCGCTAGTATCAATTAATGCCCCGCCAGAGTTACCAGCATTAATTGCCGCATCTGTTTGTAAAAAGTCTAAATACCCTGAACTTAAGCCGTTACGGCCTGTCGCACTGATAATGCCTTGAGTGATAGTTTGACCAATATTGTATGGATTGCCAATGGCCAATACCACGTCACCAACTTGAGCGGGATTATAAAGATTAAAAGGCACAATCGGTAAGTTGTCACCTTCGATTTTGAGCACGGCTAAGTCAGTGACGGGATCTGAACCGACTACTTCAGCGGTAAATTTACGGCCGTCTTGCAGCGCAATAACAATTTCATCGGCTTTTTTGATTACATGATAATTGGTCAGCACGTAACCATCTTTACTCATAATAACCCCAGAGCCTAAGCCCTGTAGTGAACTTGAATTTAATGGATTACGCTGATCAATGCTTAGACTGTAAATATTGGCGACGGCGGGTGCTGCACGGCGAACCGCTTTGGCAAACGACAGTTCTGAACCGCCATTGTGCACCGTTGATAAACCACTATTTAGGGAATTATTGGGTAAAACTGAGGTTATCACTAAAAAAACAGCTGCCATGATCAGGCCAAATACCGCAGCTTTAACTATATAGATGCATGTGTCTTTAAAATTCATGGCCTGGGATTTGTTGAAAAAAATGAACTTTATATTAACATAGCTCAAAAAATTAAGCATCGACCAAACTGGAACCGATGCTTAATTATTCAAGTCATATCACAGTCATTAACACCTTGATAGTTAATGACTGTATACCGAAACGTGCGTGCAACATTGCGGTCGTTGATTAAAACTAACGTAACACTAGGTAGAGTAGGTTATTGTCGCGAAGTATTTTTAATGCCACTGAACTTTGGGTTTCTTTCAGGGTTTCTTTTAATACTTTTAAACTTGAAATTTTACTGCGGTTTAAGCCGACAATTAAATCACCTTTTTGTAAGCCACTCATTGCAGCAGGTGAACCCTGGGCAATATCAGTGATCTCAATGCCTTTTTTGCTGTCTTCTAATGTTGCACCTTGTAACATAGGGTGTACATTACCTGCTTCAGCTTCTACCTTATCTGCTTCTCCTAAAGTGGCTTTAATGGTTTTCTTGTCACCGTCACGAATAATCCCAAACTCAACTTCTGCGCCCGCGCCCATGGTAGCCACTTTGGCACGCAATTCTTGGAAGGTTTTAATACTGCGGCCATTAAGGCTAACAATAATATCACCGGCTTTTAGGCCAGCTTTGTCTGCCGCACTCTTTGGCATGACTTCGTTAACAAAACCACCATGTTGCGTGTCTAGGCCAAACGCTTTGGCCAGTTCATTATCAAGATCACGGCCAGAAACACCTAATACACCGCGGCGCACCTCACCGTGCTCGATGATTTGCTCAACGAGGTTGTTAACCATATTGGCTGGTATCGCAAAACCGATGCCGACATTGCCGCCATTAGGAGCGACAATGGCCGTGTTAATACCAATGAGTTCGCCTTTCAAATTGACTAATGCGCCGCCAGAGTTACCACTATTAATCGCCGCATCTGTTTGAATAAAGTTTTCTAGCATTTCAATGCCTAAACCACTGCGGCCTAATGCGCTGACAATACCCGAGGTGACGGTTTGCCCTAAACCGAATGGATTTCCGATGGCGACAGCAAAATCACCTACGCGAATATTATCTGAATCTGTTTGACGGATTTCGGTGAGATTTTTGGCTTCAATTTGCAATAATGCGATGTCAGACTCTTTATCAGCACCAATTAACTTAGCCTTTACTTCTCGGCCGTCATGTAAGCCAATTTGAATATCATCAGCACCATTAATGACGTGGTTGTTAGTGATAATATATCCCTTCGCTGCATCAATAATGACCCCTGAGCCTAAGCCTCTAAAAGGGCGCTCTTGCACTTGTTCTTGTGGAGCATTAGGTCCGAAAAAATAACGAAACACATCTGGTACACGTTGTTTTGATACTTGTGTGCCTGATACTGCAACCGATACCACAGCAGGTGTCGTGCGCTCTAACATTGGCGCAAGGCTTGGCATTGCCTGGCCATCAACCGATTGTGGGATAGCGGCTTGAGAAACGGCTGGAAACATCGTTAACGATGCGGTTAATAATGCTGCAGAAAGTAAGCTTAGTTTGGTCTTCATGTATAGGTAGCTCCTAGATGCATTCAATTTAGATACATAAAATATGTGGTTTGAAAGCATGAATTCAAAGTTAAATATCGTTAATCAATTGGGTTGGTGTAATGCCGATTGTTTGTGTCGCTTGTTAATAAGCATGCCGCTTTATTCGCGGTAAATATAATCGGTAAGGATGCGTTAATTATTCAGAGTTTAGCGCTAAACGTTAGTTCCATTTTGATTAACAAAGCTTAATTTGATCGTTTATGTTGGTTACTCGTATTGAATATTTAATGTTATTATCGCACCAATTATTTGATGTAAGAGAGTCGTAATCGTGTCGCAGTTAACTCCTTGGCAGCATTATCAGCAAGACCTTACCCGAGATGATTTTTCACATGATGCCGCACAAGAGCAGGCGGTAAAATCATTACAACGAGTTTATGATGAGCTGGCTAACGCAAATAAACCCGCGTCGGGATTGTCTAAGTTATTTTCAGCTGTAGGTGTAAAAGCCAAACCTGCTCCGGTTAAAGGCCTGTATTTGTGGGGTGGGGTTGGGCGCGGGAAAACCTATCTCATGGATACGTTTTACGATGCTTTACCTGGCGAGCGAAAACTGCGGGCGCACTTTCATCGCTTTATGCACCAGATACATCATGATCTTGACGGCCTAAAAGGTGTCCAAGATCCGCTAGTCAGCATCGCAAAAAAAATGGCTGGCCAGTATCAGGTGATTTGTTTTGATGAGTTTTTTGTCTCTGATATTACAGACGCAATGTTGCTGGGCACCTTATTCCAAGAATTGTTTAAACAAGGCGTTGCGCTAGTAGCAACCTCAAATATTATTCCTGATGAACTGTATAAAAATGGCTTACAGCGAGCGCGTTTTTTACCTGCGATAGCATTGATAAATCAACACTGTGAAATTCTCAATGTTGATTCAGGTATTGATTACCGCTTACGCACTTTAGAGCAAGCCGAAATATACCACTGTCCGCTAGATGAGCAAGCAGACATCAACTTACTGCATTATTTTGCCCAGTTAGCGCCAGAGTCAGAAGTGCAAACCGCGGCGATTGATATTGATGGTAGAGCGATTACGATTCGTCAACAGTCGCAAGGTGTACTGCTGATTAACTTTAGGGACTTGTGTGATGGACCGCGTTCGCAGCGTGATTATATGGAAATTGCATGCCTTTATCACACCGTCCTGCTCAGTGGTATTGAACAAATGGGCGCGCAGCAAACGGGTGACGATATCGCCAGACGATTTTTAGCCATGGTCGATGAGTTCTATGAGCGCAATGTCAAACTGATTGTATCGGCTCAAACAGAACTCGAAGATATTTATACCGATGGTCAATTAACCTTTGAGTTTAGACGTTGTCGGTCACGCTTAATCGAAATGCAATCGAGAGATTATTTAGCATTAGAACATTTGCCATAAAAAGCCGCTGCACCTATTTACTCAGCAGCTAAGGACTTAGCGAGTTTATTGGCATAATTTATTATAAAAATTATAAAAAAGCAGGTGATCTTTTGATTCTCTTTGCGTATAATCTGCGCCCTGCCCGCGTTAATCCGCCAATTTGGGCGGAAGTTAGAAACCAATATTCGTGCTCGAAGGGGCAAGAATCGGTAATTTTGTGTTGATTGCAATCGGCAGTCAGCATGTGAGACAGAAAATTAACTTTGGGTTTTTGTAATAATGAAGACTTTTACTGCTACACCAGAAACTGTAACTCGTGACTGGTTTGTTGTTGACGCTGAAGGCAAAACTTTGGGTCGTATCGCAACTGAAATCGCAACTCGCTTACGTGGCAAGCATAAGCCAGAATACACTCCACACGTTGACACTGGTGATTATATCATCGTTATCAATGCTGAAAAAGTGACTGTAACTGGTAACAAAGCTGCTGGTAAGATTTACTACTCTCATTCAGGCTTCATTGGTGGCATTAAGCAAATCAGCTTTGAGAAGCTTCAAGCTCATAAGCCTGAAATGATCATCGAGAAAGCAGTTAAGGGTATGTTACCAAAAGGTCCTTTGGGCCGTGCTATGTTCCGTAAACTTAAAGTTTACGCTGGCACAGAACATAACCATGCTGCACAACAACCACAAGTTCTTGATATCTAAACGGGAGGAGTAAGCAAATGTCTGCAACTCAGTACTACGGCACTGGCCGTCGCAAAACATCTACAGCTCGCGTTTTCGCTAAAGCAGGTAGTGGCAATATCATCGTAAACCAACGTCCTTTAGATGTATATTTTGGTCGTGAAACTGCTCGTATGGTTGTTCGTCAACCATTAGAGTTAGTTGAAATGACTGAAAAGTTAGACATCTACGTAACTGTTAAGGGCGGTGGTACTACTGGCCAAGCTGGTGCAATTCGTCACGGTATTACTCGTGCACTTATGCAACTAGATGAAGCTTTACGTCCTACTCTACGTACCGCTGGTTTTGTTACCCGTGATGCTCGTAAAGTTGAACGTAAGAAAGTTGGTCTACGTAAAGCACGTCGTAAGCCACAATTCTCTAAGCGTTAATTCGTTTTTTGGATTCAAAAAACCCAGCATCTGCTGGGTTTTTTATTGCCTAAAATAAACATAATAAATTGTACCGTTTAGCGCATAATCGATATCAGTAGAATAACTGGTTAATGACAATATTAATTTATTTGAGGTTTTTAGCATGAGTGTACAATTACTAATGACCGCTTTTGGCTTGGTTTTAATTATTGAAGGGCTAGGGCCATTACTTTTTCCAAACAAATGGCAAAAATATTTATTTGAGCTTTCTACACAAAAGCAAAATGTTCTCAGACGCTTAGGTGGAAGTCTTGTGACTGCTGGGATCATTTTATTGATTATTTTTTAATAAAATACTTGCCTATAACCCCCTAAAATCTGTTAAAATTCTATTTTATACCACAAGACGTTGCAGCTAATAATGGGCAAAAATGTAGTCGTACTCGGCACTCAATGGGGTGACGAAGGCAAAGGTAAGATTGTCGACCTTTTAACAGAACAGGCAAAATACGTAGTTCGTTACCAAGGCGGCCACAATGCCGGTCATACTTTGGTAATTGATGGTGAAAAAACCGTTCTTCATCTTATTCCGTCAGGGATTTTACGTGATAACGTAAAATGCATTATCGGTAATGGTGTGGTTGTTGCTCCTGATGCGTTGATGAAAGAAATCAACATGCTGAAAGGTCGCGGTGTACCTGTCGAAGAGCGTTTACTGATTTCTGAAGCGTGTCCGCTTATTCTTCCATTCCATTGTGCACTTGATATCGCTCGCGAAAAAGCGCGTGGTAATAAAGCCATTGGTACAACAGGCCGCGGTATTGGTCCTGCATATGAAGACAAAGTCTCTCGTCGCGGTTTGCGCATCGGTGATTTGTTTAATGCAGAACTATTTGCGACTAAGTTACAAGAGGTTATGAAATATCATAACTTTATGCTAACTGAGTACTACCAAGCTGAAGCAGTTGATTACCAGCAAACGCTTGATGATGCATTAGCGATTGCTGATTATCTGAAAAGCATGTGTACTGATGTCACAGAAATGCTAGATGTTGCGCGTAAAGCGGGTGAGCCTATTTTATTTGAAGGCGCACAAGGTACATTATTGGATATCGACCACGGTACATATCCATTTGTAACTTCATCAAATACCACAGCAGGTGGCGTGGCAACCGGTTCAGGTTTTGGTCCTCGTCACTTAGATTACGTGCTTGGTATTATGAAAGCATATACTACCCGCGTCGGTGCTGGCCCGTTCCCAACAGAACTTGCTAATGAAATCGGTGATTATATCGGTGAAAAAGGCCAAGAGTTTGGTGCTACTACCGGTCGTAAGCGTCGTCCTGGTTGGTTAGATGCAGTGGCAATGCGCCGTGCAGTTCAAATCAACAGTGTAAGCGGTTTCTGTTTAACTAAATTAGACGTTTTAGACGGCCTAAAAGAAGTTAAAATTTGTGTTGGCTATGAATATCCGGATGGCACAGTATCAAAGGTTACTCCTTTAGCTGCTGAAGGTTACGAGCTAGTTAAACCCATTTATGAAACCATGCCTGGTTGGAGCGAAGTTACTTTCGGCGCCACTTCAATTGAGCAATTGCCTGAAGCGGCAATCAATTATATCAAGCGTATCGAAGAGCTTTTAGAAACGCCTGTTGATATAATCTCTACTGGTCCGGACCGAAATGAAACCATGATTTTGGTTAATCCGTTCAAGTAAGACTAAGAGGCCGCGATAAGCGGCCTTTTTTATGTGTTCAGATAAAGTGGTATCACGCATTCCGTGTCTTTTCTCTGAGGGTTACACTCAAGAAATGCGCTATACTGCCGATGGATAAGTCATCATCGTGTTATTGAGAATCCTTATGTTGCGTATATCTTTAGTCCTTTTCAGCCTAATTTCAACCCATGCATTTGCATTGACTGAGGCTGTCGATATTTATAGCGATCAGCAACTGATTTCACTTATTCAATCGAACCAGTATTTACAGCGTGTTAAAGCCGATGATTGCCAATTAGTGCAAGATATTGAGGCGCGTGCTGAAGTTTTACAACAACCCTTATATCAATTTTTATGGGGTGAAATGTTAATTAATGGCGTTTGCGTAAAAACGCATCCGTCGCGCGGCATGATGTTATTACAGACATCAGCAGAGCAAGGTAGCTCTGAAGCCATGGTAAAATTGGCGGATTACTATTATCGCGGTAAACTAGTGGTGAAAGATCCTAATCGCGCAGTGCAATATATATTGCCTGCAGCCGCTAATGGTAATTTAGCCGCTAAAATGATGTTAGTTCGCTTATTTGGCGAAGGTTATGGTAGCCCGACCGATTACGAAATGGGTTATCACTGGTTATATAACAGTATATTTGATAACGACGCCGAACAGAAAAAGGCCTCGTCTTTATTGCAGGTGTTAGCTGCAAAAATGCCCGCCAGCATAGTGGCCAGGGCTAAGCAGCCTCAGCTGTACAAACGTTAAGGCTCCACAGTATGGAGCAAATTATTTGGAAATTGAATGATCAACGATCCTCATTTTGAGAGAGAGCAAGATAAATACGACAACCCTATTCCTAGCCGTGAGTACATTTTAGAGTACTTGCGCGCGCAAAAGTCTCCTGTTAGTCGCGACAAAATAGCCGAAGCACTAAAAATAACCGAAGAAGAGCCATTAGAAGCGCTTCGTCGTCGCTTGCGTGCTATGGAGCGCGACGGCCAATTAGTCTTTACACGTGGCCAAAGCTACGGTTTACCTGAGCGCATGGATTTGTTGTCTGGTAGTGTTATTGGACATCGTGATGGCTTTGGCTTTTTTAAGCCAGATGAAGGCGGCGATGACTTATTTATTAATAACCGTGACATGCTGATGTATTTCCATGGCGATAAAGTATTGGCTCAAAAAGCCGGCACTGATCGTCGTGGACGTCGTGAGGCGCGCATTGTCCGTTTAGTGCAAGAGCGCACAGCAGCGCTCGTTGGCCGCTACCATGTTGATGGTGGTATGGGGTTTGTGATTGCTGATGATCGCCGCATTACACAAGAAATTTTAATCGATAATAACGATCGCAATGGTGCTAGAGCTGGCGACGTTGTTGTGGTTGAATTAACCCGCCGTCCTGGCCGCTTTGTTAAAGCTGCGGCAAAAGTGACCGAAGTGTTGGGTAAAACCATGGCGCCGGGCATGGAAATCGAGATTGCTTTGCGTAATTACGATTTACCGCACACCTGGTCGGCAATTATCGAGAAAAAGCTTAAACGTATTCCTGACGAAGTCACCGAAGAAGATAAACTCGGCCGCGTTGATTTACGGCATTTGCCGCTTGTAACAATCGACGGTGAAGATGCGCGCGACTTTGACGATGCGGTATATGCAGAAGCCAAACCAAGTGGTGGCTGGCGTTTATGGGTCGCGATTGCTGATGTTAGTCACTATGTCAGAACCGATTCTGCACTCGATGTAGAAGCGCGAGCTCGTGGTAACTCAGTGTATTTCCCGTCGCAAGTTATCCCAATGCTGCCGGAAAAAATCTCTAACGGTTTATGTTCGTTAAAACCGCATGTCGACCGTTTATGCATGGTTGCCGAGATGACCATTTCTGCTGCGGGTAAGCTTTCTGGCACTAAGTTTTATCCTGCGGTGATGCACTCGCATGCACGTTTTACTTATACGCAAGTTGCTGACATGCTTGAAGGTGGTCCGATTGCACCTGAACACGAAGCATTATTTCCACATTTATTATGTTTGCAGTCGCTGTATCTTACCCTCGATGAGCGCCGAGCAGAGCGTGGCGCAATTGCGTTTGAAACATTGGAAACGCAGTTCATTTTCAATGAGCAACGTAAAATTGATAAAATTGTGCCAAGAGGGCGTAACCAGGCACATAAAATCATCGAAGAATGTATGATTTTAGCCAACGTCGCCTCGGCTAAGTTTGTTAAAAAGCACAAAGGTGAAGTGTTATATCGTGTTCATGAAGCGCCATCTGAACAAAAATTAGCAAACTTTAAAGAGTTTCTGGCTGAGCGCGGCCTAAGTATGGATGGTGGCTTAGAGCCCACGCCTACTGATTACCAAAACATCATGTTGAAAATTGCAGATCGTCCAGACTTTGAGCTAATACAGGTGATGTTACTGCGCTCTATGCGCCAAGCTATTTATAGCCCTGATAATGAAGGCCATTTTGGTTTAGCATTAGAGGCTTATTCGCATTTTACTTCGCCAATTCGTCGCTATCCTGATTTAATTTTACATCGGGTGATTAAGTATTTACTCGCAAAAGAGCAGGGCGAGGTGAGCGATAAGTGGACTCAAGATGGTGGTTACCTCTATCAGATTGAAGAACTCGATTTACTCGGTGAAGAGTGTTCAACCACCGAGCGCCGTGCTGATGAAGCCACCCGCGATGTGAGCGACTGGCTGAAGTGCGAATACATGCAAGACCATGTCGGTGATACTTTTGAAGCGGTCATCGCATCGGTCACCAGCTTTGGTTTGTTTGTGCGCCTTAATGAATTATTTATTGATGGCTTGGTGCATATTTCAAGCTTAGCCAGTGATTACTATCAATTTGATCAAATGCGTCAGCGTTTAATTGGTGAGAATACTCGTCAGGTTTATCAGGTCGGTGATGAAGTAACGGTGAAGGTTGCTGCTGTTAATTTAGATGACCGCCAAATTGATCTATTAATGGTCGGTGATAACAGCAAAGGCAGTGGTAAAAAACCGCGCACCGCTAAAGTCATGACAGCACGGGAGCGCGCTAATCTTGAAGGTGCAAAACCGGCTCGTGGTAAGGCAGATGCTAAATCGGATAAACCGAAAGCACGCAAAAGTCGTTCAGGCGCAAAAGCCAATGGCACCAAAAAGCCTGCGAGCACTAAAAAGTCATCGGCTAAAGACAGTGTGTCTGATGCCGGCAAAGCTAAATCTACAGTAAAGAAAACCCCTGCCAAGCGCAGCAAGAGAAAGTAATTAAATGAAAAAACAAGATACTATTTTTGGCATTCATGCCGTTCAAGCCTTATTAGCCAATAGCCCAGAGCGAGTGATTGAGTTGTGGTTATTACAAGGCCGTGACGATGAACGTTTAATGCCATTAATTCAAACTGCTTCAGAGTTTGGCACTACTTTGCAACGAGCTGCACGTAAAGTGTTAGATGAAAAAGCCGGTAGCTCTCAGCACCAGGGGATTGTGGCCCGCGTTAAAGCGACTAAACCATTAACTGAAAATGATTTAGATGCATTATTAGATAAAACTGACGTACCATTTTTACTGATACTAGACGGTGTGACCGATCCACATAATTTAGGAGCATGCCTACGTAACGCCGATGCTGCAGGTGTCCATGCTGTTATTGTACCGAAAGACAACTCAGTAGGGTTAACCTCTACCGTGAGTAAAGTGGCTTGCGGTGCCGCTGAAATAATTCCATTATTTCAGGTAACCAATTTGGCGCGCACTATGCGCCATCTGCAAGAGAAAGGCGTGTGGATTGTTGGAACAGCAGGTGAGGCTGATGGCAATGTGTATCAAGCTGATCTAACCGGCCCGTTAGCGATTGCTATGGGTGCTGAAGATAAAGGTTTACGCCGCTTATCACGCGAAAGCTGCGATTCATTAGTGTCTATCCCAATGTCTGGCAGTGTTTCAAGCTTGAATGTGTCTGTGGCGACTGGTGTTTGTTTATTTGAAGCAGTAAGACAGCGTTTAGGCGCTTAGTACCTCAGTTACCAATTTAACTCAGTTAACGAGTTTAATTGTTAGCGATAGCACTACGACAAAAACGGCGATAATATAATTATCGCCGTTTTTGTTTTCGCGGCTAGCGCCGGCTCATCTCGTTATCAACATCTTCATCATCAACATCTTCTTTATCAATGGTTTCGTCGTCGTTCATTACATTGGCATATGCTGAGTTATAATCTGGCTTATCTTCTGCATCATCTTGCTCATCGTCAATGTTATCGTCGAGTCTATCAAAGGCATCATCAGCAGGATAAATCATCTGTTCGTTAACCATTTCTACATTCACCCTTGGATCCAGTGACGCTGCTAATGGCGAACTGACTAAGTCTCCACCGGCCATGACATAATCGCCCGTAGAGAACTGTTCTGCTTTTTGGCGCTGATTAACCCAAATGAGTCTGCCAAGCAAGGTAAACGAGCAAATTGCCATAAACCCGTAGAGCATTTGGTCGCCCATGGCTTGCATTAGTCCTGATGCGATAAGTGGTCCAATACTGGCACCAATACCAAAGGTGACCAATATCGTGGCAGATAGACCAACACGCTCATGTTGTTCGACTCGTGAGTTGGCTAACGCAGTGGCTAATGGATATAACGTAAAAGCCAGAATACCAAACAAGCTGGTGAGTATCAGCGAGTAAACCGAATGAAACGGCACTATGGTAATAATTAATACCAGCACACCAAGTAACGCACAATTAATTCTAATCAGTAGGCTGCGCGAAATAATGTCCGATAATTTACCCATTGGCCATTGTGCTAGTAGGCCTGCGAAAATGGTACATGACATGTACATCGCGACATGTTCAGGATCGATCCCTTTTGCGGTGGCGTAAGAAGGCGCTAAGCCATAAAAACAACCGACTATCATGCTGCCTAGCGCAACCGTTGACAATGCTTGTGGTGCACGTTGCCAAAAATGGCCCATTTTTAATGGTGCAGGTGTGAGGGGTTCCGGGTGGATTCTACGTGTAATTGAAATGGGCACGATACACAATGCAAAACAAATGGCGATTAACAGCAGTGGTTCAATGCCAAGCTCTGGGTATAAGCTAATTGCACCCTGGCCCGCCATTAACCCCAGGTAGGAGACAATCATGTAGCTGGCAAACACCGTACCGCGCTGATTCGTTTCTGCTTGTTCGTTTAGCCAGCTCTCTAGCACCATATATTGACACATCATTCCCATGCCAACAGCAAGGCGCAATATTAACCATATGGTTAAGTTATCAATGAGTGCATGACCTAGCGCAGAGGCTGTGACAATTCCTGCACAAGCAACAAAGGCACGGATGTGACCCACTTGTGCAATCAGTTTATGGCCCACTTTTGAGCCACACACAAGGCCAATATAGTAAGCCGACATCATGCCGCCAATCCATATTTGTGGCACATCCATATTGGTCAGGCTTAAACCTAAGTACGTGGTGAGAAGACCTGCGGCGAGCACCATTAAAAAGGTGGTGCTATATAATGATGCAAAACTGCGTAGCGGGCTGTCCATAACTGCGCCTCGAAAGTTTCAGTAAGGTCTTTACACCTTACTGAATGAATGGCTTGTTGCGCTTCATTTCACTTACGTTGAATTATTATTGAAACGTATATAACAAGTTGAAAGTCGTTACTGTATCGGTATTTTTACTGTCTTCAGGGACGACTTCAGTGTACTTGATGTTCATGCCAATTTTAAATGCCCAATCTTGAATAAAGGTATTTTTATAACTCATATCAAGGGTTAATGTATTATTGTCTAAACCGGTTTCAGCCGTTATATCAGCATTAAAGCTGGTGTATTCTTGTAATTTTACATTGTATTTTGCAGCAGAACGCAGAATGACATCACGGTTTTCATCTGGATAAGGGTCTTCGGTACTGGCTTGTGGTTGGTCGTAACGGTAACCTGGGCCGGCTTCAAGGCTGAGTTTAGTGCGGTTGTTTTTGATTAAATCAAAACCATAACCGCTTGATATCGTTGTAATACGGGTGTAAGAGCCAAATTCGTTCCAAGTTAATTCGCCACGGCCGAATACATAACCGCGTTGTAACTTGTAGTTAGACTGTAAAAACAATTCATACTTTTCTGCCGTTGACTCGCTGCCATCGGCGGCATAATAAACTTTGACGGTTCCTTCTTGCTTAGTTTTTAACGTGTCATACGTTAAATAAGTGCGGCCGTTGAAGTTTTTTGTTTCGTTGTTACCGCTGTTTAGCTGTAAACCCGCTTCAACCTCGGCATTAAAACTCGTTGTCGGTTCTTGGTAATCGGGTGGAACTAAAGCCCATGCTGGAGCAGACAATAAGAAGAGGAGGCATGTGGTAACTCGTTTTTTTATGGTCATCATTAAATTGCTTTATTCTGTGATGGCGTAAACGCAAGGTTTTTGACTGCCGACATCATACCTGCAATCAAGTTTGCTGAAAAGAGAGTTATTACTTGAGTTTCAGTCTGTGTTTATGTATTATCGCGCGCTCAAATCAGTCACTTTAATTCGTTCCTTGCCTCCACATTGGTCTGACTGAGCCAGAAAAGAGGCTACTTAACCGTAAGGAGCAATAAATGCGTCATTACGAAATCGTATTTATGGTTCACCCAGATCAAAGTGAACAAGTCCCAGGTATGATTGAGCGTTACACCGGTGTTATCACCGCTGCTAACGGTACAATTCACCGTTTAGAAGATTGGGGCCGTCGTCAATTGGCATACCCAATTCAAGACCTACATAAAGCTCACTATGTTCTTTTGAACGTAGAAGCATCTGCAGAGTCTATCGAAGAGTTAGAAACAGCTTTCCGTTTCAACGACGCTGTTCTGCGTAACATGGTAATGCGCACTAAAGTTGCCGTTACTGAAGCTTCTCCTATGGCTAAAGCAAGAGACGAACGTGATTCACGTCGTTCATCTTCTGATGACCGTAGCAATGAAGAAGAAAGCGCTGAAGAAAACGCTGAATAATTTATTCTGTGAATAATCACTTAACGTTGTTTGGTACGGTTACCCGCACTAAACGATTAAATAGCCCTAGCGGGATAAACCATACGGTTATAACGGTAGAGCATAAATCACAGCGATATGAAGCAGAGTTATTACGAAACGTATACTGCATTATACAGGTGATATTAAGTGGTCCACGCTTTAATAGCGTAACAGATAAATTACAAGCAGGTGTGCAGGTTGAAGTAGAAGGGTTTCTTTCACTACAACAAGGACGAAATGGTCAAAACCGTTTAGTTTTGCATGCTGAAAATGTCGAATTGAAAACT
The DNA here is from genome assembly GCF_009828585.1 of Shewanella litoralis. Taxonomy (GTDB): domain Bacteria; phylum Pseudomonadota; class Gammaproteobacteria; order Enterobacterales; family Shewanellaceae; genus Shewanella; species Shewanella litoralis. The sequence goes on along the minus strand of NZ_WSRZ01000003.1, from coordinate 139,872 downwards.
TAGGAGACTGTCAAAATGGCACGTTATTTCCGTCGTCGCAAGTTCTGCCGTTTCACCGCTGAAGGTGTTGCAGAGATTGATTACAAAGATATCGTTACTTTAAAGAACTACATCACTGAAAGCGGCAAGATTGTTCCTAGCCGTATCACTGGTACTAGTGCTAAATACCAACGCCAACTAGCTCGCGCTATCAAGCGTGCTCGTTATCTTTCTCTACTGCCATATACTGATTTACATCAGTAATATTGCAGTATTAATTCCTAATCGAATAAAGAGGATTTGATAATGAACGTTATTCTGCTAGATAAAGTTGCAAACTTAGGTAGCTTAGGCGACCAGGTTTCTGTTAAAGCTGGTTATGCTCGTAACTTCCTTTTACCATACGGTAAAGCGGTTGTAGCAAACGCAGCAAACACTGAAGTATTTGAAGCTCGTCGTGCTGAATTAGAAGCTAAATTAGCTGCTGAATTAGCTACAGCGACTGCACGTGCTGAAAAATTAACTGCATTAGAATCAGTTGTTATTGCTTCTAAAGCAGGTGATGAAGGTAAATTGTTCGGTTCAGTTGGCAACCGTGATATCGCTGATGCAGTTACTGCAGCTGGCGTAGCACTTGCTAAATCTGAAGTCCGTCTACCTTTAGGTGCTTTACGCACTACTGGTGACTTCGAAGTTGAAGTACAAGTACACGCTGAAGTTAAAGCAGTAGTTAAAGTGTCTGTTGTTGCAGAAGCTTAATTACCTTTAGCTCCATAAAAGAACACCGCCTCAGGGCGGTGTTTTTTTATGGGCGATATTTATACTGCTCAGCATATACCCGGTCCTACTTTTCAGCCGATAATGCTTTGTGAATGAGCTTTAGCTGTGAACTTCTAAACTAAAAATAATTAACAATCTTTGCCAATATTGAATGTATCAATAAACTAAATTCACGCAGTATGACAATATATTCGTATTGCTTGGAAAGGCGTTAGGGTTCTATCGGAATGAACACCTTTTGATGTTCATTCCAAACAGATTATTTAATGATTATTCGACTTCAGATCGTTGTTTTTCTTCAGCATCACTTGCTTGACTCGATACTTTATCAGTTTCAGTCTCTATCTTGGGCTTTGTTTTTGATTTGACATTGCTTGTCGATATTTCTGTATCAGCTTTCTTTTGCTCGGCAGTTTGAGCGGTAGCAGCAACAGTCTCGGCAGCTGCTTCAGTTGTCGCTTCTACTACTGCTTCAGGTGCGGCTTCGGCAGGTACTTTTGTTGTCGCTTCAGCTACTGCTTCTGTTGTCGCTTCGGCTGCTGTTTCAGTTGTCGCTTCGGCTGCTGTTTCAGTTGTCGCTTCGGCAGCTGCTTCAGTTGTCGCTTCGGCAGCTACTGCAGTTGTCGTTTCAGCTACTGTTTCAGTTGTCGCTTCGGCTGCTGTTTCAGTTGTCGCTTCGGCTGCTGTTTCAGTTGTCGCTTCGGCAGCTGCTTCAGTTGTCGCTTCGGCAGCTGCTTCAGTTGTCGCTTCGGCAGTTACTTCAATTGTCGCTTCGGCTGCTGTTTCAGTTGTCGCTTCGACTACTGCTTCAGGTGCGGCTTCGGCAGCTACTTCAGTTGTCACTTCGGCAGCCACTTCAATTGTCGCTTCAGCTACTACTTCTGCTACTACTTCTGCTACTACTTCTGCTACTACTTCAGTTACGGCTTCGGCTGCTGTTTCAGTTGTCGCTTCGGCTACTACTTCAGTTACGGCTTCGGCAGCGACTTCAGTTGTGTCTTCGGCTGTTGCTTCAGTTGCCAGCCCTCCAGTAACTTCTGCATTGGCTTCAACGAGTGCTTCGGTTTGCGCTTCTACTGAAACATCAACTGGCATTTCCGATATCATTTCTGTTGCTATGATTGTGCTTGTAGGCGTGATTACTTCTGCTATGTCTGAGTTTCTGGTCAGTGATAATTCTTTAATTAAGTTATCAGCGTGATCAACTTTATCCATCATCCATAAAATGTAACGAATATCGACGTGGACAGCGCGGGTGATGGTTGGGTTAAAGAACCAGTCTTTAGTAATGGCTTCGTAGGTTGAGTCAAAATTAAGTCCAACAAGTTCACCTCTACCATTAAATACTGGTGAGCCTGAGTTGCCACCTGTGGTGTCTGCGCTGGATAAAAAGTTAACCGGTACCGAGTTGAAATCTGCTGGTTTGTCTAGGCACGACATAAACTGACAGTTGCTTTGCTGTTTATATACTGATGTGACACGATGATCACCCTGATCGCCAGATTTAATGGCTGCGAGCAATTTAGCGGGAACATTATAAGGTTCTTTACCCGTGTGTTTTGCTAGCAAACCTTCTAGGCGAGTAAAAGGTTGTTTGTAGGTGGCATCTTTAGACAGATAACCATCGACCATGCCGTAAGTAATACGTAATGTACGGTTTGCGTCTGGGTAAACTGGCCAGTTGTTAGACTTGTAATAGTCAATAATTGCTTTCATGTACTCTGGGCGTGCAGATGATAGCTTGCCGTCGAGTATTTTTTCGCGTTTTTCCAAAGCCATATTGGTGTCGTGGATCGCCACAGCTAAGCGAATAAAGGGATCTTCACTGGCTTCAAAATCCAAGGCTGGTTTTTTCATCCAGGCAAGACGCTTGGTTTGGTCTGTAAGCTCCGTTAATGCGTATAAGGCTTCAACTTTAACTTCTAATGCTTCAAAGTTGTCGGTAATACTGAGTGCGCTATCAAACACTTTATTTCTAAGCGGCTGTCTTACATAAGCTTGTAAATCTTGTAACCACAATGTTTTATCTACTGCAGGGTCAAAGCTGCTATCAATACGCCTTAGCGCCGCTCTAAACATTTTCATGTCTCTAAGCTGATACCCTGGTTCACGTTTGTCGTTGGGCTTTTTTCTTTCTTTTGCTAAACGATACAGTTTACTTGCCGTAATGAGCATTTCGCTCGATTGGGCATTTTTAAAGAAGTAGTTTATTTTTGCTTGCTGGTGTTGCTCAGTCAGTAATGCTTCAAGATTACTGATCAAGTCTTGGTTGGCAGTTGGATCTTTTTTTAACCATGCTAAAAAGTCATCTTCACGTTGCTGCTTAATGCCGACAATGTCGGTGGCATTAAAGCCATCGAGTAGGCCGTTGAACTTTTTCATGCGATTGGCCATCGATGCCATCGTACCGGCATATTTTAAAGCAATTTCTTTATCAACCGCGCCCATAAAATTCACGGTATCAATTTGTAATTGATAGCGTTTAGCGTAAGTAGGATAAATCCAATCACTGGCAAATTGCAGTTCACTCGTGAGGTTGTAGCGGCTGGTTGACCCTGGATAACCCGCGACAAAAATTCCGTCGCCTGCTTTAACACCGTCAGCGTTAATTTTAAGGTAACTTTTAGGTTGGTACGGCACATTGTCTTTATTAAACGAGGCCGGTTTACCGTCTTTACCCACATATGCGCGTAAAAAAGTAAAATCACCTGAATGACGAGGATATTCGTAGTTGTCGATGTCACCGCCAAATCCACCGACTGTTTCTGGTGGGGCGTAGACTAAACGCACATCGCGAATAATCAATTTTTTAGTGAGGTAATACTCAAGACCATGGTGAAAATCATCGACTTCGCAGCGGTAGTTACTGTCGATTTCACACTCTTTGACTAATGTTTTGCTATTGGTTTGGATTTGCTCGAAACGGGTTAAAGGCTCATCACTTAAGTTGGCGAGAACTTTGTCGGTGACGTCGGTCACTTCCTCAGTAATATAAAGGCGCTCATTTGGCCCTGCCGATGGTTCTTCTGCTTGGGTATGTGCTAAAAAACCATTTGCCAAATAATTATGTTCTTTTTTGCTGTTATATTGGATACCGCGATAGGCACAATGATGGTTTGTGACAACTAGGCCTTGGGGCGATACAAAACTGGCGGTACAATAGCCCAAGCTGACAACGGCGTTCATGGGGTATTGGCCTAAGTCGGCAAGCTGTGAGGCAGGAATATCAATACCACGTTGTTGTAACTTGTCGGCAATGGATAGCATTTGGTAAGGCTGCCATTGTCCTTCATCAGCATAAGCAAAACAGGATGTCAGCACTAATGCTGCAACAAGTGCAATACGCATGTATTTTCCTTAAATGTATAATTTATTAACCGTTGACGAAGCCGTCTTTTTCATTCTAAATGACAGCATTTTAAGCTTAGACACGGTGTTATACCATATTTTATAAAGTCGTTGTAAATTGGGAGCGTTAATGTCACAACAAGGTGCTTTTAAAGCCAGAAATAGGCAAAAAGATGCAGAAGTCAATGCATTGAAACTGCCGCCACATTCAATTGAGGCTGAACAGTCGGTTTTGGGCGGCTTGATGCTAGATGCTGAAGCGTGGGACCGTGTTTCTGAAGCGGTTGTACCTGAAGATTTTTATTCTCGCTCACATCGAATGATTTTTAATGCGATGCAAAAGTTAATGGAGTCTGGGCAGCCGCTCGACTTAATTACCGTCTCTGAGCAACTTGAAATAGAAGACCAATTAGACGATGCAGGCGGTTTTGCCTATTTAGGCGAAATTGCTAAAAACACCCCCAGTGCCGGTAACATTTTATCTTACGCTGATATCGTACGTGAACGTGCCGTGGTTCGCGATATGATTGGGGTTGCGCATGAAATTGCTGATGCGGGTTATAACCCAGAAGGCCGTGATTCAAGTGCACTATTAGATTTAGCCGAAAGCAAGGTTTTCAAAATTGCCGAAATGCGTACAAACGCCAATGAAGGCCCTGAAAACATCAAAAGTATTCTTGAAAAAACCGTCGATAAAATCGAGCAGCTATACAACAATCCACATAATGGTGTGACGGGGGTATCTAGTGGTTTTGGCGATTTAGACAAAATGACGGCTGGCTTCCAAGCGGGTGACTTAATCATTGTGGCGGCACGTCCATCGATGGGTAAAACCACCTTTGCAATGAACTTATGCGAACAAGCGGCAATGAATGAAGACAAGCCTGTGCTCATTTTTAGCCTCGAGATGCCGTCAGAACAGATTATGATGCGTATGCTGGCCTCACTTGGCCGCGTCGATCAAACCAAAATCCGTACCGGTCAATTAGATGATGAGGATTGGGCACGTGTTTCATCAACGATGGGGATTATGCTTGAGCAAGGCAAAATGTACATTGATGATGGTTCAGGCTTAACCCCAACCGAAGTGCGCAGCCGAGCCAGACGTATTGCCCGTGAGCATGGTGGCCTGTCGATGATTATGATCGATTACTTGCAGTTAATGCAGGTGCCTTCGTTAAAAGATAACCGTACTCTGGAAATTTCAGAAATCTCGCGTTCGTTAAAAGCCTTAGCAAAAGAGCTCGAAATTCCGGTTATTGCACTGTCTCAGCTTAACCGCTCACTAGAGCAACGTGCAGATAAACGCCCGGTTAACTCAGACTTACGTGAATCAGGCGCGATTGAGCAGGATGCCGACTTAATTATGTTTATTTATCGTGATGAGGTGTATAACGACAACTCTGAAGATAAAGGCACTGCTGAAATCATTATTGGTAAACAGCGTAACGGTCCTATTGGTCGTGTGCGTTTGGTCTTTCAGGGGCAATTTTCACGGTTTGATAATTATGCTGGGCCGCAGTTCGAAGAAGATTAATTATTGATTATCAAATATTTAATTTTACTTCGCGGCTATTTATGATCATCAGCTAACGAAATAATACTTTGGTTGTACCCGCAACATGAGTCATGTTTTTATTGTTTAATTAAGGCAGTCTATTGAAACCGTTTCCTCGTGCAGAAATCAGCCGTTGCGCATTACAAAGTAACTTGGCGCAACTGCGTCTTATTGCCCCTAAAAGTAAAATTATGGCGGTGGTTAAAGCCAATGGTTATGGCCATGGTTTGCTCAATGTGGCTGAAAGTGTAGGGATATTGAATTTTGTTGAAAGCGTTGGTAAATATCATGGTGGCGCTGATGGTTTTGGTTTAGCAAGACTTGAAGAAGCACTGCAGCTTCGCGCTGGCGGAGTTGAAGGTAAGCTTTTATTGTTAGAAGGCTTTTTTCGTCAATCTGATTTGCCGATATTAGTCTCTCATAATATTGATACAGTGGTTCATCATGAGTCGCAGTTGCAAATGCTCGAGACCATTAAGCTTGATAAACCGGTAACAGTGTGGATAAAAATTGATACCGGTATGCATCGTATTGGTTTTACATTGGATCAGTTTGACAGTATTTATCAACGTTTATTGCAATGCCCACAGGTGGCTAAGCCTATTCATTTAATGACTCACTTTGCCTGCGCAGATGAGCCAGATAACAAGATGACGCAAACACAAATTAATGCGTTTGAAGAGCTCATCAGTGGTTTAGACGGCGACCGAACGTTGGCAAATTCTGCCGGTACATTATTTTGGCCATCAAGCCAGGCTGATTGGATTAGACCAGGGATCGCGCTTTATGGTGTCTCCCCGGTTGTGGGCGATAAAGGCACTAATCATCGGCTTATTCCGGCAATGGAGTTAGTGTCTAACATTATTGCAGTACGTGAGCACAAAGCTGGTGACAGTGTTGGCTACGGTGCATTTTGGACCGCCAAACAAGATACTCGTTTAGGTGTTGTCGCTATTGGTTATGGTGACGGCTACCCGCGCAACGCCCCAGAAGGCACACCCGTATGGATTAATGGCCGTAGAGTACCCATCGTTGGTCGCGTGTCGATGGACATGCTAACTGTAGACTTAGGCGCTGATGCCCAGGATAAAGTGGGTGACAGTGTACAACTGTGGGGTAAAGCGCTCGCGGTTGAAGAAGTGGCTGAGCATATTGGTACGATTGCTTATGAGCTAGTGACCAAATTAACTCCCAGAGTGTTGGTCGAGTTGCTCGATTAGCCGTTGGAAATAACCTGAACTCAGGTTAAATAGCATAAACATGCGATAAAAATGGCCAACTTAGCAAGTTGGCCATTTTTATGTGTTCTTTAGGTCAATGCACTAAAGACAATCATTAATATTTAGTAAAGGTTATTGGGCATCTTCAAAACAGATTTCAATAAAGGCATTACCGTGTTCATGGGTAAAAGGCATCATGATTTTTTTACCGCGCGCTTTATGAGAAATAGTATGGTTTTTACCTGACACAACCGCCGGTGTTGCCATATCAAAATCATAGCCTTTATCGCTGAGCAAATTCTTAGCACCGCCGGTGACCATGTTAGTAATTTCACCGACCAGATCGGTCACTTCATCATTAATGATGTCAGGTTTTTCACCGAGCATTTTATGCATAATTTCAAGAATTAGGGTTTGCTCAAAGGTAATTGATAGCGAGCCACGAGTTTTAGGCCCCACCATACCAATCAAGCCAGAGACATCGCCTTTAGCAAGGTCATGGTTTTTTAACTGAGGTTTACCAGGCTTAAGATCCATTGTCGCCATAGTTGAAATTACATTGATCAAAGAAACAAGAAACGGGTTAATGAATTCAACGTTCATAGGCAAAGGTGTCCTCTAGATTAAAAATGCTAAATCGGTTTGTGCTAATTGCCGCTGTGGGATCTGGCGTATAAAGCTGACCATACACCGATTATCGTTTAGGCTCGCTAGCATGAATACACACTATATCAGTAAAGTGAAATACAAGTTAAAGCTTAGAACACAAAAATTAAATAGAAAGAGACATGGCTCGTAAAATCAATTTTTATACAGAGAGTTAGTGTTTGCAGATAGATAAACTTGATGATTGTCATCACTTATCGTGTTAAGTGTTTCATGAGAGGGTGTATCGGTTTATTAAGCCAAAATTTTGATTTATTAAAAACTAATCAATCTATTTTATTCAGTTTAGGCCGGTGGCTTTATTGGCCAGGTTACAACCTTGTTTCTCCCTGTTGTTTTAGCGTTATAGAGTGCTTCATCAGCTTTTACAAGCATGCTGTCTAGCGACATTTCAGGATGCTCATCATTGGTTGCAATACCAATACTGACTGTTATTTTTAAGTTATTCTCATTAAAGGAAATGTTCATAGCCTCAACGTTTTGGCGCAACCTCTCAGCTGAAATGATTGCGCCTTGAAGATCTGTCTCCGGTAAGATAATAATGAATTCTTCACCACCAAAACGTCCAATGATATCGATATCGCGTAAAGCCTTAGTGCATAAAGTAGCAAAACTTTGCAGGGCTTTGTCACCCGCCATATGACCAAATCTGTCATTAACATGTTTAAAGAAATCGATATCAGTAATTAAGAGTGAAAACGGACGATTGTGTTGACGACAGCGAGCTAATTCTTGCTCGGCTAACGTAAAACATTGGCGACGGTTTAACAGCCCCGTTAAGGTATCTGTTGTTGCTAGGCGCAGCAGCTCTTCTTCATGTATTTTACGTTCTGTGAGATCGAGTCCTATGCCTTGGTAACCTAATGGTTGTCCATCATTGGAAAGAATTAAGCGGTCAGTCCATTGGTACCATCGAACATTTCCAGCATAATCTTTACCGCTATGCTCATGCGAACAGATTGGGTTTTCAGGCGTGATACCTGCTAAATGAATTTTAGCCCCCTCAACATTTTCAGCATCCATGACATCATAAATACTCATGCCGATGATATCGTCTGCATCTGCGCCAAAATAGCTGCACAGTTCAGCATTAGCTAATGTCACTATGCCATCAGTAGTATAACGGTAAATCAATGCGGGCATATCTTTGACCATTGCCCGGTAAAATGCTTTTTCTATTTGCAGGTCTTTTTCTATTTGTTGGATGGTGTCTGATATAACAATGAATACAAGGACTTCTAATACGCTGTCGTTATGGTCAAATACTGGCGAGTAGCGTAACGACAATGATAATAATGCGTCTTTATTGTTAAGCGTGAGCTTCACCGTTTGGTCTACCTTGGTTTGGCAAGCAACTAACCATGGATTTTCGGGTGATGATCCTTGTAAGTCGGAGACAATATTCTGCCATTGCATACCAGTAAGTTTGTTTATGCTATTGAGTGGTTCATCATTTCGTTTATAAAAGAATTTATTGAATAGTAATTCTATTTCAGAGTCGATGGCGATAATGGCAAATTGTTGGTTAAGTCTGATAATTCCATGCTGGATGACATTAAGAATCTTCATTTCCTCTACATCATTACTCTGCGAATTAAGGTTCATAAAGTGCCTGTCGATGACCAGTCAAAGTGTTAACGGTGGTGAATTAACGCGCAATGGTATTAGGTCAGATTAGCGACCAAGGTACTCCATATTATTCTAAAGTAACTGAGTAATTTTTGAGTAGCTATATTCTATTAAATGAAATTGTATTAATACTAAATTTTAAAAACAACTGTTTAACCTAACACTATTGCGGTAATAACATTGTTCACTTCATAAGGAGGACTTTTAGCCCCTCCCATAAACAAATGATTCATTGTATAATGTGCAGTGATTTTGAGACATTTCCAAACGTGCAAACAACTCAAAGATTTGTTGTAATATCAATGACATTGAGGTTACCGGCTGATATTGACGAAAGCTTACTCCGGTGCTCGACTCGGTTGTAAACTCATACATGACTTTACACGTGCACGATTAACCCAGATTATGAGTAAAATAATTCAGTGAATACAACGCCTAAGATCATTACCTCAACAGATACCCTCGATCGCACTTTTTCAATCGCGCCTATGCTTGATTGGACTGATCGTCACTATCGTTACTTTGCGCGTTTATTGTCGGCTAAGGCGCTGCTTTATACTGAAATGGTGACAACCGGTGCGATATTGCAAGGTAAGGGTGATTACTTAGCTTATAACACTGAGGAACATCCATTAGCGCTGCAACTTGGCGGATCAAACCCCGTTGATTTAGCCGCATGTGCCAAATTGGCTGCAGATCGTGGTTATGATGAGGTTAATCTTAACGTAGGGTGTCCGTCAGATCGGGTGCAGAATGGTCGTTTTGGTGCCTGCTTAATGGCTGAGCCCGCCTTGGTGGCAGAGTGTGTCGATGCAATGAAGCAGGTTACTGATATTCCAATTACCGTCAAAACCCGTATTGGCATTGATGAACAAGACAGTTATCAATTTTTAACCGACTTTATTGAGACGGTCAACGCTAAAGGGTGTACTGCATTTACTATCCATGCACGCAAAGCGTGGTTACAGGGGCTAAGCCCAAAAGAGAACCGTGAAATTCCGCCATTAGATTATGAGCGCGTGTATCAATTAAAGCGTGATTACCCGCAGCTGAATATCAGCATTAATGGCGGTATTAAAACACTGGAAGAAGCCCAGTTACATTTAACGCAGTTAGATGGGGTGATGGTTGGCCGTGAAGCGTACCAAAATCCGTATATTTTAGCGCTGGTAGACCAGCAACTGTGCGGTATTAATGGTCCTGTCATTACACGCGAGCAAGTCATTGAGCAGATGATCCCCTACATTGAGGCCCATTTAGCCCAAGGTGGCCGCTTAAATCACATTACCCGTCATATGATAGGTTTATTCCAGGGGTTACCTGGCTCACGCGGTTGGCGTCGTCATTTAAGTGAAAACGCCCACAAACCTAATGCCGATATTAATGTGGTACTAAAAGCGGCAGAGTTTGTTGATGCCCAGGCATTAGCAGAGTCACAGGCTTAATTCGACCTTTACAATTTGAAAGTGAACAACCGTTACCTTATAGCAACGCCTTAATCAAAAAACCGCTGGATGCATTCTGAGTGCTCACTTATCAATGCGGACAGGTAGACTTTGCTGTTAGCTCTACTCCCCCCTAAAAGCGCCTTTATTGAGGCGCTTTTTGTTTGGATTATCCCAAATGGATGTGGTTTTTCCTTGTCGTATTCTTTGCTCATTTTTTGTTTGTTTAATGAACTAGTCATTTTCGCCAACTTGTTGGTTAGTTTTACTACCTGTTGGTTTTTTGAACTCGATGACTCTATGTTTTTTATCCAACTTAAAAAATAAAACTGTTTATTTTTTAATGGTTTGTAATTGATTTCAAAAGTTGGCACGCAGCTTGTAATACCCATAGTGTAATCAACTAGACGGGTGTTTAGTTGCCATTAACCAACACAAGAAAGGATGCCACCATGTTTACATTAACTTCAAATAAATTAGTTCGTCGTACTGTTCAATTATCTATTGCTGCTGTTGTACTGGCTACTGCGAGTGTATCTGCGCAAGCTGATGAAATGTCGGTGAGTCACACGCTTAATGCGCTTGAGCAAAATATGACTCAAGCAAGCCAAGAAATGATTTCAACCGCTAAGCAAGAGTTTATGTTGTCTTTACAGACTCAAATTGCACAGCAAGTATTTGAAATCAACTCAAGCTTTGCAGAAGTGACATTTGCTGAACCTGAATTGAACAAAACGGCAATTGCAGGCCAAACTGCAGAGAACAAGTAATGGATTGGGTGTTAAATATAGGCTTGGTGCTGCCGTTAATGTTGTTGCTATTAATGCCGGTAATCAGTTTTGCATTGTTTGCTACGTTAGTGGGCTGTGTGAGTCAGCGGGCTGATATGGCCAGACATTAATGACCAAGCTTAAGAGATAGCAGTAAGAGAAGTCGTTTATTAGCCATACGCGAACGATGAAAATGGTCAATAAAACCAGTACAGAATATCAATGTGCCAATAGGCAATGTTGCAGGAGATAAAAATATGAATCGTTTAATCAGTCGATTACAAGATGAAGCACGGATAGTGTGTGGTGTATCAGCTAACTTAGCCAAGCAATACGGTTGGTCGTTATTATGGACTCGTGTTGTGACCATTGGCTTAGTGGTGACTAATCCGAGCATCAGTTTAGCGGCGTATTTTATTGTTGCTGTTGTGATGAGCCAAAAAACTTCACGCTTTTAATGCTCATCCCTGATTGAATCGTATGGGATGAGCGAGGTCATCAGCGTCGCGGCTAATGTGTCTGGCTGATGAGGTGATGATTATTTATTTAAAAAGGCTTTAAAACGTTGTTTAGCCTCATCACTTTGCAAACGCTTGGCAAACTGCACCAGTTCTAATTTCATTTGGGCTTTAACTTGAGCCTGATTATGACGTAGCAGTTGTTTTGAAGCTTGCATAGACAAAGGTGGCTGGGCCGCCAATTTTTTTGCTTGCGCTAAACTGAAGCTAATCAATTCATCTGCGGCAACCACACGATTAATCAAATTTAACTGCGCAGCGGTTTGTGCATCAAACGCGTCACCTAATAAAATCAACTCAGCGGCTTTATGTTGGCCAACAATCGATGGCAACAATATGCTTGAAGCGGCTTCTGGTACTAAGGCTAAATTAACAAAAGGCATTTGGAATTTGGCTTTATTGTCGGCATACACTAAGTCACAGTGCAGCAGTAAAGTGGTGCCGATACCGACGGCAGCCCCTGTCACCGCTGCAACGACAGGTTTTTTTAGATCCAGTAAACAAAACAAGAATTTAACCGTTGGATGATTATCATCTAATGCACCACTTTGCAGGAAATCTACGATATCATTACCAGAAGTAAAACAGTCTTCAGTGCCATGAAACATAAAGGCACGAATGTCGTTGTCGGCTTCCCCTTGGATCAGGTATTCTGTGAGTTGTTGATACATTTCTAGATTGAAGGCATTACGTTTTTCTGGACGATTAAAGCCGATGATACGTACGCCTTGATCATCTCTTACCTGAATATAACTCATTCGTGACTTCCTATAGTGAATGCGAGTGTGGTTTACATGGAGTTTAAGACATTGAAAGCAATATTCAAACACCTGTTTAACTTTTTAGTGTTATCATCAGTGTCATTCGCTGCATCGGCGAACATTGTTCTTGTTGATGGACATGTTAGAGCTATGCCTGCGAGTGTGCCAAATACTGCAGCTTATTTTACGCTTGCTAACCATACAGCAAATGCAGTGACGTTAGTTGCGGTCAATACCCCCGCGGCTAAAGAAGCGCAGTTACATACGATAATTGAAGAAAATGGCATGGTAAAAATGCGCCAAGTTGACGGTTTTTTAATACCATCTCATGGGACGTTAACACTGCAATCAACAGGTGACCATGTCATGTTATTGTCGTTAACGGCCCCGTTAGTGGTTGATAATAAAGTGCCGCTAGAATTAATTTTTGAAGATGGTCAGCAACTTATGATTGAGTTACCGGTCTTAAAGCAGGCTGCTACTCAAGAGGGTGAGCAAGTCGACCATCATCACCATCATTAAGGAGTGATATTGATGCAAGTTACAAGGAATAAAATATTAGGCGTAGTTGGGGTACTTTCTTTAGTACTGTATTTTGTGAGTGTCTGGTGGAGTATTGAACCGGATCCAATTAAACCGATTTCTGCGCAAACCGATAATGCCAAAAAAATTATTGGTTACAGTACCACCAGTTCATTAATTTTAACCATGGAAACCTTACTCGATAAGCAAGGTGGATGGTTATCAAATGATGTTATGCCACCGTCATTAATGATGGATAACATGCCTGCATTTGAATTTGGTGCGTTAGAACAAGTGCGTGATTTAGCCTTAATTATGCGTAAAGAGTTTAGTCGCTCACAGTCGCAATCGACTGCTGATAATGACTTACTTGCTGCGCATTCTAAGTTAAATATCGAAAATACCAGTTGGCTGGTACCAAGCGCTGAAGGTGAATATCGCGAAGCGATCAAATTACTGAAACTTTACCGTGCCAAGATTAGTGACCCAAACAACAATAACGCGCAGTTTTATGCCCGTGCCGACAACCTGAATGAGTGGCTTAAAGAAGTACAAAAGCGTTTAGGCAGTATGTCACAGCGTTTATCGGCAAGTGTCGGTCAAGAACGCTTAAATACTGATTTAGCCGGTGACAGTTCTGCACGTCAATCAACACCAGGATTATCGAGCAGTGAGATTAAAACCAGCTGGTGGAAAATTGATGACGTATTTTATGAAAGCCGTGGTTCTGCCTGGGCATTATTAAACTTTATGCGTGCTATTGAAGTTGATTTTGCTGATGTGTTAGAAAAGAAAAATGCTGAGGTGAGTTTACGCCAAATTATTCGTGAGCTTGAAGCGACCCAGCAGACAGTGTGGAGCCCAATTGTGCTCAACGGAAACGGTTTTGGTTTAGTGGCTAATCACTCGTTAGTGATGGCGAATTATATCTCGCGTGCTAACGCAGCAGTTATTGATTTAACTAACTTAATTTCTCAAGGATAATGATGAAAAAGACTCTTCTTGCCACCGCTGTAGTGGGTTTATTAAGCATATCATCGGCACATGCGGCAACTGTTGTGGGTTTTAAAGTCGGTGCCGACTATTGGTTAGCAGACACGACAAATTCATTTAATGATGCCGATGGTGTCGCGCACAGTTTTTCTGACGACTCGTCGCAGGGCAGTGTTTGGATTGCGGTTGAGCATCCTTTCCCGTTTGTGCCAAATGTTAAGATCCGTGAAAATCGCTTAGAATCAAGTGCCGGTTTAGACAATGTCGATTTTACGTTTAATGGCCATGCATTTGAAGGTGAAGTCTCGGTAACCAACGAGCTAAACAATACGGATTTTGTGCTGTATTACGAAATTTTAGACAACGATTTAGTGTCAGTTGATTTGGGCGCAGCCTACAAGAAAATGAACGGCTCGTTACGTGTTGCTGATGCCGGTCATCCTGAGCAAATTGATATTGATAGCGGTATCTTTATGGGCTATGCCAGTGCGCAGGTCGGCATGGCTGGTTTAGGTTTATTTGGTTTTGCAGATGTATTGTTTGGTGTTGATGAATCTAATGTCTATGACTACGGTCTAGGTTTAGGTTGGCAGTTTGACAATTTAGCGGTCGATACTTTAGTGCGCGTGGGTTACCGTGACTTTAATTTTGATGTCAGCGACTTTTCTGATGTGTCTCAAAATACTCAATTTAAAGGTGCGTTTGCCGGAGTTGAACTGCGTTTCTAAGCCTTTAACTGAAAGTACAGACCATAAAAAAACCGCCAACTGGCGGTTTTTTATGGTAACAAATGGAGATTACTGTGCAATCAAACCGTTGTTAATGGCAATAACATCATCTTCATTTAACGTACCCGCAGCCTGTTTTAGCGCTAGGATTGAGTTAATGTAGCCATAACGTGCCTCTGATAACTGACGCTTTGAATCGTATAAGTCGCGAGTACGGTTAAGGACATCAACAATGGTACGCGTACCGACTTCAAAACCCGCTTGAGTCGCTTTTAACGCACTTTCAGATGAAATAACAGATTGCTCATAGGCTTTGATAGAGCTAATCGATGCCGTTACGTTATTGAAGTTGTTGCGAACATTTTTAGTGACACTACGGTGCGTTTGTTCTAACAATTCACTGGCTTCTACATAAGCAAATTGTGCCTGCTTAACTTGTGAAGAAACCGCAAAACCTTCAAATAATGGAATACTTAATGTCACACCGATATTAGTGTTGTCGTAATCTGGGCCAGGAGTTTGGTCCATGCCCTTGTTATAACCCGCATTAAAGTTTAGAGACGGCATGTGAGCTGCTTTGTATAAGCTGATGGTCTCATTAGCGATATCTTTAGCAATACGCTGAGTCATTAAATCAATGCTGTTGGTCTCAGCCATTTTCAACCATTCAGTTGAAGATGCTGGTGCAGGAGAGCCTGCAGAGAAGCGGTTGGTGTCTAATACGTTGATAGACTTATGGTCGATACCGGTAATTTCGCGTAATGCTTCGTAGCTGTTGTCTAGCGTGTTTTGCGCTAGGATCTCAAGTGCTGAGGCTAGGTCATATTGTGCTTGAGCTTCGTGCACGTCAGTAATTGCAGTTAAGCCCACCGCAAAACGTTGTTTGGTTTGCTCAAGTTGACGTTCAATTGCCGCTTTTTCAGCACCCTGGAACTCAAAGTTATCTTTAGCCGTTAGTACATCAAAGTATGCGCTAGTGACACGAGTAATCAGTGATTGTAATGTTGAGGCATATGCAGAGTCTGCTTGCGATGCAGCCATTTCAGCCAAATCTAAACCAACCCATGCACTGTGATCGTATATTACCTGGGTTAGGCTGACGCCACCGGTTAGGCCGTCGGTGTCATCAGCTGGATCATTCCATGCTTTTGCATAACCAACATTGGCACTGACGGTCGGTAGTAATGGTGCACGGTTTTCTTCAATGCTTTCGTATAACGCATCACGTTGTGCTTTGGCTTGTAAAACGATAGGGTCGCTAGTCAGCGCTTGCTGATAAATTTGCAATAAATCGTCAGCCTGTGCTGCTGGTGCGGCAATAGCAAAAGCTAGTGCTGCGTATAATGATCCAATTTTGAATTTCATTTGCTGCCCTTTTTAGACAATGCCTCATGAATTTGAGGTGTTAAATAACTGATTAATTTGGTCATGCCGCACCGTTAAGTTTAGGGTAGATAGTAAAGCAAACTTAACGTGGCAATCGTCGGAGCCGTGTGCTCAATGTTCCAGTGCTCAATGTTGTAAAAATACTTCACAATACACAATTGCATTGTGCACTATTTTTATATCTACCATGCACTCTAAATAGTATTGATTTTTTGTTTTTCAAGTCAAATTTGAAGTGTAACAGATTTTATTTTAATTAAATCCGTTTGTGTACGTAATCAGTGTGCCGTTTAGTTATTAATTATGTGAATTTAACCTGTTAAAATAGCTTATATAAGCGTTTGTTTAATCGACAAGGAAAATTATGCCTGACCAGCTGAGTGTATCGACATTTAATGCAGATTCCGATTTTAAGCTAATTGAGAAAAAAGTCCTCTATAAAGGTTTTTTTCAATTAGATGAGTACACCTTTAAACATAAATTATTTAAAGGTGGTTGGAGCGGTGAGGTCACCCGTGAAGTTTTTGAGCGCGGCAACGCGGTTGTGGTGCTGCCTTATGACCCAATTCGTGACGAAGTCGTGTTAATTGAACAAATTCGCCTGCCAGCATTAGCAACTACTAAATCAATCTGGCTTCTTGAGTTAGTGGCGGGTATGATTGAGCCCGGCGAATCACCAGAACAAGTCGCAACACGCGAATTGGCAGAAGAAGCTGGCTTAACGTTGCAAAGTTTAACACCAATAAACAGCTACTTAGTTAGCCCCGGCGGCACCACTGAACGATTTTATTTGTTTTGGGGGCACGTCGATGCGACTAAAGCATCTGGTGTACACGGGTTGGATGATGAAAATGAAGATATCCGTGTGCATGTTGTGAGTCGTCAGCAAGCCTACGATTGGGTAAACAATGGCCGCATCGACAACGCCTCTACAGTACTGGGTATTCAGTGGTTAATGCTGAACTACCAAATGATCCGCGATACACTTTAAACGTATTAGAGACAAAGATTTGCAGATAGGAACGATTGAGTGACAGTGTCAAACCACAATAAAAAGCAAAAGTATCAACCGAATGTCAGCGCATTTTTGGCTGTGTGCGGTCGTAATTACGCGCATATTTTAAAATGGTTACCAGAACAGTTTAGCCTTAACGAGCCTTGGCAGGTTGAGGGTGAATTTGGCACTTTGTTAGTCAATATTATCGAAAACACTAAATATACCCAGTTAGTCGAAATTTCGCGCCCTATACCAAATGGACATTTTTTTAAATCTCCAAAAGCACTTGTTCGTATCTATCATGATGCTCAATTAGCAGAAGTGTTAACTAGCCAACAGATTTATCGATTAAAGCCAGTGTATGATTATCCTAATATACATATGCATCATAGCGATGAGAAGTTTCAAGTGAATGCATTCCTTGAGGAGCTGTTGAAGATTGGCGCTAGGAGAGTGGCTTGCCAGTCATAGCTTATTTACCATATTTTTGTGTTAGGGATTTTTCGTGCTAAAAGACGCAGTGCATTATTCTGTTGCTGAAAATGAACCTGTGCGATTAGTCCAAGTGACTGATCCGCATCTATTTGCCGATCCTGAAGGTCAGCTATTAGGTGTTAACACCACAAATAGCCTTCAAGCAGTGTTAAATACGTTCATGGCAACCAAATATCCCGCTGATTTACTACTCGCCACCGGTGATATCAGCCAAGATTATTCGCCTGAGTCTTATCAACATTTCGTTGATAGAATTGAGGCGCTTAATCTTCCTTGTCATTATTTACCTGGTAATCATGATGACCCTCGCTTAATGGCCGTGCGCATGCAGGGTGAGCAGGTTTTTGGCCAACAGCTTATTGTGATTGGTGCATGGATTATTTTAATGCTCGATTCAACAGTGCGTGGCAAGCCTGGCGGGTACATGGGCGAGCAACAATTTGCACTGATTGATGCCGCCATCAAAGCTCACCCAAACAAGCATGTACTGTTAGTGATGCATCATAATCCCATTATGATGGAATGTGCGTGGCTTGATCAGCACTGTATGATGAACGGTACCGATTTTTTAGCTCGTACCAGCGCCTACCCACAAGTTAAAGGTGTGTTATGGGGCCATGTGCATCAGCAAGTCGACAAAGTTCATGTGGGGCCGCATGGCGATATTCCATTAATGGCAACACCGTCTACGTGTATTCAATTTAAACCTCTCTCACCTTATTTTGCTTTAGACCAACTACAACCCGGTTATCGTTTGCTGGAGTTGGCAGGCGATGGTAGCATTCGTACTAACGTTTACCGTGTGCCTGGAAATCGCTTTTCCCCTGATAATAAGGCGAGTGGGTACTAATTAAGATGTAATTTACCGACTCGCGAGGACATATGCTGCTTTATATACATGGTTTTAATAGCTCGCCGCAGTCGGATAAGGCCGTTCAAACCGCTCAGTATATTCATCAACATTACCCTCATGTCGTATTTCATCAACCGCAATTGCCTTCTTCACCGCATGCTGCGATGACACTGTTATGTGAATTTACCGAACAAGCTAAACAACAAGGGCAAACATTACGCTTTATTGGGTCATCGTTAGGTGGCTATTTTGCTAGTTATTTAGCCGAAACCTATGGCGGAAGGGCTGTTTTGGTTAATCCGGCGGTAAAACCCTTCGAATTATTTGAACAGTTTATCGGGCCTCAATATAATCCCTATACCAATGAGCATTATCAGGTGTTACCGCAACATCGAGATGATGTTGCGCAGTTTGATACTCAAGTGATACGACACCCTGACCGTTTTCTGGTGCTGTTGCAAACTGGTGACGAAGTGTTAGATTATCGACAAGCATTACATAAGTACCACAGCTGTGAATTACATCTAGAGCCCAATGGCGACCACAGTTTTGTCGGCTATGAACAACAATTAGATAAAATTTGTAATTTTATTCAGCTGTAACGATTTTGCGTTATAAAATAACGACTAATTTGAGCTAACTTTGGCTCCATTTAACTCCAAATGTGTGGACTATGACCAACCAATATACTTCAGATGCGATTGAGGTCCTTAACGGACTTGACCCGGTAAAGCGCCGTCCTGGTATGTATACCGACACCACCAGACCAAATCACCTTGGGCAAGAAGTCATTGATAACAGCGTTGATGAAGCGTTGGCTGGCCATGCAACTAAAATCGAAGTTATTCTGCATACTGATAACTCACTGGAAGTGACCGACGACGGCCGTGGTATGCCGGTGGATATTCACCCTGAAGAGGGTATTCCTGGGGTAGAGCTTATCTTAACGAAGCTGCATGCCGGTGGTAAGTTTTCAAACAAAAATTATCAGTTCTCTGGTGGTTTGCACGGCGTGGGTATTTCAGTTGTGAATGCCTTGTCAACGCGTGTGGAAATTACCGTACGCCGAGACGCACAAGTATACGATATGGCCTTTGAAAACGGCTTTAAAGTAGAAGAGTTAGCGGTAACCGGAACATGCGGGCGTCGAAATACCGGCACACGAGTACATTTTTGGCCTGATGTGAGCTATTTTGACTCGCCTAACTTTTCAGTCAGTAAGCTGATTTATCTACTGCGCGCCAAAGCTGTTTTGTGCCCAGGTTTACGGATTAAATTTACCAATAAACACACCAATGAAGTGCACGAATGGTTTTATGAAAGTGGTTTAACTGATTATCTGCAAGAAGCCGTTAAGGGCTCATTGATGCTTCCTGAGGAGCCTTTTGTCGGCACATTCAAAAGCGATCTAGAAGCGGCAGACTGGGCGATTACCTGGTTGCCTGAAGGCGGTGAAAGTCTCAATGAAAGCTACGTAAACCTTATTCCTACACCGCTTGGTGGAACCCATGTTAATGGCTTTAGGCAAGGTTTGCTTGAGTCTATGCGTGAGTTTTGTGAGTTTCGTAATTTGATACCCCGCGGGATCAAATTATCGCCAGATGACATTTGGGATCGCGCTGCGTTTATATTGTCTATCAAAATGCAAGACCCACAATTTGCCGGACAAACCAAAGAAAAACTCTCAAGTCGTCAAAGCTCTGCCTTTGTGTCTGGTATTGTTCGTGATGCGTTTTCGTTGTGGTTAAACTCAAATACTGAACTGGCTGAACAATTAGCTGAACTGTGCATTAGTAATGCACAAAAGCGCTTAAAAGCCGCGAAGAAAATAGCCCGTAAAAAAGTGGTGTCAGGCCCTGCTTTACCGGGTAAATTAACCGATTGTAGCGGTCAAGATCCTATGCGAGGTGAGTTATTTCTCGTAGAAGGAGACTCAGCTGGTGGCAGTGCGAAACAAGCTCGTGATCGTGAGTTTCAGGCGATTATGCCGCTACGTGGCAAAATTTTAAATACCTGGGAGGTCGATGCTTCACAGGTATTAGGCTCGCAAGAAGTGCATAATATTTCAATTGCGATTGGTTGCGATCCCGACAGTGAAGATATTTCAGAACTGCGATATGGCAAAATATGTATTTTAGCCGATGCTGACTCAGACGGATTACACATTGCGACCCTTCTATGTGCCTTATTTTTAAAGCATTACCGCGTGTTAGTTGAAAAAGGTCATGTGTATATTGCCATGCCGCCACTGTTTCGTATCGACATTGGTAAAGACGTTTTTTATGCCTTAGATGAAGCAGAGAAAAACGGCATTTTAGATCGCATTGCCGCAGAAAATAAAAAAGGCAAAATACAAGTGACCCGATTTAAAGGTCTAGGTGAAATGAATCCATTGCAATTACGCGAAACCACAATGGATCCTAATACGCGACGCTTAGTGCAATTGACAATCGATGATGCCGACGAGACATGGTCACTGATGGACATGCTTTTGGCAAAAAAACGCGCGTCAGATCGAAAAACCTGGTTAGAAAGCAAAGGTGATTTAGCATTACTTTAGCCATTTTTTCAATAAGACTCTCGCTTGAGTGCCAATAACAATATAAAGATAAGGCAAAAGAGAATTAACATGCAGTATTTCAACCTTCGATCTTATTTGCATATAGGCAATCGATTCACATTGGCAGGGATGTTTCTTTTAGGACTCTTTCCTGCTTCGATTGCGCTAGCCTCTCAGTCGGTGATGATTACTGTCACTAAAGGTTTTGGACTCAGTTTATATGCCTCTGATTTAGGTGATGTTAAACAAATGACCGTCGGCGACAACGGCACGTTATTTGTGGGTTCGCAGAAAAGCGGCACGGTTTACGCCCTGGTTGATAGCGATCAAAATGGTCAAGTGGACAAACGCTATTTAATTGCCCGTGGTCTCGAATATCCTGAAGCGTTAGCATTTCATGACGGTGCACTGTATGTCACCGAAGAAGATCGCATTATTCGCTTTGAAGAAATTGAGTCTCGCTTACGCCGCCCAAGTCGGGCTCGCGAAGTGTATTCCAATTTACCTAATCTAGATAAAAAGTATACTCGCTCTATGCGTTTTGGCCCGGATGGACGCTTATACGTGTCCATTGGATCTCCGTGTAACGTGTGCGAAGCCTCATCACCTTTTGGCAGCATTGTCGCCATTAATGTTGATACCGGCGCTAGTGAACAGGTTGCGTTAGGTTTGCGCAGTGTTACTGGCTTTGACTGGGCACCAGATGACAAAAAATTATGGTTTGCCGATTTAGGTCGGAACTGGATGGGTGATAATATTCCCGCAGATGAAATCAATCGTGTCGATATTAAAGGCAGCCACTTTGGTTTTCCTTATTTACATGGCACCGACGTGGTAGAGCCTGCATATGACAAACCTAAAAATCTGAATGTTATTGTGCCTGAGTTTGAACTGCCAGCTCATGTTGCTCCAACTGGTCTCAGTTTTTATCGTGGGCAGCAATTCCCAGAACGTTACCAACATAAAATTTTTGTTGCTGAAAATGGCTCATGGAATCGCTCGAGTAAAGTGGGCTACCAAATCGTGATGCTAGACATTAAAAACAACAATATTAATCAACGTGAAACTGTGGTGAGTTTTTTGGACGGAGAATTTCCCGTCGCTCGTCCGTTTGATGTGATCAATGCCCCAGATGGCGCAATGTACATATCAGATGACTTAAAAGGTAATGTTTACCGCTTGTTTTATAACGCACCCGAACAATCACAGGAATCTAACTAAATGAGTGATTCGATTGAATTAAGCCTTGATGGCGTAGAGCAAATGCCACTGAGGCGCTTTACCGAAGAGGCTTATTTAAATTATTCAATGTACGTCATAATGGACCGTGCTTTACCGCATATAGGTGATGGATTAAAACCGGTTCAACGTCGTATTATTTATGCCATGAGCGAGCTGGGTTTGTCGGCACAATCTAAGCATAAAAAATCGGCTCGTACCGTCGGTGATGTATTAGGTAAATATCATCCACACGGTGACAGTGCCTGTTATGAAGCCATGGTGCTGATGGCGCAGCCATTCTCTTATCGTTATCCGCTGGTTGATGGTCAAGGTAACTGGGGGGCTCCCGATGACCCTAAATCGTTTGCGGCGATGCGTTATACCGAAGCACGATTGTCTAAATTTTCTGAAGTATTACTGTCTGAATTAGGTCAAGGCACCGTTGAGTGGGGCGCTAACTTTGACGGCACCATGAAAGAGCCTAAAACCCTACCTGCAAGATTACCTCACATTTTGCTTAACGGTATTACCGGTATTGCGGTTGGCATGGCTACCGACATTCCGCCACACAACGTGCGCGAATTAGTGGCAGCGTGTATTGAGTTGCTTGATAATCCAAAAACCGATTTAGGCCGCTTAATGGAGTTGGTGCCAGGCCCCGATTACCCAACAGAAGCTGAAATTATTACCCCAAAGGCTGACATCGAAAAGATTTATGAAAGCGGTAAAGGCTCAATTAAAATGCGCGCGGTATTTAGCGAAGAGCAGGGTGAAATCGTAATTACCTCTTTGCCGCATCAGGCCAGTAGCGGTAAAATTTTAGAGCAAATTGCTAACCAAATGCAGGCTAAAAAGCTGCCAATGGTGTCTGATTTACGTGACGAGTCCGATCATGAAAATCCTGTTCGCCTAGTGATTGTGCCACGTTCAAACCGCATTGACTGTGAACAGTTAATGACCCATTTATTTGCGACAACTGACTTAGAAAAAAGCTTTAGAGTTAATTTAAACGTACTGGGTTTAGACGGTCGTCCACAAGTTAAAGGATTAAAAACCTTATTAACAGAATGGTTAGAGTACCGCGTCAGTACAGTGACTCGTCGTTTGCAGTATCGTTTAGACAAGGTATTAGCACGGTTACATATTTTAGAAGCGTTAATGATTGCGTTTTTAAATATTGATGAAGTGATTGAGATTATTCGTTTTCATGACGAACCTAAAGCGGAGCTAATGGCGCGCTTTAATTTGTCAGACAAGCAAGCTGAATCGATATTAGAGTTAAAGTTACGTCATTTAGCCAAGCTTGAAGAATTTAAGATTAAGACTGAACAAGACGAGTTGGCTGCAGAACGTGACAAACTCGAGTTGTTATTAAGCTCTGATCGTCGTTTAAAGACGTTAGTGAAAAAAGAGCTACTTCAAGATGGTGAAACCTATGGCGATAATCGTCGTTCACCTATCATTGAGCGTTTTGATGCAAAAGCACTAACAGAGCAAGAACTAACCCCGACAGAATCGGTCACCGTGGTGTTATCTGATAAAGGCTGGGTTCGCTGTGCCAAAGGTCACGATATCGATGTCGAGGGCTTGTCTTATAAGTCGGGCGACAGTTACTTATGTAGCGCGATGGGTAAGAGCAATCAAGCGGCGGTATTTATAGACTCTACTGGGCGTGCGTTTGCCACCGACAGCCATACGCTGCCGTCTGCACGTAGCCAAGGTGAACCTATCACCACGCGCTTTAATATGGCGCCTGGTGCAACTATGCAACATGTGTTGATGGGCAGCGACGATCAGTTCTTCTTATTAGCTACAGATGCAGGTTATGGCTTTATTTGTACTTATCCAGACATGGTTAGCCGTAATAAAGCAGGTAAAGCTTTATTAAGCTTGCCCACTAACGCACTGGCATTAACGCCTAAGTTAATTAATAAAGGCAGTGAACAGTCGTTATTAGCGATTACCTCGGAAGGGCGCATGCTGATGTTTAGTGTTGATGCATTACCGCAGTTATCAAAAGGTAAGGGCAACAAGATTATTGGTATCCCAACAGAGCGTGCCAAAAATCGTGAAGAACTGCTATTGCACCTTAATGTTGTGCCGCACAATACCGCTGTCACTTTATGGGCGGGTAAGCGCAAGCTAACCTTGAAACCAAGTGATTTAGAGCATTATCGCGGTGAACGTGGCCGTCGTGGGGCTAAACTCCCAAGAGGTTTACAGCGTGTTGACAGCGTTGACGTGGAAATTGGTGCGTTAGCTGATGATGGCATCCAAGACGATAATATTGAGATTCAAGATTAAATCACGACACTAAGAGTTAAGCTTTTAGTTTCGCCCTTAGTTTCGCCCTTAGTTTAGTTCTAAGTTTGGACTTTAATTTGACCTGAGCTTAGCCCTTAGTTTTGACATAAAAAAATGCTGCTCAATGAGCAGCATTTTTTTATGAAACGTAAAGCGATTTAACACTTAATGACAGTTAAGCAATGCTTATGCGACTTCATAAAAATTAGGTTCGTATTCAAGCTGTGTTTGAATAATTTGATTGGCCATACGCGCGCATTTGCCACATTGATCGGCAACGCCAAGACGTTTTTTTACATCAGCCAATGAACTGTCACCTAAGCTAACAGCGGCTTTGATTTGAGAATCAGTAATGGCATGACAAAGACAAACGTACATAAAGAAAGCCTCTTCGCTCAAAAGTTTCAATGCTAAAGAAAGTAATCTAATTCTAAATGAAAACAGTTATCATTGGCAATTACTTTTTAATCTTTATATTGATCATTTTTACGACGATTTGATCATACTCTCATTTTTAGCGACAAAATCCCGCGTTTAGCTACTGGCTAAGGCTCCTAGATCATACCCCGAGATCAATAACCTTGAACCGGATCGACCACATACTGTAATGGCTCAGACTGATGCCATAACGTATAGTTTTGACAAAAAATATCGACGACTTGATTTGGAAAACTTGGAGCAGAAATATGAGGCGTGATAGTGGCATTAGGCAAATGCCACAACGGATGATCTACTGCAAGAGGCTCTTGATCAAACACATCTAAAATCGCCTGGCGTTGAGGGCATTGGGTTAATTCGTACTGTAAAGCGCCAAGCTCAATCGCATTACCTCGACCAATATTAAATAACATTGCTGTTGGCTTAAGCAGTGCAAGGGTTGTGCTATTCAGTAAATGTGTTGTTTGTACAGTATTGGGCAATACACTGACAACCACATCTGCAGCAGGCAAATGCGTTGATATATTGTCGATGCTATCAAGTTGATTAAATGACTCAACAACGCTGCCACGCCTATTTAAGCCGGTTACCTTCATTCCAAAATGGCGCGCTGTACTGGCAATATGCTGGGCAATCGAACCCGTCCCCAAAATCAACATATTTAGCCCTTGTAGGCTGCTAAATGATTTGGCCTGCCACTGTTGCCGCGCTTGTTGCTGTTGATACAGTGCATGGTGGCGGTAATGACTGAGTAAATAACCAAAGACATACTCACTCATTAACGGCCCAAATACACCGCGAATATTGGTTAATGTATAGTCATGGTTTAGCTGTGGTGGCATTAATGCATCAACACCAGAGTATGTTGACTGTAACCATTTCAGTTGTGTACGGTTTGTCATCGCCTGGGTTGGTGGGGTTAAATAAGGTACGGCTAAATGGGGATCGGCTAGCCAAATGTCAGCGTGTTGAATACTTTGTTGCGGGTCGTCATTATCATCCAAAATCGTCAAATCTGGCAGCTGTTTACTGGCCAATAATTGACGGTAATGTTGATTATTATTTGTCAATAACAGCAGTTTATGGCTCATAACGTTATAGGTATCTTATGGAGGTTAATCAAACCACGTTAGCAGGGGCGCTGACACAGGTAAAGCGGCAGCAGCCATGGCTTTATCTGGATAATTACTGAAAATTCCGTCCACGCCTATCGCTTTGAGCGTATTAATATCTTCTGCATTATCGACGGTATATACATACACTTTTGCGCCGCGTTGATGGGCATCATCAACGATTGCTTGGTTAATAAACGCCACATCAAGGTGAAGAGAATAAGCGTGTAAATCGCTCACGACTTTAGCTAAGTCAGTGGGGATACCGCCTAATAATGGTGCGATAACCGCTTGAGGTAGTTGTTGTTTTATTTGGGCTAAATATAAATGATTAAACGACGATATCAGTAACTGTTGCGTGCTAAAACCTAGCTCGTCACGTACTTTTGGGTACATAGCCACAAAAGGCGCAACACAGCCTACACCTTTGAGTTCGATGTTTACCGTGCAATGCCCCTGCGCAATGGTATTGATACGTGCTAGCACATCCCACAAGCTTGGAATAGGTTGTCCGCCGACTGTCATTTGAGTTAAATCGGCTTGAGTACTGAGGTGGATGAGGCCATGTCCTGTCGATTTACCTTCTAAGCGACGATCATGAAAAACCACTAACTCACCTTCAACACAATGTACGTCTAACTCAATAGCCTTAGCGCCTAATTCAATCGCTTTATCCATAGCGGCTAACGTATTTTCTGGTGCGTAGCCACTGGCGCCGCGATGAGCAAAAACGAGCATAACCAATCCTTATTTAGCCTTTAACGAGCCCTGATGATAATTCTTTATTGTCGTGTTTTATGTGAACTTCCATTTGTGGGTAGGCAAGTTCAATATTATTCTCTTTTAACTTTTGGCTAATTTGTTTATGCAAACTATGACGAAGAGGCCAACGTACAGACATGTCTTTTGCGTATGAGCGCACTTCATAATCCTGGGTGTGCTGACCAAAACCTGCAAACCACACCTCAGGTTCTGGGGTCGAAAGCGATAATTCACATTCGCGTACTGCTTGATGCAGTAATGTTTCAACTTTTGCGGGATCAGCATCACGCGATACCGATACCGTCACAATGACTCGAGTAATAGGATCAGATAAAGACCAGTTAACTAATTGCTCTGTAATGAATGCTTTGTTGGGCACAATAATTTCTTTGCGATCCCAGTCGACAATCGTGGTGGCACGAATTTGAATTTTACTCACTGTGCCGGTGAGATCGCGAATGGTCACTGTGTCGCCAATGCGGATCGGTTTTTCAAATAAAATGATCAAACCAGAGATAAAGTTAGCAAAAATCTCTTGTAAACCAAAACCCAAACCTACCGACAACGCCGCCACTAACCATTGTAATTTTGACCATTCCATCCCGAGGGTAGAAAAGCCAAACAACATGCCGAAAAACACCACTAAGTAGCTGCTGACGGTGGTAATAGCAAAGCCAGTACCGGGTGATAAATCGAGTCGTTGTAATAGCGTTAGCTCAAGTAAGCCTGGAAGATTTCTTGCTATCACCGCAGAAAAACCCACTAAAATAATGCCAAATAAAATTGATTTTAAGGTAATGGGAACTTGTTGTTCAATGCCATTAACCGTGCTGCTGGTGGTCCACAAGGTGATGCCGTCTAAAAATGAAAATACCGCGGTGTGAGTTTGCGCTAAAATACCTAATAAACTGGCAAAAAAGGCCAAAATTAGAATGGATCTGACGAGTCCTAGTGATTGGCTGGCGATCGTTTCTAAATCGACGATGGGCTCTTCGTAAGTTTCAATCGGTTCGTTGTTTAGTTCGCCGCGTTCACGTTGTGCGAGTCGCTCCGCACGTTTGGCTTTAGCGCGGTCAAAAGCGATTAACCTACGTTCGATGAGCATCCAACGTTTTATAAGCTGATAAGTGAGTAAAAATCCGAGACCTAAAAGTACTGATATTTGCAACTGTAGCAACAGTTGGAACGCGGTAAAGTAATAACCAATACACGCCAAGATTGCACTAAACACGGGGGTCACAATGAGTATTGCCCATAACGCTTTTTGTACAACTTCAAGGTTATTTGCATTGGGTTTATTTTTGCGATATTGGCCAATTAATAACATCACATCTTTGTAGAGCATAAACAATACAATACAAAATACAATAAATGCGCCACGGCCCAGACTGTTACGCACAAGTGAAGTGTCGAGTGCTTCTGTAAACCCCATTAAGCCAATTAACGGCGCTGATATCATCACAAACGATGCCATCGTTTTTTGAGCTTGTTGGACAATTTTTTTCGGTCGTCTGAAATGGCTAATTAATATGCCTTTATCGACAGTCAGCAAGTAGAAAAAACGATAAATAAGGTAGCTTATTCCTATTGCTGTCACACCAGAACCGACGGCATAAGCCACATTGTGCTCAGAGCGCATAAATATGACTCCAGCAATAATGACTGGCAATGGTTTAATTAAGGCATAAACAAGGCTGATAATCAGGGTTTTGATGGTGTATTTAAATTTATCTTGAGTCACGTTACCGACAAACACCGAGTAACGAGCAATAGCCTGGTTAAACTTAGGCGTTAGCATGTCTTGTGCCATTAAACAGCACAACAATAAAATGCCCCACCAAGCCCAAAACTGGCTTTGATTTTCCCAAGCTTGTTTAATGGCATCTATCTGACTTGGTTGCACCAACCATACGCTGCTTTGGCTTAGGTCAATTAACCATAATCCACCAATACTTGGCGCATTGGGTACCCAAAAAAGATGTTCGTTAAGGGTATTTTTTAGGGTATTGTGCAGCTGGTTTAATTGTTCATATCCAATCCGTAATTTGGCAAACTCAGCGAGGTATTGGTCGTAACCTTGAAGAAGTTGTTCGATTAATATTTGCTGCGATTGCAACAGTTTAATCTGGGTCTCGTTGAATAAAACGCTGTTATCGAGTTGCTGGATATTTAACGCTTGTTGCTGCTCTAATTGATAACGATTCAGACGGGCATCGGCCAGTTCTGTTTGCAGTTTATCAAGGCTTGGTGGTTTGGGTAACGATTGCAGCATTTGCAAAAAACGATCACCAAAAGCGGAGTTGGTTTTCACCCATGTGATTTGCTCAAGCACATTCGATAATTGTGCATTTTGGGATTGGTAGCGTTTTTCAATGCGTTGTTGACGCTCAACCACCGAATTGTGGCTAGTGGTTAAACGTTGTAATTGCAGCGCATATTGCTGATTAGTTTTGCTTAACTCTTGCGATAATGGGTCGGCTAACTCTTGCTCATCAATTAAATTATTGGCAATGGTATCGGCTGTTTGTTGCTGACGATATTCAATATTGTGTTTATTAATTAATTCAATGAAGCTTTCTTGTTGGCTTAAAGACAAGCGATTAACTTGTTGTTGAAGTTGGGTTATTTCCAGTTGTTTTGGGTTGGCTAAACGCTCGGCTTGCAATGTGGCAATATGTTGGCTCAGTAACTCTGCTTGTAACTTATTGCGTTTGCCTAGTGGCGTGTCCGCTGGTGCTTGCTGGGTTTTATTATGTTGGGTTAACGCATTTTCGGCTTGAATAATTAAGTCGGGTAACTGAATTTGTCGCTGCGTAATTAATCGTAACTGCTGGTTTAAATATGACTCGGTTTCTTTTAATTCGGACAGGTGAAAGTATGCCATCGAAGCCTGTTGATTCAGGTCGATATCTGCGTCGAGTTTAAGAGGGATTTGGGCATCACGTAATTGCTGATTGAGTGATAGTTTGGTTTCGTTGTTTGAACGCTCAACGTTATTGTAAGTTTGTTGCTCAATTTGCAACTCGTTAATGCTGCTTTCGAGCTCAGCAATCTGTGTTTGAATATCAAGCGGTTTATTATCGGCTTGAGAATTTAAACCAAGACGTTTGTCCAGAGTGATAGGCGTGTTGGCATACACCGATACCGACATATTGATAATAATAAAACACAGTAAAAAAGACGCTAAACGTAACATAATACAAGGCTCAAATTGGAGTCTGGCAATGGTAACAAATTTACTCAATTATATTCTATTATTTTGCTGGGGCAGGAGCCGATAAAATGTGGCTTTTGTTTGAATTGATATGAAATAAAGTCATGTTTAACAAGCTGCTAAAAAAGAAAGCCGTATTTTAACAAAATACGGCTTTATGAGGCGGTCGCTCGGTAGGGCTTATTTAGCGTCTACTTGTTCTTCATCAGATTCAGCATCTGTTAATGCTTGAGTCAATTTCGCAAATGGTTGACCCATGCGAGTTGTCTCACCGGGTTCGACACCGTCGGCAAAGGTTTCAATTGCATCTTGTGCAAACAACATCACCACAGTACTGCCGAGTTTAAAGCGGCCCATTTCAGCGCCTTTTTCTAGGGTTAACGCTTCAGGGCCGGTAGTTGGGTAATCCCAACTAAAGACTTGTTTGCCACCTGGTGGAGTGACCGTGCCAGCCCATATGGTTTCAATGCTAGCAACAATAGTTGCACCAACCAGTACCATAGCCAGTGGACCTGATGCGGTTTCAAAGATAGCCACTACACGTTCGTTACGGGCAAATAATCCCGGTACATTCTGCGCGGTTAAAGGATTAACCGAAAACAGATCGCCTGGCACATAGGTCATTTTTGACAAGGTGCCAGTGATTGGCATATGAATACGGTGGTAGTCTTTTGGCGCTAAATAAATGGTCGCAAAGTCGCCGCCATCAAAACGTGCTGCATCTGCCTTAATGCCGCCAAGCAATGCTTCTGAGGTATAACTGTGACCTTTTGCTTGAAATATATTGCCAGCTTCAATTGGCCCGCACTGGCTTACTGCACCATCAACTGGATGAGCCATAATATGCGCATCTTGATTAATTGGGCGAAGCTCTGGCTTTAAAGCTCGAGTAAAAAAGTCATTAAAGGTTTTATAGGCTTCTGGCTCGGGTTGCTTGGCTTCTGACATATCAATTTTATACTGTTTGATAAACCATTTAATAGCCGCAGTAGTGATAGCCCCAGCTTCTGCTGCGGCAAACTTGCCCACTAAACGAGACAGAAAATGTTTTGGCAGCATGTATTGCAAAGCAATTTTTAATGAGTCCAATGTGTTTCCCTTTTTATTTTCTTGTTGATTCATATTCGTCATCTTCGATTATATCTTATTCATCAATGGCACGAAAATGTCGCGCATGACGTTGTTCATCTAAGCTGGCAATAATACGGTGATAATTGTTAAATCTGTCCTGGGTAATGTGGCCAGCCTCAACTGCATCACGCAGTGCACAACCGGGATCGTCTCCGTGTTTACAGTCACGGAATTTACAGGTGCCCAAAAAGTCTCTAAATTCAACGAAACACCAGCCAACACGAGTGGCGTCTAGATGCCACAGTGCAAATTCACGCACGCCGGGAGAGTCAATTAAGTCGCCACCGCTTTTAAAGTGCAGTAGCTTGGCTGTAGTGGTGGTGTGTTGACCTAAACCTGAGTTGTCTGACACATCACCAATTAATAACTCTGCTTCAGGCATTAACGCATTAATCAGTGATGATTTACCGACCCCAGACTGGCCCGCAAATACACTGACTTTTTCATTAAGCAGCGCTTTTATGTCTTCAACGCCTTCACCTGTATGGCTACTGACTCTGTAAACCGGATAACCAATGGCTTCATAACGGGCCAGTGCTTGCTCTATTTCATCACGGTTATCGTCATTTAATAAATCGATTTTATTTAAAATAATGATCGGCGGAATATCAGTGTCTTCACTGGCAACAAGGTAGCGATCGATAATCTGTGTAGTAAAACTTGGCAACACTGATGA
Organism: Shewanella litoralis; assembly: GCF_009828585.1. GTDB lineage: Bacteria > Pseudomonadota > Gammaproteobacteria > Enterobacterales > Shewanellaceae > Shewanella > Shewanella litoralis. The sequence continues at coordinate 107,806 of NZ_WSRZ01000003.1, read as the reverse complement.
CACGATCAAGATTTGATCGATGTTAGCAGCGATAATTTTAACGCCGTCATATAAGTCTGGTCGAGTAAGTGATGATTTACGCGGGTGGACAGCTTCAACAATACCGCCGATACTTGCACTGGCTTGTACATCGGTGGCGAGTCGTACAATGACATTATCACCTGTGACTAAGCTTGTTACCGCCCGGCGAATGTTACAGCGAGAGACTTTGCCGTCACTTGTTTCAATGTCGGCATGCTGGCCAAAACGCGAAATCACTACGCCCGATTGTTCAGGGCCTAATAAATTGTCTTGTAATTCAGACGCATCGTTATCATCGCTTCGTTTTAATCGCTTAGTCTGATTCGCACGCATGCGGCGTAATTGACCTTGGCTTAGGGGTTTCTTTTTACTCACAGGCTTATCTTCATTAAATAGGTGTTTTTTTGTGTCTCAAAAAAACAGTATGATACACACTCTTTTATAAAAAAGCCTGAATTTAGGCAATACATAACATAAGGCGACATAAATGGCTGCTGATGCGAATAACCTGATTTGGGTTGATTTAGAAATGACGGGTTTAGAACCTGATGTCGATAGAGTCATTGAAATTGCTACCCTAGTGACTGATCAAGAACTCAATATCATTGCCCAAGGCCCTGTATTGGCAATTTATCAAACTGATGCAGTGCTAGCAGGTATGGACGATTGGAATCAAAAGCACCATGGCGAATCGGGTTTAATCGACCGTGTTCGTGCCAGTCAATGTTCCGAACAAGATGCTATCAATCAAACAATTGAGTTTTTAGCTCAATATGTGCCCAAAGGTGCTTCGCCGATGTGCGGTAACAGCATTGGCCAAGATCGCCGCTTTTTAAATAAATACATGTTAGAGCTCGAAGAGTACTTTCATTATCGCAATATCGATGTGAGCACCATTAAAGAGTTAGTGCGTCGCTGGAAGCCTGAAACCATGAATGGCTTTAGTAAGAAAAATACTCACCAAGCACTCGAAGATATTAAAGAGTCGATTGCAGAATTGCAGTTTTATCGCAAAGAAGTATTTAAAATTTAACCAATCGAACAAATATTTTAAAAAAGGGGGTTGCAGCATAGTAAAATTTACCTATAATGCGGCCTCAACTTTCTACAGAGCACCAAACTCTGAATCATAGAAAGTCGAAATGAAATTTGAAAATTTGAAAATTTGAAAATTTGAAAATTTGAAATGCGACATTAGCTCAGTTGGTAGAGCGATACCTTGCCAAGGTATAGGTCATCGGTTCGAACCCGATATGTCGCTCCAAATTTCAGATGATGCGAGCTAGGCTCAGTTGGTAAAGCGATACTTTGCCAAGCTAACAGAGATAACAGCGTCATCGGTTCGAACCTCTCTTTATTAAAAAGAAAGTTCGCTCCCAATTTCAAGTAATTTGAAATGCGACATTAGCTCTGTTGGCATAGGTTGAAAGACGATACCTTGTTGATTGTTACAAGTGAAGCAAATAGTACGCGACATTAGCTCAGTTGGCACAGGTTGAAAGACGATACCTTGTTGATTGTTACAAGTGAAGCAAATAGTACGCGACATTAGCTCAGTTGGCACAGGTTGAAAGACGATACCTTGTTGATTGTTTCAAATGAAGCAAACAGTACGCGACATTAGCTCAGTTGGCATAGGTTGAAAGACGATACCTTGTTGATTGTTACAAATGAAGCAAATAGTACGCGACATTAGCTCAGTTGGTAGAGCGATACCTTGCCAAGGTATAGGTCATCGGTTCGAACCCGATATGTCGCTCCAAATTACAGACGACGTTAGATTGACTCAGTTGGTAGAGCTATACTTTGCCAAGCTAACAGAGATAATAGCGTCATCGGTTCGAACCTCTCTTTATTTAAAAGACTGTTCGCTCCAAATTACAAATGCTTTTTGATTTGCGACATTAGCTCAGTTGGTAGAGCGATACCTTGCCAAGGTATAGGTCATCGGTTCGAACCCGATATGTCGCTCCAAATCAATCTTCTTTTTAAAGCCCTCCCTGTTAACAATTCCTAGCTAAACTCCACACGCTAAATCTGTATTGATTTTTGGTTTGCGACATTAGCTCAGCTGCGTTAATTATAAGAGTCGATACCCATCTTTTTTGCCAAGCTAGAAGTGATAACAGCGTCATCGGTTCGAACCGCTCTTTGTTAAAAAGAAAGGTCGCTCCAAATCAATCTTCTTTTTTTCAATCTCTCCCGGTTAACAATTCTTAGCCAAGACTCTACGCGCTAAATCTGTATTGATTTTTGGTTTGCGACATTAGCTCAGTTGCGCTAATTATAAGAGTCGATCCCCATCTTTTTTGCCAAGCTAGAAGTGATAACAGCGTCATTGGTTCGAACGGCTCTTTGTTAAAAAGAAAGGTCGCTCCAAATCAATCTTCTTTTTTCAAGCCCCTTCCTGTTAACAATTCCTAGCTAAACTCCACGCGCTAAATCTGTATTGATTTTTGGTTTGCGACATTAGCTCAGCTGCGTTAATTATAAGAGTCGATCCCCATCTTTTTTGCCAAGCTAGAAGTGATAACAGCGTCATCGGTTCGAACCGCTCTTTGTTAAAAAGAAAGGTCGCTCCAAATCAATCTTCTCGTTTCAAACTCATTCCTTCAAATTCCTCAGTGCCAAATGTTATCAGTTTAGTTATCTTTTCGTGTCGCTTAAATTAACTCCAAATTCTTATCATCAATTAACCTAAATGTTACATATTTTGTGAAGATACTGAGGTTGTTTAGTGTTTAAAACTTGAATAATATCGGTATTTTTTTAAGCATTGAGTGTAGTTTCACTGTTATTTTCAGGTTTGGATGTTAAAAAATCTGAGAAGAATTCAACAAAACACGTGATCTATCGCTCACTTCTTCATGAATCTCTAAATTAGAAGCCTTTGGAGAATGAAAAACATGACATTGCTCAAGTAATTTACTGTCGAGATATTTGATAATCAATCCAAGATAAATTTTTAAGCTGTTAGGGCTCAAACGAGGTAAGTGCTATGCGTATTCAACAACTGAGTGAGCTACTTGATTATGTCGCTAAATGTCATCTTGACATGGAAAAATTGTATAAGCGCTTAGATCGTAATGCTGATTCATCTCGCGTTAAGATGATGTTGACTTATTTTCAACAACATCAACGTCATATCTACGAAACACTAGAAAGTTACATCGAAGATGCGCCATCAAGAATTTTAAATACCTGGTACAAAGACATTACTTTTGAAGACTTCAGTAAACGTTGTGCTGAAGCATCTCTACCAGCCAATATGCATGAAGATCAAGTGCTTGAACTACACCTGGATTTAGAAAATCGTTTGATCGCATTACTCGAAAAAACAGCCATTAGTAGCCCAACAGATGAAATTAAAAGTGCATTAATGGATTTAGTTCGCGTCGCACAAACGCAGCAAAAACGCCTTGTTCATAGCACAATTCGTATGGATGACATTTAATCGACCTATTGATATTTTGAAATAACTTCCTGAAGTGTGAATTCGCCAGCTATCCCCAGTAGCTGGTTTTTTTTATTAACAAAAAATAACCGCCATAACAGTGGGAGTTAACCCATAACTTCTGGTATATTTAGCATTCTTGTAACTCTTTTTTACGGAAGCTGACTTTACACATGACATCCCTGTTTAAAACCCTTGAAAATGAACAAGCTACTGTTGCGCTAGGGCAACAAATAGCGCAGTGGATTGTGCCACCATTAACGATTTACCTTACCGGTGATTTAGGGGCAGGCAAAACGACGTTTAGCCGAGGGATTATTCAAAGCTTAGGTCATCAAGGTGCGGTAAAAAGTCCAACCTACACCTTGGTTGAGCCTTACGAGTTTGCAAATATGGATGTATTCCATTTCGACTTGTATCGCTTGAGCGATCCTGAAGAGTTGGAGTTTATGGGTATTCGAGATTACTTTACTGAAAAAAGTGTGTGTTTAGTGGAATGGCCAGATAATGGTCACGGCTTGTTACCTAAGGCTGACATCCATTTGCATTTGCGTTATAAAGAATCTCAAAGAGAAATCGAATTACAAGCCTTATCCCCTGCAGGGCAGGCCATTTTAAATAAAATAAAATAATAATGAATTTAAAACATACGTTTTTTACCTGCGCAGTAACCATGCTATTGCTTTTGTCGCCTAATACGAGCTGGGCTGCAAATCAACTTGATAGCGTGCGTATTTGGGCTGCGCCTGAATCAACTCGAGTGGTATTTGATTTAACCCAGGCGCCAAGATATGACAGTTTTAGTTTAACGGGCCCCCATCGTTTAGTGGTAGATATTCAAGATGCCGGCTCAAAAATCAATTTAGATAAAATTGCTAACAACAGTAGTATTATTAAAAAGATACGTTTTAGTACGCCACCTAAAAAGGGCATGTTGCGCTTAGTGATGGATTTAACCAAACCGGTTAAATCCAGCTTGTTTACCCTTCCTCCTACCGCACCTTATGGCAATCGCTTAGTGGTTGATTTAGAAGATGCTGCCGGTGGTTCATCAAATGTACAACAATCTGTGAGTCGCTCAGCAAATCAGTCTTCGCGAAATATTATCGTGGCGATTGATGCTGGTCATGGTGGTGAAGACCCAGGGTCTATCGGTCCCTCTGGCATGCATGAAAAACGGGTTGTGCTTGAAATCGCTAAACGTTTGGCTCGCAAAGTTGACTCGACTCCGGGTATGCGTGCTGTTATGACGCGTAGCGGTGATTATTTTGTGAATTTAAACAAGCGCTCAGAGCTTGCGCGCAATAGTAAAGCAGACCTATTAATTTCAATTCATGCTGATGCCTTTACCTCTCCTCAACCTCGTGGCGCGTCAGTGTGGGTGTTATCTATGCGCCGAGCAAACAGCGAAATCGGTCGATGGTTAGAGCAAAAAGAAAAACACTCCGAGTTATTGGGCGGAGCGGGTGAAATTATTCAAAATTCTGACAGCGAGCAGTATCTTGCAATGACGTTACTGGATATGTCGATGAACAGCTCAATGGCCATTAGTCATTCTGTTGCTGGCGATATTTTACGAGACCTAGATTCAATTACGCATTTGCATAAGAGAAAGCCTGAATCAGCAAGTTTTGCAGTGCTTAAGTCGCCAGATATTCCGTCAATTTTGGTCGAAACAGGCTTTATTTCTAACCCTGGTGAAGAACGCTTATTGTCTAACGGCAATCATCAAGAGAAGCTTGCTAATGCCATTTATAAAGGTGTGTTGCGTTACTTTGAGAATAATCCTCCTGCTGACACTTTAATGGCAAAAACGACCAACTCGTCTAATACCAAGCACAATGTACAACGCGGTGAGTCATTATCGATTATTGCGCAGCGTTATAGGGTGTCAGTGAGCAGCCTTAAACAAGCCAATAATTTAAAATCTGATGTGGTGCGCATTGGCCAAACACTTGTAATACCAAGGGCTTAACATGGCTATTCAACTACTCCCACCACAATTAGCTAACCAAATAGCTGCTGGCGAAGTAGTTGAACGGCCTGCGTCTGTGGTTAAAGAGCTGGTTGAGAATAGTCTAGATGCCGGAGCGACCCGAGTTGATATTGATATCGACAAAGGCGGTAGTAAGCTCATCCGTATCCGTGACAACGGCGCAGGTATTGCCAAGGACGAATTGGCCTTGGCATTGTCTAGACATGCGACCTCTAAAGTGCATACTTTGGACGACCTTGAAGCCATTCTTAGTTTTGGATTTCGTGGTGAAGCATTAGCCAGTATTAGTTCGGTATCGCGATTAACATTAACGTCAAAAACCGCTGAGCAAACCGAAGCCTGGCAGGCCTATGCAGAAGGTTCGCAAATGGATGTCAAAGTCACGCCGGCTGCGCATCCACAAGGGTCGACGATTGAAGTGGTCGATTTGTTCTTTAACACGCCCGCAAGACGTCGATTTTTAAAAAGCGATAAAACCGAATTTACTCATATTGATGAGTGGTTAAAGCGCATAGCAATCGCGCGCAGCGATATCCATTTTGCACTCACGCACAATGGAAAATTAGTGCGTCAATACCGTCCGGCAAACACCGACATTCAAAGCCAGCAACGTCTTGCTCAAATCTGTGGTCGTGCATTTGCCGAGCAAGCTCTAAGTATTGCATGTGAGCACGATGGATTATCGTTAAGTGGTTACCTACAATCACCTCACGATAGCGTGATCACCGACACCAGCTTTTTCTACGTCAATGGCAGATTAGTCAGAGACCGTTTGGTTAACCATGCCGTAAAACAAGCATTTGCTGAGCACGGTATAGAGCATCAACCAGGCTATGTGCTGATGTTAGCGCTTGACCCGCATCAAGTGGATGTTAATGTGCACCCCGCTAAACATGAGGTGCGCTTTCATCAATCTCGCTATGTACATGATTTTATTTTACAAGCGTTACAGTCGGCATTATTGCAAATGCCGCCATCAGTGTTAACAGAGGCGTTCATTGAGCCGGAAAAACATGACTCTGTTCAGAATGTGGCAAAGTATGAACCTCAAACCTCATCGACACTAGATGAAGCCATTTTTACAGGGGCAAAGGCGGATTTATTCACTCCCCCTGCAACTGAAAGGACAATAAATAGTACTAGCCCATTTGGAACGATGCATGTCCCGGGTAAAAACAGTGCGTCTTTTGGGAGTTCTTCAGCTGCAGTTAAGCCAAGTTATGATAAAAAGCCTACAGCTATCGCCGCAAATGGAGTGACTAAAACAGCCATAGCCAATTATGCTCAATTATTGCAAACCCCTGCAGCTAAACAAGAACAACACATAAGCGAAGTGAGTTTGCAAACCAGCATGCCGCCTTTATTATCGGGTGCACACTGGGTTATTTGCCAAGACGATGCCTTGTCATTATTGCCGTTTAAAGTGGTACTGTTAGCGGTGAGAAAAGCTGAAATTATAGCCAAGTTAGTCAATGGTTTAGTGTCACAACCCTTACTCATGCCTGTTGCCATAGCCGTTGACCCGGATTGGAGCGAAATATTATCAACCCGTGATCAATTACTGCGTCAAATGGGTATTGAACTAAGTATTCGCTATCAGCAGTTGATTATTAAAAAAGTGCCCCCATATTTGAGGGAGAGCCAATTAGCAATTGTTATCCCTGAGTTTTTACAATGGATAGCGCTAGAACTACCTAATGAAAGTGCAATAGCGGACTGGTTAGCTAAACAAAGCCTAGTGCAATTTGAATCTGCACAAAATGTTTGGCAGAGTTTTTGTTTGTTAGACGATACAATTAAGCAAACAGTTTATGCCCAGGCTACTGATTTACCTTGGCAAACGTGGATGAAAGATAATTAACGTGAACACTATCAATCGGCCGAAAGTGATATTTTTGATGGGGCCTACGGCTTCAGGTAAAACGGCATTAGCTATAGAGATGGCAACGCAGCATAATTGCGAAATTATCTCAGTAGACTCAGCGTTAATATATCGTGGTATGGATGTGGGTTCAGCTAAACCTTCTGCACAAGAATTGGCCTTAGCGCCGCACAGATTGATTGATATTCTCGATCCGAGCGAAAGCTATTCTGCCGCAGATTTCCGTCGCGATGCACTTGTCGCCATTGAAGATATTATTGCTCGTGGTAAAACACCACTTCTTGTAGGTGGTACCATGATGTATTTTAAGGCATTGTTAGAAGGCTTATCACCTTTGCCCAGTGCAGATGATGCCGTTAGACAACAGATTTTGTTACAGGCAGAAGCACAGGGTTGGGACGCACTGCATCAAGAGTTGTGTAGTATTGACCCTGTTGCGGGGGAGCGTATTCACCCAAATGATCCGCAACGTTTGTCGCGTGCACTAGAAGTTTATCGTATCAGCGGTAAAACAATGACAGAGTTAACGCAGACTAAGTCAGCTGCTTTGCCGTATGATGTAGTGCAATTTGCGATTGCACCCAATGACAGAAAAGTGTTACATGAGTTAATCGCAAAGCGTTTTAACATCATGCTAGACCAAGGTTTTATCGATGAAGTTGCTACGTTAAAAGCCCGTGGGGATTTACATTTAGATATGCCATCGATGCGCTGTGTAGGTTACAGGCAGTGTTGGCAGTACCTTGATAATGAATTTGATCATGCGACTATGGTCGAAAAAGCTACCGCAGCCACTAGGCAATTGGCCAAACGTCAATTAACATGGTTGAGGAGTTGGCCTGATTTACAGTGGCTTGAAAGTGGTGTAGAAGGGAATTTAGTTACGCTTATGCGACAAAGCCGCTAGCTTATTAGCCGTTGCTGTATAATACTAAAACTAAACAATAAAACTTAATTCAACATATTTATAAAATAAAAAAGGAAATTGAAAATGGCTAAGGGGCAATCTTTACAAGACCCATTTTTGAACGCATTGCGTCGAGAGCGTGTACCAGTCTCTATTTATTTAGTGAATGGTATTAAGTTACAAGGCCAGGTTGAATCATTCGATCAATTTGTGATCTTACTTAAAAATACAGTGAGCCAAATGGTTTACAAACACGCTATTTCAACAGTAGTACCAGCGCGCCCATTTAATGTCTCTAGTCATCAGGGCACTGCCCATGGTGAAGACAGCGCTGCTGAATAATTGAAAAGGAAGATACTTTTTGTTTGATCGTTATGAAGCGGGTGAAACAGCGGTACTGGTTCATATCGACTTTTCTGACGAAGAACGTCGAGAAGATTTACTTGAGTTGCAGTTATTAGTTGAATCTGCTGGTGCTCGCTCTGTAGGAGTGATTACTGGCAGTCGACGCTCACCGGATCGTAAGTTTTTTATCGGTACCGGTAAGGCCGAAGAACTTGCTGCGATGGTTGCAGCAACAGAAGCCAATGTAGTGATTTTTAATCACGCTTTGAGCCCTGCTCAAGAACGTAATCTTGAAATGGTTTGTCAGTGTCGAGTACTAGACCGGACCACACTAATTCTTGATATTTTTGCTCAACGAGCAAGAACTCATGAAGGTAAGTTGCAAGTGGAGCTAGCGCAACTGCGCCACATGTCAACGCGCTTAATTCGTGGCTGGACTCACTTAGAAAGACAAAAAGGTGGTATCGGGATGCGAGGGCCAGGGGAAACCCAGCTTGAAACAGACCGTCGTTTACTGCGAGGGCGAATTAAGAATATTAATCGCCGCCTCGATAAGGTTGACAAACAACGTGAGCAAAGCCGTCGTGCACGCAAGCGAAGCGATCTAGCAACAGTGTCATTAGTCGGTTATACCAACGCCGGCAAGTCAACGTTGTTTAATTCGCTAACATCTTCGGATGTGTATGCAGCCGATCAGTTGTTTGCCACATTAGATCCAACATTACGTAAGTTGTCGCTACCAGACGGCGCTGTGATTTTAGCAGACACCGTAGGGTTTATTCGTCACTTACCGCATGACTTAGTGGCGGCGTTTAAAGCCACATTGCAAGAAACTCGTCAAGCTGAAATCTTGCTACATGTTGTAGATTGTGCAGATGAAAACATGACTGAAAATTTTGACCAGGTCCAACGCGTTCTGGAAGAAATTGATGCTGATGAAATTACGCAATTAGTGGTATGTAACAAAATTGATTTACTTGAAGATTTTGCGCCTCGTATTGATTACGGTGAAGACGGAAAACCTGAGCGTGTATGGGTTTCTGCGCAAAAACGCATTGGATTTGATTTGCTGTTGAAAGCCATTACCGAGTTAATCGGTGAGGTTATCCGCGAGCTTACATTGAAGATACCTGCATCAGCAGGGCATTATCTTGGCCAGTTTTATCGACTGGATGCAATACAGCAGAAAGACTATGACGATCTGGGGAACTGTATTTTATCTGTTCGTTTATCGGATGCCGACTGGCGCCGATTAGCTAAACAGAGTCAGGGGGAATTAGAGGCATTTATTTTTGAACCTTCAGAAATAGACGTCACTTGTTAATCTCATTTATTTCATCCAATTATGGAGTGCTAAATGGCTTGGAATGAGCCCGGTAACAAGGGTAATAAAGACCCTTGGGGAAATAAAGGTGGTAACGATAAAGGGCCACCGGATCTCGACGAAGTTTTTCGTAACTTATCAAAACGTTTTGGTGGCAAAGGCGGCAACTCCGCATCTGGCCAACCATTCAACTCATCTATACTGATTGTGATCGCTGTTATTGCCTTAATTATTTGGGGCTTATCAGGATTGTATACAGTTAAAGAAGCTGAGCGCGGCGTGTTACTTCGTTTTGGTCAACACATTGGTGAAGTGAGTTCTGGTTTACACTGGAAAGCAACGTTTATTGATGAAGTGTATACCGTAGACGTAGAGACGTTCCGTTCGATCCCAGCATCTGGCAGTATGTTAACGTCTGATGAAAACGTTGTGAAAGTTGAATTAGTGGTCCAGTACAGTGTCTCTGACGCTTATTCGTACTTATTTAGTGCCGTCGAAGCTAACGAAAGTTTACGTGAAGCAACAGACAGTGCATTGCGTTACGTCATCGGTCATAACCGCATGGATGATATTCTAACGACCGGACGTGATGCGATTCGTCGTGACACCTGGAAAGAGTTAGAGCGTATTATTGAGCCTTATAAGCTTGGTTTGCAAATCCGTGATGTTAACTTTTTACCAGCACGTCCACCTGAAGAAGTGAAAGATGCATTTGACGATGCTATTTCAGCTCAGGAAGATGAACAACGCTTTATTCGTGAAGCAGAAGCTTATGCTCGTGAAATTGAACCTAAAGCTCGTGGTCAAGTTGAACGTATGGCCCAACAAGCTAATGCTTATAAAGAACGTGAAGTGTTAGAAGCTCAAGGTAAAGTTGCTCGCTTTGAGAAATTATTGCCAGAGTATAAAGCTGCGCCAGCGGTTACACGTAATCGTTTATATTTAGATGCGATGCAAGCGGTCATGTCTGATACCAACAAAGTGTTAATTGATGCTAAAAACAATGGCAACTTGATGTATTTACCGTTGGATAAGTTAATGGATGCGTCTAAAAGTTCGCGTCCAGCTACTGAGCCTGAAGCGGAGCGTCATGTTAACTCTGTATCAAATAACAGCGTGAACACACCGATCACTAGCATGTCGTCTGATGGGCGTCTCAGCCGCGAAGATCGTCTTCGCCAAGGGAGGAACTAATCATGGGTAGATTTGCTCTGATCATTTTAGTCGTCATTTTAGGTATTGGTTTTTCATCTTTAATGGTGGTTAACGAAGGCGAACGTGCAATTGTGGCTCGCTTTGGTAAAGTCCTTAAAGACGATAATGTGACAAAAGTGTTTGCGCCAGGTTTACACTTTAAGCTGCCTGTCGTTGACAAAGTACGTTACTTAGATGCGCGTATTCAAACGTTAGACGGTGCAGCCGATCGTTTTGTGACTTCTGAAAAGAAAGACTTAATGGTTGATTCATACGTTAAGTGGCGTATTCATGATTTTGAAAAGTATTACCTTTCTACCAATGGCGGTATTAAAGCCAATGCAGAAAGCCTATTACAAGCCAAAATCAACAACGATTTACGCACTGAGTTTGGACGTCGCACGATTAAAGAAATCGTATCTGGTAAGCGTGACGAGTTGCAAACAGATGCATTACAAAATGCTTCTGAAAGCGCTGAAAACTTAGGTATCGAAGTGGTTGACGTGCGGGTTAAGCAAATTAACTTACCTGCAAATGTGAGTAACAGTATTTACCAACGTATGCGTGCTGAACGTCAAGCTGTGGCGAAAGAGCATCGTGCACAAGGTAAAGAGCAAGCTGAAATTATTCGCGCAACAATTGATGCTAACGTTACCGTAAAAATTGCTGAAGCTGAGCGTAAAGCCCTTACTATTCGTGGTGAAGGTGATGCTCTTGCTGCCAAGATTTACGCTGACACTTACAGTAAAGATGCCGAGTTCTATAACTTCTTGCGCAGTCTAGAAGCCTACAAAGAAAGCTTTGCAGGTAAAAATGACGTGATGGTGTTAGAACCAGAAGGTGACTTCTTCAAGTACATGAAGTCTTCAAACGGTAAATAACCGTGAGCTAGCTTTAGTGCCTATATGATGAAAAGCTCAGCAACTGCTGAGCTTTTTTGTATCTGCAATTCAAATTCATTTTTTCTAAAAATCCCTTTCTCTGGCAAGCGATGGCTGCTTTTCATTAATTTTAACCAAAAATGTATATAAGCAGTTGATAAGATATGGGAATAAATGATTATTTTGATATATCTTCATCGATAAGATTGTTAAAAAACTACTGATTTATATGCCATTTTGAAAAAAATGTTAATATCCTCAACATAGATGAGTGTTTTCGCTATGATCTGGTTCTAATTTTTCGCTATAATGAGCACCGCCTCAAACTATGATTTTAGCGTTTTACCATTTTGGTCGCTAAAGTATTGAAATATAAAAATTCCAACACCCTCTGGGAGATAAATGGATGAGCAATGCGCCAGTCGATACCGGACGTCGCAGATTCCTGACAGCCGCAACCGCCGTAGTAGGTGGTGCTGGTGCCGTCGCTGTAGCGGTTCCTTTCATCAAGTCATGGAATCCGAGCGCCAAGGCGAAAGCTGCAGGTGCGCCGGTCGAAGTAAACATTAGTAAAGTAGAACCAGGTCAGTTAATTCGTGTCGAATGGCGCGGAAAACCGGTTTGGGTCGTTCGTCGTACAGAAGCTGTGCTAGAGAATCTTAAATCTCTAGACGGACAATTACGCGATCCTGCTTCAGAAGAAATGCAGCAACCAGAATATGCAACTAACCCTGCACGTTCTATTAAGCCTGAGTTCTTCATTGCAGTCGGTATCTGTACTCACCTAGGTTGTTCGCCTACTTATTTACCTGATTCATTTGGTGAACAAGTTGAAGGGGTAACATCTGGTTTCTTCTGTCCTTGTCATGGTTCTAAATTCGACATGGCTGGTCGTGTGTTCCAGGGTGTTCCAGCACCATTGAACCTTGTGATCCCGCCACACAAATATGTCGATGACGCTACCGTGCTTATCGGTGAAGACACAGGAGCGGCGTAATGGTTAAGAATATTATTGATTGGATTGATGCGCGCATCCCAATGACGGCGACTTATAATCGTCACGTGGGCCAGTATGCGACACCAAAGAACTTCAACTTTTGGTATTTCTTTGGTTCATTAGCGTTATTAGTTCTTGTTAACCAATTGCTTACGGGTATTTGGTTAACCATGAATTACGTACCAACAGCAGAGGGCGCGTTTGCTTCTGTTGAATACATCATGCGTGATGTTGAGTACGGTTGGTTATTACGTTACATGCACTCAACCGGTGCATCGGCGTTCTTCTTTGTCATCTATATGCACATGTTCCGTGGTTTAATCTACGGTTCTTATCAAAAACCAAGAGAGCTATTATGGCTGTTTGGTATGTTGATTTTCCTTGTGTTAATGGCTGAAGCATTCATGGGTTACTTGCTACCTTGGGGACAAATGTCTTACTGGGGTGCACAGGTAATTATCTCTTTGTTTGGCGCTATCCCTATTATTGGTGATGACCTAACATTGTGGATCCGTGGTGACTACGTTATTTCGGGTGCTACGCTAAACCGTTTCTTCGCATTACACGTTATTGCGCTGCCGCTTGTGCTAGTTGTATTAGTGTTCTTACACTTAATTGCACTGCATGAAGTGGGATCAAATAACCCAGATGGTGTTGAAATTAAAAAGAACAAAGATGAGAACGGATGGCCTATCGATGGTATTCCATTCCACCCTTATTACACCGTAAAAGATATTATGGGTGTAGCGGGCTTCTTAATCGTGTTCTGTTATGTGTTGTTCTTCATGCCTGAGGGCGGTGGATACTTCCTTGAGAAGCCAAACTTTGAAGCGGCTAACCCAATGAAAACACCAGAACATATTGCGCCAGTTTGGTACTTCACACCTTTCTATGCCATTTTACGTGCTATCCCTGATAAGTTAGTGGGTGTCATTGGTATGGGTCTGTCGATTGCAGTGTTATTTATTCTGCCATGGCTTGACCGTTGTAAAGTGAAGTCTATTCGCTATCGCAGCACGATCCACAAGATCAACATTGCTCAGTTTACTGTGTCGTTCATTATCCTTGGTTATTTAGGTGTGGTTCCTGCCACTCCAGAGCTGACTATTGCGGCACGTATTTTCACTTTCACTTACTTTGCTTTCTTTGTAGCCTTATGGGTTTACAGTAAAAATGAGAAAACAAAAGAAGTACCAACGAGGGTGACACACTAATGAAAAAGTTATTAATTGCATTAGTTACATTGTTGCCATCTTTGGCGATGGCAGCGAGTGGACACAATGTTCACTTAGAAAGTGCTAACGTTGACCTGCATGATAAAGAGTCGCTAGTACGCGGTTTGGATTTATTCCAGCAATACTGCTCTGGTTGTCATAGCACTCAATACCAGCGTTATGAGCGTGTTGCTACCGATCTCGGTATTTCTACCGATGATATGCGTAGCAAGTACATTCTAAACAATGCAAAAATTGGCGATTTAATGGAAAACGCAATTCCTACTGCCGATGCTGCTAAATGGTTTGGTGCTGCGCCTCCAGATTTAACGCTGGTTGCTCGTGTACGTGGTGAAGACTGGGTCTATTCGTACCTTAAAGGTTTTTATGCTGATGAGACTCGTCCATTTGGTGTAAATAACACAGTGTTCCCATTAGTGGGTATGCCTCATGTATTACAAGACTTACAAGGTCTTGCAGTAAAACAAGAAGACGACACGTTTGTTACCACTGGTGGTAAATTGACGGCAGAAGAGTATGACCAAGCGGTTCGTGATATCACGGGTTTCTTAGTTTATTCAGCTGAACCTGTACAGTTAGAGCGTAAAGCTTTAGGTATGTGGGTACTAGGATTCTTGTTTATTTTCTTCATCATTGCGTATTTGTTGAAGAAAGAGTACTGGAAAGATGTACACTAGCTAGCAATAACGGTTATTATACATTATCCGCATATTGTAAACGGGGGGCTTAGCCCCTCGTTTGTTTTGTTTTTTTTAGATTCTGGAGGGTATCAATGGCTGTTGCTGCCAACAAGCGCTCTATCATGACACTTTTTTCTGGTGCCGATGATTTATATAGTCACCAAGTACGTATCGTATTGGCTGAAAAAGGGGTTACCGTTGATGTTTTGCAGGTAGACCCAAGTGAAATGCCTGAAGACTTACTTGAAGTCAATCCATACAACTCAGTACCGACCTTAGTTGATCGCGAATTAGTGTTGTACGAATCACGTATTATTATGGAGTATTTGGATGAGCGTTTCCCGCATCCTCCATTAATGCCTGTTTACCCGGTATCTCGCGGTCAAAGCCGTTTGATGATGCACAGAATCGACACCGACTGGTATGCGCTTGTTGAGCGTATCCGTAAAGGTGAAAAAGCTGATGCAGCGCGTAAAGAATTAACTGAAAGTTTAGTCGCTTTAGCTCCAGTATTTGCTGAAATGCCATACTTCATGAGCGAAGAGTTTGGGTTATCTGATTGCTATTTAGGCCCATTATTATGGCGCTTACCAGTATTAGGGATTAACCTAGACCCTCGTACAGCAAAAGAAATCAATGCTTATATGACTCGTATTTTTGAACGCGAATCGTTTAAAGCGTCGTTAACTGAGGCTGAGCGCGAAATGCGCATGGGCATGTAATGAAACCAATAACACCGAATCGTCCGTATTTATTGCGTGCATATTATGAGTGGTTGATGGATAACCATTTGACGCCGCATGTTGTCGTGGACGCTTTTGTTAAAGGTACTCAGGTTCCGCAGCAATTTGTTAAAGACGGTCAAATCGTGTTAAACATTGCTACCGGAGCGGTTGCCAATCTTCATATGACCAATGATGCAGTAGAGTTTAATGCGCGTTTTGGCGGTGTACCGCAAAACGTGTATTTACCTATGGCCTCTATCGTAGCCATTTATGCACGTGAAAACGGTGCTGGTACGGTGTTTGATATGGAAGATGCATACATGATTGAAGATGAACACGATGAGCTTTCATCTGTGCCATCTTCAATTAAGTCAGTTGAAGAGCCTTCAACCGCGTCTAAACCGACCAAGACGAGCAGTTCAGACGATAAAGCGAAAAGCAGAAGTCACCTAACTGTGGTTAAGTAATTAAACCATGTTAGGGCATAAAACCAGTCGCAAGGCTGGTTTTTTTTAAGCTAAAAAAAGTACGAGTATCGATAATGTTATTAATGATTGATAATTATGATTCATTTACATTTAATCTTGTTCAGTATTTTCAAACGCTGGAACAAGCGATTATCGTTAAACGCAATGATGAAATTACACTCGAACAAATTGAAGCATTAGCGCCAAGCTACTTAGTTATTTCGCCAGGTCCTTGTACCCCAAATGATGCAGGTATATCACTTGCCGCTATCGCTCATTTTGCCGGTAAAATTCCAATTTTAGGTGTGTGTCTTGGCCATCAAGCTATAGCGCAAGTTTTTGGTGCAAATGTAGTACGGGCTAAGCGTGTTATGCATGGTAAAACCAGTTTGATACAGCACAATCAACAAGGCTTATTTTCGGAGTTAGCACTGCCTTTGCAAGTAACGCGTTACCACTCACTATTAATAGACAGTATTCCCAAGGGATTTGAACTCGATGCCTGGTTTGATGATCCTATTCATGGTCGTGAAATTATGGCTATGAGTAATCAGGCGTTAGGGATATACAGCGTACAATTTCATCCAGAATCTATTTTAACTCAACAAGGGCATGAGTTGCTGGCCAACTTTCTACGCGCTTAATACCTTTAAAATTGTATTTTATGTTACAACTTCAGCCATTCACCCCCGGTCAATATTACGTATAATATGCTATAAATAGCGCTTAACAATAATAAAAGGGACGAACATGAACAGCTTTCTGCGACACTTTGCCATTAGTGCAGTTTCATTGGCCATAATGGGTGGCTGTGCTGCCACTGTCGACTCAACAGTGGTGACAACCACTGTGATACCTACACAAATTACCGTAGCACTAGCTACACCTGTTCAAGCTGAAGAAGCGCTAACACTCAAGCAAATAATGGCTAATCCAGATTGGATGGGCATTTTAGCTCAGGGTGCTTATTGGAGTGACGACAGTCAGTCAGTGTACTTTAGTCGCCAAGCTCATCAGTCACCTGTTCGTGATTATTATCAACAAAGTATTACAGCCACCACGGCCAACCTGCTTGAACTTTCTCAGTTGCATTTAGCTGATCAACGTAATGGTGTGATTAACCAAGCCAAATCTCAAAAGGCGTATATTTACCAAGGCAATGTGTTTGTTAAAAACCTTCAAAGTGGCGATATTAGTCAAATTACTCGTCAAAATGATGCGATAAGTGGCGTGCGTTTTTTGAATAATGGTGATTTGGCTTACTGGCAAGGCAACAATATTTTCCGTCTGCACCAAACCACTGGCATGGTTGAGCAAATTGCAGCGATTCAAATGGCTAATGAGCCGACAGGCACAGAAGAGCCTAGTAGTTATATTGCCAAGCAACAACATCGTTTAATGGGTTATGTGGCGCTGCAACATAACAATGACAAGGCTCGTGAAGATTATCGTGAATCATTGGCTAAAGCAGATCCCACATTTTCTGCCCAGCCCTGGTACTTAGGCGACAGCGAAACTATTTCAGAAATGAGTCTATCGCCCGATGGTCGCTATGTGATGTTAGCACTCACCGACAAAAACTATACCTGGCGCGCAGAGCACGACATCATGCCTAATTATTTAGGTAAAGACGGTTATGTTGATGCCGTTCCTGCGCGTGCTCGTGTTGCTGAAGATGCCTTTCCTGGTCAACGCTTAGTGTTACTTGATCTTGTTGAACACACTAAAAAAGACATCACTATTGAGGGACTAACCGGTTTTGATGAAGATGTATTAGCCAGTGTTAAAGCCGAAAATGCTAAAGCCCAAGGCAAAAGCTATAAAAGTGTCAAAGCACCACGTTTAATCCAACTGATGCAAGATTGGGAGTGGAGCCAAAGCGCGATGCAGTGGCGTGAAACAGATAACCAGTTGATGGTGATGGTTGAAGCTGTTGATAACAAAGATCGCTGGATTGCGCGTGTAGACCTACAAAAAGGCAAACTTATTACCGAACATCGTTTACACGACGATGCGTGGGTTAACTACAACTATAATCAATTTGGTTGGATATCCGGGACAGACTCTGTTTACTACTTGTCTGAGGAGTCAGGTTTTTCTCATTTATACACTAAATCGGCCTCAGGTAAGGTTACTGCGTTAACAAGCGGTAAATATGTGGTTGATAATGTGACCTTATCTCCAGATGGTAAGCACATTTATTATCGTGCTAACAAAGATCATCCAGGGAGCTACAATGTTTATCGAGTCGCGGTCGCTACAGGTAAAAATGAGCAATTAACCCAATGGTTTGGCACATTAGATTACAGCTTAAGCCCTGACGGTAACGCATTATTGTTAACGGCCTCAGCGGCAACAAGCCCCGATGAGTTATTTATTCAACCGATTGGTGGTGAAATTAAACCGCTGACTCACTACACCAGCGACACATTTAAACAATACCCTTGGCAAGCGCCACAGGTTGTTGCCGTTCCATCAAGCCACGGAGCGGGCCAAGTTTACGCCCGAGTGTATTTGCCACAAGGTTATGACGCTAATCAAGCCGATAAATACCCCGCCGTAGTGTTTAACCATGGCGCCGGTTATTTACAAAATGCCCATTATGGGTTTTCTGGGTATTTTCGTGAGTTTATGTTCCATAACTTATTAACTCAACAAGGTTATGTGGTGATGGACATAGATTACCGCGGTTCAAAAGGCTATGGCCGAGATTGGCGCACTGCGGTTTATCGCAATATGGGCCACCCAGAAGTGGAAGATTTAAAAGATGGTGTTGCTTGGTTGGCGAGCAACGCCAATGTTGATGCAAAACGTGTGGGTACTTACGGCGGTTCTTACGGTGGCTTCTTAACCTTTATGGCTTTATTTAATGAACCCGAGCTATTCCAGGCCGGCGCCGCATTACGGCCTGTAAGCGATTGGGCTCATTATAATGCACCTTATACGGCTAACATCTTAAATACGCCTGACATTGATCCTATTGCTTATGAGCGTAGCTCACCGATAGAGCATGCTCACGGGCTGCAAAAACCATTGTTAATTATGAGTGGTGTATTGGATGACAACGTGTTTTTCCAAGACAGTGTGCGTATGGTGCAACGGTTAATTGAGCTGGAAAAACCGATGTTTGAAACCGCTATTTATCCGGTTGAACCGCACGGGTTTGTGCAACCTTCTAGCTGGTTAGATGAATACCGTCGTATTTATAAGTTATTTGAGCAAGAGCTAAAATAACTGCTGAGTCCAAATTCGTAAATAAAATCGTATTAAGGCTTTCTTTGGAGAGCCTTAATTTTTATGATTACCCCTAACATCATATTCAAGGATAGTGTTGAGTGGCAATATCAGTCGCGGGTGGAGTAAGACCCGGAAAAGTCATCGAAATAGAACGCCGACTCTACAATCAGCTGATTGTGGGTAAACAAGTTGTGGGCTCAATGTTAGATGAACTGAATACCGAAATAGAAGAAAGCGCCAACAAACTGGATATAGAACGTAAAGCGTTAAAGTTACGTATAGAAAAACAAGTGCAAGAACGCAATATATACCTTGAAGTCTCCAATCACTTAACGCATACCGTCAATAATGCAGTAGAGCATCAGATGGCAATTCCTCAATCTATAATTGATTCAGCAGGCATTACCGAAAGCCAAATTTTATTATTAGACTTACTGTTAAGCCCAGATTTAAATTTAAACCGCCTGCGACCAATTATTGAAGATAATAGCTGGCTATGCCGCGATTTAATTAATTTAATCAACAGCCCAGCTTCACGTCATAGGCGCCCGAAAAATTCAGATGTACAAGTAACCGATATCAAATTAGTGATAAATTATATTGGGTTAGAAAATCTTAGGTTATTAATTCCGTATTTTTGTTTACGTAACTGGTTGCCGTCAGGTAATGCTAATTTACTATGGATAACCCGTAAGTTATGGCGATATAGCATCATGAGTGCCATCGCTGCGCAAGCCCTAGCAGAGTTGCATGATAAAGAGCCAAGTCTGACTTATACGTGTGCACTAATGTATCAATTTGCCACCTCCATTATTCTTAATCAAAGTGGTCAAATCTTCGAAAAAACATGGGGTACTTGGCTACGAGAAGCCAGTCAAAGTCGAGACAAACAAGTGTATGACGCGATTATGGCAACTGATTTTCCGGCAGAATCTGTATTTGAACAAGTGATGCAGCATGGGCATACGCTGAATTGGCAGTTGCTCAATTTACTCAAATTTGAAGATTCAAAAATGACCCGAATATTGAAAGAGCTCGATCATGACTATCATTTTTCTGAGTTATCAGCCGATGCGGCCATTGTGGCCAAAGCAAGTTGTTATGCCAAAGTGCTATTATTAGAAGAGCAGCAACTGATTGACCCGCAAGAAAAACGTATTATGTTTGATTATTACGAGTTTTCTGCGCAAGAGTTATTGCGACTAAAAGCGCAAAACTTTCGCAAACTCGATTTACTTTAAACGAGCACAATCGCCAATATTGCTAAATGTTAAATTTGTGTAGTTATTCACTTTTGGTGAATAGCTACACAAAAATCGTCGAAATAACTTTTTTTATGACTATTTATGCTTGTTAGCCCCGCAATAAACGCTTTATTTAGTCATATTTTTCAATCTTTATGCACAATAGACTTCTCTCCTGTAGAAGTTAATTGTACAGAACTGGTATTTTGATCACATTTTCGCTAATAATGTCCCATAAATAACACAAGCTTCCGCCAATGCACTTACAGAATATAAAGCAAACAGCGGAAACAGCGGCTTTCAAGCTGCTTATAACCTGAAGGATGAAATGCAATGAGTCTAGAAATGAATCTAACCCGTGCCCAATTCGATGAAGTCATGGTGCCTAATTATGCGCCTGCAGCCGTTATTCCTGTTCGCGGAGCGGGTAGCCGTGTATGGGATCAAGAAGGCAATGAATTCATCGATTTCGCTGGTGGTATTGCAGTAAATTGTTTAGGTCATTGTCACCCAGCTTTAGTGTCTGCATTAAAAGAGCAGGGTGAAAAACTTTGGCACTTATCAAACGTAATGACCAACGAGCCAGCGCTTGAATTAGCCACTAAATTAGTTAACTCAACGTTTGCTGAACGTGTTTATTTTGCCAACTCTGGCGCAGAAGCAAACGAAGCTGCACTTAAATTAGCCCGTCGTTATGCATTAGATAACCATGGTGCTGACAAAGACCAAATTATTGCTTTTGACAAAGCATTCCACGGCCGTACTTTCTTTACGGTAACTGTTGGTGGACAAGCGGCGTACTCAGACGGTTTCGGCCCTAAGCCACAAAGCATCACGCACGTACCATTTAATGATATTGCCGCATTAGAAGCCGTTATTTCAGACAAAACCTGCGCCATTATGCTCGAACCATTACAAGGCGAAGGCGGTATTATCAATGGCGATCCTGAGTTTTTAAAAGCGGTACGTCGTTTAGCTGACAAGCATGATGCATTGGTTATTTTTGATGAAGTACAAACCGGTGTTGGTCGTACAGGTGAGCTATTTGCTTACATGGGTACTGACATCGTACCTGATATTTTAACCAGCGCTAAAGCATTAGGTGGCGGGTTCCCAATCGCAGCAATGCTAACAACGGCTAAAATAGCTGCTCACTTAAAAGTGGGCACACATGGATCAACATACGGTGGTAACCCATTAGCGTGTGCCGTGGGTAATGCTGTCATGAACGTCGTAAACACCAAAGAAGTACTTGATGGTGTTAAACATCGTGAACAGTTATTCCGTGATGGTTTAGCGGCCATTAATGCTAAATACAACGTATTTAGTGAAGTGCGTGGTAAAGGTTTGTTGCTTGGTGCGGTATTAAACGAAAAATACGAAGGCCGTAGCCGCGAATTTTTAGTTGCATCAGTTGCAGAAGGGTTAATGAGCTTAATTGCTGGCGCAAACGTGGTGCGCTTTGCTCCATCATTGGTGATCCCAGAAGCTGATATTGCTGAAGGCTTAGCGCGTTTTGAACGTGCTGTTGCAAAAGTAGTAGCAGGTTAATGAACAATTTAAGTGCCGGTTTAGCCAGCGCTTAAGTTGTTTGGGTTCGCCATAATGGTTTGTAGCGTTGGTAGGTAAACTGCCAGCGCTACAGACTAGTGGCGCAATGAGGAGATTAAGATGTTAATCATACGTCCTATCCGTGCTAGTGATTACGATGCACTTTATAGTATCGCAGTTGAATCAGGCCACGGTTTCACATCTTTACCAGTTAACGAAGAGTTACTGCGTTCAAAGATCGCTAGGGCAGAAGCATCTTTTACTAAGCAAATTGATAAGCCTTTTGACGAAGGCTACTTAATGGTGCTGGAAGACACCAAAACCAATGAAGTTGTTGGTACTTGCGGTGTTGAAGCTGCAGTAGGCATGCAAGATGCCTTCTATCATTATCGTTTAGGCACTGAGGTTTATCATTCTTCGCAAATTTCTGTGCGCAATGAAGTTGAAACCCTCACGTTATGCCATGACTATACTGGCGCTGCAGAAGTCTGCACTCTGTTTTTAAAAGAGGCTTATCGTAAAGGCAACAATGGTCGCATGTTGTCGCGTTCTCGTTTTCTACTATTGGCTCAGCATCCACAACGTTTTGGCGAAACCGTTATAGCAGAAATGCGCGGCGTGAGTGATGACCATGGTGACTCGCCGTTTTACGAATGGCTACAGCATCATTTTTTAGGCATTGATTTTGTCGAAGCAGACTATTTATCTGGTTTAGGCAAAAAAGCGTTTATGGCCGAAATGATGCCCCGCAATCCTGTGTATGTTTGCATGTTGCCTAAAAAGGCACAAAAAGTGATTGGCGAAGTCCACAAAAATACCAAGCCAGCACTGCGTTTATTACAAGCCGAAGGCTTTAAATTCCGTAATTACGTCGATATTTTTGACGGTGGTCCAACAGTTGAGTGTGCTCTGAGCGAAATCCGCTCGGTTAAAAAAAGCCGCTTACTCACGGTGTCGATTGGCAAAATGCCACACGCAGATCATCATTTTATTATTTCCAACACTTTGCTGGCTGATTATCGTGCATCAGCTGCCAAACTGTTGGTCTCTGATGAACACGACGATGTTGTTCTTAGCCCAGAAATAGCAGCCGGTTTACTGGTTTGCGATGGCGAACAAATTCGTGTTTTAGCAATGTAGGAGTAAGAAATGACACAATATATTCAAGGTCAGTGGTTAGCTGGCGAAGGTCATGATGTTAACTCAAGCAACCCAGCAAACGGTGAAGTGATTTGGCAAGGTAAAACCGCCACACCAAGCCAAGTTAATGCTGCGGTTGATGCTGCCCGTGCAGCCCAGTTTGATTGGTTTATGTTGGGCTATGAAGCTCGTTTGGCCATTGTAGAAGCGTATCGTGCACAACTAGAAGCAAATAAAGACGAAATCGCTGAAACAATTGCTCAAGAAACCGGTAAGCCGCAATGGGAAACGGCCACAGAAGTGGGCGCGATGATCGGTAAAATTGGTTTGTCTGCTAAAGCGCATGACAAACGTACAGGAACAGAAACAAACGACTTACCCGCAGGGCGTGCTGTATTACGTCATAAACCGCATGGTGTCGTAGCAGTATTTGGCCCTTATAACTTCCCAGGGCATTTGCCTAATGGCCACATTGTTCCAGCATTGCTTGCCGGTAACACCGTGGTGTTTAAGCCGTCTGAACTAACACCTAAAGTCGCTGAGTTAATGCTGAAATGCTGGGATAAAGCAGGCTTGCCTCAAGGTGTTGTTAACCTTGTTCAAGGTGAAGTCGAAACCGGTAAAGCACTGGCTTCGCACCCGCAAATTGATGGCTTATTCTTTACCGGTAGCTCGCGCACTGGACACATTTTACATCAGCAATATGCTGGTCACCCTGGTAAGATTTTAGCTTTAGAAATGGGCGGCAATAACCCGCTTATCGTTAAAGGCGTTACCGACACCAAAGCTGCAGTACATGACATTATTCAATCTGCTTATATTTCGTCTGGTCAGCGTTGTACCTGTGCCCGTCGTTTATACATAGAAGAAGGTGCGCAGGGTGATGCGCTAATTGCTGAACTTGTCACTGCGATTAAGCAAATCAAAGTGGGCGCTTGGAATGCCCAGCCGCAGCCATTTATGGGGTCGATGATCTCTGAAACGGCCGCCCGAGGCATGGTTGCTGCGCAAGCCACATTGCAATCGCTTGGCGGTGTATCGTTAATTGAATTGACACAAGTTGAAGCCGGCAAAGGGATTGTGACACCTGGTTTGATTGACGTAACGCCAATTACAGAATTGCCAGATGAAGAATATTTTGGTCCATTACTGCAACTTGTACGCTACAGTAATTTTGACCAAGCAATCCATTTAGCCAACGCAACGCGTTATGGTTTATCTGCTGGTTTATTAGCTGACAGCCGTGAAGATTATGATTATTTCTTAGCACGTATTCGTGCTGGTATTGTTAACTGGAATAAACAAATTACTGGCGCTTCAGGCGCTGCACCGTTTGGTGGTGTTGGGGCGTCGGGTAATCACCGTGCCAGTGCATTTTATGCTGCTGATTACTGTGCGTATCCTGTTGCTTCAATGGAAGCTGACTCTGTAAGCCTACCTGCCACTTTAAGCCCTGGTTTATCAATTTAAGTTGATAAGTCCATCGCATGATTGGTGCTGGTGATATTGACATGATATCACCAGCCTTATTATAAGGATTTAACCATGCATACTGACGTTAATGCTTTGTTTGCCGCGTTATGGCAAGACTATATTAAGATGACACCTTCAGCGGCCAAAATTCACCAATTGCTTGGCCACGGCGCAGCGATCATTAATGATCATATTGCACTGCGCACGTTTAATATCGCCAAAGTTAATCTCAGCGTGTTAGCTGAGCATTTTACTTCAATTGGTTATGTTGATAGCGGCGATTATAAGTTCGAGCAGAAAAAGCTAGTAGCTAAACATTTTGAGCACCCAGATCCAACTCAACCTAAGGTGTTTATCTCTGAGTTGCTAGTAGAAGAGTTTAGCCCTGAACTGCAAAAAACTATCCATGGTTTAATTGAGCAAGTTGATGTTGCCGCCACAACCGCAGATAACTTTATTTATTCTGGGCGCCACTGGAGCCTTGATAAAGCAACTTACAAAGCGTTGTTGGCTGAGAGTGAATATGCTGCTTGGGTTGCCGCTTTAGGTTACCGTGCTAATCACTTTACGGTATCGATTAACGATTTACCGCAGTTTGAACGCATTGAAGATGTTAACCAGGCACTTAAAGATGCTGGTTTTGTACTTAATGGGTCAGGTGGCGAAATTAAAGGTACACCAGAGGTGTTGTTAGAGCAGTCATCGACTATGGCCGATAAAGTTGTGGTTAACTTTACCGATGGCGATGCTGAAATTCCAAGTTGTTTCTACGAGTTTGCTCGTCGTTACCCAATGGACAACGGCAAGCTGTATACCGGTTTCGTTGCGGCATCAGCCGATAAAATTTTCGAAAGTACTAACGCAATGATGTAGTGTCAGTAGCGTCAAAAAAAAGACCTGCTTGATTGCTCAAGCAGGTCTTTTTTTATGGATTCATAACATGGGTTTATATCGATTGCTTCATCACGATTGGTCCAAGGTTATTGAGCCATTACGATGGTGACACTCAGCCCGTTTAATGTCTCACTTCGGTTAAATTGCAAGTTAAAACCATATTGTTCGCAAATCTCTTTAACAATAGATAGCCCTAGGCCATGGCCCATCGTCGCTTCATCTAAGCGAGTGCCCCTTGTTGTTAATGATGCGATTTTATCTTGCTCCACGCCACTGCCGTCATCTTCAATTTGTAACGATATATCACCATTTTTCATTTGCTTAATACGCACATTAACCTGGGTATTGGTCCATTTAAAAGCATTGTCGAGCAAGTTTCCAAATAGCTCCATACCATCTTCACGGTGAATAGGGATCCTGGTAATGTTATCTGGATTAACCACCACACAGTGAATATCACGTTGGCGGTGCACTTTATGCAGAGTATTAATTAAACTGTCAAAATCTTTGGGTACAGCCAATTGCGCTGCAGGTAACATATCGCCAGTAATGCGGGCCGCTGCTAGCTTACGTTCAATCATCTTGTGTACTAAGTCTAATTGCTGCTGCATGCCCTGGGCTGCTTCTGGGTGAGATAACCCTAAGGCTTCAACTTGTTGTTGCATCACTGCCAGAGGAGTTTTTAAACCATGGCTTAAATTGCCTAGGTTATTACGACTGCGCTCTATTTGCTTGGCGGTGTAATCTAATAATTGGTTGTAGGTTTCAGCTAATGGGCGAATTTCTGCTGGAATTTGGGCAATTTCAAGTGAGGCAATCTCTCCTTCGCGCAGTTTGGCTAGGGCTCCTTGAATTTGATTTACAGGTTTAAACGATTGGCGCAATATAATAAAAATACCCGCAATCATCGCCAATAACATGCCTATATTAATGGCCAGTTTGGTGCCAAAAATCTCACTAAATACACGACGTCCAATACTGAGATCCTGCGCCACAGTCAGGGTTGCTGTGTTGTTACTATCTGGCGCGCCGATACCAATTGATAATAATTGCATATCGTTATTTTTAGGTCCCTTTGCTTGCCAAACGCGCTTTTGCTGAGCCTCTAAATTAACAATGTGTAGTTCAGCATCCCACAAAGATCGTGAGCGAATGGTGTAGTTAGGCAGGTTTAGCTGGAAGTAACGACCAGAATAGGCGGGGCGGTAAAAACTGGATAATTGATTTTGGTCGATCACTAATTCGCCGTCTTGCAGGCGTGTGGCAATAATGATGTGTTCTAAATCTTCTTCTAAACGATTAATTATGGAGTCATGAAAGGCATCACGCAACATTGATTCGAACAGGAATAAACCTATCAAGGTTGCGATGATAATCAGGCCACTCAGCCATAGACTGAGCTTAAAGCGAATCGACATCATTCCACTAAACCGTGAAAGATATAACCTTGTCCGCGGCGGGTTTCGATGGTGGTTTTACCCAGTTTTTTACGTAAATGGGTGACGTAAACTTCGACGACATTGCTTTCTTTTTCGTCGTCAAATTGATAAAGCTTGTCGGTAAGCTGAGACTTTGACAGCAGTTTTTTAGGCGACATTAAAAAGATCTTTAATAGTCTAAACTCCATCGATGTCAGTTCATATTCTTGCTCGCCCACTGTTACTTTTTGTTCATTTTCATCTAAATTAACCCCGCCATAGCATAGTTGCTTTGAAGATGAATTTGCACGGCCGTGAGCTCGATGAATTAATGCCTGTATACGAGCTAATAGTTCTTGTGCATGAAACGGTTTGCCTAAGTAATCATCTGCTCCAGCATTAAACCCTTCTACTTTTTCATGCCATTGGCTGCGTGCTGTGAGCATGATAACCGGCGTGCTTACGCCACGTTCGCGCCATTGAGTGACCAGCGATAAACCGTTACCGTCGGGTAAGCCGATGTCTAAAATAACGCAATCGTATTCGGTTTCTTTCATTAGATAATCGGCTTCAACCGCTTTATCGGTAACGTCAGTAATGTAACCTGCCTGCTTTAGTTGTTTTTCAAGCTCAGCAACAAGTAATGGATTATCTTCAACGAGTAACAGTTTCATGTTTAGTACATTCGCTCGGTAATTGTGGCAATGGGTCTTGCATACCATTAACTGCATCTAACTGCAGATTAATAACATGTCCTTGGGCGAGTTTGAATTGTAAATCATAACGCCACTTATCTTGATATTGGTACAGCTGAGCATCGACTAATTGGCCATCACAATACTGCGATACCCAAGTTAAATAATCATCTAATGGACGTATATTACCAGAAGTCACTAATTTTTGGACTTTATCATGATCAAGCGGGAATTCGGTAACAGGAATATCTTGCTGATTAATGGACAGGGCCATTAAGCTGATTGTGGCGATGAACAAGCTATTCATGTTCGCTCCCAAATAAAAAAAAGTGGCGTTCAGAGTATGAACACCACTTTAATAATATTGGCTTAAATCAAGCTGAAGTAGACATGATTGACGCTTAACTAGCGTCTAAAGCATAGGGTTAGCGAGTACCGTAAACCACTATTGTTTTACCGTGCGCCTGGATTAAATTTTGCTCTTCGAGCATTTTTAAAATACGGCCTACAGTTTCACGTGAGCAACCCACAATTTGACCAATTTCTTGACGGGTAATTTTAATCTGCATGCCGTCAGGATGAGTCATAGCATCGGGTTGTTTTGCAAGGTGCAACAATGTTTGTGCAATGCGACCAGCCACGTCTAAGAAGGCTAAATCACCCACTTTTTGACTTGTGCTTTGTAAGCGATAGGCCATTTGCGCCGAAAGCTTCATTAAGATTTCTGGGTTAACTTGAATCAATTGCTTAAATTTCTTGTAAGAAATTTCGGCAATTTCACATGCTTGTTTAGCACGAACCCAAGCGGTACGTTCTGCTTGTTCTTCAAACAAACCAAGTTCACCGATGAAGTCACCTTGATTAAGATAAGAAAGGATCATTTCTTTACCTTCTTCATCTTTGATCAATACAGCAACAGAACCTTTTACGATGTAATATAACGTGTCAGAATCTTCACCAGCGTGGATCAATGTGCTCTTTGCTGGGTACTTATGAATGTGACAATGTGAAAGAAACCATTCTAATGTTGGGTCAGGTTTTGGCTTACCAATCAGAGCCATACGATATTCCTCGATTGATTAAAAATGAAAGTAAGTAATGTCTAATTAAGCATTCTACGCTATTACAATCGTAAAAACTTTGATAGAGATCGTATTTAGAAGTGTCAGTAGTGTATATTAACTTGTTAAATAGTTGATTAAATTTCTTTTGTTTGTGATCAACGTCAGCTTTTTATTTTATACACCATACTCTATCGTATTTTTTCACCGTAAAGTATATTGAATTATTGGCTTCACGGGATGTCTATTGAGTTGGGTAGGCGAGTTAGCTACTGTTATTAATACCACAAATTGTTGTAGAGGTGTGCGTGAAAAAATTGAGTCAAATAGCAACGGCTGTATGCTTAGTGGCGTTTAGCGTATCAAGTTTACCCTCTAACGCATTTTATGTTCCGCCAACGGTTGAGTCTCAAGCCGCCAGTAAACTGGTGCATATTCAAATAAAAGCCAAGCAAGGCGATGCAGACGCGCAATTTCTTTTAGGCTTGATGTATTTATCGGGGCGTTTTGTGAGTCAAGATACATCCGTTGGATTAACCTGGGTGACACAAGCGGCAGCACAAAATCACATTAAAGCTCAGCAAACGGTGGCTGATTTAGCCTTTGAAGGTAAATTATTTCCCCGTGATTTAGCCTTAGCCGAGAAATGGTATTT
Organism: Shewanella litoralis; assembly: GCF_009828585.1. Lineage (GTDB taxonomy): Bacteria > Pseudomonadota > Gammaproteobacteria > Enterobacterales > Shewanellaceae > Shewanella > Shewanella litoralis. The sequence continues at coordinate 78,330 of NZ_WSRZ01000003.1, read as the reverse complement.
AGTGATGGCCGAACAAGGCGATAAGTGGGCTAATTTTCGTTTAGGTTTTATCTATTCTGCTGGTGGCGATGGTGTGGTACGTAACTGCGGTAAAGCCATGGGACAGTTTAATACGGCTGGCGATACCGTATCGCTAGGCAATGTGGCGTGGATTTTAGCAACCTGTCCAGAAGCTGAGTACCGTGATGGTTCGCGTGCAATATCGATGTCACTGAAATTATTAGAGCAAAATCAAAACGACCCAACAGTGCTAGACAATTTAGCTGCCGGTTATGCTGAAATTGGTGATTTTACTTCTGCTGTTGATGCTCAAAAGAAAGCCATTGAGGCGTTGAAACAAAACCCTGAACTTGCTCATAGTGATGAGTTTAAGTTGCGTCTAATGCAATACCAAAATAACCAAGCATATCGTGAAATTATTCCATTAATGTAATTGCAACAACTTGTGGTTATGGTAAATAAGGATAGTGCTAGTAATCGCTGATGTGCTTAACACGCTAACAGAAAAAAGGGGGAATTAGCGCCCAAGCACATCAACTGCCGTTATTTCGCTTGAAATCACGATAAAACAATTTTAGTGCTATTGACTTAAATTAAGCTTAATCAGGCTTGATATCATTGATGTTTTGCAACTCTATTCGTTTATCTATTAAGTCTTTAATCAGGGGCGTTAAGATAAGCTCCATGGCTAAGGACATTTTACCACCCGGTACCACTAGCGTATTAACTCGAGACATGAACGATCCCTGGATCATGTTCAGGTAATAAGGGAAGTCGACGTTATTAATGCCGCGAAAGCGGATCACCACGAAGCTTTCGTCAAGACTAGGAATATCTTTAGCGCTAAATGGGTTTGAGGTATCTACGGTAGGCACGCGTTGAAAGTTAATGTGGGTGCGTGAGAACTGCGGCGTCATGTGATTAATGTAATCATCCATACTGCGCACGATAGAGCCCATGACTTTTTCACGGCTGTGACCACGTTCAGTGGTGTCTCTAATGATCTTTTGAATCCATTCCAAGTTAACAATCGGCACCATGCCAATCAAAAGGTCGACATGTTTTGCTACGTCGGCATCATCAGTCACTACGCCGCCATGTAATCCCTCGTAATAGAGCATATCAGTATTTTCTGGGAGATCGCGCCACTGAGTGAAAGTACCTGGCATTTGGTTGAAGGGCACCGCTTCGTCAAAGGTATGTAAATAACTGCGGGTTTGACCATTGCCCGTTTCACCATAGCTAATGAAGCACTCTTCGAGTTTTTTAAAGTTGTTGGCTTCAGGACCAAAATAGCTAATATTACGATTTTCAGCTTGCGACTTACGGATTAATACTTCCATTTCTGCGCGCGTGAAATGATGAAAGCTATCGCCTTCCACAAATGCGGCATTAATACCCAGTTGCCTAAATATGTGAGTAAAGGCCGTTGTGGTGGTGGTAGTGCCAGCACCAGATGAACCGGTTACAGCAATAATAGGATGTTTTGCTGACATGTTATTTGCCTACGTTTGTGATTCACCAAAAAAATCGAGTCACTAGTTATACGGTAATCATCACCTGTGGGTCAATTAATCACAGGTCATGATATTAATATTTATATAGAATTATTGCTTAAGCATGCAGGTTAATTATTAACTCTTGCTGAAATATGTTCACGCTGACGGATCGCAATCGATTCATCATCTTCACTGTATTCAACAACCAGTTCGCCCTTTTTAAGTGCATGCTTACAGCGCTCAGTTGCGTGAGCCAGTTGTTGCTCGTCAACATCACTAAAACTGCCATCTTCGAGTTGCGACAATAAATACTCTTTAATCATTGCTTGCAGTGTTTCCTGAGGCAATGATAATAACGCTTCATAGGGGACAAGCATGGTTATTCCTTATTTGTCGCAGTAGCAGTATGCGTTACCGACGCTTTATGATCGTCAGCAAGTAAAAACTGGATAATACGATCTTCTAGATAGAATTTGGGTTTCCACGGCCATCCGCCATCCACAAAGCCAACATGGCCACCAAATTGATGTAGCTCATATTCTACCATTGGCGATAACTGATCTTTGCTAGGGATCACATCGTCAGTCATAAAAGGGTCGTCTTGAGCATGGATCACTAGCGTTGGCTTAGTAATGTGTTTTAAATAGTTCATCCCACTCGATTTTTGATAGTAATCGTTCACCCCTGCAAACCCGTGTAAAGGCGCGGTGACTTGATCATCAAATAAATAAAATGTGTTGAGCATTTTAAGTTGTTTTTTATTGATGGGCATTTGCGCCGTGAGATCGGGGGTATTGATTTTATTGAGCATTTTTCGCCGTAAACGTTTAATTAAAAAGCGTTGGTACACGGTAGAAAAACCACTTTCTAAACGTTTTGCACACGCGGCTAATGTTAACGGCGCCGACACCACGACAGCCCTTTCTAATAGGCTATCTTGTTGCTTACTTCCCTGATATTTTGCCAGCACATTGCCGCCTAAACTGTAACCTACAGCAAAGAGTGGCGACTCAGGGTAGTACTGTTTTAACTGCAACAAGGTATAGGCTAAATCATTAACATCACCGCTATGATAACTGCGGGCTAAACGATTTGGCTCACCAGAACAGCCTCTGTGATGGTGCACTACCGCTGCGATTTTGGCTTTTTTAGCCTCTAACAGCATTCTGCGTGCATAATGCGATTCGGTATTCCCTTCAAGCCCGTGAATAATCACTAAAATGGGTTCACCATTTTGAGCTTGGCCTAGCCAATCTAAATCAATAAAATCACCGTCAGGTAACTCTTGTCTTTGTCTAAATGTTGCTGGTTTGGCCACTTTGAAAATAAACGGTAAAATCGTTTGCACGTGCGGACTTGCAGCCCACCAGGGAGGAGAAAACATCTTTTTCATAAAGGGAATCGTTCTGCAATTGTTTGTGAATATTTAAACGTGTGTTTAAATGTTACTCATGCCACTTTAGCATATAAAAATTACCGACAACAATAACTCAAAGGGGAAGTAAATGAAGCGACGTACCTTTCTCACTGGTGCTTTTGCAGGAACGGCTGCACTGGCATTAGGTGTTAATCTGTATGTGCCAACATCTTCAACAGCGGCAGATGATATCCATCATCGAGTGTTGTTTAGTGTGTTTATTCCTATTTTTCTTGATGGTAGTTTACCTGAAGTGGCCAATCACAGAGAGATGGCGATTAATCGAACCTTAGATGCTATTTCACAGTCGATTACCCATTTACCTCAAGCCCAGCAAGATGAATTGATGGAGCTATTAGATTTACTTGAAGGCCGTTTTGGTTTGTTGTTGCTCAGTGGCAGTATGACGCCGTTATTGGGGCGTGAACCGCAACAATTGATCGATATGCTAGAGTTTTGGCGTTACAACTTTCTCGATATGTTAAAAACAGCCTATTCAGGACTGCGTGAGCTTATTATGGCCAGTTATTATGCTTGCCCTGAACATTGGGGTAACTTGCGTTATGCCAAGCCCACTTTCTTAGTTAGTAATGCAAACTAATCACCCTGTGTTTAAAGGAGTATTCTCGTGGCTATTATTGATCCTATTATCACTGGGTTAAGTTCAGGTTGGCACCATATTGATGCTAGTACGTTAGAAAAAGACCGTCATTTTGAGGCGGATGTTGTTATTGTTGGTACGGGTGCTGGTGGCGGTACTGCGGCTGAAATATTGTCTCAAGCTGGGCTTAAAGTCATTATGATTGAAGGTGGGGCGTTAAAGTCATCGACTCACTTTGATATGGAAGAGCGCCATGCTTACCCTAATTTATACCAACAAGCCGCAGCATTAAAAACCGCAGATAAAGGCATTGGTATTTTTCAAGGCCGCACGGTTGGCGGTTCAACAACGGTTAACTGGACCACCTCGATACGCACGCCTGAACCGACATTGGATTTTTGGCAACAATCTAAATCTGTTAAAGGCTTGTCGGCGACGGAGTTACAGCCCTGGTTTGAAAAAATGGAGCAGCGTCTCAATATCGAGCAATGGCAATACGAGGCAAACCGTAACAACGGCGCATTACGTGATGGCTGTGAAAAATTGGGTTGGGAATACACGGTCATAAAACGCAATGTTAAAGGCTGTTGGAACACCGGTTATTGCGGAATGGGTTGCCCGGTTAATGCTAAGCAATCGATGCTGGTAACCACTATACCAAGCGCACTTGAGCATGGTGCGACATTAATCTCACGGGCCAAAGTCGTCAAGCTTGAACATAAAGGCGATAAGGTCGTAGGCTTAACCGCACAAGCCATGACAGAAGGGTTTAAACCTACTGCATTAACAATTACATTCAGTGCCAAGCATTATATTTTAAGCGCAGGCGCTATTCACACGCCAACTATTTTAATGCGCTCAAATACGCCCGATCCTCACAAACAACTTGGTAAAACCTTTTTGCATCCGTCGTTATTATCTGGCGGTATGTTTGCGGAACAAATTAATGGCCACAGTGGCGCGCCGCAATCGATATATTCCGATGAGTTTGTCTGGCAAGACGGTGCTGCAGGTGAATTAGGTTATAAGTTAGAGGTCGCGCCGGTGCACCCTGTGCTTATTGCATCTAAAACCATAGGTTATGGCGTTAGTCACGCACAGCTAATGGCTAATTTTAATCAAATGCAGGTCACCATTGCATTAATCCGTGACGGTTTTAATGAACAAAGCCCAGGCGGACAAGTGCGGTTAACCGATAATAGCTTTGCCCTTGATTACCCCTTAACTGATGGTTTTTGGAGTGCAGCGCGTCGGGCATTTTTATCGATGGCGGAATTGCAGTTTGCCGCAGGAGCTAAAAAGGTATTGCCGATGCACGATGGTCTAAGCTTTTTTGAGTCCTGGAATGATGCTAAACAAAGCATAAATCAATTAGATTTGGGTTTAATTAAGACCATTGTAGCTTCAGCGCATGTGATGGGCGGCTGCCCTATGGGCGAAGATAAAACCCAGGCAATGGTCGACAGTTATGGTAATTCACACTATTTTGAAAACTTATCAGTGATGGATGGCTCTGTGTTTCCAACCAGCCTAGGGGCTAACCCACAATTGACTATCTATGGCATTGTAGCCCGTAATGCGACAGCATTAGCGCAAAAGCTGACAGCGAAATAGCCTCATTTTTGATGGATTAGATGGCGCTGTCATCTAATCCATAAATGCTCAGATACGCATTGACATTACTGCTCACACTTGGGCTGTCAGTGTTTGTGCTATTCGATGTTGGTTGCTCATCTATTGAGTGAAGTTTCTGCAATAAAAACTGTTGTGACTTTCGCTCCATTATCAATTCAACATCAAGCATTTTTTGGTATTCATCTTCTGCTAAATGTCTTTTGGCAATTCGGCGTAATTGACGGTAAGGCACTAATACCGAATCTTCCCATTTCTCAATAACACTCAACATGCTTTGCCATTGTTCGGCAGACAGTAAAAAGGCTTGCTGATCAAGATATTGTGCTAAAAGTAATACATTAACATTAACGTGATAGCTATCTTGCAGTTGGATATAGGCGTTTGGGTTTTGGCTGTAAACGAGTTCGCATTGATGCCACAATGTATGAGTAAATACAGGGCGCTTGAGTGTAGCTTGCATGAGATGTCCTAAGGCGTTTATGGATAAACGCCACAGCATAAAAAGTTATTGTTGAACCGCTTGTTCAATCTCTTCAATTTGCTCTTGTAGCTCTAGCCAGTTCATTTCACTTTCGTCCATTTCCTGGGTTAAGCTGGTGCGCTCGTTAAGCACTTGAGTCATTTTGGCTTTGTTTTCGGCTTCGTATAAGCTGCCATCTGCCAGTTCTGTCTCTAATTCAGCTAATCGTTGTGAAATCTTTTGTTGCTGTGTTTCCAACTTAGCTTGCTGCTTTTTAAGCGGTGAGGTTTTTTGTCTCAGTTCTGCTTCAATGCGCTTTTGCTGTTTTTTATCGATTTGATCGCCATTAGCAGCTTGAGATTCACTTTTATTGCTGGCTTGAGCGGCTTTTGCTGCATCGAGTAACCATTGATGATAATCGTCTAAATCACCTTCAAAAGACTTCACCACGCCTTGATCAACCAGGTAGTAGTCACTGCAACTTAGACGCAATAAATGACGGTCATGCGATACAATAACCATAGCCCCTTCAAAGCTTTGTAATGCCATGGTTAACGCATGACGCATTTCTAAGTCTAAGTGGTTGGTGGGTTCATCGAGTAACAGCAGGTTAGGGCGTTGCCACACCAATAATGCCAATACTAAACGTGCTTTCTCACCACCAGAAAAGGGTCTTACTGGGGCTAAAGCCATGTCGCCATTAAAGCCAAAACCCCCTAAAAAATTACGTAATTCTTGCTCGCGCGTACTGGCCGGAGCTAAGCGTACTAAGTGCTGTAGCGGTGAGTCGTCTAGGCTTAAAAACTCGATTTGGTGCTGGGCAAAGTAACCAATATTGAGCCCAGGGTTAGGCTCGTACTTGCCGGTTTTAGCGTGGAGTTGCCCTGATAACAACTTAATTAAGGTCGATTTACCCGCGCCATTACGGCCTAATAAACCGATACGAGCACCAGGCACCAGATTAAGCTGTACTTTTTTAAGGATAGTTTTGTCGCCATAACCAATCGACACATCTTCCATTGCAACAAGTGGATTAGGCAGGGCTTCTGGCTCTCTAAATGCCATTTGAAAAGGATTATCAACCTGTGATGGTAATAACTCTGCCATACGCTCAAGCGCTTTTAAACGGCTTTGTGCTTGTTTTGCTTTACTGGCTTTGTAACGGAAACGGTCAACAAACGATTGCATGTGCGATCGTTCTTTTTGTTGGCGTTCAAAGGCAACCTGTTGTTGCGCCATACGTTCAGCACGTACGCGTTCAAAGGCGCTGTAATTACCTTTGTAGAAATTTAATTTATGATTTTCAACATGAACAATCTCATCAACAATGCCATCAATAAAGTCGCGGTCGTGACTGATAAGAATTAATGTGCCTTGATACGATTTAATCCAACCTTCTAGCCAGTACATGGTGTCTAAATCTAAGTGGTTGGTTGGCTCATCGAGCAGTAATAAATCTGAACGGCATAATAGCGCCTGGGCTAAGTTAAGGCGCATACGCCAGCCACCAGAAAAACTTTTAACGGGGTTACTTTGCTCTGCTTCGCCAAAGCCTAAACCGGCAAGCAATGCACCTGCACGTGCGCGAATAGCATAACCACCAATTGCATCAATTTTACCGTGAATAAGGGCGATGGCATTGCCGTCATTGTCATGCTGAGCCTGATTGAGCTGGGTTTCGAGTTGGCGAAATTCAACATCGCCATCAAGCACGTATTCCAGTGCCGATACATCAAGTGCAGGCGTTTCCTGGGCTACGGTGGCAATTTGCCAACCTGCAGGCAAGCTAAAGTCGCCTTTATCAAGATGTAAGTGGCCCAATATTAGTGCAAGCAATGATGATTTACCGGTACCGTTAGCACCTACGAGTCCGACTTTATGGCCAGGGTAGATAGTGAGTGAGGTTTCATCGAGGAGGGTTTTACTGCCGCGAACTAATTGAGCTTGGCTAATGTTGATCATTAATTACAACTTGATTGCTTAACAATAGAATAATGACGTAGATGATATCGCATCTGCAATTTATTTCCCACAATCACGGGACTCATGTGGGTGAATAAGGCAAACTAGGCGTATATATGTAAAAGGTATTCATTAAGAGATAATCATGACTAAAATCAAAAAACGCTTTGTTGCTGGGGCTAAATGCCCTAAATGTGGTGCGCAAGACAGTATTTTGTTGTTTAAAGAAAATGGAATCGAAACCGTAGAATGCACAGATTGTGATTACCGTGCATTACAAACCGATATAGAAGTGCCGAAAAAAGCCAGCGGCAGTATGATTGGGGTGTTTAAGCCAGATTAATGGGGCTTTGGGCGCTAAGTTTAATTACTCATGTATTCATCAGGGGGAGTTTCAGCTGAAATTTTCATTTTATGCTGATTCAACACCCTGATAACATTATTGTTATTTTTAGTTAAGTCATTAAATCGGTCGGTAATTTCTTGTAACTCTAAGCCATAGCTAGGGTCATCTTTTGGCTTGGTTTGCCAATATCGTTTACGGTCTAGCTTTTGAATCTCGCTGGCGCGAAGAATTTCAAAATAGCTGTTTTCTTGTTTAAGACGATAGATTTCTCCGTCTAACAACTGCAAAAGTTTTTCTTTGGAAATGGTTTGTTTGTTTAATAACGCTTTAAGCGGATCTTCTTTTAATTCACGCTTGTCTGAATCAACCTCGGTGGTAATACCGAGTTGATATTCAATTTTATGTTGGCGAAATTCTTGTGGGCAAACAGTTTGGCTGAACACGACTTTTTCGTCTTTCATGCATTTGTAAATAGTATTCGCCTGAGCCCCAAAAGTGCTCAATGCAAACAACATGAATAACAGTCTTTTTGCCATGCGGCCACACGTCCTTTTGCTATACTATTTTGATTTAGTTGCACAGTGTAATGCTGTAACACAGCTCATTTTTACACTCTTTAAACAACGACATTTACGTGATTTAATTCAATCTGCTTATTTTACATGACTGAATTGATGCCACTGACCACCGTGTCTAGCTGCATATCGCATCACTTAATTGCATTTTGAGTGCAGTTAACTGCTCGTGTAGTCACAACCATGACAAGGTGTTGTTAAGGTTGTGATAACAATGTATTTGATTGAGCAGATTATCATAGTTTTACCGTACTCAAGTAAGACATTCGCCATTCTCGCTACCGGATATTCACTACAGTTGCACCATATTTACTCAATGAAGCCAGTCTTGCCCTATTTAGGCAGATTGTTGCACTGATTAAATATGGGTCAAGTTTATCGATAAAACCAGTTTTTTGACAATCAATTTTTACTTAAAAGAACAATCTTTGTTTTTTATTTTATTAACTTAGCAAACAAACAAAGGATTATTCACATGACTGTTATTGAGGGTGACGGGAAAATGACACGTTATCAATCAAACGGGCTTTGCCTAAGTAAGCGGCAACAATCACAACAAGCTGGTTATCGTCTGCGGTTGCTTGGCGTAACGTATTGGCATTTCTCAGTTCAAAGTAATCAGGTGTAAAGCCTGCAGCTGTTATTTGTTGTACAGCTTGCTCGATGGCATCTTGTGGGGATTTGTTGTGCTGCACAGCATCAATCACACTGTCTATTGCGCGCTTTAGCGCCGCCGCGTTGTGTTTTTCATCTGCGGTTAAATAGCCATTACGTGAACTCATTGCCAGGCCTGATGCTTCGCGAATGGTATCAATACCAATCACTTCGATTGGCATAGATAAGTCTTCCACCATGGTTTTGATAATCATTAATTGTTGAAAATCTTTACGTCCAAACAATGCCATGTCTGGCTGCACAATATTAAACAGTTTAGCGACAATGGTTGCCACGCCACGAAAATGACCAGGGCGGCTCGCGCCACATAATTCATCGCCAATATGGGGGACTTCGATAAAGGTTTGCTCAGCTAAGCCTTTAGGGTAAATAAGCTCTGGCGTGGGAGTAAATAATAGCTCAGCACCGGCGCCAACCAGTTTTTCGCTGTCTTGTTCGAGCGTACGTGGATAACCGTCTAAATCTTCTTTAGGGCCAAATTGCATTGGGTTAACAAAAATAGATACCACCACGTGATCTGCACGGGTTTTGGCTTCTTTAACAAGGGTGATATGGCCTTGATGTAAGTTACCCATGGTAGGCACAAAAGCCACGGTTTCGCCTTTGGCGCGCCAGGCTTTGACATGTTCGCGAATGGTTGAAATGGCAGCGGTGGTAATCATGTTATTGTCGAACCTTACTAAAATAAACGCGCTTGTGCGGCATTGTTTTTATGGCCGCACAAGCAGGTGAGTTTGTGGCTAGTTAAATGTGTGTTCTTCAGCAGGGAAAGTGCCTTTAGCCACTTCGTCGATGTAGGCTCTAATGGCTGAGCGAATTTCGCCAGTTTGCTTAAGGTAGTTTTTAGAAAAGCGTGGAATATAGCCGCTCGAAATACCTAGCACATCGTGCATCACAAGGATTTGTCCGTCAGTATCAGCACCTGCGCCAATACCTATCACTGGAATGCTTAGGGCTTCAGTTATGGCTTTAGCTAATTGTGGCGGAATGCATTCAAGCACGAGCAATTGTGCCCCCGCGGCTTGCAGCGCTTTGGCTTCGTCAAGAATACGTTGGGCATTTTCTGCATCGCGACCTTGGACTTTAAAACCACCAAATACATTGACTGACTGCGGCGTTAACCCTAAGTGAGCACACACTGGGATGCCACGTTCTGTCAACATTTTCACGCTTTCAAGTAGCCAATGTCCACCTTCTACTTTAACCATGCTGGCACCAGCTTGCATGAGTATTGCGGCGTTAGTCATGGTTTGTTCTGGTGTGCTGTAGCTCATAAATGGCATATCGGCGATTAATAACGCACGAGAAATACCGCGCTTAACACAAGCGGTATGATAAGCGATATCTGCAATGGTGACCGGTAACGTGTCATCATGCCCTTGCAGTACCATGCCCAGTGAGTCGCCCACAAGCAATACATCAACACCTTCGCTGTCAAATGCGCCGGCAAAACTGGCGTCATAAGCGGTTAATGCGGTGAATTTTTTGCCTTCTTTTTTAAACTTGATTAGGGTCGAACTGGTGACTTTTGACATAGTAGTCTCTTAAAAAATTAAAATACTCAAAGCTGAGCTTAATGTGCTGCCGATTAAGATCAACTTTACTCGATAAGCTTTTGCAATTCATCGCGCATTGTCACACTAATCAGGCTTTCAAGGCTGGTATTACAGGGTAGTGTGAGGGTTGGTGCAATGTCTGCTAGCGGTATTAATACAAAGCTGCGTTGTTTCATGCCGTAATGTGGCACTGTGAGTCGTGGCAATGATATTTGCTGTTGGCCGTAAAGGAGTAAGTCTAAATCTAGGGTGCGTGGGCCCCAATGCTGCAGTCTTACTCGGCCCTGCTGTTGCTCGATGGCTTGCAAAGCATCGAGTAGTTCAATAGGAGGTAATGTTGTGATAAAGCCTGCTACGGCATTAACGTAGTCGGGTTGTACCACTTCTCCCATTGGCTTTGACGCATAATAACTCGAAACGCATAACGAATCGTCAATGGCTAGTGCACAAAGTGCCTTAACCGCATCGTCGAGTTGCTGTGTCGGATCCGCTAAGTTCGCCCCCAGAGCGACATACACCTGAATCGCCACTGTCATTACTCAGCTGTCGGGGTAGCTTTAGCCGCAGGCTTACGGCGACGCTTGCGCTGTGGCGCATTGCGGTTACGACTGCTACCACCTTTACTGCCACTTTTGGCTATTTCGCCACGTTCAGTTTCATCGGCTTCAACAAAGCTTTTCCACCAATCAGCAATTTTGGCAATATTACCTGATTCAACTTCACCACGAAGTAGCAGTAAATCGTAACCGGCTCTAAACTTAGGGTTCTCTAACATTTTAAATGCGCGAGTCCCTTGGCTACGTTCTAAACGAAGCTGCAGTTGCCAAATATCTTTTGCTGGGGTGCTAAATCGACGTGGAAGACTGATGGTACGACATTGTTGTTCCATCACATCACCCATCGCAGCAACGTGAGCGTCGTAATGGGTTAAGCCACTTTCGATAGCAATATCATCAGCACGTTGTTTTAGCGGATACCATAATATTGCCGCGTAGAAAAAGGCTGGGGTAACCGGTTTGTCCTGGCTAACGCGTAAGTCGGTGCTACTCATCACAGCTTGCAACATTTTAGCAGCATGGCCTTTTGGCGATTCGCTAATTAATGCGCTAACTTGTGGAAATAACGGCGCAAATAAACCAAAACTTTGCATCATGTGGTAATTGGCTTCAGCTTTACCAGCAAAAAAGAGTTTTAACACTTCTTCATACATGCGCGCGGCAGGAATGTCGCTTAATAATGGCGCTAATGCTTTTATTGGCGCGGCTGTAGTGGCATCGATTTGCATGTCTAACTTAGTGGCAAAACGAACCGCACGCAGCATACGAACAGGATCTTCACGGTAACGCGTTTCAGGATCGCCAATGAGCTTGATTGTGCGATTATTTAGATCGCTAATGCCGCCGCCATAACTGCGAATAGAATAGTCGCTGATATCGTAATAAAGTGCGTTGATGGTGAAATCGCGGCGCTCAGCGTCTTCGTCAATTTCGCCATAAACGTTGTCACGCAGTAAGCGACCTTCAGCGTTTGACTTAGATATTTTGTCGTCAGTTTCACCATGGTGACCACGAAATGTAGCTACTTCGATAACATCGCGACCGAATACAATGTGAGCCAGTCTGAATCTACGTCCTACTAGACGACAATTGCGGAATAACTTTTTAATGTCTTCTGGGGTGGCATTGGTCACAACGTCAAAATCTTTTGGCTGTAAACCCAGTAAAATATCGCGCACACCGCCACCGACTAAATAGGCTTTGTAGCCTGATTTGTTAAGGCGATAAAGCACTTTTAGTGCATTTTCACTAATTTGGCGACGTGAGATTGAGTGACCATCTCTGGAGATGATATCCAGACGTAAGCCATCTTCTTGAATGGGCTCTTCAAGGACTGGAGCTACTTTGTTGTCTTCAAATAGCTGTTTACAGAATTGGCTGATACGGCGAAAAATAATACACCTCGTAATACTAGAATAAATTGATTAAAAATCTGGCGGGTATAATACCTTAAATGTGATGCAATGAGTATATACGTAAAGCCGCTAAAAGCCGTTAATGCTCACCTTAATTGCATTTACCACTTATGTCGCCAGGTTTGTGTGCTAATACGATTTCTTTTTGTTTAGGGATCCTTGCCACATTAAATTGTGTAACAGCTTGTTGGAGCATGACCTCGACTGAATCAATATCAACAGGTGTTTGGCCTAAAAACGCTAATGCAGCATTAATGCTGGCTTGAGGGTGTGTAGTGTCAATGGCAGGTGCATGATTTTGCTTTGATAATTTAAAGCCCTTTTCAGCACAGGCTAATGGCAAATGTAACCATTGCGGAGCAGCTAAGCCCAATAATGAAAATAAACTGATTTGCCGGCAACTCGCTTCGAGTAAATCACAGCCTCGAACGACCTCTGTAATGCCCTGGTAAGCGTCATCTAACACCACTGCAAGCTGATAAGCGTACAAGCCATCACTGCGTTTAATGATAAAGTCTTCAGCGGCAAAGTGACTATCGACAGTGACTTTACCTTGCACTATGTCAGTAAACCTATCGATTTTAGCCTGGTTGCGGACCCTAATTGCACCTTGAGTGAGCCGCGGTTGGCATTGACCGCAACGGCCGTCGTAAAGCCCACCACTTGCCTGAATTATTTTGCGAGTGCATTGGCAAAAGTAGGCTTGATCAAGCTTAATTAATTGATCGATTTGTTGTTGGTAAGCGTCATAACGTTGGTGTTGATATAACGCTGTGCCATGCCAATGTAAGCCATAGGCATCAAGTGTGCGCAGTATATCATCGCTGGCACCGGCTACTTCACGTGGGGGATCAATATCTTCAATGCGAACGAGCCATTGGCCTTGTTGGTGGTGAGCGCGAAGGTAACTGCCAAGCGCAGCAATAAGCGAACCAAAATGCAGAGGGCCAGAAGGGGATGGCGCAAAACGGCCAATATATTGAGTAGTGCTCATAGCGGTGAATTTTTTAGTCGCTAAGTTTACACAGACGACACCTAAAATATGGTACGTGACTGTGTTGTTTATTTTTTAGATTTAAGAAAACAAAAGGGCGAGATAATCTCGCCCTACTGAATAACAGGTTAACCTGCCATTTGTTTTTCTTTAATTTCTGCTAGCGTCTTACAATCGATACATTGATCGGCTGTAGGGCGAGCTTCAAGACGACGGATGCCGATTTCAACACCACAAGAATCACAGAAACCGAAATCATCTTCTTCAATTTTCTGTAATGTCTTTTCAATCTTCTTGATCAGTTTACGTTCTCTATCACGAGCACGTAATTCTAAGCTGAATTCTTCTTCTTGTGCTGCACGGTCTACAGGATCAGGAAAGTTAGCAGCTTCATCTTGCATGTGAGTTAACGTACGGTCGACTTCTTCACGCAATTGGTTACGCCATGCTTCGAGGATCCGTTTAAAGTGACCTCGTTGCTTGCTGTTCATGTACTCTTCACCAGCTGACTCCTGGTAAGGATTTACACCAGCAATAGCGAGTACGCCAAGTTTTTTAGTGCCTTCAGGCATAACGCATCTCCTGTAATCTTTTGCGTTTTAAGGGCGTCTTAAATTTACGGCCGCTGTGTCTTATTTTTACGGCCGCTATCTATACCAGAAACTCTATAGCTAGGCAAATTTTTTACGTAGTATTTTAGTGTTTTTTTATCTACAACACGACTTTACAAGGTTCGACAATGTGACTTCCTTGTGGAGACAATGCTGTTTTATAGGCTAACACTTCAACACCCTTAGCAACGGCTTGTTCAAGTAAGTCTGCGTATTGTGGGTCGATATGTCGCGCGGGTTTTACGATTGATATACCACTGTGCTGCACCACAAACAATAATACCGCTCGGTGGCCCATTGTGACCATTTGGATAAGTTCACGTAGATGCTTTTGTCCCCGCGTTGTGACGGCATCTGGAAAGTAGCCCACTTGGTCTTCTAGCAAGGTACAACTTTTCACTTCAATATAGCACTCTGGGCGGGTTTGGCTAGTGAGCAAGATATCGATTCTGCTATTTTCATTGCCATATTTTACTTCGCGTTTTAGGGTGTCATATCCTTGCAACTCAGTAATAACTTGCTGGTTAATTGCTTCTTCGGCCAATGCATTGGCCCAGCCGGTATTGATACCAATAAAATGTTGTTGATCGGTTTGCATTATCTCCCAGGTATGGGGATATTTTCGTTTAGGGTTATCTGAGGTTGAAAACCAAACGGGCTCTCCTGGAAACAAGCAGTTTTTCATTGAGCCAGTATTAGGACAATGGATAGTGATGATTTGTCCGTTGGGTAGAGCAACGTCGGCCAAAAAGCGTTTATAGCGTTTTAGCAATACACCCGTTTCTAATTTTGGTTCAAATAGCATGTGTATCAATATGTCATGGGTTGATTTACAACAATGTTAACAAATTTTAGCTTGGTTTATCGATTGTGTTTTGTCTACACTACTGGCATTAGCTCGTGTTTAAGGCTGGGCCCGCAGTTTAGGTTATTAAGCGTTAATGCATTCGCTTAGTGAATACGATTTTATCTCAATAAATCGATGCTTAAAAAACAACAGGCTCTACAGTATTTGCGCTATTGGGCGCACAACAAGGAATGACAATGGATATTATGACGGTAACGCTTACTAATGACGCACCTGCTGCGCATTGGGGTAAAGCAGATGTGACTTATCAGGGCGCGCAAACACTGATCCATTTATCTGGCAGCGATGAACTACGCCAGGTGCAAATGGCCGCACGAAAAATACGCAATCAAGGCGTTAACACAGTGCAACTCACTGGCGATTTATGGAATCTGCATTCTCAATGGGCTTTTGCGCAAGGTTTTGCCACTGCTAAAGCGGGTTATCAAGTGCTTTGGTGTGGTAGTGATGCAGATCAAGCAACGTTAACTCAACGCGCTGAAGCGGCTCAATTTGCGCGTAAGTTAATTAATGACACCCCAGAAGATTTATCGCCAGTGGGTTTAGCGACACAAGCTGCGGCCTGGTTAAAAAATATTGGTGGCGACAAGGTCAGTTTTACAATTGTTGAAGGCCAGGAATTATTAGAGAAAAAGTGGGTTGGTATTCATGCTGTAGGTCGTGGCAGTGAACGTCCACCGGCATTGCTTGAGCTTGATTTTAACCCGCTTGCAGCAGATGCTCCGGTATCGGTTGCATTAGTGGGCAAAGGGATTACTTTTGACTCAGGTGGCTACAGCCTTAAATCATCAGAAGGCATGTTGGCAATGAAATGCGACATGGGTGGGGCGGCAACAGTGACCGCGGCTTTAGGCTTAGCGATGAAGGCGGGCTTAAATAAGCGTGTAAAACTGTTTTTATGCTGCGCAGAAAACCTAGTGAGTGGCCGAGCATTTAAGTTAGGCGATATCTTAACCTATAAAAATGGCACCACAGTTGAAATCGTGAATACTGACGCTGAAGGCCGTTTAGTGTTAGCCGATGGTTTGCAGGCTGCATCAGATACAGGCGCGCCATTGATTATTGACGCCGCAACCCTGACTGGCGCCGCAGTTATGGCTGTAGGTTCTAATTACAACGCTATTTTCTCGCCGCAAACGGCCACACTGCAACTTGCTCAAAAACGTGCAGCAGCAGTGTCTGAAAATGTATGGCCACTGCCATTAGATCCATGGCACAAAGATATGTGTCCATCGGCTTATGCCGACACGGCAAACAGTCGTCCAGTTAAAGGTGGCGGCGCGGGTGGCGCATCTAATGCGGCTGGTTTCCTATGGCGCTTTGTGTCACCACAAGCTAATTGGTTACACGTTGACTTAGCGGGCGCATTTGAGTCTTCTGCATCAGCACTTTGGGCTGCGGGAGCAACCACGCATGGCGTACTCACAATTGCAGAGCTACTAAAAGACTAGCCCTCAAGCGCTAGTAAACTCAAACATAACCGCAGATAATAACGTTTATTATCTGCGGTTTTTTGTTACTACAGTTGTCAAAATTTATGGATTGAATCGTCGAGCATTAAGCAGCTTATAATACCAATTCCATTAATTATCTGGTCATTCAGCGGGAGTTCTGTGCCTTCTAGGCAAGTAATAGAATTGTAGGCATAGTTGCTCTCGGCAACTGCTCCTGCGTTGCTCTACCTCCTGCATCCATGCAGTCGTACGTCAAAATGCTATTAAGCAGCATAGAAGGCACAGAAACCCGCCTTGTAGGAGGCACTCAGACTGTCCATTTCTTTGTTGCATTGCCTTAGAAGGGAATAACCATTATTTCAACAATGCGCCTCAAACTGAACAATCTGAGTGACTCTGATTGGTCACATAATTAACGGAAATGGTATAACATCGTAATTTTGGTGTGCATCGCAATATAGGTAAATTTGCCATGTTAATATAATGGAATAAGTTAACGTATGGCGCGCATTGATATTCGCGAATGTGTAAGTTAGTTATGGTGCTTAAATAATGCGTATGGCGAAGTCGTCTCGGGAATCTTAAACTGTGAGTTGTGCTGGTTGCGGTAATGCGCATAGCTCTAACCAAGGGTGAAATATCATTTAGGCGTAACGCTTATTTGTTCAGTATGGCCTGAGTAACTGGTCCGATCTACTTGGTCTAAAAAGACGCTTTTCATGTGTAAACAGAGAGGGAGGCTCGTTTAGTCATAGGTGAGGGAAGATGGCTCAAACCCATGCAGTAGCGCTAATATTTGATTTTTTTGTGTCTTCTTTTACATCAAGTTCAACAAGTGATTACTGCCAATTGCGAATATGCATTCGCTTACCCTTAATTAGTAATGAGTTGTATCCCAACCCCTAATAGACTATTAATACAGCATGATATAAACAAATATCGTTAATTGTGAGTGACTAAACTACACTTAGATTAGTGTTAATGACAAACTTCACGATAAAATAGCGCCTGTTTTTATCCCTAAGCAAATTGAATTGCAAACCTTGATTGAGTTGATGAATGGCAGATAGCACCCAACAACTATTGAAAAGTGTGTTCACAAATGGACCTATTGAAGGGAATAATACCTCGGTGTTAGATCTGCTCAATCGGGCGCTTAAACTTGTCTGTAACAGACTCGATTGCAGTGCTGCATTTATACTGACTAGCCAATATGACAATGTGTTTGCCCCCGACAGTGATATTATTGATACCACAGAGCAGCAATGTGCTAGCCATTTTACAGCTTCACCCGACACGCAGGCCTTATTTAATCATACCGTTAATCAACATCAAGTATTGAGTGAATCATTACTGGCAAATTCCCAATCTATTATTTACAGCGCATCACAATGTAATGATGAACTACATGAAAATACGCCATTACTTGCACCGTTATTACATACCTTTGCATCGTTAAACATCGACTGTAAGCACTTTGCCCTCAGCCCTGTTTTGCGAGTGGGTAATGTTAAAGTCATATTGGGTGCTCTGTGTGTCTCGGAGCCAAAACCGGTAGCCGATGATCAACCCGATCCTTGCGCGTTTGTGGCTAAAATACTTGATGATACCGCCTATCAATTAGCGTCAGCATTAGAATTACGCCGTTTAGCGGTGGTGCTTGATAATAAAAATAAGCAATATCAAGAATTATTCCAGTTATTACCAATGGCCTGCGCATTGATCGATTTACATAATAATGTCGTGCTGCAAAATGATATTTGGCAAAGTTTGTTGCCCATCAGGCAAGGCGATAACCTATTCCATGTTGTGCGCGATGAAGATCATCCGTTACTTAACGATACGTTGCATATTGTTCGCGAAGGCATTCTGCGTCAGGCCTGGTGTGAAATCCCTCTGCGTAATGGCATTAAGAACCACTGGTATAAATTCAGTTTTTGTCATGCGTTAAATCGCCAGCAACAATTACTACTGATGGTAGAAGACGTGACCGAACGATATCGTTTGGCCGATGAACTGTCGTTCCATTCAAATTATGACATCCTGACGGGTTTACCTAATCGAGTGCAGTTTGAAAACATGCTCGAAGTACTGCTAAAAGATGAAGATCATGTTCCGGCCTGCATTGCGTTTCTCGATCTCGATCAATTTCAGGTGGTGAATGATCTCAGTGGCCATCAAGCTGGCGATCAATTACTGCAACAAGTTGCTGTGCGCTTAAAGCAGTTACTGCGCAAAGGTGATGTTGTGGCGCGTTTAGGCGGCGATGAATTTGGTTTGTTAATGCATTATTCAGACAAGTCTTCGGCACAGCAAGTTGCCAAACGAATTTGCCAACAATTGTTTGATCATGAGTTTGTGTGGAAAGGCATTAAACACAATATCAGTGCCAGTATTGGTATTGCTCAAGTTGACTATGCTGACACTGACATTTATGGGGTAATGAGTAAAGCTGATGCAGCGTGTCAATTAGCAAAAGAAGATGGCCGTAATCGTTGGCATTTTTATAATCCAGACGATCCGCAAATGCACATTATGTATAACCAAATGTTAGCGTCTGTCGACATTGCTGGTGCATTGGCGCTGAATCAATTTGAATTGTTTTACCAACTCATTGAACCTCTCGATAAACAAGAAAGCGGCATCCACATGGAAATCTTGCTGCGCATGGTTCAAAGTGATGGCACTTATGTGTCACCAGGGGTCTTTTTGCCTGCCGCAGAACGTTATAATTTGGCGCCGCGAGTAGACCGCTGGGTGATAGATAATCTGCTAAAATGGGGCGGTGAAAACCTCAATATTTGGCAGCAACTGTCGATGGTGTCGGTTAACTTATCCGCTATGTCATTAGCAGATCAAAAGTTTATGAGTTGGCTTGAAATGCGCCTGATGGTTGAGCCTGAACTAGTTGATAAATTATGTTTTGAAATTACTGAAACCGCCGCCGTTAGCCAGTTAGAGCAAGCCACTGGACTAATCGATTTACTCAAACCCTTTGGCTGTAAATTGGCCCTAGATGATTTTGGGTCTGGTTTTTCCAGTTTTGCCTATTTAAAATGCCTTGATGTTGATTACGTCAAAATCGATGGTCAGTTTGTGGTGAATTTATGCAGCAATCGCAGCGACAAAGCCATTGTGTCGGCGATTTGCCAATTAGGTAAAGACATGAACTTTGAAGTGATCGCTGAGTTTGTTGAAAACACCGATATTGGGGAATATCTGAGAAACATTGGTGTCGATTATGCCCAGGGTTATGCCATCAATAAGCCAACCCGGCTTGCCGAATTAACCAGTGGTATACGCACACCATGGTTAACTGACGCGATCAGTATTGTCAGCTCTGAAGAAAGACAGGCATTAGGGCTGAGTGCTACCGATTAGTGCATGTATCCTTGCGACGTAATAGTATAAAATACGTCGCAAATAGCGATAAAAAAGTAAATGCCGTTGACCTCATCACACCCTTCACTTGCAATATTGCCAATTCATGCTGTGTTAGCTGACATCCGCACTGCATTTAATCAGCAATCACAACTCATACTTGAAGCGCCAACCGGCGCGGGCAAGTCAACCGCTTTGCCATTAGCCATGCTAACCTGGCCCGAAATCAGCGGCAAAATACTCATGCTTGAACCAAGAAGAGTTGCAGCACGTAACGTGGCGCAATTTATTGCTAAGCAATTAGGGCAAGCTGTTGGTCAGGATGTGGGGTATCGGGTTCGTGGCGACACGAAAGTGAGTAAACATACCCGGCTCGAAATTGTCACCGAAGGCATTTTAACCCGCATGATCCAGCACGACCCAGAGCTTACCGGTGTTGCTGTGATTATTTTTGATGAAATTCATGAGCGTCATTTACCTACCGATCTCGGCCTTGCGCTCGCGCTTGAGGTGCAACAATCCCTGCGAGATGACTTAACCATTATCGCTATGTCGGCCACCTTATCAGGTTTACCTCTGGCAGAATTAATGCCCACTGCACAGCAAATTAGCAGTGAAGGACGTAGCTTTGAGGTGCAGCATCACTATCAACCTTGTCTAGCGCAGCAACCATGGTTAATGCATATGGCCAAGGTGATTAACGACACAGTAAACGATGCCAGCTTAGCTGAATATCAACTCGGCAGTGTGTTAGCATTTTTACCCGGCAAAGGTGAAATCAACAAACTGGCCCGTTTGCTTCGTGAACGTTTAGATCCAACATGGCTTATTTGCCCTTTGTATGGTGACTTAAGCTCTGCAGAGCAAGATCGCGCCATAGGCTTAACCGAACCCGGTAAACGAAAAATCGTGCTGGCCACCAACGTAGCTGAGTCGAGTCTCACCATCGAAGGCATCACGATTGTTATTGACAGTGGTTATCGCCGTGAAGCCAGCTTTAATCCTAAAACCGGGGTGACGCGTTTAGGGCTTAAGCGTATTAGCCAAGCATCTGCCGTGCAGCGAAGTGGGCGTGCAGGGCGTTTAGCGCCGGGTTATTGTGTGCGTTTATGGAGCCAGGAAGAGCATGGCCGCCTGCGCAAAGTCGATGAGCCCGAAATTAGCCAAAGCGAACTCACCTCAATGGCATTAGATTGTGCCAGTTGGGGAGCCAAGGCTTTCAATGAATTAGCATTACTAACAGCGCCGCCAGCTATCCATGAGCAAGTGGCGTGGCAGCTATTGCAACAGTTAGCGTTAACTGACCCCCAGCGAAAATTAACACCACTGGGCCATGAGGCTTATGCGTTAGGCTGCCATCCTCGTTTAGCTCACATGTTACTTAAAGCCAAACACATTGCCAGTGAACAATCTCAGCCGCAGTTGTGTGTGTTGGCTTGTGTGCTAGCGGGTATTATTGAAGCGCGCGGCTTACCCAAAAAAGGCGCCGATATTCACCATTACCTTGCTGAAGCACTGCACGGGCAAATAAAGCAACAAGTGCGTCAATGGCAACAATCCTTGGGGATTTCTGGCCAAGTGCAAGATGCCATAAGCCAGGCTTCAACTCGAGACATCAGTTATTTGTTAGCGCTTGCTTACCCCGACCGTATTGCTAAAGCACGTGGTCATGATGGTTTTTTACTCAGCAACGGTACCGGCGTGGTCATCGCAGCTGACGACAGCCTGGCACACGAACCTTGGTTAGTGGTTACTGACTTTCAAGAAAATCAAGGCCGCAATGCCGGCCAGGTGTATTTAGCCGCCCGACTAGATGTACGTTTATTTGATGATGAACTCAGCGAGTTAGTCACTCGCCAGGTGCAAGGTGGTTGGGATGAGGCAAAAGGGCGATTTTTTGCCGAAAAACACACTAAAGTCGGCCAGATAATTATTAAAACAGAAACCGGTATGGCACCAGAGCGAGCTCAAATTACCGCAGCATTGTTAGAACAAGTTCGTGTCAAAGGGTTAACAATACTTAATCGTGAAGAGGCTTTAATCCAGTTACAATACCGAGTCGAATTAGCGCGATATTATGCCCCGCAGCATGACTGGCCTTGTTTAACCGACGCGTATTTACTTGCCACCTTGTCTGATTGGTTAGCACCGTACATTGAACAGGTTAATTCACTGACTTCATTAGCTAAAATTGATGCCTATGGTTTGGTGAAAAACCGCTTAAGTTGGCAGCAGCAAACGTTACTTGATGAGTTAGTACCTACACACTGGCCAATGGCGACAGGGACTCGGGCACCAATAAGATATCAAATGCCTCTCGATGCTGAAGGGCATTTTTATCATAATGATGAACAACAAGGCCGAGCATTATTAAGTGTGCGTTTACAAGAAGCGTTGGGTTTAGCGCAAAGCCCGAGTATATTGCAGGGCAAAATGACCGTCGCCATGGAATTATTGTCTCCAGCACAGCGTCCATTAGCCGTGACCGCAGACTTAGCCAGTTTTTGGCAAGGACCGTATGTTGAGGTGAAAAAAGAAATGCGTGGCCGCTATCCTCGACATTTATGGCCAGACGACCCTGTGAACACCGTCGCCACCAAATTTACTAAAAAGAAAACGCCAGGTTTATAAGTAAACCGCATGTGAGTTAAGGCGAGTCTATTACTGTGCAACATTAAACGAATGAAGATTTATGACAAAAAAAACAACCAAGAAACCCCGCGCTAAAAAAGCTTCTACATCATGGTTTCGATCGCTTTGGTCGTTAACATGGAAACTTGCTATTGTCGGGCTCGCCGTGGTGACATTCTATGCGATCTATTTAGATCAAATTATTGCGCAGAAATTTGAAGGTCAAAAGTGGCATCTACCTGCACAAATGTTCAGTCGTTCAATGGCGTTGTACCCAGGCGCAGCGGTTAACCATCCGCAACTCATGGCCGAATTAAAGCTATTAGGTTATCGCAAAGTCGCTAATCCTCGTCAAGTGGGTGAGTTTTCTGCATCTAGCACTCGCATTGAGCTGTGGCGCCGTCCGTTTTTGCACCCAGAAGGCAATCAAGTCGAACAACGTGTGATGATTAGTTTCGACTCTGATGGCGTGAGTTCTGTTAAGCGCATGTCTGACAAGCGCGAATTAGCAGTATTTCATTTAGAGCCCGTGCTGCTTGATCGCATTATCGCAGGGGATGGTGAAGACCGTTTATTTGTGCGCACGCCAGAAATGCCAACCAGTATTGTCGATGCCCTTATTTTAGTTGAAGACCGCAGCTTTTATGATCATTACGGGGTTAATCCGTTGGCGATTGCTCGTGCAGCGTTAGTGAATATTAGTGCCGGACGCACGGTTCAAGGTGGTTCTACCCTAACGCAACAGTTAGCCAAAAACTTCTTTTTAAGCAGCGAGCGCTCTATTGTGCGCAAAGTACGTGAAGCATTAATGGCGCTGATTATTGATTTTAGGTACAGCAAAGATGAGATTTTAGAAGCGTACCTGAATGAAGTGTATATGGGGCAAGACAAGGCTCGCGGTGTACACGGTATGGGCTTAGCCTCGCAGTTTTATTTTGGTCGTCCTGTGGGTGAATTAACCGTGTCACAGCAAGCATTTTTGGTGGCAGTGATCAAAGGGCCGTCTTACTACAATCCTTGGCGTTATCCTGAGCGTGCTCAGGAGCGCCGTGATTTGGTACTGCGCCTATTAATGGAAAACGACAAACTGACTGTTGCGCAATACAAGGCTGCAGCAGAGTCACCGCTGGGCTTACGCAGCTCGCAAAAATCAGTGCATCAAAAACTACCGGCATTTTTTGCTGTGGTAAAACAAGAATTACGTGAGCGTTACGGTGATTCGCTGTTGCAGCAATCTGGGGTTAAAGTTTACACCACACTCGATCCTATGGCGCAAGAGGCTGCCGAAAAAGCAGTGTCATCGACTATGGCTTCATTAGATAAGCGCGCTAAAAATATTCAGGTAGGCATGGTGGTCACCGACAAATACACCGGCGGTATCGCGGCGATGGTTGGCGACAAAGTTCCTGGCTATGAAGGCTTTAACCGCGCTGTTGAAATTCGCCGTCCTATAGGCTCGTTAATTAAACCTTTTGTTTATGCCAGTGCGTTAAATCAAAGCGATAAGTTTTCGTTGGCTACGCCTATTGACGATAAACCCATTACGTTGAAAAACGAGCAAGGTAAAACCTGGTCACCTAAAAACTTCGATAAAAAGTTTAGCGGCCAGGTGCCATTACTCACCGCGATTAAAGACTCAATGAACGTACCGACAGTCAATGTTGGTTTAGCTGTGGGTGTAGATCATGTGGTGTCTACTTTGCAAAAGTCGGGTTGGGAAGAGTCGGTGTCACCATACCCTTCAGTATTATTAGGTGCAGTAAACGGCTCTCCATTGATGGTGGCACAGGTTTATCAAACCTTGGCTGACGAAGGTCGCTATCGTAAGTTGACGTCGATTACCGCGGTGTTAGACAGTCAAAACCAGGCATTAGATGTGAGCCGGGCGCCAAGTTCGCAAGCAATCGCGCCAGCTACCGATTATTTAGTGCAATATGCAATGAATCATGTGGTGCGCTCTGGTACTGCTAAGCGTTTAGGCGCCGCGTTCCCCGGGGTACGATTAGCCGGTAAAACCGGAACCAGTAACGACAGTCGCGACTCCTGGTTTGCCGGCTTTGACGAGCGTAACGTTGCAGCCATTTGGGTTGGTCAAGATGATAACAGCAAAACAGGCTTATATGGCAGTAGCGGCGCAATGGCGGTGTATCAGGCGTTCTTACAGCAACGTCCACCGCTGAGTTTGCGAATGATCCCAGTCAATGGGGTGATTAATGGCTACTTTGACCGTACCACCGGTATGGCTAAGCAAGGCAATTGTGACAATATTATCGGGCTGCCCGCATTAGAGGCCAGCTACCGCCCGGCAGAAAATTGCGGTGAGCCATTGTCCTGGTGGCAAAAGCTGGTGGGTGGCTAGCAAACTGCTATGCCATTAAAAGCCCAAGGTCTTGTCGACGTTGGGCTTTTTTATATATTTGCTGCGCGGTAAGGGTGTTGCTAGGGCTTATCGAGTTGCTGTCTTAGCTTGCTGATTTCTTCGAGCATTTGTTGTTGATTCTGTTCCATCTGCAATTGATTTTGTTGCATCTGTTCTAGTGCCGCTTCAAGTTTACTGTTGATCTGTTCTTTGTGGGCTTCTTTTGCGTCTTGCTCTTCTTGGCGCTCGGTTTCATCAGGGGCGACAAACACCGATGCCATATAACCTGAAATCACCCCGAAAAAGCTCACACCACTGACAATCACTAATCCACCAATCACATGGCCTATAGTACTCACCGGATAAAAGTCGCCATAACCGACAGTCGAAATGGTCACTAATGCCCACCAAATAGCTTGTTCTGCTGTTTGAATATTGGCATTAGGTTCGGCGCTTTCTACTAATAAAATCAATACCGATGCGGTAGCAAGAATTAATACCATCGCTACAAGTAGGCTGGCTAACGTCGCTTGTTTGCGCTGACGAAGCAGGGGGATTAATAACGACCGGCTCATGCGGATTAAGCGGATAACGCGCAGAATTTGAAATATTCGCGCAAAACGCAGCGCTTCAATGGCTGGAATACTGGCGACAAAATCAATCCAGTGATGACGTATATAGTAGGTTTTATTACGCGCCTTGTATAAGCCATGAAAAAACTTACTCAAGAAAATCATACAAATGCTGCTGTCGATATACAAAAGCACTTTATTGGTTTCGGCATCTAAACGGCCAAAAGTAATGGTCAATACAATGACCACAGAGACCAATGACAGCACCATCATGGCTAATTCAAATGGGCTGGGACCATCGACGTTTTTCAGTGTCCAGCGTTTAGATTCAAACATGAATGCCTGCTTTGATTCATTGTTATTAACTTATAAACCTTATCATAACAAAAAACGCACAAGACGTGAGCCTAGTGCGTTGTTTTTAAGCGACATAACCCATAACGGATATTAGGTTGATGACTTTTTATCAACAAAGTGAACTAAATCATCGAGTACACGCTTTTTGATCTCTAATTGAGAGTCGCTGTCTAAACCGTACTTTTGCGCTAATAACACGTAGTCTTCACCGCTTAATGATACGGTTAAACGTGGACGTTTTGGACGCTTAGAGACCGATAATCCGAGGATAGTGCGTATTTGATCCGACGGACTTACGCCTTTATCTAAAGCGGCTTTGCGGATGGAGTATTGAAACTTTTCATCCAGATCAAAAGCCACTTGAGTGGCCTTTGCTGCTTGTTGGTTTTTAAGCCATTTATCGGGTAACGGTTTACCTGAGCTCATAAGAACGTCATCTCCTACTTGTATCAGCTTGCCGGCCAGTATTCTCTAATGTCGGACAATGGGCGATATAAGGTCAACATCACTTCAGTGTCACCGCCTTCATACACTTCAATATCAACGGCATGAGTGTCTTGATTGTTCACTAGGCTATAGCTTTCAAAGCCTTCGCCTTTTGCGCCATTGTCATCTTGAGGTGGCGTTAAGCCGCGGTAATCTTGACGATGAAAATAACCAAATCCAGCAAATTCAACCTGATGATACTCTTCACTTAACCATTGACTAAACTCGGTTTCAAGTTCTGCTGACAGTGGTTGTGTGGTAAGGAGTGCTTTACCGGGTTCTTCAAATATTTCAGCAAAAGCATCAAGGTCAAACATTTGTTCAACATCGGCACGATTGATTTTGATTGAAATACTGAGGTAAGACTCGTCTTCTTGAATATAAGACAAAAAGATTGCCGTGCCGCTATGGCCACGTAATAAGAATTCACAAAGCTGCGAGCGCTGATATTCATAAGTATGAATGGCTTCAACCTTTAGCTGTTGCCCGCGCAATTGCGCGGGCAAAGCAAAACTGTCATCAAGGGTTAACATATCACCCTTGAGCAGTTTGTTTGGGTGGTCAAGCTGGCGCTTCGGGGCTTCTTTTTTGCCAAAAAGGCCGCTAAGAAATCCCATACCAATTAACCTTTACGCGCTTTGATACGATCTAACACCGCGTTAGCATTCGACTTTTGCTCACCAATACCCGCTTCAGCTAACTTCTTGTGCAGAGACTTGTCGCTGTTTTCTTCAGCTAGGGTTTCAGACGCTTTTAAGCGGTCATCAAACTGTTGCTGACGTGCTTTAATACGCTCTAACGAGTCTTTAGCATTAAGCAGTTTTGAGTTGCTAGACGCAAATGAGTCGGTAATAGTTGCCGTGGCTTTTTGTACGCTTTCAGTGGTTTTAACCATGGTTAATTGACGTTGATAATCAGACAATTGACGTTCGGTCTTTTTCACTAAATCTTTTAAACGTACCGCGTGTGAACTGAAGCTGTCGTTAGCCGTTTGCTGTTCAGACAATTCCTCGTCTAGCTGAGCAATTTTTTCAGCGATTTCGATAGCTAACGCTTCATTGCCTTTGTCGAGCGCTTGGGTCACATAACCTTCATGCTCTGCAACACTGCGTTTTAGGCGATCAATTTCACGGCTGGCTTGCATTTCTTTGGCCATCACGTCAGTTAACTCACGCTTAGCTTTGGTTAAATGCTTTTCTGCATCACGGATTTCTTGTTCAAAAATACGGGTTGAGTTTGCGTCTACGATACTCTGGCCAACTTCTGTTGCACCACCACGAAACGCTGTAAGAATCTTGTTTAGAATGCCCATAATTGGCTCCTTAATTTAAAAATTCGACGAGTTCGTCGATCACTTCCAGACAGTTGTCTGACAGTACTGCTAATTCTTGTTCAATTTCAATCATGCTTGATTGCACTGACAATGCACCGTAAACCACGTACTTATCATCAATTTTTGCAAATGAAGATAATGGCATTGGAATGTTGAGCTCTAACATGGTCTCAAACATTTCAGCGCGGCGGGCCTGGTTTACTTCGTTTTCGCCCCATAAATAACTGATACACAATATTTGGTTGTCAGTTACTGATACAAACACCGGAATTTCTTCACGGCCAACAACATTAACTTGTAACACTTCAACATCACCATCAATCGGATAGCAGTCAAACTGAAAGCCGGTTTGGCTTTGGTCGCATAGTCCGTTTAGGTGACTCGCAATAGTATGGATGTTCATATTCGTCCTTAATTGACATATTATGTCTGTGAGTAAAGATAACACCCAGACATAATATGTCAAGTGCTATCTGGTCCAATTAAAAAAGATTTATCAGTTCGTTTTCTGACCAAGCCGCTAAGTGATAGTTATACAGCTGGAGTGAGCCTATTTCGTTCACTTTGATTTTGTCTATATCATCATAAAAATGCTTTGGGAATTCAAACGCACCATGAATAAGTCCTGGCGTTAACCAGTCCTCAGGTACCGGAATTTGCTGTAAAACCGCTAATCGCTGCTGAGCATCTTTGCCTGTTTTAGTGGCAATACTCCAACCCCATTCGCCAAAACTGGGCACGTTATGATGATATTGTTTAACGTTAAACCCTGCTGCGCTGAGCGTTTTACCTACTGAAATAAAAGCATTAGGCGCATGATAAGGCGAGGTTGATTGCACCGTAATCACGCCATCTGCATTGAGTAATTCATTAATCTTTCTGTAAAATAAGTCAGAATAGAGTTTGTTTAAATCAGGATGGCTAGGGTCTGGCAAATCAACAATGATGGCATCAAACATTTGGCCATTACGGATCAATTTATCGACGCCGTTAAAAGCGTCATCAACCATCAAGGTTAAACGAGGATCATTTAAGGCATCACCATTCAATGTCAGTAACGCATCACTTAAATGTTGCGGCATATCTGCAGGAGGCGATTGAAATAACGTTAATAGATCTTGGTCTAAATCCATCAAAGTAACGGCTTTAGGTTGCCATTTAAGCACTTGTTTAAGCCCAAGGCCGTCACCACCGCCAATAATTAATACATTGTCATGACGGGCACTGGCCGCCAAGGTTGGGTGCACTAAAAAGCTGTGATAAATATGCTCGTCGCTGCTAGAAAATTGCAGACGCCCATTAATGTATAAATTATAAACGGGAGGTAATCCGCCACCACGCAAACGTTCTGTAAAGTTGAGCTGCTGGAACCGTGTTGCTTTAGCGTACACCACATGGTCTTTATACAGCAGATTATTAAAATGTTGCTCCCAACTCGGGCCTTTAACTGCCAGTAAACCAATGACCACGCTGGCGATGATATGGCCAATAAGCAGCAGTTTTACGTGACGGATCTGCGCCCAAAAACGCCAGATAAACACAAGACCTGCCACTAAGTTCACACTGGCCGTTAATGCTGCAGCAAGTTGAATATCAATCGCCAACATAAATCCAACCCAAATGGCAGCACCGACACCAGCGCCAATGTAATCGGCACCATATATGGTGCCGGCATTATGCAGTAAATGGGCATCAGATAACGATTGCCGTACTCGGGCAATTAATGGGATTTCCATGCCAATCATTAACCCGAGTAACACGCCCCAAACGTAAGGCAAGTATTCGCTTAAGATTTGTAAGCTGGCAATAAAGCCACCATTAGGTAAATGATCGGGTGGTAAACCAAGGGTATTGGCAATGGTGAGGGGTAATTGCTGACCAAAACCAATTACCGCTGCGGTAATGATAATGGCAAATGAGCCACACAATGCCACGGTGAGTTCGAGCATGGCAAAACCGGTAAACGCACATTTGATTTTACGGGCAGCAAATGCACCAACACCCATCGACACAATCATTAACCCAATCATGGTGTAAATGGCTGCTTCTAACGCACCTAAAATGCGCCCAGCATAGTGTGATAATAGGTATTCGTAAATCAGGCCGCATCCCGCTAGCGCAGCCATGATGCCCAGTAATAGGGCATCATCGAACCACGACACATTGCGAGATACTGGAGGGCTTTGCTCTTCGCCCCCTTGTGGTAATGCTTTGGGGCTAGCTTCAAGCAAAGGGGTTGTCATAAATTACGCCATCAACGCCGTTAAAATAAGTGCAACAGCAATACTGATTGCCATTTCTACTGCGGCTATACCAATGTTGTGTTGCTTTTCAACTTCTTCAGCTAAGTTAATGCCGGCTAAAACCAATTTTTTCACCAAGGCAATCAGTAATGACAAGGCCACAAGCATAATTAACGAGAATACAAACCAACCTATAATGTTAGTTACGTAAGCCGTTGGCTGGTAAATAATGAAGTGACTGGCCGCGTTAAAGCTTAATGCCATGGCAATCATGTAGCCACTGTGACGCAGTGCTAAGGCGGTTTGCCCTTGTACTAATGCGTGTTGCATTGAAGCATTTTGATTGCGTTTAGCATAACGGTGCTCACGTAAACGCGTTAACAAAACTAACATCAATTGTGAGATTAAAAATGCGCTGAAGATGGCAATAAAGGTGTCGAGGGTGATGTCTTCTGCCCACATCAATACGGCACGAATGATAATGGCGGTGGCAATCGCTGCCGCAGCATCTACAACCGCGACAGACACGTTACCTTTTAAAATTTCAGCGTTTTTAGCAAATTCATTTAATGCAATTTTGTCATGTAAAAAGCGGCCTAGCTTAATCAGCACTAAACCAAATAAACCATAAGCCGACATACCAATGGCTTCGGTTAGGTATGATGGTGCAGCTTCGCCGGTAATGGCGCCCGTTAACACAATGCCTAATGCGGCAACAGCACCGGCGGTGCTAATACCAAAAGCAAAATTATCACGTTCAGCCAGTTCGGCACTGCTGTTCACTTTAATGCTCCAACCTTGCAGGTAACGCATCAATGCCAGCAACACAATCGCGATACTTAAGTCGATAGCCAGGATAATCGCTAGCTGTTGAGTTAAGCCATATTCTTGAAAAAATGTCATGGGGAGTCCTTACCTATTTACCACGGCTAACACCGCGACTAGTGCGGCTGCTTGAGTTGCGAAAACTGCTGTCTTTAGAATAATTCGAACGAAACTTGCTGCTAGAGCTTGCCGTGCGAGTCGTGCTACTGGGTTTTGGCGCACTGGTACTTTGACGCGACAAGGTGGTTGAGCCTGTGCGAGTTTTTGCATATGGGCTATCAAAGCGTTTCCCCTGGCTGTCAAAACGTTTTTTGGTTTGTTCAAACGTTTTGGCTTGTGAAGTGGCCTGTTTTGGCGATGTATAGCGATAACGGCCAACATCGTTGTAGTAACTGTAACCGCGACGACTTGACCAATTGTCGTAAGCAATAGGGCGCGAAAAGTTGGAGAACATCGCGTACATGCCGTACCAAGCCCAAATAGACATACCACTTGAGTTATTTTGCCAGCTTCCATAAGCCGGATTGCCCACTAATTGGCTGCCAGGTTCTGTGCCGTCGGTACCATTGGCTAGCGCTTCAGCTTCACGACTAATGGCATTGACGCGGGCTAATTGACCTTTAGACATGTCTGCGACCACGTTAACCGGATCCGATAACATGTCGTTATATAAGCTGGTGTCTGCGGCTTGATAGATATTTTGTGCTTCGGCGAGTTGTTGGTCTAAATCAACAAAATTTGCGCTGTTGCTCAAATCCTTATATCGACGAGTTAGCGACTGGAACATTGGCCCGTCGGTGCCTGCATCTTTGGCAAGCTCATCAAGTAATGGGGCTAAATCAGGCTGACGCTTGGCTAAAATACTGGTGTATTGCTTCAATAAATTGGCATTGCGTAATTGATCGTCTTTAAGTGATGTTGAAAGCAATTCAAGACGCTGCTGCGTTAATTGCTGGTACTTAGCAATTTGCTCCGGTCTGTCGTCGCCACAGGCACTGAGTGTCAGTGCGACGATGATTACGGTTATCAATGTGAGTACACGGGGGAGGTGACCTACCATGTTTTCTCCAAAATGTAGATTTTTCATGTGCTAATTCAATATGACACAGGTTATAGTAATCTTGATGTCAATGATATTAATCTGCATCAATAGACTGATCATTAGATATAGCATTCACGACATAATATGTCCAACATTCATTTTCTTTAGGGATATTTATTGCCATGCAAAACCAAAGTAACAAGGTGTTATCTGCCGCGCTAGTTGAAACAGCAGATCGTTACTGGTTAAGACTCTGCGAAGTTTGGCCTGACGCTAAAACTGCATTGACTGCCGAGCAACAACAAGAATTAAAGTTAGTGTTTGGTTTAAGTGATTTTATTGGCGAGCAATTATGTCGTCACCCTGAATGGATCCCGCAGTTATTTGATGGCCTATTAAATGAAGTCGTGCGCAGTCAGTTTTATGTTCAATTGCAGTCACTTTTAGAAGAGATTCCCCAGGAAGAACAAGCTAAATCCGTTTTACGACGTTATCGAAATCTGCAAATGGTGCGCTTAGCGTGGCGCGACTTTTTAAATTACGCCGAGGTTGAATCATCGTTACTTGACTTGTCTGCTCTCGCTGAAGCCCTGGTTATAGCTGGCCGCGATTGGGTTTATCAAGACATGTGCAAACAGTTTGGTACCCCAACAAGTGCTGATGGTAAGCCGCAGCCGTTACTGATATTGGGTATGGGCAAGCTGGGCGGGCGTGAGCTCAATTTTTCATCTGACATCGATTTAATCTTTACCTTTCCTGAGCATGGCGAAACCGTTGGCGGGCGTCGTACTCAAGACAACCAACAGTTTTTTATCAAAATGGGCCAACGCTTGGTGAATATTCTTGACCAAGTCACCGTTGACGGTTTTGTATTTCGTGTCGATATGCGCCTGCGTCCTTATGGTGAAAGCGGGCCGTTAGTGGTCAGTTTTAGTGGTTTAGAAGATTATTACCAGGAGCAAGGGCGCGACTGGGAACGCTACGCCATGGTCAAGGCTCGCGTACTTGGTCCGTGGAGTGGTTATTGCGACGAACTGCATGACTTATTACGTCCGTTTGTATATCGACGTTATATCGACTTCTCGGCAATTGAATCATTACGTAAAATGAAGCAATTGATTGCACAAGAAGTCAGACGCAGACAATTAACAGACAACATTAAGCTCGGCGCTGGTGGGATCCGTGAAGTTGAGTTCGTGGTGCAAAGCTTTCAGTTAATCCGTGGTGGGCGAGAACCTGCGTTGCGTCAGCAAAGCTTATTCGGCGCCATAGATACGTTATACAGTTTGGGGCAGTTAGAATATTTAGCCGTTGATGAACTTAAGCACAGTTACATTTTGCTGCGCCGCGTGGAAAACTTACTTCAAGCCATTGGCGACAAACAAACGCAAACCTTGCCCAATAACGATCTTGATTGGCAACGATTGTGTGTGCCGCTCGAATTAGCAGATGAAGCGCAATTACGACAACAAATTGAAGCGGCAATGTCTATTATTCATGGCCATTTTAATGCCACTGTTGGCGGCAGTGATAATCAAGATTACAACGATCATTGGTCATCTTTGTTTTGGAATATTCAACAAGACGATGATGCGGCAACGTTACTGCAAGAGCAGCAAATCGAAGACGAGGCGCTGTGGCCCATGTTAAGTGACTGGCGTCAAACCGTGTCTAAACGCTCTATTGGCCCTCGTGGCCGTGAAACGTTAGACAAACTCATGCCAAAACTGCTTGAAGAGTTATTTAATCAATCGACTCCCAGCTTGGCATTTAAACCGGTATCCAACGTACTGGATAAAATTTTAACTCGCACTACCTACCTTGAATTGTTGTGTGAAAACCCAGGAGCAAGGCAGCAATTAGTGAGCTTATGTTGTGCTAGTCCGTGGATTGCACGAGAACTTGCTAATTTCCCCATGCTGCTTGATGAGCTCATTGACCCTTCGCAGCTATACGATATTACCTCCATTGATGATTATCCAAGTGAATTACGCCAATATTTACTGCGTGTACCAGAAGATGACATGGAGCAACAAATGGAAGCTTTGCGACAGTTTAAGTTGTCGCAGCAGTTAAAAATTGCCGCAGCCGATGTCACAGGTGTATTACCGGTTATGCAAGTGAGCGATCATTTAACCTTTTTAGCAGAAGCGATTATTGAACAAGTGGTGCTACATGCCTGGCATCAGGTTGCGGCTAGACATGGTGTGCCAGAAGGCACAAGCCCCAGTAACATGGGCTTTGCGGTAATAGGTTACGGCAAGTTAGGTGGTATTGAGCTGGGGTATGGCTCAGACTTAGATTTGGTGTTTTTGCATGGCCATAGTGGTGCGGGTAGTACCAATGGTGAACGACCAATCGACAACAGCCATTTTTATTTAAAACTGGCTCAGCGTATCGTGCATTTATTTGCCACCCGTACCACATCGGGTGAGTTATACGAGGTCGACATGCGTTTGCGTCCATCGGGCGCATCGGGGTTGTTAGTGAGTGAAATAGAACAGTTTGGCCAATACCAATTAACCGAAGCCTGGACATGGGAGCATCAAGCATTGGTAAGGGCACGATTTGTATTTGGTGACAATGCATTAGCTGCGCGTTTTAGTGAAGTCCGCGGGCAAATATTACAACTTGAACGAGATCAAACTGAGCTGGCAAAGGCGGTACGTGATATGCGTACTAAAATGCGTAATCATTTACTGCACGCTGAACCCGGACAGTTCGATCTTAAACAAAGTGCTGGTGGCATTGCTGACATCGAGTTTATTGCCCAATACTTAGTGCTCGCTTATGCGCATCAACACCAAGAGTTGACCATTTGGTCTGACAATGTGCGGATTTTTGAAGTATTAGCGGATTTAGAGCTCATCCCTGTCATGCATGCGCAGCACCTAACGCAAACCTACTGTTGGCTACGTGATGAAAACCATGAACTGACATTACAGCAATTGCCCGGTAAGTTACCTCATCATGTAGTGGAACAAAAAACAGACGCCGTCATTGAAATTTATAATGAAATATTATCAGTCTAAACAGGCTTTAGCTTGAAATAGCAGCATTTTACTGCTTTGATTAGGGCATCTTTTAGTAAAAGGCGGTATTAATGCTGGTAGCTCCGATACCTGAAAATGAACACACTCGGCTCGAAACCCTCAGAGGGTTGCACATACTCGATACCATGGCCGAGGAACGTTTCGATCGTATTACTCGCCTCGCAAGGCGCCTATTTTCGGTATCGATTAGCGTGGTGAGTTTGATCGACAGCGATCGACAATGGTTTAAGTCGGTGCAAGGTTTAGACGTTTGCGAAACGAGTCGAAATATTTCATTTTGTGGTCATGCCATTAATCAACCTACAGTGATGGTTGTGCCCGACGCCTTAAATGATCCCCGTTTTGCCGACAACCCGCTGGTGCTTGCCGCGCCTAATATTCGTTTTTATGCCGGCTTTCCGTTAACCATGCCAAATGGTATGCGGGTGGGAACATTGTGTATTATTGACGATAAACCCAAGGAGTTTAGCCTTCAAGATGAGCAAGCTTTAGAAGATTTAGGCCGATTAGTGGAAGATGAATTGCTATCGATTCAGCAAAATACATTAGATGCATTAACCGCGATTTCTAATCGACGTGGATTTGAATTACTAGCAGAGAAAACCCTTGCCAATACTGACCGACTTGGTTTAAGTACGAGCCTGATCTTTTTTGATCTGGATTATTTCAAAGAGATTAACGATGAGTTTGGCCATGAAGAAGGCGATATCGCACTAAAAAGTTTTGCTAAATTGTTGATTGACTGTTTTAGAGAGTCGGATGTTATAGCACGTTTTGCCGGCGATGAGTTTGTGGTCTTACTTAGCCAGAGAGAGCAGGTTTCTGTCGACTCGGTATTGCAGCGTTTTGCCGATTTAGTGAAGCAGCACAATCAACAAAATGGTAAATCTTATGCATTAGCTTACAGCCAGGGTGTGGTGAGCCGACAAGCAAAACAAAAAATGGATTTATGTGAATACCTCGCACTTGCCGATCAAGCCATGTTTATCGAAAAAGCAAAACATCATAAAAGTGATTAAGTGGATAAAATAAACAGGCCCACTGACAATATTTGTTAGTGGGCCTTTTATTTTGATAAGCCATTACATCAAGAGTTGTTCAATCCACATTTGATAAAGTGGCAAGCCAATAAGCACATTTACAGGGAACGTAATTCCTAGTGATGCCAACATGGCCAGCCCAATATTCGCATCTGGGATAGCGGCTTTAATTGCTGCAGGAGCTGCAATATATGAGGCACTGGCACTGAGTCCTGCCAACACTAAAATACTGCCAGAGGGCAACTCTAGCGCAAAGCCTAAGCCAATACCGACCCATGCCAACACAAACGGTGCCAGAGCTGCAAAAGCCAATAAACGCCATTGTTTATAAGGAATAGGAAAACACACTTTAGCCGTGCTGATCCCCATTTCTAATAAAAACAGTGCTAACAAGGTTTTAAATCCGGCAAGCAACATGGGGGTTAATGGTGCCATGCCTGTGGTGCCGTAAATCCAACCGATAACTACACCGCCACACAGTAATACCACACCACGACTGGTGAGAGCCTCATGCAAAATACTGCCGGCAGACGAGTGTACTTCATTGCCAGCGGTTTTAGCCTGTAAGTAACGATGTAGCCACAACATGATAATAATGGCGGGCAGCTCAAGCAGCACTAAATACAAGGTCGTTTCAGGGCGTAAAGGCCATTGCGATTTATCGACCATCGCCATGACCACCGCAAAGGTACCTGCACTCACCGAGCCATAATGGGCAGCAATACTAATGGCTTCTTTTTGCGGTAATTTAATGAGTTTGCGTAAAAGGGGGTACAAGCTCAGTGGGATAATAAACCCTAATGCAATCACTGCCAGTAATTCAGATATTGCTAGATTGGCGGTTTCGCCGTGTAGTGCCATGCCGCCTTTAAGACCGAGGGTTAGCATCAGTAAAATTGACAAGGTTTCGTAGGTGGCTTTGGGGACTTTTAAATCTGATTTTATTAACCCCGCAATTAAACCGAGGGCAAAAAAAGCTATCACAATATCAGGCATAGTATTGGGTTCTGTCTGTTATGAAGTACGGCGATTCTGCCTTGTTGCAGGGTGAAAGGGAACTGTTTTAGGATTTATTTTATGACTATTGGACAGCATTGTCGTTGTGGGCGTATTGTAGTATGTGTGTAGTTCAAAGGATGTATATGATGAAAAATGAAATTGATATTCACCGCGCGTTAAAAGTGTTTAACAAAGTCACGCAATTCGGTGAAAAACGCATAGCCGACAGCGATGAGGCTCAAAAAAGTGTCTTTGGTAATGACTATTATCTTTGCGGCATTAGCGCGCAAACTGACCATGACGGATACACCATTGTATTGTCGGATGCACAGGTAAGCTTAACGGTGTTTTTTCATAATAAATACCAGTTTGAGTACCCGTCTAATGATGCGCTAGACAATTTTTTACGCCGCTTTAATGATGTCGAAAACTATCAAGCGGCATAAATTGATGTGATAGGTCTAACGGGGTAATTGAGCCGTTATGCGTGCTCGTTTGCGGCAGATATCGCCCACTGTTTCATTTCAGTTAAGCGGCTATAAGTGCGCCTAAATTCAAATGAGAGTGCTCCATCAAGGTACAACTCATCTAACGTCCAGTGGCTGTGTATGATCAAAATGACTTTTTGATCATACAATTCGTCAACCAAGCTAATAAAGCGCCGCGCGGGATCGTCCTCGCTCGCATACGCTAATTGGCGCTCGCCGGTTGTCGTGGCTTGCGAACCATCTTCAGTACCTCTTGCTCTAATCCAACTGCGTACTTGACCACCTAACTGTGGCACGTTGCTTAACAGTACA
This sequence comes from Shewanella litoralis, assembly GCF_009828585.1. Taxonomy (GTDB): domain Bacteria; phylum Pseudomonadota; class Gammaproteobacteria; order Enterobacterales; family Shewanellaceae; genus Shewanella; species Shewanella litoralis. Next base: position 40,584 of record NZ_WSRZ01000003.1, on the reverse strand, counting down.
TAGCTAAATTGACTGGCAATTTCTATATAATCTAATGCCGATCTTGGGCCTTCACATAATGCAGAAAATTCAAACCAGCCAAGTCGGTCATGCCGTGCTTCGATAGCAATGTCGCGCTGGCAGATCCGTAAAGTCTGTGGAGAGATTTTTGGCACACTGGTATGGCTACATAATTGGCTCATTTGAGTAAAGATATCATCAGCATCTTCAATTGATGGCAGCGAAATCCAGGCTAATGATGTTTGAGGGTGCTGCCGCGAAGCTGCCAGAGACATGCGATGATCTTTATCACCATCAAGGTGGATCTCTTGGGTAAAACGCTGCAGTAAATCGATTGTCGGTAAAAAACGATCGCGCTGTAAACCGTTTTTGTATAAGTCGACAATTGGAATATTGGACGTAGCCACTAAGGTTACCCCTGAGTGGAATAGAGTATCAAACAGCCGCGCCAGTAAAATCGCATCACCAATGTCTGACACAAAAAACTCATCAAAACAAATGAGTTGATATTGCGAGGCGATCTGTTTGGCAATATGGGTGAGAGGATCGCGGATCCCAGATGTTTGATTAAGTTGCTGGTGGATCATGGCCATAAAACGATGAAAGTGCAGTCGCATGACAGTGTTTTGCGCCTGCTTAGGGTGTTGGCTCAGGCACTGACAAAACAAATCCATTAAAAATGTTTTACCCCTACCCACATCCCCCCACAGGTATAAACCTTCATCGATGGGGGATGAATGAATAAATTGCTGGTATAGAGTCTCTAATGCTAACAAGGCCTCTTGCTGTGCTGGGTCTGCTGTTATTGCCTGTTGTGAGTCAGCACCCATCGCTTGTTGGTAAGCTTGCAATGGCGACATCGACTGAACAGTAGGGGAGCTAGGGCTTGCTAATGGCGCGAGAACATCTACCGATGAATATATGGCTAAACTTTGTTTTAACGATGGTTTTATTGATTGTTTTTGCGAATGATTTTGCACTTTTTTAAGGGTGTCTTTTGCTGTGTATGTAGGCTTATGCTTGGGATCAGTCGTTGGCATAACAGTTCGGGCTATTTATTGATCTAGGTACTATAGCATGAATAGTAGGCTTTATTGTGTAGCCCATTTACTTTAAGATTTGTCACTACCTGTAACAATTTATACAAATTATATTAACTATCTGAGCAGGTTAGATAATTAATGTGATAGGTATTTAACCCTAATAAGGACAGCAAGTGAATAATAAGAATAAGGGGATAACCTACATAGGTGCTGATATGTCATTAGCGGGCGACATGAGTATTCGTGGTCCAGCAATGATTGCAGGCAAAACCAAAGGTAAAATTAGTTCTAGTCATCAAATTCAGATTGCGGTTGGTGGTGAAGTTGAAGGTGAAGTGTTTTGTCAGGAAATGCGCGTCTCAGGTGTGTTTAAAGGTAAATTACACTGTAACAAGTTAGTTATCGTTAGTTCTGGCGTCGTTGACGGTGAAGTGTCGAGTCATCAAATGGAAATTTACGATGGCGGCCAGTTTATTGGTATGCGCACCAAAGGTCCGGATGCATCAATCCTGCCAGAGCCAGAAGCCGGTTCTACTGCGATTAATATGCCTGCCATGACCGACTCAAATAAATCCGCGTCATCGCCTAAGTGGGCTTATGCTGCTTTGGCTGGCGCCGTTATTGTTGCGGGTATTCTATTTTTACCGCAAATAAACTCATTCATTATGTCGCCAAATATATCGCCTGATCCTGTCGCAAACCAAGCCAGTCAGTATCTGCAAAGCTCAAACGATATAACCGAAGATGATGCGGCGTTATTAATGCAAGATGTTGAGCAACAAAGTGCATTTCTTGAGCAGCGTGAAGAGCTTATTGGTGCAGGGCAAACTGATATCAATACCGCCATGGAAGACTTGCATGCATTGGAGCACACCAATCAAGCTTTGGGTGATACGCTCAATACTGATGGAACCAATGAGCCAGATATTGAACTAATACCTTAAACGTCAAAAATAAAAAATGGCTTGATTAAAATCCGCTAAAGCGGAGTAATCAAACCATTTTTGTTAATGCATTAGGCCTTTGAAGGCCGAGAGCGATTAAGGGTTAATACGTGTTGGCATGCCAGTACGTTTTTCTAATACACGTTTTAACGTTGTTGAGTCAGTTTCTGGGTGAGCCAGAAAACGCGTCATGTTCTTGTCTAATGTTAATGACACAGGCTCTTTTGAATCAAACTCAGCTTGGGTTTTAGACAGTGGCTCATGCACTTCAAGATAACGGCTGCCATCTGGCTCTGCAGTTGCCTTGATCGGTTTATTTAAGAACTCAACACGGGTACCCACAGGTACAGTTTCAAATAAGTGTTTAATGTCTTCGTCGCGTAAACGGATACAACCCGAGCTCACTCGTAAACCAATACCGAATGTGGCGTTAGTGCCGTGAACCGCAAATAGGTTACCAACATACAGCGCATATAATCCCATTGGGTTATCTGGGCCTGCTGGCCACACTGCGGGTAAGGTAATGCCATTAGAGGCATAAATGCGACGAGTATTTGCCGTTGGCGTCCACGTTGGATTGGCGCGTTTACGTTGTACAGTGGTAACCCAATTTTCAGGGGTATCACGGCCTATTTGGCCAATACCGATAGGCAACACTTCAACGATATTTTTACCCTTAGGATAATAATATAAACGCATTTCAGCAGAGTTAATCACGATACCTTCTTGCTTGGTATCTGGCAGAATTAACTGGTGCGGAATGATTAACGTACTGCCTGGTTTAGGTAAAAATGGATCAACACCAGGGTTCGCTTCGATAAGGTTAGTTAAGCCTAATTGAAATTCAGCGGCGATTTGCTCTAGTGTTAATTTACCTTCTTCAGGTACCACATAATATTGGTTTTCACCGACCAATTTACTGCCGTTAGTCGGTAAACGATATTCAACAGCAGCGCTTGAAAAACTTAACATTATTGCAGACGCGGCAACGAATGCGGTGCGTAACGAATTCATCATAAGGGGGTTATCATTCCTAAAAATAGACGTTATTTAAGTCAGACTACAATATCTTTCAAAGCTTGACTATTGAATAGCGCGCATCCTCACTTATTACGTCTAATAATTCAACTGATTTTTTTGCACTTTAGTCATTTTAATCCTAAGCGTTTTGCTAAACGATGCAAGTTACCTGAGTCAAGCTGTAGGCTTCGTGCCGTTGCTGCCCAATTGCCGTTGTGTTGCTGCAATACCTGTTGAATAAACTGACCTTGAAACTGATCTGTTGCATCTCGTAAGGTAGTTTGTGGTAAAGATGTTACTGAGTGTTTAACTGAGTCATTTCGTGTCTGAGAGGCTATGGTTTCTGTGTGTGGTGCAAATTCAAAGTGTTGAGGAGTGATAGTGCACATGTCCTCGAGAATCCCAGCCGATTTAGCCAACACTGCAGCGCGATGAATAGCATGTTCAAGTTCACGAATATTACCAGGCCAATCATAATGGTTGAGTAATGCCAGGGCATCGTGACTTAATCCTAAATGGGGTAGCTGCAATTGTTGACGATAACGCTCAATGAAAAAACCGGCCAATAAATGAATATCCTGCGGGCGCTCCCTAAGTGGTGGTACAACAACAGGAAATACACTTAATCGATGGTATAAATCTGCACGAAAACGTCCTGCTAATACTTCGCTTTTAAGATCTTTATTGGTGGCGGCAATAATTCTTACGTCCACTTTTAAACTGCGATCGTCACCGACCTTTTGTAAATCACCGTATTGCAGCACCCGTAGTAACTTTGCTTGCAAATTAAGTGGTAATTCACCAATTTCATCTAAAAATAATGTGCCTTTGTCTGCCACTTCAAACTTGCCACTGCGGTGGCTAATGGCGCCGGTAAAGGCCCCTTTTACATGGCCAAATAGTTCACTTTCAGCAACCGACTCAGCTAATGCGGCGCAGTTTAAATACACTAGCGGTTTATCGGCGCGAGGAGAGTGCTGATGCACGGTTTTGGCGATGAGTTCTTTACCTGTTCCGGTTTCGCCTAAAATCAGCACGTTTAACTCGGTCGCGGCAACCACATTCACTTCATTGAGCAAGGCCATAAAGCTGTCGTCCTGGCCAATGATCTCTGTTGCAGTATCGAGCTGCCCAGTAGGTTTATTGCTGGTAATGGTAAAGTTACTCGCTTGTTTTTCGAGTTTATCAATCAGCAAGGCATTATTGAGTGAAGCGGCAGTAATGGCGCTAATGCTGCGTAATTCATTATTGGTAAACTGGTCAAACTTATTGGGATCGAGAGCGTCGATGGTTAATGCCCCAATCAGTTGCTCGTTGGCAAACAAGGGTAATCCAACACAGGCATGTACTTTTAAATCGCCATCCACATTAGGAATAAGGCCATCATAAGGGTCGGGTAATTGACTGTCGGCAGGAAAGCGCACCACATCACCGGCTCGCGCAATGGCCTCAAGCCTTGGGTGTTCATTAACAATAAAGCGCCTGCCCAATACATCTGCGCTTAAACCATCGATTGCCAGTGGCGTAAATTGATGACCTTGGAACGACAATAGCGCCGCGGCATCGCAATCTAGAGTGTCTCTAAGAGTGGTCAGTAAGCGTGAAAAACGATCGCGATTAGATAAATTTGCGGTGATGTCAAGCGCAATACGAGTGAGATCTGTTTGACTTAACGCCATGACCAACTCCAAAAGAAACTAAGTAATTGTCATTATGACAAATGTGAATCTAACAACAAGAACAAAGAGGTTACGTCGATCACAAAAAGGTCATCAAGGCCCTTTTTTTGTTTACTTGAGTTAATTGAGTCTAGTGTTATGCCAATCCGCCGGCTTGTTTCAGTGTCTAAATCACCGTATCCAAATGCGTCATTTAGACATTTAAATGTCTAAATGACATCACTATTAAGCTTACTCTGTTATTTCAACGCGGTTTATCTTATTCGATAAGGTTATTTACTTAGCATGCTAACTAGTTATAATGCTTAGCACGCTAACTAAGTAGGTGCATCTCATGTCCCCAGAATTAGAAAGATTAAAAGAACTGTCTCTTGCTGAAAATTTAGGTCGATTGCACCGTTTATGGCGCACGGCTGCGGATGCAGAATTAATCCCGCTAGGTCTCACTCATCCGCGCTGGACAGCATTGTGGAAATTACTGCGCTTAGGCGACAACGTCAGCCAAAAGGTGCTTGCAGATGCGTTAGAAATTGAATTGCCATCGTTAATGCGCACCCTTAATCAATTAGAAGAACAGGGCTATGTGCAGCGCCGTTGTTGCGAAAAAGATAAACGGGCACGCATTGTTAGCTTAACCCCAGATGGGATTGAGATGCTTAAACAGATGGAAAGTAAAATCATGTTAGTGCGACGTAATTTATTAGCAGGCATTAGCCAGCAACAGCTCAATGACTTTGAAAATATTATGAGTCAAATCAGCGAGAACGCACTGGCAACATTAGATAAAACCTCTGCGTAGCTGCATAGGCAAAAGTGAGTAATGAGAAAGTATATGACCCCAGATCAACAATTTGCACGACTCGTTAAAATATCCATATTTCTGTTTGTATCAGTGTTTGGCTATTTTATGTTTGCCGACGCTATGATGCCAATGACCCCACAGGCAATGGCAACTCGTATGGTGACCAAAGTCACCCCGCAAGTCAGCGGTAAAATTGCCTCTATAGCCGTGGCAAACAATCAAGTGGTCGCTAAAGGTGATGTGTTATTTAGTATCGATTCCGCGCCATATGAACTGGCTGTTGAGCAAGCCAATTTAGCCTTAGAGCAAGCCAAACAAGACAATGCTGAGCTCGATGCTGAGATATTAGCTGCTCAAGCCGATGTTAACGCTAAGCAAAGTAGTGCACAGCAAAAACGCAGTGAGGCAAAACGGCTTGATGCACTTTATGCAAGCCGTGGTGTATCGCAGCAATTAGCCGATCAAGCACAAAGTGACGCCTCAACAGCAGAAGCTAACTTAATGGCAGCCAATGCGCGTCTAAGTCAATTGGTGGTGAGTCGTGGGCGTGATGGTGCAGAGAATTTAAAAATGCGCCAAGCTCAGAATCGTCTCGCTCAGGCCGAGTTAAATCTGTCATACACCCAGGTGCGCGCCGATCAAAATGGGGTGGTCACTAATCTACAACTAGAAGTCGGCAGTTTTGCCACTGTTGGTCAGCCATTGCTCGCAGTGGTATCTGAAAAGGTCGATATTATTGCCGACTTTAGAGAAAAAAGTTTAAGAGGAATAGAGTCTCAATCTACCGCTTTTATTACTTTTGACGGTCAACCAGGGCGTTTATATCAAGCCAAAGTCAGCAATGTCGATGCTGGAGTGAGTGCCGGGCAGTTTGATGCGAATGGGCGTTTAGCCACGCCAGAGGCGTCGGCGCGCTGGGTGCGTGATGCTCAGCGTTTACGTTTGCATTTAGCTCTGGATCATCAAGTGGTTAATACCTTACCCGCCGGTGCGCGCGCCACTGTGCAATTAGTCCCTAATAATGTGGTGCTAGGTTTTTTAGCAAAAGTACAGATTAAGCTGATTAGCGTGCTGCACTATATATATTAATCCCGAGCCAAGTTATTAATCCCGATCAAAATATCGATGTTGTTACTCGCCTTATTGCGCCACTAAAGTCGCGGCAAACCTAGAGTTTGTCGTGACGTATCCTGAAGGTATGCCGATGTTATTACGTCATAGTCCGTTAACTACCAATGATTTACGCCAATGTTTGCGCATTGCTACCGGTGCCACACTGGGCTTGGCGATTTGCAAATTATTCGACCTAAATTATGGTGTGTTTTTTACCGTCACGCCGATGTTATTACTTGGATTAGTTCCGGTAATGAACGCTCATGCCATGCGACAACTGTTGGCTTCGTCGGTTATGGCGGGGCTTGAAGTCGGTATTCTCGGTGGCTTATTTGGCGGTCATCCTGGGGTTATGTTACCCATCGTTTTTTTATTGTTTTTGTATCGGTTTGCCGCCATGTCACGTGGCAGTTTATTTTTGTTCGGTGCCAATGGCGTGATTAGCTTAAGCATTATGCTGCATTTTGCCAGTTATCCGGGTATGGACATCAACAACCTCATTTTCAGTAACTTTTGGGCGACACTCGCCTCGGTGATTATTGCCTATGCGATGACAGCATTATGGCCAGACGTTTCACCAAGGCCGCCAATGGCCAGTGTGGTAAAAGCGCCTAATCGTATGCGCCACGAAGCATTATTGGGTGCCTCTATCGCTACCGCGTCATTTATTGTGTTTCAGATGTTTAATTTACAAGATTCAATGTCAGCCCAAGCCACCACGTTATTACTGTTATTTCCCATGCATTGGAATGGGGCACTGGGCTATGCCAGAAAGCGTGCGATAGGGACCTTATTTGGCGTAATTTTTGGCTTAGTTGGGCAGGCATTGCTTTATGATTGGTCTGGCATGCTACTTTTTGTCGTGCCACTTTTGTGGATAGGCTTGATGTTATTTAGCCAGGTGCACGTTAAAGAGGCCAGCGGCTCAGGCGTCGGCTTTGGCGCCATGACCACCTTAGGCATATTATTTGGCCAGTACCTTAAGCCAAATAATGATCTTGTTTTTAGTGCCTTATACCGTATAAGCAGCATTTTAGTCGCCATCGTTGCCACTTTATTACTGTGTTATCTCGTGCATCGGCTATTAAATCGTTTTGAAGCAACACGATTTGCAAATAATTAACATTTTTTTAAATATAAGCAAACCCATATAAACTCTGGTGTAGTGTTAATTTATTGTTGCAACTCATACCTTTTGTGGCTATTTTTTAACCCTTTTATACTATAGACAAGTTAAGCTTCAGCGCTAATAGTATAAAAACATTCATTAAAAGGAATTAGCATGATGCAACATAAAATAATTATTTTTAGCCTCTTGGCCAGCTTTCTAATTTTTGCTCCAACAAAAAGTGAAGCAAGTCAGTTACCAGAGTGTCAAACATCAGAATGTGTTGAATACTTTAAAGCTTATCGTATTTTAACTAAACGAGGTCACTCATCTGCAATGGCAATGTTAGGTGAATTTTATTATGCCGGTTATGGCACAGATAAAGATTTAGACATGGCGTTAAAGTGGTATCGACGTGCAGGTAAGTACGTATTAGATGCTAAATACAAAGCTGGAGTGTTGTATTTACAAGATACCCATTTAAAGGATGTTGATGAAGGCATCGAGTTTTTAGAGTACACCTCAAAAATGGGCCATTCTCAATCTTCGTACTTACTTGGCAAGATGTATTTAGGCGGCGGCATGGTTAATGAAGATATGGCAAAAGCTGATAAATACCTGACTCGTGCCTACGAACAGAATAATTACGCTGCAAGACATTATGGTCAGACACTCTATTTGCACGAAACCACTAAAGATTTGCCCTTGAATGCACTATATGGGCTAGTTTCTAAAGATGTTGTGACCTTGAAGCAAGAACAAAACGTTTCAGGAGAACAAACCGCCGCAGTCACTTTTCCTGAAGGTGAGATGGAAACCCTAGATGTTACAATGGATACCTTTGAGGGCATGTTTGGCTCTCATATAGCCCAATTGAATCACATGATCCCAGACACTTCTAAAGGCACGGGCTCAAATATTCCAGGGCAAACTTGCGCTAAAATGTGGGGCTGTAGCAGTGAGGGCGATAGCTTGCGCATAGGTGATGTTATGCTATCTGACTGGGGCTTAGAGACTATTCCTTTCAGACTTGAAGGCTCGATATTTATCATTAATTAAATAAGTGTTAAATAAGCCAATATTAACTAAGTAGGCTTTGTGTTTAAAAAAAGTGACTCATGGCGAGTCACTTTTTTATTGCCAGCCTATTTTCCACTTCTGCGGGTCTTTTAAATCGCGCCATTCTATAGCAAATTCAGCGGCATTCATTTCTGCGCGAATAATGCATTCAGTTACATTTTGTAGCTCATCATATTCCACTTTAATAACGCTAAAATGTTTGAGTTTATTAACCACTTCAACTTTGGTCCACTTGCTGTGAAGTAATTTTTTAGGGTGAATTCGATTCATAAGGATTCTCACATTCAAATGTTACAGACTAGGATAATGGCGCCAAACTACTGGATGAAAGGCAGCAGTTGATTGAGCTCATCAATGACTATATCGGCAAGGTCTTGATAGCGCTTTTCAACACCGTGAGTAATTAAACAGGCTACCATCCCTGCATTATTGGCGGCTTGAATATCATATAAATAGTCGCCGACATACATAATGTGCTCAGGGGCAATTTGCCATTGGTTTGCAATTGCTAATAGTGCATCTGGAGCCGGTTTTGCGGGGTAGTCTTCACGGGTTATCACATGATCAATCGCGATGGCATTTTGTTTTACTTTCATGGTGCTGGCAGCAAGACTGTTGCGGGTTACAATGGCTGTAGGCATTTTTACAGCTTCAATAGCACTAATTAATTCGGCCATGCCTTTGATGGGCTTGGCTGTTATGGCATCTTGGTATTCATGCTCAATAATAATGTTATTGGCATGAGCCTGGCTGGTTTGACAGTTTAGGTCGTCGACATATTTGAGTAGGTCGATACCCTCGGGGCAGCCGATTTGTTGGCGAATTAACTCAAAGTCTAAACTCGACTCAACAAGAGTGCCGTCTAAGTCGAAAATAATGCCTTTAATTTGCACAGGTAATTTCAATGTTTAGCCTTTAAATTCAGCGATACGTGGGTGATTATTGTTTATTTTCAAACTCAATAGCATGTAACTCAATTGCAAATGGTCCTTGCTGTTTTTGTGCCACAAGAAACCCAATCCGCTCGATGTCTAGCAAGTTTAATTCCGGCGCGTTGCTTACAACCCGTCCTCTAAAGCTGACAGTAAAATCTGCGGCGGTAAAAGTGTGCTCAGTCAATGTATCTGCTTGAGTGGTAAAGTTAGCCACGTACGCTTCACCATAAGACAGTTGAGGCGTTTTTAAACGCAGCTGATAAACCTTCCCGTCACCTTTAACCGCAATGGTGAGTGATGATGCTGCAGATATTTGATGGGTAAAACGCGATTCTGTCGATGCAAATCCACCGTTATTGTCTAACGATACATTGCCGGTAAACAACAGGTCTTGTTGTTGATTTTGCTTGATTTGGCTTTGCGATACGCCGCCCATCACGGTGTCATTATTGATCTGCCAACGTTCAAAATGATCCTCATCTGCAAAACGAAATAACATATTATCCTCACTCGCACTGTAAGCTGGGTTCATTAATAAAGCCGCGACAATCACGCCGTTGATCAAGCCGAATTTAAGTAGTTTATCAGTGTTAAAGGCTAACATCATTGATCCCCTATCAGTATTGTTTGGTTTTGGTTGGGCAAATTTCGCCGTAAAAAAATGGCTTATCAGGGTGAGGGATAAGCCAAAGGGTCTTACGGAGGTTGTTAAATCAAATGGGTTAAATCGGGTCAGATTTAATGGCAACGAATGTCCTGGTGATTAATTAATGGTGGTTAATCACTGTTGGTTAATCGCTATTGGTTAATCACTATTGGTTAATCAAGAAGGCTTAATTCATTCATTGATAAGTTTTACGTCGGCGATTTGGATTCGGTTCAATTTATTGTAGATTAAAATCTACAAGGCTCGCGATAAGCCTTTAATAAGCTAAATCGAGTTTTGTTACTCATGGTGTTCTCACTCGCAAATCAGTATCCTAGTAAGAGGTTTTATTAGGATTAACATATGTTAAACGTAAACGACACATCATCGCCTACTGCATCTGAGCTTAGCTTTAATGTGGTGAGTATTAACTTATTTAACTTTATTGAACCGCCTTATGCGTTTTATGATTTTGAAAATATTTACAGCGATAAGCAATGGCAAAAAAAGTGTGCCTGGTTAAGTGATTTTATTAATCAAAGTCAGCCAGATATTATCGGTTTTCAAGAAGTATTTAGCCCAGATGCCTTAGCTAAACTGACTCAATCATTAGGCTATGAGTACTTTGTGGCCTTAGATGAGCCAGAAGTGATCAGCGATTATGTTTATCGCAGTCCTGTGGTGGCCATTGCTTCAAAATACCCGATTGTGGATTCAGTTAATGTCAGCCCTGATCCGCAATGGATTGCTCAATTAGGCTTAGCCGATACCTTTGCCTTTAGCCGCAAACCTTTACGAGCCACCATTCAATTACCGGTATTTGGGCCGTGCGATTGTTATGTTATTCACCTTAAATCAAAACGCAGTGGCGTAAGCCGTGATGATATTAGCGAGAGCGGTTTACAAGGCGGACCAGACTTTGTTGCACGCCAGGTGCTTGGACGTTGGGCATCAAGTTTACAGCGCGGCAGTGAGTCAGCATTGTTATGCCATCAAATGCTCATGAGGCGCCAACAAGCCCAGCAACCTTTTCTGTTAATGGGCGACTTTAATGACACCCTAGGCAGCGAGCTGTTAGCGGCCTTTAATAATCAACTGCGGGTGTTTCGCAGTGACATTGAAGACCCGCAATTAGCCAAGCTTGGTGAAACCTCATTAATGGCAGAATTACATCAAAGCAGTTTGTTCGACAGTTATGAGTTGTTTATTGCGGCAACTAAATGCAATGCCACTTTGGCGCAAGATGAGTTTGAATCAGCATCATTGCTTGATGACGAACCACATGCTGTAAGGCAAGCTACGCACTATTATGGCAACACAGGATCGGTGCTTGATTACATTTTAGTCTCAAGCGAGTTTAACCCGACTCAACAGCAAAATTTAGCCCATATTATTGATTATCAAACCTTCGACAGACATCTTGTTCGCCCAGATTATGAGCGCGACAGTGACAGTACCGACCACGCACCAGTGATGATGCGCTTTAGCGTCAGAACTTAAATTCAATCTAGGTAACCTGAGAGCGGGTTCGGTACACAACATAACCACCGACTAAGTGCTTACTTTGCCGGTTGTTAGGTAGATATTTCAACCGTTTTACTTGGTATTTTCTTCATACATCAAATAATGGCTTTGCTGCATGCCCAAAGACTCATAGGTTTTTTGAGCAACGGCGTTGTCATGTTCAACATATAATCTGAAGCTAGCTGTGCCACCATTGGCGGCGGCAAAGTCTTTAACTGCTTGGTAGAGCTTGCCATAAATACCCTGGCGACGGTTTTGCGGACGAACATACACACTTTGGATCCAGTAATAATTACTGGCGCGCCAATCGCTCCACTCGTAAGTCACCATCAGCGAACCGACAATTTCGCCATCTATTTCTGCAACTAAATAAACACCGCGCTCAGGATGTGTTAGCAAACCTTCAACCCCTTGAGTGAGTTTGTCAGCGTCTAGGGTGAGGTTTTCGGTTTCCATTGCCATGGCTTGATTAAAATTAACTAAGGCGTGTAAATCGGCGTGTTGGCCAGCTCTTATTATCATGAAATTCTCGTCAGTAATTGGATATTGAGGAATGCGGCAGTGGCTATTGAATTTTTTATTTATTTGCCCGCGGCAGCTTTAGTGTACGCCAAAATGACACCGCTTAGTAAGAGTGTATGACCAAACACACGGTATAACATGCGCGTGGACGGAGTTGATTGCGTCAGTAAGTAAACATGGCGCTAGCAGCAATGGCTTGCCGTGCCTTTGCTAGCAGGGTAAATCGAACAGGTGGTGCATATTTATACATATAAAATGACTGGCAGTTGCCAACAAAAGTCGTGATATTGATAAGGGATTTCGCTCCATAATGCGGATGACGTTGAGCATAATTCATGCACAAATTTCAGCTTAAACCTTATTAGCGCTCACTTATTTACCACTGTCCACTAACGTATAATTGAAATTATTGTGACGATGCAGTAATGTGACGCCACGACAATTTAGATCAATGTCACAAACTGCATAAATTGATGGAGATAATTATGAAAGTTGCTGTATTAGGTGCTGCTGGTGGTATCGGCCAGGCGCTAGCTTTACTGTTAAAAACTCAACTGCCTGCGGGCTCAAAGTTGTCTCTATATGACATCGCTCCTGTTACTCCTGGTGTTGCGGTTGACTTAAGTCACATCCCAACAGACGTAGAAGTAAAAGGTTTTGCTGGTGAAGATCCAACGGCTGCATTAGTTGATGCTGACGTCGTATTAATGTCTGCTGGTGTAGCGCGTAAGCCTGGTATGGATCGTTCAGATCTATTCAACATCAACGCGGGTATCGTACGTAACCTAATGGAAAAAGTGGCTGTAACTTGCCCTAAAGCATTAGTGGGTATTATTACTAACCCAGTTAACACCACGGTAGCGATTGCTGCTGAAGTATTGAAAAATGCTGGTGTGTACGACAAAAACCGTTTGTTCGGTATCACAACACTTGACGTTATCCGTAGCGAAACCTTTATCGCTGAGCTTAAAGGCTTAAACGTTGCTGACGTTAAAGTTAACGTGATCGGCGGCCACAGCGGTGTGACTATTCTGCCACTACTTTCTCAGGTTGAAGGTGTAACTTTCACTGATGAAGAAGTTGCCGCAATGACAACTCGCATTCAAAACGCAGGTACTGAAGTTGTTGAAGCTAAAGCCGGTGGCGGTAGCGCAACATTATCAATGGGCCAAGCAGCATGTCGCTTTGGTTTATCATTAGTTCGTGGTCTACAAGGCGAAGCCAACGTGGTTGAATGTGCCTATGTTGACGGCGGCAGTGAGCACGCTACATTCTTCGCACAGCCAATCCTACTTGGCAAAAACGGCGTAGAAAAAGTATTACCTTACGGTGACATCAGCGCATTTGAAGCTAACGCTCGCGATGCAATGCTAGACACTCTTAAAGGTGACATCAAATTAGGCGTTGAATTTGTTAAGTAATTAACAAATCGATGCTCTAAAACGCGAAGCTAATGGCTTCGCGTTTTTTTTGCTTAAAATGCCTAGCACCTAGCACCGAATAGCTCGCCTGCCGGTTTACTCCCATTTCATTATTCATATTGTTTACAACCACAATCCTTCATCGCTGCAAAGTTCCACGCTTATTGCCCTACCTTTCATCAACATAGCGACATTAATTTTCATGTGGATCTAAAGTGCCATTGCTGTTTGGCGCAAAATTCTGCAAGTTACTAATATGTTAAATTTGGAAACCGCTGAAATGATCAATAAAAAATACAGCTTAACTATGCCGCTGCTTTTACTGGGTTGTTTTCTTTCAATGCAGTCTGCTCAAGCAATCGACACGCCTTATATTCCTCTTACCGATTTTGGTGATAATCCAGGTGCGCTGACAAGCTCTTATCTTCCTGTGACGCAAGGCTCAAATGCTTCTCTTGCAGGGGATTTATCTTTAGTGGTGTTACTGCATGGTTGTATTCAAGACGGAGTTGAGTTGGCCAACAAAAGCGGCCTAACGTCATTAGCGATAGCGAATCAGTTTGCGGTTTTAGTGCCACAACAAAGCTATGACAATAACGTAAAGGGTTGTTTCAACTGGTTTGCAAGTCAAGATACGCAAATAGACAGTGGTGAAATGTTATCGATAAAAAACATGATAGTGACCACTCAAGAAAAGCTAGGCGCAAAGCATGTTTATGTCATCGGGTTATCAGCAGGTGGCGCTATGGCCAGCGCTGCAATGGTCAATTACCCCAATCTGTTTCAAAGCGGCGCTGTTATCGCTGGCTTGCCGTATCCCTGTGCCGACAATTTGATCAAAGCCATCTCTTGTATGAAACAAGGGCCTGCGCAGTCGGTTGAAGAATTAGCCCAATTTGCCAAAGCTATACATCCTAAGCAAACCCGTTGGCCTTCACTAAGTATCTGGACGGGTGACAATGACAATGTTGTCAGTGCGAACAATGCAAAAATGCTCGCATCTCAATGGCAAGTGTTAACTCAATCTAATGCTAAGCCGACGGTGACCAATGAATCTGGGTACAGTATTTCACGTTGGAAAGATCATCAAAACAATACGTCTATTGAGCTCGTTATGATTAACAATTTTGGTCACGGCATTGCCGTAAATCCAGACATAAAACATGGTGGTGAACAAAGTGACTTTTTGCTTAAAGCGCCGATTAGCAGCGTTAATGAAGTGATTAAGTTTTGGGGGCTTTAATTAAGAACTGAGTTTTAAGATTTTGTTTTTAAATGTTTTTATGTTTTGTTTGTTTGGAAAAAAAGAACAAAACGCATACTACTATAGTACCGATTCAATAAGCTTGAAAATACGATACAGTCAATATGTGAACAAAGAATCGTCAATAAACCAATAAGCAAAATGAGTTGTTAATCAGAATTTGCAATAAGTAAAACCATTAATAATAACTATTACAACGGGGACCTGTATGAAACAGAATACGATTAAAATGAGCTGCATTGCCTTAGCCATTTCGTCAGTGTTAACCGCGCAGCATGCGATAGCCGCAGAAGAACAAAATAACAGCGACGTTAAGCAGCCTGTACTAGAGCGCATTGAAGTCACAGCACGTAAAACGGTAGAGAGTTTACAAAATGTGCCTGTGGCGGTGACATCGGTGAGTGCCACAGAGTTAGCCGAAAATGGCATCAGCGTGATGACCGAAATTCAGCAGTTTTCCCCTAACACCACATTACAATCAAGCCGAGGCACTAACTCTACGCTAACAGCTTTTATCCGCGGCGTAGGCCAGGAAGACCCATTGTGGGGCTATGAGCCTGGTGTGGGTATTTACATCGACGATGTTTATGTTGCCCGTCCGCAAGGTGCGGTGTTAGACATTCTCGACGTACAGCGCATCGAAGTGTTACGCGGGCCTCAAGGCACCTTATACGGCAAAAATACCATTGGCGGTGCGGTTAAATATGTCACCAAAAAAATGTCTGGCGACGGTGAGTTAAGCCTTAAAGGTACCGTAGGCAGTTATGGTCAAAAAGATGCCAAAATTGCCGGTCAATTACCCATAATTGATGACAAACTTTACGTCGGCTTTGCCTTTGCAAGTTTAAATCGTGATGGCTTTGGTGATTTTAAAACTTCAGCATTAGATGGCCAAGATACCGAGAACTATAACAAGGATGTAATGGCAGGGCGGTTAAGTGTTGAGTACACCCCTACAGACGACCTGTTTATGCGCTTTACTTACGATAAAACCGAAGATGATTCTAATTCAAAAGGCGGCTATCGACTGCTTCCTAGTTTGTTAACCGATGCCCCGGTGCCAGACAGTAAATACGACTCTTACACCAGTATGCCAACATGGAATAAGGTTGAAACTGAAGGTTGGAGCGCGACGGTCGAATATAATTTCAATGAGAATTGGAGCGCTAAATCGGTTACCGCTAAGCGTGAAGGCGAGTCTCTCACCAACATCGATTTTGATAATACCAGCTTACGTATTTTCGATGTGCCGGCTATTTATGAAGATGAGCAATTTAGCCAAGAGTTTCAAGTGAACTATGTCGGTGATAACCTCAACTTAGTTTCCGGTATTTACTATTTTGACGGTGATTCTTGTGGCGTGTTCGATGCGATTTTAGAAGAAGCCTTTAAAGCTTTTGGTGGACTTACTCGTGAGGTCAGTGGTTGTAATAATAGCGAAAGCTACGCCGCTTATGTGCAAGGTTCATACAGCTTTACCGAAAAATTGTCGATGACATTAGGCGGTCGCTATACTCGCGAATCTAAAGAGGCCACGGTGTATAACGGAGTTATTTTCGATAGTATTTATCCTGAAACCGGCTGGTATCCTGGTTTTGTGCGCGATGACGCGCTAATTGAGTCGCAAATACCTAAAGTGCTTGATGACGAAGAAACATGGTCTAAATTCAATCCACGAGTGGGTCTAGAGTATCAAGTGAATGATGACTTGATGGTTTTTACCAGTTACTCACAAGGATTTAAATCAGGTACGTTTAACCCAAGAGCAACGGGCGCAGAGCCTGCGGTTGATCCTGAAACGGTGAATTCATACGAGATTGGTTTTAAAAGTGAGTGGAATGATAATCTTCGTGTAAATGCCACCGCATTTTATCTCGATCATAAAGACAGGCAGTTTGTCACTGTGTTACCTGGCGATGATAATTCAGACCTTAATCAGCGTTTAGGCAATATCGGTAAATCAACCGCCACAGGTCTTGAGCTTGAAGTTGAATATGCGGCTACTGAGTCACTGAATTTGTTTGCTAATGTCGGCTTAATTGATGCGTCATTTGATGAGGTGATTTCTTACGACGACCAGGGGACTAAAATTGATATCAGCGATACCTACACCATTACTAATACTCCAGACACCACAGCCAATCTTGGTTTTAGCTACAATATTGAAGCTGATATTGGCAGCTTTATCTTTAACGGTAATTACTACTACCGCAGCGATTACGATTTAGCGGTAGTGGATAACCTATTGAGCCAGGATGGCTACGGCTTGCTTAACTTTGGTCTCAATTGGTATAGCAATGATGGTCATTGGAATGCTGGGTTACATTGGAAAAACGTCACCGATGAAGAGTATTTGGTGGGTAACTACGCCTTTGTCACGCCAACAGGCGATGGTGATTTTACCCCTGGCTTAGGCGGCGATAACACCTTAATTGGATACTATGGCGACCCAGAGACTATTTCATTAACGGTTGGCTATGTCTTCTAAAACCTTGTTTAATTGATGCAGATAAGAATAGCCGGTCTCATCAGAACCGGTTATTCTTTTTATTGCTTATAAAGAGTGAACCATAACAATAACAACGAATGTAAGGGAGTCATGATGTCTCAAATTAAAGTTGCCATTGCAGATGACCATCCACTATTTCGTGCTGCACTCACTCAGGCTGTGCAAAAAAGTGTCAACGATGCACACGTGTTAGAGGCGGAAAACTTTCAAGAGTTAATTGCCTTAGTGGAGCAGCACCCCGATATTGAACTTATCTTTATTGATTTACACATGCCGGGAAATGACGGGTTTACTGGCCTCACGTTATTACAAAATCACTTCCCTGACATTGCCGTCATCATGGTGTCATCTGACGATCAACCGGAGATTATCCGTAAAGCCATCAATTTTGGTGCCAGTGCGTTTATTCCTAAATCGGCCAACTTAACCCAAATATCAACCGCGATTGATACTGTGCTAGACGGAGACGTTTGGTTACCCGAGCACACCAATATCAGTGCCGATCAACATACCGCCGCCGAGCATCAACGTTTAGCAAAGCAATTAGCCCAACTCACGCCGCAGCAATACACAGTACTGGCCAACATTGCTAACGGTCGGTTAAACAAGCAAATCGCGTATGACTTAAACATTAAAGAAACCACGGTAAAAAAACATGTCTCAGCGATTTTGCTCAAACTCGAAATTAACAATCGCACCCAAGCAGGGCTGGTGTTCCAGCAATTAATGATTACCTCAACGGAAAACCAGCAGGTAGAGGTTGAAGCCTCATGATATTGGATCAACTATTTATTATTGCCTCAACGACTGGTTATAGCTTTGATTGCGGTTAAAGATTGATAATAATAATGACTAAAGAGTTAACCCCAAAATGCCTCCATGTGAGGCATTTTTTATGGTCGTTAATCTATTAAAAATAAATTATTCAGTGGGTAATTGTTTAATAATCCGCTTTAACGCGATTGCCTTAAGCGGTTTACGCACAAAGCTAAACTGGGCACTGCTGGTGTGTTGTCTTACGGCTTCAGAAGGGTCGGCAGAGCAGATAACGCAGGTGGGTTTGTTACTGTCATTAACGTGATTAGCCAGTAAGTATTGCACCAGGTCGACCCCATTTTTATCGTCCTCTAAATGATAGTCAGCAATAATGAGTTTGGGTGTAGGTTGAGTCATTAATTGTTGTATCGCACTAGGTTGGTCTTTAGCGGTAATCACCAAGCATCCCCAGCCACTGAGCAAAGATGAGATGGCTTTTAGCATAAGGTCGTCATTATCGATAACCAGCACCGTCACGTTGATGTTATCGCTGTTAATGTCATCTTCAGATGGTAACGCTGCAACTTTAAGCGGTTTTCGTTGTTGCAATACTCGAGGGATTTCGACACTAAAACAGGTGCCTTTCCCAACCTCAGAATGCAGCGATATTGTAACATTGAGCAATTTTGCAATACGGTCACAAATGGCTAATCCTAGGCCTAATCCTGGGATTTCGCGGGTTAACTCTAGGCGTTCAAACTCATTAAAAATGGCGTGTTGTTTATCAAGGGGGATCCCAGGTCCATTATCCCAAACTTGTATTAATATTGACTGCTCAAGCCGTCTTACGCCCAATAGCACCTTTGGTATAAACGCTGTTGTTTTACCCTGATGGGCAGCTTGCTCATTTGTTTTGCCTGAGGGTGAATAATGAAACGCATTAGATAAAAAATTCTGAATAATGCGCCTTAATAACCTTTGGTCACTTTGGACAAAACATGACGATACCTGGTAGTTAAAATCAATGTTTTGCTGAATAGATAAGGCGTTAAATTCATTAACTAAGGTAGACAGTAAATCATCTATCGCAAATTGGCTTTGCTCGGTTTTGAGCGACTTACTGTCTAAGCGCGATATTTCCACTAGATCTGATAATAAGCTTTCAACAACGGTTAATGACTCTTCAATATTGCAGGCCAAATCTTGCAACTCGGTTGATTTTACCCTTTGCTTTAGCATGTCGGTAAATAAGGTTAAGGCATTAAAGGGTTGCATTAAGTCATGGCTAGCCGCAGCTAAAAAGCGGGTTTTGCTGCTGTTAGCGGCTTCGGCCTCAGCTTTGGCTTTTTCCAATTCTTGGGTGCGGCTTTCTACCCTTTTTTCGAGTGTTTCATTGGCCAATTGCAATGCTTTTTCGGCTTCAATGTGGGCGGTAATATCAGCAAATGTACTGACAAAGCCGCCACCTGGCATGGCTTGACCACGGATCTCTAATACTTTGCCATTAAGCATGGTGCGCTGAAAATGATGCGGGCTACCACCGCGCATATGCGCTAAACGTTTTTCCACTAACTCATGAGCTTCGTCGCCGACAATAATCCCTCTGTCGATATTGAAGCGAATTAATTGTTCAATATGCAATCCGGCTTTAACAAAATCTTGCGGGTAATCGAGCAGTTCAATATAACGTTGATTCCAGGCCACTAAACGCATGTCGGCGTCGACAACACTAATGCCTTGTTCAATGTTCTCCACCCCAGATTGCAGCAGCTCACGGTTAAACTCAAAAATTTGGTTAGCTTCGTCGACAATACTGACCACATCTTCTAACGGCACGTGTTGCACTCGAGACGCGGCATTCATTACCATTCTGGTCGATGCCGAACCGAGCACCCCAGATAATTTTAAGCGAGTATAGTCAACCAATTGTTGTTGCTGGTGTTTTCCATTGAGTTGTTTCGCTTTAGCTAATAATGCATCGGCTTCGTCTTTATTAATAAAGCGGTTCAATAAACTGGCTAAGTCATCGACCGACAAGTGCCTTTCTGGCTGCACCGGTTTTCTGTTTACAAATAAATCGGCTTGTAATACCTCGCCAACACTTTGCTCTTTGAGCAGTGAAATGATCACAAAGCAGCCGATGTTTGCCGCTAAACTGTAAAATACCCCATGGCTGATATTGTCTAGACTAGTTAAGCCAAATAAGGCTGTCGGGGTTAACCACGCAATATCAAATAAACCAAATTTAACCCAATGTGCATCAGGAAATGTCACCGGCAACAGTAAGGTATACAGCCACACAATACTGCCCATAATTAAGCCCACAAAAGCGCCTTGAGTAGTAGCATTTCGCCAATACAATGCGCCAATTGCAGCTGGCGCAAATTGAGATAACAGCACAAATGACAGTAAACCGATGCTGGCTAAATGATTTTGTTGATCGATAAAGCGTTCAAATGCAAAGGCTGACAGTAAAATCACCGCGATAGCAATACGGCGTAAATTTAATAAAATGCCAGATAATTGCGGGGTTTGTTGCGAGCTAAATTTTGGTAGTCGTAATAGTAATGGCGTTAAAATTTCAGTCGAAATCATGGTGCTCAATACAATTGCCGCCACAATCACCATGGCGGTTGCTGCAGCGAGTCCACCAACATAAACCAATATGCCGAGCCATGCTTGTTGATAAAACAGCGGTAATGTCAGTACATAGGTATCTGCACCGACACTGCCGCCAGGGAAGCTAAGCTGTCCGGCTAATGCAATCGGCAATACAAAAATATTAATCAATAACAGGTATAACGGTACCATCCAACGTGCAGATTTAAGCTCTTCATCATGATTGTTTTCAATCATCATCATGTGAAATTGTTGCGGTAATGCATAGATGGTAATCGCGCCCAAAATAACCTGCGATACAATAAGATAAATCGAGTCTGAATGAGTGGTTTGTTCAAGGTTTTGGCTTTGGCTGAGTAGGTCGCCAAAGCCATCAAATAGGTAAAACGTGGCAAATATCCCCACCGCCGTCAGAGCAAATAATTTAACGATAGAGCTAAACGCAATGGCTAACACTAAGCCATGATTATGCTTACTGGCGGAGAGTTGGCGCGCGCCAAACAACACGCTAAAAATAATCAGCACAATGGTAACAACAAACGCGGTGCTAATACCCGATTGAAAGGTGCCCGTGAGTAAATCAAAACTGGTGCTAATGGCTCGTAATTGCAAGGCAATATAAGGAATAGTGCCCAGTAATGACACTATGGCTACGCTAGCTGCCAGTTTAGGTGAGCGGTCAAAGCGGCACGCAATAAAGTCGGCAATGGAGGTGAGGTTTTGGCTTTTAATGATTTGCAATGTGCGGATGAGCATTGGCCAGGCTAAGACCAAACAAATAATCGAGCCGATATAAATGGGCGCCAGCCATGCACCGGTCGTCGCGGCCTGGCCAACCGTGCCGTAAAATGCCCAAGATGTGCAGCAAACACCAAGCGATAAGCTATAAATCCACGGTTTTTGGCTGACTTTTTTTACCGCCTGATTCTGTCCCCATTGCGCAACCACAAACAGCATTGCCAGGTAAGCAATCGAAATAGAACTGATCAACCAAGTATCAATAGATAACCAAGCCTGCAAGTTATTCCCCAATTATTTTTATTGTTTATCCTTGCGAAACTACACTAGACGCCCTGTTTGATAAAGATTTTTAACAATGCGGTGAACTAAGGTAGTACTTATTTCTCCATACCCATCAGATAACATGATTAGCATACGATACAGTCATTAAGGTACCGATTACGCCTATGAACATAACCCATAAGTATTTGGTTGAAGGTCTGGTTTTTACCAGTTATGTGCTTTTTGCGATGGCATGGGTTGGCGGGACTGCCAGTATGAGCAACATCATGGCTTCAATGCACATTGATAGCCTAGCCTCTGCCAGCTTTATTAGTGGTGCGGTTACGTTAGCCAAAATTGTCGGTACGTTTGGCGCGGCTTATTTAGCGGTGAAAGTGGGGGTTAAGTATGCTTTTTTATTCGCCTCATTATTAATTGTGGTCGGAATTGTCACCCCTTACGCAACCCATTACGAGTTGCTATTGGCGAGTCGATTTTTAATGGGTTTAGGTGGCGCCTTTATGATTGTTTACTTTAACCCGATTGTGATGCAGTGGTTTGCTCCCGCCGAACGCCCGTTGATAAATGGCTTAAATGCGGTGGCTTTTAACGTTGGCACTGCAATTGTTCTGTGGGGCATGACCAGCATTAATGACATCACTGGTGGCTGGAAAAGTAGCTTGGTGTTGTTTTCGCTTGCCAGTTTGGTGCTGGCCATCCTGTGGATGCTAGTAAAGTTTGACGCTCCGGCTGAGGTTAAGCACGCAGCGGGATCAGAACCCACAGAATATGGCTATATGGATGGATTAAAAGATAAGTTTAATTGGCTCTACGCGTTTACTTATTCTGGGCTGCTGTCGTTTTATATCTGCCTATTCACTTTTTATCCGCAAGCGGGCATTAGTCAAAGTAAATGGGTGATTGGTTTTGGCATTATCGGCACCATTGCGGGGATGTTATACAGCCGAAAAAATCCAATGCGCCTACCTATTATTCGTTTAAGCGGGCTGATTATTTTTATCACTGTACTCGGGCTATCGTTTAGCTCGCAGCCTTGGTTACAAATCTTATGTGCGATGGTATTAGGCTTTTTTATCTTTTTCCCGATAACCGCATTAGTGTCTATTCCCCATGAATTACCACAGATGACAGGGCAAAAAATTACCGTGGTGTTTAGTCTGTTCTGGTCGATTAGTTACCTGGTATCAACCATTGTGCTATGGGTATTTGGCAAGTTAGTGGATATGAGTGACGGCAGTTACACCAGTTCATTTTTGATGATTACCTTGCTTACCGGCACGGTATTTGTGGGCAGTTATTTTCTACCTGAAACGGGTAAATCAAAGGAGTCATGATAATGAGAGGCACAGTGTCTACTAAGTTGACTGATTTTTTGGCCCAGGCAAATAGTAACATTGCCCTGGCTAAACAAAATAATATCCAATTTACACCGACAATATTGCGCGAAAATCTAAACAAACTAAGCGGGTTAATGAGTGACTCTCCAGCGGTGCCTTATATTGCAGATAAAACGTTGACGTTACCCGACCGTATTATTCCCGTCAGAATTTATAGCCCTGCGCCAGATAAACCTTTGCCTGTGTTAGTGCATTTTCATGGTGGTGGGCATATGTGTGGCAGCGTAGAGTTGTACGACCCTATTTGCCGCCACCTTGCCAGTATTGCCCAGTGTGTGGTGATTTCGGTTGAGTATCGCTTGGCGCCAGAGCATCCTTATCCCGCAGGGATTGATGATTGCGAACAGGTACTCATACGTCACGCTGAGTTACTCGATGATGTTAAGCATCAAGATTCGGTCACGATTATTGGTGACAGTGCAGGTGGTGCTATTTGCACCAGTTTAAGCATGAAAAGTTTGACCGATAAGCGGATTAACATCGATCAACAAATTTTGATTTACCCCAGTGTCGATTACACTTTAACAAGCCCATCATTAGACTGTAATGGCACAGGATTTTTACTCGAAACGTCTCGGATTAAATGGTATTTCGAGCAGTATTTTCAATCAACCGATGCTGATATTATTAAAAAGGCTTCACCTTTATTTGGGCCGATATCGGCAGCATTACCTAAAACGCTGATCTTTACTGCAGGCTGCGATCCACTCCGGTATGAGGGCATAGCTTATGCCAATGCATTAACTGTTGCTGGAGTGGATGTTGAACATCATTCGTTCGACGGTATGATCCACGCCTACATGTTGCTGCACGATCTCGTTAAAGATGAATGCATGGCAACCTATCAACACATCGCTAAGTTTATGGCCAGGGTTTAACAGCATTACCCACTGCCAGTAGTTTTTGGCATTAAAAAAGCCCTTATCGATATGAATAAGGGCTAACATTTAATATTAGATTACTTTCAATAAATCTATAACCTCAAGCTTATTGCGCTGTCCAGGCACCATCCATTGGTAATGCTGCGCCGGTAATGCCTTTTGCCGCGCCGCCGCAAAGAAACAATACAAACTCACCGATTTGTCTTGGGGCCAACATTTCAGGCAGTGGTTGCTTGGAGGTAACCAGTTGATATTTTGCCTCGTTATAACTTAAGTTTTTGTCGCTTGCGATGTTGTCAATTTGTTTACCGATAAGCGGTGTATCCACCCAACCAGGGCATATCGCATTGACCGTAATACCTTGCTCTGCACATTCAATGGACACCACTTTGGTTAAGCCCACTATGCCGTGTTTTGCTGCGCAATATGCCACCTTATTTGCTGAGCCGACTAAACCATGTACTGAGGCAATATTAATAATTCGCCCCCATTGTTTATTGGCCATTGCGGGCACAACTTTTTGGATGGTATGAAAGGCAGAAGATAAGTTAATCGCGATAATGTCGTTCCACTTTTCAATCGGAAAGTTGGCCACATCTTGAGTGTGCTGAATGCCAGCGTTATTGACTAAAATATCAATACTGCCTAATTGCTCCACGGCCGCGTCCATAAACTCATGTATACAGGCTGGGTCTCTTAAATCGGCATTGCTAAAATAGGTGTTTATTTGATATTGGGTGGTAAATTCAGCGGCTAATGCAGTGCCTTCATCCTGCGTCATCAATCCATGCAATACGATATGACAGCCTTGTTCAGCCAGTACATGAGCGGTGGCCAAACCTATACCGCTTGTTGAGCCGGTTATCAGTGCTACTTTCCCTTTTAGTCCCGTGTGTAACGTCGACATAGTATCGGTTCCTCAATCCAATTTAGTACTTTCAGGGTAAAGTAATTTAGGCACAATTTAATTGGCACCTTAGTACCATATGACATCAGCAACTTGGCATGTACTTAGCCATAGACATAGACATAACATCAATGAGTGCTTACCAGTTAATCGGCTCGCCTTGCCAATCGAGGTAGCTGGCTTCGCCATCGGGTTCACTGTTATCCATAATTTGCTGTAACTGGCTGGCGACAAAGGCAGGGGTAAAGAGTTTGCCTTGAGGCACATTGGCTTGAAAAGGTTTTGATAATGGTGTGTCGGTGGTGCCGGGGTGAAACGCAATCAGCTTCACGCGTTTAAGGCGTCTGGCATATTCAACAGCCGTGGTTTTAATGAGCATGTTTAATGCCGCTTTTGAGGCGCGATAACCATACCAACCGCCGAGACGATTATCTGAAATGCTGCCGACTCGAGCACTTAATATACTGATGACACATTTTTGCTCAGCGCTGACTTTATGACGAGGTTGTGACAACAATGGGGTGAGGGCGCTTAGCCATAACATCGGCACAATACTGTTGGCATAAAACAGCTGCTCTAACGAATGTGCATCAATATCTTCAATGCGTTTTTCTGGCATTAAGCCTGGTTCGTTTGTGCTGATGTGCTGGTTTTTACTGTGTAATATACCGTTACACATCACTATGCGAGTCACTGTGCCTGCAATCTTCGCAATATCGCTAACACATTGTTCTATTGAGGCTTGTTGATAATCACATCTAAAGTGCTGGTGGTTAATACGTCCCGCTAGTTCACTGTCAGTTAGTACAGGCAACTTAATGCTGGCCTGACGGCTAACCGTGATGATTTGTAACGGCTCTGCGACAGGTGAGTTTGGCTGCTGTTGCTTTGCGTGTTGATGACAAGCTTGCTCGATAAAGGCTTGGGCAATAAAGGATGACGCCCCAATCACAATAATGGTCTGGGCTGAAGTTGGTTCACTCATGTAAAGTCCCTCATACAATCCCCCTTTATTTAACCTTACAACTGCCTGTGTCGCAGCGCTTTTGCCCGGTGAGTAAATACGATATCCGGTAGCGATTGCGCGCAAATGCCAAATACGCGAGGTCTGCCACAGGTTTAATCACGGGCAGGCGCAGCAGTTTTATCCAACCGTGTTTACCTGTTAATCCCCATGCCTTAGCTGTCACGTCTAAACCATAAAGCCAGGTGCCATCCGCTTGCAGGCCATGCAATATGGTATTGGCTTGCACGACATCTAAGTCAGGGAAACGCTGATTAATATCTGCCGCGTTAATGTCTTCAAGCCCAATGCGGTTTAAGCTGTCGTAGCGTTTTAATTGCTGCATTTCATTGAGGCACAGCGGGCAAGTGCCATCGTAAAATATTGTCAGTTCCATTATTCACCTCGTATCGCTTGTATTGAGATTGTACGCACCAGCTCCCAAGCTAGTTTACCTTTATTGTGATTAGCATTGATCATTTAGCGATCAGCATGATCGTTTAAGATTTATGATCTTTTTATTTCACCCTGGCGTATAGATTAGAAACAATCCACTAGGGCTAAATAATGCCATTAAGCCAAGCTATTATTAACGTCACCAATTTACGTTTACGCACCTTTATTGGGTTTAATCAAGACGAACGCGAAAAACAGCAAGATGTGGTGATCAACATTGAGATCCATTATCCAGCGGATCGATCGTTCCAAACCGATGATGTTGCCGATGCACTAAACTACAAGATAATCACCAAAAAAGTGATTCAGCATGTAGAAGAAGGTCGGTTCTTATTACTCGAAAAACTGGTGGCTGACGTGCTCGACATTTGTCGTGAGCATCCAAGCGTAACCCTAGCTCGAGTGACTATTGATAAACCCCATGCACTGCGTTTTGCCGACTCTGTTTCTTTGTCTTTAGAGTATCAAGCCTAACCTATTATTAAGGATGTTATTATGACCACCATTAATGACATAACTCGCGCTGAGTTGTCAGCCGAAGCATTAAAAGTTCAACAGGCATTAGTCGACCATGGCCTTGAAACGCCATTAATTCCAAGTGACATGACTAGCGAGCAAAAGTATCAGCGTATTAAAGGCTTAATGACTGAAGTTGTGTCGACACTTGGCCTCGATTTAAGCGACGACAGCCTAGCTGAAACCCCGCATCGTATTGCTAAAATGTACGTTAACGAGATTTTCTCAGGCCTTGATTACGCTAACTTCCCTAAGATCACCCAAATTGATAATAAAATGGGTGTTGAAGAGATGGTGAAAATCAGCAACATTAGTGTGGTAAGTACCTGCGAGCATCATTTTATTACCATCGATGGTTTGGCCAAAGTGGCTTACATTCCTAAAGGCAACATTATTGGCTTATCTAAAATTAACCGTATTGTGCGCTTTTTTGCTCAACGTCCACAGGTGCAAGAGCGTCTCACACAACAAATTTTAGTGGCGCTGCAAACCTTGCTCGAAACCGACGATGTTGCAGTTAGCATCAATGCGACTCATTACTGTGTTAAATCTCGCGGCATTATGGACACCTCATCGAGCACCCAAACCACGGCGCTTGGCGGCTGTTTTAAAGCAAACCCAGCCAGTCGTGCTGAATTTTTAGCGTAACGTTATACGGTCTACTTCGATTTATTTAATGGCTTCAACCTCCCCCGAGTTGAGGCCATTTTTTTAGGCTGCAAACCTTGTATTAAAAGTTTAATCCTTAACGTTTATTATAAATGCTTATCATAAGCACCTAATTTGCTTATGATAAGTTTTAGGGTAAGTCATTAACCAAACATAAAGAGAGCATTATGGAACGCACAATACTGATCACCGGTGTAGGTAAGCGCATTGGTTATGCGCTGGCTAAGTATTATTTGGCCCAGGGTCATCATGTTATTGGCACTTATCGTACTCATTACGACAGCATTGAGCAGTTAGGCAAGCTTGGAGCCAGTTTACATTCGTGCGACTTAACAGACCCAGCGGCAATTGATGAGCTTATTGCTCACATCAATGAGCATTATGATCGCCTCGATACTATTATCCATAATGCTTCAGACTGGCTGCCAGACACTAACGGTTTAAGTCCAAGTGACACCATGGCCAGAATGATGCAAATTCATGTGTCTGCGCCGTATCAAATCAACCTTGCATTAGCGCCATTGTTGGTTGCCGCCGCTAAAACCAATGACGACAGTATCGGTGCCAGCAACATTATTCATATCACAGATTATGTCGCCGAAAAGGGCAGTAAAAAGCACATTGCTTACGCGGCCAGTAAAGCGGCATTGCATAATATGACCTTGTCATTTGCCAGCTTGCTTGCGCCACACGTTAAAGTGAACTCGATTGCCCCCGCGATGATTCTATTTAATGAGCACGACGATGATGCTTATAAAGTCAAAGCATTAGCGAAAGCGATTTTGCCAAGGGAAGCCGGTAATAATGAAATTATTAACCTTATCGATTATCTACAAAGCAGCCATTATGTTACGGGTCGCAGTTATGCTGTAGATGGTGGTAGGCATTTAAAGTAGGCATGTAAATAAGCGTTTAATTATAGCGCTTAGTCATTGCATATAAAGCGACACAAAGTGTGCCGCGGTATGGCTATCATCATTTCGCGGTATTTTGTTATAGACTTCTAGATGGCTAATTGCTAGTGTGGATATTAATCAATATCACCACAGTCAATTATCTCAAGGAAGTCGCTATGTCTGCAGAAAACATGAAACTGGAATCACTGGCATTACATTATGGCTACGAGTCTGAAGCTACGACTAAAGCTGCGGCAGTGCCGATTTACCAAACCACCTCGTACACCTTTGACGATACCCAGCATGGCGCAGACCTATTCGACCTCAAAGTCGCAGGTAATATTTATACCCGTATCATGAACCCAACCACCAGTGTGTTAGAGCAACGCTTAGCCGCTATCGAAGGCGGTATTGGTGCACTTGCTGTAGCATCGGGTATGGCGGCGATCACCTATGCGATTCAAGCGCTCACTCAAGTCGGCGATAACATTGTTAGCACAAGCCAACTGTATGGCGGCACCTATAACTTATTTGCTCATACTCTGCCGCGCCAGGGCGTTGAAGTGCGCATGGCCGCGTTTGATGACTTTGACGGTCTAGATGCATTAATTGACGGTAAAACCAAAGCATTATTTTGTGAATCAATTGGTAACCCAGCCGGTAACATCGTCGATTTAAAGCGTTTGGCCGATATTGCCCATAAACATGGAGTGCCATTAATTGTTGATAACACTGTCGCGACGCCAGTATTGTGCCGCGCGTTTGATCACGGCGCCGACATTGTTATCCATTCATTGACCAAATACATTGGTGGTCACGGCACCACTATTGGTGGGGTGATTATTGACTCAGGTAAGTTTGATTGGGTCGCCAATAAAGAACGTTTTGCAATTCTCAATCAGCCCGATCCGTCTTATCACGGCGTGGTATACACCGATGCCTTTGGCCCAGCAGCCTATATTGGCCGTTGCCGTGTAGTACCACTGCGTAATACCGGTGCTGCCTTATCGCCACACAGCGCATTTTTGCTGTTGCAAGGGCTCGAAACCCTTAGCCTACGCATGGAACGTCATTGCAGCAATGCACTCGCGCTGGCAGAATTTTTACAAAAACACCCAAGTATTAGCTGGGTCAATTACGCAGCGCTGCCAGATAGCCCGCACCATGCAACCTGTAAAAAAATCACCGGCGGTAAAGCTTCAGGTATTATCAGCTTTGGGATTAAATCTGCTGATGCAGAAGCGGGTAAAGTAGCTGGTGGTAAGTTTATTGATGCGCTGCAAATGGTGCTGCGTTTAGTCAACATTGGTGATGCTAAATCGCTCGCTTGTCACCCTGCCAGCACCACTCATCGCCAGCTCAGCGGTGCAGAGCTAGCCAAAGCCGGTGTATCAGAAGACTTAGTGCGTATTTCGGTAGGTATTGAGCATATCGACGACATCATTGCTGATGTTAGCCAGGCACTAGAGAAAGCAATTGTATAGTCACGATTGCTTTTGTTGCACATAACAAAAATCGTGGCACTTCGTCCACACCCGACCAAGAAGGGAAAAACTGCTTTCCCCTCTTGGATCTCCCCGGCAGCTCCGGCAAAGTGTCGATCCTCATAGCATAATAAAAATCGCCTAACGGCTCAGATGGTACATCCCTGTACCCCTGAGCCTGTGACATCATCCTTGATGTCACTTCGGCATTTTTATCATGCTATTTCGGACACTTTGGACGGAGAATAGTTAGTCTGCAGGTTTTTTCACATATCGGTCATTAATAGCGGTAATAAATCATTTAACTAAAAAGCCCCATCAATACATGTATTGATGGGGCTTTTTATTAAGAAACGATTTTAAATAGCTAATCGTCTCGTTGGGGTAATAATCACTGGCAACGGCACATCCCAAAAGTCGGTTGGTACCTGGCTCACTTCCTGACAATCATGGGCAAAACCAACGGCTAAGGGTTTGTTGTTAACAACTTGAGCTAAGGTGCGATCGTAGTAACCGCCACCCATGCCCATTCGATTACCGTGTTTATCAAATGCAACCATAGGCGTGATGATCATATCGAGTTGCTCAACGGTGATTACATGCTGCACATTGAGTTTAGGTTCGCTAATACCGTATTGGTTTTTAACCATCACCGAGTCACGATCGTAACGTACAAATAACAAGTGACCTTTGCAAAAAGGATGGATAAGCGGCAAGTAAACATTAATGTTTAACTCCCACAGCGCATCAATCAATTTTTGCGTGGCTAATTCGCCGTCATGGGTTAAATACACGGCCACATGTTGTGCCGATTGTGCCTGAATTTCTGCCAGCATATGTCTGCTGGCTATCAGTGCCAATTGGCTTTGTTCTTCAGTGGATAAACTGTTGCGCTCTTGCCTAACATGGCGGCGAATATTGTCGCGGCTCATGTCAGTGCTATCAAACAAAGGCTCTTGAAGCTCAGATGGAGTGGCAAAATAGCTAATGCGTGCCGAAGAAGTAGACGTAACCGGACGGTTGTCGGTGTTAGTCATAAAACGAGTGATAGTCATAAAATTAGGATGCTCCCCAAAATACCGCTGCCGGCGTAGCCCTTGAACCGTAGGTTCAAGGCGGGTAAATGTTCATCTCCTAAGGCTTCTCGGTACGAGCCGAGCATGCACAATGTCAACAAAAGCATTCACCCTGGGTTTGTAAGTATCGGCACAGGGACATAGCCAGTTCGCGCATATCCCAGGGAGCAAAACAGGGTAGAAATAAGTTTTACACTTAGTTCTGAATTCTTAGTTTAGTCATCCTTGCGGCTTCGTTCAACCAATGATGTTTCCAACGTCGATTGTAACAACGAAATACGCTCATCCATTTGCGCCATGTATTGCTTATTTTTTTGCTTTTCTTCAAACAACTCATTGCCAATGTTGAGAGCGGCCATAATGGCAAGTTCTTCACGGCTTAAATTGTTAGTACGCGACTTTAAGGTTGTCAGTTGGTTTTCAACTTCTCTGGCAACGGTGCGCAAGGCATCTTCGCGTCCTTTCGGACAACCAACAGAGTAGGTGCGCCCTAAAAGGGTTATATCAACAGCACTGTTACTCATAATGTCGCCCCAATCCTTAGTCAGTTCGCGAACTATATAGGGCTGAATTTAAAAGCGCAAGGCAACAGCAACGGTTTTTAACTATTTGCTGTTTGAGTGAACAAATCGCCTACAACCATTGTATTACTATTCACAAATTTGAGCACAAGTCGCGCTAGTATTTGGAGCATCATAGTAACTCTGCTAGCATTGAGACTGATATCGCGCTATTAGGAAAAAACCATGGCAACCCCACCTTCGTTATGTATCGAAAATCTTAAAAAAGCCCTAGATGCGGCCGAAATTGGTCAGCACCCCGTAGAAGTGCATGGCGCACTGGTTGGGCTAATTTGTGGTGGTGTAAAACAAGACAATTATGCGTGGTTAAAACCGCTGGTCGACTTAATGAACGACGGTCAACCGCTAGAGTCTAACTTGCAGCAATTAATTGCTGAGCTTTACCAGGACACCGTTGCTCGTCTAGCAGATTTTGAATTTGGTTTTACCTTATTACTGCCAGAAGAAGAAGTCTCGCTTAGTCACCGTGTTGAAGCTCTGGCCCTTTGGACGCAAAGCTTTTTAACCGGCATTGCGATTATTCAACCCGAGTTGGCCAAATCGTCACCCGACGTGCGTGAAGTGATTAAAGACTTAGCTGAAATTGCTCAGGTTGAATTTGATGTTGGTGATGATGAAGAATCAGAAACCGCCTACATTGAACTGCAAGAGTTTGTCAGAATGTCGGCCATTTTATGTTACTCAGAGTTTGGCCTAGACATGCCGTTAAATGACACCGATAAGTCATCGACTATCCATTAATTTTTAACCGTATCAGCAGCGGCGCAGCGTATGACCACAGTACATCATTCAACTTCACCTCAAGCTGTCGACATTGCCATTGTTGGTGGCGCGATGGCTGGGGCGACATTAGCCCTAGGATTAGCCAGGTTATCTGCATCACTTACGCGACCGCTGCGTATCGCTTTAATTGAAGCTCATGTTGCTGACAATAAACACCCAGGTTTTGATGCTCGCTCCATTGCCATTGCTCATGGCTCTATTTTTGAACTGAATCGTCTAGGCATTTGGCCAAAGCTTAAGCATTTAGGCACGCCGATTGAAAACATCCATGTGTCCGATCGCGGCCACTTTGGCATGACTGAGCTTAACGCTAAACCGCTAGGATTAGATGCGCTAGGGCAGGTGGTTGAGTTGGCTAAAGTCGGTAGCGTACTGTTTGATGAACTGGCTAAGTCCTCAGTACAGGTTTATTGCCCCGCTAAAGTCACCGCTTTACAGGCCCAGCAAGATGGCCATGTGTTGTCGTTAGATGACGGCAGTCAGCTGCATTGCCAATTGCTGGTGGCCGCAGACGGTGCGCACTCAGTAGTACGCCAGTATTTAGGCCAAACAACTGAGCAAGTTGATTTTCAACAAACGGCCATCGTTGCCAATGTCACCACCAATCAACCGCACCAGCATTGGGCTTATGAGCGCTTTACTCAAACCGGCCCATTAGCCTTGCTGCCGATGCAAAACATGAGCGCATTCTCAGCGCAATCTAAAGCATCATCGACGCAAGCCAAAGAGCCCTCAGCGCAATTAAAAGAGCCATCAGCGCAATTAAAAGAGTCCTCAACTCAATTAAAACAGCCATCTGCGCAATTAACAGACTCTGCCAAAGGGCAATCGCGTTTTTCACTGGTGTGGGCATTGCCGCCAGCGCAAGCAGATGACTTAAAAAACGTCGATAAAAGCGAATTTTTAGCCGCATTACAACATGCCTTTGGTAACCGCGTCGGCCAGTTTGTCGATGTTGGTCAGCGTGTCAGCTATCCGCTTACCTTGTCATACATGCCAAGGCCGATATATCACCGCTGTGTGTTTGTCGGTAATGCCGCGCAAACTTTACACCCCATAGCAGGGCAAGGGTTTAACCTAGGCCTGCGTGATGTGGTGGGCTTGTTAGATGTTATTGAAACCGCACTAACGCAAGCCAATAGTGAAACTGAAGTAAGCGTCGATCTTGGCAGTAGCGACATCGTGCATCAATATTTGGCCGCACGCCAACAAGACCGCGACAGCACTTTACGTAACATCGAATTTTTAGTTCGTGGCTTTTCCAATCAATATTGGCCATTAGTGGCTGGGCGCAGTATTGGCTTGCGTTTATTGTCTTGGCTGCCGCCGTTAAAACGCCCCGTAGCACAAACTGCCATGGGCTGGCGTTAACTCATTTTAAGGTAAGGATTGAGCATGTTTTCAACCAAAACATATGATGTAGCCATCGTCGGCGGTGGTATGGTCGGGCTCGCAACGGCCATTGGGCTAGCCAATGCCGACCTGAATGTCGTGGTAATAGACGCAGGCACAACTCAGGCCGTCAGTGGCAAACCTAAATTACGTGTTAGCGCCATTAACAAAGCCAGCCAGCAACTGCTGGAAAACCTTGGTGCATGGCAATACCTCGACGACAGCCGCATTAGCCCATATCAAAAAATGTCCGTATGGGACAAAGACGGCCTAGGCAAAATTGAATTTGATGCCCACAGCATTAGCGAAACCTACCTAGGCTCGATTATTGAAAACGATGCCATTAGTCACGCCCTTGCCAAACGCGCCAGCGAAATCACTAATCTTACCCACATAGAAGAACAGCTCCTTGAGCGTGTGGCCTTTGGCGAGCGCGAAGCCTGGCTCACGCTCGCTAATGGCGACAATATCAGCGCTGCGGTTGTGGTTGCTGCTGACGGTGCCAACTCATGGGTGCGTCAGCAGTGCAGTATTCCATTAACGTTTTGGGACTACGGTCACCACGCCATTGTCGCCACCGTGCGCACCGAACTTGCTCATGATGCTACCGCCAGACAAGCCTTTTTACCTGGCGGCCCGTTAGCCATGTTGCCACTGTACCAAGATAACTTATGTTCTATCGTGTGGTCGGTGTCGCCCGAGCAAGCCGAACACCTACAAGCTTTAGACGATGTCGAATTTGGCAAAGCCTTAACCGCCGCACTAGATGGCCGATTAGGAGTGTGTAACGTTGAGAGCGAGCGGCAATCATTCCCGCTGCGTATGCGTTATGCGCGCCACTTTGCTCGCCACCGTTTGGTGTTAGCCGGTGACGCTGCTCATACTATTCATCCGCTAGCTGGCCAAGGGGTAAACCTTGGCTTTTTAGACGCGGCCAGTATTGTCGACACCTTTACCGAGCTGCACCAGCAAGGTAAAGACTTAGGCGAATATAGCCATTTACGTGCCCTAGAGCGCTGGCGTAAAGCCGACGCCATGGAAATGATCGCCACCATGGAAGGCTTTAAAAGACTGTTTGCCGGCAGTAATCCGCTTAAAAAAGCCATTCGTGATATCGGTCTAACCCTGGTCGATAATGTCGCTGGGCTGAAAACAGTGTTCATCAAACAGGCTATGGGTAACAAAATGACATTACCTAAACTTTGCCGCCAATCAATTTCATCTTAGCTAATGTAGAAAGTTGTTTAATATCAGGCAATACAGCCAAATCAGTCATTTTATTGTAAAAAAATATGTAAAAAAAATTACAGCAATGGATTAGCTAAACTAATGCGACCAACCTCGGATTAGAAAATTTTTTTGTATACAAAACAGGTCTGCGGAGTATAATTTTGACCGCATTTTATCAAAGACCTACATAAGAAAGGCCTCAAAAAAAGGGATAATAATGGCTAGCAAAACTGTACTTTTTAACAAGCATTTAGAATCGAAAGCCAAAATGGTTGATTTTCACGGTTGGGAAATGCCGATTAACTACGGCTCTCAAATCGAAGAACACCATGCAGTGCGTCAAGATGCGGGCATGTTCGACGTATCGCACATGACAGTGGTTGACGTAACCGGTAGCGAAGCTTGTGCCTTTTTACGTAAGTTACTTGCTAACGATGTTGCCAAACTCACCGTTCCAGGCAAAGCCCTTTACGGCGGCATGCTAGACGAAAGCGCTGGCATTATCGACGACCTTATTACCTATTATCTCACCGACACCCATTACCGCGTGGTAGTTAACTCAGCCACCCGCGACAAAGACTTAGCGTGGATCAACAAGCAAGCCGCCGCGTTTGATGTTGTGGTTACCGAGCGTCCAGAGCTAGCGATGATTGCCGTACAAGGTCCTAACGCTAAAGCTAAAGCCGCGCAGGTATTCAGCGCTGAGCAAAATGCAGCTGTAGATGGCATGAAGCCATTTTTTGGTGTGCAGTCAGGCAGCCTATTTATTGCTACAACCGGTTACACCGGCGAAGCGGGCTACGAAATCATTGTTCCAGAAGCCGAAGCAGAAGCCTTATGGCAAGCATTATTAGACACAGGCGTTAAGCCATGTGGCCTAGGTGCACGCGACACCCTACGTTTAGAAGCGGGCATGAACCTATACGGGCAGGATATGGACGAGTCAATCAATCCATTAGCGGCCAACATGGGCTGGACAGTCGCGTGGGAGCCGAGCGATCGAGACTTTATTGGCCGCGACGCACTGACTGCCATTAAAGCTGCTGGCACTGAAAAATTAGTCGGTTTAGTCATGGAAGAAAAGGGCGTTTTACGCCATGATATGGCAGTGTTCTTTACCGACGCAGACGGTGTAGAACATCAAGGTGTGATCACCAGCGGTTCGTTTTCGCCAACGTTAGGTTACTCTATCGCGATGGCCCGTGTGCCTAATGGCATTGGCGCTACCGCCGAAGTTGAAATGCGTAAAAAGCGTGTTACGGTCAACGTGATTGCACCCAGCTTTGTGCGCAACGGTAAACAAGCCTTTTAAGTGTGAGTAAACCACAGCTGCGCTAGGATGTTAGGGTGTATTGGGCATCGGCAATCGCATAGCATTCACTCAAGTCGGGTTGTGGTTTATTTCAAAAAATTAATTGATTAAGAATTAGAACATCAGATAAAGGAACAACAACAATGAGCACTATTCCAGCAGAATTGAAATATGCATCTTCACACGAATGGATCCGTAAAGAAGCAGACGGTAGCTACACAGTAGGTATCACTGAGCATGCTCAAGAGCTTCTAGGCGACATGGTATTCGTAGAATTACCAGAAGTAGGCGACACAGTAACTGCTGGTGAAGACTGCGCAGTAGCTGAGTCAGTTAAAGCTGCGTCAGACATTTACGCGCCAATTTCTGGTGACGTGATTGCTGTTAACGAAGCATTAGAAGACTCGCCAGAGTTAGTGAACAGCGACGCTTACGGCGACGGTTGGTTCTTCCGTGTAATGCCATCTGATGAGTCAGAAATTGATTCATTACTTGATGCAGACGGTTATCAAGAAGTGATTGACGAAGAATAATCGCCAACCACAGGAAGCTCCCTAGGGAGCTTCTTTGCTATGTAGCTTTAGCATGGCGCTAAAATGCATCGCCAAATGAAGCGCACTCGCACCGATGGCAACAATAAGCCAAGGGCGAGGGCGCAGCATTTAAACCCTTAACGGGTTAGTCACGTATTACACGTTTTCACCCTTTTCCAGTTCTGTGCCCTACCGCCTTAACTGGTCGATTTGGAACAAGGTTTATCATGACCAAGCAAACCCTGACACAACTAGAACAGCACGAACTTTTCCTTACTCGTCATATCGGCCCAAATGCAGAGCAACAACAAGAAATGTTGAACTTCATTGGCGCAGAGTCATTAGACGATTTAACCGCACAAACGGTTCCGGGTAAAATTCGCCTCCCACAAGACCTCACCATAGGTGATTCATGTGGCGAAGCCGAAGGTATCGCTTATATCCGAGACATAGCAGACAAAAACAAAGTCTTTAAAAGCTATATCGGTATGGGTTACTACGGCGTACAAGTGCCAAATGTCATTTTGCGTAACGTATTTGAAAACCCAGGTTGGTACACCGCGTACACGCCATACCAGCCTGAAATCGCTCAAGGTCGTCTTGAAGCAATTTTAAACTTCCAACAAGTGTCGATGGACCTAACCGGTCTAGACCTTGCATCAGCCTCATTATTAGACGAAGCCACCGCAGCTGCTGAAGCCATGGCGCTGGCTAAGCGTGTGTCTAAAGCTAAAAAATCTAACACTTTCTTTGTGGCTGACGATGTGTTTCCACAAACACTAGACGTAGTGAAAACCCGCGCAGAATGCTTTGGCTTTGAAGTTGTCGTTGGCCCAGCCAATGAAGCGGTAAACTACGAATTATTTGGTGCCTTATTTCAATACACCAACCGTTACGGCCAAATTACCGATTACACCGAACTGTTTGCCACACTGCGTGACAACAAAGTGGTTGTGACCGTTGCTGCCGACATCATGTCGTTAATGCTACTCAAATCACCTGGTGCCATGGGCGCAGACGTGGTATTTGGTAGCGCGCAACGTTTTGGCGTACCAATGGGATACGGCGGACCACACGCAGCATTCTTCGTTGCCCGTGACGAGCACAAACGTTCAATGCCAGGCCGTATTATTGGTGTATCAAAAGACACCCGCGGCAACAGCGCATTACGTATGGCCATGCAAACGCGCGAGCAACATATTCGCCGCGAAAAAGCCAACTCAAACATTTGTACCGCGCAAATTTTACTTGCCAACATGGCGTCGTTTTATGCCGTGTTCCATGGCCCACAAGGCTTAAAAACCATTGCATCACGCATTAATCGTTTAGCTGACATCCTAGCCGCAGGCTTACAAGCTAAAGGCGTTAACCTGGTTAACAACACCTGGTTCGACACCATCAGCCTTAAAGACGCCGATGTAGCCGCCATCAATGCACGCGCTATTGCCGCACAAGTTAACTTACGTATCGACGCCGACGGCATTGTGGGTATCAGCCTAGATGAAACCACTATCCGTAAAGACATCGCAGTATTGTTCGATGTGATCTTAGGCACAGGCCACGGCCTGGATGTTGCTGCACTCGATGCCGACATCGTTGCAAATGGTAGCCAGTCAATTCCTGAAGCATTAGTGCGTCAAGATGCGGTGTTAACTCACCCAACGTTTAATCGCTACCAGAGCGAAACCGAGATGATGCGTTACATCAAGCGTCTCGAGAACAAAGATTTAGCCTTAAACCACTCTATGATTTCGTTAGGCTCATGCACCATGAAGCTTAACGCCGCCGTTGAAATGCTGCCGGTGAGTTGGCCAGAATTTGCCAACATGCACCCATTCTGCCCATTAGATCAGGCCCAGGGTTACACGCAGTTAATCAATGAGCTGTCTGAGTATTTAGTTAAAATCACCGGCTACGACGAAGTGTGTATCCAGCCAAACTCAGGCGCACAAGGTGAATACGCGGGTTTACTCGCCATTAGAAAATACCACGAGTCTCGCGGTGACGCGCACCGTGACATTTGCTTAATTCCACAGTCTGCGCACGGCACCAACCCAGCATCGGCGCAACTTGCCGGTATGAAAGTGGTTGTCACCGCGTGTGACAAGCAAGGTAACGTTGATTTAGAAGACTTACGCGCTAAAGCATCTGAGTTAGCCGACAGCTTATCGTGCATTATGATCACATACCCATCGACTCACGGTGTGTACGAAGAATCTATCCGCGAAGTCTGCGAAATCGTCCATCAATATGGCGGTCAAGTGTACCTAGACGGCGCCAACATGAACGCACAGGTTGGAGTAACATCACCTGGCTTTATCGGCGCAGACGTATCGCACTTAAACTTGCACAAAACCTTTGCTATCCCGCACGGCGGCGGTGGCCCAGGTATGGGCCCAATCGGTGTTAAAAAGCACCTTGCGCCATTTGTTGCCGGCCACGTAGTGGTTAAGCCTGGCCGCGAAAGCGACCATAACGGCGCGGTATCTGCCGCACCATATGGCAGCGCCAGCATCCTGCCAATCAGCTGGATGTACATCAAGCTGTTAGGTACTAAAGGCATTAAGCAATCAACCCAAACGGCATTGTTAAACGCTAACTACATCATGAAAAAGCTATCAACACATTACCCTGTGTTGTTCACCGGCCGTAATGACCGCGTAGCGCATGAATGTATTATCGATTTACGTCCATTAAAAGAAACCTCAGGCGTGACCGAAATGGACATCGCTAAGCGTCTTAACGATTATGGTTTCCATTCGCCAACCATGAGTTTCCCAGTAGCGGGAACCTTAATGATTGAGCCTACGGAATCAGAGTCTAAAGTTGAGTTAGATCGTTTCGTTGAAGCCATGATTTCTATTCGCGGCGAAATCGCCAAAGTAGAAGCAGGCGAGTGGCCAGTAGACAACAACCCACTGCACAATGCACCGCATACGCTAGCAGACATTATGGACACCGAGTTTGACTCACGTCCATACAGCCGCGAAGTAGCCGTGTTCCCAACAGCAGCAGTTAAGGCGAATAAGTTTTGGCCGACCGTAAATCGCATCGATGATGTGTATGGGGACCGCAATTTGATGTGTAGTTGTGTCCCACTTTCAGACTATGAATAAATGATAATGACTACTTGGCCTCGATAATACGGCGTCAGCCGACACTTTTCTCTTCTCATTGACACCAGTCAACTCCGAGGAGAAAAGCATCGGCTTCCTTGTCTTCTCATCGGCAGTAACGCCATTATCGTGGTAGTAGGCTTTATTTGATTTAGAATTAAAAAGCGACCGCAAGGTCGCTTTTTTGTGCCTGTCATTCTAGTCAATCCCGAACAAACGTCATATATGGACCCACCCGTTTTGCAAGTGATTTCGAAGCGTTAATAAACAAATTCATTGCCTTCATATATCCGGCTTGTAAATCGGGTGTTTTATATACCCGCAGCCCTAATGCAATTAGCTAA
>NZ_WSRZ01000039.1 GCF_009828585.1 Shewanella litoralis | reverse complement strand
AGATTAGCAGCATCTATTTTAAATTCTGTTGAGTAAGTGGGTTGAGATTTCATTACTTTATACACCGTATTATATTAAGGAGGAGTTTACCTCATATCGGTGTACAGATTCATTAAGCCACAATACTTAAAGCGTGACGGCGGTGAGGTTTTCTTTGGCGAGCCCGCCCTTGAACTGAGTGACATCATGCGCGTTGATGAACAAAACCATGGCTTAATCAATATTCTGGCGGCAGATAAATTAGTATTAACCCCAAATTTATATGCCAGTTTTATCCTCTGGTTGTTATCAGAGCTATACGAAAACCTACCTGAGGTGGGCGATGCCAACAAACCTAAGTTGGCCTTTTTTATCGATGAAGCCCATTTACTGTTTGAAGATAGCCCAGATCATCTACTTAAGCGTATCGAGCAAATTATGCGCCTAATCCGCTCTAAAGGGATTGGGGTATATTTTTGTTCACAATTCCCAGACGATATACCCGATGCGATATTGGGGCAATTGGGTAATCGGATTCAACATGCCTTGCGGGCTTATACGCCAAGGGACCAAAAATCGGTTCGCGCCGCCGCTGAAACCTTTGTGGCAAATCCTAATCTGGATATCACTGCGGTGATTTCAAGCTTAGCCGTAGGTGAGGCCCTAGTATCAACCTTACAAGATAATGGTGTACCCAATATGGTGGAGCATACGCTCATCTCTCCGCCCCGTTGTCGCATGGGACCAATAACACTGGCTGAACGTAATGCTTGTCGCGCTCAAAGCCCTATCGGCAATCATTATGATGTTGCCATTAATCGTGAATCGGCTTATGAACGCCTTAATCAACTCGAACAGCTTGAAAAAGCGCCTGATGCCAAGCCTCCTATAGAAAAAGCTGACAGTAAAAAGTCTGCGCAGACAAAACCAAGCTCAACCAAAAACGATAGCGAAGATGATCAAGGCAATTGGTTTAGCGAATTGCTATTTGGTACCAAACGCCGCGAAGGCCTAGTACAGAGCTTTTCAAAACAAGCTGCACGCACTGTGGGTAGTCAGTTTGGCAAACAAATTTTGCGGGGAATATTGGGCAGTATTAGCGGTAAAGGGGGTAAATAATAGTTTCCTGTATCAGTAAACTATTAGTCATCAATTCTAACCGAATAGCCACTTTAAGCATTATCGAATAAGCTTGAATCAGTTAATCATTACAAGGATGTAATATGCTAATTTTATACACCCGCCTTTCCCATAAATGGTCTTTTAGTGACATCCAAATGTAGTTTAAACATCAACAAAACGCTCATTTATACCCAAACAACCTGAAGATGCTCGATTTCAGCAAGAATTTACACGCGTTTAGACAAGGCATTGATTGCGGGTAATGGTTGTTCCCTTTCCAAAATCAATAACGCAGCATAAACGCGTGTAAAACTTGCCATTTGGGAGTTTCACCGAGCTTCCACTACGTTGTTACGTTAATTTATAAGGTACCTACATTACCGCATTAACGCGCCTAGTATTGAAAACACGGTGAAGCTCTGAAACACGGATCTTCAAGTTGATTGGGTATATCATAGAGAAAACAGACCTAACCGCGTAAACTATTGGTTCAGTTTTGAACAAAGAGAGCCAGACTTGTGATGAAATTCTCTGTTGATACACACGCCCATACAATTGCATCTACTCATGCATACAGCACGGTACATGATTACTTTTCAGTGGCTAAAAGCAAAGGCATTAAATTATTTGCAATAACCGATCATGGGCCCGATATGGCAGATGCGCCGCACTTTTGGCATTTCGTTAACATGTGTGTACTACCCAGAATTGTTGATGGTGTCGGTATGCTGCGTGGTATTGAAGCAAATATAAAAAATGAGCTTGGTGAAATTGATTTTTACGGCAATTATTTACAACAGCTCGATATTGTCCTGGCCGGCTTTCATGAACCGGTGTTCCCGCCATCAACGCAAGAAATACATACTCAAGCGCTGATTAATTGTATTGAAAGTGGTCACGTTGACATTATCACCCATCCAGGTAATCCCAAATACCCTATCGACATTATGCGGGTGGCGAAAGTTGCGGCTCAACATAATGTTGCGCTAGAAATCAATAACTCGTCATTTTTAACCTCACGTAACGGCAGCTTACCAAACTGCACTGCTATTGCTAATGCAGTAAAAAATGCTGGCGGTTTATTGGTGATGGGCTCTGACTCTCACGTTGCGTTTAGTCTAGGCGGCTTTGACAAGTCCATTGAAGTGATTGAAGCGGTCGACTTTCCAGTAGAGCGATTATTGAATCGCAGCCCTGAGGCATTGTTATGTTTTT
Organism: Shewanella litoralis; assembly: GCF_009828585.1. GTDB lineage: Bacteria > Pseudomonadota > Gammaproteobacteria > Enterobacterales > Shewanellaceae > Shewanella > Shewanella litoralis. Next base: position 18,055 of record NZ_WSRZ01000039.1, on the reverse strand, counting down.
TAGCCTCTCGAGGCCATACCACGCTAGATGAGTATAATGTACTGATTGATTAGTCATTTTATCGATCCATTCAATATCCTGAGTCGTAATGACTGCAATACACAATGTTAATGCTGGTTTTAAATGTTGTGACAAGTTCAGCTTTAATACGCCACTATTCCAAGGATCCATCATGCATTTTACCAAAGACCGTATAAATGCGCTCGATACACGCACTCGAGCACATTTTATCAATTCATTGTCGGGTTTTAAGAGCGCAAATCTCATTGGCACCCAAGATGTTCAAGGCCAAACTAATTTATCGATAGTGAGTTCGGTTATTCATTTAGGCGCTAATCCGCCACTTGTGGGCATGATAATACGGCCTCACAGCGTGGCTCGACACACGTTTGAAAATATTCTACAAACCAGTGTTTACACCATCAACCAGGTTAATCAGGCTATATATTCTCAAGCTCATCAAACTTCGGCACGTTACGACAGAAATGAGTCTGAGTTTGATGCCACTGGATTAACAGCAGAATACCTCATGGATTTTCAAGCACCATTTGTAAAACAAAGTCGTCTTAAATATTCAGTCAAACTGGTAGAGCATCAACATTTGGCCGTGAACGGAACTGAGTTAGTGATAGGTGAAATCATAGACGTGTATGTAGATGACAACGCGGTTGAAGCAGATGGATTTATTGATTTACACGCCATCGATACCGTTGCAATCACTGGGCTTGATAGTTATCACACAACGGTTAAGCTGGCGCGTTTACCTTACGCTAAAAAATAATGCTGAAGTTTAACAAAGAAAAATCCGATTCAAATGACATTTGAATCGGATTGTTAATCTCTTTTTATGACGATAAAAAAGCACTTATGAGATCTGTTTTACTTACTACTTTTTATTTCGAAGTTGCAACCGGTTTTGGCATTAAAAAGTGTTGTTTTACCGCTTCAGCCATCAGGCTTGGTGGAATTAACCCTTGCTCTAATACAAAGTTATTAAAGGCTAAACGATCGAACTTATCACCTAGGGCTAATTCTACATCGGCTCTAATTTCAAGTAATCGCGATAAACCATAGAAGTAACTGCCCGCCTGTCCCGGCATACGCATGGTATAACGGTCGACTTCTTGTTTTACTGCCGCTTTAGAAAATACCACATCATTACTGAGCAGATTATACGCTTGCTCTTTAGTGGTTAAGCCTAAGTTGAGCATCGGGTCTAACATGGCTCGGGCATTACGTAATAGGCGATGTTGCAGTGCAATCAGTTGGCCTTCAATAGGTAAGTATGGCAGCATTTCTGCTTCTGCATACAGTGCCCAACCTTCAACGTTAACGCTATTAAACGCATAATACACTCGGGCTAATGACACGCCCTGCTCTAGCATTACCGCAAATTGTAGCTCATGGCCTGGCCTGCCTTCGTGAGCACTTAATGTGTAAGCGACAGCATCAAAGTTAAAATCATCGTAAGCTGCATCGCCGCTTAACGCGGGGTTACCCGTGGTCAATACAAATTGGCCTTGCTCACCCGTGTTACCAATAAACGGCGGTGGCAACATATGAGGCGCCGGGCTACCCGCAGCTTCGGCATCACTCGCCAGGCGCATTATCATATTACGCTTTGGTAAGTCGACGACGGCTTTGTCGCTAATAATACCTTCTAATTTTGTATTAATTTCACGATAGTGATTTTCAATTTTATCATTCGATAACGATTGCTCTTTAAGTGCTCTTATCACATCACGATAATCACTTGACGGCATATCAAACTTTGCAGCAACTAACGGCGCTAATGCTTGCATGTTGGCTTTGGTGATCATGTAGCTTGCTTTAGCGCGTTCAATTAACAGGTTAGGATCAATATCAATCCCTACTCTTTTAAGATTTAACGCATAAATTTCAGAAGGTAATTTATAATCTGTTCGCGCATGTGGGATAACTGTTTTTTCGGCCCATTGACGATATTCAGTCAATTGTTTTTGTAACAATGTGAGGTTGTCACTAGCCTGACTAAATTCGTTTTTATCAAATAGCTGTTGTAAACCCTGGAGCAAGGTATCTGTTCTGGCGAGTGCTTGCTCAACTTCTTCTTTAGTTGGGCCGAGCAATGATTTATTGCTTAACGCCTTTTCAAACAACGTTTTAGCTTGTTCTGTTAACGCCGTTTGCCCTTCTTTACCGACATAACAGGCCAAACGTGTCATTGCAGCTTGTTTGCGCGCATCGGGCATTTGCTCGTCGAGTAAAGCCGAGACACCTTTAAAAATAATCAGCGGTACGTCAACCCAGGGCAACATGTATTTGTCGTCTAACTGTCCTGACAAAATGGTTTGATCTATATTATCGATAATAATATTAAGATCCTGCCTTACTGGTAATAACGTTTCAGTTTCAAGTGCTTTTAAAAGCTTTTTTTTACTGTTCTTAAGCGTTTCTATGTACTTATCTTGTTGTGCTTTTGTAATACTGCTACACAAACTATCGGCTTCTGTTATGCCAATGGAGCTGGCCATTTCTGGCTGAAATTGGCTCGTTATCTGGATTTGCTTGTTGGTGTATTGATTACTTATGTCTACCCAGGATGCATCAGCTGACGATGTCAGTGGCATAATGGCAAGAAGGGGTAACACTGAGGTGAGCATTTTGCTGGGCATTGACTTAACTCTCTATTTATTCGTTATGACAACACTATAACTGAATGAGTAGATAAAGTGATGAATGATAAATTAACTAATCTGTAACTAATCGTAATCCGCTGTTAAACGATGTAATACCATTGTGCGTTAGTAAGTGATAATTCCATGACGATATTTCGGCATGATCATAAATAAAAAAACGCAGTGGCTGCACTGCGTTTTTATCTGCTATTAAACGGATTATGGCGTATTAAAACGCAAAATCTTCACTGTCTAGCGCCATCATCGAATCAACACCACTAGCAATACACGCGGCATGACCTTTTGCTCTAGGTAACATTCGCTGCATATAGAATTGTGCAGTTTTGATTTTAGCTTCATAAAAAGCCGTTTCTGTGGTGCCAGCGGCCAGTTTATCTTGCGCAACTTTAGCCATTTTAGCCCAGAAGAATGCGAGTGTGACGTAACCTGCATACATTAAGTAATCAACCGATGCACCGCCAATTTCATCAGGGTTCTTCATCGCTTTGCCGCCAATTAACACGGTAATTTCATGCCACTCTTTTGCATACGCCATGATAGGTTTAATAAACTCAGCCATGGCTGGGTTATCCATATTTTGTTGGCAAAATACAGTCACATCTTTAGAGAAAGGCTTTAACACTTCGCCTTGAGTACCAATAATTTTACGGGCTAACAAATCAAGAGCTTGAATACCGGTGGTGCCTTCGTATAAACAACTGATCTTTGTGTCACGCATCAGCTGTTCCATGCCCCACTCTTTAATAAAACCATGACCACCAAAGATTTGCACGCCGTGGCTGGTACATTCAAAACCAAGTTCTGATAAAAAGGCTTTGGCAATAGGCGTTAGCAAAGCAAGCTTGGTTTCAGCATCGGCTTTAACGGCTTCATCTTTTTCAGCATGGCCAATATCCACCAATTGCGCTAGATAAGAAATTAACGCACGGCCTCCTTCTGCAATCGACTTTTGCGTTAATAGCATTCTTCGCACATCTGGATGAACAATGATTGGATCGGCTGGGCCGTTAGGATTTTTAACCCCACTGATTGAACGCATTTGTAGACGATCTTTAGCGTACGCAAGCGCACCCTGGAAAGAGGCTTCAGCGGCGGCAACCCCTTCACTTGCTACGCCAATACGTGCAGCATTCATAAAGGTGAACATGCATTTTAGGCCGCGATTAGGTTCGCCAATAAGGTGACCTGTTGCGCCGTCAAAGTTGATCACACACGTTGCGTTACCATTAATGCCCATTTTGTGTTCAATAGAGCCACAATTTACGCCATTGCGATCTGAAATTGTACCGTCTTCATTAACATTAAATTTAGGCACGATAAATAATGAAATACCTTTATTACCTTCTGGCGCACCAGGAATACGCGCAATAACGATATGAACAATGTTGTCTGATAAATCGTGCTCACCTGCAGAAATAAAGATTTTAGTGCCGCTTAATGAATAAGTCCCGTCGGCTTGTAATTCAGCCTTGGTGCGCAACATGCCTAAATCGGTACCACAATGTGGTTCAGTTAAACACATGGTTCCGGTCCACTTGCCTTCAACAAGTTTAGGCATAAATTGTTGTTTTTGGGCATCTGTACCATGCGCTTCAATGGTCGCTAATGCACCATGGCTTAAGCCTGGATACATGGCAAAACTGTGGTTAGCACTGGAAAACATTTCAGCAATACTGATATTTAACGAATGTGGTAAGCCCTGGCCCCCAAATTCTTCAGATTGCGATAACGTTGGCCATCCACCTTCAACATATTGTGCATAGGCTTGTTTAAATCCATCTGGTGTAGTGACCACCCCATCCTTCCATGTACATCCTTGCTGATCGCCTATTTGATTTAATGGCGCGACCACTTCTTCAGTTAATTTTGCCGCTTCAGCAATAATGGCATCAACCATATCAAGACTGGCATCTTGATATCCTAAATGTTGATAGTGCGCTTCGCACTCGAGCAATTCTTGCATAACAAATTTAACATCGCGGATGGGGGCTTTGTATTCAGGCATTGTTGCTCTCCAAATGAGTCTTTAAACATTAATGGGTTAGGAATAAGTCGATGCCTTTATGGCATCCACTCAAAATAGCGTATCTCTGATGCTAAATTAACTTTAAGTATTATCCAAATGCATAATAATTATAGGTATACATTCAACATACTTATAGTTGTGGGTGTATTTACTTCATAAAACACCGTGTTATCTACACCTCTAATAGCCTACTAATTCGCATTCAAGCATTAAATTTGAGTAAAAACACTAGTTTATCAACCTATTATTCTTTAAATGAATAGTTGTTTATTAAAATAATTGATTTGTTTAATGTTGAAACACGCCCTAGCATGATTTGGCGGTTAATTGTTCACTATAAGTGGTAATTTCGTATTTTCAGGATATTTTTTCGAGCAGAAATTTGAGCAGAAAATAGTGTGCTGATGAATCCCCTTGTTGTTATTGAATAAAGCTGTTTTACACAGAACGATATTTACACAGTACAAACAAGAACGCTTAAGCGTCGTATATATCTTTGGTAATTCAACGTATTAGTTAGCTTGTTTAATAACGATTAGTCTTTGTCTGGGGAAATAAATGAATAATAAATCACAGATCTTCAAGTACTCTGTTCTCTCATTGGCGGTTTTGGGTGTGCTCAGTTCAACTGCCTATGCAGATGATGAAAAACCGGTTAAAAAAGATGACGACATGGAACGCATTGTCGTTACTGCATCTAAAAGAGCGAAAGGATTACAAGAATCGCCAGTGGCAATTACTGTGGTCAGCAGTAAAGCCATTGAACAGGCTAAAGTCATGGACATTGATGACTTACAAACCTTAGTACCAACATTGCGCGTGACTCCGTTACAACGCTCAACCAATACAAACTTTGCCATTCGTGGTTTTGGTAATGGTACCAATAACACCGGTATTGAGCCGTCTGTTGGGGTATTTATCGATGGTGTTTATCGCTCTCGCGCAGCAGCCCAAATTGGTGATTTACCAAGACTGCAACAAATAGAAGTATTAAGCGGCCCACAAAGTACCTTATTTGGTAAAAATGCATCTGCTGGTGTGATTAGTGTCACCACACGCGAGCCCGCGTACTATCAGGAAGGAAAAATCGAAGCCGGGATTGGCAATTTTAATCAAAAAGTGATGAAAGGGTATTACACTAATGGCATCACCGACAATTTAGCCTTTAGTGTATCCGGTGGTTTTAACACTCGCGATGGTTACACTGAATCAGTTTCTGGATTAGATGATGTTAATAATAAAGATCGCTGGAATGTGCGCGGTCAGGCGCTATTTGAGCCTACAGAAGCTGTCAAACTGCGTTTAATCGCTGACTACAGCAAAATTGAAGAAGCCTGTTGTGCGGTCGAAAACTCAATTAATGGCCCAACTACCGCAGCAGTGCGTGCATTAGGTGGAATGGATTTAGACGAAACCAGTTCATTTGCCTATCAATCGACCCTAAACTCCGACCCCATTAATAACGTCAAAGACGGTGGCGTGTCGCTACAACTTGATGTTGATTTTGACGGCTATTCATTTACGTCAATCAGTGCGATACGCAATAACGAATCTGATTTTATGAATGATGTTGATTACACTACCTTAGACATTTTGACTGAAGGCGGTTACACCGACATTGACACCATGACCCAAGAATTTCGCTTAACCTCGACGGGTGAGCAAACACTTGAATGGATGTTTGGCGCCTATATCTTTCATGAAGAGGTCACCACCGGCGATACCTTATATTACGGCAATGATATTCGAAATTACTTCGACGTATTAATGGCTGCTGGCGGTGCACCTGGCTTGCTCGGCGGTGTTGAAGGCGTATATGGCTTAGATCCGGGAACGTTTTTCTCTAATACTACTGCGGTGAGTTCTGATTTTGATCAAGAAAACGATGCTTACTCATTGTTTGCCAGTTTCGATTACCACATTAATGATCAATTTACCGCCATCTTTGGGGTCAGTTACACTAATGACCAAAAAGAGCTCACTCTTTCGCAAAATAACAATGATGTCTTTTCATCATTAGATTTAGCCACTGAGCCTACATTGTTTGGCGTGCCCATTGGCAGTATTCCCACATTAGCGCCTGCAGTGCCTACGTTACAAAGTTTGCAGTTTTTACCGCCCATGTTAGCTCTGCCTAATGGGGTTGAAGACAATAAAAGTGATGACAGTAAAACCACCTGGTCATTGCGTTTATCTTACGAAATCAACGATAACATCAACGTGTTTGCCACAGCAGCAACAGGCTTTAAAGCCTCATCGTGGAACCTATCGCGTTACTCTAGCCCTTTTGCATCTGATCAAGCGGCATTATCAACAGCGGGTATAGAAGAGCCAAACCAGGTGTATGGTGGCCGTTATGCTTCACCTGAAGAGGCCATGGTGTATGAGATTGGCATTAAAACCCAATTTGAAAATGGCTCGTTCAATGCAACACTATTTGACCAAACCATTGAAGGTTTTCAATCTTCAATCTTTATCGGCACCGGTTATGTGTTAGCCAACGCGGGTAAGCAAAGTACTCAAGGTTTTGAGTTCGACTCAAATTATAACCTAACCGATGATTGGTCATTCACATTAGCGGGTACCTTCCTTGATCCTATTTATGACTCATTTGAAGGTGCATCAGGGTTAGACGGCCCAACAGATTTGTCTGGTGAAAAACCAGCGGGTATTCATGAAGTGAGTATCACCGCCGGGGTTGTTTACAACTTTGAAGTGTTTAACGGCGCTGATGGTTATGTACGCGCAGACTATTTATACGAAAGCGATGTTAAAGTGGCCGAAAATACCCCTGAATCTTTATCACGTGAAGTGAATACCTTTAATGCCAGTACCGGTCTTGCCTTTGATAATGGTGTCAGTGTGCAACTGTGGGTACGCAACTTAACCAATGACGAGTATTTATTATCGGCCTTCCCACCTCCAATTCAGGCGGGCAGTTTTAATGGATACCCTAATCAACCACGTACGTTTGGCGCGAATATTTCGTACCAGTTTTAATTAACCCAACCGTCTGTAACGTCAGTGAGTAAATTGCTGGCGTTATAGATTTTTTGACCGCAAGAAACTCATTTATACCTAAAAAATCAGGTATAGCCTTAATGATTAATAACAATAAGAGTTGTCACTATGTCTATAGAATCTATTTTAAAAAATCGCTATTCAGTTCGTGCATTTCAAGCCAAACCCGTGCCTGAGGCTGTGTTAAAGCAAATCTTTTCTAGTGCGCAACTATCACCGTCAAACTGTAATGTACAACCCTGGCAATCGTGCGTGGTATCAGGCGCGACAAAAGATAAACTAAAAGCCAAATTTATCGAGACCTTAATGAGTGGCGCGACGCCAAACCCAGATTTTAACTGGTTACCGCAATATCAAGGTGTACATCGCGATCGTCAATTTGGCTCAGCAAATGCGCTGTATAGCTCAGTCGGTATCGCTCGCGAAGATAAAAAAGCCCGTCAAATGGCCATGGTACGCAACTGGCAATTTTTTGATGCCCCTCATGCAGTGTTTTTTACCATGGACAAGTATTTAGACATTATGGGTGCCGTCGATTTAGGCATTTACGCGCAAACGTTATCTTTAGTGATGGCAGAACATGGGGTGTCTAATTGTATGCAAGGCGCACTGGGGCAATTCCCTGATCCGGTTCGTGACATCTTAGGCCTACCGCAAGAGCGTGGTATTTTATTTGGCATGTCATTTGGTTATGCCGATGACACCGCACCAGTCAATAATACCCGTACCGAACGTGAAGCTCTTGACACTGCTGTCGCCTTTTACGAATAACTTAACGTCAATGAACGCTGATTTGACTCAATGTTATATTGAATATGGAGACGGCATATGGCACTAACGCATCAATATATTAACGTCGATGGTGTTAACATTCATTATGTTGAGTCAAGTCCTTACACATCACAACAGCCGATTGAAACCTTAGTTTTTTTACATGGATTTCCCGAATATTGGGGAACATGGCATAAACAACTGGCATTTTTCGGCCGCAATTATCGCGTCATCGCGCCCGATTTACCCGGATATCACCTCAGCGACAAACCTGTAGATCCTGAGTTTTACGCAGTGCCAAATCTGATTAGCTTTATGGCTAAATTTATCGCCGCGATTAGCCCAAATCATCCCGTAACCTTGATTGCCCATGATTGGGGCGGCGCTATCGCCTGGCCATTAGCCGCTTTTAACGCCGCGTTATTAAACCGTTTAGTGATATTAAATGCCGCGCACCCGAGTACCTTTACCCGTGAGATGATCAACAATTCAAATCAACGCAGTAAAAGTGCTTATATTCATGAGCTTATTGGTCCTGAAGCGGAAAACCTACTAACACAAGATGATTACCGTTACTTAGTCGATAAGATTATGCAAAGCCAGCAACCCGCTGTTTTTACTCATGAGGTATTAGACACATATAAGCAGGTATGGCGACAACCGGGCGCGATTAAGGGCATGTTGCAATATTATCGCGCCATGCCACAACTAGCGCGTAACGACACCCAGAGTGATGTTAAGCATGACACCAACGTCTCATCCGGTGCACAGGTTAAACACACTTGTGAGCTTAAAATACCTAATATTCGCATTAACCTGCCCACACTGGTGTTATGGGGTGAACATGATTTGGCATTTGTGAATGAAAACCTCGAAGGCTTAACTGAATACGTGCCTAACTGCACCATTAAACGCTTTTCTCAAACCAGTCACTGGATCCAACATGAAAGACCCAACGACGTAAATAAGGCCATAAGTGATTTTTTAACTTCCATAAAATAATAACAAAAAGGTGATTTATGACGGCTACCCAATTTACCCCTAACCGTGCTGCAGTATTTGAAGTCAGCAAGAATGATCTCCAATCCACTCGGGTTATCGATGTCGATATCTCTATGCCAATGGCGCACAACGAAGTGTTATTGCGGGTCGATAAATTTGCGCTCACAGCTAATAATATCAGCTACGGTATTGCCGGTGATGCCCTAGGATATTGGCGTTTTTTCCCGTCAAATGAGCCTCAACATTGGGGACGCTTGCCCGTAATGGGCTATGCCGAAGTGATTAAATCTAAAAACGATCAGATATTAGTGGGTGAACGAGTGTGGGGATTTATGCCCATGGCCACCCACCTGCTAATCGTGGCAGGCCATGTTTCGCAGCATGGTTTTAGTGATGTTAATCCTTGTAGAGAAGGCTTATCTCCAGTTTACAATCATTTCGACCGTGTGGGTGCGAATCCCTTTTACCGCGAGCAAAACGAAGACTACGATATTTTATTGCGCGGATTATTTACCACCTCCTGGTTGGTTGACGACTTTATGTTCGACAACCAGTATTTTGCTGCCCAGCAATATCTCATTACAAGTGCATCAAGTAAAACCAGTATTGCCCTTGCTTACTGCATCAAGCAGCGTGGAGAACGTCCCGCCATCGGCATCACCTCGCAAGCAAATAAAGCCTTTGTTGAGTCGCTGGGTTGTTACGATAAGGTCATCAGTTATCAACAAATCAGCGAGCTAGACCCAACAGTAGCATCAATACTCGTCGACATGGCTGGCGGAAAAACCACCTTAGCAGCTATTCACCATCATTTTGGTGCACAGCTCACCTACTCTTGTCGCATTGGTGCAACACATCACAACGACATCGATATCAGCCAAGCAGGTGCAGAAACCTATCTTCCTGGCGCGACGCCGACGTTCTTTTTTGCCCCAACTCAGCTTAAAAAACGCAGTAAAGATTGGGGCACAACAGAAACGATGAAACAAATGGGCCTCGCCTTGCTCGGTTATATCGATTTTTGCAAGAGCAATATCTCAACTCATCATTTACACGACCTCAAGCAAGTTAACGATGTTTATCAAACGGTGTTGGCGGGCACTGCCGATGCTTCGGTGGGCATAGTGGTTAACCCAAATGGTATGAGCAAGTAGTCAGCTCGCCCGCACTGCTGCGAGCTCATGATTGAATACACAGATCTAAAACGGATGTTTTCCCTAACGATTACCTGGCTTTTACGATTGCTAGCTAAGGTTTAACGTTTTTACTGGAGGTTATTATGGATAATATGGAATTGATTACGTTGGTTAATACACAGGTTATTCCTGTTTGTATCTTTTTGATTATGATGGGAATGGGTTTGTCGCTGGTGGTCAATGATTTCAAACGGATCATACAATACCCAAAAGCGGTGGCCGTTGGCTTAACCAATCAATTATTGCTGCTTCCCATCATTGGTTTTGCATTGGCCAATATTATGCCGTTAGAACCAGAATACGCTGTAGGGGTCATGCTATTAGTGTTATGTCCCGGTGGCACCACATCAAATATGTTTTCACACCTTGCTAAGGCCGATGTTGCCTTGTCGGTCACCATGACCGCTGTGGCCAGTTTAATTACGGTGTTTACCATACCTGTGGTGCTCAATTATTCATTGATCCACTTTATGGGTGAAGGCAGTGAATTTCAGTTACCCATTATCGCCACCATGATAAGCCTAATGAAACTGACTATTGTGCCTATTGCACTGGGCATGCTGGTAAGACGATACGCGCCAAAAATCGCAGACAGTACTCAGGTACATGTGTCACGGTTTGGCATTTTATTTTTAACCTTATTGATAATATTTTTAACGTATATTCAACAAGATATTGTCATTCCTGCGTTAATTGCTGCAGGGCCTGTGTCAGTGATCCTTAATATATCAACCATGTTATTGGGATATTACTCAAGCAAATGGTTCGGGCTTAACTTTGCACAGCGAACATCAATCACCATTGAGGTCGGCCTGCAAAACAGCACGTTATCGATGTTTATGGCACTAACCTTACTCGCCAATTATAAAATGTCATTCACGCCAGCCATTTACACACTAACAATGCTATTTACCGCAGGCATTTTAGTCGGTATGTTAAATACTAAATATATCAAAGCTAAACAGCTAAGCGCATCAACCGCACAAAGCTAGAGTCAAGCTGCTTTGAAACCGACTAAATATCTTAAAACAAACAATAACGTATAAAGAATTAGGTGAAGTATGCAATTAGTTAACGTAACCATTGAAGATAATGTCCATATCATCAGTTTAAATAATGGCAAAGTGAATGCCATATCACCTGAAGTGATAGCACAAATCAATCTCGCTTTAGATGCAGCAGAGCAACAAGCCGCGGTGGTGATCCTCACAGGCCAGGCCGGTATTTTCTCTGGCGGCTTTGATTTAAAGACCATGAAACAAAGCTCAGAAGCTGCCATTGCCCTGGTCACTGCAGGCTCTACTTTGTCGCGCAGAATGTTGGCCTTTCCTACTCCAATTATTGGTGTGTGTAGCGGTCATGCCATCGCCAAAGGTGCATTTTTAATGCTCAGCTGTGATTACCGACTAGGCTGTGCTGGTGAGTTCAAAATTGGCTTAAACGAAGTCGCTATTGGCATGACAATGCACCAGGCCGGCATTGAAATCGCCCGTAATCGCATTCCGACAAACTTCCTTACTCGCGCGGTCATTAATGCAGAATTATTTAGCCCAGAAGCAGCCGTTGAAGCGGGCTTCCTAGATAACGTAGTTGAGCCAGAACAATTAATGACTACCGCGATGATGGTCGCTAAACACATGCAAACCCTCAATATGGCAGCCCATCACGGAACAAAGCTCAAAATGAGGCACGCAATATTGGCCGCACTCGATGCCGCAATCATTGAAGACCGTAATATCACCCTGACTTTGTAACTAGCGCCTTGTAAATAGCGCTCTAGTTACAAAGCACGGTCACTAGAGCGTTAACCTTGTTAGACCCATAGCTGAAACAAATACTAAAACTATAAAGCAAGCATAATAAAAACAACTATAAGGACATAGACATGACCACACAAAAAACCTACAAAACCTTGAGCGTTGATATTAATAACAAAGTGGCACACATCATCTTAACCAGACCCGATGCGTTAAATTCAATGAATGTCGATTTCTGGCATGAGTTTCCAAGCGTTATCCACGACATTAATAATCAATCGGCTGCTCGAGCCATTGTGATTTCATCAACCGGTAAGCACTTTTCTGCGGGAATGGATCTCGCGGTATTCAGTGCCAACACGGGTACAGACAATGTTGAGTTGGGCCGTAAGCATGAACAATTACGCCGTTTAGTGCTTAAATTGCAAGACTGCTTCTCGGTATTAGAATCTGTGCGTATGCCCGTGTTAATGGCCATTCAAGGTGGTTGTATTGGCGGCGCGGTAGATATGGTCACCGCCGCCGATTGCCGATACTGCACCAGTGATGCTTTTTTCAGTATCGAAGAAACCAAACTCGGCATGACCGCCGATGTCGGGACATTACAACGTTTGCCTAAGCTTATCTCTATCGGTTTAGTCAAAGAGCTTGCCTACACAGGTCGCAGAATGCCAGCGGCAGAAGCCAAACAAGCTGGTTTAGTCAATCAAGTGTTTGACGATCACCCATCAATGCTTACGGCGGTTCTTGCCATTGCCGAAGACATTGCCTCTCGTTCGCCACTTGCGGTGGCCGGCTGTAAAGAGATGATTAACTATGCGCGCGATCACAGCGTTGCAGACAGCCTCAATTATATGTCTGTCTGGCAAAGCGGCATGTTCCAACCGCAAAACGATATGATGGAAATATTTAAAGCTAAAGCACAAAATCGAGCACCAGAATTTGAAGAGCTGACTCAAATAAACCCAACCACCATATTCTAGGTATTATTGATTAAACGCACTGTTTGTTATCTATGTTATAAAACCTCACTCATAGATGATTTTATTTGATAGCAAACAGTGCGTAATCTATTAGAGACTTTATGACTAAACCATTAATTAACCTAGTGCATGCCAATGGCTTTCCTGCGGGTAGCTATAAAACCTTTTTGACTGAATTTGAAACAGACTACCGCACGGTTGCTCACAATCAATTTGGCCACAATGCGCTATATCCTATTCATAGCAACTGGCAACACCTTGTTACTGAATTAATAGAATTTATTAAAAAACAACATGAGCCAGTGATTTGTGTCGGTCACTCTTTTGGCGGGGTTATTTCATTTATTGCAGCCTGCCAACACCCTGAGTTGTTTCGTGGGTTGGTGATGTTAGATCCCCCTGTGGTCACTGGTGCATTCTCGCATTTGTTAAGCGTTATTAAACGAACGCCTTATATTGATAAATTATCTCCGGCAGGAAAAGCGAAAACTCGGCAGAACCAATGGCCAGAAAACACCAATTTAGTTGATTATTTTTCACAGAAAACATTGTTTAAAAATTTCGACCCACGTTGCTTACAAGACTATGCAACATCCAGTGTTGTGCTGCGCAATAAACGCCTTGAGCTGACCTTCTCTCCTACAGTAGAAGCTGACATATTCAGGCATTTACCGACTAACCTGGTTAAATACAAAAACAAACTTACCGTGCCTGCTAAACTAATTTACGGCGAAAAGACTAATATATTTCCAATAAAGCACTTTGTTCGTTTCGCCAAACTTAATGATATTGAATTAATCGCATTGCCTAACGGCGGCCATATGTTCCCATTAGAGCAACCTGAAAACACCGCTGCCATGGTCAAAGATATTATTAAAGATTGGTAACACGCGATAGTCAGTGTTGATTAAATAGCAGCAAAAGGAATGAGCAATGATAAAGCCAACGACATTGTTAACCGCCCTAACCTGTGGCTTGGGGTTAAGTTTTTCTGTGTCCGCGTTACCGTTAAATAAAATACAACTCCCACAGGGGTTTAGTATTGATATTTACGCTGACAATATCGAAAACGCACGCCAAATGGCGCTGGGTGACAAAGGCACGGTATTTGTTGGCAGTCGCAAGGCTGGCAATGTTTATGCACTTATTGACAGTGATAATGATTATAAAGCCGATAAACAAATCGTTATCGCTAAAGATTTGTTTATGCCATCGGGTTTAGCATTTCATAATGGCAGTTTGTATGTGGCTGAAGTCGATAAAATTTGGCGTTACCCTAATATTGAAAACAGCTTACCGGATATTCCAACGCCTGAGTTGGTTTACGATAAGCTGCCCAATAAAGCCCATCATGGTTGGAAGTTCATTGCCTTTGGGCCAGATGGACACTTGTATATTCCCGTAGGTGCGCCCTGTAATGTGTGTGAAAGTGAGCTGCCTTTCGCATCCATCTTAAAACTCAATATCGACACCAAACAAACTACAATTGTCGCTAAAGGTGTGCGTAATAGTGTGGGGTTTGATTTCCACCCCGTTACAGGCGACTTATGGTTTACCGACAACGGCCGCGACATGATGGGCGACGATTTACCCGATGATGAACTTAATCATGTCACTCAAACAGGCCAACACTTTGGTTTTCCCTATGTGCACAACACTGACATTGGCGATCCTGATTTTTCCAACACCAAAACCGCCAAACTTAACACACCTCCAACATTAGCTTTAGGCGCTCATGTTGCGGCATTAGGCATGGAGTTTTATCAAGGGACACTATTCCCAACCACATATCACCATTCAATATTCATTGCCCAACACGGCTCGTGGAACCGCACGAACAAAGTCGGTTACCGCATCATGCAAGTGGTCCTTGAAGGAAATAAGGTTATCGACTATCAACCCTTCGCTACCGGCTGGCTTGACGGCGAGCAAAGCTGGGGCCGCCCAGTGGATGTAATGACCTTAACAGACGGCTCTATTTTAGTATCAGATGACTTTGCCAATGCAGTGTATCGGATTAGTTATACCAAGCAATAAACGTATGTTCTGACTTAACTCTTCAACCATGGTTCGTTTACTAAACCCCTTTCTCGTCGTCCCGGCAGTGCTGTTGAGCCGGGATCCAGGTGTTTCTTTATGCCTTGTGATTTTGACCTATAACCACAAATTTTGTGGTGTCATGCTCAGAACACGTATTCTTTTATAAATAATCTTCAACGGCCTCAAGTTCAGAGTTGAACTTTGGCATTTGAAAGCTAAGAACAACTCGTTTTTGGACAAAAGTGTGTTAGAGCTTCGGATTTAGTGCAATGACATAAAGTTTACACTGACCCCACTAAATTTAAAGTTTACACTGACCCCACTAAATTTAGCGGTACTGCAAGTAAGGGATATCATCAAACAGAAACGCAAATTTGCCGTCGATGTTGATCTGTCTAAGTTCTTTGACCGAGTTAATCATGATTTATTGATGACTCAACTAAGGAATAAAGTACAGGATAAGCGCCTATTAGCGCCTATTAGCGCTTATCGGTAAGTACCTACGAGCAGGGGTGATGGTCGATGACCAATTTGAAGCAAGCTTTGAAGGTGTGCCTCAAGGCGGTCCACTCTCACCATTACTTTCTAACATTATGTTGGATAGTCTGGATAAAGAGCTGGAAAGCCGAGGGCACAAATTCGCCCGCTACGCGGACGACTTTATCATTTTGATAAAGTCTATTCGGGCGGGAGATCGAGTACTCAAGAGCATTACTCAATATCTGGCCATTAAGCTAAAACTAGTCGTTAATGAACAGAAAAGCCAAGTGGTTAAGGTCGCTCAAAGCAAGTTTCTTGGGTTTACATTTAACCGAGGAAAGATCCAGTGGCATGCTAAAACATTACACATTTTCAAACAAAAGATGAGACGGCTAACGAACCGAAATTGGGGCGTGAGTATGAGTTATCAGCTGTTTAAAGTGCGTCAATACATGCAAGGCTGGATCAATTACTTTGGCATCGCTAACGCCTATCAAGGGTGTGTCGCTGATTATTTATAAAGAATGACCATTGGATCCGACGTCGTGTTCGTATGTGTTACTGGCGTCAGTGGCGAAAACCGCGGACTAAGGTACAAAACTTACTTAAACGTGGCGTCAGGATCCAAGTGGCTGTTGGTTGTGGGATCACAAGCAAAGGCCCTTGGCGTAGCTCTAAAACACCAGGGATACAGCAAGCGCTGAGTAATGCCAAGCTCGAATAAATAGTTAAGAAAGCAGGATTATATTCATTGAGAGACGGATGGATCGCAGTTCAATATCCTAACCAGAAAGCTAGTTAGGTGTTCTAAATGAACCGCCCTGTGCGGAGCCGCATGCATGGTGGTGTGGGGGCTGGAGGCTAGATACCTCCGGCTACCCGATTAGGTACACTTTATCACTGATGCGCAGGCAAATTAATTACCTCATGACTTTCGACTAACGTCCAGCCTCTGGATTTCCGCTCAAATACATGTGCGATTGAAGGCTTATAATCTGTTACTACTAATTTACCAACTAAACTGTTTTGCTTAGAGTACCAACAGTATGTATTACTTTCTTCATAATTAGGTATTTGAGAAGTCAGTTGTCGTTCAAAACTCGGTTCTAAATACACCAAACCTGAAAAGTTATTTTGGGCATTATCGAAGTATGTATACACGTCACAACTTTTGGAGTTTTGTACTTCTGATGTTCCTGCACAACCGGACAAAACCGCAATACTTGATAATAAAGCCAAAATTTTCATGTGTACCTAACGCCGTTTTAAGCGGCAAGTTGCAGTTGGCTAAAATAAGTGAGGCACGAACAAAGGCCAACTGTAGTTTGTCCGACTTGAAAACCCTTGTTAGGCATCTATTAACTCCATAGTTTCAGGATCGACTCTTTCAGGATCAAAACAAAGTACATTTCCTTCTTGATCATACACAACACCGTCTTTCTGGTTATTCCGTAATCCTTCCTCAACAAGCAGACTTACTGCTTGAGAGTATTCTTTGGGTGTACATTTTAATTCTTTTATTACCGGATGTTGGCCTCCTGGTTTCCATGGTTGCGGAGGTAGTAATTCATGAACTTTTAATGCAAAATCCATAGTCACTTCTACCTCGTCTTTACTTCCACTTTCCCATTTACTTGGGCCACTTTCTTGAAATCTAATTGTGTTCTTTATTCTATCAAGTCCACATAGACAGGATCTTTAGCAATAAACTTATATTTTAGATAGAAAAAAGGCCTTATTTATGATCTGATAATTGTCGCCAAACAAATCAACATGACCAATAAATAAAGCCGATGACAATTATCACCTTAAAAAAGCAATTTATGCAATTCTTCAATGCAGACATCCTTCAAAAAATGGCTAAGCGCACAGGGTTTATACAGCGAAATCGCGCTGTATTACCTGAACTATTGGTGCCGAGTTTGGTCTCTGCGTTGAGCAAAGGTAACTGCCATGCCATTGCTGACTTACATCGTCAGTTTAATGGTATGTGTCTGACAGAAAATGATAATGTGGCTTACAAACCTTTTCATAATCAGCTCCGCAAAGCCGCCTTTGCTGATTTTATGAAGCAACTGGTTCAGCTGGCTATCGCTCAGTT
>NZ_WSRZ01000038.1 GCF_009828585.1 Shewanella litoralis | reverse complement strand
GTCTTCGATAAGTTTCAAGTGTTCAAATAAGGACATGGATTAGGTTCAGTAGATTAACATGCCTGATCAGATCATGCCGATACGAAAAAGTTCCCTACTGTTAACAAAGTATGATCCCGCCCTGCTTTCTAATGTACATCAGTATTAATAGGCGATCTGGCATGCAAAATATTAGAACCGACATCAAAGCTTCAAATAATCAAAATCAAACACTGTTCTCAAATTACATTGTCCATAACTACGGGACTTATTTGAGGAACAATGATATTTACCTTAAAGATTATAGAGAACACTACGTGTATGAAAGTAGTAATTAGCGGACTTGGTCACATTATATTTAGCTATTTCTCTAAAGCTGTCTTATAAAGTAGCAGCTGATATTTTTTAGCCACTACTGTTAGTGATCTAAAAAAAATCATAAAACACCCTTATGTTTGTACCCCCTGGTTCTAAAATACATTCAAGATGAATTTTTTTGTAAACGTAGATATTGATAAATTATCAAATAACAAGTTTTTCAACTTTAATCATCTAGACATATTTTTCATGTAAAATTGTAAACCCAAGCACATTAACACGACCTGAATTTACAATTACAATATAATTATTAGGGAATTAACATTTGTCAAAAGCATTTACAATTTTTAAAAGCTGTAAGTGAATTTCGTTCTTAAATCTGTAGCGTCTTTTTGATTGTTTTCATAATCCAATATTGAAAAATCAATTGATATACCGAAATTTTCGAGTTTACCATCCAATTGATATGCAAGGTTAACCGTCCATTCATTTAAATCTTTTCCAACTATGGGATTGTCAAAAGATGTATAAAATAATTTACCTTTAACATTAGAGATAGTAGAACCTAACCCCAGTTGATACGAATTTGTGCCCGCTTCAAATGCAGCAACACCCGCAGTTTTAGTAGTGGCAGTAAACTGATAATAAGCTCCTTGACCTATGCCTCTAAAAACTCTATTTTCTCCTTCATTTCCTCCAGCTAATGTATAACCAGCGAAAAAATCTACTCCTCCCTGACTGAAACCTATTTTAAAGCCCAAAAGATCATTATCGACTAGCTCATTTTTATCCCACTTAGTTTTGTAATATTGCATTGCAATATAACTGTTAAAGTTAGTTGGCAATGTATATTCTACATCCGCATAGAGAGCTTGGACTTCATTTATTACATTTGCGTACTGTGAGTTAATTTTAACTTTTTTAGCTATCCGTTTATTAACTTGTGCGAAAAAGACGCCATCATTGCCTATTTTATAAAAGTCGCCAGGGGAACCAGAACCATTATAATCAAAATCAACAAATTCATTATCAACATAAAATGATTTATCTGTTCGAGTCTGATATTTAGTCACATAACCAATCGAAATATCAGTATCCTCAAAATGACTTGAAGATACCTGATACATTTCAAAAGACTCTTTTATTAATCTTGAACCTGAGTTAGCGATCAAGGGTGATGAAAAGTGTTGCCTACCTCCAGAAAACACCGTATCACCAAACTGATACCTCAAAAAAGCTTCCGATAATACAAGACCTTGTGCGTTTATACTGCCCGCAGTTCTATCATCATCATCATTGATGTTACTAACGTATGATCCCTGTACTTCTCCTCCCAATTTAAACCCATTAAACTCTGATGTATTAAAAGTAACATTACCACCATTCACCCAAATCGAGCTATTCTCTGCATTTGAATCGTCAAAATCTTGTTCGAAATAGTACGATTTCGCTGTACCTCCAACATTACCATTGTGTATCCATTCAGAAAAACTTTCAATATCACCATTAGAGAATGCATTATTACTCATTGCTAATAGCACCAAAACATATTTATTATATTTAAACATATAAACCTTATTAACGTTAAGTTACAAATAAGAAACCATATTAAGTAAAACTAAAACCAAAGATAAACAAATAAATTACAAACCCAATCGATAATACAAACTAGAGCATTTTTAACAGTGATCTATTTCACAACAAAAAATATCAAACCGACATAAATATTAATTTAAAATAAGACATAGGTTTAAAACCCAAGTTAAAAACTTAGGTAGAAAAATTAAAAAAGACGCAAGTTTAAAACCTGAGTTAAAAACCTAGGAGAATAGAGCGTTAAAGCATATATTTAAAAAACAAAAAAACAAACGACCAAAAATATCAGGCCGACATCAATAATGTTAATTAGATCAATATATATAAAACCACAAACGTTACAATAAAAATAAGCGAGGCACGTTTAAATAAAAATATTTTATACACTATATAGGAAAACTCAGACCATGATTAAAAAACACATTCTATTAGCACTTATAGTTGCATTTTCAAGTCAATCATATGCTACAACGATAGATTCTGAATCATTCAAAAAGTTAGATTACAAAAGTGCTGTCACGACAGCTCATACACTATACAAAAATAATGATGGGATAATGATAAAAGTTCTACCCAACAAAATAGTTGCAACTTTCGCAGATGGAAAAAGTAGTTCTGTAGCTATACCAAAAGATCAATTCTTTCTTTCAATAGCTCCTTACATTAATAGTTCTCACCCATGTACCAATCATGTTTTAACAGGTTGTACCGGTGAGATAAAAAATCAAACAATGAAAGTTGTCATGATTGATACTGACACAGGTGAAACATTAATAGACAAAAAAATGACGACACAAAGTGATGGATTTATAGACTTTTGGGTTCCAAAAGATAGCAATTTAGCATTTAATATTTACTATGAACCAAAAGACGGAAGCAAAAGAGTGGCGAGAGAAGTATTGTCTACTTTCAATAACGATAGAACTTGCATTACAACTATGAAACTTATTTAAAGTTAATATTTAAATATGGCTTGTAAAAGGACTGGAATTATTCCGGTCTTTTTATATAAAAAATGGAAATCCTTTTCCATAAAATATCATGCATTAACATGACCTGAGTCTTTGTGGTTTTCTTGGGAGCACCTACAAAGGAACTCAAGATAATCCTTTATCTGGTTGATGAAATTGTTATTAGTTACGACCAGTGCACGTGGGTTATTTTCCAACTACCATCCACTTGTTTAATTAACACAAGCGTTTCCATGGCCATCGAGTCAATACTTTTACCCTTATATTCACCTTGGGCGTGACTTATTGACGTTGAAATGGCAACGTCACCCGTAATCGTTATTTGGTGTTCTTTTGGCGTTATGGTTAACCCTTTTAAGTAGGCCATATCCGCAAGCATATGATGATTGGCATAATCTGTAAGTGAACGCTCTACTTTTCCACCTTCATAAATTTGAACATTGGCTGCTAATAACTGCCTAACAATAACCTCATTGCCCGTTTGTAATGCAGCATGAAATTGTTTGACGACATTGCCCGCGGCGGAATCAACACCGATAAACGCTTTTTGTTCTATAGGGTGAGTTTCATCACCATGGGCAAAGCTCAATGAGCTTTGTCCTGCGGACATCAGTAATATCCCGGTGGTTATGAGTATTGTTAAAGGTCTATTTTTCATTTTTATCTCTCTGTCAATTTATAGTGATTATCCAAGACTCATAGGACCAAGCACGCTCGAAAGTACCGCTGTTGTCGCTAATATCAGTACTGCTATTAATGCTTCTAATCCAATCGATTTTTGTAGTTTTTGTTTTGCAAATGATGGAGGCGCAATCGTTAATTTCGGTACTAAAACCAATTTATGCCATGCTGCTATAAGCAAAATGATAGCCACCAAACAGAGCTTGATGGTGACCGCGATACCATAATCGGAACTGAATAATTCAGTGGGGCTATCAAACAACATCCACACCATTCCCATGCCTGAAAGCAACACTAGAATGACAATCACTATGCCTAAACGACCAAATGTATCCATGACATTCTTTATGACGATGTTGTCATCGGTGCTACATAATTTCCATAATGGATAAAAAGCGCCTATCCAACTGCCAATGATCAAAACGTGTATCAATATCAAGCCTTGAGCAAGCAATCCCAGTTCAGTGCTATGGCCAATAAGAGTAAACGTGACAGCAATTAACAGACTGCTGATAATGGCTAATACCGCAGAAAACGTTTTGAGATAGCGGTTCTTATGTAACAGTAAACCACTAGCCACTAGCATTAACCCAAAACCGATTAAGCGCCAAAGCACAGTTTGCCCTACCTGGGTTGGCCACAGAAAAGCATGCATCTGCGCATCGAACATTCCCATCAAGCCGTTTTCAGCAAAAGCCCCTATTTGCGCAAAATAATTGATACTAACGGCAATCAACCCCAAAACAGCACCTAGGCCGGTATATTTTGTAACGCTAATGCCTAGGTTCGGTTGGCCCTTAATGAGATATTGCATCAATGTGCCGCCAATAACGGCGGCAACACTAAGATAAATAACCCATTTAGATATCAACACCGATATGTCAAACACGGTTAATATCATGTTTACTCATCCACTTATTGATGTGCAGTGTGCTCGCTAGTCTCATGCTCCATTGTCATAGGCGTTGCACTGCGAGTGTTCATACCAGAGTTATGTAGCATAAAGCTCATGTTGCCTTTCATCTTATGACCGTCGTCACCCATGATCATCCAGTTAACTGTGTAATTAGCTGCGTTTAATGCTGGTAGGGCGAATGAAAATTCAGCTTGACTGGCCGCACTTGAAGGTAATGTTAACGGTACGCTTTGCTGCTTCTCATCTTGCATTGTTAATTTGACCAAACGTACCGGAGCCGTAAAGGTCAGTTCAAGCGTTGTTGGGGCTTGACTTAGCATGGCACCGTTAGCGGGCATAGAACTGCTCAGTCCGACATGAGCAAATGCTGAAGCACTCAAGAATAGACTTGTTACGACTAAAACGTTGTTAAATAATTTCATGATATTTCCTTTTATATTGTTTTTAACGATCGAAAACGGTTTACATAAATGATTAAATATTGGCTGAGCTAACATATTGGCACCAAGCTTATAACTCAGTGTACGAACGAGGTCTTAGAACCACGCTCTAAAACCAATAACAAACTGGGTTTCTTGTGTATCTTCCCCTTCATTTCGGCTGTATTCGGCGGTATTACCGAGTTTCTGACGCCAATCCACACCGATATAGGGTGCGAACTCTCTAACAATCTCGTATCTCAATCGCAGCCCTGCACTGACGTCAGATAAGCCAGAGCCTATTCCAAGTTCAGCATCGTCCTTACCAAATAAATTAACTTCTACTTCAGGTGTGAGTATCAACTTTTGAGTGATTAAGAGTTCATATTCCGCACTCAAGCGCATAGCCGTACGGCCTTGGTCACCTATAAATAAGGCCGCGTCAATATCAAAGAAATATGGCGCTAACCCTTGAACCCCAATCACAGCCCAATTACGAGTCGGCGTCGGTTTGATATCGGTTTTAATACCGAATTGTACATCCCAGTATGGTGCGATGGGCTTACTGTAAAGAGCCTGAATTTCAAGATCTTGCTTATCACTATTTGAATATTCACCTTCAGTTTTAAGCCACAACTTATTCAAATCGTAACCTAACCAGGCTTGTGCACTAAACTGGGTGGGATCTTGCGGATCCACGCCTTTTTCAAATTGATCCAGCATGACTTTTGTTAATAGAGGGTCATCATTACCGCCGGCAAACACAGCTGAGCTAGTCAATGTGGCGCTCAGACTCAACAGTCCCAAGGCCATTAAATTCGTTTTATTCATCTGTATTCCCCTTATTTCACCACGACTTTTCTGAACATGCCTGGCATGTGGAATAACAAGTGGCAATGATATGCCCATTGCCCTTTTGCATCGGCGGTGACTAAGTAACTGATCTTAGAACCCGGCTGAACTAATACAGTGTGCTTACGGGGAATAAAATCAGGGTCGCCTGTTTCTAACTCACTCCACATACCATGCAAATGCATAGGGTGAGTCATCATCGTGTCGTTCACTAAGGTGATCCGCAGTCTTTCTCCGTATTCAAACTCTAATGGCGCGGCGTCCATAAATTTCACCCCATTCACAGACCACATATAGCGGTTCATATTGCCGGTTAAATGCAGTTGAATTTCGCGGCTAGGTTGGCGTGTGTCGTAGGTAGGATGTAAGCCTTTAATGTCGCCATAAGTTAATACTTTGCGGTTAAATTGCTGTTGATGGTCACGCAATCCAATCCCGGGGTCGTGTAAGCCACTTTTTGGGGCATCGGCACGCATATCCACTTGTGGGCCGAACTCGGTGTCAATGTGTTTAATTTCATTGTTACTGCCAAAGCCTGCAAGCCCTAGTCCTGAGACTGTCGCTTTCGCAGCGTCCATTGCCATTTTGCTGTGTTCCATCCCTGACATATCACCGCCACCCATAGCCATCTTGCTGTGATCCATGCCTGACATATCACCGCCGCCCATAGCCATCTTGCTGTGATCCATGCTTGACATATCACCGCCGCCCATAGCCATCTTGCTGTGGTCCATGCCTGACATATCGCCGCCGCCCATAGCCATCTTGCTGTGGTCCATGCCTGACATATCGCCGCCGCCCATAGCCATCTTGCTGTGGTCCATGCCTGACATATCCATGTCACTCATGTCCATACCCATATCACTGTGGCCAAGGACAGGCCTTGGATCCATTGGGGGAATAGGAGAATGTAAACTGGGATCTGAGGTAAGGTTACCTACCGTAAAACCGGTGCGGTCGATACTCTGAGCAAAAATACAATAGGCATTATCAACCTCTGGCTCAATAACCACATCATAGGTTTCAGCAACACCTATTCGAAATTCATCCACAGACACCGGTTGAATGTTCTGACCATCACTGGCAACAACAGTCATTTTAAGACCCGGTATACGCACATCAAATATGGTCATCGCAGAACTATTTATAAAGCGTAAGCGCACTTTATCACCTAGTTCAAACAACCCTTGCCAGCCCTGTTGCGGAGGATTGCCATTCATTAAATAGGTGTAAGTTGAACCCGTAACATCAGATATGTCTCTGTCACTCATGCGCGCGTTATTCCACATCGAACGAGCGTTCCACGTATTGGCTAAACCATTTTTATCTACGTCAGAGAAAAAATCCATTACCGTACGCTCACGGTAATTATAGTAATCGGCTTGTTTCTTTAATTTGGCATAAATGTTTTCAGGGGCTTCGTCAGACCAATCAGACAGCATGATCACATAGTCACGATCATATATGACCGGATCGGGGGTCGCAGGATCAATCACAATAGCGCCGAATAAACCGGTTTGTTCTTGATAGCCTGAATGACTGTGATACCAATATGTGCCACTTTGCTGGACGGTAAATTGATACTCAAATGTTTCACCTGGTTTAATACCATCAAAGCTAAAGCCAGGCACACCGTCCATTTCAGTGGGTAAAATAATACCGTGCCAGTGAATAGAACTATCATGGTCGAGATTATTTTTTACTCTTAAAGTGACAGTTTCACCTTCTTTCCAACGTAATAACGGCGCGGGCAGTAGTTGGTTGACCACAGTGGCCCGAGCAGATTTTCCGGTAAAGTTAACCATTTTATAGTCAATTGATAAGTCAAACACTTTGCCAGAGAGCTGGCTCAACGATTGGCTTAACGCATTGGCAATGGCATTTTTAGGGTAAGGGATCGACATCAATGCCAACATGGCGGATGCACCAAATACAAACCGGCGTCGGCTGTGGTTGGGGTCACTGTCTGGCGTTTGAATCATCGGTTTTATCATGTATTGCGAATTCATTGCACAGACTCCTCAAGAGAGTTCACTTGGGCGTAAACTTCACTACTGCCATCTTTTTTCAACAGTAAGACTTGATATGGCATAAATTTATCTTGGTATTCCATGCCAGGGCTGCCCACTGGCATAGCGGGTACGGTTAAGCCGATAGCATCTTTAGGAGGGGTGGCTAAAAAACGACTAATCAATTTTGCAGGGACATGTCCTTCAAACACATAACCTTGAGATGACACTGCGGTATGGCAAGATTGCATTGAAGCAGGAATGCCCTTTGACTGTTTAAACTCATAAAGGTTGTTAATATTGTGGGCACTAACACTAAATCCACGCTCACTAATATGCGTTAGCCATTTCTCACAACAGCCGCAATTAGCATCTTTATAAACGGTGAGTAATGGCTCCGTAGTGCCGGGCTCTGCTGCACGGGCAATTAATATCCCTCCCATAGTTTGCAGAATAAAAATAGTACCTATGACACGAAAAAAACTAATAGAATTGCGATATAGAGCAGACATAATATTGCCTCCAAATCAAATTTCGTCACATTAAACAACGCGGTTTAATGTCAGTTTATTAACCAAAAGGTTAAAAAATTGAAACTACATGATTGGCTAGGACAGCTAGCAAAAAAAAGGCGTAACTGTGCCTATGTTAGGCAAATATTGGAGGACGGTATAAAGAAGAACGATACTGAGGCATTAGTGCTGAGGTAAACATTGTTGCGGCATTAACTAAGCTGACTTCTGATTTAAGCGTTGGCATCGCCATCGTTAAAGCGACTGATAAACATGATCCGACAGGACAATGGCACGCTTGGGCGCAGCAACTATCATCCGCATCATCACTCATATCCATGTTCATGTTCATTTGCATACTAGCGTCATGACATGCTTTGCCATTTTCAGCAGGCATATTTGAAGTCGTCATTGAATTCATTGGCATAGTACCAGGCATAATCACAGACGCAAAAGTTTGACCGACAAACGT
Organism: Shewanella litoralis; assembly: GCF_009828585.1. GTDB lineage: Bacteria > Pseudomonadota > Gammaproteobacteria > Enterobacterales > Shewanellaceae > Shewanella > Shewanella litoralis. The sequence goes on along the minus strand of NZ_WSRZ01000038.1, from coordinate 12,338 downwards.
CAGTAAAACAAACATCATGATTAAGTGGATTCTACGCAAAATATATCTCCAATGATTATCAAATAATAGTAGTGAAAAATACTGCATTTAGCAATGAAAATTTATTTGAAAAACATAATTTAATGAAAATAAAAATAACATTTTAAAATAAAAAAATATGATAAAAATCAATCTAATATAAAATAACGATGCAAATTTTTATCTGCATCGTTATCCTAATCAACTAAATATTATCATTCCTCATGTATCAATTTAGTACGACGCCATAAAAAGAATACAACGGGGACAATTAATAGTGTCAGTATGATTGCACTAACCATTCCGCCGACCATTGGTGCAGCAATCCTACTCATCACCTCGGAACCGGTTCCAGTACCATAAAGGATAGGCAATAATCCAGCTATGATTGCTGCTGCCGTCATCATTACAGGACGTACGCGCATACCTGCACCTTGAATAACAGATTGAGTCAACTTTAGTTCATCAAATTTTTCTAGCTGCTGTGAACTATGATCAATCGCTTCTCTATAGGCTTGGTTTAAATAAACAAGCATAATGACGCCGATTTCGACAGCGACACCCGCCAATGCAATAAAACCGACTCCTACTGCAACTGAAAAATTGAAACCTTGTAAATACATTAACCAAATACTGCCCACCATGGCAAAAGGCAATGTCCCCACAATAATTCCAACTTCAACAACATTGCGGAAATTCATGAACAATAAAATAATGATAATAAATAAAGTAAATGGTACTACGTAAGTAAGCTTTGCTTTAGCTCTTTCCATATACTCATATTGACCAGCCCAAGTAATAGAGTAACCGGCAGGTAATATCAATTTATCATCCACAACTTTTTGTGCTATATCAACATAACTACCAATATCAACATCCTCAATATCAATGTAAGCCCAACCATTAAGGCGAGCATTTTCACTTTTGATACCCGGAGGTCCATTTTCAATAATAACGTCCGCAACGTCACCCAAAGAAATTCTCAAACCTTGCGGAGTCACTATAGGCAATAAAGCTAATGCTTCAGGTGAATTGCGATAATCCTGAGGATAGCGTAGGTTAATGGGGTATCGCTCTAACCCTTCAACGGTTTGTGAAATACTCATACCACCAATCGCTGTGGCCACAACCTGTTGAACATCCGCTATATTCAAACCATATCGAGCAGCATTCTCACGCTGGATATCAACTTTAATATAACGTCCGCCTGCAACTCTTTCAGCATAAACTGACGAAGTCCCCTTAACATCTTTAAGGATTTCTTCTAACTGTTTACCAATTTTTTCAATTTCCTTGAGATTAGGTCCAGCAATTTTAATGCCTACAGGTGTTTTGATCCCTGTCGCCAACATATCTATTCGGGTTTTAATTGGCATTACCCATGCGTTAGTCACACCTGGTAACTTAACTAATGAGTCTAGTTCTTGTTTTAAACTCTCTGTAGTCAGGCCTTCTCTCCACTCGCTTTTGGGCTTAAGTTGAATAAACGTCTCCACCATTGTCAGAGGTGCAGGATCCGTTGCGGAGTCTGCTCGACCAACCTTACCAAATACAGTTTTAACTTCGGGCACAGTGTAAATTAACTTATCCATTTGTTGCACTAATTGGCGTGCTTTACCAATAGAAATACCAGGGTAAGTTGTCGGCATGTACATTAAATCACCTTCATCTAATGGAGGCATAAATTCACTACCAATTTTATTTAGTGGCCACACACCAATCAACAACACAAATAATGCAAATAACAGCGTTATCTTCGGAAACGCCAGTACTTTTCTCAACACAGGCACATATACTGCTGTTAAAAGTCGATTAACCGGGTTTTTGTGCTCAGGAAGTACTTTTCCGCGAATAAAGTAACCCATTAGCACTGGAACTAATGTTATAGCTAACGCTGATGACACAGCCATTGCGTACGTTTTAGTAAACGCAAGCGGTGAAAACATCCTTCCCTCCTGTGCTTCGAGGGTAAATACCGGTAAAAAACTAACAGTAATAATCAGTAAACTAAAAAATAAAGCAGGGCCAACTTCGCTGGCAGACCGAGCTACAACCTGCCAACGGTTTTCTGGCGTCAATGGCGTTCGTTCCATATGTTTATGCATATTTTCAATCATGACAATGGCGCCATCGACCATGGCACCAATTGCAATTGCAATACCGCCTAAAGACATGATATTGGCATTCAAACCCTGCAAGTGCATAATAATAAATGCCGTTAAAATACCAACTGGAAGGCTAACAATCGCCACAAGTGATGATCTTACATGCGCCAAAAAAACCATACAAACTAAAGCAACAACTAAAAATTCCTCTAGCAGTTTAAACCCTAAGTTTGATACAGCTCTCTCAATTAAGCCACTGCGGTCATAAACCGTCACAACTTCCACGCCCTCAGGAAGGCCCTTTTTTAATGTCTCTAATTTAGCTTTAACGCCATCAATTGTCTTTTGGGCATTTTCACCAAATCGCATCACAATAATGCCACCGACCGTCTCACCTTCACCGTTTAGATCAACGACGCCTCGGCGCATTTGCGGTCCAGTCCCGATATCCGCAACATCTTTTAGCAGTAATGGGGTGCCATTATTGTTCACGCCTAATGGGATATTGCCGATATCCTCTTTATTCTCAAGATATCCTGTAGCACGAACCATATATTCAGCTTCTGAGAGTTCGACAACAGAGGCACCAATTTCTTGATTACCACGGTTAATCGCCATTTGAATAGCATTTAAAGGTATACCAAAGGCACGCAACTTATCAGGGTCAACCTTAATCTGATACTGTTTAACCATCCCCCCTAGAGCGCTCACTTCAGAAACCCCTGGGACAGTTTGTAATTCATACTTTAAAAACCAGTCCTGTAGACTGCGTAACTCACTAATATCGTGTTTACCTGTTCTATCTACGAGCGCATATAAATATACCCAGCCCACACCTGTTGCGTCAGGTCCTAATTGAGGCTTTGCATTATCAGGTAACGTTGAAACGACTTGGCTAAGATATTCCAACACACGACTACGAGCCCAATATAAATCGGTTTCTTCATCAAAGATGACATAGACATATGAATCACCAAAAAAAGAGAATCCCCTGACCGTTACCGCACCAGGCACAGACAACATAGCCGTAGTTAAAGGGTAAGTGACTTGATCTTCAACTACTTGTGGGGCTTGACCTGGATAACTTGTTTTAATAATTACCTGAACATCAGATAAATCAGGCAAAGCATCAATAGGGGTATTTTTAAGTGAAAATAAACCCGCGCCGACGAGAATTGCACTGGCGAGCAAAACAAAAAATCTGTTTGCTACAGACCATCGTATTATTGATTCAATCATGGTTATTCTCCCATCTCCATTCCTGAATGATCTGCTTGATGTGTTGTATTAGATACATCATCAGTAGCTTTGGGATTGTGTATATTTACCACTTTGACCAAGCCGTCTGATGTTTTTTCTAATTCAATATGAAGCACAGCACCAACGGTAAATACAGAGAAATCCACACTGTCATCAACAGTAAAGTCCATGGTCATTTGTGGCCATTCCCATTCACTGATAGCTTGATGGTCCACATTAATCATTCGATGTGCAGCCATTAAGCTATTTACTTTTGCTTCTACCCAAGCAGTTTCTGGACTGATGGCTTGAATATTTTCTTGCTCATCGTCAGGTGCTCTCATACGTTTAAGGTCAGAGGTTTTATTTGATTCAGAATCCAATAGGAATTGTGCTGACGAGACAACAACATCTCCGTCATACAGGCCTGATTTTATTTGAATTTTATCATCATCGAATCGCCCTAACGTTACTGCTACAGATTTATATTTACCTTCACCGAGGGCAAGTACTACTCGGTCTGAGTTTCCTGTTCTAATCACTGCTTCCCTTGGTAGCAGTAATACATCCTCATCACTTCGTGTTTTTATCGACACTTGTGCAAACATATTCGGTTTTAATGCAGCATTGGTATTATCGAAGCGCAATCTCACTTTTAGCGTTCTTGTTTTACTATCTAATGCGGGGTAGACATAATCGACTTTTCCTTGCCAAGATTGACCAGGTAAATAATCTAATTTCATTTCAACTTCTTGCCCAACTTTAACCATGTTTGCTTGACGTTCAAAAACTTCAGCTTCAACCCATACTTGTGTTAATGAACCAATTGAAAACATTGTCATACCCGGCTTTACAAACGAGCCCTCCCTTACATTCAAATTATCAATAACACCACTTTGATCAGCGTAAAACGTAATATTTTGTTTAACTATTCTATTTTTTCGTAGCGCTTTAATCTCCTCGCTTGGTATTAATAATGCTTTCAACCGAGCTTCAGAAGCTGTAATCAAACGCTGATCATTTCGATTTAAAGCTAATAACATTTCTTCTTGTGCATTAACTAAAGCAGGAGAATAAATCGAATATATAGGTTGCCCTTTAATAACCGGATCACCTGAAGCTTTTACATAAAGTTCTTCAATCCATCCTTCGACTCTTGGATTAATATGAATAAGTTGATCTTGATCATATTGAACATATCCAACTGTTTTAATGCTTGTTTGTAGTGTGCCAAACGTTGCTACGGATGTCCGCATACCAAGTTTATTAATCACTGCAGGTGATATTTTAACGGCACCAGGTCCAAAATCTGTCGAATCGGTGCCATCTTCGTATACAGGTATAAGATCCATACCCATTGGTGATTTCCCTGGTTTATCACTACGATAATTAGGATTCATAGGTGCGACCCAATATGATGGCTTAGCTTTTGCGCTGTCCTCTGAAGCTATTTCATTCTTCGGTGTATATAAGATTGATGCACTAATACCAGTAAGAATACCGATAACTAATATGCTGATCATTTTTAAATTGTTGTTCATTTTACTTCTCCATCAACATAAGATTTATGTGAGATGCTAACTGGACCCACATTGGGGGTAAAAAAATAGTTCAATTGAACTTTAAGTTTCTGTAAATCAACGTTAATAGCCAAAGCATCTAATTGAGTATTCAATTGAGCAATGAGGGAGCGAACGACTTCAGCGAAATCTCCCTTATCATTCGTGTAAGCCGTTAGTGACGCATCTGCTTGATCTTGCATTTGAGGTAATAAAAAATCGTTATAGAGTTTCTGACGTTGTTCCAATTTAAGAAATTGCGCTTTCGCAGTACCGTATGACGCCATCATGTTTCGAAGCAGTAACCACTTTTCTGTTTTAATTGACTCTGACTGAGAAATAGCGGCTTGAACTTGCTTATCTTGCTTTGAAGAAGTAAATATTGGTAAATCAAAACTCACACCTATTGACAACAAATCATCGCGAGAATTACCCATAGGATCATCGCCTCGATAACTATATCCAGCGTTTAGCCCCCATTCAGGCTTATATAATTGCTTTGTTAACTCTACACCTTTCCGGCTTGATTCAATTCTTTGTTCCAAAGCTAATAGAAGTGGATGGTCAGAAAATGCTTCATATAAAGATTGTTGATAATTTGGGCTTTTTTCCTCATCTAGATATAAATTAGAATTAATTAGCTTAATTTGAGGAAGTGTATTTGGGACGGTAAACGTCGAAAATGACAACTCATAGTCTTGTTCATACTCTCTTCTATACTCACCAACGAATGCCTTACCAACCCATTCAGATAATTTCTGCTTAAGCATATTTTCTTCCTGAGCTAAGACGGTCAGCTTATCTTCGAGACGGGTCACCTCTAACTGAGCACGAATGATGTCCTGCTGATTAGATTTACCAAGAGCAGATGAATATCCTGCTTTTGCGACATCAGATAATTGTTCGAATAAGTTCCGATTACGCTCAATCAGTGCAATACTCTCTTGCGTTTTATATATATCAAACCAAATTTGAGCGGTGGTGACACTTAACTTAGCTCGTCTATCTTGTCTTAAAAATGGGTATTGCTCCGCCGTTAACTCAAGTTGCTGTTGGCGTAAACTTAAGCTATCCCCTCGCGGAAACATTTGAGTGACACCAATTTTCAATTGAGTCATTGCTTCTTGTCCAAAATCAAAAGTGTTTATGGACAAATTCGCTAAACCAACACTGATTTTTGGATCTGGTAAGGTTCCTGCCGCTATGCTTTCAGAATTAATAGCATCTTGTTGAAATTGATTACTGACTAACCAAGGATCGTTCGTCTGAGAAAGATAAACGGCTTCTTCCAGTGATAATGTCTGTACTGGTTCTGCCGCATATACCGCAGCGCTAATACCAATAAAGGACATCACTACGATTAGAATATATTGAGTGTAAATTTCACCCAATTTCTTGTAAATTAAAGACATAAAGCCTCCAAATTAGTTACCAATGCTCGAATTGAATTCGAAAAAAGGTAATATCTTGTTAATTTATTTTAAAAAAGATAAATGAACAGGAAGACGATCAAAAATTGATCAAGCCTTTCCTATCTAACAAGAAAATATTGGAGGACGATATAAAGAAGAGTTATATTGCGGAGTTGTATTTTGAGTCAAACCAGATATAAAACTACTCAAACTTGAGATGGTTACTGATTGGACAATTTTCATTTCAAGGGCAATTGAAAAGCAAGTACCTATCGGACAATCACATTGATTATCACAACAATCAGGAATGTCAGCGGTAGATGTTTTAACGGCATCAACATCTGATGTTAATTGGTGATGGCAAGCGTTAGTCGCAGCGGTATTCACTGGATTTGATTTACTTAACATTGAATTCATATCAGAGGGGCATGGCAAAATCACAGACGCAAAAGCTTGACTGACAAATGTCATCAAGATAAGCATCACTGTGATAATTCTCATACGATTCAAGACAGACTCCAACATTATTAATTGTGTTAATTTTAACTCTACTTGCCTAAATAATCCTAGTTAACTGTAGTGTTTTTTCACTTTAAACCACTGATACTTGACATAGATCACACTTCAAAAGCTCTAACTAAAAGATAGTCAGTAACGATAAAAATTAACATCTAATTGTCTTAACTTATCTTGGATCCTGGTGGGGGTTTGTGGCAACTATGTGGTTGATGATTTGCATTATCTTTGATGTTTTTATCCACAAATTGGTAGTAACTTTCCTTCACATGAGTCCACCAATCGTTATGAATATTAGCACCATGCTTTCTGATAACCGCTTCAATACCTTCTAAATTGATATGGCTGGCATCATAGGTTAGATAAATAACTTCCGATTTTTCATTATAAGTCACGTCATCTATGCCAAACGATTTGACTATATCAGTCTTTAATGTTTCTAAATTTTGATTATCAACTCCAGTTAATCTTAGGTTTCTGACAACTAAAGTCGCTTCTTTAACGCCCGGTCTATGTTCAAAATCACACATAATCTCTCTCTTAACCATTAACTCATCATTTCTCTGAAGTTTTAGATAAAAAGTAATTAATATAAAATGGCCAATTTTCTAACCTAGACCGTAAACAGCTTAGGTTAGAATCAAGATATTGATGGCAAAGTTAAAAATGCTCATTTTAATACTGCTATTATATTCATCACTGATACCAAAATATTGAAAAGTACGCATAGATATCTAGTGTTTACTCAACAATCAATACACCCTTATACATTTGCATCTGGCAATGAAATGGATACTCACCTTTTTCCAGTGCCGGTAAGGCTATCGTCGTCGTTTTATCAAGCGATAAATCTTGGCTAATCTCCAAGTAGGGTAGCAAGACAGTGGCTGAACATCCGGATTTATCTTGGCGTAAAAAGGTTATCTCTGTTGGTGTATTAGCCGAAATTTTAATTCGTGCTGGCGTATACACACCGTCTTTAACCAGTATCAATGTACTAGCGTCAACACTAGAATCGTTTGCCGGTTTATATAGCCAAAACCACCAAATGATAAAACCGATTAATGCGATACACAGTAAATTAATTAACATATTATGCCTCCTAGTGTTCCTTGGCTTTAAACAAACGTAAACGGTTAGCGTTACTCACTACGGTAAGTGATGAAAAGGCCATCGCAGCGCCAGCAATCACTGGATTTAGCAAAATACCAAAAACAGGAAAAAGCACACCTGCTGCTAAGGGAATACCCGCGACGTTGTATATAAACGCGCCAAACAAGTTTTGTTTAATGTTGCGCAGCGTTGCTTTACTAATGGCTATCGCATCGGCTAAGCCATGAAGTGATCCGCGCATTAAGGTCACATCAGCGCTTTCTATCGCCACATCAGTGCCTGTTCCAATAGCAAAGCCAACATCGGCTAACGCTAATGCGGGGGCGTCATTAATCCCATCGCCAGTCATGCCAACCACTTCATTTTGTTGCTGAAGTTCAGCTACTTTATTGGCTTTATCTTCTGGCATGACTTCTGCGAAAAAATCATCAATACCAACTTTTTTAGCCACTGCTGCTGCGGTCGCTTTATTGTCCCCGGTTAACATAATCACTTTGATGCCATTGAGTTTCAGTCTCGCAATCGCTTCAATTGAATCAGGCTTTATCGGATCTGATACCGCAATAATGGCCAGTAATTGCCCTGCAAGCGCTAAATACATTGGTGTTTTAGCATTTTCAGCTAACACTTGAGCCTTAGCTTCGTGAAGGCCAATATCAATGTGTTTGTCTAACATCAGTTTTAAATTACCAAATAGTAATGTCTGGCCATCCATTTCAGCTTCTACACCTTTACCTGAAATGGCATTGAAGTGCTCAGTGTCAATGGCTTCTATACCTCTATCATTCGCACTTTCTACAATAGCTTGCGCGAGTGGATGTTCGGAGTGACTTTCGATTCCAGCAGACAAGGCAAGTACCTGCTCTTCACTGTCGGCATTAACCAAAATAATATCTGTAACTTGCGGTTTACCTTCAGTAATGGTGCCGGTTTTATCTAATATCATGGCGGTTATTTTAGACGCGGTTTGCAATGCTTCACCGTTACGAATAAGCACCCCCGATTCAGCGGCCTTACCAACGCCAACCATCACTGACATTGGCGTTGCGAGACCTAGCGCACAAGGACAAGCAATAATTAATATTGTTGTTGCAGACACGATGGCAAATACACTTGACGGCTCAGGGCCAAAATTAAACCACACCATGGCACTGACTATAGCGATGATCATAATAGCGGGTACAAAGTAAGTGGCTATGACATCTGCTAAACGCCCAATCGGCGGCTTAGAGTTTTGCGCCCGTTTGACCATACTAATAATGCGAGCCAGTGCGGTATCCTTACCTACACGAGTGGCTTTAAATATGATTGAGCCTGATTTATTCAAGGTGCCAGTGACCACATCGTCACCTATCACTTTTTCAACAGGCATTGGCTCACCGGTCAACATTGATTCATCAATGGTGCTGTTACCTTCAAAAACCACCCCATCGACTGGAATTTTTTCGCCAGGGCGAACTTTTACATGATCATTAAGTAATACATGAGCAATATCGATGTCGAGGTCTTTCCCATCACGGATAACCCGAGCAGTTTTAGCTTGCAAACCAATGAGACGCTTAATCGCTTCAGAGGTTTTACCGCGCGCTTTAACTTCTAGTGCTAAACCAAGATTAATTAAACCAATAATCATTGCGGTCGCTTCAAAGTAAACATGTCTTGCCATCTCGGGGAACAATTGTGGAAATGAAACAATCAACATCGAGTAAACCCAAGCAGTACCGGTACCTAAGGCAATGAGGGTGTCCATATTGGCATTATGGTTTAAAAATGATTTCCAAGCGCCGATATAAAAATGCCTACCTGATATAAGCATAATTGCCAGAGTCACCACACCGACCAGTCCCCACACAGTTTGCTCTAATAGGGTTGATACCGTCATTTCGCCAATAAAAAGTCCATAAATCATCAACGGGATACCGACGGACAAGGCGATAATGGTATGGCGTAATAAACTTTTATAATGTTGTAAATCAGCCTGTTCTTTCTCGTTCATGGCATCTTCTGCCGACTCAGCCTGTATTTGAGTGGCATTATAACCAGCGCTTTCTACTGCTTTTATAATCAACTCGGCAGATGCGTTACCCGAAACAAGTACTGTTCTGTCGGCAAAGTTCATTTCGGCCGAATCAACGCCTTGCACGCTGTTAATCGCTTTTTCAATTTTGCCAACACAACTCGCGCAACCTGCGCCGAGGATATTGAGTTGTATTGTAGTATGGCCTGTTTTAGTCATCACTTAATCTCCATTGAAGCTTTATCAACATAATGGGGAACTCCTAATTCTTCTGAAACTATATCCTCTTGATTTGTATTCTCTATTAAATGGCAAATCATGTTTCCTGTGGGTATGTTGTCAGGCATTTGAGACCAATCTTGTATCGCCTTAGAAAGCTTACTTCTTAATTGCACCATTTCGTTGAACTGTTGCTCAGTTTCAAGCAGCTTTACTTTAATTAATTCGCGTACAAGTTGACATGCACTATCCCCAAGATCAGTCTTAGAAAAAATAACTTTAATATCTTCGACAGAAAATCCTAAATTTCGAGCACTCAAAATAAATTGCATCCTCACCATATCTTTATGGTTGAATGTTTTATAACCATTATTGGGAGATTTGCTTGGATTGAGTAATCCAATTCGAGTATAAAAACGCACAGTATCAGCGGATACACCCAATTTATTAGCGAGTTGAGCCACTTTCATACAACCTCCAAACCATCATAAATAACTACGATAGTTCAACTATAACTCTGTGTGTAACACACAGCTCAAGAAGTATATTAGGTATTGATAGGGCGCTATGATAGCGCCCTATTAATCCAATTAATGATTCATCATTTTACTGTGTTGTTTCATAATGATAGACATTAACTCTGCATGGTTAACCAGCTTAACTGATTCGCCTTTTAAGCTAGCCGTGTCTATTGTGATCTGAGGGGAGTCGATAAATTTGCGAGCAGATTTTGTAGTGAAAATATCCTTAGCTCTAACCTGAATATCTTCGTTCTTAGTTAAATTCAAACTCCAATATAATGCATCAGATTTTACAAAATTAGTGTCATCTGCTCCCGTTGAGTAAACATCATAAAACTGAAGTTCAAGCAAATGCTGACCAGGTTCAATGTCAATCTGTCCCTTATTAGCCACAGACTGGCCATCAACGGAAGTAAAAATAAGATAATCAGGTAATGTAATAGTAGCAGCCATTGAAACTGTGCTAGCTAAAGATAAAAGTGTAATTGCGATAAATTTTTTCATAAGAAACTCCAGAAGCTTTATGATGCTCATAAGTAAACGAGCAACAAAAATCTTTATAAATTAATAGTAAGTGATTAATTAAAATAAAGAATTAAGCAATTGGAGGGGGATTTTGACTTCCAAGCGAAGCCGGAGTTGATATCCATAAAGTCGAGTCAACTTTAGAACTTGTGAATAGATTGTTAATTAAATTTGAGCCCGATAACAAAACAAATGCATTAGCGACTACATGGCAATGGCTAATACAGTGGCTTGAATCTTCGGCACAACAGTTATCGTCATCACAATCATTGTCCATCATAACTGAATGTGACATAGAGTTAGATTGCATACTTGATTCAGACATATCGCTAGACATAGCATTACTTGGCACTAATAACTGTGTTATTAATGTCAATATAACTGCTAAATTTAGCAAAATCTTAATCATGCTATTATACTCAATTTAATCATGTGGACTACGTTAGCAAATTTTAGAATCAAATTCCATGATGTAAGTCACAATCCTAGGTCTATTAAACTATTCAATGAATCCTTACTTGACATAACACTGGTGAGATGCAGACCTGGGCGGGATATGTGCTCAGTACTATTTAGATATACCCAAGGGATATTGCAGAGAGCACAGAACTCAGGGCCACCGAGAGAATAGTGTTAACAATGCTTATGGAAATAACTGTTATGATGTTATGCAATAAAGAAAGCTGCTTTAGTAAAACGTAGAATGGGCAAAGGAGTATTTAATTATTAAACCTACCGTTTGGATTAACCCTGGTGTTGTCACAATATATGGCTCTAGCATAGATGCTGACGCTCATATGCATCATGCAATACAAGTGATATGGCCCTTCAGTGATTCGCGTTGTAATTTGAATGGAAGAAAGATAACAGGTGTAACGGTAATCGATTCAAAAGTTGATCATCAACTGGAAATGGTTGAAGGTTGGGTGTTACTTATTGAACCGAAAAGTAATTTGGGACGGGAGTTGGCAGGGCAACCGCATGAGTGTTCATTAATTAGCCACATCACTGAATCCAGCTTGTAATACTGCTTCTAAGTATGCTGTTTTCATCCAGGCTCGTTTTTGTTTAGCTGGTATGCTTCCCTTTGAAGG
>NZ_WSRZ01000037.1 GCF_009828585.1 Shewanella litoralis | reverse complement strand
CTCAATCCTGTAGAACAAGTGTGGCAATGGCTTCGTCAAAATGAACTTGCCAATCGTTGTTTTAGTGGATATGACGATATTGTTGAACAGTGCTCAATTGCATGGAATCACTTTATTGCAGAGCCCGAAAGGATCATTAAATTATGCTCTAGAAGCTGGACAAAACTGACCAGTTAATTAATGTAATTGGTATCACTTTGGTTTAAATCAACGACTGCAGTTGGCTTTTAACCAATTGGTCGAAATTTCGAATCCTTCACGACTCACCATTTTTTGATTTATTCCTTATTATTTACTTCAGTTTATCCATTACAGCTTTCCTGTAATGCTCAAATGCAATGTTCAAATGCAATGTACAAACCAAGCATTAGTTTTCGCTTGTCTACTTTTGTCTCATAGACCTATTGCTAATGTTACTTGAATGTTAATTGACCGATATTGCATAGGATTAGAATAAAATTAAAAGGGAGACAATAATGAAACAAGCAACATTAAGTTTATGTATTGCAGGCGCGATATTAGCGATGAGTGGGGGAGCTCAAGCTGCAACGGATATGACATTTGGGGGATATATAAAAGCCGATGTGATGTTCAGTGATTATGGTAATGGCGCCCCAGAGTCTGGAGCGCTCTCAAGGCAGTTCTATGTACCTGGAACAATTTACGGTACTGAAGGTAATGGGCAGCAGGTGGTTGATTTTCAGGCTCGAGAATCTCGTTTTAACTTTAAAACGGTTACCGATGTAGACGGCCACACGTTAACTGGATTTATTGAGTTAGACTTTATGACTCATACCGATGGTAATGAGCGAGTGTCGAATAGCTACTCACCCCGTATTCGACATGCGTTTGTAAGCTATGATGAATGGACAGTAGGTCAAACTTGGACAACATTTCAAAATCCAGGAGCATTACCCGAGAACCTTGATTTTGTTGGCGCACCAGAAGGCACACCTTTTGTGAGACAGTCGCTAATTCGTTATAGCAGCGGTAATTGGCAATTTGCAATAGAAAACCCAGAAACCACTGTAACACCTTTTGGCGGTGGAGCTCGTATTACTAGTGGGAGTGGTGTAGTGCCAGATTTTATTGGCCGCTACAATTTTAGCACTGCTAATGGATCATCATTTTCTGCGGCTGCTATCGTGAGACAGCTCAATGTAGAACAAGTTATTGGCGGCACGACTTATGACACCTCTGAACTAGGTTATGGAGCGAGTTTTGCGGGTGTAATCCCGGTAGGTAAAGATGATTTTAGATTTACCGCGACTTATGGTGAAGGCCTAGGGCGCTATATGGCATTAAATTATGCTAATGCGGGTGTTATTGATGCTAATGGTGATATTGAAGCGATTAAATCGTTTGGCGGCTTTGTGTCATATCGTCATTGGTGGAACGAACAGTGGCGCTCAAGTGTGACTTTCTCTGGTTTTTCAGCTGACAATGATGTTGCATTGACCGGTGAGGCGGTGAACAAGTCTGCATATTCGGCTTACGTTAATTTGTTGTACTCACCATCTAAACCCGTCACCTTTGGTGTAGAATTTATGCATGCACTTAACGAGCTTGAAAATGGCTTTGAAGGTGACTTAAATCGCGTGATTTTTTCTGCTAAATACGTATTGTAATTTACTGTAATAACACAAAAGGCAACCAGTGAGGTTGCCTTTTTTATGACCACCAGGTTAACAATTTATTTTAATAAATTGTTTTGACGAACATAAGCTTCAAATTCAGTACAACCACCGATTGGCTGCTCATCAATAAAGATTTGCGGCACTGTTTCAACTGTTTTACCTACACTCTTAGAAAGATCTGCTTTTGTGATACCTTCAGCGTGAATATCGACGTACTTAAATTTAAAATCTTCGCTTTGAGCTGCTAATTTTTCAGACAATTCAACAGCACGAACACAATATGGGCAACCTGGGCGGCCAAAAATAACTACAAACATGGTGACTCCTGTTTAATGATATGAGCAATTTATACCATACGTCCTTTTTTTTTCATAATGCATCGCGATTAATTTTGTTTTAACTCATATCGATTTTATATTTGCCTTGGTAATCAAAAAATGAATCAACTAAATCCCAGCGGTGTTTGTTTTTCTTTAACAGCAATAAATCGGGCTGTCTAAAGCGGGCTTTATCAGCGAGGACATCGTTAGCTTGGTTATATTGTGGATGAAGTAAACCGGGTGTGCGAGTGTGGCTCAACACAAACACGGCGTAGAATGCTCGACGTTGAGCGGCGGTAGAAAATTGGAAGTTTTGTTTAAAGTCGTTACCTTCAATGTCAATGTATTGAATGACCAGCTTTTCATCCTGGCACAGTAACAACATTTCTTGGCATTTAAATAAGTGATGGTGCTGAGCATTAAGTACTTGTTTAAGACGTTTATCTGGATCAATTAAGGTCGACTGACAGGTTTGGCAAATACGCGCTGCTATGTCGTTTTCTGCACCGCAGTCTGGACACGACTTTGAGCGAAATCGAAAATCACATTGTTCAGTGTCATCAATCAATCCTTGGCAGCGTCTGCCAAAGTGTTCAATGATGTCGCCATCAGCGTCAACGAGCCCCCAAAAAGTATTGGCGAATTGGCATACAGGGCAATGCACTTGCACAGGAACAGACTTACTGTTTGGTTTGGCCTGGCCAACTTCGGGGTAAAATAAGTCGTAACCATTGGCAGCATAGTCAATCACTAAGCAATCGGTTTTTTTGGGGTAGAGCCGCAAGCCTCGGCCAATCATTTGTTGAAATAGGCTTACTGATGCAGTGGGCCGTAATATTGCGATTAAATCGACATGAGGTGCATCAAAGCCTGTGGTTAACACGGCAACATTGACGATGAATTTAAGCTTTTTGTCTTTGAAGCGTTCGATGATGTCATCACGTTCAGCGTGCGGTGTTTTTGCAGTAATCAATGCCGCATCATCATCCATTAACGTCATTATCTCTTCAGCATGGCGAACGGTCGCGGCAAAAATAAGTACGCCTTGGCGATGTTGTGCTAATTGTCTAACTTGCTTAATAATGGCTGTCGTCGCCCGGCCTTGATGGTGCAGTAGGTTATCAACTTCTGTCGAGTTATATTCATTGGTTTCACCCGGCGCTAAATTACTAAAGTCGTATTGCGCGCTCAGTCCATCAAAAATAGTGGGTTGAGTTAAATAGCCTTTTTTGATTAATGGCCGCATAGGCAACTCAAAAATACATTTTTCAAAGATCGGTTTATCTGTATTGCCCACTTTTCCGTGATAATGATGGCGATATATCCAGCCCAATCCAAGCCGATAAGGTGTGGCGGTCAACCCAAGTAGCTTGATATTAGGGTTCTTAGTGCGTAAATGAGTTAGCAGTTGTTGATACTGGCTGGTTGACTCATTACTGACGCGATGACACTCATCAATAATGACCAGTGAAAATGCTTGAACAAATTGATCGAGTGCGCGAGAAGCGGATTGAACACTGGCGACAACGGTTTTACCATTGGCTTTTTTTTGTTTGAGCCCCGCAGAATATATATTGGCTTCTTGGGTCAATAATCCAACTTTTTCGGCATTTTGTGCCACTAACTCTTTTACATGGGTGAGCACTAAGACATTACCATTGGCGATCCTTGCAAGCTCTGCAATCACAATGCTCTTACCTGCGCCTGTAGGAAGAACTAGTACTGCTGATTGATGGCTGAGTTTAAAATGCGTTACAGCGGCGTCTACGGCTTGCTGTTGGTAATCGCGAAGGTTAATCATCATATTTGAGGTCGTTGGTGGTAATATTTATCTATACATCATCATATTTTGCAACAGAGTAGCATATTCATATTGTGGATAAAGGCCATTGTGTTTACTCGCTTGAAATAAGTGACCATTACCGCCATCGTTGAATACCGAAATGTAAAGAACAAAAAAAGCCCCTCAATGAGGGGCGAAAGAGAAATTGGTCAGGATTTCTCGTGGGTGGATAGAGTACTAAGTTGAGTCACGTTATTCTGTTTTGTTTAAGCGGGTCTCGATTAAGGTATCAATTACCGCTGGATCTGCAAGTGTAGAAGAATCACCTAAATTAGTGACTTCATTGGCAGCAATCTTACGTAAGAAGCGACGCATGATTTTGCCTGAGCGTGTTTTAGGTAAACCGCTCGCCCATTGGATCAGATCTGGGGTTGCTAGAGCACCAATCTCTTTGCGCACCCATTGGCGCAATTCTTGACGTAATTCTTCAGTTGGCTCAACGTCGCGTGTTAAGGTGACGTAGGCATAAATTCCTTGGCCTTTAATGTCGTGTGGGTAACCTACAACAGCCGCTTCAGCGACGAGATCATGCGACACTAACGCACTTTCTACTTCTGCTGTGCCTAAACGGTGACCTGATACGTTAATCACATCATCGACTCGACCTGTAATCCAGTAATAACCATCTTCATCACGACGGGCACCGTCACCGGTAAAGTACATGCCACGGAATGTTTTAAAGTAGGTTAGGGCAAATCTGTCATGGTCACCGTATACGGTACGCATTTGACCTGGCCATGAGTCAAGAATCACCAGGTTACCTTCTGTAGCGCCTTCAACGATATTGCCCATGTTGTCGACTAATGCAGGTTGTACCCCAAAAAATGGACGGGTAGCAGAACCTGGTTTAGTATCTGTTGCGCCCGGTAATGGACTAATGAGAATACCGCCGGTTTCGGTTTGCCACCACGTATCTACAATCGGGCAGTTTTCATGACCGATCACCTCATGGTACCAACGCCACGCTTCAGGGTTAATGGGTTCGCCCACTGAGCCCATAATTCGCAGTGAGTCGCCTTTATAGCTGCTAAATTGCTCTTTGCCTTCGGCCATTAATGCACGGATTAATGTTGGTGCGGTATAAAGAATATTGACATTATGACGGTCAATCATTTCGCCAAGACGTGCAGGCGTTGGATGATTTGGCACACCTTCATGAATTAATACTGTCGCGGCGTTAGCAAATGGGCCATACACCATGTACGAGTGGCCGGTAATCCAACCGACATCGGCTGTACACCAGTAAACTTCATCGGCTTTATAATCAAACACATACTCGTGTGTCATCGAGGCGTAAACCATGTATCCGCCAGTGGTATGCAACACGCCTTTAGGGTTACCGGTTGAGCCTGAGGTATAGAGTAAAAACAATGGGTCTTCAGCGTTCATTTCAACAGGTTGGCAATATTCAGAAGCGACTTCCATTAACGAATGCCACCACACATCACGGCCTTCAACCCAATCAATATCGCCACCGGTACGTTTTAATACAATGACTTTTTCAACCGAGGTGACATCAGGGTTGGCAATCGCTTCATCAACACTGCGTTTTAACGGAATTTTACGGCCACCACGTACGCCTTCATCTGAAGTAATGAGTACTTTAGATTTACCGTCAATGACTCTTGCTGCAATTGAATCTGGCGAGAATCCACCAAATACCACAGAGTGAACCGCACCAATTCGGGCACAAGCAAGCATCGCTACAGCGGCTTCTGGTACCATAGGCATGTAAATTGTGACGATATCGCCTTTGCCAACACCCTGGCTGCGTAATGCATTGGCAAATTTACAAACGTCAGCATGTAATTCTGCATAGGTGATTTTACGCTGTTCATTGGCATCATCACCTTCCCAAATGATGGCCAGTTTATCACCGTGCTGTTCTAAATGACGGTCTAAACAATTTGCTGAGGCATTTAAGGTGCCGTCATAAAACCAGTTGATTGATAAATTGTGATCATCAAATGAGGTTTTTTTAATTTTGGTGTAAGGTTTAATCCAATCGATACGTTTGCCGTGTTCTCTCCAAAAACCTTCTGGATTAACAATGGACTCCTGGTACATTTTCTTATATTGATCGTTATTAACCAGTGCGTTGTCTGCAATGTCACTAGGAACTTTGTAAAGAGACTGCGAGCTCATAGGGCTTCCCTTTCTAAAAAATGGCGTAGCTAAAGTATCATCTGCAACCGACTATCAAAACTATTAGACCTTGGTCTAGTTTTAAAATATCCTTAATATTTAGTCTGTTGCACGTGTTAAGATGCGTAAAAAGTACAGTGGATAACGAGCAAAATCTCAAATTTAGCTAGGGTCGATTGTTTTATGTCCAACCCGCTTTGTTGGCGTAAGAATAAAATTGACTGTAAATAACAATAAAATGATAGCGGACGCCTAATGAATTTAACTCTTATTGTTGCCGTAATTGCGGTGTGCTATGTGTCACTTCTGTTTATTTTGGCATGGGGCGCGGAGCGTTGGTTTAGTAAAATTAGCCAAAAACTGCAAGTGTGGATTTACGGCTTAAGTTTGGCGGTGTATTGCTCATCATGGAGTTTTTTGGGCACAGTAGGGCAATCTGCTACTGATTTATGGTCTTTTTTACCTATTTTTGTTGGCCCCATTTTAGTGTTTACCCTTGGTTTTGGTATGTTGCGTAAAATGGTGGTGGTGTCTAAAGCGCAAAATATTACCTCGGTGGCTGACTTTATTGCAGCCCGTTATGGTAAGTCACAGTTACTAGCCGCAATTGTTACCCTTATTGCACTCTTTGGCATCATGCCGTACATCGCGCTGCAATTAAAAGCGATGGTGTTTAGCCTTAATCTATTTCAGCCCGACGACAACCCGTTAAGCCCCGTTGCTGTACCGCTTTTAATCACTATGCTATTGGCCGTATTTGCCATTTTATTTGGCACTCGAAAACTTGATGCCACCGAGCATAATCCCGGAATGATGGTCGCTATTGCGTTTGAGTCTTTGGTTAAATTAGCCGCCTTTATTGTTGTTGGCGTTGTGATTAGCTTTGGTTTTTTTGATGGGTTTGGCGATATTTGGCAGCAAGCCTCAGCGAAAGGATTAATAGAAAATAGCCACTTGCGGCTTGAGTCATTTTTACCTGAACTATTTGTCGGTATGGCGGCATTTTTATGTATGCCAAGACAGTTTCACGTGATGGTGGTGGAATGTGGCGGCGAGCATATTTTAAAAAAATCGCGTTGGATATTTCCTATTTATTTAGCTTTATTTGGCATGTTTGTTGCGCCTTTAGCATTGGCTGGCAAAGTGTTGTTAGGAGACTCTGTCGCTGCTGATACCTATGTAATTAACCTCCCATTGGCACTAGACCAACCTTTTTTAGCCGTGATTGCTTTATTGGGCACCTTATCAGCAGCGACGGGTATGGTGATTGTTGCAGTGGTCACCATCAGTGTGATGGTGAGCAACGAATGGCTCGTACCATTTTTGTTGCGCACAGGGCAGATCAGAGAGAAAAACTTTAGCCAGTTTTCGCAATTGCTATTAAATGTTCGGCGTTTAGCGATTGTAGTGATTTTAGGCTTTGGTTATTTAAGCTATTTAACCTTGGCTGACAGTGATTCGTTGTCGCATTTAGGTATGTTGTCATTTGGTGCATTTTCGCAATTAGCGCCGGCACTGGTGGGGGGATTGTATTGGAAGCACGGTAATCGTACCGGGGTTTATCTCGGCCTTGCTGTTGGCTTTAGCTTGTGGTGTTTTATCTTACTTCAAGGTGCTGGAGCAAGGTTAATTGGCGGTGAGTTTGATTTGCTTAATTCTATTACACCTAATGTCAGTGACACCTTAGTCGCGTTACTGGCTAATGTGGTGTGTTACGTGTTGGGGTCTATTTGGTTTAGGGCAGGGGTTGCTGAGCGGATTCAGGCAAGTCACTTTGTTAAACCCTGGTCATTAAAGCAAGATACAAATAAGCGCCAAGGGCCCATTTCACAACAAGATTTATTAATCTTGGCTAGTCGGTTTGTCAGCCCGACTCGTGCGTATGAAAGTTTTAGTCGTTTTTCACCCGAGGCGGTAAAAAGTGACAGTTGGTATAAGGCTGCGCCAGAGGAGCTCATTGCCCACACTGAGCATATGTTGTCTGGTGTGCTTGGTGCCTCCAGTGCATCATTAGTGATGGACTCAGTACTGCAAGGCCGTGATTTAGCGCTCGATGAAGTGTTCAGCTTGGTTGATGAAGCCTCATCCAAAATCATTTTAAGTCAGGATATGCTGCGCGGCGCCATTGAACATGCCTATGAAGGGATGAGCGTGGTCGATAAAGATCTTAATTTAGTTGCATGGAATTATCGTTATGCCGATCTATATCAATACCCAGAAGGCTTCTTGCAGCAAGGTATGCCAATTGCCGATGTAGTGCGCTTTAATGCATCACGCGGATTTTGTGGCTCTGGTGATATAGAAGAAAAAGTGGCTATTAGGGTACAGCATATGCGCAATGGCACGCCGCATACTTCAGAGCGTGAACGTCGTGACGGTAAAGTGATTAAAATCCAGGGTAACCCAATGCCAGATGGCGGCTTTGTGATGACCTTTACTGATATCACTCAATATCGTTTACAAGAAAAAGCCTTACTTGAAGCCAATGAAACCCTAGAAAGTCGAGTGCAAGAACGTACTTATGAACTGGCGATGCTCAACAGTGAGTTACTTGAAGCTAAAGCACAAGAAGAGCTTGCGAATGCCTCCAAAACTCGGTTTTTAGCCGCAGTAGGCCACGATTTAATGCAACCACTTAATGCGGCGAGGTTGTTTACTGCGTCACTGGCACAATACCCTAATTTAGATTTAGAGGCGCGTACCACGTTAACCCACGTGAATAGCTCTTTAAAAATTGCCGGTGAGCTCCTTACCGACTTACTGGATATTTCTAAGCTTGACTCTGGCATGGTGGATGTTAATCGCCGCGACTTTTCAATTTCAGAGGTGATTAATGGATTGGCCATTGAATTTGACGCAATGGCAGGCGATAACCAAATATCGTTTGCGATGGTGCCGTGTTCAGCAACCGTAAACTCTGATCCGTCTTTATTGAGGCGCATATTGCAAAACTTTTTAACCAATGCGTATCGATATGCTCGCGGTGGTAGGGTGTTATTAGGTTGTCGTCATCGAGGGGAGTTTATTGAGATTCAAGTGCTCGATACTGGATGCGGTATCGATGAGCATGAAACCCAAGAAATTTTTAAAGAGTTTAAACGCTTAAACCATCCCAGTAGCCGCAATGTGAGTGGTTTAGGTCTTGGTTTGGCGATTGCTGACAGAATAAGTAAAGTCCTCGACCATCAAATCCAGGTGCGTTCAGAGTTAGGTGTAGGTTCAATGTTCTCCATTATTGTACCGTTAGGGCAAACGGTCAGTCAGGTGGTAACCAAACCAATTCCGTCGCTTATGCAACCTCTTGCAGGTGTTAAGGTGTTATGTATTGACAACGAAGAAGCCATTTTAGCAGGGCTTGATTCACTTTTAAGCCGTTGGCAATGTGAGGTCATTTGCGCAACCGATATCGCTGATGCACGCATTAAACTGGGGCTTAAAGGCGTTGCACCAGACATTATTTTGGCAGATTATCATTTAGATGATGATAAAAATGGCGTTGATGCCATGGATGATATTCGCTCACGCTATGGTGCGCACGTGCCCGGGATTTTGATTACCGCCAACACCAATAAAGATCTTGTTGATGACATTGAACGACGCGGTTATCACTATATGGCAAAAATGGTTAAACCAGCGGCGTTGCGCGCGTTAATTTCGAGTTTAGTTAAAAAATAATCTGAGGTTTACATGATCACAGCATACGGCGATAGCGTTTCTGGCAACTGCTACAAAGTGCAACTGGTGTTACATATGCTCAATATTGAGCATCAATGGCAAGAGATGAGTATTGCTAATGGTGATACACAAACCAACGCTTATTTAGCTAAAAATCCAGCAGGCAAAATACCGCTAATTGAACTTGATGATGGCAGAGTATTATCTGAATCAAACGCGATTATGGGCTATTTAGCTGCGTGCTCTACGCTTATCCCAACGGATGAGTTTAGCAAAGCAAAAATGTATCAATGGTTGTTCTTTGAGCAATATAGTCATGAGCCTTATATTGCCGTTGCCCGTTATATTCAACTGTATTTAGGCTTACCAGATGACCGTTTAGCCGAGTATCACTCTTTACATGCTAAAGGCTATAAGGCGCTCAGCGTCATGGAGTCTACACTTTCACAGCAGCCATTTCTGTGTGGCGAGCAATTTACCTTAGCGGATATTGCGCTTTATGCTTATACCCATGTGGCACATCAAGGTGGTTTTGATTTAGTGGAATATCCGCACATCAGAGGTTGGTTAACCCGCATTGCACAAATACCAGGCTTTGTTGCAATGCAGGCTTAATGCCAAACAGTGTTGTTTAGGCGTTTTGTTTGCTAATGTGAATTCAAGCGATTATGACATTACCGCACCACTACTGAGTAAGGTGTTAAATACCGAATAAGCAATAAATAACATAATAGCGCCAACCAAGGCATCAATTACACGTTGTATTTTCGGTTTACCTAACCAAGGTGCCAATTTGGCGGCTCCAAACGCGAGGCTGTAAAACCATAACACTGATGCCAATACTGTGCCTATGGCAAATGCCCATCGTTCATTGCCCTCAAACATGCCGCCCACACTGCCTAAAATCATCACGGTATCAAGGTAAACATGAGGGTTGAGTAACGTCACTGCCAGTGTGGTGCCAATAATGTGTTTACGACTATTGGCTGCAGCTTCATGGGTTGTCACTTGATATTGATTTCGCCATACGTTACGCAAAGAAATGGCAGCATAAACAATCAGAAAACTAATCCCACCCCAGCCGATAATTAACATCAACCATTCGCTACTGGCGATGAGCTTACCGCCGCCAAAAATCCCGAGGCCAATCAAAATGACATCACAAAACATGCAAATGGTTGCCGCTAAAATGTGATGATTACGCTTAATCCCCTGGCTGAGTAAATAGGAGTTCTGCGCGCCAATAGGAATGATCATCCCAGCGCCGAGAATTAAACCTTGCAGTAATGCTGAGGTAACCATGAGTGTCCTTATGACGAATTTGCTTGTTAATAAGCCGCTAAAGTACTCATTGTTTATGTATAAGTTAAATTAATAATTTTACTTATACATAAGAATAATTAATGAAGGTGGCGAATCGATCCGCTAAGATGACCGCATTAAACCAAAAGGTGATTGCGCATGAGTAAACTCGACTACAAATTACTGCAAGCATTAAGCTGTGTGATTAAAGAGCAAAGCTTTGAACGAGCAGCCAATGTATTGTGTTTGTCGCAATCTGCGGTGTCACAAAGGATTAAACAATTAGAACAGCAGCTGGCTCAATCTGTTGTGATAAGAAGTCATCCAATCCGCGCTACGGCGTTAGGTCAGCAACTTTTAAGGCATTATTACCAAGTCGTGCAGCTAGAGGCGGAATTACTGCCAAGTGTGATGCCTAATGCGCCATTAACCCCGTTAACATTGCATATTGCCACCAATGCCGACTCTCTGGCGACCTGGCTTATTCCGGCGATTGCCCCTTTAATTAAAAAGCATCTATTAGAAGTCAATTTATTGATTGAAGATGAGGAACGCACCCTTGAGCGGCTCAAAGATGGTCAATCATTTGGAGCCATTGCGGTACAAGATGTTGCGATAAAAGGGTGCCAGTTAACGCGATTAGGCAGGATTAATTATATTGTTGTTGCGACGCCAGAGTTTGTTGAACGTTACTTTTGTGATGGGATAAATGCGCAAACGTTAATGCGAGCGCCAGGGATAGCCTTTGATCATAAAGACAATATGCACACCCGTTTTATTGAGCAACACTTTGGTTTAGAAGAAGGCCAATACCCACTGCACGCCGTGCGCTCATCAGAAGCCTTCATTAATATGACTAAACACGGCGCTGCTTATTGTTTAGCGCCACAATTACAAGTTAGCAATGAGCTCGCCAGTGGAGAATTAGTGCAGATCCTGCCTGATAAAGTCATTGAAGAGACACTGTATTGGCACCATTGGATTTTACTCAAGGGAATTTATAAAGAAGTCTCTGACGCGATCATATCCCATGCCCAGCAAGTATTGGCTGAGTTTGATTAGCCGTGGCTAATAAATTGCTGTTTGTTGCGGCTATCTGCAATGCTGCCTGCAACGCTTACCATTGCTGAGGTGAGTTGCGTTAGTTGCGCAGCACTAATCGTGTAAGGCGGCATAATATAAATGTATTTATTAAACGGCCTTACCCAGACCCCAAGGTCAACAAACGCTTGTTGTAATTGTGCGGTATTGACGCTGCTCACCATTTCAATCACCCCAACGGCGCCTAATACACGTACATCTTGTACTTGGGCTAAATCAGTGGCACTGGCGAGCTCTTGTTTAAGTTGGGCTTCAATGGCGCTGACTTGTTGTTGCCAGTCACCTTGAAGCAATAAATCTAAACTGGCAGTGGCAGCCGCGCAGGCTAATGGATTGCCCATGAACGTAGGGCCGTGCATAAACACGCCTGCTGGTGAGTCACTAATGCCACTGGCGACTTCGTCACTGCACAAGGTTGCGGCTAAACTGATGTAACCGCCAGTAAGCGCCTTACCTACACATAAAATATCCGCTTCAATGTTAGCGTGCTCATAAGCAAAGCATGTTCCGGTGCGGCCAAAACCGGTGGCAATTTCATCAAGTATTAATAGCACCTGGTATTCATCGCATAAGGCTCGCAGCTTCGTTAAGTAGGCTGGCGAGTAAAAACGCATTGCGCCTGCACCTTGCATAATCGGTTCGATAATCACCGCGGCAATGTCTTGATGATGTTGGCTAAATGCATGCTCTAAGGCATTACTATCGGTTTGATTTAGTGGCTCATTAAATTTCGATGTTGGCGCGGGGATAAATACTTGTTTAGTGACATTATTACCAAACATGGTGTGCATGCCGCCGTCTGGGTCGCACACACTCATGGCGGCAAAAGTATCGCCATGATAACCACTTTTAACCGTCATAATTCGCTGTTTTTGCGGTTTATTGCGCCCTTGCCAATATTGCAGCGCCATCTTTAGGGACACTTCAACGGCAATAGAGCCTGAGTCGGCCAAAAATACTTTGGTTAAATTAGCGCTGGTCATTTGCACTAGGCGTTTTGACACTTCAATAGCTGGTTGGTGGGTAATGCCGCCAAACATCACATGGCTTAGGCTTAAAAGTTGCTGTTGCATGGCAGCTAATATGGTCGGATGACTATAACCATGGACACATGACCACCATGAACTGGTGCCATCAATTAACACTTCGCCACTGTCTAAAGTCAACTCGCAACCTTGAGCAGAAACCACACCATAGACAGGCAGGGCCTGGGTCATAGAGGTATAAGGATGCCAAATATGTTGCTGATCAAAAGTATAATCGATAGTGGTATTTGTGTTTGAAAGTGTCATAATTATAGGTGCTCGCTTTTTAACCGCTTGTAAAGGGCGAAGTGTTCGCTGCGTTGACAGTTTACGGGCTCAGGGTATCCTAGCCAACAGAAAATCAAAATAAAGGAAAGATCCATGTCGTTAGCTGAAGTTCGTCACGATTGGCAAAAAGCAGAAATCGAAGCATTGTTTGCATTGCCGATGAATGATTTATTGTTTAAAGCCCACAGTATTCATCGTGAAACGTTTGATCCTAACGAAGTGCAGATCAGTCGTCTTTTATCGATTAAAACCGGTGCATGCCCTGAGGATTGTAAATACTGTCCTCAAAGCGCGCGTTATGACACCGGGCTTGAGAAAGAACGTCTACTTGAAATTGAAAAAGTATTAACAGAGGCTAAAAGTGCTAAAGCCGCAGGCGCATCACGTTTTTGCATGGGTGCCGCCTGGCGTAACCCGCGCGATAAAGACATGCCGTATTTAACCCAAATGGTTAAAGATGTGCGTGCCTTAGGCATGGAAACCTGCATGACCTTAGGCATGTTGTCATCAGAACAGGCCGATCAACTGGCCGATGCGGGTTTAGACTATTACAACCACAACCTCGATACCTCGCCTGAATATTATGGCGATGTGATTACCACGCGAACCTATCAAAGCCGCTTAGATACCTTATCGAATGTACGCGCCTCAGGCATGAAAGTGTGTTCTGGTGGTATTGTCGGTATGGGCGAACAAACCACTGACCGCGCCGGTTTACTGCAACAGTTAGCCAATTTAGAGCATCACCCAGATTCAGTGCCTATCAATATGTTAGTGAAAGTTGCAGGTACACCGTTTGAAAAGTTAGATGATCTTGACCCACTTGAATTTGTGCGCACCATTGCGGTTGCACGTATTTTGATGCCTAAGTCGCGGGTACGTTTATCTGCTGGGCGTGAAAACATGAGCGATGAATTACAATCAATGTGCTTCTTTGCTGGTGCGAATTCAATTTTCTACGGCTGTAAGTTACTGACTACGCCAAACCCAGAAGAAAACGATGACATGACGTTGTTCCGTCGTTTGGGTTTACACCCAGAGCAGGGGCCACAAGCCAATATTGAATCTGACAGCGCATTGCTTGCTCAGGCCAGTGCTAAGCAAGATAAGTCTACCAAGCAATTTTATGATGCCGCAGCACTGTAATTCGCCATGGCAAAATCAGACCTGTCAGTAAAGGATAACCATCCACTTGCTCAGCGGATCAATAATACGCTTGCGCAATTACACACGACGGGCCTTTTACGTCAAAGGCGAGTTAACGGGCTTGTTTCGCAAACCAAGATGATTGATTTTAGCCATAATGATTATCTTGGCTTATCTCAAGAACCTGCGTTAGCTCAGGCCCTTTTTCAAGGAGCGCAACAATACGGTGTAGGCAGTAGGGCATCGCCGTTAGTCAGTGGTTACAGTGTTGCCCATCAACAACTTGAACAACGCTTATGTGAGCTAACGGGTCACCAGGCGTGTATGCTATTTAGCTCAGGTTTTAGCGCCAATAGCGCCTTGATGAAAACACTCTTTAATGCTGATGACACTGTGATTGCAGACAAATTAGTGCATGCATCTGTGATTGATGGTTTGAAAGACAGCCAATGTAAAATTAGCCGTTTTTTACATAATGATCTTAGTAGCGCCGCGCGGGCGATTGAGCGCAACCCAGGCTGCGCTGTGGTGACTGAAAGCGTATTTAGCATGGACGGTGATACTGCGCCAATCACTGAACTTTCGCATTTATGTCGCGAGCATCATTGCTGGTTGATTGTTGATGATGCTCACGGCTTTGGTGTGTTACCGAATGACTGGGTTAATGCAGGCAAAGTCGATATTCAAGTGGTCACCTTTGGCAAAGCATTAGGTTGTCAGGGGGCGGCAATTTTAGCCTCTCAAGATGTCATTGATTATCTGGTGGCGACAACGCGGGAATATATCTACTCAACGGCGTTATCTCCTGCCAATGCTCATTTAGCATTAGCGGCGATTAATTGGCAATATTCGCATCCGCAATTGCTAACCCAACTGTTGGCCAATATCGCACTGTTTAGACAGGTTGCTTTACAAAATCAATTACCGTTAACTGAGTCGTTAACGGCTATCCAACCGATTATGGTTGGTGATAATCAACGTGTGATTGCTATTGCTAAACAGTTAACTCAGCAAGGTTTTTTGGTGGGTGCAATACGTTCGCCTACAGTGCCTATGGGGCAAGCGCGATTACGGATCACCCTCAATGCTCAGCACCAGGCTGACGATATTCGCGCCTTGGTTGCTGCACTCGCATCGCTGATGAATCACAATGATGCAGACACAAACACATCAGTACCTTTACAGACATTGTAACGACATCAATTTGGATCAATGAGCAACCTCATGACGTTAGATAATCCACTGGCCAACAAGTTTTCAACCGCGGCAAGCCAATACAAACAGCATGATGTATTGCAACGCTTAAGTGCGCAAAAATTGTTACAGCAAGCAAATTTAACCGGCACGTTATTGGATGTGGGTGCTGGGCCTGGTACCGATTTTGGCGCATTTAATGCCATTAATCAGGTTGTTGCAGTCGATATTGCCCATGGGATGCTCACTGAGTTAACCCAACAATTTACAGATTATTTGCCTTTGTGTAGTGATGCCCAGGCCTTAGGGTTACAAACAGCGTCTGTTGACAGCATTTATTCTAATTTGGCATTGCAGTGGTGCCCCAAATTGCCTCAAGCGTTTTGTGAGTTTCAGCGCGTGTTACGCCCAAATGGTGAGTGTCATTTGAGTATTGTGGCAGATGGCAGTTTAGCCGAGTTAACAACCTTAGGTTTTCATGTCAATCAATTCAACTCTGTTTCGGCGTTAAAACAAGCATTTATGTCATCTCAAATCCAGGGCGATACATGGCAAAGTATTGATATTAGACTTGAAAGCATTCAAGTCTATTTTGATGATTTACGTAGCCTGTTGTATTCAATTAAAGGGGTTGGGGCATCATTTGCTCAGCATCAACATAACCCGAACAGACCAGTGTTAAAAAAGCAGCAATGGCAACAACGAGTTGAATTAGCCAACACGCTGCGTACAGATAAAGGCATTCCTTTAACGTATCAAATCGCGTTTATCCGCGCCAAACGGGGCTAACAGTATGTTGTATTTTGTCACCGGAACCGACACCGATAGCGGTAAAACCTTAATATCCGCCGCTTTGCTAGCTAAAGCACAAGGGCATAAATGCGGGTTTAAACCCATTGCTTCAGGTTGTGACGTGACCGAAGATGGTTTACGCAACAGCGATGCGCTGATGTTAATGGCGCAATCTAATATGGGGCTCGCGTATCATGAGATTAACCCTATCAGTTTTGCACCTGCAATTGCGCCTCATATTGCAGCATCGCAGGTTAATATCGCGTTAAGTGCACAAGGTGTGCTTGATTCGATGTTTCATCCGGCAATGGTCAATGCCGACTTTGCTTTGATTGAAGGGGCTGGTGGTTGGCGTTTACCGTTAGGTAATGGCGAGTACCTATCTGATACGGTTAAATTATTGCAGACTAGGCTTCAACAAGAGACATCCACTTATGGCAATAGTGTTCAATTAACTCATGCTGTAACGAAAAACACGACACTTGAAGTCATTCTGGTGGTGGGGATGAAACTCGGCTGCTTAAATCATGCGTTGTTAACGCAAGAAGCGCTACTAGCTGATGGATTGAGTATTGCTGGTTGGGTGGCAAATCAGGTGGATGCCGACATGGCGTTTATTGACGACAACTTGCAAAGTTTACAACAGATGATGCAAGCGCCATTTTTAGGTTATGTGCCACACCTTGCCAATCCGAGCGCCGAAAATGCAGCAGGATATCTGCAATTGCCTCAATAATGATTAAATTAATAAAAAGCTCAGCGCTGTTTTCATCATAATGATTGATTACAACGCTGAGCTTTTTAGCGTTCAATAAAAGCTTAATCGTTTAACTTGAGATTGGCATCACTCGATTACGGCCAAGGCGTTTTGCCTCATACAATAACTTGTCAGTCGCTTCAATTAATTGACCCACATTTTGTTTGGGTTTCCACTCTGCAACACCAAATGAAGCCGTAATCGAATCAATCACTTTGTCGCTACGACGGTCTTTCACACTGAGTTTTTCCAGTGCTCTACGTATCCCTTCAGCTAGCTGTCTTGCCACTCTCAATTGGCTACTTGGCACAATAATCGCGAACTCTTCTCCACCATATCGGTATAGTTTTATTCCATCACGACACGCTTCCTGGATACGTTTAGCAACGGTTTTTAACACGAGGTCGCCCAATTGATGGCCAAAGGTATCATTAAAGTTTTTAAAGTGATCAATGTCGATTAAAATCAGGCATGTACCTGTTGGCGATAAATCAATTTGTGCTTCAATATCATGATTGAAAGCGCGTCGGTTTAACACATTGGTTAAGGCATCAAATAGCATGTCTTTTTCAGATTCAGCTAATCGTGTTTTAAGGGTATCAATTTCAGATTGGGCTTTTTGCAATTGCTCAGTAAAGCTCACAGTGCTTGAGCGAATGCTAGATGACTCTTTTACAATACTTCTAACAACACCAATGACTTGCTCAAGCGAAAACCCTTTGGTTTCCAAGTCACTTAACTTTTTAAAATCTTTGTCTATTTGAGTTTGAAATGTTTCAGTGTCTAAATTGGTGTCTCTGAGAGATTGTGACAATTCACATACCATGGCATCCAAATTTTTACGCATGTCACGTACATCAAGTTCTACAGGATCGGCCACATGTTTTCGATATAACAATTCACTGGTAACAGGAGAGCATGTTTGATTCTGTTTTATTGCGGTATCGAGTTCTTGATTTAACAATGGGTTTTGCTCACCAACATATGCATACCAAAGCGCGTAGTTTGTTGGTGTGGTCGGGATTTTATATTTGAGCATTAACGGTACTGCTTTTTTCAAGTTGGCAGCAGCGGTCTGTAATAACGTGTTAGACATTAATTGCCTCATCAATAGGGCGATAAAAAGACATTTAGGTGATGGGTTATAATAGAATTAATAGTAGGACATTATCATTTAACTGATCACAAAAAAAGCATCCTAAGATGCTTTTATGGCAATAACATACGCGCTCTAGAATACATATGAAAGGGCAAACATAGGCCCGGTAAAACTGTAGCTGATTTTATGATCGAAGGTTCTGAGTTCATTGTTGCTCATTTTACGTTGTTTTTCTATCGTGATATCGACGTCATAATAATTATAAGCGAGCTTTAACGACCAGTTGTCGCAGAACTTAGTTTCTACCCCTAAGCGGACATCAATAAGTGAACCATCGACATCATCATACTTGATTGAAAAATATTGCGCATGCGCTGAAAAATGCCAACCATGATAAAACTCATAAGCACCATAAATACCGATATTAGGCAATGGCGCAGTCAGCGTATCATCTACTACTTCAGGCGTTGCAACCACATTACTGCATAGGCTGGTGAGGGATGAGTCTGGTATGCAAGTGCCTATTGTGCCTTTGAATACGGCTTCTACAAACATGGTGTGCAGCCCAATAGAAAATCCCACTGCATAATCAGTACCTTGCCAAACATCGTATCCATAACCTACACGTAAAATATCGATATTTAATTCAGTGTTAAGTTTAGCGCCCACTTCTATTAAATAATCTTTACCATCAATATCTTCAAGAATGAAGTCCTGGCTTACGGCATTATTATCGGCTTTTCTGTCGAGAGACTTCCAGTCGATAAAAAAATTATGGCGTTGATTAAAAGAGTAGGTGAGTTCGAAATAGGGGAGGTATTGTTCTTCAGCGAGTAACAGTTCATCTTCAAAATCGATCGGGAATGATCCGCCGGTTTTAGGGCTGGTAACAGCGATATTGGAATCGGAGTTAGCATAAAATACCCCAATGTCGAGGGTAAGTTTATCAGTTACTGACGATGAATCACTATTATGGCTACTCGCTGCATAGGCAGTTTGAGTGCTTAATAGCATCATGACAATATAAAAAAGGGGCCTTATCATTGAAACTCCGCATTTATTATTTTTTCTAGTGTTACAAGATATGCGTCTTCATATGATGCTGTTGCCGTATTTAAGATTGATTATATTTGCATTCGACCATAACCAATGGGGGTTATCAAAATATGTCGTTCATAATGTTCAAACAAAAAATAGGACAAGCTGTTCAGCAGACATATTAGCAGTTTGTAAATAAATGTGAAGTATTTGTATGTAAAAATTGCACCAAATCAAGTTTTCGCTGATAGTTTGAACCTAAAGGCTTAAAAGTGACCTTTTTGTCGAAAAAGCTGATAGCACAAGGGATGAGAGTACTGAATAAGGGAGAGGGTGATTGCATTTTTTGTGACGAGTGACAAAAAGTAGAGCATAAACATGCTCTACCTATGATAGCTTGTTGATTAATTGTTAAATCTTAGGGTTGTTGTTTTGTGGCTTAAATGCACGTTATTCGGACTCATCAGTGTCGGTGCTATCATCGTCTACATCATCGAATTCGATTTCCACTTTTGCACTCGCTGGAGCATGAATGGTACCCACGACGGCATAAAAAGGTTTACCTTTTGCTAAACGACAATACTTAGCCCACAGTAATTCCATGGTGGTTGACGCTGGTAACTGGCCGTTGGCAACCTTTACAAATTGATCTTCATCAACATTACATGGCAACTGATTGCCTTCAGCTAAGTTTTTCATTGCTTGACCATGTTGTTCAAGTAAGTCTGCTTCTTTACTGGTAAAATCACCGCAGCGTTTAAAGCCTTTGGGGAAGTTTGCGTCATCATAGAAGCGTTTAGTAGAGCGGAAACTGTCACTTGACCCATTGGCGTGAGTTTCAATAGCTTGTTTAGCATTGACAAATGATTGCTGAGACATGGCTAATACCTTCTAGATAATGAGATATAAAGATTTTCAACTGGAGTATTGGCTAGTATTATCATTTTTTAAATCAAAATATTTTGTCCTTCATGGTAAAGAATTTTTATGGATACAGATTTATTAAAAACGTTCTTAGAAGTCTCCCGTACACGCCACTTTGGTAAGGCGGCAGAAAATCTTTACTTAACGCGCAGTGCAGTCAGCTTTAGGATTAAACAACTAGAAGGTATTTTGGGGGTCGAGCTTTTTGAACGTCTGCGTAATAATATTCAACCGACTCCCGCCGGTGAACGAATGCTTGGACACGCCGAAGCAGTATTGAATGCGTGGGAAAGGGCAAAACAGGATATTATTTTAAACCAACAACACAGCACACAATTGACTGTATCTGCTGGGCACAATATTTGGGACGCGTATTTACAACCTTTTTTACAACCGCTTCATCTCGGTTTAGAGGGAGTGGCATTGCGTACAGATGTGTTGTCTGGTTCGGTTATGACGCGCCAACTTATTGAACGTACTTTGGACATAGCCATTAGTTTTGATCCGCCAAAACTTGATGAGCTTGAGTTGATTAAACTGGCACAAATTAAATTAGTCTTGGTAACCAAACAACATCATCTTAAGTTATCGCAAGCCTCAAGCATTCCATATATTAAAGTGGATTGGGGCACAGCCTTTAATATCACCCATGCACAAGATTACACTATGCTGCCGCTACCGGTATTGCACACCAGCTCTGCCAGAATGGCATTGGATTTTATATTGAATAACGGCGGTTGCGCCTTTTTACCTGAAGTGCTTGTTAAACCTTATTTAACCAACAAAACCTTATTTATTGTTGAAGGGGCAAACAGCATTACCCGCAATGTGTATGCGGCGTACTGGGCTGAAAATGAAAGGTTGGCTTATATTGAACAAGCCATAGAGATATTGTCCAATAGATTAACCACTGATATTGAGCGGTATATCGATAAATAATGGTCTATGTAAGGCTTCATACACTGGACCTTAAGCATTAAGGCCTGCAAAAATTCCATCTAACGTTATGTCTTTTCTAGATTTTCTTTGTTGTGACTTTTTTGCGTTTATTGTTATATAGCAGACCGCCCAGTCTATCT
>NZ_WSRZ01000036.1 GCF_009828585.1 Shewanella litoralis | reverse complement strand
CAGTAGGTTTCAACTAATTTATTCATGCTCGTTCCTTTTTCTAATCACTCTTGGTCGAATGATCGGATCAAGGAACGAGCATTTAGTTCCTTTGGGGAGCTAATTTCTTATCCGAAGCTCAGGTTAATTATGTGATCAATCAGAGTCACTCAGACTATTCAGTTTGAGGCGAATTGTTGAAATAATGGTTATTCCCTTCTAAGGCAATGCAACAAAGAAATGAACGGTCTTAGTGTCTCCTGCAAGGCGGGTTTCTGTGCCTTCTATGCTGCTTAATAGCATTTTGACGTACGACTGCATGGATGCAGGAGCTAGAGCAACGCAGGAGCTGTTGCCGACGACTGCATGGATGCAGGAGCTAGAGCAACGCAGGAGCAGTTGCCGAGAAAAACTATGCCTACAATCCTATTACTTGCCTAGAAGACACAGAATTCCCGCAGAATGACCAGATAATTAGTGGAATTGGTATTACTGAGTTTTTTTAAGAAGCGCATTGGCTAAAATCTGCCAGGTTAACATCCCAATGACCTGCTCTTTATCATTTTGCACTAATAAATATGTGGCATTGGTCTTTTCTAGGGTTAATTTGGCATCATTTAAAATTGTATGATCACTAATCATACTCATCTTATGTGCCATGATTTGATGCGCACGTTTATTCAATAAACTTCTGTCAGCTGCACGCTCTGCTGCAGTGTCGATAAATGGACTGTGCCAAAATGCTAAAATCTGGTTATCGACGACACCAATTGGCTTACGCTCTTTTTCAGAGAGCACGACTGCCACTCCCATCTTAGCCTTTTTCATCATCGCTTCAGCGTGCTCTAAGGTATGATATTCCTCTAAAAATACTACAGGTGCCAATGCCAAATTCGACACATACTCCTCTTCTTTAAAATCTTCTACCGCCAAGATCTCTAAGCAAGCATCGACAACGGTTGCATCATATTGTATACCTCGACCTCGCATTAACTCTTGGGTTAATGCGTCCATGCCTAAAGAAGGACGATAAGGTCTGTGGCTTAAAATTGAATCGGCAATATCAGCTACCGCAATAATTTTAGCCTCTAAAATAATCTCTTTGCCTTTAAGACCTTTGGGGTAACCTGAGCCGTCTAAACGTTCATGATGTTGTAAAATCATTTGTTTAATGGGCCACGGAAATTCCACCTCGTCAATGATCAAGGCCCCTTGCTCAGGATGCTCCTTAACCATGGCAAACTCAGCTTCAGTTAACCGTGATGGTTTTGATAATATTTGGCTGGGCAATGCCAGTTTGCCGATATCGTGGATCAAAGCCCCTAGTTTTAGCCCTTCAAGGCACTCAGGTGACAAGCCCATTTTTTCGCCCATTAAATAACTTAACTGTGCCACAGACTTTTGATGACCAGCGGTATAAGCATCTTTGAGCTCCAGCGCTTCCGATATTGCACCAATTAATTGGACCAATATTAAGGTCATCTTCTCTTTTTGCGCTTTGATAATGCTCGATTGGTGCGATACGGCTTTCATCGTACGAGGCAGTTCAACGCTGTGCCATAAAATGGTGGCAAAAATAGTTAATGATTTAGCATCCACATGAGTATAAGGCTTATCTCGATTACCTACGCCAATAATCCCGACAAGCTTTTTACGGTAATGAATAGGAATACAAAGGTGGTTTTTAAAGGCAAAAAAACCGTCTTTTTGACTTTTATTGGCTATTAGCTCAGTTAAATCGTTATGAATAACGGGTTTGCGGGTTTTGATTGTTTCAGCCCAAAGGCCAGAATCAGCTTTGTATGTTTGTTGCTTAGGGATCGCAAAGTAGTCGCTGACACCATCGTTCCAGGCTGTTTTGACTATTTGATTCGATTTCTCATTAAAAATGTGAACGTAGCCGACGCTAGATTTAGTTAAGGATAAACCTTGTTTTATTGCCGTGACAAACACTAAATCGCCGCTGGCATTAATCACTTCTTCGATTTGCTCAAGCCAGTCATCACTGGACTGAATCGCTTGATGATAATCAGGATGCAGCTCATTTAACCAGGCCTTATCCAATTCAATTTCAATAATCGAAATACACCAGTGTTCGCCACTTTCTTCTACTGCGGTGAGCCTTGCTTGAAGCGCGTGGCCTTTATCGTCGACAAAATTAATCACATGGTTGCTTTGACGATCATTTAAATCAATGCCCTCAAGCGGAAACGTCGGAAATGCATTTGATATGGGTTGTTTTAATATGGCTGAAATCGGCTTTTTCGCTAATTTATACAGCGGCTCACTTAACTTAATTAACTCAAGCCGATCGTTTAAAATTCCCCAGCACAATTTCGCACTTTTAGGCACTTCAGACGGTTTTAAGAAAAAATCAGCTTTTTGTAACATCGTTCACCCTATAAAAACAGGAAATTACCTGACTATTTAAGTATAGAAAAACACGTATTCGACTTAAGCAATTAACCATATTTGAGTAAATATGTTATGGATAACAATAGCACAAGATATATATCGGCAGGAATAAGGCATAACTAAAGTTAAAGTATCAATGAGATAAAGCTTAAGTTATGCCAACTCAGATACTAAAAAACGACGGTTTTGTTGCCGTACACCACAACTTGTTCGTTTAGCACTAATTGCAATGCTTTACTGAGTACGCTTTTTTCTACATCGCGACCATTATGTGCAAGTTCTTCAGCGCTATAACTGTGATCAACTGAAATAACATCCTGCTTAATAATCGGTCCTTCGTCCAGATGATTATTAACAAAATGCGCCGTAGCACCGATAATTTTAACGCCTCGGTCCCACGCTTGCTTATATGGTGATGCGCCGATAAATGCCGGTAAAAAAGAATGGTGAATGTTAATGATTTTATCTGCAAAGGCTGACACGAACTCAGGAGTTAATACGCGCATGTATTTCGCCAACACCACAAAATCAGGATCGTATGGTTTAATCACTTTAAGCATGGCTTGTTCGTGCTCTTGACGGTTTAATCCTTCATGACTGACATAATGAAAAGGAATATCGAACTTTTCAGTCAACGGCTGTAACACATCATAATTGCCAACCACGGCGGCAATCTCAACATCTAAACCACCATAATAAGACTTCATTAAAATATCGCCTAAGCAATGGGCTTCTTTTGTCACCATAATAACAATGCGTTTAGTACACATATCCACCAGTTTCATGTGGTTTTGTGCCGGTAACACCGCACGTAATTCAGATAACAAACGCTCATCATCGAAGTGACCTTCAAGCTCTGCACGCATAAAAAAGCGTCCTTGAGCATGGTCGACAAATTCAGTATTTTTGATGATATTAAGCTCATTGGCAAAACACACATGGGTGATTTTTGCGATTAATCCTTTCGCATCGGCACAATCAGTAATTAACACTTTGCGCTGTAATTCTGTTGGACTGGTTTTATTTAATTGATGACTCACGCTAACAACTCCCGTATTGCGATTAAGATTAACCTTGTCAGTTTGCCACTGAATATGCATCTTTGGGGAGATTTTTTAATGATAAATTCTCATAATTACTCAAAAAAGCGCGTTTAGACATCATTTGCTACGCAATCATTAACGAACAGTCAAAGAGTGGTTAATTAACATCACGTTATTTTCGAGAATCGAGATATTTTTGCAGCAATTTACGTAACGATTCAGCTTTAGTGCCATAGACGACCTGCACACCTTTTCCCATTACCACTACGCCTTTTGCGCCTAAACGCATTAAACGGGCTTTATCAATTAAATCAGCTTGATTCACACTAATACGTAAACGGGTTAAACAGGCATTGATTTCAACAATATTGTCACGCCCACCAAGTGCTGAAATCATTGCGCGTAAGCTTTCTTTAGGCTCTGATACTCCATCAGTTTGATCCAGGCGTCCTGGGGTTTTTAAGTTAAAAGCTAAGATACTGGCCCTAAAAAGAGCATAATAAATGATGGCTGTAATCGGGCCGAGGATCCAAATCCAATAGGTATTTGCCGAACGTGAAAACAGTAAACTGAAATCGACCAAACCATGAGAAAATACAATACTATGGTGGACCTCTAACAATATGCACACGCTATAGGCAATCCCCGTCAGCAAAGCATGGACAAAAAACAAGAGTGGCGCGATAAACATAAATGCAAATTCAATCGGCTCTGTCACCCCAGTTAGCCAACTGGCAGTGGCTGCAGACAACATAATACCCGCTACACGATTACGCTCAGATTTATCTGCACAGCGCCAAATCGCCAATGCCGCTGCAGGCAACCCCCACATTTTAATCAAATAACCACCAGCAAGATTTCCAGCCAGTGGATCGCCAGCCAAATAACGGGCAACCTCGCCTCGCACCACCGCGCCTTGGTTTATGTATTGGCCAACCTCGAGATAAAACGGTGCATTCCAAATATGATGTAAGCCTAAAGGTATGAGCAAGCGCTCTACGGTACCATACACGCCAAAGGCAATTGCGGGATCTTGATAAACCGCCCAGTCAGATAAATGTTCAATCACTAGGGATAATGGCGGCCATACATGGCTTAATGCATACGCCAATATCATGGATAAAGGAATAACGATAATAGGTGCGCTGCGGCGACCTTCAAAAAATGAAAATATCGCAGGTAACTTAACATGCTGGCTAAATCGCACCGCAAGGCAAGTTATGCCGCCCACGAGCATGCCACCAGCAATCCCAGTATCGATAGTTTGCATTCCCCATAATGGACGCGATACTAAACCGTAAATATCAGTCAATGCGCCCATGGTCGATAAAAACACGCCAAAACCAAATACTGCTGAAAATGCAGCAATCCCCTGGTCGCGGCAAAAACCGATAGCGATGGCCACGCTAAACAGTAGTGGCATCATGGTAAACACTAAATTACCTACCGCTGAGAGCACAATATTAAGCTCAGAAGGAATAAACGGTAATGGGTTTACCGTAAGGCCCAGCATGACACCCGCTGCGGGTAAAATAGCAATAGGGATCAACAGCGCTTGGCTTAAGCGCTGTGCAAATTTAAACCATTGTTGGGTAAAAAATCTTAGGCTACGTTTGCCGATGTGACCGCGTTGTGCCAACTGGCTATCCATGTTTTTGCTTCAATTTCAGGTTCCATTGTTTCGCATGCATCAATTTCTAACTTATCGAGTAACGGTTTAGCGCCTAGCTCAATAAACAATTCGTCAAACTGTTTGATTGCACCACAAAATGTTTCATAACTTGAGTCACCTAAACCAATTAAACTGTATTTAAGTGACGGTAAATAAGGGGCATTATTTTTTAGCTCATTAAACCAAGGTGCAATATCTTCAGGAATGTCACCTTGTCCGGTGGTAGAGCACACAACCAGTAACAACTCATCTTGTGGTGGCACAAAGCCAAGCAATTCAGTAGGCTGCCAAAGTGTAGTGGTAAACCCTAATTTTGCAATGGCACCGTTAACCGTTTCAGCAGTATATTGAGCACTACCATAAACAGTACCAAAAACAACATTGACCTTTTTCATGGTATACTATCCCCTTAAATGAAATATGATAAAAATTGCGTTGAGAGTGAATAACTTACTTTATTCATTCAGGTTATCGCAAGTACCTTTGAAAAATCTATACAGAGCACTGATTAAGCGCTCTAGGTAAATAAAGTCATTACGGAAGAAGTATAATGCGACAAGTCAGTAGAAAGCGAAAACTCAAACTACAGCATAAATTCGCCCACATCCGCCGTAATTATTACTTCCATGTTGAGCAACAAGATCACGAACTTCTGCCTCCTATTGCTGAATTTGAAAAGCTCAAAAAAGCTATCGCTGACCACATGGAATAACATCAGTATTTCACTGTAAAACGTCATACTGATGCCATAAACATGACTAGCTCAATAACATACTCGGCATTGATGATAATTGCTCATCATCCCAGCCAAATGCGTCAAACACCGTTAACCACTCAGCTTCTAATTCAGCTTCAATATGCATTGCTTGTTGTGTCACTGGATGCACAAACTGCAAACTTTTAGCAATTAACCATAAGCGGTTGATTGCAAAGTGTTCTCTAAAAAATTTATTCTGCTTACCATCGCCATGAGTCGTATCGCCCACAATAGGATGGCGTAAATGCGCCATATGCCTGCGTAATTGATGTTTACGACCGGTGTGAGGGCTTAAACGGATTAATGCATAGCGACTACTTGGGTAACGACCTGAGCTATATGGAATCTCGGTATTTAGCAGCGGTTGAAAATCGGTTACCGCCTCTTGCGCGGCTTTGTTAGGGTCAACGTGTTTATCCCCTAAATCATCAAACTCTTGCTTTAAGGCATAATCTAAGGTGCCAGACTCGTGCATATTACCGCGCACAATAGCCAAATAC
The DNA here is from genome assembly GCF_009828585.1 of Shewanella litoralis. Lineage (GTDB taxonomy): Bacteria > Pseudomonadota > Gammaproteobacteria > Enterobacterales > Shewanellaceae > Shewanella > Shewanella litoralis. Next base: position 15,693 of record NZ_WSRZ01000036.1, on the reverse strand, counting down.
TGTTTCTTAATACTGTGATCGGCAAATTGTTCGCACAATTGACGCGCAACATCACTGGATTTAGCAAACAGCAAAACCCCAGATGTTGGTCTGTCTAAACGATGCACAGGAAAAACATGGCACCCGACCAAATCGCGGGTCATTTGCATGGCAAAAAAACGTTCTCTTCGCGCCAAATAACTGCGATGAACCAACAATCCTGCCGGTTTGTGAATCGCCACAATATGTTCATCTTCAAATAATATTTCAATCTTCGGCGGTTGCTCGTCTGCCTCTAAGGCAATATCTGAGTTCATTAAAGGCGCTGCGTCCTCAATAAACTCAGGGTCATAACATTCGTCGTTATCAATGGCAGACAGCGCATCGTTATCTTTAGCATTCATTATGGGTATCACTTAACTTATGGGGATTAAACAATTTCAATGGATTATTGCTGGCTTAATAATGCGTCAAAGTCGTGTAAATGGCGTATCAGCTCAACGTAATCCGTCATACCTTGCCACATTTGTTCAGCCATGGGGGCGATTGCCATTGTGGTTGGCAGTGGATGCTCTTGGGCAACAAGTTCAGCCATTTTGGGAATAAAAATAAACTGTAACCATTGCTCAAATGCCATTGTATCGCAAGCAAAAGGGGCATGACTTGCCATAGCCGATGCGCTTGGTTGCGTATCAGACCAAAGGTGACACTGTTTAAGCAGTTGTTCTAATGTAATTAAATGATTTTTGCTGGCTAAATAAAGCATAAACTTGAACGACAATATCGAGGCTATGTCCGTTTATGATATCATTTAGCTTCTCGAATACCCATCCAACTTGTTTGATTTAGTGAAGAAACCATGACCGAAATAACCACCCTTAGCCAATTTCTGACCACCGCCAATACCCAATTCCAAATTTATGATTTAGGCCGTCGTGTTCAGCACATTGATATGTTGGCATTTCACCAAATCGATTCTTTGTTAGCGCCCTATCCATATCCTATTCAAGGGCACGCGCAATTTGCGATTGTATTTTGGCAACAACAGCAACAACCGTACATTTGGTTTGTAAAGTTACCGCTAGACGAACAAGGCTTGTTATCGCCCGCCCCTCGCACTCAGTTTATTAAAATGATTTTAGAGGCTCTTGGACGCGATCCAACCCAAGCATTAACCGATGAGCAGCAAGAACAACTCGCTAACCATCCTTTTAGCTTTAAACCCAATCAAAATAAACTTGCACTGTTTAATGCCTTAGTGAGATTGCAACTTGGCCAAAGCGCATCGAGCCAGTATGAATTTGCCGCTCAGTATCTGTCAGGCCAGGCGCCTAAAGACACCTGGCAACAATTAGGCTTACAGGGTTTAGCAGATATTTGCGTTCGCGCACATCAATTTGATCACCTTAATGACATTATTAATGCATTCGACCAGGCGCCAATAGAGGTGCAATCGGCGTTGTGCCAGTGTTTGGAACACATCACTGTTGATGAAGACATAGCAGAACGGTTATTTGCACAAATGTCGCAAGCTGAACCTGAGTTAAAAGTGATGTATTTAGCTGCTCTTGCGTCAAATACGCAACTGAGTATGTCTGCGATTATGCAATTGGATGAACAGCAATTATTAAACGACAATAGTTTAATTACCATTGCAGCGCGTAATTGGTTGGCACTAAAAGATGATGCAACCCGTAAAGTGTATTTAGAAGCATTAGCAAAACAGCCACAGCACTTCTTTAACCAAGTATTTGCTGATATCGTGGCGATACCAAGCTTACGTCAAGGATTACTGTCAGATTTACGTCATCCAGACCGCAGCATTCAATTAGCGACCGCCATTGGCGGATTATTTAAGGCCACCAGCCTATGATGAGTGATTTTTTATTAATTGTTGCTTTAGTTGTTGTCGGCGCGTTTTTTTGGCAACTGAGGCAAATGGCTGAACTCAGCCGTAGGGTTGCTGAGCAATCATGCAAAAAACAAAATGTTCAAATGCTTGCTATTGCAATGGAGTCCGCACGTCCAAGCATTGGCGGCTCTACCGGTATTTGTTGGAAAGCCACATTTATGTTCGAATTTAGTACCGATGGTATCAATCAATACCGCGGCCATATTATGATGCACGGTAATCGAGTGACTAAAATTCAATGGCCTATTTTCCCAGAACCAGAATGGATGGACGCCCCTATGGCAAGCGGCAAGTTTGGTGGGTGTGGTTCAAGCCAAAGTTGTAACTCTGGTAAGTGCCACTAGCTCAGTATTGAAGCACCGTTTATTACGACAGTTCAGCATAAAAAAAACGCTATTTTTAACAAAATAGCGTTTTTTTTGCTTTGATTATTGGATTAGGTTTGTGGCTTATCCAATATTTTATACTCGCTATATGTCACTTTATGTATGCTGTCTAATGATTTAAAAATCGCTGCGGTACCATTAATGATGGTTGAAGTGTGCGCAGGCATTACCAACCCTTCAAACACATCAAAACCCAACTCCAATTCAAATTTGGTTAGGGTGACTGAAAATGCAGGGTTTAATTCGTCGGTATTGCTGATTAAAATTTTGCGTAACTGCTTCGAGCGCTTATCTAAGTAAATAGTCCCAGTTAATGCATTATTATCTAACTTGTCGATATTGGGTGTAAACGTAAATGCGACACTATCTCCTTCCTCATCCACTAATGCTAATGTCGACAAATTAATCAGATCAGAAAACGCTAATTCATGGGTATTTTCATCTTTATCTTGCAGGAGTTCTTGCTGATGTTCACGGTATTCTTGTAAGCGCTTTTTATCGGGATTTTCACCATTTTCAGACACCAGGATCCAGCGTTCTGAGTCAGGTAAAGAGGCATTAAATTGTTCAACTCGAGTCATGTCAGGCATCACAGTGTGTTGTGAGTACTGCCAACGCACTTTTGTATCGTCAGTATTGTTATTGATATCGCTTAACGCTTGCTCGACCCATTGTTGCTGCTCTTCACTCACTTGTGCATTGGCGTGATAGCAAACGAATGAAAAACCCATCAATAGTGCGATTTGAAACCCTTTCATACTATCTCCTTATACAATGGTGACTTAGCTGTTGTGTACTCAAATGAGCTGCCATTACATAGGCACTTTACAATTGGACAACATATCACTACAAAGTTCCATCACTCAGAAAAAATGCAAAAAGAAAGGCCGCGACAGTAACTGTCGCGGCCTTTTTATCTCTTGTTAAGCTTTCCCGCTATTTAAGTGCTCCCTGCACCATCCATGCGTCTAACTTGCGTCCTGCTCAATCCTTGGTCATTCCGTGATGATCCTTGTACTTGCGTACTTTCCTTCTTACTCGATTATCCATTGACCGAGCCTGCTCTATCCTAAGCGTGTCCTTGTATCATCCATGAAATCTTTACTTATCCTGTGGCAAATCATTTGCCTAATACTTTGCATCCTGCAACATTATCATCCTAATAATGCTTAAAACCCGTTGTTCACTTAACGCGTATAACGTGTTTTGCGTTTCATCCTGAAACTGTAATTCGTCCATTAAATCCGTTTACATCGGGTCATCTATGACCTACTGACTTCCTTGTGTTGTCCCGTCCTAGGAACGAGATAAATAATAATTCATTTACCTCTACGCAAACAGATACCTCTTAATGAATAAAACACCGCCGCGAGTGCATAATAAATTAATCCCTTAATAATTAATTAGTTAGATTTCTCATGGTTTATTTTCTCAATAATAAAGTGATTAGTCTCACACTCCTTGTGAGATATATCTCACAAACAGGCTGGCAATAATGGTAACAAGCAAGCTGACCATTAACAAATAAACAACAAATAACACTGTGTCAGTATGATTTTTGTGCTTTAGGTTATTGCTGTTGCACAAATAATCACTCCACAGGTTGATAACGGCTTTGTGAAATAAACGTAAATATTTTAAGAATGGCCATAACAGTGGATGTCACTGAAGGTTAATGAGTCTGCTATTCGCGTTAAGCATAGCCAACTCAAAAGCAAGCACCTAAATGGTTAGGCACTTGCTTTATGTAAAAGCTATTCAGAGTTAATTATTTACAACAGTGAACAAGCTTAAATATAGTCTTTGGTGTCTAGGGCTGCACCTGACACGTTCGTTCCAATCGCGACACTGTATGCTTTTGCGGTGTCAGCTGCAGAAACCCCATCTGTACTGTCCATACTCATTAATTCCATGGTTTCTTTAACAAAGTGAGGACTCACGGTATTGGTTCGTAATATGCACCAAAATTCCAAAGCGGCGGTTATGGCAAATGAGTCTACTCTAGCATTCACCAAACTGACTACTGATGAGCCTACCATTTAAAGCTACCACCTTCACGAAGGTACTTTTGTGCCACTTGAAATAAAGCGATGGCCAATTAATTTATTATTTACGGTCATCTCATTAAGATAGGCACGTTTAAACAATGACTGAGAAAAATATGGGACTAATTTGGGACTATAAAAGCAAAAAGGCACAACCTTAAGTTATAAGGTTGTGCCCGTAACACTTTTGTCAGCATCCTACTGAAATGTGCTCCCTGCATCGTCCATGTAAACATGCATCCTAGCAGTCCGTTTCCTTTTTGCTCATTTCCATGACCTTTGCTTATACGAATACAAACAAAATATCTTATGAGTGTCATTCCATTGAACAGCCTATCCATCGACTGAGCATTCAATCCGTTGAGTCATCCATGCTGCATCCTGCAGTCCTATCCTTGTGTCCTTGTGTCGCTTTCGCTTCACCCTTCCTTGATTCGGCTATCCATTTGCCGAGCTTATGCCCTGGGTCCTTGAGCGTGTCCTGATATCATCCTTGAAAATCTTTACTAACAATCCACTTCGAAAATCTGCTTCAACAATTGAATTCAGATCCCAGCAAACTAACCTTTGTTTCTCATCCTAAGAAAAGCCAGTTAATTATTCGCTTTCGATGGGTACATTCTAGCTAAAAAGCATTGCATGAAAAGTCACTAAAACCGACTGAAACAAAAGTTTCACATAACAAAAAACCTCAGAAAAGTTTCAAGAGGCTGTTTTTAAACACATTTTAATATTCAAACCTGATTAACACTCACACCTTCAGATAAAATAGCCTACATCAATGTAGGATAATGCTCACAAGCGTGTGAGCGAGGCTCTATTTAGTTCCTATAACCTTAGACCATTGCCGTTTTAACATTTGCCCAAACATCACCCAATCTCCCCATAAACTGTACAGTGGGTAGGTAAATGTTGCAGGGCGATTTTTTTCAAATATAAAGTGTCCTAACCAGGCAAAACCATAGCCAATTACCGGCAATAAAAGCAGTTGCCACCAATGTTGGTTAATCAGCGTATTGACAATAATGACTAAAATAATAGTGCTGCCCACATAGTGTAATCTACGGCACACAGGGTCTTGATGTTGCGACAGGTAAAACGGATAAAACTCTGCAAAAGAACGGTAACGTTTAGCTTGCATGACATGCTCCACAATTTATTAGCTTTGATACAATCAAAGACATGAAACTCGATAGTGCGTAATGTCGTTGTTACGCGCTCAAATCATCCTACGACTAAGTTGCGTTGTCTGGTTTGTTATAAAATAAAATCTCACCATCAACCTTGCCAATATTGACCTCGGCAATACTGCTAAACCCTTGCTGGACAAACACAGCATGATGCTTAGGGTGAGTCACAAACACCCCAATGCCATCAAGCTTCGGCTGTTCGTCACACCAACTTAAAACGGCTTGAATTAATTTGGCACCATAACCTTTATTTTGCTCGTTTGGTGCTAAGGCAATAAATTGTAAGATGCCACATTTGTCAGAGGGCAAATGCTCTAAAATGCAGTTTTCTTTTTCAATCAAGCCCTGGGTAGACTTCCAACCCGTGCCTAACACCATTTTTAAGCGCCAATGCCAGTACCGACCTTCGCCTAACGGCACTTGTTGAGTAATTACGCACGCAACACCGATAAGCCGTTCATCATCAAATAAGCCTATTAAGGGTTGTTCTTGTTGCCAGAGTTCATTGAGTTCTTCGCGAATTGCAGCGCGGAGTTTTTGTTCGTATTGTGCTTGATCTTGCTGCCCCAAAACACCAATAAAATAAGGGTCGTCATGGTAGGCGTTATAGAGGATTGAGGCCGCCACACGTAAGTCTTCAGCAGTTAAATACACTGCTCGTAAAGTTTCCAAGGTAGGGTTATCCATTATTGTTATTCCTTGTTTGATGACTCATTTTCTTAACTTGTTCAGTTAACAAGTGAATAACTTAGCAAGTTAACAAGATTGAAACAATCTACAAATACGGTTTACCTTTAGAATCAATAAATAGCTTTATTGATTAGTTCTTTGCAATTTGGGTATCGAAGATTAATACTGGAAATTCTAACGGATCATATAAAGGAGTCGTGAAAATGGATACTACAGAAAATGATTTAAGCCACTTATTCCAGCAGCTAGGATTAGCACACTCACAACACGATATTAATGAGTTTGTCAGCCGAAATAAATTAGCAAAACACACCTTGCTGGTTGACGCTCAATGCTGGAATGCTGGTCAACGTGCATTTATAAAAGAAGCCTTAATGGAAGACGCCCAGTGGTCGGAAGTCATCGACCAATTGGACGTCATGATGAGAGGCTAACCTGGCTATTACAATAACAAACTAAGTCTATTTGGCTTAAATTTGCTTCATAGCCGTGTCACCCCAGCCAACTAAGGTATTGTTTTTGAATACCACTGGGGTGCACTCATCTTTTGTGGTTTTACCGTCACCTTTTGCCCATTGAGTTCGATAATAAAGTACTTTAATGGCCTGCTCATCATTAGCCGAATTGATTTGGGTATACGCTTCACTAAAGTCTGCGGTACCCATTAATGTCGCCACTTGCTCGCTGGTCATGCCGAGTGCAAGGTTAGCCAATAAAGCACGATTTTTATCTTGTTGTTCTTGCCAATACTCATGGCTTTTACCTGATTCATGATCGCCTACGCTGATCACACAGCCACTTAATCCCACTGACATTAGCGCCAAGACACTTGCCGCAATAAGTTTTGATTTCATGTTGCATCCTTTTTGTTAAAATATAACCCACATTGTGTTGTGATCTTTTAAGCTAGAATCATGCCAAAAAATAAAACATTGAATTAATTAGGTTTTACCTATTAGTTCTGCAATAGTAGTGATTCTGACTAACAAAAATTAAGGAATTTAACTAACAATGAGTCCAATCGAACAGGTGTTAGCCGCAGCCAAGTCCATTGCCATAAATGGCCATACACCGAGCTTAGCGTTAATAAAAGGTCGTTTAGGCAGTCGTTTCCCGATGCCAGTGCTGATCCAGGGGCTACAACAATTTAAAGCATTGCCAAAATCAGAATGGCAAAACTTACCTGAATTAGCCGATATTCCAGCACCTGAAACCGCAAGTGATGGGCTAGCTAACCCGATTGAGCAATTGCAGCAGCAAGTCGACGCCATGCAGCAACTCATTAACCAGCTCAACAACCGCGTAATGGAACTTGAGCAACAAGTTAACCAACATTTGCCAACCATTTCCCCTAAGGCCGAATAATCCATGTTTGTTTTTGAACTTCGCTTTGAATGCTTTGCCGACACCACCATTGATGCCGCCGAAAAAGCCATTAACGGTTTACTCGAAGCACTGCGCGCTAATGGACAAATACTGGGGCGTGAGTTCGCGGTCGCGTTTAATGATGGTGAGTTTAAAGTGCGCTTGTTATTGCCAGAAAAAACCAGCCTAGCCAACCGATACAATAGTCCGTGGGTAAAAGTGGCATTAACTGAGCTGACACAAGCCAAGCTACTAGCGCCAAGAGAGAAGTTTATTGGTCAGGACATTAACTCTGAAGTAAGCAATACCGACACACCGTCCTGGCAATTGTTATATACCAGCTACGTGCACATGTGCTCGCCACTGCGCAGTGGTGACAATTTATTACCTATTCCGCTGTATCAACTACAAGCCACCTTCAATGGCGACCATAAACGTATCATTAAATGGCAAACCGAATGGCAAGCCTGTGATGAACTGCAAATGGCAGCAGCCACTAAAGCAGAATTTGCCGCATTAGATGAAATCACTCGGGCAGACAGTGACTTATTTAGACGAGGATGGGACTTACGTGGGCGGATTGAGTACCTAACGAAGATACCCACTTACTATTATTTATATCGCGTGGGCGGAGAGTCATTACAAACAGAGCTCGCCCGCCCTTGCCCGCGCTGCGCCTCACATGATTGGAAGCTCGAACAACCGTTATTAGACATGTTTCACTTTAGGTGTGAACCTTGCCGCATTGTGTCTAACATCTCATGGGATCATCAATAAACCTATTGAACATGAAAACGCATCACACTTTAAAATGCATATGATTATACAGCGTGATGCGGATATTCAATTGCAATAAACATTAACTAATGACGTTTACCACGTAACATATCCCACATCATTTTCATCCGCAGCCAAATACCAGGGTGCTCAACAATAGGCGCACTCTCTTCAACGGGCTTTTGTGGCGGTTTGATCATTGGCGAAATAATCTGTAAAAACTCGGTTAACGACTCCGCTAATTTTGTGCGTTGTTTTTCACCCGGAATTTCAATCCACACACTGCCATCGTCATTATTAACAGTGAGCATTTCATCGCCCTCTCCTAGCACGCCAATAAACCAAGTTGCTGGTTGCTTGAGCTTTTTCTTCATGATCAAATGACCAATTACATTTTGTTGCAAATTTTCAAAGTCTTCTTGATTCCACACTTGCAATAACTCACCATCACCAAATGGTGCGGTAAACTGCAATGGCGCTGAAAAATACTCACCATAAAATGCATGAATATCTTGGTGTAGTTGAATATTTAATGCATGCTCTACATTATTAAAGTCAGCCGCATCGTCACGTTTAATCGGCTGCCAAAACACAGTATCATCAGTGCCAGAGTTAAATTTACCTTGAATACATATTGAGTCTTCGCCCAAAGGATAATAGCGCGGGAATTCAGACAAGGTATCTTGGTAAGATTTAAGATAACTATTTATAAAGCTTTCTAATGCAGATGAACAAGACACTTAAGCCACTCGTAGTTTATAATAAAATCATATTTTGACACGGAAACCGATTAGATGACACACAATCACGACCCTTATAGTGATGCTGATGCACTTAAAGGCCTAACCTTAGGCCAAGCAACGGTATATCAAGCTGAGTATGACGCGTCACTGCTGCAAGGGGTTCCACGCAAACTTAATCGAGATGCAATTGCATTAAGTGGTGATTTACCTTTCCATGGTACTGACATTTGGACAGGCTATGAATTGTCGTGGCTAAACGCCAAAGGCAAACCCGTTGTAGCGTTATTAGAAGTGCAACTGGATATCAATAGCGCCAATCTGATTGAATCAAAATCGTTTAAATTGTACTTAAATAGCTTTAACCAAACTAAGTTTGATAGCGTTGAAGACGTGCAAGACACCTTAAGCCGCGATTTAGCACTGTGCGCCGACGGTGATGTTAGCGTTAAAGTCATTGAGCCTAGGCATTTTAACCTTGAGCGTATTGTCGACCTACCCGGTACCTGCATTGACGATTTAGACATCGAAGTCACCGAGTACGAGTTTAATCCAGACCATTTAGTTGGCAGTACAGATCCTGACAAAAATGTCGCCGAAACTCTTAACTCAAACTTATTAAAGTCTAACTGCTTAATTACCTCACAACCTGACTGGGGCAGTGTGATGATCCGCTATCAGGGCCCTAAGATTGATCGTGAAAAACTGCTGCGCTATTTGATTTCTTTCCGTCAGCATAATGAATTTCACGAGCAGTGCGTTGAGCGTATTTTTGTCGACCTAAAAAAATACTGCCAATGCACTAAGTTAACCGTGTATGCACGTTACACTCGTCGTGGCGGTTTAGACATTAACCCCTACCGCAGCGATTTTGAAAACCCGCCAGAATCTAATCGTCTCGCGAGACAGTAAAGACTAAAGCGACAAAGTAAAACATTAAAAGCCAATCATCATCGATTGGCTTTTTTGTTGCCCAGTTAAGCTGTATAAGCTTGTTTCATTAATGTTTCAATGGTTTGTCTGAGCCAAATACACGACTTATCTTGCGCATGTTTGCTGGGCCAAATGCTGAATAATTCAATCGGGCGAGTCTCAAAAGGCAGCTTAAGTAATTTAAGTTTAAACAACTGGGCATAACTTTGAGTAAAGGCATAGGGCGCAATGCCAATGGCATTAGACTTACTGATCAACGACAACATACTCAATAACGACGTGTGCTCGCTGTGTAAGGTGCGTGGTGGTAACGGTTCATGGGCAATAATATCGGCTACGCGCATATTGTCTCGATGAAAGCGATACATAACATGCTCAGCGGCAAAGTATTGTCCTGAGCTCACTTGCTGTTTAATGTGAGGATGTTGCTCGCGTACGACACAAACAATCTGCTCCTGAGCCACCTTTTGAAAACTAAAGGTTTTCATTTTAGGCGGCACAATATCTATCACCAAATCCACTTTTTGCATCTGTAAATCTTGATATTGCTCTGCTTCTAGCACAGGCGAATTTCGCAATACCACCCGCACCGATAAACTAGCCAGGGCTTTATCAAGCAGCGGCTGTAATAAATCTATGACCGACTCATTAGCATAAATCGTAAATACTCGAGTTGAGGTGTGGGGATCAAACTCGCGGATCCCCCTTAAGGTTTGCTCAATGGCATCAAGCATTGGCTGCACCGAATTAAAGATGTGCAACCCAGAAGCCGTTGGTTCAATGCCGCGTCCCACTCGAATAAACAACTCACAATCTAATGCTGTCTTGAGCCGATTTATCGCGTTGCTCACCGACGATTGAGTGATCGCTAATTGCTCCGCAGCTCTTGTAATTGACGACAGCTGACATACAACACAAAACACCCGCAATAGATTTAAATCCAGGGTCGCTAATTTTTGGCTCAGTTCATCATTCATATACTTATCCACCATGGCAAACACATTCATAATATGAATGTGTTTTAACTGTTTTACCATAGTTATATTCCAACATTTATTCACTAGGATAGGTTAATACCGCTCAATCGCTAAACAATGCTGGCTTTAATTTCTTGAGGTTCGTTATGCAAAAATCTGCTCTTACGTTATCAACCATTACACGTTCAACAATCGCATTTTCATTTATCACCGCACTTTCATTGCCAGCTCTTGCGGCGCAGCACCAACATGACCACCTAACCGTAGACTACCAAGGCAAAGCCGCTTCAGCAGCGACGATTGCACATAACAAAGCGGTTGCCCAAAGCCTTAATTTTAATGACAAGGTCGCCTTTGAGCGCTTTAGTAAAAACCAAATTGCCGAATTTGACCAAGCTACCGCTGATATTTTACGTGCTGAATTTAGCTTTATTAGTGAACAGTTTCCAGACTCAGTTAACCCATCGCTTTACCGCCAAGCACAGCTTAATATGGTGCCAAATGGTTTGTATAAAGTGACCGAGGGGATTTATCAGGTACGCGGAACTGACTTATCGAATATGACCTTAATCCGCGGTAAAACAGGTTGGATTGTTTATGATGTGTTGTTAACAAAGCAAGCTGCAGAGCAATCAATAAAATTTGCCTTTGCAAATCTGCCAGAAGGTGCAGATTTACCGATTGTAGCGATGATTTACTCCCACAGCCATGCGGACCATTTTGGCGGCGCTCGCGGCATAAAAGCCTTATACCCTAATGTAAAAGTGTATGGTTCAAACAATATCACCGCCGAAATCGTTGATGAAAACGTGCTCGCAGGTAATGCCATGAGCCGCCGTGCCAGCTATCAATATGGGGTGATGCTCGGTAAAAATGATCATGGTATTGTTGATGCGGCGCTGGCAAAGGGTTTATCAAAAGGTGAAATTACTTACGTAAAACCAGATTATCAACTCAATCAACAAGGCAAGTGGGAAACCTTAACGATTGACGGACTAGAAATGGTGTTTATGGATGCCTCTGGCACTGAAGCGGCCAGCGAAATGATCACTTATATTCCGTCATTAAACGCACTGTGGAGCGGTGAGCTTACCTACGATGGAATGCACAACATCTATACCTTACGCGGAGCCAAAGTGCGTGATGCGTTAAAGTGGTCAAAAGACATTAACCAAATGATCAATGCATTTGGTCAAGATGTACAAGTGCTGTTTGCGGCTCACTCTGCGCCCGTATGGGGAAACGAGCAAATTAACCAGTACCTTAAAATGCAACGCGACAACTATGGCCTAGTGCATAATCAATCGCTGCGCCTAGCCAATCAGGGTGTGGTAATACAAGATATTGGTGACGCCATCATGGACACCATTCCACAAACGGTTAAAGACACCTGGTATACCAAAGGGTATCACGGTACCTACAGTCACAATGCCAAAGCGGTTTACAATATGTATCTGGGCTACTTTGACATGAACCCAGCCAACTTAAACCCGCTGCCAACGCAGCAAGAAGCCATTAAGTTTGTTCAATATATGGGCGGCGCTGCAACTATTATTGAAAAAGCCAAGGTCGATTATGCTCAAGGCGATTATCGCTTTGTTGCCACGGTACTCAATAAACTGGTAATGGCCGCCCCCACAAACCAAGTCGCACGCGATTTACTCGCCGACACTTATGAGCAGCTCGGTTATCAAGCTGAAGGGGCGGGCTGGAGAAATATCTATTTAACTGGCGCACAAGAGTTACGGGTAGGCATTTTACCTGGCGCGCCAAAGTCAGCCTCCGCCGATGTGATAAGTGAAATGGATATTGCCACGCTATTTGATTTTTTAGCCGTCAAAGTCGACAGTATTGCAGCGGATAAACTCGGTAATATCAGCTTAAATGTGGTGACTAAAGCGACAAACACAACGCCTGAAACTACCGTGTTTGTTGAACTGAGCCATGGCAATCTCAATAACATTGTGATTGAAAAAGCTAAAACGGCAGACGCCACGTTAACCGTCGATAAAGCCGATATCGTTAATGTGTTATTAGGTAAAACATCACTTAAACAACTTCTTGAGCAAGGTAAAGCCAGTATGACAGGTGACCCACAAGCCTTTGGTAAAATAGCCTCCACTTTAGTGCAATTTGATGAAAGCTTTGCCATCGTCCCTTTAAAGTAAACGTTAGCAGTAAAACAGTTGCGAATAATGAGTGAAATATTGCTTCACTTAATTCAGCCGAAGCGATGCTTCGGCTTAATGGCTTTCTCGCATATTTTTATGCCTGATGATTTATAGATGATTCTTTATAGATGATTCTTTATTGAAAATTTGCGATTAAAGACCTAGGCATTCGCATCTGCCAATAGTTGTGTCAGCGACAACTGATAAACGGCTAACGCATTATCGCTGCACTCAACATTAGTCGACCCTAGCCCAATATCTTGTCTATTTACGCCTAAAGTGATGGCAAAACGATATTGTTGATCAAGCCGGCCCAGTTGCGTTTGCCATAACATCGTATTGGCAATATCTTCAACATCAATAAAATTGAGCTTAACCCCTTGATGTAACGCAATAGATTGCTCAATCTTGCCCTGCAATTGCACATGCCCTTCATTCAACTCACTAAAATCAACGGCAAAGGATTTAAGTGACAAAGCTAAACCTAGCCCACGCGCTTTAATGTAAGACTCTTTTACCGCCCATAAATCAAAGAAACGTTGCCGCTGCAGTTCAATGGGTAACTGCAACAATGTGTCGGTTTCAGCCAGGGTAAAATAGTGATTTAAAATTGGTACAATATCGGTACTGCTGCGCTCACGCTCAATATCAACGCCAAAACACAAGGAGGGAAGAAGCTCAGATTGAGTGCTTTGGGTTAACTCAACACTACGCTCAGACGTAAGGTTAACGTTATGCTGACTGCTCGCAGCTTCAATCACGCCAATCATTAACCATTGACCACTGTGACTTAAATTGAAATGTAATCCGGTTTGCGCACACAAATCATGGCTTAATGCCGGTTTGCCTTTAGCGCCATAAATAAACTGCCACTGTACAGGCTCAACATCGCTGTGGCGCGATAATATTGCTCTTAGTGCCAGTCTAACTTGCAGGGCATTATTACGCGCCGACGGGCTTTTATAACGGGCAACTTTTGCCTCTTCGTCTTCGCTTAACCAACCCAGGGCTAATCCAGCATCAAAGTCTGCAGGGGCAAGTTCTGCATCAAGTGGCACAAAGTAAATATGCGGTTTTATGGATGGATAACATTGATTTACATCAGCAATAATGGGCATTAAAACAACAAAACTCGAGTAGACGATAATAAGGCTAAATTACCGTAATATGTGCTGCTCAGCGAGTAATTTGTCGATTAAGCACTTATTTTCATCATAGCGGTTGCCGAACGTTGCCATTTAATCAACAATCAGCGCTACCGCCTTACAGGAAACAAACGATTCATGGGTAAATTCAGCGCCGTTATTGTCATCATGTTGTTTGCATTTAATTCGCACTCGGCCTTTGCCCAGTGGCACCAAAAGAGGTTCCATGTCATGGGAACCCTCGCTCATGTTGAATTTTGGCTAGAAGATGGCGCTACAAAAGCAACAGCAGATGAACTCATTCTGGCGGTTGAGCAAGAGATGCAGCGCATTGATCAAACCATGAGCCCTTATATTGCCACCAGTGCACTGAGCGTAATTAACCGGGATGCGGCCACCCGACCAGTTATCGTTAGCCAGGAATTGTTTGATTTACTCACCGATGCGCACCACATTGCAGTATTAACCCATGGAATGTTTGACATCACTTATGCCTCTATCGGTTATCAATACGATTACCGCAAGCATCAAAAACCCAATCAAGCCGCAATAAAAAAAGCGTTAACCGCCATTAATTATCAAACGGTTATCTTAGATAAATCGAGCTTATCCGTTAAATTTACCGATGCTGATGTTAAAATTGATTTAGGCGGGATCGCCAAAGGCCATGCGGTTAAAAACTGTATCGCCATTCTTAAGAAAGCCGGCATTGAACATGCACTCATTAGCGCTGGCGGCGACACCACGTTACTTGGCGATCGTATCGGCCGCCCGTGGTTTGTTGGCATTAAACACCCTCGCGCCGAAGAAAAAACTGCGGTGCAATTACCTCTTAGTAACGAATCGATATCCACATCTGGCGATTATGAGCGTTACTTCATCGAAGACGGCGTACGTTACCATCACATTATTAACCCCAAAACCGGCGACTCCGCCCGCAATGTGGTGAGCGTATCGATTATTGGTAAAAATCCAACTTACGTAGACGCCCTCTCCACCGCCATTTTTGTGATGGGATTACAACAAGGTATGGCGCTAATAAATGACTTACCTGATTACGAAGCCATCATTATCGATAACCAACAAACCCTGCATGTATCAACAGGATTACAACAAGATTGATGCTATAGCTCTGCCATGTGCGTGAGAGTTTCTGGATGGCGCTGTACTCATTTCAAAAGAGTAATTGCTTGCCCATTTGGCGCACTGCCCTTGCTCCCAGTTCTCTCCTAAAAAGCTCTCCTAAAAAAGCTCCTAAAAAAGCTCCTAAAAAGCCACCCAGAATTTGAGCATAAAAGCTCCTAAAAAGCCACCCAGAATTTGAGCAAGTGACTTAACTAAAAGCTCCTAAAAAAAAGCTCCTAAAAAGCCACCCAGAATTTG
>NZ_WSRZ01000035.1 GCF_009828585.1 Shewanella litoralis | reverse complement strand
GTTTTTGATATATCTAAACCAATTGTTGTAATCTTCATATTCGGACCCGCCCTTTGTTGATAAAGTGTACAAACTTATCATGGCTCACTATGAAGCCGATTAGAAGGGTGGGTCCATCTCATTATACCGGATTGCAGCTAACGATCATCATTAGCTAGCTCATTATTGAAGAATATTACAGTGACTGGAACAAATTTTTATTATTACTTTATTCACGTAAGTTAACTTAAACACGAAGCAATCTTTTAGCAGTGAAGGACTACTGATTACACATTAAAATTCATGTTATTAATAAACGCTCCAATATAATACATGTTGTTATTGGACCATATGTATTGTAGAAGCCCTTAAAATCAATACTCATAGCATATATGTACATAAATAACTCCTCCTAAGCCTTGTACGGGCACCACTAGTGTGAGTGTGGCATTACTTGAACAGGGATTAACGGTTGCTCACCAGGCGTTTACCAAGCAGGCGTTTATGCTGGCCGATTCGGTGTCTGACGCGCCGTGTTTTAGTGATTATCAGCAGCTTGACAGATTATTCCCCAACGCTAAGTTTGTTTATTTAGACAGGCCATTAGATAAGTGGTTGCCGTCGATGCAAATGTTGCTTGGCCGAATGATGGTGCATTTAGACAAAGACAATGGCCGCTTTCATCCGGTGATGAAGCGCAGTTTTAATCATTGCTTTGATATATGGCAGGTTGAAGATGTAGCAGATGAAGCCCACTTAACGGCTTGTTATCAGCGCCACCAGCAGCAAGTGTTTAACTACTTTGCAGGTCGTGATGACTTTATCGCTCTCGACATTAGTGTTGATGGCAGTTTAACAAGGTTATTGCAGTTTATCGGTTTACCTCATTCAATAGACCTGCCCTTGCCGCAGAGTTTGTCGCAAGCAAACTTTCCGCAGTTAAGCTTTCCGCAATTAAACTTTCCACAGTTAAACATGGGCCGTAATGTGGCTAGTTGGGATGAGTATAAACATCCCAATAAAATCAGTGCCAATGCCTCTGGCCCTGACAAGCGTAAGTTTTTTGATTACCGCCTTGATTAAAAGCGTTACTTATCTTTATCCTGCGCGTTATCTTTAGCGCGCTTTTTCTTGGCCACGGTAAGCCAGTCTAGGCTGACACCCGAAATGGCATTAAAGCCACGGATGCGGAAAATAAGGGTAAGCAGTTCAGGCCTTGGACGCGCTTTGGGTTCTACGGATCGCGGAATAAACCACAATGCCACCAGCGATCGCATGATGGTCGATATCATAAACACTAAAAATATTGGGTTGGTTAACCAAGAATTTAAACCTGTCCAGATTAAAAACGCTTCTGCATACGAGGCAATCACGCCTCCCAACATCGCACCAATAAATACAAAACCGGCACTTAATGCCGCCTGTAATGCTGCGTAAGTAGCAAAATCACTACGAAAAGGTCGAATATCATAAAGATAATTCGCGGTACTTAAAGTAAAGCCGCTCCAGGCTAAACCGGAAAAAGCCTGAATGGCGAGAATGTATAAATAGTTATCAGAGAACAACCACAATAACGGTAAACTCGGAATGAGGCAGCTGGTAATCATCATCACTAACCGATTACCGTACAGGTCGCTAAAGCGGCCCCAAAAGCGCAAGGTAATAAATTGGGTAAAGATGGAGGCGACGCTCGATAACACAAATTCAAAATAGGTAAAGTGCAGGTCTTCTAGCATGTATACCGCAAAAAACGGTGCCGATATGGCCACCATGCACTGCATACCCGCCACAAATAAACTGTAATGACGAAAGGTTTTGTCTTTCCACGCCTGGCGAAAGTTATATAGGGTTTGGGTAAACACCCCAGACGCTTTGGCCGCTCGCGGTTCTGGGTCGTGCATTTGCAACAACAACCAGGCTGAAGCAAAACGCCCCATTGCGGCAATCGAAAACAGCAAGCTAAAGCCTAACCACGCCATCTGTATAGAGTCGGTTAACGTTAATATGCCACCACCGACAAAAAATACACTTAGCGAAGCCATCATGGTTAAACGGGTACGAGACGCAAAAAAAGCACCACGGCGACGCTGCGGCACTATCATGCCCATCCAGGCACGCCAATGGGGCTGAATTAAATTAATAAACCCTTGGTATAACACCGCTAAGCCGATAAATAGCCATACGGCATTTTCAGGCCGAAACGCCGCCAATGCACCCATGCTAAGTACCACAACAGCTTGCAGTGCGGCGCAAACCACAATAAATTGCCGACGACTAAAATGACTCGCTAGCCACACTGACAATAACTGCGCTAATGAGCCAAATAGTTGCGGCAAGCCTGTTACCCAACCCATCTGGCCTAAACTGGCGCCTAAAAAAATTGCATAAGCATTAAAAAAGTTATCACTGGTAGCGGTCATGGTTGACGAGGCAACAGCCTCTTGCTGGCTGCGACGTAGCGTGCATCGAAGCCACGACAGTCGGTCACGACTGCGCGAACAAGGATTATTGCTGCTAGACGAATGTTCTAAAGCCATAAGATGAATGAATTCACGCCATTGATAAGTTATTGATTAAGGCTATGAGTTTACGTCACGGATTGACGCCATAAGTTAACGTTAGTGTTTAAAATTATGGCTGATAAGTGCCC
Source organism: Shewanella litoralis (assembly GCF_009828585.1). Classification (GTDB taxonomy): domain Bacteria; phylum Pseudomonadota; class Gammaproteobacteria; order Enterobacterales; family Shewanellaceae; genus Shewanella; species Shewanella litoralis. The sequence goes on along the minus strand of NZ_WSRZ01000035.1, from coordinate 19,879 downwards.
AGCTAACAATCTATATTGGCCATATAATCTGCTATTGTGATTGTAAGCATAAGTACACGCGATGTTGATATCAGCTTCCTTAAAAACAAAAGCCCTGTCGATATAAACCGACAGGGCTTTTTGCACATCAACAATCAATAATGCTTTTACTTAACAAAACGACACTAGCCCTTCCGACTCCGATTGTTCTGGCAGCTTTTGTAACTGTTTTAGCAATAATGGATTGCCCAATAAATACGCCAACTCCTGGCGGGTAAATAGGCTGGCTATATTGTGTTGGCACTGGGCCTCTTGCACTTTAACTCGGGTAATGGCTTCTAGCGACTCAACGGCTGAACCCGCTAAACGATGCGGTTTTTTGTCGATAACGGCTAAATGTAATGCCATGAGCTCTGCATCTTGCAGCAATCGATATAAAGTCCATGGCTCTGCAATCGCTTGCACATATTCGGCACGACGCGCTTGCGAGTCTACGCTAAGTTGCGGTGCGCTTACCTCTTCTGGCGTGGCCAAAATACCTAAGCTTTTTACCCATAAGCCAAATCGTTCTGAACCAGTCATGGCAGAAAGTGGCACAGCAAGCCATAAACCAATTAGCGCAGGGCTCATCCACGCCAACAAGGTAAGCGAATCAAGAACGGCGGCGTAACCTAATAACGCACCCATTAACATGTGCCAACGATGACGATAAATCAATGTTAGCCAAGGTAAGCTGCCGTCGTCACGGCGTTGTGGCGACCAACCACTGTCGCGTCCAGCTAAAATAGACATCACCGCACCGCAGTGGATCAGCATCATTATTGGCGCAATCAGTGCCGACAATATCACTTCGATTATTACGCTAATCATGGCTTTACCTCTGCCACCTAACTGCTTACTCATGGTGCTATTTTTCAATAACAGTATGACACCTAGAATTTTTGGACCAAACAATATGCCCATGGTGATATAAAACAAGCGTAGTGCACGGTCTGAGTCCATGACTGGCCAGGTGGGGAATAGCGAAAACTGATCAGTAAAATATTCTGGGCGAATAAAGTGTGCCTGTAGTGCCAGCATTAAGCCCGATAAAATTAACATTAACCAGAATGGCGATGACAAATACGCCATGATCCCAGTGAGTAAGTGTAAGCGGCTTACCCAATGCAATCCTTTACTAAACAATATTCGAGTGTGTTGCAAATTACCCTGGCACCAACGGCGATCGCGCACCGCTAAATCGACAATAGACGGAGGGCATTCTTCGTAAGACCCTGGAAGGTCGGCGGCAATCACTACGCTCCAACCCGCACGCCTTATCAACGCGGCCTCAACAAAGTCGTGGCTCATAATATGGCCACCAAAAGGCGGTTTACCGGCTAAATGCGGTAAGCCCGCTGCGCTCATAAAAGCTTGGGTGCGGATAATGGCATTGTGGCCCCAAAAGTTACCTTCTTTATGCGCCCACCAAGACAAACCAGTACCAATCACTGGCCCGTAAATCCGCGCCGCAAACTGTTGTAACCGTGCCATAAGCGTGTTGCCATTGACAAGGTAAGGAATGGTTTGGATAAGCCCTGCGTCAGGATCTGCCTGCATCCGTCTCGCCAAACTAACAATGGTATGAGTTTCCATTAAGCTGTCGGCGTCTAACACCAACAAGTGATCGTATCTAGCGCCCCAGCGTTTGCAAAAGTCGGCCACATTACCGGCTTTACGGGCATCATTTTTACGGCGACGGCGGTAATACACCCGCGCATCTTTGCTCACTTTATGGCGCAATATTAAAAATGCTTGTTCTTCTGCCAACGCAATATCGGGGTCGGTCGTGTCGCTTAATATAAACCAGTCAAACGCATGGCTTTCGCCCGACGTAACTAATGCCATCGCCATCACCTCAACCGCGGCAAAAACGCGATCGGGTGACTCGTTATAAGTCGGCATTAATATCGCGGTGCGGGTATGCAGCTTTATGCTTTCGGCAGTTTCGGCAACAGGCTTTTTAAGGAGCATAATAAAGCCGGCAATGCCGCCACTAAATGCCAATGCTATCCAACAAAAGTTAACCGCAAACAACACTAAAACGATGTATTCCAGCGGTGTTACGCCGCCGACATTAAATACCGACACCATTTCGTAAATGGCCATAACCGACATAATAAACGCGCTGCCAACCACTAACAGACGACGTAATCCGTCTGACTTTACGCCATTGGCAATAATACTTTTACGCGGCATGCCTTCGGACAACGCACGTAAACTCTGCGGCTCCATTGGGCTTGGTCGCTCTAATGGCATGGCTGCACCACCGACCAATGTTGGCTCGGTAGCATTAGTATCAAACTCCATTTGCATCGTGTTCATGCTTAAAGGGTCCAGCGATAAAGCCAGGTTTCGACATCTCGTGGGCCAGTAAACTTAAGCTCGGCGCGTAATTCAATCAATTCAGCATCTTGTGGGTCCATTTCAAATGCCAAACGATAGCCATTGGTTTTAGGCTGACGAGACACCACCACATTGGTTACAACACCTGCTGAACTCTGAACTTTGGCGACCGGGATTTCATCGTTATTGCCTTCTTTCACTTGATAGTCGATAACAAACAAACGTCTCGGGGTGGCTTTGGCGATTTCAGCGCGGCCACTGGCTGTGCGGGCCACAATAACTGTGCCATCGTCAACTTCGGGCTCGCTGCCCCAAATTAATCGATAAGTAAAATGAAACTCGCTACCGGCGGCAATAGGTTGTTTCGGTTTCCAGTAACTGACGATGTTGTCATGAATTTCAGAATCGGTTGGAATTTCGGTTAACACTACCTCACCTGCGCCCCAATTGCCGACCGGTTCAACCCACAAACTTGGGCGACGCTCATAATGAGCTTCGAGATCTTGATACGCATCAAAACTGCGTTCACGCTGAATTAAGCCGAACCCTTGTGGCGAGTTGTCCATAAAAGCACTGACTTGCAATTGCTTTGGATTAGCCAGCGGACGCCATAAACGCTCGCCGCGACCATTTAAGATCAATAGCGCATCAGAATCATGCACTTCTGGCCTAAAGTCATCGGTGTTTTGACGACCATTCATAGAATGTAAAAACATGCTGGTGCTTGGCGCTAAGCCAACTTTAACTAAATCCACACGTGGAAATAACGTTGCTTCGACATCAATATGGGTGTTGTCGCCAGGTCTCACTGAAAATCGATATGCCCCAGCAACGCTTGGACTGTCGAGTAACGCATGCACCACAATTAAGTTACTGTCACTGTTTGGGCGTTCAACCCAAAAGGCACGAAATATTGGAAACTCTTCGCCTTCTGGTTCAGCTGTATTTAACGCTAACCCTCTTGAAGACAAGCCATAATCGCTGCCTTTACCTAATGCACGGAAATAACTCGCGCCTTGGAATACCATTAACTCATCAAAATACGCAGGGGTATTTAATGGGTAATGAATACGTAAACCCGAATAGCCAATATCCTGAGTCGGTAAGCGCTGACTTAACACATCACCCGCAGTAAAGAACTCTGAGTTATAGGCTAAATGGGTCGCTTGCTTACCTTCAACCAAGGCAATTTCAATCAAGTCCTGGAAATAAAAGCCCCGATGAAATAATTGCATTTGATATGGTAAGCCTTCAGCTTTCCAAATTGAGGCATCTGGCTTAAAGCGAATATCGCGATATTCATCATAAGATATTTTGGCCAACCCTGGTGGTAATGGGTCTTTAAGTTCTACATATGGCTTTTGCGCTAATTTACGCGCAATTTTAACCACTGAATCAGAATCAAAGTTAGCTGTTTTGGCAAAACGCACTTTGGTTTCTGTGTTCAGGTTATTAGGTGATTTAACTATCGCTTGTTCATCTGCATAAGTTTGCAGCGGTATAGTCACGCTTGGCGATGTGGGTGTGGTAATCGGTGGAGTAGGTTCTTGTGCGGCAAGATTAAAACAAAGCCCTGCGGCCATGGCTAACGACAAACGCGTTAGCGCTTTTTTTACAATGTGAGATGAGACCGAAGTACGACAACTCAGTAAGCTAACCATAATAGGCTACCTAAAAAATACAGCGTTAATATGCGAGTTTCAGAGCGGTTATTGCGGCAAAATATCTTGGTACACAACCCTATGCTCTATTTCGCGAACGATATCAGAACGCCAAAAAATTGCACAAGTATTCATCAATAAAATCCATTACCACCTATAACATTTTAATCTAATCATATATCCAAATATAACGTAAAAAATCACGTTATTGATTACTACTAAACTGCCTTTTACGAAAAAAGGCAAACTGCTTGCTGTTATGCCCATTCTGATTTCAGTGTGCGCTTTTAGGAAAATGAGCCGCATAGCATTCGACACAGCCTTTTGCCGTCATTGAAGCTCAAGTTATTGAAAATAAATGTCATCAATAGCCACATCAATGAATGACTCCTCAAACAAAAAGCCCTGTTGGGTTTAGCAACAGGGCTTCATTCAAAACTGATTCGCTAAAAGATTATGCTTTTTTAGCGGCGATTGCAGCTTGCACTTGATTGATAGCGGTGCCACCTAATACGTCACGCTTTTCTAAACACGCTTCAATGGTAAGGTTTGGATACACGTCATCACTGATCACTTTGGCAAATTTTTGCAGCTCTGCCACGGTTAAGTCTTCAATCGGCTTTTGCTGGCTAATGGCAAACACCACCACTTCACCGACCACATGGTGCGCTTCACGGAACGGCATGCCTTTAGCAACAAGGTAGTCAGCAAGTTCAGTCGCGTTAGCATAACCTTGTTGGGCTGCAACTAAGGCTTGTGGGCGATTCACTTTAAGGCCCGACAAAACGAGTGCCGCCATGTCTAAACAAATAGCCCAGCTGTCGACTACGTCAAACAAGCCTTCTTTGTCTTCTTGCATGTCTTTGTTGTACGCCAATGGCAAGGCTTTCATGGTGGTTAAAATACCCATTAAGCTGCCATACACTCGGCCAGTTTTACCACGGATAAGCTCTAACGCATCTGGGTTTTTCTTTTGTGGCATCAGTGATGAGCCAGAAGTCACTTCATCTGCTAGTGAGATAAAATTAGCTTCACCAGAGTTAAAGAAAATTAAGTCTTCTGCCATACGGCTTAAGTGCATCATGCTGATTGACGCCGCGCTGCATAACTCAACCACGTGGTCACGGTCTGACACGCTGTCTAGGCTGTTTAAGGTAGGGCGAGCAAAGCTTAATGCTGACGCTAATGCGTGGCGATCAATGGGATAAGCAGTACCGGCTAAGGCGCCAGAACCTAGCGGGCATGAATCGGCACGATTAAGTGCATCTTGTAGGCGGCTAATGTCGCGCTCATACATTTCAACATAGGCTAATGCCCAGTGACCAAATGTCACCGGTTGTGCACGTTGTAAGTGAGTGTATCCCGGCATAACCGCATCAACTTCGCGCTCAGCTAATGCTATCAACTCTGCATGCAAAGTGCCTAAACGTGCGAGTAATGCCGCGCCTTCTTTTTTGCACCACAATTTTAAATCGGTCGCGACCTGGTCGTTACGTGAACGACCAGTATGGAGTTTTTTACCTAAGTCACCCACTTTAGCGATCAGTTTTTGCTCAACAAAACTGTGAATGTCTTCTGCGCCGTTGCTGATAATGGCTTGTGGATCATTACCCACCTCGAGGAGCAATTCATTTAATGCGGCTTTTAAATCTGTGCATTCTTGCGCACTAATAATACCCACACTGGCAATGGCGTCTGCCCATGCAATTGAGCCGACAACGTCTTGTTCAAATAAGCGATAATCCACTGGCAATGAGTCATTAAATAACTTAAAAAGTGCACTGGTTTCGCCCTGAAATCTTCCGCCCCATAACGCCATGTCGGTATCCCCTGTGTTGAAAACTGTTTTAAGAACTGGCTGTTCAATAATATAGGTGTTAAGTATTTTCTTTCTTGTGATGACTCTTTTAGATTACCCAAAAGTCATTATAAGAAAGGCGCTTCGCAGCGCCTTAAATGGTATTGGCGTAAACCTTATTTAGTGTTTAACGCACGAATACGACTTGCTAAAGAGTACAAACGGATAAAGCCTTCAGCATGCTTCTGGTCATACACGTCATCTTCACCAAAGGTGGCAAAAGATTCTGAGTATAGGCTGTTTGGCGAACGCTTTTTAACAGCTGTCGCCTGGCCTTTGTATAGCTTAATCACAACATCACCGTTAACAGATTCTGCTAATGATTCAGATGCGGCGATGAGTGATTTACATAAAGGCGTAAACCAACGACCGTCGTATACTAAATGCGACATTTGGCCGGCAATTTGTTCGCGCCAGGTGCGGCTGGTTTTGTCTAATACCAATTCTTCAATTGCACGCAGACCAGCAAACATGACCGTGCCGCCTGGTGTTTCATAACAACCACGAGACTTCATGCCCACTAAACGGTTTTCGGTAATGTCGATACGACCTACACCGTGTTTACCGGCAATGTCATTTAACTTCATGAGTGCAGCGTATGGCGATAATGCTTCGTCATTGACATGAGTTACACGGCCATTTTTAATCGCTAGTGATACATATTCAGGCTCATTTGGCGCATCTTCTGGTGCTACTGTTAATGTCCACACGCCTTTTGATGGCTCGTTCCATGGATCTTCTAACTCGCCACCTTCGTGCGAAATGTGCCATGCGTTTGCATCGCGGCTGTAAATTTTGGTCGCTGATGCGCTGGTTTTGATGTCACGCTCAGCAAGGTATGCAAGTAAGTCTTCACGGCTACGCATTTCCCATTCACGCCATGGTGCAATGACTTTTAAATCTGGTGCAAGGGCAGCAAAACAACCTTCAAAACGCACCTGGTCGTTACCTTTACCGGTACAACCATGACATACCGCATCTGCACCCACTTTACGTGCTACTTCAACTTGCGCTTTAGCAATAATTGGACGCGCCATTGAAGTACCTAATAAATAAGTACCTTCGTAAATAGCACCCGTTGCGATAGTTGGGTAGATGTAATCGGCAACAAACTCTTCTTTAAGGTCAACGATATGGCACTCAGAAGCACCTGAGGCTAATGCCTTTTCAGTTAGACCCACTAATTCTTCTTCGCCCTGACCTACGTCGGCACAAAATGCGATGATTTCACAGTCATCATAGGTTTCTTTTAACCAAGGGATAATGGCCGAAGTATCTAAACCACCTGAGTACGCGAGTACCACTTTTTTAACACCGGTTTTTTTCACTGCATTAGACATGTTCAATTCCTACAATCAATCATTTATGTTTATGTAAACGCTATAACGCCTTTGGCATTACGACTTAATCTTTTGACTAACTTAATAAGGTTACTAACACTGCATTTTGTGCATGCATGCGGTTTTCTGCTTGGTGTAATATTAATGAACCTTCGCCGTCCATCACCTCATCGGTCACTTCGACACCACGGTGTGCAGGCAAGCAATGCATAAAGTATTTAGCGCCGGCCTTGGCCATGAGTTCACTGTTAACCTGGTATGGCGCAAAACGCGCTTTAATGTCAGCAAGCGGGGTATCATCGCCCATTGAAATCCAAGTATCGGTATAAATAGCATCATGACCTTCAATGGCATTAATGTCAGCACTTAGGGTTAACTTACCACCATTTTTTTGTGCCAAAGCTTGCGCCTCTGTCACTATCAGTGCATCAGGAAATGCCCCCTCTGGGCAAATCACTGTCATGGTTAAGCCTAAAATAGCCGCGCCGTAAATCAGTGAATGGGTGACATTATTACCATCACCAACATAAACCAGTTTAGCTTTGCTTACATCATCAAACTGTTCTGACAGCGTTAAAAAATCCGCAAGTGCCTGGCATGGGTGATACAGATCAGACAATGCATTGATGACCGGTACGCTACCGTGTTCAGCCAGCTGCTCGATGGTGGTGTGCGAATAGGTTCTGGCCACTATCGCATCGGCCCAGCATGAAATGTTTGTCGCAAAATCGGCAACCGTTTCACGTTGGCCTAATGCACCATTTTGTTGGTCTAGGTATAAGCAGTGACCACCTAATTTATTAATGCCAATGTCAAAGCTGACTCGGGTGCGAAGTGATGGCTTTTCAAATAGCATCACAACGCTTTTACCATCTAAGGCGCGACGGTACTCAGCTGGGTTATTCTTAATTTTTTTAGCCAGTGCAAGAATGGCTAAAAGCTGAGATTGAGTTAACTCTTTTATCGACAATAGGTGCTGCATATACTACTACTCCATTAAGGTTGTATTTGAGTCCCTACGGACCCACCTTTGACTAAGGTTTTTAACTGTTCGGCGTCGCGCCATGAAGCGACTTGCACAGGCTTGCCCATCCATTGAGCAACTTCTAGTGCGGCTTCGACTTTGACTTTCATGCCTTTTTCAATCACCCCTTGGGCAACTAAGTATTCAATTTCGCTTTTATTTAAACTGTTAATCAATTGGCCTTTGCCATCTAACACACCAGAAACGTCAGACAATAACACTAAGGTGCCATTAACTAACTTTGCCAATGCCGTTGCGGCCTGGTCGGCGTTAACGTTTAACATTTCACCCTGGCTAGAGATTGCAATCGAGCTGCAAATTGGCATCCAACCCTGGTTTAAAATGAAGTTTAAATATGTGGCGTCGTTTGGCTCAACTTCACCGACTAAACCTAAGCGCTCATCTTTAATTTTAGCGCTAACCACATTGCCGTCACCTAGACTCATGCCTACGCTAACAATGCCAGCTTTGGCTGCGGCCGCTTGTAAAATCTTGTTTGAGGTACCGGCAAGTGCGCCGACCACAATAGGAATTTGGTCTGCTGGTGTTACACGTAAACCGTCTAGCTTAATGGTTTCTTTGCCATTCGCCGTTAATTGCTCATCAACTAAGCAACCGCCGCCGTGAACGAGTAACACCTGTTGACCTGCTGCAATCATTTCTGCTGCAGCCGTCATTAAACGTGCCATGCCCATTTCGCACTGCAGTAATGCACCGCCAACTTTAAGCACTAATACTGATTTTGTAGCCATTATTGTTGTTCCTTTACTCATGTGAACCGATTACACACCGAAATGGATTTTGATGCACTGTAGCCCTTGGCTAGCAGCACCTTTCATTAAATTATCAATCGCACTGGCGACCACTAAATAACCGCTATTTGCATCAAATTTCCAACCTATATGACAATTTGGTGTATGCACCACGTCATCGACTTTAGGGAACATGTTGTGTTTTACGGTCACGATAGGTGAGCTGTCATATACGCTATAGGCTTTTTCAATGTCGGCTTCAGTCGTACCGGGTTTTAACTGCACGGTGATAGTAGCCAAAATACCGCGTTTAAAGTTGCCTAAATGTGGCGTAAAAATCACTTCTTGGCCTAAATGAGTGGCAATTTCAGGTTGGTGTCTGTGACCTAATACACCGTATGGCGTTAGACTGACTTCGCAAAAATTAGTGTGTAACTGTGCTTTACGCCCTGCACCTGTAACGCCACTGACCGCGTTAATGACTGGGTACATTTCAGTTAAAAAAGGTTTGAGCGGTTTTAACGCTGTTAATGACGCCGTTGGGTAACAACCTGCTACACCAATCATTCTGGTTTGTTTGATCTGCTCGGCATTCCATTCAGCTAAACCGTAAACAGCTTCGGCTAATACATCTGGATGAGTATGTTCAAAGCCGTACCACTTTGGATATTGCGCCACATCAGCAAAACGGTATGCCCCACTGAGATCAAATACCGCTAAGCCTTGTTTGTAAAACCATGCCGCCAACTCTAAACTCACTGAATGTTCAGTCGCCAGTACCACGCCGTCAGCCTGGTCTACGATTTGTTGTTTTGCTTCATCTGTGAGTGGAGAAAGTGTATAAGCCATGTGACTGTATGTAGGGTACAAATCGGCTAATTTACGGCCTTTGTCTAAACTGTTTTCCGACACATATAAGCCTTGAACCGAAAGATTACTGTCGGCATTAATCAACGAAGTAATTTGTGCACCTGTGTATCCACTAGCGCCAATAATTGCGATGCTTTTCATAAGTTTGTTTTCTTAATTGATAGTTATCGAGAGTGTCAGCATAGCCTATTTAGACGGGAGGCGTCTAATTTGGGTCTATCGTCGCGGGAAGTTCGCGTTGATAATTGATATAGTGGATTTAACAATCAAAAAGCACATATTTATTTTCATTTGTAACGTTCAATTAATGGTGTCGGTTAATGCTGTTTGCTAGACTACCACGAAATATTAATTATGCAATATATGTGAATAAGTATTTTACATATAATTTTTTAGGATAACCCATGAGCACACTACCAGATCTTAAAAGTTGTTTTACACAGCTGATTGCAGCGCCGTCAGTCAGTGCACTCGAAGCAGAACATGATATGAGTAACCATGCAGTTATCAATTTGTTGCAAAATTGGTTTAGTGAGCTTGGTTTTGACTGTGAAACCCCAACGGTTGAAGATTCGCGCAATAAGCAAAATTTAATCGCTCGTATTGGCCAAGGAAAAGGCGGATTATTACTCGCAGGCCATACCGATACTGTGCCATTTGATGAAGGCCGCTGGAGCCAGAGCCCATTTGAGATGGTTGAAAAAGACAATCGCTGGTATGGGTTGGGCACCTGCGACATGAAAGGTTTTTTTGCGTTAGTGCTTGAAGCGTTAAAAGACATGCCGCTTGATCAATTCAAGCGCCCATTGACTATTTTTGCCAGCGCCGATGAAGAAACCACCATGAGCGGCGCTAAAGCCTTTGCAGATTCTAAGGCTGTGGCCCCCGATTATGCAGTAATTGGTGAACCCACCAGCTTAAAGCCTGTCTATATGCATAAGGGTCATTTAGCGCAAGGGATCCGCGTCATTGGTCGCAGTGGTCATTCATCAGATCCAGCTCGTGGTTTAAATGCCATTGAAGTGATGCACAAAGTGATTAGCCAACTGCTGAAGCTTAAGCAGCATTTAAGTGAAAATTACCGTGAAAATGCGTTCACAGTGCCTTACCCTACGATGAACTTTGGCCATATACATGGTGGCGATGCGGCTAACCGTATTTGCGGTTGCTGTGATTTACACCTGGATATTCGTCCGTTACCGGGAATGGAGCTAGCCGAACTCGAATTAATGGTGCTGAACTACTTATCTGACATCAGTAAAGAGTATCCCGGCAGCATTAGTGTGAGTACCTTGTACCCGGGCGCAGAATCGTTTGCAGGAAAAGCAGATAATCCGTGGACCAAATTGGTCGCGCAATTGTCTGGCAATGAAGCTGAAGTGGTTAACTATTCGACTGAAGCGCCTTATATTAACAAGCTTGGTTGCCAAACATTAGTACTGGGTCCTGGGAGTATTAACCAGGCCCACCAGCCAGATGAATTTATTGGCTTAGAATACTTAACGCCAACGGTCGAATTGATTAAGAAAATGATTTATCACGCTTGCATTAAATAACAGTCAAATTTTAGTTAAATATGAAAGCGAAATGTAATAATTTTACGAAATAAAATTACAAAACACAGTGCCAGCGTATTGACCAATTTTACTACGCTGGGTATTGTGATGTGAGAGATATTGGCAACATAGTTCTTTTTTCGGGAGTAAGTATGACAGAGCAAACGGCAGATATGTATGCGTCACTTCGATCAAATGTGGGGCATTTAGGCCAGATATTGGGCGAAACAATGCAGAACCATTTAGGCGACGCATTTTTAGAAAAAGTAGAACAAATTCGTATTTTAGCGAAAAAATCTCGCCAGGGTGACGAAGCATCACGCGATCAAATGTTAGCACTGTTAACCGCATTACCAGACGAAGAACTGGTGCCTTTTGCAAAAGCCTTCAACCAATTTTTAAACCTAGCCAATATCGCAGAACAATTTCACACTATTAGCCGCAATTGCGACGAATTGGTGTGCGTGCCAGATCCAGTAGAACAACTGCTTGGGCGCATGCTTGATACCGACCTAGATAAAAAAGATGTGATTGCGTGTTTAAAAAACCTAGACATTGATTTAGTGCTAACGGCGCATCCAACTGAAATTTCTCGTCGCACGTTAATTCAAAAATATGCCGCTGTAGTGGACTGTTTAACCGAGCAAGAAAACAGCCAACTCACAGAGCGTGAACGCAGCCAAAGCACCCTTCGCCTGCGCCAGTTGATTGCGCAAATTTGGCACACCAACGAAATCCGCAATGAACGACCAACTCCGGTCGATGAAGCGCGTTGGGGCCTAAGCACTATCGAAACGTCTTTATGGCAAGCCATTCCTGACTTTTTACGCCAGCTAAACGATCAAGTAGAACAAAAAACCGGTCAACAATTACCGATTGGCGTCTCTCCTGTGCGTTTTTCAAGCTGGATGGGTGGCGATCGCGACGGTAACCCGTTTGTAACCTCAACCGTGACGCAAGAAGTGCTAGACCGTAATCGCCATGCAGCTGCCAGACTGTATCTTAAAGACATCGTGGCCTTGCTCGGTGAGCTCTCGATGGAGCAGGCTAATGAAGAGTTAACGGCATTAACAGACAACAGTAAAGAACCGTACCGTGAAGTGCTGCGCAAGCTACGTTGCCAATTACGCAACACCATTGACTACCTCAATGCTCGTCTTGAAGGTAAACATCCCGATACCGACACCAGTGAGTTAATTTGGCATAAAGACGACTTACTAAAGCCGTTAGAGCTCCTTTATAACAGTTTAACCGATTGCGGCATGAAGCTAATTGCTAACGGTTTATTATTAGATATTTTACGTCGCCTAGCTTGTTTTGGTATTCACATGCTCCGCCTAGATATCCGTCAAGATGCATCACGTCACAGCGATGTTATTGCCGAGTTGACTCGCTATTTAGGCATGGGTGACTACAACCATTGGGATGAAAGCGAGAAACAAGCATTTTTATTACGCGAGCTAACCGGTAAACGTCCGTTAATTCCAGCTAACTGGAAACCAACTGACGATGTTGCTGAAGTCGTCAGAACCTGTAACTTAGTCGCCAAGCAACCTGCTAATGCATTGGGATCGTACGTTATCTCAATGGCGAGTAAACCTTCTGATGTGCTCACTGTATTGCTGCTATTAAAAGAAGCGGGCTGCACTAATCCAATGCGCGTAGTACCGTTATTCGAAACCTTAGCTGACCTTGAAGGCGCAGCGGCATGTATGACTGCTTTACTGAATATTGATTGGTACCGCGGTTACACCAAAGGCATGCAAGAGGTGATGATTGGCTATTCTGACTCTGCTAAAGATGCCGGTGTAATGGCCGCCGCTTGGGCGCAATATCGCGCTCAAGAGCAATTAGTTGCTGTGTGTAAAAAAGCCGAAGTGAAATTGATGTTGTTCCATGGTCGCGGAGGCTCTATTGGCCGTGGCGGTGGACCTGCTCATAAAGCGATTTTATCGCAACCACCAGGTTCAGTAGATGGCCGTATTCGCGTTACGGAGCAAGGCGAGATGATCCGCTTTAAATTTGGCTTGCCAAAGTTAGCGGTACAAAGCTTAGCGTTGTATACCTCTGCGGTAATGGAAGCGACACTATTACCACCGCCTGAGCCTAAAAAGGCATGGCGTGATTGTATGCAACGTATTGCTGAAGAGTCAGTACAGCATTACCGTGGCATTGTGCGCGAAGAGCCCGATTTTGTGCCTTACTTCCGCGCAGCTACTCCAGAAGTGGAACTGGGCAAACTGCCATTAGGCAGTCGTCCAGCTAAACGTAAGGTTGATGGTGGCATTGAAAGCTTGCGCGCTATTCCGTGGATTTTTGCCTGGTCGCAAAACCGTTTAATGCTTCCGGCCTGGTTAGGCGCTGGCGAAGCATTACAAGATGCGGCAGATCGCGGTGAACTAGAGTTGTTACGTGAAATGGAAGCACAATGGCCATTCTTTGAAACCCGTATTTCAATGCTCGAAATGGTGTATACCAAAGCTGAGCCAAATCTCGCCAAATACTATGAGTCGTGCCTAGTAAAACCTGAGCTACACCATTTAGGCGAAAAGCTTCGTCAACGCCTGCAATTGGGTATTGATGCAGTATTATCACTCACTCAGGCAACAGAATTAATGTCGCATACCCCGTGGAATCGCGAATCTGTTAAACTGCGCAACCCGTATATTGACCCACTCAACTTTTTACAAACCGAGCTATTAGCCCGTACACGTAGAGAAGTTGAACCGTCTGCAGATGTTCAGCTAGCACTTATGCTGACCATTGCCGGCGTTGCAGCAGGAATGAGAAACACTGGATGATAACCTTGGTTAAAACCCTTGGGCTTGGATTGTTATTGTTACTGACGGGCTGTGCCAGTCAGTACAGTATCACCGAGTCTGAAATTGAGCAGTACCTTAATAAAGACATGCATTTTGAGGTGAAACAGGGCAATAAGTTAATTGGTATATCACTTAAGCTAAATGATATGCAGGTTGTGCTAGGCGCTAAGCCAAATACGATGGCAGTAACAGCAGCGACCATGATCACCGTTAACAACCCACTGATGCCGATCCATGCAAAATTGAAAACCACGTTTGAGGCCGTGCCTTGGTATGACAGTGAAACGAAAAGTATTTATCTGCGCCAGTTAGACTTAGTTAAAGTAGAGTCTGAACCGGCAGATATTGAACGTTACATTAGCCAGGCAACACCGCAATTGATGGGTTTTTTACGTAATTATCTTGAAAACCAGCCAGTGTACACCTTAGACACTCGCGACAGTAATCAAGCACTAATGGCTAAAATGACCAAAGAAATTGCCGTACAACAGGGCAAACTAGTGGTGAAGTTTTAAGGTTATTTCCGCAGTAACAAATTAAGCACCTCTCGGGGTGCTTTTTTGTTGTTTCAAACATACAAATCCAGACCTCTATCAACACTCAAATATCTCAAGTATCAGAAAACTGAGCATTTCCTAATCAATCAGAACCACGTACAATAACTTGGCAATATTGGAATGCTTAGTAATCATGGGATAAATGATGCCGTTAGTGGATGACGTAGCCAAATTAAAAGCGCAGTTAGCAGAGCTGGTCTCGCAACAAGATGCACAACGGGCCGATGTAAATCAGCAATTAGCAAAATTCAGCCAGCAACTTGATGCTTTGGCTGTGCAAGTACAAGCGCAAAATAGCGATGATCAACAAAATAGCTTGGCTAGCGAAAATTTGCCTATTTCAGTACATGAGAACCAAGCAAGTAATACGAGCGATAGTCTTGTTACTGATATACCTCAATACTCTTCTTCCGCCTGGGAACATCAACCGTTAGACACTCATCATTCAGCGTCAACGCCATCCATAACAGCACAACAAACATCAATAGCCACAAAGTCACCAGCACGACAAAGTGCGCTAAGTGCTATGGTCACTCAATTAGCTGAAGCCATTGGAGAGTTCAGCGCATCAGCACTGGCACCATTGTCTGGGTTAACCGAACAAGCAAAAAGCTTTTATCAACATTACCAAGCTAAAGGTTTAGGTCCTGTATTTTTGATGACCGTTGCCGGCATCATTACGCTGACTCTTGGGTTTGGTTACTTATTACAGTTTTCAATTAACAACTGGTTTTCAGAGCTGGGGAAAGCGTTATTAGGTTTAGGTGTCGCAAATAGCATTATTGTCGGCGGTGTATTTATTCGACAAAAAAAGCCGGGCATGCAAGATTTTGGCTCAGGTCTGGTCGGCCTTGGGCTTATTCTTAACTACTTGTGTTTGTATTTCTTAGGGCCGTATTTTCAGCTTATCCCCGATGTTGCCTGCTTTGGTTTGCTGTTACTCAACACCGTTTTTGGTTATGGTTTATCATTTAAACTCGACACCAAAGTGGTGGCCATTGTCGCCTTACTTGGTGGTTCGCTTGCGCCATTGATGTTACTAGATGGTGGTCAAACACCGTTACTGTACCTACCGTATTTAATGCTTATCGGCATCTGTTCAATGGTACAAAGCCACAAATTAACCTGGCCGATACTCATCGAAATCACCGCGCTACTCCATATAGCTTGTATACAAATACTCGGCTTATTCATTCAATTACCGTTGGCGGCCATTGATTGGCAAACCGGTTTAGCATTATTGATGGTCAATGGACTATTTTATCTCTACAGCATTGCCAGCTTATTATTTATCATCAAATCGACGTTAACACCAAGATTGCTAGCAGTGCCTATCGCACTCATGGTTTTTACTCTCTACACCCTAACCCAGTGGAGTGTGTTTGCTGGAGAGCTATTTGCGCTTAATGCATTGCTGTGTGGGTTGTTATATTGGCTAATTAAACGCGATAAAGACATCAGCGCCCTGGCTTTGGCTTTTGCCGGCAGCTTTGCGGGATTTGCCGCACTGTTTTTACTCAGCGTAGAACTGATGGGATTAGTGCTGTTATTAGAGGGATTATTGTTACTGTGGATTGGCTGTAAACAACTGTTTAGCCCTATTAGAGCAGAAGCTTATGTCTTACTAGTATTAGGTATTATCAGCAGTTTTGCGAACGTATTTGATGTACTCACCCTGCCACATTATGCCAATAATGGCATATTAGGGTATCAAGGGTTATTGAGCTTATCGATGGCACTTGCCTGTGCAATGACTTTTGCCGCACAGCAGCTTCTTAGCCGCTATCAAGCTGATTTAATGACATTTGAACACCTAGCGGTGCGGTTTATCCGCGAGTTACTAGGCGTGCTTTATACGGTAACCTTATTGCTCATTAGCTTCTTTATTACTGAGCAATATTGGCTTAATACATTGCCATTAATCAGCTTATTACTGCTGTACATGAGTGCTAAACACACCCTGCGCTTTAGCGAAGTGTTAGCCTGGTTGGTGCAATTACCGCTATTAGGATTAGTGATTATTGGCATGGTCGATGCCAATAGCTTGAGTTTTGCAGACCAAGCGATGAACGCTAAGTTAGCCCGTATTGAGCTCTTTATTGGACTATTGCTCGCGTATTATTGGTACAAAAAATACTATGCCGATGCCAAGTTAATTCGCTTTGCTTACTACGTTCAGTTGGTCTGTTATTTAGCTTTACCGTTACTGCTATTACCTAAAATCGTGCGTAGTTATCCAGACTATATTGCTATCGCATTATGGATTAGCAGCCTAATAAGCTTAGGATTGGCATACCTCGTTAATCACAAAAGCCTTCGCTATGAGTCACAAATACTCACGATTTTAGCAACCATGATAACTGCAGCAATGTGCCTAGCAGAACTGTGGCAAGGGCTAATCGCATTGGTGATTGGTTTATCATTTATTGGGGTTATTAGCTGGCGTTATACTCTATTTTCTAAGAAGTGGCAGCAAATGACCACGCTGCAATGGCATATTGCGCCATATTATATTGCCTTAGTAATAGCTGTGCTGAGTCAAACTGTTACCAATCTCCTCTATCCATCATGGGCAATAACAGCGCTAATTATTTGCGGCTATTTCAGTGTAATTACCGAAAGAGGCAATCGTATAGGTCGACATTTAAAGCATGCCTTAGCACCTAGTTATAGCCTGGCATACGCGGCAATCTTTATCTGTGCCATATTACCTATTGCGATTCACAGTGAAACACAGCTGACATTAAATATTAATAACTTACTGATTAATTTAGCAGAGCTTGGAGTGCTAGCTTTATTAGCCCGATATCTACTCACAGCTAAGTTAGGTATTAGATCGCACAAAAAAATAGTCACTCTTACCGCACTAAAATGGGCTTGGCACACTTTATTCGTCATAAGTTATTTATTCTGGAGTTATCAATTTGACACCAACATAGCTGCGCCAATGAGTGCAGTGCTATTAGTTGTACATGCCAGTGCGGTGATGTTTATCAGCTTACGACCTCAACAAGCAAGCCTAGTCAGGCTCGCGGCATTACTATTTGCTTTTGCATGTATCAAAGTAATATTTGTCGATATGGCGTCATTTGAGTTAATTCAAAAAATCGTCGCATTTATTCTAATTGGGGTGATTTTGTTGACGGTGGCTTACTTTTATCAAAAAGCGAAAAACAATCAATTGCCTGAAGATCTTACAGCCTAGTGATTAACTCTAGCTTGCTTATCACAGTGATAAGCAAGCTAACATAAACTTACTTAGCAAACCGAGGTATTGACGGATAATCAACAATTACAGCTTCTTCAAGTAATGCACGACGAAGCATATCGTAAGCAATTGCCGTACTCATACTTCTTACAAGCTGGCGTGATCGTTTTGGTAACTTGACCATTTGGCTGTATACCCCGTGTTTAGTTGCTAATGCTATGGCAACGGTTCCAACAGGTTTGTCATCAGATCCTCCCTCAGGACCCGCTATACCGCTAGTGGCTAATGCAAAATCACTGTCTAAAATACCCCGCACACCTTGCGCCATAGCTTCTACAGTCTGAATAGATACTGCACCATGATCGTCAAGTATCTGTGGATTAACGCCCAGCACCTTCACTTTAGACTCATTACTGTAAGTCACTAAGCCATGATGCAAATATGATGAACTTCCCGCAAAGTCGATCAATTGACTGGTGATCATGCCACCAGTACAAGATTCTGCCACACTGAGGCTAAAACCGGACTGGTATAATCGATGATGGATCTCTGCTGCTAATGTCGGACGATTTTCCGCAACAACAGCGCAGCCTAGTAAAGCTTTAACCTGCGTTGTCACATCGGATAACTGACGAATAGCGCTATCACCACGAGCAAATATCTTGATTTCAATGTGCGGCATTGAGGAGCGATAACCTAATTCAATGCCAGCGGGTAAAGTGATCTCTGACAGTGTATCAGCTAAGGATGACTCACCATGGCCAATAGTGAGTAACTTTTCTAAAGCTGACTTCTCTTGGACCCCAAACTCTTCAGTAATAAATGGAATAAACTGTTCGGTGATCATGTGCTTTAATTCAAAAGGCACACCTGGTGTAAAGAATAACCACGCATTATTCAATTTAACTCTAAAGCCACATGCTGTGCCGACAGGATTATCAACCATCACAGCAGAAGCCGGTAACAACGCTTGCTTCAAATTACTCTTAGCCATTACACGGTTATTACGGGCAAACCAATCTTCTAAATGTTCACGCCATTGCACATTCTCGACAAGCTCTTCACCTTTAGCTTTCGCCATGGCTAGCGCAGACATATCATCACTAGTCGGCCCCAAGCCGCCATTAACAATAATGATATCAGCATACTTACTGCGCTCTTGGAATGCAGCGACGAGGTCATCCATTCGATCACCTACGGTGACGCGGTGCTGCATCTCAATACCTAACTCCATCAAGGTATTCGCAACCCAAGCTGCATTGGTATCCACTATCTGACCAGATAGCACTTCTTCGCCTGTACAAATCATTTCTAACTTCATCGTAAACCCTTATCTCATGCAATTGGCACTTAAGTTAGGGGAGCTATATGCGATTGGCAAGAGAATAGATTGAAATAACATAATAATTGCGAATCAGTGATGAATTGATTACAACGACTCAACTGAAATACCGAATCTGATGACACTATTCAATACCATTGAATAGATTCTAACTAAACAATATGATCTAATTGAGACACCTATCCATTACAACATTCCCAATAAAACAGCACACAAACTTAGCTACGTCTTAATCAAAAATCGCTAAATACGATTTGAGTGATAACCTAATTATGTGGATTGGTATAAGGCGAGGTAACGCATACGTTTACGAGCGCTTTTTCAGATTTAGCTAATGCAGCAAGATTGATATTATACCAATTCCATTAATTAACTGGTCAGTTTTGTCCAGCTTCTAGAGCATAATTTAATGACCCTTTCAGGCTCTGCAATAAAGTGATTCCATGCAATTGAGCACTGTTCAACAATATCGTCATATCCACTAAAACAACGATTGGCAAGTTCATTTTGACGAAGCCATTGCCA
>NZ_WSRZ01000034.1 GCF_009828585.1 Shewanella litoralis | reverse complement strand
GTTGGACGTCGATAATCAACAATGCTGCTCAAGATGTGTTTTTAAATAAAAGTCCTGAAATGCGAATAAACCTATAAAAGAAAACCCCCACTTTTAAAAAAAGTGGGGGTTTGTCATTAATCTGAGAGCATCTAGATTAGATGCTCTTTTTATTATAGACAGATGCTCTTTTTATTATCGGCTTATCAATTAACGATTATAATTTTGACTCAATTAACTCAAGCGCTTCTTCTAAAATCGTTGATACTGCAGCGCGCGTTTGTTGCGGATTACGTGCTTTTATCGCGTTAAAAATCTCAGCGTGTTTTTGCACATCTGCACCGGGTACGCCTTTAATTTTATTGGTGTAGCGAATACTGACTCTAAGCGCTGTGCTGATAAATTCAGTCAACTGCACAAAAAACCGATTACCACTGGCAATTAAAATACTGGTATGAAAAGCAATATCAGCCTCTAACGGATCATCTAAACCTTGCTCAGCTTCCACCATGCGCTCTAGGGCTTTTTCAATTGAAGCAATTTGCTCGTCCGACGCATTCATAGCAGCAAGTGCAGCAGCTTGAGGCTCTAACGCAACACGCACCTGGGTAAATTCTTTTAATAAAGCTAATGACGGCTTACTACTCAAAATCCACTTTAATACGTCAGTATCAAACATGTTCCAATTGCTTTCTGGCAGCACGCGGATACCTTGTTTAGGCCGCGAAGAAATCAACCCTTTAGCAGACAACATCTTGACTGCTTCACGAGTAGAGCTGCGGCTCACGTCGTATTCGATACACAAGTCAGCTTCTGACGGCAAACCTTCACCAACTGGGTAAACCCCTTTTACGATGGCGATCCCTAAATCGTGGGTGAGTTGATGGGTTAAATTTTGACGCGGTGAAGTGCTCATGCCTTTTACTGTCCAATATTCAGTACATAAATCTGTTATATCATATTTAAATGCAATTACGATATAACTTTGTTTTACTCGTTGTTAATGTTAAAAATAACTAAAAATAAATAGTATTTATCGGATTAAGTTGTTAATCCAACATACCGCTAGTTAACCATAAGCAAAAATAATAGGTTTGGAGCGTTATCTGTGAGTCAGTCCACTCAGTACCAAGACTTAACAAACAAAGTCATCTTTATTACCGGCGGAGCCAGTGGTATTGGTGCGGCAATGGTTGAAGCTTTTGCCCGCCAACATGCCAAAGTGGCCTTTATTGATATAGACCAACAAGCGGCAGATGCGCTTAAACAAAAACTGACACAAAATGAACTCACCTCTATTTGGTTTCGCGCTGTCGATGCCACCGATTCTGAGTCGCTGCAGTTAGCCATTAGAGACGTTGCTGAGCATTTTGGTCGCTTTGATGTGTTAATCAATAATGTCGCCAATGATGCACGCCAGGATGTCGAAACCATTTCGGCACACGACTGGCACAAGTGCATGCAAATCAATCTAGACCCTGCCTTTTTTGCCTCTCAGGCAGCCTACAGCCAAATGAAACTCCAGCATTCGGGCAGTATTATTAACTTCAGCTCCATTACCGCATTATTAGGCTCGCAACAAATGACCGGCTATGTGACGGCAAAAGCGGGCTTAATTGGGATGACACGCTCATTATCGCGGGAGTTTGGAGAAGCAGGTATTCGCGTCAACGCCATTTTACCTGGCTGGGTTGCAACCGAAAAACAGCTGTCGAGCTGGCTAACCGAACAAGAAGAGCAAAAATGGACCGATGCAATGGCCTTAAAACGTCGTATCACCCCTGAAGACGTCGCTAAGCTAGCACTATTTTTAGCATCCGATAACAGTGAACTCATCACCGGACAGTGTATTAATATTGACGGTGGGAGAGCCTAGTTTGTTTACTGAACATCAACACTTTATTGCCGTAGATTGGGGTACCAGTCATTTACGCGCTTACCTGTGTTTGGCTGAAGCCAATAAACCGCTTACTGTACTTGAACAAGGCAACAATGTTGGCGTAAAAAAAATCATTACCGACTTTGAAACAACGTTAATGGACAGTGTCGCACCCTGGGCAGCACGTTTTGGTCAATTACCCATATTAATGATCGGCCAAATAGGCTCCAGCATTGGTTGGAAAGAAACCCAATATCTGGCTTGCCCCATTTCGCCGACAGAAGTCATTAGCGCGGGCACCCGCTTTAATTGCCAGGGCCATCAGGTAACGATTTATCCAGGTTTGCGCTGTCAATTACACAACCATCTGCATGATTCTATGCGCGGCGAAGAGTTCCATTTGCTTGGTTGGTTAGCCATGGTACCACAGCACTTACAAGGTCGACATTTAGTGTGTTTACCAGGAACTCATACTAAATGGGTATTAATTGAAGATGGTCAAGTGGTGCTATTTAAAACCGCCCTAACCGGTGAGTTATATGACTTACTGTCGTCTAATAGTGTGCTGATCCAAGAAAAAGTCTCTGATTTAGAGTTTGATTTTGATGCCTTTATTCAAGGGGCAGACTTTAGCTTATCTTCTGCCACCGACAATTTCGCCCACGGATTATACAGCGTGCGCAGCAAGCAACTCTTCGAGGGCTATACCACTAAACAAGCCCATGCGTATTTGTCTGGTTTATTAATTGGTTGTGATGTGCGCGCTGCTAAACATGCAACTGAATGGCAATTAACCCAATTGAGTTCTGTGGCCATTATTGGTCCGCCTCATCTGAGCCAGTGCTTTGCTAAAGCCTTAAATTTTTGCAACATTAACACCACTCTTTGGGATGTCACCGAAGCCACGCTCGCGGGCTTCAATGTGGTGTACCAGCAAGCGATAAAAACCAGTAATGATTAGTCTTTCATCTTGTATTGGCGAGCTTATTCAGGTTATTCCCTCCCAAAATCAATTGGGGGAAAATGCCTTATGGCACCCACGGCATCGCGCAATTTATTGGATAGATATTATGGCGGGCGACATCCATAAATACACTATCGATGACCAAGCACACCAGCAATATCATTTACCTTACCGCATCGGCAGTTTTGCATTTTTAGCCGACCAGAATGCACATCAAGTGATTGTGGCATTTGAACAAGGTTTTGCGTTGTACCATCTTGAAACCCATGCAATAACCTGGCTTAACCAACCGGAAGCCACACAGCTTGGAAATCGTTTTAATGATGGTCGCACCGACCGATGCGGCCATTTTTGGGCTGGCACCATGGTTGAAAAACGCCACACGCCAGAGCAGCAAGGTAGCCTTTATCGTGTAGACCACCAGGGGCAATACCATAAATACTTTAGCGATATAATGATATCAAACGGCCTATGCTGGAGCCCAGACGGCAGTATCATGTATCACGCAGACTCTGAGCGCCATTGTATTTATCAGTACAAGTACTGCCAGCAAAGCCATGCATTAAGCCAAAAACAGCTCTTTGCGACAACAGAAAATCATGTCTTTCCTGATGGTTCTACCGTAGATACCGACGGTTTTATGTGGAATGCGCAATGGGGCGATCATAGCGTAGTGCGCTATAACCCTGATGGTAAGATAGTTGAAAAACTGGTTGTTCCTGCGGTGCAGCCATCAAGCGTGGCAATAGGTGGACCTAACCTAGATTGGCTGATTGTCACCTCATCTCGTATCGAATTATCACCACAACAATTATTAGACTACCCGTTGTCTGGTAATGTGTTTATTTACCAATTAAATAATGTCACAGGTATTGTCGACACCCCTTGTGGCCTGCTAAAAGCCTAAATTAAAACGCCAATATCAATAGGGATATTGGCGTGTAATATGATTTAACTTAACCTCAGCTCGGGCAAATACGGCTTACCTAGCCCGCCCGCTGCGAAGCCTCAACCACGTTAGCCTGAGCCGCCTGCATATAGTTGCTCAGTTGCTGTTGTTGCTCTGCAGAAAAATGTAATCCGAGTTTCGTTCGACGCCACAGCACATCTTGACTAGTACAAGCCCATTCGTTTGCCATCACATAGTCAACTTCGGCCTGATAAAGCCCATGGCCAAAATCGATACCTAATGCTTCAGCTGAGTTAGCGTCATTTAAAATATATTGGGTTCTCGCGCCATAAGTACGCAATAACCGGCTAATGTATTTTGGTGCTAACCACTGATATTGTTGCTGATAAATACGGGTTAACTCGGCTAAATGACTAAAGTCACCACCGGGCAATACCTGTTGTGCCGTCCAGGGTTTACCCATTTTAGGATGAAACGGCTTAAGACGATTCACCGCCGCTTCGGCCAGTTTGCGATACGTGGTAATTTTACCGCCAAATACCGACAACAAGGCCGCTTTACCTTTGGGGGCATCGACAATAAAGGTGTAATCACGCGTAACAGATTGTGCCGATTCAGACTCATCATCCATCAAGGGTCTCACCCCAGAAAAAGTATGCACAATGTCTTGTTCACTAATGGTGGTTTTAAAATAATGATTAGTAATATTAACAAGGTAATCAATTTCTTGTTGATCAATCTTCACATCTTTGGGATCACCAACAAAATCAACATCCGTGGTGCCAATCAATGAAAAATCATCTTCAAACGGGATCACAAATACGATTCGTTGATCTTCGTTTTGTAAGATATAAGCATGTGGCTGCTGGTGGATTTTAGGCACCACAATATGGCTACCTTTCACCAAACGGATTTTTTGCGGTGAAGGCTGCTTGATGACATGACTAAATAAGCTCGACACCCAGGGACCAGAAGCATTCACCACGGTTTTAGCCAGCACATCGCGCACCGATTGATCAGCCCGGTTTTGTAAGCTTAAACGCCAAAATTCGCCCTGACGCTCAGCATTAATGCAACGCGTTTGAGTGCAAATTTGCGCCCCTAGCTCTTTTGCCGCTAACGCATTTAATACCACTAAACGAGAGTCATCTACCCAGGCATCTGAATATTCAAAACCTTGAATAAAGCTTGGTTTTAACGGGCTATCGGCACTAAAGGCGATTTTTCTTGAACCACTTAACGTGGCGCGCGAGGCCAAATTATCATATAGAAATAATCCCAGACGGATCATCCATGCTGGGCGTAAATGCGCCTGATGCGGGAGTCTAAACGTTAATGGGGTAATTAAATGTGGCGCTTTTTTTAATAGCACTTCACGCTCAGCCAAAGCCTCTTTAACTAAGCGAAATTCATAATGCTCTAAATAACGTAAGCCGCCATGAATTAACTTACTGCTGTTAGACGATGTCGCCGAGGCTAAATCGTTTTGTTCACACAGTAATACACTCAATCCACGCCCTACCGCATCGGCCGCTATTCCAACACCGTTAATGCCACCGCCAATCACGACAACATCGACTATCTCTATATCGGCTTCCATTTACGTACCCACCCGCTAAAATAAATATGATAAATACTATATATTAATCACATCATAGAGTGACTCACCGCTAATTGACAAGCAGAATTAGAAAGATCTTGTCGAAATTGATTACATCTTGTTAAATAAAATACTTAATAGTAGTATTTATCATATAAATTAAATTTGTATAATTTATCATCGTATGAATGTTGCCCTAAAAACGGTAAGGCGACAGCATAAACACAGATAAAAGGATTGCCATGAGCCAGTTTGAATTTACCCACAGACGAAAAAACCCGTTAACGGGTAATTGGGTGCTAGTGTCGCCACACAGAAATAACCGCCCATGGTTAGGTGCGACTGAAAAAAGTGCCCCTTCAAACCTACCAGAACACGATGAGACATGTCCATTGTGCCCAGGTAATCAACGCGCTAATGACACCCATAACCCTGACTATGACAAAACCTTTGTGTTCACTAATGACTTTGGCGCTCTCACACCACACGTAGCAGAGCAAGCAGCACAATTTGAAACAAACCCATTATTTGAAATAGAAGCTGCCACGGGCGAATGTCGGGTGATTTGTTTTTCACCTAAACACAATAAAACCCTACCCGAACTACCTGTTAACGAAATTAAAGACGTTGTCGATACCTGGAAACAGCACTATGTAGAACTGTCTGCCCAGTATGCTTGTGTGCATATTTTTGAAAATAAAGGCGCCGTAATGGGTTGCTCACAACCGCACCCACATGGGCAAGTTTGGGCCCACAACCATTTATCGACAGAAATCCAATTAGAACAAGCCAGCCAATATCAATACCAACAAACCCACGGTAGCAATTTACTCGCCGATTACGTTAAGCGTGAAATAGCCGATGGTGAGCGTGTGGTGTACCAAAATGACCACTGGCTAGTTGTCGTGCCATTTTGGGCGGCATGGCCATTTGAAACCTTATTAGTCAGTAAAGATGACGTGCGCCATTTTGGCCAATTAACTGAAGCGCAATCAACGGCTCTCGCTGACGCCATAAAAGTGCTCACCACTCGTTATGACAACGTATTTAATTGCAGTTTCCCATACTCGATGGGTTGGCACTGCGCCCCAAGTGACTTAGACGATGATAGCCACTGGCGCATGCATGCACACTTTTATCCACCGTTATTACGCTCAGCTACGGTAAAAAAACACATGGTCGGCTATGAGATGCTAGCCGAAAGCCAACGCGATTTAAGCCCTGAAACCGCTGCAAAAATACTAAAAAATGCCAGCGACGTACACTACACCGAAGGAAATCAACATGACTAACAACGCGCTGCAGGCATTGTTTACCCAGCAATATGGATCAGATGCACAAGGCGTGGTCAGCGCACCCGGTCGTGTTAATTTGATTGGTGAATTTACCGATTACAACCAGGGGTATGTTTTACCTTGCGCCTTAACATTTCGCACTCAAGTGCTTTATCGTTTACGCAACGACAATAACGTTAATGTTATTTCGACAATGTATCCCAATGAACAAGAAAGCTTTGAGGTTAATCAAGCCATCAAAGAAGGCAGTTCACAATGGGGTAACTACATTCGCGCAGTCGCTTTTGTACTAAACCGTGCGGGCCACCAGCTCAATGGTGTTGATTTACTGATCGAAAGTAACGTCCCTCAAGGCAGTGGTTTGTCATCGTCTGCAGCCCTTGAAGTGGCAATTGCAGGTATGTTTAATCACGTCTGTGGTTTGAACCTTAGCGAAGAGCAAATTGCGTTATTTGGCCAAGAAGCTGAAAACGACTTTATGGATTGCCAATGCGGCATTATGGATCAGCTCATTTCAGCTAAAGGTCAACAAGACCAAGCCTTATTGATTGACTGCCAAAACCTACAAACTCAAGCGGTAACGATTCCTACCGACTTATCAATTGTGATTGTTAATTCAAACTATCCACGCAAGTTAGTCGACAGCGAATACAACCAACGCCGCATAGACTGCGAACAAGCCGCAAGCAAAATGGGCCTAACCACGTTACGCGACGCTAATTTAACATTACTAGCACAAACAAAACCGCAAATGAGCGCAGACGAATTTGCCCGCGCCCATCATGTTATTACCGAAAACGACCGCGTGATTGCCGCCACCAAAGCGCTAGCCAATAACGACATTGAACAACTGCGAATATTGATGACCGCATCGCACCAGTCACTCAAGCATGACTTTGAAGTGACCGTGCCAGCAACCGACGGCCTAGTGCAAATTTGCCAACAAGCACTGGGCGATCGTGGTGCAGTACGCATGACCGGAGGCGGTTTTGGCGGTGCGATTGTTTGTTTATGTCGCCACGAAGATGTCGCTGTCATTCAGCAAGCAGTTGAACAGCAATACTTTGCCCAGTTTAATCTGCAAGCCGACATCTATGTGTGTACCGCAGGTAACGGACTGACAGTACAACCATACTAAAAACCTACACTCATTTGTATCATCACGCTATGCGGGCATGAATTAGCGCCCGCTATGCATCAGCCTTATTGATGCATATGGAAATGAACTACCGAAAAGGACAGCATTAAATGTATAAAAAGACGCTCAGCTGCGCAGCATTATTATGGTTAAGCACCTCCACTTTCGTGGTGGCAGACACACTAAATCCAGACTCCAATGCAGCACCTCAACCTGAGCAACTTTATCCAACATTGCTGCCCAAAGAAGCCCTGCCTGAATTAGCTCAAATTGGCCAATATCCAGTGGGTGTAAAAACGGTTCAGCTGGTGAATAAACAACAATTTAACCCGAGCAGCCAAACCCTTGAAGACCGTAAGCTAACCGTAGAAGTTTGGTACCCAACCAATAAAACTCCTACAACCACACCCAAAGCAGTTTACCGTGACGAAACGCGCTTAGGCTTACCCTTTGCATTACAAGGCAATGCCACTCGCGAAGCCGAAGTGGTTAACTTAACAGGCCAGCCATTTCCATTGGTGGTGTTATCGCACGGCTATACCGGTTATCGCACCATTATGTTTTATTTGGCAGAGCATTTAGCCTCACACGGTTATGTGGTGGCAGCACTTGATCATACCGACTCGACCAATGCCGACGTCGACATGGTTAACGCACCGTTTAGTGGTTTTTTTAGTACGCTACTGAATCGCTCTCGCGATCAGCAATTTACTCTTGATTATTTTACTAGCACAGACAATTTTGTTAGCAGCATAATCGACACTCAACGTGCTGGATTAATTGGTTATTCAATGGGCGGCTATGGTGCGGTAAATACCGTTGGCGGCTGTTACCAATTTAATCAACAAACCGCGGCCACGTTTACCGGCAGTAAAGATGTGAATGTGATTAATGGTGCAATTGCATTACTCAATACCTGTGCTGGTGGTCAATCTGCGCCAGCAAAAGTCGACCCTAAATGGAAAGCCATGATAGCCATGGCACCTTGGGGCGGAAACTATCAACTGTTTAATCCTGAGTCGCTTGCCAAAATCACTACGCCAACGTTATATATTTCTGGCGACCTTGATGATATTTCAGGGTACAAAGGCATCCAATCCTTATATCAACAAACCGGTGGCGACAGCACTTATATGCTTACCTACCACAACGCACGCCACAACATAGCGCCTCATCCTGCACCACACATTGCTTACCAAAATGAAATAGACCTTGGTCATTACTTTGAGCCAGCATGGAACAATACCCAAATCAACACCATCAATAAACACTTCGCATTAGCCATGATGGATTGTCACATTAAAAATCAACAAGATAAGTGTGAATTCTTACAGCTCAATGGCCAATCAAATGAACAAGATGCCCAAGGAAACCCAACCCCGGCCTGGAAAGGGTTTGCTCATCGCTACGCGACAGGCATGTCATGGGATATGAAAAAGCCTAAGTCTTAGTCATTTAGCCACTACCATTCTGAAAATAAACTGTCGATCGTTGGCAGTTTACGTTTTAGGAATCACAGTTCTGAATTAACAAGTTATCAACAAGTGTTGGGGTTGGCTATGTTCAATCACTTTTAAGCAGAAAACTCAAGCCCATGAAAATTAACAATAAAAAACGATATAAATAGCGTTAAATCCAATGCTTATGCAATTAATGCTCAGAAATGAATAAAAAAAGCTAAAAAATGCTAAGCGACATGCATCACATTGTTAAGAAAAGGTTGATATTTAACCTCAATTAATATATTTATAAGATAAATAAGCTTTAATTAAAAAATCAATATTTATAAAAAGCAACAACATCAACTGGGGGAAGAAAAATGTCTACAAAAGGAATCGCTACTTTTGGCAAGAGGACGACGTTAGCACTTGCTATTGCTGGGGCAATAGGCAGTGTTCACGGAGTAACAGCAGCAGAAGCTGAAACTCAAGCCAATGAGCAAATTGAAGTCATTGCTGTAAAAGGGATCCGCAGCAGTTTAAAAAACTCTATGGCCGACAAGAAATCCGCATCAGTGGTTTCAGATGGTATTTCGGCAGAAGATCTGGGTAAATTTCCAGACTTAAACGTTGCAGAGTCATTGCAACGTATTACAGGTGTTTCTATTGACCGTAGCGGTGGCGAAGGTCAAGCCGTTACTGTTCGTGGTTTTGGTCCGCAATTTAACACCGTACTGGTTAACGGCCGCCAAATGGCAACCGACAGTGCAGGTCGTGAGTTTAACTTCGACATTTTAGCGGCTGAGCAAATCACCGGCGCCAACGTATACAAAACCACCAATGCTAGCATGCAAGAAGGCGGCATTGGCGGTACTATCGACCTAACAACAGCACGCCCATTTGATTACAGTGGCTTACAAATTGTAGGTTCTGTAAAAGGCATGTACGAAAGCCTTTCAGAAGACGTATCTCCTGCGGTTTCAGGCTTAATCAGTAACACCTTTAATGACGAAACCATGGGTGTGTTATTGGCAGTAAGCCACCAAGAACGTAGTGTTCAAGTTAACCAAATCAACACTGCTGGCTGGCGCGGCGGTCAAACGATTTCTAACGCCCGTGATGGCGTATTATTCACAAACGCTTATATTCCACGTAACTGGGACCAAATCGTTGACGAGCAAGACCGTACTCGTACCAACGCCAGCTTAGTGTTTCAATATGCACCCTCTGACGATGTCAGCATTACTTTAGACGGCTTTATCTCTAAGTTTGAAGTCGACTCACAAGTAACCGATTTAGCCTCATGGTTTGAACCCGATCGTGTCGGCAGTGCCACGATTGACCCTTCTACCGGGACGCTATTAACCTTTAGCCAGGATGTTGGCTTACATCAAGGCAGTGGTGATCCCGCTACCGATTTTGTATCGCACACACGTAACTCTCGCGATGTCACTAACAGCGGTGTTGGCTTAAATGTTAAATGGGATGTTACTGAGCAGTTAGTCGCTAAATTTGACGTATCAAACTCAAATGCTGAAAACGATCGCGCTGGCCGTGACCGCTTTAACGTTGTAGGTATGATAAACAGTTTTGCGTTTGATGGCACCGGCGGCGTACCAACAGTCGTCCATGATGGGTTTACTAATGGTAGCCTACCAGATGCAAGCCTTGCGCGTTTACATTACAACGAAAAAGGCAATCAATTCAGCGATGAAGATGAAATCACTGAGTTTAAAGCTGATTTTGAATACACCCCCGACTCGTTAGTTTTTACCAAAGCTAAATTCGGTGTTTATCGTCAAGAACGTGAAAAGTCGAGCTATCAAATCTTTGGTAGTCAGTGTCAATTCTGTGGCTACGGCACCGAGGCTCCAATCGATGCGATTGATTTTAGACCTTACACAGCCAACAACTATTTCTCTGGCTTAATCGACACCTTCTACACCTATGATGGCGATGCGATGGTGGATTATTTAGCTGCTGAAGGCTATCCCATTACACCAACATTACAAAACAACCGTTATACCATTAATGAAGATGTCACCAGCCTATACATGAACTTCACGTTTATGTATGACGTTGGCGATATGCCATTAACCGTTGATTTTGGCGCGCGTTACTCAAACACAGATGTGGATGTGAGTGCAGTACAAAGTTATATCTCTGACGTAGTTCCTACCAGCGATGCTACCTTATTTGCTAACGTGTATGGTCCTGCTAATGACATCACTCAAGGTACGTCTTACTCTAACCTATTACCAAGCTTAAACATTAAGTTAGATCTGCAAGACGATATGGTTTTACGCTTTGCTGTGTATGACTCATTAACCCGCCCAACCATGTCACAGCTTTCGCCTGCGACAAACTTTAATGAGCCACGCCGTCAAAACTTAACCGCAAGTGGCGGTAACCCAGCGCTAGAGCCATTCCGCTCTGAAAACTGGGACGTGTCTTACGAGTGGTACTACGACGATGCGAGCTTATTTAGCTTTGCATTCTTCAGCAAAGAAGTTGACGATTTCATCGTGAGCTTAACCGGTGAAGAAACGTACCAAATGACCGATCGTAGTGGTCCTGATTACAACTGTAGCACCACTAACTCAGACCTATGTACTAGCGACGTTGTGGCGAGCACAGAAGAGTTAAATGGTCAGTCTGAAGTGTATACAGTGACACGCCCACAAAATGGTGAATCTGCACGTATTACCGGTTACGAAATAGCATTAACTCACGTATTCGACAACGGTTTTGGTGTAACAGCTAACGCAACCGTAGTAGATAGCAACGTTAAAGTGGATGCTAACTCTACCCAAAGCTTCGCGCTTGAAGGTTTAGGTGATTCACAAAACTTAATCGTGTTCTACGAGCAAGACAACTGGCAAGCACGTGTTGCATTTAACAACCGTGAAGGCTTTTTACGTCAGCTAGATAACGGTTTTAACGGTGAGCCAATTAAAACTGAAACCTTCGGACAGTGGGATATTAGCGCGAGCTATGATATCAACGAAAACGTATCTGTTTTTGTTGAAGGTATTAACATCACTGAAGAAGAGCTAGTGCAAACGGGCCGTTTCGCCAACCAGATTTACTCGGTTGAAGACAACGGTTCACGCTACGCAGTAGGGTTAAGAGGC
This sequence comes from Shewanella litoralis, assembly GCF_009828585.1. Lineage (GTDB taxonomy): Bacteria > Pseudomonadota > Gammaproteobacteria > Enterobacterales > Shewanellaceae > Shewanella > Shewanella litoralis. The sequence continues at coordinate 15,552 of NZ_WSRZ01000034.1, read as the reverse complement.
AAGTTCTAAGTTATAAGCCTTATAAAGACAGGTGCAAGTGCACCTGTCTTTTTGTTTATAACAAGACCGACAAACTTCACCTTGTGATAGTGTTTAAACACTCAATTGCAAACAGGATGTTAACCCAATGGCAAAAGCAGTAAAAAAAATAATCATTGTGGGCGGCGGAACAGCGGGCTGGCTAACGGCAGCCATCATTGCATCACATCATAAAAGCCCATCTGGCCAGACGATAGACATAAGTTTAATCGAGTCGTCAGATATTCCGACCGTGGGAGTGGGTGAAGGCACCTGGCCAACCATGAAAAACACCCTACAACAGATAGGGTTGAACGAAAGTGACGTTTTTAGAAAGTGTCATGCGACGTTTAAACAAGGCGGCAAATTTGTCAGCTGGGTGTATGGCAATGGCGACTTTTATTATCATCCTTTTACCGTACCACTGGGCTACGGCCGCCTCGATTTGGCACCATATATTGATAATATTAAAGATTACGCCGAACAAACCAATTTTCAACATGCTATTTGCGAGTCAGGCCTTGCGCCGCGCAGCATGGCAGAAGGTGACTATCAAGGCACATGCAACTATGCCTACCACCTCGACGCTGGCGCCTTTGCCGACTTGCTCAAACAACACTGTAAAACCCATCTCAACGTTAATCACATTATTGGTACGGTCGACCATGCTAGCGTCGACAGCCAGGGCAATATCAGCAATGTAACACTTATCGATCAAGCTCCAATCGAAGGTGACTTATTTATCGACTGCACCGGGTTTGCATCGTTATTGCTCGGAAAAACCTTAAACGTTCCTTTTATTAAGCTCGACCATGTACTGTTTAATGACCGCGCAATCGCCATGCAAGTGCCTTACGACAATGCAGACAGTCCCATTGCGTCACACACTATCGCCACCGCACAAGATTCTGGTTGGATTTGGGATATCGGCTTAACGCACCGCCGCGGCGTAGGTCATGTTTACTCAAGTCGCTTTATGAGTGATGAGCAAGCAGAAGCCAATTTACGTCGTTATATTGGTCCTAAGGCAGACGGATTACCCGTAAAGCATATCCGTTACCAAAGCGGCCACCGTGAACGTTTTTGGCAAAATAACTGTGTCGCGGTGGGGATGGCGGCAGGATTTGTAGAGCCACTTGAAGCAACCGCCATTATGCTGATTGAAATATCAGCCCGCTACATTGCTGAGAATTTACCGGTTAACGATAACGTCATGGCATTAACGGCCAAACGCTTTAACCAACAAATGGATTATCGCTGGGGTCGTATTGTCGATTTTTTAAAACTGCATTACATGTTAACCAAACGTCCAGAACCTTATTGGCAGGCGCACTGTAATCCAGATTCTATCCCGCAAAGCCTACAAGACGACCTAAGCATGTGGGCATTTAGAGGCCCCACCAGCAAAGACTTTAATGGTCCAAATGAGCTATTTCCTGCGGCCAGTTACCAGTATGTTCTTTATGGTATGGAGTTTAGCCCAGACTATTCGCAACACGCCCACCTGTATCAACAACATGTGCAAGCGTCGCAAATATTAAACCGTAATGTTCAGCTCACGCAGCAGATGCTCAATACCCTGCCGCCTCATCGTGACTTTATTGAACAATGGTTAACTCACTCTCAACAGTAGAATAATATGAAAACACTGACAGAATTAACCCCGCAACAACATCAAGACTTACGCATAACAGACGACTGTGCCATTCAGTTTGCCCAGCAGCAAAACATTATGAACCTGCGAGTCACTGAGGTGAGTCAAGCAGCTTGTTGTATGCCGATTTTTTATGTGCGTAATAGTCAAAACGGCCAATGGGTATTAACCGGCTTTACCAGTTTTGAGCAAGGGAGCAACTTGTTTATTGAACAAGGTCAATGGACGGCATTACACACGCCAGCAAACATGCAAACCTTTCCTTTTTTCTTAATGAAGTCGCCAGAAAACTCACAGCAATACACCATTGGTGTTGATCAAACGCACTCCGCGTTTTCAACCACCAGCGGCAAGAGTATTTTTGAAGCCAACGGTAAAGCATCACTGCATTTGTCGAGAGTTAAAACGTTACTCGAAGCCGATATCAAAAACGATATTCGCACCCAGGAATTTAACCAATACATCAGCCAGCTCGGTTTATTGCGTCCGATAACTATTTTGGTACAACACCAAGATGGCAGCACACCCAGTTTATCCGGCTTGTACACCATCGACGAAGACAAACTGCAATCACTCGACAAAGATGCCTTATTTGAACTGCACCACAAGGGGTATTTGGCGCCGTTACAAGCCATGTTGATGTCGTTATTTCAGCTTAACAGCCTGATAAAACGCCACAATAAGGTTGCAACATTATCGCCAATTAAAAATATAAAACTAGAAGTTAGTAAAAAAACGGCAGCATAACAATACCCAACACACGATTGGGAAAGGAAAAACAATGTCTGAAAACATGATCCAATTATCGGTATTTGCCTTTGTAACGGCAATTATTGGTTTATTAACTTACATAAAATGTCGCGGCGCAAACCGCCAACAGAGCACACAAAACAAAGAATACTTCTTAGCTGGGGGAGGCCTAAGTTGGGTATTTGTTGCGGGCTCAATTACGTTAACCAATTTGAGTACAGATCAGCTGGTGGGGATGAACGGTAACCAAATGGCATTACTGGCCTGGTGGGAGTTTTCTGCTGTTATCGGGTTAATTATTTTAGCTAAATTGTTTTTGCCTGTTTATTACAAATACAACTGTACAACGACAACCGAACTGCTAGAAAAACGATATAACAACAAACATATACGTGCCGTTATTGGCGCTGTTTTCTTTTTAGGTAATGCATTTATCTACATGCCTGCGGTGATTTATTCTGGGGCGCTATTTATGCAAACCATGTTTAATGTCGACATTCCGTTAATGTATATTGCTGTTGCTTTTGCCACGTTAGGTGCGGTTTATGCCTTCTTTGGGGGCTTACGTGCAGTTGCAGTATCAGACACTTATTCAGGCGTATTGCTGTTAGGTATGGCCATTTTTGTGGTGTTTTTAGCCTTGAATGCCATTAACTATGATTTCTCTGACATCCCTGCTGAACGGTTAACCTTTATTGGTGACAATGATTCGCCCTTGCCTTGGCATACTCTGCTTACCGGTATGATCTTTATTCAAATGTTTTACTGGGGCACCAACCAAACGATCACCCAACGTGCAATGGCAGCTCCTACCCTTAAAGAGGCACAAAAAGGAGTCTTTGCTGCGGCCGCTATTCGTATTTTAATTGTCCCTGCGATTGTGGTTATCCCAGGTATTGTATCGTACAAATTGTATGGCGATATCGGCGATGCTGCCTATGGGCGAATTGTTGGCGACTTAATGCCGACATGGTTAACCGGTGTATTTGCTGCCGCAATGGCCGCTGCGGTTTTGTCGACCTACAACAGCTTGCTAAACTCAGCAACTGCACTGTATGTATGTGATATTCATGAAGCCTATATTAAGAAAGACCCTAATGTAGTGCGCTTGAGTGGTTGGGTAACCTTGTTACTGAGTATCCTGACATTGACTCTGGTACCGATTTATCAACAAGCAGAAAGTATTATTAACTTACTACAACAGCTAAACGGTTTACTCAGTATGCCTATTTTATCGATATTCATTGTCGGCTTAATGTTTAAAAATATTGATGCTCGTGCAGGCATTGGCGCGGTTATCTTTGGCGTATTGCTGTATGCCTCATTAACGTTTGAGTTTTCACCATTCTATTCAAGCTGGCACTACATTCATTTAATGCCTGTAACGTTAGCGGCCTGCGTATCTTTCGCATTACTCGCTAACCGATTCGTGTTTGGTAAAAAAATCCAATTTGCCTCACGTGATGATATCGAAGTGGCTTAAACCTCGCAGATGTCTTCAATAAAAATGAGCACCTATTGTGGTGCTCATTTTTTTGGCTTAAAGAAGTCATCAATCATGCCGATAAATGATATTAAGCCTTAATGAGCTAATATACTCAAACTGAACAAAAAGTGACATTTATCCGGTCTTAATTTTTAGACAATATTACTAAGGTACTTACTATGCTTAATGCTTTTAACACTATCAAAGCGCGTATTCTATTAGGTTACGCTGCGACGGTGCTTATGACCTTAGTCGCCGCGGGATTACTCAGTAGCAGTAACCAAACGGTTAAACAAGAGGTTGCTGGGTTTGTAGATGGTACTTTACCCGCATTAAAAAGCATTACGAAAGTTCAAAGCCATGCTAAAGAGTTAGTATTAATCGGCTTTTCGCTTTACGGAACCACAATAAGTATCAGTGAGTTTAGTGAACAAAAAAACTTACTGTCACAAAACCTAAATCAACAATATCAGCTGCTCAATTCCGTAACATCAGCACAACTCATGCCGCAAATTGACGCCCTCTATGCAGCGTTATCATCATTAGAAAACATCATGAGCAAGCAATCTGTTGATTGGGACACTGCGCGCGAACAACTGAGTAAACTCAATAATAGTGCCAACGACTTAAAAGACCGCCTTGATACACTTGCACAAGATATCTCAGGCCAAGCCAATCAAAATGCGATGAACATCCAAAAAGAGTTGGGTAACAATACATTGCTGATATATGTGCTGGTGGGCCTTATGGTATTGGTGGCTGTAGGTGCATATTTAGCGGCGCAAAAACAAATTGCCAGTCCTATCCAACAGCTGTCAAACGACCTGACTCGTATTGCTCAAAACCGTAATCTAAAAGCTCAGCTCTCTGATGAATGCATTGTTGAAATCAGTAATGTGGCCACCAGCGTCAATGGATTAATCAAGGTGTTCCGCTTAGGCATGAATGATGTACATGATGCTATCGCCAGTATCAGCCAAACAGTGGCACAGCTGAGTAACACTACCGGAAAGTCATCCGCTTCAGTTGATGAGCTGCAATACACTATTGTCAGTTTAGTGGATGTGATGTCGCAGCTTGAACAACAAATGGAACAGAGTGTTGAGCATTCACAAAGTGCTGCTGACTCGGCTCAACAAGGTGCGCAAAGCATGGTTGAAGGGCAAAAAGAAGTGAAGCAAACGGCAGATAGCATTAGCGTACTCGCGCAAGATATTGAAACAACTGCGAGCATGTTACTGACACTACAAAACTCCGGCAAACAAGTGGCTACCGTGGTAAAAACCATTGCTGATATTGCCTCACAAACGAATTTATTATCATTGAATGCTGCCATTGAAGCCGCGAGAGCGGGCGAAACAGGCAGAGGTTTTGCTGTAGTGGCAGATGAAGTGCGCACTTTAGCGTTGCGCACACATAACTCAACGGTGGAAATCAATTCAATGTTGGCCAATATCGTCGAATCGATTCAATCTGCGGTTGACAACATGGCGTCAAATCAACAAAAAGCACAGCAATCTGTATCATTAGCAAACCAATTAGTGTTAACACTTGAACAAAGCCGCCAGCTCATTCTCTCTCTAGCTACTGTTAGCCAAGAATCAGCCATGCTAGCGCAAGCATCCCAACAACAAGCACACACAGTTAAGCTTAAGGTGCAGGACTTCACACTGTTAGGGGAGTCGGTATCGACTGGAAATCAGCAAATTAGTGAAGCGGGTAATAAGTTGAGTAATTTAGCCGATAAGCTAACCAACACTGTCGATCAGTTTGAACGTTAAATCGTAGAATAAAATCGTTTATCTTGGCGGTTTTTGTTTTAACCAAATCCAAAAACCGCTCAACGACACCATCAATAACGCAAGGGCAAACAAGTCCCATAGCCATATCGTTAAATGACCAAACAAGCGCCCACTGTGCAAATCAAGCATGACTCGTTGCCAGCTTAAGTTGGCGCTGCGGGCTCGATTAATAATGGCCTTGTCTATCTCATTATTGGCACTGACCCAGGGATTAAATCCATTCGGTAACGACGCTAATTGCCAGTCAATAAGTTGCTCATCGGCTTGGTAAATACCATTAGCCGTATTAAGCCATACTCGATTATCTACAACCGCTAACCCAAGCAAATCTGCAGGCAGCCCTGTGCTGCTACCTTGGGTTTCTTGTAACTGGCCTTGTTTATCAAATAAATATAACTGCTGCGCATCTATCGCTACGATCATATTACTGGCAAACGTGGCACTTATTAGGGTGTCAGCCGCCTCTAAAATCATCTGTTGATTTTGCCACAGTAAGTTGTCGGTAATGTATAAAGCAGAAGAAGTCTGGCCAAATTGAGCAACATGCTTAGGCGCAGCAATGCCGTAATAATCTAATAACCATGCTTGAGTCACACCGGTTTTATCTAAACCTAAGTCGTCACTGTGGTTAATGGCCACACCCGTTAAGGTTAACAGTAGAATAAACAACGCGCTCGCCAAGCCTAGGCGGCGATGCCAGGGGCGAAGTACGCGTAAAAATTGAATTCGTAGACTGTTTCTTGAGGGTTTTGTCACGCTAACCTGCTTAAAAATGGCTTATTGATTGATATGGGCATCTAGCAACAACGCGATGCGCGAGAGTTTTGTTAATGCTCTCACAGACAAGGTAGCCCCGGTAATGCCGTCAATGTGTTTGTCGAGCTGATGTTGCTCAGTTAATTTTGCCGCTTTAAATTGGTCGGTAAAAAAATCATGGCGTACTTCATCACCACGGCTTTCTCGGTATACCAATACTTTAGTTTGAGCAATTTGCTGATTCTTTACGTGAATACCCACAGTAATCGGCGACTCTTTACCAATCTCATCCATAATCCACACGGTTTCATTATTATGTAACCAATAACGCACGCGCATTTTAGTAAATCGATGGGCTAAAATTGCCTCTACAGCTTGTTTTAACTCATCATCGAGCCATAACACTTTGGCATCACCGCTATTGCCATTAAATGCCTGACTTATAAATGCATCATTTGACTGGTATTGGGTGGCAGCCTGCGCGCTATGCGTTGGCATATACCCTACAAACAACAGTATAAAAAACACTAAAGCTGAACGAAACATTGGCACATACCATCCATAAGCAATCATAAAAAATACGGGTGCCGACAATATACACTGTTGGCACCCATTTTTATCGATAATCGGTTTTACCGAAAATAACGTTAAGACTTGCCAGTGCTTAGAACTGATAACCAACGCCTAGGTTAAAGCCGTCGGAGTCAGCTGCACCGCTGATTTTTTCAAAGTCAGCTTTAAACACTACGTTTTCGTGTAACCAGTAGTTCACACCCACGTTAGTTTGCTTTTTCTTGGTGTCCGCGCTGTCACCGGCATTGTTGTCCCACTCGTTGTAACGAGCAAATACACCAAACTGGTCATTAATACGGTAAGCAGGCTCAATATAGAAACCATTTTGCTTATCACGACCTAACGCTTCAGCTTCTTGACCGTCGATGTCCCACTGAGCAAATAATGCTTTAACGGTAAAGTTTTCGATGCTGTAAATAGCATGTGCTGTTACTAAGGTTGCAGAGGCAGTATCAACACCCGCTTCACCTTGCGTTAAATCTGATTGATATTGTACAGTCGCAGCAAGCTCTAAACCTGGTACAGCAGTGTACTTAACACGGCCGGTATAGGCTAAATCTTCACCTTTGGCTTCAGAGACTTTTTGACGACCATTACGGATTTTGTAACCCGAGCTTTGGTCTAAATACAAACCAGAAGTCACTGCTGTATCAAATGCTAAACCAGGAGCCGCTTTAACATTAAGCGTTAAACCACCTTCCCACCATGTTGCTGGGATAATGTCTTTTTCTACCGGGTTACGCTCAACACCGTAAAACGTATTCGGTTCATGAGTTTCGTTAATAATACCCACTGGCATTAAAAATAGACCCGCTTTACCGGTAAGCATTTCATTGAAGTCATGCTCGATATAAGCCTGCTCTAACTCAACTTCGCCTTTTTTACCTTCACCAGCAAGCGAGTGTTCAACTTCTAGTTCAGAGAAAAAACGAGTTGTGCTGTTAAATTCATGGCCAACAAATAACACAAAACGGTGGAAATCGAATTCTTTTTTATCTTTGCCCGTCTTGTTGTCAGTAATGTTGTTGTAATGCAATTCGCCATAACCACCAATGGTAGTTGCTGACTTGCTAGACGCTGTTGCTTCAACAACATCGGCAGTGGTTTCTACACGCTGTTCAGTTTGTTCTAGACGCTTCTCAAGATCTTTTAACACTTTTTGTTGCTGTTCAATGATTTGGCGTAATTCTGTTGTTTCGTCAGACGCAGTAGCATAGTGGCTAGCAAACAGGCTTAATAAAGTAGCCGCAATTAACGTTTTTTTCATTTGGTTATCCTGATGGGTCAATGTGAACACTATAAACGTGTGTAAAGCTATGTAAATTTACGCGGATTATACATAACGCACACACTAATGCAAACCATTATCATTAAGGTTATTAACCAACTAAGCACTAGGTCACAACACTTACCAGACAATTGCAACAAACCGGAATAGACGAGTTAGTTGCAAAAAAACGGCTTACCCGTTGAAGGTAAGCCGTTTTTATATCTATTTTATCAGCGTAGTAAATCGAACGCCCTCGCCTGTTATTTACCGATATGCCTATTATGATGAGTATTTATTTTTGCCGTTCAGATTGTTAACACTAACTTGCCAACATACTGTTTTTGTAAAAAGACTTCTTGCGCAGCATTAATGTCTTGTAAGGGAAAAGTCTTGGCAATAATAGGGTTAACTTTGCCTTGTTCTATACAATTAACCAGATTTTGAAAGACTTGTGGCTCAAGTACAGTACAACCAAAAAAGCTTAAATCTTTTAAGTATAATGTTCTGATATCCAGCTCAACTAATGCACCACCAATTGCGCCAGAGACAGCATAACGGCCACCCGGTTTTAACACCGACAAAAACTGCGGCCATTGTTCTCCGGCCACAAGATCAATCACCACATTAACGCTGTTATCACCTAAAACATCAACCAAATCTGCGTCTCTGGCAATAACCTGATCGACAGCTAAATCGAGCAATTGTTGGTTTTTACTTGGGCTCGTTATCGCAATAACATAAGCGCCGCGAGCCTTAGCTAACTGCACCGCTGCAGAGCCCACACCGCCAGAAGCGCCAGAAATAAGCACACGATCGTTAGCGGTTACATTTGCTCGGGTTAACATGTTTTCTGCAGTTGAATAAGAACAAGGAAACGAAGCTAATTCTGCGTCAGTCAACTTGCTGTTAATAGCATAAGCATGCTTGGCATCAACGACAGTATATTCAGCAAACCCTCCGTCACATTCAGAACCAAAATACCAAGGCAAGTCCAGTAACATCCCTTTTACCTGTCTGATGCAAGGTTCAATTAGCACACGCTCGCCAATACGTTGTTGATTTACATTCTTACCGACAGCAACAATCACACCGCAGACATCCGCCCCCTGAATTCGTGGAAAGGTTAACGGATTACCAGACCAACTCGCGTCAGCACTATCGCCTTCTGCTTTGGAATACCACGCGATACGCGTATTAATGTCGGTATTATTCATCCCAGCAGCTAACACTTGGATCAACACCTCATCTGCGTGTGGGGTTGGAACCGCAATATCGGCACGGTATTGCAGCATTTCAGGACCACCATGTCCGAGTAGTTGCACGCCCTTCATAACACTTGGAATGGTATTCATTATGAGTTTATCTCCATAAGTTGTTTAACCGTTTGATGCGCCGACACAATTGCCTCCTCCCCCAATAAAGGCCATGCACTTGATATACCTTCATGGAGTAAAAATAACTGCGTGGCTAAGTCAGCTCGTAGACTTTGCTGAGCTAAAAACTGGCGCACATCTTGTTTATGCTGCTTTACTGCTAAGATTATTTCAGCATTATCGGGAAAAGCCGCGATGGCGTTCATCGACATACACCCATGTGGCGCATATTGCTGCATCCATTGTTTGAGTTGGGCAAAAATATGATTAATAGCATCAATTCCAGCAGCCGGTGAGTCTTGTTGTAAAAAATCCAAGTAACGTTGATGCCGGTATGTAAGCGCGCCAATAATCATCGCCTCTTTCGACGGATAATGTTTATATAAGGTACGTAAACTCACCTCACTGGCTGTTTTTAACTGCGCCACACTGGGTTCAGCAAAGCCATACAGGCTAAATGCTTGCTCCAATCGCGCTGCAATTTGTTGCTTTAACATCTTACCCTCTTGGTAGAGTGCTCATTCTACATGCAGGGTAGAATAGTCACTCTACCCTGTCAAGTGTCGACGCTTAAACACTCATTTAATGCAGCCCTCTGTATGCTTAATTACCACACCACGATTTATAATTGCCGCTACAGCAAACAATTCCCTTCGTGAGGAGCTTATTTGTCAGGTTTTTATACCCAAAACACGCTATGATCTGCACTCATCGCAATACGCTAATGTCATCAATATAAAATGCCTAATCACAATGGCAACGATGACTCGCATTGCGAAATTTTATTCACTTTTCATCGACATTAGGCAATACCATGGCTATCAGAATTAAACTTAAACCCGGCCGCGAACGTTCATTAGACCGTCGCCATCCTTGGGTGTTTTCCAACGGCATTCACAACGTCAATGGCGGCAAACCCCAAGCCGGAGACACGGTTGACGTAGTAGCACACGACGGACGTTGGTTAGGTCGTGGCGCCTGGTCACCCGAGTCGCAGATTCAAGTCAGGGTATGGACCTTCGATAAACAAGAAGAAATTGATAGCGACTTTTTTGCAAGGCGTATTAAACGCGCACAAGCGGGACGTGATGATCTGATTATTGAGCAAGGGCTTACGGGATATCGTTTAATTGCAGCCGAGTCAGATGGTTTACCCGGTATCACCATTGACCGCTACGCCAATGTGCTCGTATGCCAGCTACTCAGTACCGGCGCTGAAAAATGGCGCGACACCATTGTTGAGCAACTAGTGCTGCAATATCCAGATTGCGCCGTGTATGAACGTTCGGATGTTGATTCTCGTAAAAAAGAAGGCCTAGCGCCTGTAATGGGGTTACTCCACGGTGAATTGCCACCAATGCCGGTCATCATTGAAGAAAACGGCATTAAAATCGCAGTCGATGTGGTTAAAGGTCATAAAACCGGTTTTTACTTAGACCAACGAGACAACCGCGCTATGGCTGCTCGTTTCGTTAAAGGCAAATCGGTACTCAACTGTTTTTGCTACACTGGCACTTTTGGTTTGTACGCCGCAAAGGCGGGCGCGGCCAGCATTGAAAACGTCGATGTATCAGGTTTAGCACTGCAAACAGCGCGCGACAACATGGCGATTAATAATCTTAATGATGACCATGTTAACTACAACGAAGCTGATGTATTCAAGCTATTGCGCCAATATCGCGATGAAGGAAAAACCTTTGATGTCATCGTGCTCGACCCACCTAAATTTGCTGACAATAAATCACAGTTAGATGGCGCATGTCGTGGTTATAAAGACATTAACATGATTGCCATGCAGTTACTGAACCCAGGCGGCATCTTACTGACCTTCTCTTGTTCAGGCTTAATGCAGTCAGACTTATTCCAAAAAGTAGTGGCCGATGCGGCATTAGATGCCAAGCGTGAAGTGCAGTTCATTGAACGCATGCACCAAGCAAGCGACCACCCTATTAGCAGCGCATTTCCAGAAGGTTATTACCTCAAAGGGCTTGTCGCTCGCGTTTGGTAATCGTTAAATAGAGCTAATCAAAAAGGGAACAATATCTGTTCCCTTTTTTGTTTAATGTAACTCAAGCTACTTAACGACTGACTTTTAATGAGAAATAGCACAAGACCTCATTCCATGGGTTTATAAAAATAGATAATAGCTCACTAAGATCTATCAACACTAATCAATAAATCACCATTTACCAGACAATAAAAAAGGCTTCCACAAGAAGCCTTTTTTAATTAAATCAGAAACTTATTCAACCGTTACGCTTTTTGCGAGGTTACGTGGTTGGTCTACATCAGTACCTTTAATTAAGGCCACATGGTATGACAATAATTGCAGTGGAATGGTGTAAATCAGTGGTGCCATAAACTCATCACAATGTGGTACCTGGATAACTTTCATGGTGTCGTCTGATTCAAACTCCGCATCGACATCGGCAAATACATACATTAGCCCGCCACGAGCACGTACTTCTTCAACGTTCGATTTAAGCTTTTCGAGTAACTCATTGTTGGGTGCAACAACGATCACTGGCATATCGGCGTCAATAAGCGCTAACGGGCCGTGCTTTAACTCGCCTGAAGCGTAAGCTTCTGCGTGAATGTATGAAATTTCTTTAAGCTTTAATGCACCTTCCATTGCGATTGGGTATTGGTCACCACGGCCTAAGAATAATGCATGGTGCTTGTCGGCAAAGTCTTCTGCTAGTTCTGCAATGGCATCATCTAACCCAAGCGCTTGTTCAACTTTGGCTGGCATTGATAATAAGCTTTGAGTAATCGCCGCTTCCATTTCGCTAGACATGCCATTATGACGACCAATTGCCGTTGTAAGCATTAATAAACCAGCAAGCTGCACAGTAAAGGCTTTGGTTGAAGCTACGCCAATTTCTACACCGGCTTTCATCATATAAGCCATATCTGACTCACGCACTAATGATGAACCAGCCGAGTTACAAATGGTTAAAGTGGCTTTGTAGCCCATCTCTTTAGCAAGACGCATTGCCGCTAATGTGTCAGCAGTTTCACCAGACTGTGAAATAGTCACTAATAGACTATTTGGGAATAGGTGCGACTTGCGATAGCGAAACTCTGATGCAATTTCAACGTTACACGATACGCCAGCCCAATCTTCTAACCAGTAACGCGCAGCCATACCTGCATGATAACTGGTACCACAGGCAATAATTTGTACGTGTTTAATGTCTTTTAAAAATTCAGCGGCATTTTCACCAAAAGCAGAATCTAATACTTTACCACCAGCAATACGACCTTCTAATGTATGGGCAATAGCCGTTGGCTGCTCATAAATCTCTTTGAGCATGTAGTGACGATATTCGCCTTTATCACCGGCATCATGGGTTACTTCTGACTCTTTCATTTCACGCTGAACAGCGTTGCCGTCAATATCAAAAATGTTAACGTCACGACGGGTAATTTCCGCTACGTCACCTTCTTCTAAAAAGGCAAATGAACGGGTAACAGGTAGTAAAGCGAGTTGATCAGAAGCTACAAAGTTTTCGCCTAAACCATAACCAATCACTAACGGACTACCACTACGAGCAACAACCATACGTTCGCTATCACGACGGTCGATAACCACGGTACCGTAAGCGCCTTCAAGTTGTTTAACCGTAGCTTGTACTGCAGTTAATAAGTTACCCGTAACTTTAAGCTCATGATGCACAAGGTGGCAAATGACTTCAGTGTCGGTGTCTGATGAAAACACATAACCTAAGCCTTTAAGCATCTCGCGTAGTTTGTTGTGGTTTTCAATAATACCGTTGTGAACGACTGCAATATCGCCCTCAGATAAATGTGGGTGCGCATTACGCTCGCTTGGTTCGCCATGTGTTGCCCAGCGAGTGTGAGCAATACCTGTGCCGCCAGCCAGAGGCGCTGCGTCTAACGCTGATGACAACTCTTGTACTTTGCCTAAACGACGGGTGCGGCTTAATTCACCTTGATGAATAACAGCAACACCTGCTGAGTCATAACCGCGGTATTCAAGACGACGGAGGCCTTCTACTAAAATTTCTGCAACATCCCTTTGCGCAACAGCGCCTACGATTCCACACATGTTAGTTGTTTCCTTTACTGTTTAAATTTAATTTTGTTTCCTGGGCAAACGGCGCAAGTATCACTTTAACGCCATGTGCTGAAATAATTTCTACTGCTTGTGGGCTAATGTTGTCGTCGGTGACTAATACATTAACCACATCCCACGGCAGTTCTAGGTTGGGGATCCTTCGGCCAATTTTGGTCGACTCTAATAGCACCACTACTTCACGTGACATTTCGGCCATCACTTTGCTTAAGCCGGTGAGTTCGTTAAATGTAGTGGTGCCACGATCCAGATCGATACCATCGGCACCAATAAACAGTTGATCGAAGTTATATGAACGCAATACTTGTTCTGCCACCTGGCCCTGAAAAGACTCTGAATGTGGGTCCCAGGTGCCACCGGTCATCAATAATGTCGGCTCATTTTCAAGTTCATGAATTGCGTTTGCCAGTTGCAATGAATTCGTCATCACCACTAGGCCACGCTTATCATTAAGTTGCTGCACAATCCCTGACGTGGTGCTGCCACTGTCAATAATGATTCGGTTATGATCGCGAATAAGCTCAGCCGCTTTGGCGGCAATAGCTTGCTTATTTAAGGATAACGTTTCATTGGCTATTTGCGTCATTTCCTGGGGTACAGGTACAGCACCGCCATAGCGACGTAACAATAATCCGTGCGTTTCTAGCATGGCCAAATCTTTGCGGATCGTGACTTCTGAAGTAGCGAACAAACTTGCCAGCTCATCGACACTGACTTCACCTTGGTCGTTGACCAATTTAATGATCGAATGGCGACGTTGTTGGGTATTACGTTTGGTCATTTGATTAAAGATCTTTCACATAAGTTTCGAAACGAAAGATATTTTAGCAGTAAATGAAACTTTATCTAGATCTGAATCATTAAAATTGAAATAAAAGTACAAAAAAACCTCTGTTGTTAGCAGAGGTTTTAGGGGGTTACGGAATATAATCAGAAATATGCGCAGCTTAAAACTTAATTTCTGCCGCTAAACTGATATTACGCTCCTGGCCGACAGTGACCATGTTGTACTCACCACCTTCGATATAATCGGTATCAAATACATTTTTAATATTGGCACGAACGCTAACATCTTTGTTCATAATATTCATGGTGTATGCTGCGCCCAAGTCAAAGCGAATATAATCATCTTTACTGATAGTGTTGTCAGTATTGGCGAAACGATCACCAACATACACAGCACCAAAGTTCATTGCAAAGTTGTCGGTTATTTCGTAACGCGTCCAAATATTAGCAGACCATTCTGGCGCATCTATCGGTGTATTGCCTTCACGCTCATCACCGGTTTGATATTCCGCATCTAAATACATCATTGATGAAGTAACAAACCAATTCTGACTTATTTGACCTTGAGCACCTAATTCAAATCCACGATGTTTTTGCTCACCACCTTGTGTGGTGATATCGGTAAATGAGCCTGTTGGTACCGCTAATGTTTCCGAAATAGTAATATTTTCTAAGGTGATATCAAATACTGCTGCCGTCATCAATAAACGGGCGTCAAACAATTCCCACTTAGTTCCGATTTCATACTGAATACCGTATTCAGGTTTTAAATCGAGCTCATTATTCACATCAAATTGATTATTGACAGCACCTTGCGGGGTAAAGCTTTTTGAATAATTAACATAAATACTGCCATTTTCTATAGCATTAGACCATGCCAGACAATGGTCTGATGTAGGTTGCGTACTATTAACCGGAAACGGCCCTTCAGCAAAAGGTCAGCATTCATTCTGTGCCGGCGGCGATCAGCGTATTCGCGGCAAAG
>NZ_WSRZ01000033.1 GCF_009828585.1 Shewanella litoralis | reverse complement strand
AAGATAGACTGGGCGGTCTGCTATATAACAATAAACGCAAAAAAGTCACAACAAAGAAAATCTAGAAAAGACATAACGTTAGATGGAATTTTTGCAGGCCTTAATGCTTAAGGTCCAGTGTATGATCAAGTCCATTTAAATTAAATTTGGTAGAAGCTTCCTTACAAAGATCTACATACAAACGTTTCTGTCTCCAACCATTACCACTTATTGAGTCTGGTTTAACAGAAACAAAAAACTCCCATGTAGAAACAATTAACTCTTTTGTATATTTGTCAGTATCCAACTGTGATAGATCTTTTGCGCTAAAATCAAAAGTATTAAATATTCTTGCTATGGCTATTAAACTAGTTATTTGTCTCCAACGTTTTAAAAATCGTTCAGTAACATTTTTCCCAACAGGTCTAATTTCTTCTAGTATTTGATCTGTATACTTAATAACAAATGCAATCTTTGGCCACACAGATAATAAAGTTTTATCTGAGAATACCATTTCGTAAGACTCATCCGAACGCATAAACCTTGCTTTAAGAATTGTGGCTTTTTGAGGTGACTTCAATATTAGATTTACAAAACCAGAAGCAAGCGTCAATGGTGTAATTATTTCTGAAGCAGAGTGACCTAAGTTTAAATAATAGTTCTTTCTTCTTTCATAAAAATACCCATTTATTTCAAGAATATCCTCAATATCTCTTTGTATCTTATCTGTAGCATGAAGTGATGATAACTCTACATTTGTTTGATTATTGGTTGCTCGAATAATAGTATCCCTGATGGTATCATCTTGGGAAACTATTACTTTAATTAAAACCGAGCGATTTTTAGTATCAGTATTTCCAGCATTAAAGTGGTTAAATATCGATTCGGTAGTTTGCAAACCATTAACTATCTGAATATCTTGTAGCTGGATTGAACCACCGACCAAACTTGCCGATGTAGCTAATATAGTTACACCATTGTTTAACCACCAAAAATCAGGAGACTCTTCATTTTCAAGGGTATACTTAATATCTTCATTAACCCTATTGATCCCCATGAAGTCCCTAACATTTGAATCAAATAAATATCTTCTTAGCTTATTATCATCGGTTACGAAACCATAATAATCCTTCAAATTTGCCAAAAGAACATACCTTTCACCTCTTGAAAGAACCTCTGAATATGGTAATTCTAAACAAAAATTGGGAGTTTTTCGGTGGAGTTCTACTAACTCTGCGCTACCATGAAAATTAAAATCAACAGTCACATTACCGAAACAGTCACGACTTATCGATTTTATTTGCTCAGCTCTAGCGATGATTGATTCCCCAACGGTTTCAGAATTACCTCTAGATGAATATGAGTAATTCAAAGAAAAATCACTCATTTTGGCTGATAACTTTCTGTATGCTAATTTCAAATTTTCTCGGCAGTTTAATATCGTTTCAGAATACTCACCTTTTAGCTCTTCTTTTCCTAATCCAAGATCAAATAATTCAGAAACGCTGGCAACTAGGTTATCTAAAGGAGCTTGTTTAAAAGTATCATGTAGCTTACAAGTGATAACCCAAACCTCCAACTGTGCACCTGATTTAGGCCATATAAATGATTGGGGTTCCACCAATAGATGACCATTCACGAAAATAAAAAAACCATCTATCCCGCCATCATTACGACCATCAACTGAACCGCTTTCAATTTCGTCTCTCGACAAATCGAAATCCTTTAATATTTGTTCAAAAGCTAAATATTCGAAAGCCTCGTCACGACGCGAAGATGGTAGTTGTAACTCAACTCTTTCATCAACGATTCCATCTATCAAGAGTACATCATTCTTGGCCATAAATTATCCTTAAATTGGTAATCGCAATATGCAAAGATGCCTAACGCTTATTGAAGGGCTCGCCCGATAATGTCGGCCCTTTAACTTATTGATTAATATCATCCTACATTTAGTATCTTATTGATGTAAAGCCGTTTTATTTAACTCCACTGACAAATAAAAGCGGGCTTGCACGTTAAAAGTGGATTCAATATTCGACAAAAAATAAAAACAATTTAATTTCAATACATTACAAAATTCGCGATTTATTATTCATACTACTTTAGTTTACATATTAGCCGATTCAACTTAAAAACACGTCAAAAACTATTACAACTGTTTTTATTTACAGTACACACTACATAAAGGTGGAAAGCATGGCTGACACTGGATATGTATCCGACATTTATAAGCCAGATACAGATAAAGTTTAATGCAGGGCGATCACCATCGAAAATGATACGTTTTCTAATATTCTTAGTCTGAGGCGCTGAGGGTTTGCAAAGGCTGATTTATGAACAAGAATGCGCTTTACCCCTTTGCTCTGGTGTGGGCGAAGCGCCACGACGCTAGTGGCCGCAGGCCATAACCTAAACACACCTTGGGGCTACAACACCATCCACTATTTGCTCTACCACTAAGCTTGCCCATGCATTGTAAATCGGTGCGCCTGGGTGAAATCCATCACTGGCCATGACCTGGCGCATAAAGTCGAGCATGCTTATCTCGGGTTGTGGGTTGTCTAACGGCAATGTAATCATGGTAAATTGACTAGTTTGATTACCCTGTTGCTGATTAAGCTTAAGTATTAATTGCTGTAAACGATGGTTAAATTGATTAGCACGTTTACCTAAACTCCACCGCAGTGGATTGGGCAAAACGGGAAACAGTCCTAATGGTGGCAATGCTGTGACTAAAATTTGTTTTGGTGTGTAACGCTTTTTAAGCAATGTAAACAATGCTTGTTGCTGTAAAAGCCACTTATCACAACTCACCGATGAAGTAATATCGTTGACCCCTAATGAGGTGACGATGACATCATAATGCCCTTGCCCGAGCACGGGATGATCAGTGTCAATTTGTTGTATGGCTTCTAAGGTGGTTGATGTGGTTGCACCTGTTTTAGCAAACAAGGCGTAATTAACATCTAATGTTGGGCTTAATTGCTCAATAACCTGACCAAGTAACGCCTGGCTTTGATTTGCCACCCCAACACCCGCGGCGGCAGAGTCACCTAAAATTAATAAGCTTAACTGAGGATTAGGCCCAGTTTGACCGACACGTTCACCTTCTGGTTCGGCAAGTCTTGGCGTGGTGCGGCGCACTTTGAGGCCTTGTAACACAAGCACTGGGGCCAACATAATCGATATTCCGTGATACAACATATTGGCTCCTTAAAGTGAATGCTGACATTATCTTATGTCACACTTGTCACTTGTCACTCGTCACTCGTCACTTGTCACTTGTCACTTGTCACTTGTCACTTGTCACTTGTCACTTGTCACTTGTCACTTGTCACTTGTCACTTGTCACTCAGGCATTATTGATTATCAGCAATAAATTGCACAACCACTTCGGCTAACACTTCACCTTTATCTTCTTGTAAAAAATGTCCGCCGCTGACTATGGTGGTGTGCTTTTGCCCTTGAGTGCCGGGAATGAGTTTTTGCATCAAAGCGTCGCCGCCTTTGGTAATAGGATCTGAGTCACTAAAGGCGGTTAAAAACGGCTTTTGCCATTGTGATAAGACTTTCCAGGCTGCACGATTTTTATCTGCTGCGGGGTCATCTGGGGTGATTGGCACAAGTAAAGGAAACTGACGCGCGCCCTCTTTGTAGCGTTCATCAGGAAATGGCGCATCATACGCGGCAACGATCTCGGGCGTTAAACTTGATACACAAGCACTATTGATTAAGTTACCTGTTGGAAACACCTCTACATCTTGTGAGAATTGGCGCCATTTTAGAAAAGCCTCTCCAGGTTGATGATCGCCTGTGGGCAACATGGTATTGGCAGCAACTATCCGTGCAAAGCGTTCACTGTGCTCTGCCGCTAATCGTAAACCAATTAAGCCGCCCCAATCCTGACACACTAAAGTAATATCATTAAGGTTAAGCTGTAACATCAATGAGATGATCCAGTCGACATGACGCTGATAAGTGTAATCTGAGCGTTTTGTCGGTTTGTCTGAACGGCCAAAACCAATTAAATCGGGCACGATGACACGATGCCCGGCTTTAACTAAGATAGGGATCATTTTACGGTACAAAAAGCTCCATGTTGGCTCGCCATGCAGCAAGAGTATTGGCGCAGCATCTTTGGGCCCCTCGTCAACATAATGGACTCTTAGCTGGCCATCTTC
The DNA here is from genome assembly GCF_009828585.1 of Shewanella litoralis. GTDB lineage: Bacteria > Pseudomonadota > Gammaproteobacteria > Enterobacterales > Shewanellaceae > Shewanella > Shewanella litoralis. Next base: position 26,655 of record NZ_WSRZ01000033.1, on the reverse strand, counting down.
AGCGTCGTCGACCATTAAGTAATTGGCGTTAAAATGATAATCAGGCAAATTGGTAAAACAACTGTCGTCGGTGCGTAAAAAATCCATATGATTGACCTTCCTGTTTAAGTGTTTTTATCAATTATCACTAAGTTGAGCGTAAAGTGATGTTGTCGTGTCGTTCGCTTCGTTCAAAAGTCGAGCCGTTCGCCAAACTCATTAAGTGAACAACAATCTTTCTTTTAACTGAGATCTTTAATGGCACGGCCTATGCCATCGACAGTTAACGGGTACATTTTGTCGCCAACCAGTTTTTGAATAATCGAAATTGAATGATGCACCTGCCAGTATTGTTCTGGCTGTGGATTCAACCAGGCGACTTTATTAAAATGGCCTAATAATCGATTCATATATTCTATGCCGGGTTTTTCATTCCAATGCTCAACACTGCCGCCTTTTGCAATAATTTCGTAGGGTCCCATGGTAGCATCGCCGACAAAAATCACTTTGTAGTCAGATGAGAATGTGCGTAACACATCTTCCAGATCAATGGTTTTATCAAACCGGCGGTGATTGTCTTGCCATACTTTTTCATATAAACAGTTATGAAAATAAAAAAAGCGTAAGTGTTTAAACTCGCTGTGCGCGGCTGAAAATAACTCTTCGCAGGTATGAATGTAATCGTCCATGGAGCCGCCGATATCGAAAAACATCAGCACTTTTACCGCGTTATGACGCTCAGGCTCCATGTGCACATCAAGTAAGCCGCCATTTTGCGCGGTTGAGCGGATAGTGGTATTGATATCAAGCTTTTCACTGGCACCTGTGCGGGCAAATTTACGTAACTTTTTAAGGGCTAATTTAATATTACGGGTACCGAGTTCACGGTCCTGATCAAAGTTTTTAAACTCGCGTTTGTCCCACACTTTCACCGCGCTGTTATTGCGGTTTTTATCCTGACCAACTCGTATGCCTTCTGGGTTATAACCATAAGCACCAAAAGGCGATGTGCCGCCAGTGCCTACCCATTTATTACCGCCAGCATGACGTTTTTTTTGTTCTTCTAAACGCTCTTTAAGTGTTTTCATTAGCTCTTCAAGACCGCCAAGCGCTTTGAGTTGGTCTTTTTCTTCTTGGCTTAAGTTTTTTTCAAACTCTTTACGCAGCCAATCCTCTGGTAATAATTTGTCAAAAATATCAATATGTTCGATGCCTTCAAAATACTCTGCAAAGGCGTTGTCGTATTTATCGTAATAGATTTCATCTTTAACCATGACAATTTTGGCCAGGTTATAAAATTCTTCTACGTCAGCAAATACCACGCCTTTTTTAAGCAAGGCGATAAGGTCAAGTAGTTCCCGCAAACTACAAGGTACTTTGTGTTTTTTTAGGGTGAGAAAAAAATCAATAAACACAGCAATGCTACCTGTTTCTGCGGCTCATAAAGGCCAGTTTTTCAATCAATGACACATCTTGTTCATTCTTTAGTAATGCGCCAAATAACGGAATAATATCTGATTGCTTATCGAGTAATGTCTGCTGCGAAATGTCATCGGAGATCAGTAGTTTTAACCAATCAATGAGCTCGGATGTTGATGGTTTTTTCTTAATGCCATTGACTTCGCGCAGATCGAAAAATACATCTAAAGCCTGAGTTAACAGGGTTTGCTTTACATCTGGATGATGCACATCGATGATTTTTTCCATTTCCGCTTTGGTTGGGAACTTAATGTAATGGAAAAAACAGCGACGTAAAAACGCATCTGGCAGCTCTTTTTCATTATTAGACGTGATGATAATAATGGGACGCTGTTTTGCTTTGATCACTTGCTGAGTTTCATAAACATAAAACTCCATCTTATCGAGCTCTTGCAGTAAATCGTTAGGGAACTCAATGTCAGCTTTATCAATTTCATCAATTAATAAAATGGGGCGTTGTTCTTCTTCAAACGCCTGCCATAACTTACCTTTAACGATGTAATTACTAATGTCATGCACTCTGGCATCACCTAATTGACTGTCACGCAGGCGTGATACGGCATCGTACTCATACAAACCTTGTTGGGCTTTGGTAGTCGATTTAATGTGCCATTGATACAGTTTACAATTAAGCGAGCGCGCTAACTCTTCTGCTAACTGTGTTTTACCTGTACCTGGCTCCCCTTTTATCAATAACGGTTTTTCGAGCGCAATGGCTGCATTAACCGCTAATGTGAGATCGTTTGATGCAATGTAGTTTTGGGTACTTTTAAACATGGTTAACCTTTCTATTTATTCGTTATTTTTGATAATACGTTCAATCATTAAGCAAGCTTAATCGCTACCGGTGTGCCATTGAAAGCCGCGTTTCCTGTCAGCATATCAACTCGTTTAGCATCTGTTAAATCATTAATACTCACACCGGGTTGAGTGGCTGCTACCGACATATTGGTGCCCTGTTGATTATGACCCCAACCTTGCGGCATGGTAACCACGCCGGGTTGTACATCATCGGTAATTACGATGTCTATTTTAATGTCACCAACCGCTGAGCTGACTATTACCTGCTGGCCAGTCTTGGCTCCTAGGGCATGTGCATCATGTGGGTGTATTTCTAAAGTACACGGATTTTTACCTTTAAATAGCCGCTGTGAATTTTGAGTCCAGGTGTTATGGCTTTTCACTAAACGGCGGCTGATTAAATCAAATGGAAACTGATTATCACGAGCACTTTGCGTCATGACAGCGTGTAATCTCGGTAAATCATCTTGATAAACAGCAGGGAATAAATCAATCTTGCCATTCGCAGTTTTAATCCGCTCTGATAAACACGGCATAAGCGGACCAATATCAATGCCGTGTGGATTATCCATTAACTTTTGTAAACTCATGCCCTGCTTGCCATATGGCCCTTTTTTAAGTTCCATATCCAATATCATTTCAGGGGTAACCTGCTGCATTGGGTCGTCAGCAGGCACATTGAGCATGCGCGCTGAAATCTCTTTGAGTATTTGCCAATCACTGCGTTGTTCGCTGTGTTTTTCAAATAATGGCCCTGAATATTTAACCGTGTTTCTCACCGAAAATGAGTTAAAGAAAATATCAAAGTGTGAGTTTTCAACGCCTGTCGTGCCCGGTAAAATAATGTCAGCGTATTTGGTGGTTTCGTTGAGGTAAATATCAATCGACACCATGAAATCAAGCTCACTAAATGCAGCCGCAAGCTGGTGACCACTCGGTGCAGATAACACCGGATTACCTGCAACGGTAATTAAGCTTCTAATTTGGCCTTCACCCGGGGTTTGGATTTCTTCCGCTAGCGCTGCGACCGGAAACTCACCATTAAAAAACGGTAATTTGCGTACGCGTGATTGATGTTGCCCAAATGAGCTTTTATGACCCGCCTGGTGATTACGCAATAAATCAAATGCCGGTTGTGGAAACATTGCACCGCCTGCACGGTCAAAGTTACCGGTAATAATATTAAGCACGTTGGTAAGCCACAAACAAATGCCACCAAAGGTTTGAGTTGATGCGCCCATGCGGCTGTAACACACCGCAGATTCTGCTTCGAGCATCTGTGCTGATAAGCTTTCAATCACCTCAGCCTCAATACCCACTAACGGGCTGACGACGTGTGGCGAGAAATCTTTTACTAAATTTTCGATTTCATCTAACCCATCAACCTTATCACTTAAATGACGCAAATTGACTTTATTAGCAGCAAACACGCAATGAATGAGTGCCAGCAATAAAAAGGCGTCTTTTTCAGGGCGAATAAACACATGTTGGTCGGCTATTTTTGCGGTGCGGGTTTTGCGCGGGTCAACCACCACCACTTTGCCACCTCGTTTTTGGATGGCTTTTAAGCGCCCAATCACATTAGGTGCGGTCATCATACTGCCATTAGAGACGACAGGGTTTGCGCCAATAATTAACATAAAGTCGGTTCGGTCAATATCAGACACGGGGATTAACATGCCTGCGCCAAACATAAAATTAGCGGCCACATGGTGTGGTAATTGGTCGGCAGAGGCTGAGCTAAACCGATTAAGGGTGCCAAGGGATTTCATAAATGGTTTGAGAAATAATGCATTGCCTAAACTGTGGGCATTAGGGTTACCTAAATAGACAGCCTGGGCATTGTTGCCGTGTTGCTGTTGGATAGTTTTAATTTTACTGACGATTTCGCTAAAGGCATCATCCCAACTGATGGCTTGCCAACCTGTGGCAGTGCGTTTAATTGGGGTTTTTAATCGGTCTTTATCAGTATAAAAGTCTTCTAACGCTAATGCTTTGGGGCAATTGTATCCTTGACTAAATGGGTCAAGTTGATCGCCTTTAATAGAGATAATTTGCTTATCTTGATAGCTAATTTCTAAGCCACACATGGCCTCACAGATATTGCAATTTCGATAATGGGTATTGATTTCGCTCATATTATTTACCTGCTCGGCCAGACATACAAAAAAACAGCACAATCTGTAAAATTGTGCTGATGGATTAACGGTTAAATTTTAACGATTAATTTGCCTTTGTTGGCACCGGTAAAAAACAAATTAAGTCCGGTCATTGCTGATTCAAGTCCATCTAACACATGGGCGCGATGCTTAATTTGTCCGTTCATGACATACGGCGTCAGCTTTTGTAATAACGCTGGTACATCACCAAAATGGTCAGGCATAGTGAAACCTTGAATGATCAAACGCTTCTTAATTACTTGAATCCAATTTGGACCTAAATCAGGTACCGCTTTTGGATAATCGGCAATCATGCCGCACACCACTATACGGCCATGGGCATTCATTTTGGCAAACACATGATGCTGGATGGGGCCGCCGGTGTTTTCGAAATAAATATCAACACCCTTTGGCGCTAATTCGGCAAGTTTGGCTTCGATATCATCGGTTTTATAATTGATAGCGCCGTCAAAACCTAACTCATTAACAATCCAGTCAGCTTTTTCATCGCTACCGACAACACCTATCACCGTTAAGCCATCTGCTTTGGCCAACTGCCCCACAATGGAGCCCACCGAACCAGCTGCGCCAGACACAACAATGGTTTCACCTTTTTGAGGTTTACCAACATTAAAAAGCCCTTGAGTAGCCGTTAAACCGGGTAACGCAAACACAGATAATATGGCTTCATCGGGTAATGGCGCGGTCACTTTGTTTAACCCTGGACCATTGCTTAAAAAGTATTCTTGCCAGCCCATCATACCCATTACGCGATCACCCACTTTAAAATCAGGGTGCTTGCTTTCAACCACTTCACCAATCCCTGAGCTGCGCATCACCTCGCCTAACTCAACCGGCGGGATATAACTTTCTGTATCAGGGCTCATCCAGCCAAACATCGCAGGGTCTAATGACATATGGCTCTGCTTAACAAGGAATTGACCATCAGCAACGGTTGGCATTGGTTTTTGTACTACTTCAAATAATTCTGGGCCTACTGGGCCGCCTTGTGGGCGAGCGATAAGGTTAATTGCAGTAAATGTGCTCATGTATTTCTCTCTATGTCGATGATTGTGTGGCCGTCAATGGCGCTATTGTTATCTTTGTATCGCTTAATCTTTTAAGGTCAATGCAACCCATCGCTAGGACATCAGTTGCCGAATACTTTTAATACTGCTGATATCTTGGTGACGATAAAAATGTTTAAAGTGCAGCGCTAATTTTTCACTCTCAACAAACACTTGTCGCCAATACTTGATTCGTTGCTCGGGTGTTAATTCAATAAAGTCTTTGCGATCAGGAATCTTTTGATACGGTAATGACGCAACAAATTCTGCAGAGGGACAAAGCAACACCGTTTTATCGTAATGTTGCAACCTCACCTTGCGCGACAAATTTTTATCAAACCAACCCGCTTTTAAGGTTGAACTAAAATGTGGATATAAAGTTAAGCCGTTATTTTGAATGTCAAAATCAAAGTGGTAATCAATAATGCCGCCGTCACGGTACATGCCCGGTGGGCAATCAGGAATGTCTTTAATGCCTTGCATCACCATGGGAATAGAGCCTGACGCTAACAAGGCGCGCTTGATATTTTGCTCCGATAAACTCACGGCGGTGGTCGGAATATTATCAGGGTCGTTCATCACTAAATCACTTTGATTATGTTGAAAAATAAACCGTTGATATTGGCTTTTGAGCAACGGTCGACTCATTGAGTTACGCACAAAGCTGTTGGCTAAACCCACACCCTGTTTTAGTTTACTTTCTGATGCCACAAGTCCATTGCATTTCGCCACAATAAAGTGTGCTTTAAAAACGGGATTATTGATAATTTCATCTGCGCCTGTTGCGCCAAATAGCACTTCAAGTAATTCGAAAGCCTTGGTGGTAATTTCTAATGGCTGCGGCTTTTTATCATTTGAATAAACGGTTTCGCTGTAGTTTTTAGCCAAACGCTCTATGGCTGCGACGGGATCGTTTTGTGCAAAACACGCCGCTCTAAATGCCCCTGCACTTGAGCCAATAAGGTTTAATGGTTGTTGTCTGCCGTTAAAGAATTCGCCAAATAAATATTTGTCCAGGCCAAATAAGGTAAACCATTTTGGCCCACCGCTGGCACCTAAAAAAGAGCTAAATAGCTCGGGAGAAAAACCATTTTGTTGTATTGTTTTTAACGCCGTATCACCGGCATAAATTTCTAACATATTGTATTATTTCTAACTCTTATAAGATTGAGAATTAACGCTTGAATACTTACAGCATTGATTAATCTGCTCGTTCAAAAAAACGCATGTTGATTAGCGTAAAGGATATTGAGCCAGCACATACTGGCTCAATATGGGTCTGTGATTGCATTTGCTATAAGCGACACAATAACAGCCTCTAGTTGATATGTTATGCCTTGCTGCGTAAGTCTTTGCGCAACACTTTACCGACATTACTTTTTGGCAGTTCGTCCATAAACTCAATGATTTTAGGACGTTTGTAGTTGGTTAGCATTTTTGCGCAGTGATCAAAGATATCCTGTTCAGTCAGCATTGGATCTTTACGCACAATGTAGACTTTAACGCGCTCACCGGTGGCATCACACGACACCCCAACAGCAGCAGCTTCAAGCACACCTTCATGCGCGACAATCACCTCTTCAATTTCATTAGGGAATACGTTAAACCCAGACACAATAATCATGTCTTTTTTACGGTCAACGATTCTAAAGAAACCATTTTCATCCATGGTGGCAATATCGCCCGTGGCTAACCAACCGTCTTTTAACACTTCATCGGTGGCTTTTTGGCGATTGTAATAACCCTTCATCACCTGCGGCCCTTTTACCCACATTTCACCAGGTTCGCCTAAGGCAACATCTTCACCATCCGCGCCGACTAAACGGACATCGGTTGATGAGGCCGGGAGTCCAATCGAGCCATTGTATTTTTCCTGGTTATACGGACTCATGGTCACTAACGGCGCACACTCAGTTAAGCCATAACCTTCTAAAAGACGACTTTTAGTGACTCGCTCCCAATGTTCTGCCACAGGGCGCTGTACTGACATGCCGCCACCAAAGCCCATTTTTAAGGCACTAAAGTCGAGCTGATCAAAACCTGGGGTGTGTAACAAACCGTTAAATAAGGTATTTACCCCAGTGATGACAGTAAATTTGTATTTAGCTAACTCTTTAACAAAACCCGGCATATCACGTGGATTGGTGATCAACAAGTTGGTGCCACCAAAGGGTAGAAATGCTAAGCAGTTAGAGGTTAACGCGTAGATATGGTACAGCGGCAATGCAGTGATCATAAATTCTTTGCCGACTTCATACACGTTTTTGGTCACAGCATTCGATTGTTCAAGGTTAGCGACCATATTACGGTGCGTTAACATGGCGCCTTTTGATGGGCCAGTTGTGCCACCGGTGTATTGCAAAAAGGCCAAATCTTCGCCAGTAATCGCAACCGGAGTAAACTTGCGTTTGCTGCCTTTAGACATGGCATCATTAAATTTAACCGCATTAGGCAAATCAAATGCAGGCACCTGCTTTTTAACATGCTTGATAGCACCATTAATCAGTGCGCCTTTAATGAGGCCAAGGCGATCGCCTACACTGGTCGTGACAACATACTTAACATCTGTCTTATTGATAACAGCCTGGAGTACGTGAGCAAAGTTTTCTAGAATTAAAATCCCCTTTGTACCTGAGTCTTTTAATTGATGCTCTAATTCACGAGCCGTATAAAGTGGATTCACATTAACGACGGTTAGCCCCGCAATTAATGCACCAAAAAGTGCGATAGGATATTGCAGAAGATTTGGGATCATAATGGCGAATTTATCGCCTTTGACCAGGCCTAAATCATGTTGTAAATAAGCCGCGAAGTCAGTCGCTTGTTGCTCAAGCTGTTGATAGGTAATACTGACATCCATATTGATGAACGCCGTATTACTGGCGTATAACTTGGTATATTTAAAAAATAATTCTGCCAAAGAGCTGTACTTATCAGGATCAATTTCAAACTCAACCCCAGGTGGATAACTCTTCTCAAGCCAAACTTTTTCCATAATACTGTCCCCTTTATTATGATGCGAAACCTATCGCCATTTTTATTATACCCAATCAACTTGAAGATCCGTGTTTCAGAGCTTCACCGTGTTTTCAATACTAGGCGCGTTAATGCGTTAATGTAGGTACCTTATAAATTAGCGCAACAACGTAGTGGGAACACGGTGAAACTCCCAAAGGGCAAGTTTTACACGTGTTTATGCTGCGTTATTGATTTTGGAAAGGGAACGACCATTACCCGCAATCAATGCCTTGCCTAAACGCGTGTAAATTCTTGCTGAAATCGAGCATCTTCAGGTTGTTTGGGTATTTGATGACCTTCCAACAAGCAACTAAACGCTTACAACACTTCAAATAAACCCGCTGCGCCTTGACCTCCACCAATACACATACTAATTACCACGTATTTTACTCCGCGGCGTTTTCCTTCTATTAATGCGTGCATTACCATGCGCGTGCCACTCATGCCGTATGGGTGACCAATTGAGATTGCACCGCCATTCACGTTTAACTTATCTGCAGGAATACCTAATTTATCTGCGCAATAAATCACTTGTACAGCAAAGGCTTCATTAATTTCCCACAAACCAATGTCGTCCATGGTTAAGCCATTACGCTCGAGTAATTTGGGGATCGCATATATTGGCCCAATACCCATTTCGTCAGGCTCGCATCCTGCAACCACCATACCTCGATACGCACCTAATGGCTTAAGGCCGCGCTGCTCGGCAAGTTCTCGTTCCATCACCACTACCGCAGCGGCGCCATCAGATAATTGCGAAGCATTACCACCGGTGATAGAACCATTATCTTTTACCGCTTTTAAACCCGCTAATCCTTCAATATTGGTCGACGGACGATTTCCTTCATCTTGAGTTAACGTAACAGTTTCTTTGGTAATGTCACCCGTATTTTTATCCATCACTAATTTAGTGCAGGTGACTGGCACAATCTCATCGTCAAACTTACCTGCTACCTGTGCGGTCGCGGTGCGTTGCTGTGAGGTTAATGCATAGGCGTCCTGACGCTCACGTGAAATGTCATAACGATTAGCCACAACTTCCGCCGTATCGAGCATTGGCATATAAATCGCTGGACGATAAGCTTTGACGCTAGGGTCAACCGCGCGATGCATGTTCATTTTATCGTTTTGCACCAAGCTGATTGAATCACAACCGCCAGCGACAACTACTTTGGCACCGTCAACCACAATATGGTTTGCAGCAATGGCAATTGACATCAAACCAGATGAACATTGACGATCAACCGTCATACCCGCAACCGACACGGGTAATTGAGCAGCCATGGCCACCTGGCGACCAAAGTTCATGCCCTGATTACCTTGAGTGAGCGCAGCACCAAAAATACAATCATCAATCTCATTTGGGTCAATACCCGCTCGCTCAACAGCAGCATTTACCGCAACAGCAGATAATGTTGGCGCAGATAAATCATTAAAGGCACCACGGTAGGCTTTACCTATTGGCGTACGTGCAGCAGATACAATGACAGCTTCTCTCATGACAATTCCTTTTATATAGAGTGCATCTTATTTAATGCACATTGTGAGTGGTGTTGTTGCAACCCAATAACACCACTCAACCGAAATCACCCCAGTGACCTCGGAATAATCTAATCAATTTATTATTGCTGTTGCGCTTTCATGAATGCCATGGCTTTCATGATAAATTTTTCACCTTGCTGCGCGCCCGACACCAATGCTTTTTGATTGTCTTGTGCGGTTAATTTATCCCAATTGTCGCGCACCGCTTCTGGGCTTTGTTTGGCAGTAGGAATAAAGCAGCCATCGGTTTCAAAAATACTTGCACTTGAATAACCCCCCGCGCCAGCACATAAAATGAAGCGATTAGGCGCGTCATCATCACACAAGGTCAGCATACCTGCGGTGACTGCTTCAGGCGCAAAGGCTTTAACGATTTCTTCTGGCATTAAATCTTCGGTCATGCGGGTGCCCGCAGTTGGCGCTAATGCATTGATGTGAATATTATTTTTAGCACCTTCAAGCACTAAAGTATTCATCAAACCAATCAGAGCCATTTTTGCTGCGCCGTAATTTGACTGACCAAAGTTGCCATACATGCCACTTGATGAAGTTGTCATCACAATACGGCCGTAGTTTTGTTGCTTCATGATTTCCCACACCGCTTTGGTGCAGTTAACCGAGCCCATAACATGAACGTCCATAACGACTTTAAAATCATCTAGGGTCATTTTTGAAAATGATTTATCACGCAAAATGCCGGCATTGTTAATTAACACATCAACTCGGCCCCATTTATCCATGGTTTGTTGCACCATGTCTTGCACTTCATCAAAGTTAGCCACGTTTGCACCATGGCTAATGGCTTCACCGCCCATGGCTTCAATCAGGGCGACCACTTCTTGTGATGCAGCTGAAGATGCACCGCTACCATCACGTGCGCCGCCTAAATCATTAACAACCACTTTAGCGCCGCGTCTTGCTAGTTCGAGTGCATGTGAACGCCCTAACCCGTTGCCCGCACCTGTTACTATCGCAACCTTTCCTGCAAAACTGATTGTCATCTTGATGTCCCCAATATACTGATAATGATGTTGTTATAATGTCTTGTTATGACGATTTACTTGACCATTTGCACTGAAATCCACTCAGCCACTAATGCTGGTGTATCGCAACCTTCAATCTCAATGGTCACTTCAGTTGAAATGCGAAATTGCCCTGGTTTTTTCTCTTCAATAGACAAGGTTTTAGCATGCGCACGGATACGGCTGTTTACGGTTACTGGCTGTAAGAATCGCACCTTGTCAAAACCGGCATTAAGGCCCATATAGAAACCATCAATAATCACGCTAAACTCTTCTGCAAAATGCGACAACATGGATAATGATAAAAAACCGTGCGCGATGGTTGAGCCAAAAGGTGTCGCTTTCGCTTTTTGTTCATCGACGTGAATAAACTGATGATCTAAGGTGCAGTCAGCAAAAAGATTAATTTGCTGTTGATTGATTTGATGCCATTCAGTTGGCGCGGCTTGATGACCGATGTAGTTAGTAATCTCGTTACGATTAATTACTGTTGGCATGTTCCCTTCCCCTTTTGCTTTCGCAATACGATCCATGAATGAAATTTATACGATAACTCATGCTAATTGGGGTTCATCAATTAAACAAATGAATAGTTTTGATACTTAGATATTCTCATAGCTAATAGTTAAATTGAGAGTAATAGGGATAACAGGCATAAAAAAAGCACCACCTTAAAATAAGGTAATGCCTTGATTATTAACTCATTATATTATACTCACTCACCTAGGAGTGTTAACAAGACAAGATTAAAACCATTCACTTTGCATGTCATAGCTGGTGCTGTCGGTGTTAATCAATAACGTTGACCATAAATAAATTTCGGGCAATTCAAATCGATAAAAGTACTGTGCCGCTTGTAATTTACCCTGATAAAAATGCACGTCAGATTGATGCGGTTGTTCAGCAAGAGCTTTGGTTGCCACCATACTTTGCTTTAACCACAACCAGGCAATAATCACATTGCCAAATAATTCAAGGTATTTAACTGAGTTAGCTAATGCCAAATCTATATTCTTGGTGGCCATTGCACTTAATACCGCCTCTGTGGTGGTCGTTAAGGTTTCAACCGCCTGACTCAGTTGAGTAGAAAACTCAAGTAAACCAGGATACTGCTTAGACTCATCGATGGTTTTGAGCATTTCACTGATTGTCGCGTTAAACCCTTGCATCTTATTCATGGGCACTTTGCGGGTCATTAAATCTAATGATTGGATCCCAGTGGTGCCTTCATGAATTGGGTTTAAACGATTATCACGATAGAACATCTCCACCGGATGCTCGTTAATATAACCATGGCCGCCCATCACTTGAATCGCTAAAGAGTTAGCTTTAGGGCCATATTCTGACGGCCAGGTTTTGATGATTGGAGTTAAAAAATCTAATAGTGTATGCGCGTATTGTCGCTGCTCTTCTGTGGCAGCGGTATGTGAATCATCACTTAATTGAGTGCCGTATAACACCAGGGCCATGGCACCTTCGGCATAGGCTTTTTGTGCCAGTAGCATGCGTTTTACATCAGCATGTTCAATAATATTGACCATGGGTGATAACGGATCTTTGCATGAAGGCAAGCGTCCTTGAGGTCGGTTTTTGGCGTAATCAACTGAGTATTGATAACCTGCAACCGCAATCACGGCTGCGCCCGTTCCCACCATAATGCGCGCCTCGTTCATCATGTGGAACATGTATTTAAGACCGCAATGCTCTTCGCCTACAAGGTAACCCACTGAGCCATTTTTTTCACCAAAACTGAGCGCGGTAGAGGTTTGCGCGCGGCCACCCATTTTATGGAATAAACCCGCTAAGGCGACTTCGTTGTCGGCGCCGATAGAGCCGTCGTCATTGAGTAAAAACTTGGGCACCACAAACAACGAAATGCCTTTAACACCTTTTGGTGCGCCTTGAATACGCGCCAATACCAAATGAACAATGTTTTCACTTAAGTCGTGATCGCCGCCCGAGATATAGATTTTACTGCCACTAATACGATACGTACCATCGTCGGCCTTTACCGCCTTGGTGATTAAGTCGCCCAAACCAGAGCCACTGCCCGGTTCGGTCATGGCCATGGTGCCCATAAAGCGCCCTTCGCGCATGGGTTTTACCCAGGTATTGATAAGTTCATCACTGCCATGGGCTTGCAACAAATTGGCATTGGCGGTGGTTAGCATGTTGTAACCCATGCCCACGCCGCCAGCAACGCTTAAAAACGCCCCTGCTGCACTGGCAATAATAGGCGGCAGTTGCATACCACCTAAGTCGTAATCAGCGGTAGCCGAACCAATACCTGATTCAATAACCGCCGCTATCGCCGTTTTAAGCTCAGGCAAGATATGAACCTTTTTACCATCGAAGGTAGGTTGTTCAGTATCAAGCTTTTGTCGAATAGGAAGAAAATGTTTTTCAGCAATGGTTTTCGCTGTGTTGATCACTTCATTAAAGGTTTGACGGTCATGATCCTGGTAGCGTTCACGGCTTGTTAACCCTTCACTGTCAAACAGTTCGTACAGCATAAACTCGAGATCGCGTTCATTCATTAATGTTGCTGGCATAATATTCTCTTCTTAATCTTGTAAAACTCAATCCAATAATGATTGGCACACTCATTGTGGCTTAAAAAGCTGACACACCACCATCAACCGCGATGCATTGGCCCGTCATGTAGGTGTTACCGGGTGATAACATCATGAGCATGACTGCGACGATTTCTTTAGGCTCACCTAAACGATTCATAGGCGTGCCGCGGGCCATTTTCTTTTGTTTTTCTTCATCAGCAAAATTGGTGACCATTGGCGTTAAGGTAAAGAACGGGCAAACAGCATTAATACGAATGTTGTCACGGCCATATTCAACTGCCCCAGTTTTGGTTAAACCAATCACTGCATGTTTTGCCATAGAATAAGCACTGCCTCTGGCTGCCCCGCCTAAACCGGCCATCGAACTTACGTTGAGAATGGCACCCTCGCCTTGTTTGAGCATTTGGGCAATTTGATGGCGCATTCCAAACTGAACACCCTTAACGTTAATGGCAAATTGGCTGTCCATAATCGACTCATCAATCATGTGCAGTGGCATAAACTCATGGGCAATACCGGCATTGTTAACCCCAATATCGACACGACCAAAATATTCAAGCGCAGTATCAACCATGGCTTTACAAGATTCATCTTTTGATACATCGCATTTCATCGCGACCACTTCGGCGCCGGTTGCTGCAATGTCATCAGCCACCTGGTGTACGCCAGCTTCGTTAATGTCACTTATCACTAATTTTGCGCCACGTTTAGCCAGCTCCTGAGACAGCAACTTACCAAATCCTTGTGCTGCACCAGTGATAACGGCAACTTTGCCAGTAAAATCTAATAATGGATCCATGCGAGTAACTCCTGTAATTGATGGTCTTGTTTTTATGTTTATTGAGTCTTGATAACCTGTAAGGCCATTTGCGCTAAGGGAGCAACAAATGATCCGACTTTATTGGCATTTTCATTTGAGGCGTTACCTTCACTGGCACGTTTTGCAACACCTTGCGCAATCGCAGCTAATCTGAAAAAACTAAATGCCAAATAAAACGCCCAGTTATCGATTTTTTCGATCCCCATGCGCTGACAATATTGAGCAACATATTGTTCTTCAGTAGGAATGCCTAAACTGGCTCTATCGATATCTTTTAAGCCGTCGATGGTGCCCATGCCTGCGGGCATACGCAGTTGCATACATTGATAAGCCAAATCGGCATAAGGGTGGCCAAGAGTGGATAATTCCCAATCAAGCAATGCAATGACTTCAGGGCTGTTTTTGGCAAACATCATATTGTCTAAACGAAAATCACCGTGCACCAGGCATACGCGGCCGTCATCTGCTGGCAAATTGTCCTCAAGCCATTGGATTAGCACATCCATAGCGGGAATTGTTTTCAATTCAGTTAGACGATATTGCGAGGTCCAGCGCCCCAGTTGGCGCTCAAAATAATTACCCGCTTTGCCATAATCAGTTAAACCCACGGCATCAACATCGATACTGTGCAGTGACGCGAGGGTTTTATTCATCGCATCGTACATGGCGCCGCGGCGCTCATTAGTATCAATCTCGGCTAAAGATGCGCTCCAATACACCTTGCCATCGCAATATTCCATTACATAAAACATGGAACCGATAACATGGGTGTCTTCACATAAGTGATATACCTTGGCGACAGGAACATCGCTGCCGTTAAGTGCAGCAAGGACTCGGTATTCACGGTCTACAGCGTGGGCTGATTTTAATAACTTACCCGGTGGTTGACGACGCAATACATAGACACCCGACTTAGCGGTAAGTTTATAAGTAGGATTAGATTGACCACCCGAGAACTTTTCAAGTGTAATTGGCCCTTGAAAGCCCTCAACGTGTTGCTGTAAATAAGCACTAAGCTGCTCATTATCAATAGAAAATGTATGTGGCATTTCTAAATACTCTTATTATTAGATTAATGTCAGCAACAAAATGACAATGACAGGCCAGTTCGCCCCAGCTAAAACTGGCCTGTCTTGCCAATTACAGACTCACCTTTTTCACTAAATCGCGTCCAAGTTGCATCATATGAACCTGATCTGGGCCATCCGCTAATCTCAACGTGCGCTGACCTGCCCATGCATGCGCCAAAAAGGTATCCTGGCTGACACCCACTGCACCATGGCATTGAATGGCGCGGTCAATCACATCAAGTGACATACTGGGCGCCACAATTTTAATCATGGCAATTAAGTCTTTAGCCGCTTTGTTGCCGTCGGTGTCCATCTTTTGCGCCGCTTTTAAGGTCATCAAACGGGCTTGCTCAATCTGACAGGCAGATTTGGCAATGTCTTCACGTACCGATTGCTGCTTAATCATCGGCTGACCAAATACAATTCGCTCACTGACGCGTTTGCACATTAAATCTAATGCACGCTGGGCAATACCCACAGATCGCATACAGTGATGGATTCGTCCTGGGCCTAGGCGACCTTGCGCGATTTCAAAACCTTTGCCTTCGCCTACAATGATGTTTTCAACGGGCACGCGCACATCAGTAAAGGTCACTTCAGCGTGGCCTTCTGGTGAGTCATCATAGCCAAATACTTGCATCGGTCTGACCACCTTAACCCCAGGGGTATTCATTGGCACAAGCACTTGAGATTGTTGAATATAACGATTGGTATTGTCTGGATCGGTTTTGCCCATCACAATCATGATTTCACACTGTTTACGGCACGCTCCGCTGATGTAAAACTTGCGGCCATTAATGACATATTCGTTACCATCTCGAACAATGCTCAACTCAATGTTGGTTGCATCACTTGAGGCCACTTCGGGTTCTGTCATGGCGAATGCTGAACGGATTTTGCCCTCAAGCAGAGGCTCTAACCATTGTTTTTTCTGCGCCTCATTACCGTATTTAGCTAACACTTCCATGTTGCCAGTGTCGGGGGCGGCGCAGTTAAACACCTCGGGAGCCCACATCACTTTGCCCATAATTTCAGCTAATGGCGCATATTCTAAATTGGTTAACCCGCCACTGTACTTGCCATAAGCGACAGGCAGAAATAGATTCCATAAGCCTTGTGCTTTTGCTTTAGCCTTAAGCTCTTCCATTAACGGCGGTGTTGACCATGGGTCTTGTGCCACTTGTTGATGCATTTCGTCTTCATGCGGATAAACATGCTCATCCATAAACTGGCTAACTTGATTTATTAAGCCTTGAACTTTTTCACTGTATTCAAAATTCATATTGTGACCTTTTGATAAATGGAGTGCGTTTTAATCGGGAGAAAAGTCGTGTTAACTCAACGACATTAATGATTTTTTATTGAATGGCTTAATCTCATCAATGGCATTGGTTTTAATTTTATTCACCCATTGCGGATCAACTAATAACGCGCGGCCAATACCGACCAAATCAAACTCGTCATTATTTAAACGCACTAATAATTCATCAATACCGGTTGGGTTAGAAGTCCCTGATAAATCAGCATTACCTTCGCCTATAAAGTCGTTATCTAGACCGACATTACCGACTGTGATCACAGGCTTGTTAGTCAGCTTTTTAGTCCAACCGGCCAGGTTTAAATCAGAACCTTCAAATTCAGGGATCCAGAAACGACGAGTACTGGCATGGAAAATATCCACGCCAGCATCACTGAGTAAGCCTAAAAATGTGGCTAGCTCTTCAGGGGTTTGGCACAGCTTTGCAGAGTAATCTTGTTGTTTCCACTGAGAAAAACGGAAGATGATAGTAAAATCCTCACCTACGGCTGCGCGGATTGCTTTGACAATTTCAACGCCAAAACGGGTGCGATTTTCTAGTGAGCCACCATATTTGTCGTCACGCTGATTAGTGCCTTCCCAAAAGAACTGATCAACTAAGTAACCATGTGCGCCATGAACTTCAATGGCATCAAAACCAATGTTTTTTGCATCGAGCGCAGCTTGTGCAAATGAGGCAACCACTTCATCAATGTCTGCTTGTGACATGGCAACACCGTTTGCTGCACCTGGCTTGTATAAACCTGATGGACTGTAGGCTGGCATTTCTTTGTCAGGACCCACTCCAGGTTTTCTCACCGCGCCAACATGCCAAAGCTGTGGGGCAATTTTGCCTCCGGCGGCGTGTACTTCATCAACCACGTGTTTCCAACCGGCTAAGGCTTGCTCACCAAAAATGGCCGGCACGTTTTCGTAACCATTGGCAGCTTTATGTCCAATAAAGGTACCTTCGGTAATAATTAACCCCACATCACCTTCAGCACGGCGGCGGTAATATGCGGCAACCTCAGCATTGGGGATAT
Organism: Shewanella litoralis; assembly: GCF_009828585.1. Taxonomy (GTDB): domain Bacteria; phylum Pseudomonadota; class Gammaproteobacteria; order Enterobacterales; family Shewanellaceae; genus Shewanella; species Shewanella litoralis. Next base: position 8,782 of record NZ_WSRZ01000033.1, on the reverse strand, counting down.
AATTTGGCGAAAAGGCGCGGGTCATCGGCGCCATGACGGTTTTGTTTTTAAGCGTTAACGATTTAGTTGAAAACGTTTCAAATAGCTTGTTGATGCTGGTGTTTTGAGTGCTAGTCATTATAAATTCCTATCGAGATATTCGTTTTATTTTTAGTTTTTTAAAGCGTTAGCCAATCAAATAACCACCATCAACATTGATAGCTGTACCTGTGGTGTAACTTGATGCGTTTGAGGCTAGATACAACACGGTACCGGCCATTTCGTCAGGTTGTGCGACACGCTTCATCGGCACGTGATGCATCATTTGTTTTAAAATAGCTGGGTTATCAACGAGTGCTGATGCAAATTTGGTGTCGGTACCGCCAGGAAGTAAGGCATTAACACGAATATTAAATTGAGCACATTCTTTGGCGAATGCTTGCGTCATTGAAATAACAGCCGCTTTGGTGACGGAATAAATGCCTTGATAATCACCAGGGATAACACCATTAACAGAGGCAACATTAATGATTGCACCGCCTCCACTGGCCTTCATTAACTTGGCACCGTTGGTCGACATAAAGAAATAACCACGGATGTTTACATCCACTGTTTTTTGGAATGCAGTTAAATCAGTATCGATAATGTGGCCAAAATAAGGATTTGCTGCGGCATTGTTAACCAGAATATCTAACTTGCCATGTTGCTCTGTAATGGCGGCAAAGATTGAGTCAATTTGCTCTAACTCACCAATATGACACGCTATTGCCTGAGCACTGCCACCATCGGCAATAATTTGGTCGACAACAGCCTGACATGCGTCTATTTTGCGGCTCGATACAATGACATGAGCGCCATATTGCGCCAAAACTTTAGCTACGCTTTCGCCAATACCACGACTAGCGCCTGTTACTAACGCCACTTTCCCTGTTAAATCAAACAAATTAGCAGTATTCATTTTAAGTCCTTGTTGTATTTAATTTTCATATTCAATGTGAAAAGCTTGCGCCGCTTAAGGGGTAAGATGTTATCTAAAGGTAATCCACTCATCACCAGCAATTTCTAAATGGCTGTAATTGTTTAAGTAATCAACGCTCAACATGTTTTCTGAAAACAAAAGCTTGGTTACGCTGGTATTTCTGGTTTGCTGATTAATGGCCAGTGTTTGCTGATCATTTAATTGTAAAATGTGTTGGATGATGGTCGAAATTGTGCCTCCAGATGTGAAGACTAAAATATCTTTTGGTTGCTTTTGTTCTGTCGTTAGACCCGTTAACACCCGCTTTTTGGCAAGTTCTTGTTCAATAATGTTTTGTAATGCCCGAATACAACGGCTTTTAAACTGCGGCCAACTTTCTTTGTATTCCAAATCATGCTGGCCATTCATCCAACGATTTAAAGCCTGATAAAACTCTTTGTGAAGCACTTTATTGGGCTCATCAAATTGCTGTAGTTTTGCGTTTTTTTCAGCGAAATGATGCCATTCACCGTTAAATTTTTGCAGAATATCAACGTGGTCAAATTCGTTAAAACCAGAGTGGATCACCATTGGAGTGGTGTTAATGTCTAACCCAGCGGCAAAGTGACTCAAGGTTTGGCCATGACGCAATAAATCACCACAATAAAACTTGCTCGGGGCACCTTTGGCACGCCAATACTTGCCTAGCAAAGCCGCCTGCTGACAACCTTTGTCTGACAATTGGTCATAATCAGTACTGCCAAAAGAAGCTTGTCCGTGTCTAATCAAATATATCGCAGCCATTGAGTGTCTCTAACGTTATAAAAATCATGACTTGAACAACATCGTGTTAGGTAATGCCAATAACTAAAACCAGTTACACGCGAGTTGCCGTTTAGATCCTGCACATTCGCTACTGCGATTGCTTACAACAAGGTAAGCTGAAAAATTAACCGGATCCGAATCTACTTGACTATGCTAATCCCAAGTTCTAAATTGAACAAATGAATAGTTCTAATATCCTACTATTAACCATTCCAATAGTATGGGTGAAATAAAAAGCATATTGGATAGGTGCAGTATTACGACTTAATTCAATGGAGTGAATATGAAAATTGATTTGAATTTGTTTGTGGTTTTTGATGCCATTTATTGCGAAGGCAATATTACCAAAGCGGCCTCGGTATTGAACTTATCGCAACCGGCTGTGAGTCACTCATTAGGTAAATTACGCAATCATTTTGATGACCCTTTGTTTATAAGACAAGGCAATGAAATGCGCCCCACTCCCGTGGCAAAAAATGTGATTGATGATGTGCGTGAAGCATTGCATCAGTTGCAAGTGTGCCTGGTACAATCAAGACAATTTGAACCTCTTACCTCTCGCAAAAGCTTTTCATTGTCTTTACACGGCTCATTAGAACCTTACTATTTACCTATTTTGCAAGAAAGCTTATCCGTAGAATCTCCTGCCATTCACTTAAACAGTAATAAGCGGGTTAACCGCAGTGAGTTAGAAAACAAATTGGCCAGTGGTGATATCGATTTAGCCATCGATGCATTGATCCCAGTGAGCAATAATATTCGTCACACTCAATTGCAAAGCGATCAGTTGGTGGTGGTTGCGCGTAAAAACCACCCTGCACTCACCACAACACTTGATTTAGACACTTACCTTAAACTTGACCATATATTGGTTTCATCTCGTTCGACAGGACCGGGTTTAGAAGATTTTGAATTGTCGAGAATGGGATATCACAGAAAGATTTCGCTGCGTTGTCAACAAGCCTTGTCTGCTTGCAAAGTGATATTAAGTAACGACATGCTATTAACGTTACCCAAAACCGCCGCGCAGATGTACAGTGAAATGCTCGACATAGCGACTCATCCCATGCCGGTCGATTTACCTGAAATTGGCATACATTTATATTGGCACGTTAATGTAGATAAAGAACCCGCCAACAAATGGCTGAGGAATAAGATGATTATTGCCGCGTCTAATGCCGTAAAACAATAATTTAATAAAAATAGTGCAGTAAAAATAAGGTTGAATAATAAAAAAAGACATCTCACTTATCGTGCAGATGTCTTTCAATTTTCATTAATACAAAAATATACCTAAAGCCGCGTTGTTAGTGTTTTAATCGATTTTAATATTTTTTGAACTTGGAATAGGTAATTTAATCTTGAGTACCACGCTCATTCGAATCAGCATTTTTACTGGACTAATGGGTTTAGTCAGGTAATCAATACCACCCGATTCAAATGCTTGTATTTCGAAAATAAGATCTTTATAGCCTGAGATAAAAATAACTGGAATATGACTAAATCGTATTTCAGACTTAATTCGTTTACACAAATCAAAACCTGACAAATCAGGAAGATCGACATCCAATAAAATGATGTCGAAATCGTGTAACTGCAATAAGTTATAGCCATCATCAGCCGTTTCGGCAATCACAATATCCATGGTAGATTCAAGCATGGTTGTCATCACTTCAATTGATGAGCTCTCATCATCAATAATTAATACTTTAGCAAGCTTTTCTGTACTCATTTATTAATCTCTATTGCACTGATACTTTTATGGGTAAAAATTTATCTTTTTTACCGTGTTTTTTTATATAGTCATGCATTTTAGCCTTCGATATTGCTTGCGAATAATAATAACCTTGAGCACAACCACAGTGTTGGTCTTTCAAAAAAGCCACTTGGGATGCGGTTTCAACACCTTCGCAAATAATCTTTAATTTAAGATTTTTGACTAAAGCAATAATGGTGTTGAGTAACGTTTGGTCTTCAGCATTACTTGAGTTAATGTCATCAATAAACGTCTTATCAATTTTAACCGTTTCAAACTTAAACTTTTTTAATGAATAAATGGATGAATAACCCGTACCAAAGTCATCTAGCATTAACCTAAAACCACATTCGACTAGGCGAGCAATGTTGACCACAACAAACTGATTGTTTTCGAAAATTAATGTTTCAGTAATCTCAATTTTCAATAATGGAATAAATTGCGGAAATCGCAGCGCAACCATTTCGAGCTGTTTAATAATCACTTCAGAGAGTAACTGATACGAAGATAAATTAATTGAAATCGGGATCATTATGCCATGAGATTCAAGCATACGTAACTGTGTAACCACTTGTTTTATGATGGTTACCCCTAAACCGATTAACAATACATCTTGTTCAATTGAAGGCATAAAATAACTGGGAGGCAAAATTTCATTTTCATCATTACAATAACGCGCTAAAGCTTCAAATGACACTAACTCACCGGTATCAACATCGTGAATTGGCTGAAAAAAAGGAATTATCTTTTTATCTACTAATGCTTTTTCCACAATTTTAATGATTTTATGATGTTTATCTTCAGTTTTTTTGTGGTTTAAATCAAAGAAAGCAAAATTATTGCGGCCATTTTGTTTAGCAATATACATGGCACTGTCGGCGGCTTTTAAAAGATATTCTTGGTCAAGAGCATCATCGGGATAAACCGACACACCAATACTACAGGTACAAGTGTAATGTAATTCATGAAGTATATAGGGCTTAGATAATTCGCTTATAGCCCGTAATGCAATCCGCTCGAAGCAATCAATATCTTCATCAGACTGAATAACCGCAACAAACTCATCCCCACCCACTCTTGCCACTAAGTCTTGTTTTTTAAAACAACCCACTAAACGTTCGCTTACATGTTTAAGTAATAAATCACCGTAATCATGGCCATACTCGTCATTTAAATATTTAAAGCGGTCTAAATCGATATAAAACACACATAACTTTTCACCGAGTCGTTGAGCTGAATCGTGCATATTTTTGAATTTTTCATTAAAGCTCATGCGGTTAGACAAACCAGTCAGACTGTCGGTATAGGCCGCTTTAGATAAAGAGTTCTCAATTAAAACCTGCTGCGTCACATCATCTAATATATGTAAATATTGCTTTTCTTGAGTTTCTTCATCAAAAATGACATTGATATGTACTTTACAGCAGATGATTTCAGGCTCACCATTTTTGTACATCCTGATGCATTCTAAGCGCTCACTGGTATCGTCTCGCTCAGTGTCTAATGTTGATAGTAATTGTTTTAATTTCGCGTATGAGTCTATGGTATATATCATACCGTCATTCTTACCCATAACCTCTTTAAAAGAACGACTCAACAAATTAATAAAACTTGGATTAACCGACACAATATTGTGTTGATGATCGGTAATGTAAATCGCCTGAGTCGAATGCATATAAACACTGCGATAAAGGTTAAAATCTTTATTTAATGAGTGATAACTGTCCAGCGGGAAGAAACAAAAGTTGTACAGTTGGGTCTCGTTTCCCAGTGAGTCAATGTCGTTAACACTTTTTAAATTCGCCACAAAGTGCTTAACCGCACCATGACAAACCACCTTTAACTCAATGTAATCCTGATCTTTATTAGTAACCCAGGCGAGAAAGTTAGACACATTAGAATTGACTAAAGCCGTTAAGACAATTTTTTTTTCACCCATAGGCGACATTGTCAAAGCACGGCCAAACATGTTTTTGGCAACATCATTAAAGCCGACTATTTCAAGCTTATGTGTTGTTGAAATACATGGGATACCAATTCCGTTATATCGCTCCAAAACATCTCCTTAATCTTCACACTTGTCATCAAATACTTAAATGAAATGACATTTAATCTGTTTTCTAAATAATCGCATACGTAAATGCTTGCACATTTTATGCTGCATTAATCTGCGGCAAAGAGTGTCACTAACATTTTCTGTGGCAAACCAGTGGTATCGTTAAGTTCATACACGGTATGGTTTGCATACACATTCATAAAAACATTACTGTCTTTTGGCTTAATGGCATATTTTCCAGGAACGCATTCACCTACTGTAGAACGCGAGACTTTATCGACAATACCTTTAAACACTATCGCATCTTTAGTGTTAAATAACGTAAATAGCTTTTCATCCGCTAAGGCGTTGATAACCACTTCTGAATAACCCAGTAGTTTTTGGAAAGCAGCATTAATGTATTCAATTTGCAACTTATCGATATCTAATACAAACGAAGCCGTCAAGGTATTGTTTAAGAGATAAGTGATGGTGTCTTTATACACGACTTGTTCTTTTTCTTTCATCACCGAGTGAGTAATGTCTCGGATAGTCCCCATGACTCGGGTGGCTTGCTTTAAATCATTAAATGACACAACTGCCTCTAACGACATAATACTAATATTTCGATCAACATCTAATGCTTCAAAAATAAAAGGTTGAGTCGCTCTATTATGTAATAAATTGGTCAATTGCTCTTCTAAACGACTACGGTACTCACCTGACGCTAAGCCGATAAATGCTTCATAAGAAGGATGGAACACTTCTTTATCCAAACCAAAGAGTTCATAACAACCATTACTCCACTCGAGTTTGCGAGTAGTCAGGTCCCAAAACCATGACCCCATTTGTGCAGATCTTTCTGCTTCATGTTGTAAGGTATTAGAATGTTCTAAATCAACTTTGAGTCTATCTAATTCAATCCGTTGATGTTCGCGTTCTTCATAGGCCATGCGCAATTCAGCATAGGCGGTTTGTAATTCTTCGTTGGTAGACTGTAACTCTTCGTTAGTCGTTTCTAATTCTTCATTTGAGCTTTGTAACTCTTCATTTGAGCTTTGCAGTTCTTCGTTCATGGACTGCATTTCCTCATTTGAGGTTTCTAGCTCTTCAATCACATTTTGTAATTGCTCTTTGGTTTTTGCTAACAAACGTTGCTGCTCAAGGGCAATAGCTTGATTGGAGGTTTCTTGCTTATCAGTGGTAAGCAACGGAATATTTTCGGGCAGTTCAATTTGCGAAAAAATAAGAGTTAAACGACCGAGTGGCCCTTCTCTCTCAATTGTCATCAAAATCAACTTAACCCAAACATTCTCGTCATTTAACTTAAATGATTGGTAACCCGTATCTGCAACTTTTTGACCGTTTTGGATATTATGAAACGCACTGCGCAAGTCGATTGATAGTTGCGGATGAAGATTTTTAAAAATATTGTTTGACGGTAAGCCTGTTGGACGAACCAACAACGCATTATCACCTTGGGTGAAGATGATATCTTGGTTCTCATTTAATAAAATAGCGTTAGGTAACACAAATTCTCGCAACGTATCAGCAATAATGTTTGTTAGTTCTGCATCCACTTTATTGCGATTATGTTGCGAGGTTAGTATTGGCTTTAGCTCTTTCATATTATTAGTTGTTAAGCTAATACCTCGAGACGTTTTACGCTCTGGCGGTAGTTGCTTACCGACAAACAGAGTTTCATAAATCTTACCGGTTTTAGATAGCGGTCGATATTGTTCTTGAAACACACCAATAGATTCAGACTGCCCAAGCATCAATAACCCTTTCGGGTTGAGTGCATAATGGAACATTGGCAATATTTGACGTTGGAGCTCAACAGTAAAATAAATCATCAAGTTCCGACAAGTAATCAAATCAAGACGTAAAAATGGTGGATCATTGTTTACGTCATGAACCGAAAATATGACTTTCGATTTAATTGGCTTGATCAACTCATATTGTTCGCTATTGAGCAGAAAATATTTGTTTTTAATTGTGCGTGGTATGAAATTTAACGCAGTTTCGGGATAAACCCCTAAGCGAGCAAAATTAATCGAATTTTGATCAATATCAGTGGCAAAAATTTGAATCTTATATTCATCAATCTTGTCACCGAGGATCTCACTTAAAATAATGGCCAGCGTGTAAGGTTCTTCACCCGTTGAACAAGCAACGCACCAAAACCGTAACGACTTATTGGATTTGTTTTGAATGTAATTGGCTAATTCACGTTGTAAATTGTCAAACGCACGTGGGTCTCTGAAAAAAGACGTGACACCAATTAACATGTCGTTAAACAAGTAATTAATTTCTTCTTTATTATCTTGCAAGTAAGCCAAATAGTCAGCTGAATGATGAATTTTTAATGACGTCATACGACGTTCAATTCTGCGTAAAATAGTATTTTCTTTATAAAGCGAAAAATCGACATTACGCCGAGCTTTTAATTGCTTAATAATGCCCTGATAGGTTTCTCGCGGCATGGTGCCGTCATTATCAATGCCTGTATTTCTCGGGAAATGAATAATATTTTTCAGTTCATGACCAATCTCAGTCGCTTGCAAAATAAGGTCAACGTGGCCTGAGTTAATCGCTGAGTTAGGCATGCCATCATACTTAGCATCATGAGGATCTTGTACAATACCAAAGCCATTTTCACCTTTAATGGCACGTATACCTCGACTGCCATCAGGGGCTGATCATACTCGATCGCTTTTCATACATCCTTTTTAAAAACAAAGAGATAAAAAATAGCTTGATTGATCTCGCCAGTGTGATCAAATAGCGCTCTTTTTCTTTGTCTTTATACATAATATGCTTAAACATCTCGATAAGATTACTGATTGCCGTTCCCATATAAATCAAGAACATGATGTCATTGATATCTGCTTCCTCGTCCTGAGCGCAGTGATATCAGGTGCGCAGAGTTGGGCCGATTGCCACGAGTTCGGGACATTAAAACTGATGTGGCTTCGTCAACATCGCCCCTTCGCTAATGGTATTCCCAGCCAGCAGAGCATTGGTCGCATCTTCAGAGGAGTGTCAAAACAATCCTTGCTAGATGCCTTGTTGAGTTGGGTCAACGAGCATCGGCTTAGCACAGGACTTTCTTCTATTGCGATTGATGGGAAAGTGCTTAAAGGTGCCAAAGCATCAGCCTCGAGCGCTGCATTACATATGGTCACTGCATATGATACCGGCTCTGGTTTAGTCTTCAGCGCTAAAT
>NZ_WSRZ01000032.1 GCF_009828585.1 Shewanella litoralis | reverse complement strand
CCACGATTTAGAAAGTGGTGGGTCGTGAAGGATTCGAACCTTCGACCAATTGGTTAAAAGCCAACTGCTCTACCGACTGAGCTAACGACCCATCTTGGTTTTTATAAGCTTTACTGCTTACTGGAGCAAAAGCCAACTGTCTATGTTTCAAGACCGACTGAGCTAACGACCCATCTGGTAAATCTGATATAACATCTAAATTCTTTAACCACGATTTAGAAAGTGGTGGGTCGTGAAGGATTCGAACCTTCGACCAATTGGTTAAAAGCCAACTGCTCTACCGACTGAGCTAACGACCCAACTTGGTTTTATAAGCTTTATCGCTTACTGGAACAGAAGCCAACTGTCTATGTTTCAAGACCCGCTGAGCTAACGACCCATCTTGGTTTTTATAAGCTTTATCGCTTACTGGAACAAAAGCCAACTGTCTATGTTTCAAGACCGACGTAGCTAACGACCCATCTTAAGTTTGCAAACCTTAATCACTTAATTATGCAGAAACTGCACAGGTAGATTAATGCTTTTAAACCCCTCAGAAGGCTGTGCCGTTCTGAGGGCGCCTATAATACCTTTTTCAATTTCTCATGCAAGCGCAAATTTATAATTTGTTGTTGTTTGCATGAAAAACAGACTAAGAGGCTGTTTTTTGGCTTAATTAGCCTTTCAATGCTGATAATTGCTGTTGAGCAAGGCGTGAAGATGCACTGTCAGCATATTCTTTAAGGACTTTGTTATAGAGTGCGCGAGCACCTGCTGAGTCATTTTCTTTCTCAGCAATCATCCCAAGTTTCACTAAGCTGTCACCACGCTTGTTCGAGTCTGAGAACTTACTCACAACGGTGCTGAATGCTTGCTTAGCGGCAGTATAGTCGCCTTTGTTGTATAACAATTGGCCTAACCAATAGTTTGCATTTGCTGCATAACTAGAATCTGGGTATTGTTTAATAAAATCCCGAAACGCAGGAATGGCATCATCGTATTTACGATCTTTCAAAACGAGGTTCACAGCAGCTTCATAGCTAGCGGTTTCACCTAATGTGGAACTGGCAGCAGCAACCGTTGCAGGGTCTGCTTGAGCTTCAGCAGGCGCCGCTTGGGTTGATGACTTAGCAGTAAGATTAGCAATTTCTTCATAAAGCTGACGTTGACGCTGCAGCATTTGATTCATTTGATAATTTTGTTGCTCAGTAATGCCTCGTAAATCCAACACTTCATTTTGTAATGCATCCATACGGCGTTGCATTTCAAACTCGCCCTGTTGCTTGGCCTTAATAATACGTTCTAGTTTCGCGAGTCGATCATCACTTGAACCACTCGAAGCATCTGAAACAGGTGCTGGTGCCGCAAATGCTGTCGCCGTAGTGAAGAACATTGCCGCAACTAATATGGCTTGTTTCATTTTTTTCACTCCTAAAAAAGGCCAACCGATACCGGTTGGCCTTGTATTTTTAACGCTTAGTAAACTAACACACCACGACGGTTTAAACCAAAACCAGTGTCAGTACGAGAGAAATCTAATGGCTTCTCTTCACCGTAGCTTACGATACTCATTTGGTTAGGTTGCACACCCATACCTTGTAAGTATTTAGCAATAGCTTTAGCACGACGTTCGCCTAGTGCGATGTTGTACTCTGGCGTACCACGTTCATCGGCGTGACCTTCGATCAATACACGAACACTTGGGTTTTCGACTAAATAGTTACCGTGCGCTTGAAGAATATCAGCGTTTTCGCTTTGAACTTCACTGCGGTCAAAATCAAAGTAAATGATATTTTGACGACGTAGCTCTTGTTCTTTTAAACGCTGCTGTTCAGCTGGGCTTAATACTGCACCAGCACCACCAGTTTCAATACCACCAGCACCATATTCACTACCAGTACCACTCATAGAACCGTTAGCGTCAGTCTCAGAGTCTGAAGTTGAGCTACAGGCACCCAGTGCCATAAGCGGAACTGCAACCAACATAGCTTTAAACAACTTATTCAGATCCATTTTAAATCCTTATCAATATCTATTTAGAGAAACGGAGACCATGCTGGTGACTTCACCTCGCCCTGGCCGACAGGCAATCTTGCTTTAAATCTGCCGTCTACAGAGACAGCAGCTAATACTTGTTTACCTTCATGGGTTGTACCATAGATAACCATAGTGCCGTTTGGAGCAACACTTGGTGATTCATCAAGTTGAGTTGACGAAAGCACCTGCATAAAGCGTGTTGCTAAATCCATTCTAGCAATGTGGAACTTACCATTAGTACGGTTTACAAAAATCATACTACGACCGTCTGGAGTAATAGAACCACCAAGGTTCCATTCGCCTTCAAATGTCATACGAGAGACTTTATTTGTATCTAAACTTACACGATATAACTGTGGTCTACCGCCACGCTCAGAGGTAAATAACAATGATTTACCATCTGGGAACCACGAAGGTTCAGTATCGATCGCATAATGGTCGGTAATGCGCTGTGAAGCTTTAGTCGCAATATCGACAACATAAATTTCTGGTTGGCCATCTTTCGATAATGTAATGGCTAACTTTTTACCGTCTGGTGAGAATGACGGAGCGCCATTGATACCATTAAAACTACTTACCATAGTACGCGTTTGGCTGTAGATGTCTTGTACAAAAATTTCTGCTTTTCTGTTTTCAAAACTCACATACGCTAGACGACGACCATCAGGAGACCAGGTTGGTGACATTAATGGTTCTGGCGAACGTAACAACATTTGTTCGTTATAGCCATCATAGTCAGCAATCATCAAATGATAAGGCGCTTTTTGACCTTGTTTAACAACAACATATGCAATACGAGTTAAGAACGCACCACGTATACCAGTCAGTTTTTCATAAACGATGTCACTAATACGGTGGCCATATTGTCTAAACTGGCTAGCACTTATCACCGTCTCACGGCTTTCAAGCAATAGTTCACTGTTATTAACAGGGCCCTTACTTAATACATTTCGAGCTTTAAATAAGTCGATTAGCTCAAAACTAACAAGATATTGGTCTGCACCATAAGGTTTTACGCTACCCACAACAATGGCTTCAGCGTCAACGTTTGCCCAATTTTGTGCAGCAAAACCGCTAACAGAAGACAAGTTCGTTTGTGGCAATGCACGTACATCTAATGACTTAAAAGCACCACTACGAGCTAAGTCAGATGTTACGACGTCTGAAATAGAGGCTGGTGCAGGTCCTTGCCCTTGCCAAACAAAAGGCACAACCGCAATCGGTCTTGCCGCATCAACGCCTTCTGTAATTACAATATCTAACGCTGCGCGAGCAGGTGTTGTTAACACAACAAGTGCCAGTGTTAACCATTTAGCCAAATTCTTCATGCGACTCCTTTAATTCAATTCCATCTTAAATACGTTTGATATTAATTAAATTCCGGTGAAACGGTTAAATTAATTTCTTTTAACTGTTGATAAACAGCAGGCTCTGGCGATACAGGTAAACGCCCCGCTTTATTTATCGAAACTTTTGCTGCACGGCAAACAACCTGGTCGCCTTCAAGTGTTTGTGCTGTTGTCACAAACCCATCTGCGGCTAAGCGAATAAAGACTCGGCAACTTTTACCCCGCATTGATTCATCCACCACTAGGTTACGCTGAATAGTGGCAATAATCATCGCTTTGTATTTATCAACTTCTGACAATACTTGCCTGTTGCGTGTTTTAGATAACGAATCTTGCTCTGCGGCCATTGCTTCAGCCATTTCACGTTCTTGACGTGCTTTAGCATCCGCCTCAGCTTTACGCTTACGTTCTGCATCTTCACGTTGTTTACGTTCGGCTTCCTCTTTACGTTTGCGTTCTTCTTCTGCACGTTGGCGCTCTTCTTGCGCTTTTTTGGCAGTAGCTTCTTCCTGCTTACGTTTTTCAGCGGCTTGTTTAGCGGCTTCTTCAGATGCCTTTTGTTCTTTTTCTTTCTGTTTTCTGATCTCTTCAGCTTTTAAAGCACGCTCTTTCTCTTGCTGCTGCTTAACCTGAGCGGCTTTAGCGGCATCATTTGCTTTTTGCGTTTCAGCTTCTTTCAACTTACGTTGGATCTCTAACGTTTTAATCTTTTCTTGTTCGCTTTCACGTTCACGCCTTGCTTCAAGTGCTTTACGTTCTAGCTCTGCTTGACGCGCTTTCTCTTGTTGCAGCGCATCTTGCTTTTGTTTCTTTAATTGCTCAACTCGATCAGTCACTTTTTGTTGATCAATCACAATTGCTTGCACAGCAGGCGCACTGGCTGCCGTTTGCATTTGTTTAGGCTTATCGTCAAAACTAATGCCTAAGGCAAGAATGACAATAACCCCAATGTGAATACCCGCCGAAATAGAAACGGGTACGGTTAAATCTGAGTTTCCAGCCACCTATTTCTCCTTCGGCGAATCGGTCATAAGTCCTACAGCAGGCACTCCCGCACCTTGCAGACTTATCATTAATTGAATCACGCTCTCATACGGAATTGAGCGGTCGGCTTTGACAACCACAGGTCTTAATGGTTCGAGTTGGATTAATGCTCCAACCTCGGTAGACACTTGCTCTAAATCCATCGCCACAGAGTTTGAGCTACTGCCAACGTTTAAAAAGTATTCACCCGCAGCGTCAATTGACGCCACAATCGGTGGTTTACTGTCTGGTGGCAGCGTTTCAGCATTGCCTTGCGGCAATTCAACTTTTACACCTTGCGATACAATTGGCGCTGTCACCATAAAAATGATTAACAACACCAACATGACGTCGATATAAGGCACCACGTTGATTTCTGCAACCGGACGACGACGTTTACGCTGATACATTAAACAGCTTCCTTCTCGCTATATGCTTGACGTTGCAATATGTTTGAGAATTCTTCCATAAAGTTAGCATATGAGCTTTCAAGCTTTTCTACTTGAGTCGAAAATCGGTTGTAACCGATTACCGCAGGAATTGCCGCAAATAGACCCATTGCGGTTGCAATCAATGCTTCAGCAATACCTGGTGCAACCATAGCTAACGTCGCATTCTCAACCGCACCAAGTGCGATAAACGAGTTCATGATCCCCCACACAGTACCAAACAAACCAATATATGGACTTGTTGAACCGATGGTCGCAAGTAAAGGTAAATTATTTTCAAGCTTTTCCATTTCACGAGACAAGCTTACACGCATCGCTCGTGATGTTCCGTCCATCACAGCTTCTGGAGATTTACTGTTGACTTTGCTTAAACGGGTATATTCTTTAAAACCAGCAACAAACATGGCCTCTAAACCAGAAATTGCACTACCACGTGCAATAAGCTCTTTATAAAGACGGTTTAAATCAACACCTGACCAAAAGGTGTCTTCAAAACGTAGCGCCTTTACTCTAGCAGAACTTAATAACTTGTTGCGTTGGATGATCACGGCCCAAGAGGCAATTGATAATGCCAACAAGGTCAACATGACCAATTTTACCAACACACTGGCTTCTAAAAACAAGCCAATAAATGAAATTTCAGCGTGCACTGTCAAACTCCTGAACAATATTTAGGGGAATAGCGCGGGGACGCATACGTGACAAAGATATACACGCGACAACCACTGTCGCTTCACAATAGCAATCACCTTGATGATCAACTAAGCGCTGGTGAAACACCAATGACGCTTTTTTTAATTCTACGACCTTGGATTCAACCAATAAGTCCTGTTCAAATTTTGCTGCTTTACGAAAATCTATTTCTGCATGTTTTACGACAAAAGCAATATCTTCCGCCAGTAAATCTGCTTGACGGACACCCATTGCTTTTAACCATTGTGTTCGTGCCCGTTCAAAAAATTTCAAATAGTTTGAATGATACACAACACCACCAGCATCGGTATCTTCATAGTAAATTGATATAGGCCAAACAAACATAATCAGAGCATCAATTCTTAGGAGACAAAAGTTGGCTTACTATACCGAGTAGCAACACGCTTGTGAATAATGCTTGAGGTTAAAAACAGACTTTATTTTGCTCAAAATGCGCTAAAACACGCGAATTACCTCAGGAACTGTAATAGATGAAGCTTTATTAATGTTTTTACCCAAAACATTAACAATTTTTTAAACAAAAAATCGTAATTAAACCACGAGTTATATGAGACGACATTAATTGAGAATGTGGTGATTAATTGACACTGAATCGCACAAATACATTATCCAACTTCTATTCTGTTTACCCCAGGCTCATTAAGTTTTTTACCACAAAAAAACACACTCAATAACGTCACATCAAAAGCGTAATCCCCCTTCAAAACACAAGACCTCAAACAGAACTTATCAACACTTAATTTAACCTTAAAACCACAAGATAATAACCTCTTGCTTGCCACTAACACCACCTTACTTCTATAAAAAATACAGTAAACACGATTTGGGCGATTCAGCGGCAACAATTGCATTATTCACTGTATTTACCACTAAAAATGTGTCTCAAGAATCATCATCTGATTTTTTTGTTAAATATTATCGTTTAAACCAATTTGCTAATCCGACTAGTTATGCAACAAAAATGGATAATAACCTAGCAAACCACTACAACTGGATATAAAGCCTATTTTTGCTTCCAACAAAACCGTTAAACCATTAGTTTTAATAATGCGAAACTGTAATTTTTCTAGTTTGTCGAATAAGTGTATTCACTCTAATATAGCCTTGTTTTCAGGACACATCCGATTCAGATGTTGAAAACCAAGAACTCCAAACTGGTGTAACCCAATACTTCAGTTTACCCTAGTTCTTATGCTTGACTTCCTTCCTTAAATTTGTTGATTGCAAATTATTTAGCCCACTTGGATTAAGTGGGTTTTTTTTGCTTTTTTTTCAACAAGCCACTGCACTTAATCAATACAGACGAGTCCATGGCTGCACAAGTTTTTTACATCACATCTCACACAGCAAGAGTATCAATGTAATGCCCATATTTGAGGCAAAAAATAAGCCCAGGCAGTGATCCGCTTGGGCTTATTCTACAATATCGGCTATGTAGCAGATTAAATCTCTTTGGTAATTTTAATCACCACGCGACGGTTGATTTGGCGTTCTTGTGCAAGCTCGTTAGCCGCAACATGGCGCTTCTCTCCATGGCCTTGGGTATGAATACGGTCTTGCGGGATACCGCTGGCAACCAAAATATCTTTAACTGAGTCAGCACGTTTATCTGACACTCTTTGGTTTACTGAGCGGCCACCGTAGCTGTCTGTGTAGGCATCAATCAGTACTAGCTCTACTTCAGGGTCAAAAGACAAATAGCGTTGCACTTTTTGTAACTGCATTTTCGAAAAACGCGTGAGCTCTACACCACCCTCTTGGTAATTTAATACGGTAAACGCAATATCATCAAAACTGTAAGGCAGTAAATTGGCTAAACAAGCGCGAAACTCACGGTATTTGCCACCAAAGTTAGCAGACGATAATCCGACCGCAATTTTGGAACTTTGGTTGTACCAATCGGCATAATAGAACGTCGGTTCCATTCCTTGGCTTAATTCCGTCAACATCGACCATGCGGCTTTTTTAGGGACTTCGCCATTAAACTGTTTTTGATAAGACAGTTGGGTAATTTCTTTAGAATTATGTCCTGGGCGCCAACTCGGTGCACGGCTAATTAACCTGGCATTGGTTACAGAATCAGGCTTTAGCCACATGTCTAAGGTGAAATGTAGATTTAACTCTTTGCCGGCATGGCTAGTAAAAATGGCCCGACCGTAATCTGGAATGTCATGTTCGAGTCGACATTCAATGGGGTTATTTTCACCTACTCGCCATGCTGAGTTTTCTAAAGACGCAACATAATGTCTCAAATCGGCATGAGCCGTTGAGCAAAGACACAAACTTGTGAGTACCATCAGTTTTCGCCACATAAAAAACACCCTTTATATCGGTTACATAGTAGCTATCGGCCTTATACTGGGTTTCTTTAGTAGACAATCATGTTTAATCGCTGATAAAAACCACAATCAAACATGACACTGCGCCTCAGTTTGCGCATAATACTCGGCTTATGTCATTTGCTCTGAAAATGATATCAATTGAGGATGAAGACTGTAATGACTGATATTTGTGACGCTAACAAGTTTAAACACCGCTTCCGTGGTTATTTCCCTGTGGTGATTGACGTTGAAACGGCCGGTTTTAATGCCAAAACAGATGCGTTGCTTGAGATTGCCGTCAGCATGTTAAAAATGAACAGTGATGGTGTCATTGAACTCGATAAAACCTTACATTTTCATATTGAACCATTTGAAGGTGCAAATTTAGAACCCGAAGCTTTAGCATTTAACGGCATTGACCCAACCAATCCGCTACGTGGTGCTGTAGATGAAAAAGTGGCTTTTTTAGAAATCTTTAAAGAAGTTAAAAAAGCCCAAAAAGCCGCTGACTGTCATCGCTGTATTATTGTCGCCCACAATGCTGCATTTGATTTAGGTTTTGTTAATCAGGCAATCGAACGTAATAGTTTAAAACGTTCACCTTTCCATCCGTTTGCAAGCTTTGATACTGCAACACTGGCAGGTTTAGCCATTGGCCATACAGTACTGGCTAAAGCGTGTAAAATGGCAGGAATTGATTTTGACAACAAAGAAGCACATTCAGCGCTTTACGACACAGAACGTACAGCGGAATTATTTTGCCATATCGTTAATCGTTGGAAAGCTCTCGGTGGTTGGCCACTTGTTAGTGCAGACGCCGATGACGCGCAAGCAGAATAAATAACCTGAGAAAATACGTTACATCAACCAGCACTTTATTTGGCCGGTATCAATAACAACCGCGATGAGTATAGTGAGTATCTCTCTCAATCATTTATTGCAACAAAAAAGCTGCCGAGGCAGCTTTTTTTATTGGCTAAAACTCGCAGCATTATAGCTTTGAAGAGTTATCTTTTAAGTATGCAGCCACACCTTCAGTGCTAGCAGTCATACCTTTTTCGCCTTTTGACCAGCCTGCTGGACAAACTTCACCGTGCTCTTCATGGAACTGAAGGGCGTCAATCATACGGATCATTTCATCAACGTTACGGCCTAATGGTAAATCGTTAACCACTTGGTGACGTACTTGGCCTTCTTTATCTACTAAGAAAGAACCACGGAAAGCAACACCCGCTTCTGGATGCTCAACATCGTACGCTTTACAGATTTCGTGCTTAACGTCAGCTACTAGAGTGTATTTAACTTGGCCAATACCACCCTTGTCGACTGGAGTGTTACGCCATGCGTTATGAGTAAACTGTGAATCAATAGAAACACCAATCACTTCAACACCACGCTTAGTGAACTCTTCCATGCGGTGATCAAAAGCAATAAGCTCTGATGGGCATACAAAAGTAAAATCAAGTGGGTAGAAGAAAATAACCGCTGGCTTACCTTTAATTGCGGTAGCTAGGTTAAATGTGTCAACAATTTCACCAGAACCAAGAACGGCTGCTGCGGTAAAATCTGGGGCTGGACGGCCTACTAATACGCTCATTATCTATCTCCATTTAATGGCTTTTTACATGTTACAAGGGCGCAGATACTCTTCCGTGGTTACCCACTACTCAAACTCTACTGCCATTGATACTTATTCAGTCATATACCATACAGTTAATTTAGCCGACTTATAAGCTATTTCAGTTGAAAAAAGTTTACCTGCTGAAAAATAAAACATGCAGGCTCACTAATATAATACTGCCGTGTGACAAAAACACGACAAAGTCTGATAAATCGGTAAACTCAGCCATACAGCCATGATGTGTTGCGCTATTTTGTTATTAGAGCAATTAACACATCGGCTAATATGTATTAAATCTGTTCAACAATTGATGTATACCCAATCAACCTGAAGATCCGTGTTTCAGAGCTTCACCGTGTTTTCAATACTAGGCGCGTTAATGCGGTAATGTAGGTACCTTATAAATTAGCGCAACAACGTAGTGATAACACGGTGAAACTCCCAAAGGGCAAGTTTTACACGTGTTTATGCTGCGTTATTGATTTTGGAAAGGGAACGACCATTACCCGCAATCAATGCCTTGCCTAAACGCGTGTAAATTCTTGCTGAAATCGAGCATCTTCAGGTTGTTTGGGTATAAACCTTGCATCATCACCTAAAATTTTCATCTGCACTGGACAAACACCACTGCGGCAGTCAAAAATAGCCGTCTCATTTACTTTAAAGAATTACGATTATGAATGCGGTTGTTATCGCTGTCTGTTTAATGCTGTTTTTAAGCTTTATTCGAATTAACGTTGTGGTTGCATTAACCATCAGTGCCGTTGTTGCGGGTTTAGTCGGTGGATTAGATATTCATCAAACCATCGCGGCCTTTAATGATGGTTTAGGTGGTGGTGCTCAAATCGCGTTAAGTTACGCATTATTAGGCGCTTTTGCTGCCGCGTTGTCTCACTCAGGCTTAACGACATTAATTTCTCATGCCATTATTAACAAATTAGGCAAAGAACCAAATAGCAGTAACACCCAAATGGTGCGGTGGTTATTGTTAGTCACCATTCTTGCAATGGCTGTGTCGTCGCAGAACATTTTACCAATCCACATCGCCTTTATTCCTATTCTTATTCCGCCTTTATTGCATGTTATTTCTAAACTCAATATCGATCGTCGGCTCATAGCATGTATTTTAACGTTTGGCTTAGTCACCACTTATATGATTTTACCGATTGGTTTTGGTGGCATTTTCTTAAATGATATTTTATTGGCTAATTTAAATACCAATGGCTTAAATGCCGTCACAACTCAAATACCACAAGCCATGTTATTGCCAGCTCTGGGCATGGTGTGCGGTTTACTCACCGCGGTATTCATTAGTTACCGTAAACCAAGAGAGTACATGATTGAGCAGCCGGTGGTGAGTGACACAGAAACACCGGTGATTAGCCGAAAAAGCATTATCATTTCTATATCGGCCATTGTCGTTACACTCATTGTTCAACTGCAAACTGACTCGATGATTTTTGGCGCATTAAGTGGTTTCATCATTTTTCGTTTTTCAGGCATTATTAAACAAGACATCAGCAAAGACTTGTTTAATCAAGGCGTGCATATGATGGCTAACATCGGCTTTATTATGATTGCCGCGGCAGGTTTTGCTGCTGTCGTGAAATCAACTGGTGAAGTCGGCACTTTGGTAACATCATTAGGCGATATTATTGGCGATAATAAAGCGCTCGCCGCACTATTAATGTTGATTGTGGGTTTGCTTATTACCATGGGGATTGGCTCATCGTTTTCGACTATTCCCATTATCGCCACAATTTATGTGCCATTAGCGCTCAGCTTTGGTTTTTCGGTTGCGGCAACGATTGCGTTAGTCGGCACAGCAGCTGCACTTGGCGATGCGGGCTCTCCAGCATCAGATTCGACCTTAGGCCCTACTGCAGGTCTTAATGCTGACGGCCAACATGATCATATTCGTGACAGTGTGATCCCTACATTTGTGCATTACAACATTCCATTGTTAGTCTTTGGCTGGATTGCAGCCATGGTGTTGTAGAACACAATCGTTTTATCAATTAACGTAAAATACTCATAAAAAATGGGAGCCTACTGGGCTCCCACTTTATTAACGATATTTTTTACCGGCTTAATAATCGGTTATTTCGTCCCGAAAATCTTATCACCTGCATCACCTAAACCAGGTAAAATATACCCTTGTTCGTTTAAGCAGTCATCAATGGCAGCAGTGTATAGTTCAATATCAGGATGCGCTTGCTCTAACGCTTTGATGCCTTCTGGCGCAGCGACAAGCACTAATGCTTTAATTGAAGTACAGCCACGCTTTTTGAGTAAATCGATAGTCGCAATCATTGAACCACCTGTCGCAAGCATTGGGTCGACCACTAACGCGATACGCTCTTCAACATTGCTGACGATTTTTTCAAAGTAAGGGACAGGTTGTAGCGTTTCTTCGTCACGGTAAATACCCACAACAGAGATACGTGCACTTGGAAGATGCTCAAGCACGCCGTCCATCATACCTAAACCCGCACGTAAAATAGGCACTACCGTAACTTTTTTACCTTTAAGTTGCTCAATACTGACAGGACCATTCCAACCATCAATAGTGACGGTTTCAGTTTCAAAATCAGCTGTTGCTTCATAGGTTAATAAACTGCCAACTTCAGTGGCCAGTTCACGAAATCGTTTGGTGCTGATATCCGCTTCACGCATCAAACCGACTTTATGACGAACCAGTGGATGCTTAACTTCAACGACTTTCATTTCTTTCTCCTAGATTTTTCGACTTTCAGGCAAATTTGACAAATGTTAGTCCATTTATCCCTTCTATAAAACATAAAGTTTCAAAAATGCAGTAAATCGTGAGCTAAACCAATAAAAAATAGGCAATTCATCGTTTTCTTTTGAGGATAAAGTAAAAACATGGCTTTCGACCAATGAGACAAACTGATAGAATACTGCCGCATAAAATTCCATAAAACGATGTACCCTAGAGGATCCTCCGTGAGCACTCCTACCCCCCTAAGTTACAAAGACGCCGGCGTTGATATCGATGCAGGTAATGCGTTAGTTAGCAACATTAAATCTGCGGTAAAACGCACTCGCCGTCCAGAAGTTATGGGCAATTTAGGCGGTTTTGGCGCACTATGCGAATTACCAACTAAATACAAGCACCCTGTATTGGTTTCGGGTACTGATGGTGTTGGTACCAAATTACGCTTAGCCATTGATTACAAAAAGCACGACACTGTTGGTGTCGATTTAGTTGCGATGTGTGTCAATGATTTAATTGTATCTGGTGCAGAGCCACTCTTTTTCCTCGACTATTACGCGACAGGCAAATTAGACGTTGAAACGGCGACTTCTGTAGTGAATGGTATTGCAGAAGGTTGTTTTCAGTCTGGCTGCGCATTAATTGGCGGTGAAACGGCTGAAATGCCAGGCATGTACGAAGGCGAAGATTACGATCTTGCTGGTTTCTGTGTTGGCGTTGTTGAAAAAGCTGACATCATTGACGGCACAAAAGTAAAAGCTGGCGATGCGCTGATTGCATTAGGTTCTAGTGGTCCTCACTCAAACGGTTATTCATTGATCCGTAAAGTATTAGAAGTTAGCCAGGCCGATACCCAGCAAGATCTTGCTGGCAAGCCGCTAATAGAGCACTTACTCGAGCCAACCAAAATTTATGTTAAGCCACTATTGAAACTGATTGAACAATCAGAGATTCATGCAATGGCGCACATCACTGGCGGCGGATTCTGGGAAAACATCCCACGAGTTCTTCCTGAAGATTGTAAAGCCGTTGTAAAAGGTGATTCTTGGCAGTGGCCAGTGGTATTTGACTGGTTAATGCAAAACGGTAACATCGCTCAACACGAAATGTACCTCACGTTTAACTGTGGCGTAGGCATGATTATCGCATTACCTGCAGACAAAGTAGATGCAGCATTAACACTACTTAAAGCTGAAGGCGAAAACGCTTGGTTAATTGGTGAAATTGCCACTCGTCAAGGTGACGAAGAGCAAGTGGAGATCATCTAATGAGCCAAAGCTGTCGTGTTGTGGTGCTGATCTCTGGCAGTGGTAGTAATCTTCAAGCCATTATTGATGGCTGTGACGATAACTTAAATGCCAATGTGGTTGGAGTCATTAGCAACAAACCGGATGCTTATGGATTAATCCGCGCTCACCATAGCGAAATTGATACCAGTTGTGTTATTGCTTATAAAAATGAAACGCGTAGCGAATACGATGCGCGTTTACTGGCTGCGGTTGAAAAATATCAACCCGATTTAGTTGTACTTGCTGGCTTTATGCGCATTTTAACCGATGACTTTGTTAGCCGTTTTCTAGGGAAAATGATCAATATCCATCCGTCATTGTTACCTAAGTACACCGGTTTACATACTCATCAACGTGCCATTGATGCCGGTGATAACGAACACGGTGCTAGCGTGCACTTTGTTATTCCAGAGCTAGACTCAGGACCGGTAATATTACAAGCAAAAGTGCCGGTATATGCAGGTGAAGATGCCGCTGAACTAGCAGAGCGAGTACATGAACAAGAGCATGCTATTTACCCATTAGTGGTTAAATGGTTTAGCTTAGGTCGATTAACAATGTCAGATGGTAAAGCGTATTTAGATGGCGAATTAATTGGCCCTTCTGGTTACGCGCCAGACTAAGCAAGATTAAGTTGTTATTCATCCATAAAAAACCTCGCGGCAGCGAGGTTTTTTGTTGGACAATATTGAATCGACTACCGTACAGGTAACGCGATATCGTCAAACATCTCGTCAATCAATTGCTGATCACGCAATGCCACCGCTTTTTCTACTACGTCACGAGTTAAATGAGGTGCGAAGTGCAACATAAAATCATACATGTAGCTGCGTAAAAAGCTGCCACGTCTAAAACCAATTTTCGTGGTGCTGTGGGCAAATAAATGGCTCGCATCAATCGCGACTAAATCTTTATCGACTGCGGGATCGATTGCCATCGAGGCAATCACACCCACGCCTAACCCTAAACGTACATAGGTTTTTAATACATCGGCACTGGTTGCGCTAAACACCACTCGAGGGTCTAAATCTGCGCGTTTAAATGACTTTTCAATTTCAGAGGCTTTATCAAAACCAAACACATAAGTCACTAATGGGTGCAGGGCCAAATCTTCGATACTGATTTTACCCGATTGAGTCGCCAAAGGATGATCGCGGGTCACCACAATTGAGCGATTCCAGTGATAACAAGGCAACATAATCAAATCGGTATATAAATGCATGGCTTCTGTGGCGATAGCAAAGTCGGCATCACCTCTCGCGGCTTGTTCGCTGATTTGCGAAGGCGTGCCTTGATGCATATGCAAGTTCACTTTTGGATAACGCTTAATGAACTCACGAATAATTTGTGGCAGCGCATAACGAGCTTGAGTATCTGTGGTGGCTATATTTAACTCACCTTGATTAGGTTTGGTGTACTCTTCTGATACTTTTTTAATACTGTCAACTTTGCTTAATATATCATTAGCGATATCAATTACTTGCTGACCAGCTGGCGTAACATGAGTTAAATGCTTACCACTGCGACCAAATATTTGAATCCCCAGCTCATCTTCAAGCATGCGCACTTGCTTACTGATACCAGGCTGTGAGGTATAGAGGTTTTCTGCTGTCGATGACACATTAAGATTATGTTTTACGACTTCTGCAATATATCTAAGTTGCTGCAGTTTCATGGTGTGATCCTTGATTTAACCGTCACCTATCCACACATTACGCGAATAAGAATAAAGCCAATTAGCGTCCCACCAAAGATGAACCATTGTTCAACTATGACAAAACGTTATACTAAGTGTGAAATGTAATACAAATAGTAATAACGAGCAAGAAAAAAAAATGACAATGCGTGCTTATTAGCTGCCGGTTAATGATTTGTTTGTTCTGTTTAAGAATTTCTCCACAAAACGACTTATTATTCAACGACAGCCGTAATGACATACGCTAAGATATAAGGTACTTTTGATGAAATTTACTAATATATTTATCTGTTCATCAAAATCACTTTTTAGCCATCACTATTGGCTTTTTTACCTTTGTGATATGCAAGATAAAATGGAACCTTTATGTCCTTAATTTTGGTCTTAATTCTTATCGGCGCCCTGCTATTACTGATTATCGGTTTTAGCATCGTCCAACAACAAAAAGAGCGTGCAGAAGCTGAACGCCGTATTGAAGTATCGCGCCAACGTGCCATTATTGACGAAACCGATGCAGTATTATCTAACACAGGTATGGCTCCCTGCTCTAGCCACATCATGCTCGTGTTATACCGCCGTATTCAAGATGCATTAGAGCAATCAGTACCCCATTCTTCTGGTCAATTAAAATCTGACTATGAACGTCGCCTTGGTGATATTAAAGCGCAAATAACCACAGTATCCAACTCTCCAAGTCAAGTACCCGCTATTGAAAACTTTCGCTTACCAGACAATGACAGACAGGTCTTAGAGTTAGTTAAAACCCTTAAAAAACTCAAAGCCATTTTGCGAGCTGAGCACAATAAAGGCAAAGTTGACCCTACTGTATTTGCTGAAGAAGAAATGCGTATCGATAATTTACAGTTACGCATCAATGTTGAGTCAATGATTAGCCGTGCCCGTGCGGCCTGCTTTATGAAACAATATGGCTCGAGCAAACAAATGGTGACAAAAGCATTAAATACCTTACACACTATTAAAGCCCAAACGCCCAATGATCCATTTATTGCGCGTAAAGTCGATGAAGCAAAGCAATTGCTCGATGAAATTATGGGCGCACAACGTACCAGCGAACCGAGTACACCGAAGCCGAAAAAAGAAGGCGACGATATTGATATGCTGTTCCAACCTAAAAAGAAATGGTAATGCAGCCCATTTCCAACAGTTAATCATCTAATTAGCCTCGTAAAGAGGCTTTTTTGTGCCTTTCTTTTAACGCTCATTAGCCAATTTGCTAGCACTGAGTATCACACTCTTTTGCAATGAACATTTGATCATTTCAATTTCACTGCTAAAATACTGTTTATTTATACAGCATTGTTATGTGATGACTTGGTGCGAATATGAAAGTGATCCCAATCTACATTGCCGGCGGCATTAGCGGTTTTGAGTCACCCGCGGCAGAATACCAACAACGGCCATTAAGCCTAGATGAACTGTTAATTACTCATCCAAGTGCCACGTTTATCGGTAAAGTCCAGGGGGATTCGATGACCGGCATTGGTATTTTTGATGGCGATCTAGTAATTGTTGACCGCAGTTGTACCGTTAAAAATGGTCAGGTTATTGTGGCTAATTTTAATGGCGAATTCGTGTGTAAAATGATCGATCTCAAACGAAGACGATTACTATCCTCCAATGATGCTTATGCCGATGTGGTGATTAATCAATATGATGATTTTAGTATTGAAGGTACGGTTATCTATTCGATACGATGCCATGATGAGGCAATTAACTTATGTTCGCGTTAGTTGATGCCACCTCATACTATTGCAGTGCAGAACAGGTATTTAGACCTGAATGGCGTCATCGTCCGGTGATTGTATTATCCAATAACGATGGTTGCGTGGTAGCTGCAAATCGTCTCGCCATTGAATTAGGAGTGCCCAAATTTAAGCCTTACTTTCAAATTGCCAATCTTTGCCGCCAGCACCAGGTGGTTGTGTTATCAAGCAACTATGAGTTGTACGCTGACTTATCCGCTAAGATGATGCAAGTGATTGGCCGTTTTGCCCCAGAGCAACATATTTACTCGATTGATGAATCTTTTCTCTCTTTTAAGCATTGCCAGCAAGCCATTCCGTGCTTAGCCACTCACGCAAGACGCATTCGACAAACCGTTTGGCAATATACTCGGTTACCTGTTTGTGTCGGTATAGGATCAACACTGACACTTGCAAAAGTGGCCAACAAAGCAGCTAAATTATCCGCGTCATCGGGTGGGGTTTGTGTTATCGATAATGAAGTCGTACGCCAAGCAACATTAGCCTCGCTGCCTGTAAGCGATGTCTGGGGTATTGGCCGTAAAACAGCGGCCAAGTTGGCCTTAATGAATATTCATACCGCCTGGGAGCTCGCAAACACCTCGCCCACCATGATGCGTAAGCAATTTAGCATTGAAATAGAGCGCACCATTCGTGAACTCAATGGCATTGTGTGTAAGCAATGGGATGAAGCAAAGGCCGATAAACAACAAATATTCTCAACCCGCAGCGTCGGCGAGCGGATTACCGATATCGATAGCTTGCACCAGGCGTTATGCATGCATATCTCTATCGCCGCAGCCAAAGCCAGAAAACAACATTCTTTATGCAAGGTAATGATGTTATTCGCCCATAACTCACCTCACGATAGCTACCCGCAAAGTTTTAAAGTGAATGTTAACTTTACCTGTGCTACCCACTGCAGCGCCGAAATGACTCATGCCGCATCTTCAGTTATCCATCGGCTTTACCGCCCTGGTGTGCATTATTATAAAGTCGGCGTAGGACTACTCGACTTAGTCAATAGTCAACACCAGCAACTCGACTTATTTAATACCAGCAAAGCCAAGCCACAATTGATGCAGGTACTCGATAACATTAATCACCGCTATGGAAGCGACACCCTATTTTTAGGTGCACAAGGCGCACAACAAAAATGGGCAATGCATCGTGACTTTTTAACGCCCCAGTACACCACTGATTGGCGCCATATTCCGATTATTCGCTGTTAGTTAATTTATTAAATAAGGCCCATAAAAAAGCGCTACCCGAGGGTAACGCTTTTATAGTTGAAGTACAGATTACTTCTTAGCTTTTTTCTTCGTTGATTCGCTAACCCACTTACCATTAACGAATTTCGCAGACCAGCCAGTCGCTTTACCGTCAACTTCAGTAGCAACGTATTGCTCTTTAGTTTTGCGGCTAAATTTAACGGCGGCTTTGTTACCGTCGTCATCTTCAACAGGTGCATCGGCAAGATAGGCGTACTTAGGCCATAAAAGCTCACGGTAGGTCACAAGCTCTTCCACTAAAGGCGCTCGAGTTTCGCGTGATTTAGGGAAAGTACTCGCCGCTAAAAATATACCTGCTGCACCATCTCGTAATACAAAATGGGCATCTGACTTAGTACATTTTAATTCTGGTAAGAAAATAGGATCTTCTTTTGGTGGCGCAGCTTCACCACTACGTAACAACTTACGCGTGTTTTTACACTCACTGTTGGTACAACCAAAATACTTACCAAAACGACCGTTTTTAAGTTCCATGTCATTGCCACAACGATCGCATTCAATCAATGGACCTTCATAGCCTTTAATTTTGAACTGGCCCGCTTCAACCTCATAACCGTCACATGATGGGTTATTACCACAGACATGCAGCTTACGAGACTCATCAATGAGGTAACTGTCCATTGCCGTGCCACACTTACCACAACGATGTTTAGCGCGTAATGCTTCTGTTTCACCATCTTCATTATCACTAACCGCTTCTTCACCTGGGGTTAAGTTAAGCGTAGTTTTACAACGCTCTTTAGGCGGTAATGCATAACCAGAACAGCCTAAGAATACCCCGGTAGAACCGGTACGGATCCCCATTGGACGGCCACAAGTAGGACACTTAATGTCTTCTGTTAGCACCATCTCATTTGGGCGCATACCACCTTCATCAGGGTCTAACTCGGCCAACAATAACTGCTTGGTAAAATCACCGTAAAAACCGTCGAGCACCTTTTTCCAATCCAGCTTACCTTGAGCGACATCATCTAATGTTTGCTCCATGCTGGCGGTAAAGTCGTAGCTCATTAAATCTTTAAAGCTGTCAACTAAACGTTCGCTAACAATCTCGCCCATTTTCTCAGCGAAGAAGCGACGGTTATCCACTTTGACATAACCACGGTCTTGAATAGTTGAAATAATCGTTGCGTAAGTTGATGGTCGGCCAATGCCTCGCTTTTCCAACTCTTTAACTAACGATGCTTCACTGAAACGCGCTGGCGGCTTAGTAAAGTGCTGCTTTGGCAGTAATTGATCAAGAGTAAGCTTGTCACCCTTTTCAACTACCGGCAAGGTGTTGTCTTCCTCGTTTTTCTTACCCATTGGGGGTTGCACGCGAGTCCAACCATCAAAACGCAGCGTACGGCCACTGGCTTTTAATTCATAATCACCTGCGGTAACCGTTAATCGAGTCGCATCGTATTGTGCTGGTGTCATTTGACAGGCAACAAACTGGCGCCAAATAAGCTCATACAGGCGCTGAGCATCTCGTTCCATATCAGTCAATGATGCAGAGTGCACAGCAACGTTTGACGGTCTAATCGCTTCATGCGCCTCTTGTGCGCCTTCTTTACTGCCATAACGAATAGGATCGGCAGGCAAGTACTTAGCGCCAAACTCAGAACCAATCATTTCACGCACATTTTCAACGGCTTCTTGACTTAAGTTTGTTGAGTCAGTACGCATATAAGTAATATGCCCGGCTTCATACAAACGTTGCGCCATCATCATGGTTTTCTTCACACCAAAACTCAGACGAGTACTCGCCGCTTGTTGCAGTGTAGAGGTAATAAAAGGGGCTGAAGGTTTGCTTGAGGTTGCTTTGTCTTCACGAGCTGAAACGACAAAGGTTTCATTACGTAATGCATCGACTGCAACTTGAGCTTGTGCTTCATTAATCGGTTCAAATGCTGCAGATTGATATTTCATCACCTGCATTTTTAAACTTTGCGCTTTAGTGGTGTTTAAATCGGCATGAATATCCCAAAATTCTTCAGGAACAAACGCCTTAATCTCACCTTCTCGCTCAACCACTAAACGCATCGCTACCGACTGAACACGGCCAGCAGATAACCCGCGAGCAACCTTTTTCCATAATAAAGGTGACACCATAAAGCCAACTACGCGGTCTAAAAAGCGGCGCGCTTGTTGAGCATTAACCATATTGGTATCAAGTACCGATGGTTTGCTAAAAGCTTCTTGAATAGCGGTTTTGGTAATTTCGTTAAATACCACACGTTGATACCGCGAAGCGTCGCCACCAATAATTTCCTGCAAATGCCAGGCAATGGCTTCCCCTTCACGGTCCAAATCTGTTGCGAGATAGATGTGGTCAGCATTTTCAGCTAACGCTTTTAATTCTTTAACGACTTTTTCTTTGCCAGGCAAAATTTGATACTTGGCAGCCCAGTCTTTATCTGGATTGACGCCCATACGCGCCACAAGTGCTTGCTTGTCCCTGATTAGCTTGTATTTAGCTTTTTCTTCAGGCGACATTTTTCTGACTTCAGCTGCGGTTTTAGTTGCAGTTGTACCGTCAGAAGTAGACGAAGTCGGTAAGTCACGGATATGACCCACACTCGACTTCACGATGAAATCTTTACCAAGATATTTATTAATTGTCTTGGCTTTGGCCGGCGATTCGACAATAACTAGCGATTTACCCATAGTTTTATTTGCGCCAAAAAGTCTCAAAATATAGAAAATTGATTCCATATATAGAGGGTTGAGACAATAGTTTCAAGTTAATCCCTCTTTTATATAGGTTATTAAGTCATTTTTTAAACAATAATAAAAAATAGAAAAAATAATATGCGTTTTTTAAACGTAATTGTTCACTTAATGATACTTGCGAGCATCTTCAGTGCATTTTTAGTCATTTATGCGTGTTTGTGCAAAATTAACACACCTTGTTAAGCCTTATAGCTTCAGTATACTGACGTTAATTTAGCGTTAACTGACATGAGCAATCACGTTTCCTTTTTTATAAGTAACACAAAAAAGTGTAACTACAATAATAATTATTCACAAAAATTTTCAAGGATCACGAATGAAGCATTTTGAAGCAAACTTTGATGGGTTGGTTGGACCAACCCATAACTATGCTGGATTATCGTTTGGTAATGTCGCCTCATTAAGTAATGCGGCCCTCACTTCAAACCCAAAGGCAGCAGCCAAACAAGGTTTGCAAAAAGCCAAAGCGTTAGCCGATTTAGGTATGGTACAAGGCGTATTAGCCCCACAGGAGCGCCCAGATCTATACACACTACGTCGAATTGGTTTTTCTGGGTCAGATGCTGAAGTTTTACAAAAAGCCGCTCAACAGGCTCCTGCATTGCTTAATGCTTGTTGCAGCGCATCGAGTATGTGGACAGCTAACGCCGCAACGGTTTCACCCAGTGCCGACACTCGCGACGGAAAAGTGCATTTCACTCCTGCCAATTTAGTCGACAAATTACATCGCAGTATTGAGCCCATTACCACGGGCAATATTTTGCAAGCCACCTTTAATAACGATCGCCACTTTAAACATCATCAACATCTCCCAGAGCACACAAGCTTTGGTGACGAAGGCGCAGCAAATCATACGCGTTTATGTAGCGAATATGGACACGCTGGCGTTGAACTATTTGTTTATGGCCAAGAAGCCACTAATCCAAGTGCTGTAAAACCGACAAAATACCCAGCGCGCCAAACATTAGAAGCATCACAAGCGGTTGCGCGTTTGCACCAGCTTGAAGATGAAAGTTGTGTATTTATGCAGCAAAACCCTGATGTTATCGACCAGGGTGTATTCCACAATGACGTGATTTCTGTCGGTAACCAAAACGTGTTGTTTTATCATGAGCAAGCGTTTTTAAATACCGACACAAAATTTGATGAAATTCGTCGTAAAATGAACGCTGACATGCATTTTGTTAAAGTGGCAACCAGTCAGGTATCAATCGATGATGCGGTTCGTAGTTATTTGTTTAATACACAAATTATTACTTTACCCTCTGGCGAAATGGCGATTATTGCACCCACTAATTGTCAAGAAAACCCTGCAGTATTTGCTTACTTAAATGAACTTGTCACGCTAGGCACCCCCATTAAGCAAGTGCGCTATTACGATGTAAAACAAAGTATGCAAAACGGTGGTGGCCCAGCTTGTCTACGTTTACGCGTGGCAATGAACGAGCAAGAAGTTGCCGCGGTAAACCAAAACACCATAATGAATGACGCCTTGTTTACTCGCTTAAATACCTGGGTAGATAAACACTACCGCGACCAGCTCACCGTAAGCGATTTGGCAGACCCGCAATTGATTATTGAATCGCGCACCGCATTAGATGAGTTAACCCAAATCTTAAAGCTTGGCAGCGTATATCAGTTCCAACGATAACGTTTTCAGCAAAGCGACATTATCAAGACATTAAAAAGCCAGTCACTTTCGTCACTGGCTTTTTTATTGCCTAACGGTTTAGAAATAAGCCATCTAAGACAGGGCATGTTTATATTGATTGGTAATCAACAAAAAGGGCGCTCAATGCGCCCTTCTAAAAACAACAAATATTGGTTAACAATTAAAGAATCGTAACCCCTATCGATACTACCGGCGTGACTAAACCATTAGGTGATTCAACTTCCACAAGGAATACACCCGAGTTAGGTTCATCTTCACCTTTAATAGTGGCCGTAAATTGACGGCCACCATTGTAATTCGAGCTCGGCCATGTGTATTCACTTGTACTCACGACAGAACCTGCAGATGTTGTAAATCGTACAATAGAACCTGCTGGCATTTGCTGATTATGTAAATCAGAAATAGTGAACGTTGCCGTTGCAGAACCTTTACCGACGATCGTCATGCTGCTTTCACCAGAGTGAGTGCCAGTGCTATCGACAACAACGATACTGCTCGGTGCTGTTGCATATGCTTGGCTACCAGACATCACTAAAGTTAAGCTACGACGGACAAACAACGACTTAGAATCAGTTACACCATCAGCACAAGCACTGTGCACAGGATCTGAACAAAGCACCCCGTTGTACTTACTGTCTTTAGCGTCAAAAACACCGTTAGCATTAAAATCAATTAACTCTTCTAAAGTACCACCAGCTTGACCGCCTGTTTGCTGCGGATTAAAGAAACCGTCTTCGTTATAGTCATTATATGCATCAGTTAAATCAAATGACTGCCCAGTAACATCTGTGCCAGTAAGAAACTCTGACGCTTCTGATGCATCAAATCGACCATTACCATTAAGGTCTGGGAAAGACTCTTCACCAATGGCCGTCGCGGTAATCGTTGCACGACCACCATATTTTTGACCATAAATATTACCATAAAGGTCTAATGTAGCGTCGTAAGCTAGAGATGCATTAGGGTTACGATACATCTGCCCTGCGCCATTAAGAAGCGTTTCACCTTCTGGTCTTGGCAGTTGGCTGGTCCACAACACAGAACATGCACCATCTAGGGTTTGACAAGCGTCTTCAATAGAACCACCTTCAGTGGTAAATGAGACCGTGGTTCCATCTGGTACAGGGTTATTGAAGGCATCAGCCATACGAGCAGTAATTGTTACGGTAGTGCCATCAACATCCCACCCTTCAGCGTTTAACAACGTCGCAGCTAAAGAGAAACTGTCTTGATCTGGAATACCCGTAGATACGATTAATTGGCTTGATTGACTTGAAATAGCAGGTACAGCACCATTATCAACAGTAGCAGTCACTCGTAAAGACGTGGCGACAGTACCCGTGGTAACCACTGTTTGCACAATACCATCATTGTCAGTCGTTGCTTGTAATGGGTCAATTTTTACACCACCAGCACTGGTGTTGAGTGAAAATTTCACATTTTGATTAGCCACAACATTACTGTTTTTGTCTAATACTTTGAACTTAACGATTGAAGACTCTGTACCGCCAGTGCCTAAAATACTAATATTTTCAGGGACGGCAGAAACAAACACGATACTACCAACATCAGCCTGAAGCACATTAATAGTACCAACAGCAGATAAGCTTATTCCACCAGCGTTAGCCGTTACGTTAATTTGGTCTTCACCAACACAACCTTCAGCACGATAAGTTGACGTTGCAACGCCGTTACTTGAAGACACCGGCGAACTGATCACCGCTTGAGCTGGGCTTTTAGTTGCACAAGTAGATGAAAAATTAACATCGACAGGTTGAGTAAAAGGATTGCCTAAATCATCTTGAATAGACACGCTAACAGTTGCCGTGCCACCCGCAGATAAATCAGTAGTGCTAATAGAAGCCACACCCTCAACAAATGGAGTGCCACTGCCCATAACAACATTAGTTGCACCGACCACCACGATAGTAGAACCGCTTTCGTTACTCGATAAGGTTGCGGTTGCTTCACCAGCGCCTAAAGAACTACCAGCATAAATATCAACGGTCGCTTTACCCTGAGCATTAGTAACTGCAGTCTTAACCGGTAAATCACCAATTGGACTATCAAAAGTCACAATAGATGCTTTAGTAATACCGGTAACGGTTGCGGTTAATTTGCCTGGCGATAATGTACTAATAGACTGAATAGTATTACCCGCAGCATCAGTTAACACCAAAGAGACTTGCGCGCCACCACCGGCTGCACCACCATCGCCTGTCATAGTGACAAACAATGAAGCACTTTCACCAGATGTGGTCGTTGCGGTAACCGTTGCACCTGTATTGATTTCTGCTGTATTAAGCTGAATTGTCGCCACACCACTGGAGTTAGTGACGACTTCGCCTGTGCTTGGCGAAAATGAGCCATAAGTCTCGTTATTAAGCGTAAAAGTAACCAGAGTGCTTACCGCTTTACCCGATGAGTCTTTTACCGTTGCGGTAATGGTTGCCGGTTCAGCGACAGAAACTTGAGTGTTGTCGATAGCTAAGGTTATTATTGTTGTCGCTGTATCTGTACCATCTCCTGTCCCATCATCTGTAATACTTCCCCCACCACCACAAGCGAAGAGAAAAAATGAACATAAAAGTGCAAAATATACTTTATATGCTGACCTCATTGTCAGGCTCCCTGTTACATTAAGATTAAACTAAATAATTATTATAGTTACTTATAGATTAACAATACGCAAATATCTTGTAACTTTACCATAACTCTATTGTTTTCTGTGTCATTTATCCTCTAAAACTTTCACTTTTTGGCCATTTCCTAAAAGGGCGATTCCTGCTAGTCTTTAATGCATTCAAAAAAGATCTAAAAATATTATAATGAAAAGGAATACTCTGTGAGTAAACAAGGCAAGCTCGGACTCACGAGCAAAATTTTAATCGGTATGGGAATAGGCATTTTATTTGGCCTCGCATTACGAAACTTTTTCCCAGGTAGTGCGTTTATTCAAGAATACATCACCGATGGATTCTTACATGTGATTGGCACTATTTTTATTTCCAGCTTAAAAATGCTCGTCGTACCGCTAGTATTTATTTCACTTGTTTGTGGTACTTGTTCACTAAGCGACCCATCTAAGTTAGGACGTCTTGGTGGTAAAACCATTTCATTCTATTTATTTACTACAGCTATTGCGCTCACCATTGCCATTTTAGCCGCGGTGATTATCCATCCAGGCAATGCCAGTCTTGCAGGTAACGCATTAGAATACACAGCAAAAGATGCACCGAGTCTGTCTGAAGTCCTTATTAATATCGTACCCACCAACCCTATGCAAGCCATGAGTGAAGGCAATATGCTGCAGATCATTCTATTTGCAGTTATTTTTGGTTTTGCTATCTCACACATAGGTGAACGTGGTGCACGTGTCGCATCATTCTTTAATGACCTTAATGAAGTCATCATGCGTGTAGTCACGCTGATTATGCAGTTAGCGCCTTATGGTGTTTTTGCCTTAATGGCAACGCTGAGCTTAACGCTAGGCCTAGAGACCTTTGGCAGTGTGGTTAAATACTTCTTCTTAGTCGTCGCGGTATTATTTATCCAAGGCTTAGTAGTTTATCCCACATTATTAAAGCTGTTTTCAGGCTTAAGCCCACTGATGTTTTTACGTAAAATCCGTGACGTACAATTATTTGCATTCAGTACGGCCAGTTCAAACGCGACATTACCTGTCACGATTGAAACGGCAGAACACAGAATGGGCGTAGACAATAAAATCGCCTCATTTACCTTACCATTAGGTGCCACACTTAACATGGATGGCACTGCCATTATGCAGGGTGTTGCCACGGTATTTATTGCGCAAGTATTTGGCATTGAATTAAGCATTATGGATTATGCAACGGTTGTTGTTACCGCAACGTTAGCATCTATCGGTACAGCGGGTGTGCCTGGCGTGGGCTTAATTATGCTTGCAATGGTGCTTAACCAAGTCGGTTTACCGGTTGAAGGTATTGCGTTGATTATTGGTGTCGACAGAATGCTAGACATGATCCGCACAGCAGTAAACGTAACCGGAGATGCTGTCGCAACAGTGATTATTGCTAAATCTGAAGGTGAGTTTAACGAAGAAACCTTTAACAATTCACAAGCGGGTAAAGCAGCAAAAAGCTTTGAAGAGCAAGTGCTAAACAGTAAATAACAGACTTAGTCAGCTCGAATATAAAAAAGCGCTAATATAGCGCTTTTTTTGTATAACTAAGGCATTATCATTGGCTTATACCATAAAATAAAATCAATATCAGAGCACAATGAATATGGACATCACTTTATTAGCCAGTTTAGCGGTTATACATATAGTCGCATTAATGAGCCCAGGGCCGGACTTTGCCATCGTCGTAAAGATGGCTACGCAACAAACACGCTTAACCGCCGTTTATTGCGCCTTAGGGATCGCCGCTGCTATTTTGGTTCACACCCTATTGTCACTCTTGGGGATCAGCGTGATGATCCAGCAATCACCTGTAGCTTATATTGTGGTTCAACTTATTGGGAGTGGGTATTTGGCTTGGATGGGATTTGGCGCGCTAACATCAGCTTTCAAAGCACTTAAATTAAAACGTCAACCCGCTCAGGTAGTGACTTCACCGATTGACAATGTGGCACAAATGTCGTCATTTAAGGGGTTTAAAATTGGCTTGTATACCAATTTACTCAATCCCAAAGCATTAATCTTTTTTATTACGCTGTTTACGGTACTCATTACCCCACAAGTGAGTTTTGCCACTAAAACAGCCGCGGCAATAGTATTATTTAGTCTGTCTTTTATTTGGTTTGGCTTATTAGCATTAGTGTTATCTAAACCGCGTATTCAACAAAAACTACTCGCGGCCAATACCATTATTGATTTATTAGTGGGGATCATTTTTATTGCATTCGCGGTGACTATCGCGAGTAATATTGCCAGCAATATAATGAGTCAGTGGCTCGTTTGATAATCGCAGGGTTAACACGCTTGTAATTTGTCCCGCGGCGCTTGAAGCAGTCTGCGGGCAATGTAATCAACCAACACATTTAAACCTGCTGTGAACATCAATAACAATAACGCACCACTAAAACGAATTTCAGCAAAGTTACTGTCCACATAAAACCCTAATGTCATTACGCCTAACATGCCTAAAATAGCGGTTTCGCGAATAATGACCTCAAAGCGATAAAACAATAACCCCATAAAGTGTGGATAAATTGCAGGTAACACAACATAGCTATAGTGATCTAATCGTGGGCGATAAGTTAACGGCACAATAATATCATCCGACTGCCGAGCCATTAAAAAAACCATTAAGCCGCTATTGTGCAATGCTAGCGCAATGATTGCCGGTAGCATTGATGGGCCAAGTAACAACATAAACACAAACGCTAATAAGTATTCGGGCAATGAACGCAATATTAAATTCACCCCGCGCATTAGCATGATGACCCATTTGGGCATCATCAATGTCGTATTGAGCGGTAACATTATTAAGGTTAAGACATGGGTTAAGCCCAACGCGCAGCAAGCTAAAACTAACGTAGCGATTATCCCCGGCCACACTTGGTCGCGCACTAACTCATAAGCCCATTCACAGACAGCAATAAATGTGTCTGCAGCAAACCAGGTAGTGAGCGTTTGCCCTTGGAGCATCGGCGGTAAAATATCTATCGAGATAAAGCGCCAAATCAATTGCGGTTGAAGCACGGGTAACTCAGGTAAAAAATATACGGCTAACGGTAAGTAAACCCATAGCATCGCGGGCTTCGCCCAAAAACGAATAGTGCCTATCAAGGCGATAAACAAGATCAACAGCGCCCCGCCCTGCTGGTAGTGGCCTTGACGAAACGCAGACTCTAAATAAAACCCTAGCGTCGGCATACCAATAAACCCTAATACTGCACTGCTTCGAAGCGCACATTCAAAGCGATAACGAATATATGCCACAATTTGCGGATACATATGCATCCAGCGGCCATAAATCAGTGCAGACAACCTGTCCGTACCTTTAGGCATAGCAAACACGGTTTGCATGGGAGCTTGTTGTAAAATATCGGCAAACACGCGAGCAAATGTGGCGGCATATGGCAGGCCAATAGCTAAAATACCGGTAAGCGGTGATAACCCAAAAACTTGTAAAAAAATCAGCGCCCAAAAAATTTCATGAATAGCCCGAATAAAGGCGCACATAGCCGCAATCAAAGGGTGTTGATAGGCTAGCGCTAATGGAAATCCGAGCAATAGCCCCAGGTAAATTCCTAATAACGCAAAGCTGATGGTTTGCCACACGGCCTCTAATAAATATTCGGTTGCGCCAAAATCAGGTGTGATAAACCCCGTAAACATCCGCCCAAGTTCAGCCCAGGGCTCTAATGCAATCACTTCTGTGTCGGCAAAAAACCAACACACAAGCACCAGTAGAAATAACCCTAAGGTGATTTTTTGCCAGTGGCCAATAAAAGGGAAAAAACGTGTCGAAGCGGTATTTACCATTTTGTTAGGGTTAATTTGCACGATGAGGCGATTCATCGGCCACAACATAATGCTGAGACAAATAGGCCAGAGTGAGTTGCTTAGCGTTAGCATCTAGCGCCACTTTGCCTGCACTAATCACAATAATGCGATCAAAATGCGCCAACGCCAGCTCAGCATCGTGCAAAACACAAATAACACTTTGATGTGATTGTTTCACTAAATTGAGCAACCTCACACCCATAAGTGGATCTAACGCCGAAAAAGGCTCGTCACCCATAAATACTGGTTGTTGCTGAAACAACGCACGAGCAAGCGCGACACGTTGGCGTTGACCGCCAGAGAGCTCGCTGACTTTTTTTTGCAGTGGCATATTCAATTCAAGCTGTTGGCAAATAACGCTAATTTGTTGCTGTGGTTGTGTAAACGGTAGCAACAAATTAACCATATTATACCAACGAGAATGACGTGCTAATCCGCCGATAAACACATTATGAAAAATAGACAGATTGTCGACTAAACCTTGTGCCTGTGAACACAAACACGTTTGCTCAGCCAGTTGTTGATACAGATGATGTAACAAGGTCGTTTTACCGACACCCGACGGCCCCAAAATCGCAACATGCTCATTGGCATTGAGTGCCAAGTTGATGTTGGGCAAAATAATTTTTTGCCCATAGCCTAAATCGGTATCAACAACGGTCAGCATTAATCTAACATTCCAATCGCTTTCGCCACACGTTCAATAGGCTCGTAATCACTGTTACTCGCTGGTACAAATGATTCGCGTGGAAAGCTGTCTAATAAATCTTTATCTTTCATGTCGATTAAGGTTTTGGTTAGCTTGTCTTTAAAGCCTGCACCATAAACAGTGTCTACACCAGAATGCACTGTCCATTGGTAATCTGGATAAGTCGGACTTTGCCAGATCACGCTGACTTTTGACGTGTCAACTTCGCCTTTTTCAACTGCGGTGTCCCACACTTTGTAATTTACCGCGCCCACTTGATACACACCGGCCTCAACCTGGCTAATAGTACGGCTATGGTCGCCTGAAAAACCAATGCGCTTAAAGATTTTATCGACAGATTGACCCACATTACTTTCAATAAAATACTGTGGCATTAAACGCCCAGATGTTGAGTCTTTTGAGCCGAACGTAAAGGTATAATCATTTAATAGCGGAAAGCTATCGGTTGCAGCTAACTTCGTAGAATGATGCGCAATAATATAGCTTTTGAAAAATTGGTCTTCAAAACCCTGGGCAATGGCCTCTGAACCCGGTACTAAACGGCGGGCTTGTACACCAGATAAACCACCAAACCAGGCTAACTGAACTTGATTATTACGAAAGGCGGTGACTGCAGCAGAGTACGATTTTACTGGCACATATTTCACTTCAACGCCTAATTGCTCAGACAAATACACAGCAACTTTATCAAAGCGAGTGCGTAACTGGCTTTCATCTTCATCTGGAATAGCAGTAAACGTAAATGTTTCACTCACCGCAACGGTTGAAAACAAGCTTAAAACGCCTGCCAATATCATTCCTGTAAATTTCATCTTAATCCTTTGATTATCCATTAATGGCATCATTCTAACGTCCTACGACAACTTAACCTAGGGCCGCAAGCATAATAGTGCAGGATATTTATTACGGTTAATATTCAACCAAACAAATAGATAAGGTACTATCGATGAAATATAATTCTTTTCATATCACCTTCGTTAAGGATAAAAATGCGTATATTGGTCATAGAAGACGATCCGATTTTATCGCATCACTTAACGGTGCAACTGAGCGATGCGGGTAATCAGGTACAAGTGGCCTTAACCGCCAAAGAAGGCTTTTATCAAGCAACGAATTACCCTATTGATGTGGCCATTATTGACCTAGGCCTGCCAGACCAAGACGATATCAGCCTCATAAAATCACTGCGTTCGGCTGATGTGAAAGCGCCGATCATCATTTTAACAGCACGCTTAACCTGGCAAGATAAAGTTGAAGGACTCAACGCTGGCGCCGACGATTACCTAGTCAAACCTTTCCAAAAAGAAGAGCTTATCGCCAGGCTAGATGCCATCGTACGTCGCAGTGGCGGTTTTGTTCGCTCCGTCATTACCAGTGGTCCATTACAATTAGATTTAGCCGCCAAACAAGTCAGCCTGCAACAAACACCACTAGACATCACCGCATTTGAATACCAACTACTGGAATATTTAATGCGCCATAGCCATGAAGTGGTGGCCAAACAGCGTCTGCTTGATGTGATTTATGCCGATAAAGAAGGCGACCCAAATACTATCGAAGTGATGATAAGCCGATTACGAAAAAAGCTCAGTCAAGGCGGGATAATCGACCCCATTATGACCATTCGCGGCCAAGGATATAAATTTAACCACCCATGCGACTAACTCTGCAGCCCAAAAAGCGTTTACTCACAAGGATGTTTGTCACCTCCTTGTGCATCATTGCCCTCGTCGGGTTTGGCTTAGCCTGGTTAATTAATTTACTCCACGCTCAAAATCGATATAACCAAACCACCAGCGAACTTATTGCTAAATTGCCCATTATCGCCGCTGAATTTCGCGAAAATAATTTAGTACCGATAACCCAGGCGCGTGAAGGTGATGACATTGATATTCAATACATTATGGCAACTTGTAATGCGGGTTATGACACGTTATGGCGTTCAGAATACGCCACTGATTTACACCTAAGCCAAATATGCGAACAATACCTGACCATTAAAGACGACTTGCCGCCGTTTTATCTTAATTTTAACCAAAATCAAAGCTACTTTGCTTACCTGCTGAGCATTGATGTCGACGCGCAAATGTACCATTTATTGATTTTACAAGATGCCGGCGAGCTTAAAGCCGAACTGAGCAAGTTTAATCGACTCACCTATTTTAGGCTCGCCATAATATTACTTGTCGCGTTGTTATTACTGATCAGCGCAGCCTATTGGAGCATGCGCCCCTTAGCGCAATTAAAACTTGAGTTGATTGAGCTTCAACGTGGACGCAAACAGCGGTTATCTCACGATTATCCAGAGGAATTGCAAGGGATCACTACCGCACTTAATCAATTAATCACGCAAGCAGATGATCGCCAAACGCGTTATCAAAATGCGATGAATGACCTTGCTCACAGCCTTAAAACGCGTCTAGCCGCAAGCATCGCTATTATTGACGACAGCACCTTAGAGAGACAGCAACAAAACAAACACATCCTTGAGCAAATTAATGACATGGACCACCTTGTTCAATACCAGCTCAAGCGCGCTATGCTTGGCCAGCAAGGGTTGCATTTTCAACACACCGAGCTGCTACCCATTGTTGAATCGCTCGCGCAAATGCTCACTAAACTGTACCAACAAAAACACATTTCATTGAGCCACAATATCAGTGAAAATCTTGCGTTGCCGTTAAGCAAAGGCGATGTAATGGAGTTGCTAGGTAATTTAATGGAAAACGCGTGTAGGCTGTGCATAAACCAAGTCAGCGTGAACGCTCACATAAAAGATGGCAACACTATATGCCTAAGCGTAGTAGATGACGGCCCCGGAGTGGATGAGGCCATAAAACAAAAAATTATACAACGAGGTATACGCGCCGACACGCAATCACCCGGCCAGGGCATTAGGCTTGCCGTTTGCCATGAGTTGGTCAATAGCTATGGCGGCACGCTCACCATTAATACCAGCTCGTTGGGCGGCGCGGCATTTATTATTGAGTTTCCGCTCTAGTTGACACGATCTAGGCAACACGATCCAGTCAATACGCGTTAATCCCACGGCTGAGTCTAAAACGTTAGCTCAGTGGCGCGTATAACTGCTCGGCACGATTAAACATGGCCCAAGACGTTGCAATATATTTATCGTTGCTAATGGGCACATTACCACGATGGCTGTGCGTAAAACCGGCAGGCGCTATCACCATGGTGCCTTTTTTAGGGCTGATTTTACGCTGCTGGTAATAAAACTCTGTCTCTCCGCCCTCTTCAACATCGTTTAAATAAAACATGTATAACACCACACGGTGCAAGGCTTCATTATGGCCATTTTGCGGAAACTGCTCCGAATGCCAATGTGGATATCCCCCAAGGCCTTTTTGATAAT
This sequence comes from Shewanella litoralis, assembly GCF_009828585.1. GTDB lineage: Bacteria > Pseudomonadota > Gammaproteobacteria > Enterobacterales > Shewanellaceae > Shewanella > Shewanella litoralis. The sequence goes on along the minus strand of NZ_WSRZ01000032.1, from coordinate 7,788 downwards.
GTTGAATATTGATTGTGCCACTGCGATACAAATACTTGGTTAAGGTGCTTGCTCTGGGCTTGCCTAAAGTATCAAAATTGTTAGGCGTTAATGTTTGAGCTTGCCCTTGATCATCGGTCACTTGCACCGACACCGCACCCATTAATGCTAATGAGTATTGGGTAAAATAATCCGTCATCTGCGTAAACGTTACAGCTAAAAGCTCATTTTTTAAGTCAGCTAAATCGTCAAAAGCATCTAACATTAAATCACGGCTACGCTTTTTTTCGTTATCCACGCCAAAACCAGTTTGGCCCGGGCCGACATTAGGGTGCGCATTAAATGCAGCGATTAAGCGGTCACACAAATCATCGCTAATCACATTGGGATATACTTCAATAAAATCCATAGGGGGTAACTATTATTTGTCCATTTATAGTATTATGCTGCCACGCCAACAAAGGCCCTGTAAAGCATAAAGGCAAACATAGCGAGTTGTTCTATAACGTCACCATGACAACATTATGAAAAAAAACCAAAAAGTCGCTGTAGAACAACTTGAAGTGGGTACTTTTATCCGTCTGCCTATTTCGTGGAAAGATCACCCATTCTTGTTTAGCAGTTTTAAAATCAAAAATAGTGCCCAAATTGAGCTAATCAAAGGATTAGGACTCAAGGATGTGTTTTTTGACCCTGAAAAAAGCGACATAGAACCGGTAACATCGGCCGATGTGCAACAACCGCCTTCAGAAGAAGAACTCACTGCACTAAAAGAGCAAATGCTTAGCGACAAAACAGCCAAAATAGATGAACAAAAAAAGCTCAAACGTGATTTAAAGAAAACCGAACAACAGTTTGAACGTTCAGTCGCCATGATGCGCTCGATGGTGTCAAAAGTGAGCAGCCGCCCACTCAATGCCGTGAGTGAGGCCAAAGATTTAATTAGCAACATGACCAATATGTTGCTCAACTCAGACAACCTTGCATTGCATTTAATGGGCGATGCCAAAAACGATGAACATATTTACCACCACTCTCTCAACGTTGCCATGCTATGCATGTTAATGGCTAAAGAGCTTGGCTGGAGCCGCGAAGAAGTTGAAACCATCGGCCTTGGTGCGCTATTTCACGACATTGGCAAGCTCAAAGTGCCCAGTACAATTCTTAATAAACGTGTCCCGCTGTCTGCCCCTGAAGAAAACTTTATCAAACAGCACCCGTTAATGAGCATTAACTTTTTAAAGTTAGCCGACAGTTTCCCAGAAGAAGCCAAACCATTAATTGCAAATCATCACGAATTTCTAGACGGTAGCGGTTTTCCACAAGGGCTTAAAGCTGACAATCTTGATAAACTGTCGCAACTTATTGCGGTAGTCAATGAATACGACAACTTATGTAATGGCACGGGCCAGATTAAGGGTAAACCGCCGAGTGTGGCACTAGGCATGCTGTACAAAAACTACAATGAAAAACTTAATTCAGAATACGTGAGTAAACTCATTAAAATGCTGGGTATTTATCCACCAGGAAGCATTGTTGAGTTATCGAGCGGCCAATTTGCCATGGTGATGTCGGTTAACCTACAGCAACTATTATTTCCTAATATTGTGGTGTATGACCAACTGGTGCCTAAAGACCAGGCACCAATCATTAGCTTAGAAAATCACAATATCACCATAGTACGTAGCTTACCGGCAGCGGGACTGCCTAAGATAATTCATGCCTATCTTAACCCAAGAGATAAAATCAGTTTTGGTATCGGAACAAATTAAACTCGCCTTAATAAGCAGTATTAATCAAAAAGCCACTTGTTTTAGGAAGTGGCTTTTTGTTACACGCTATTGACGGATAAAAATGAAGCTTTCACAAGGTTAATACCATTGCGCATTAATAAGTGACCACTCAGAATGCGTCCAGCGGTTTTGATTAAGGCGTCGCTATGTAGTCATGGTTGTTCCCTTTCAAATAGCGAGAACGTAAAGCAAAAGCGGCTGGGGCATTCCTTTCAGGCGAGTTTTAAAAGGGCTTACACTGCGTTGCATGACTTCGAAAGAGAATAACTATTCATTCAGTCATACGCCTTGTTTAAGCCCTTTTAAATTCTCGCTGAGAGAGCATTTACTAACGCGCAATGGTATAAATTACAACCAGCCTTTGCGTTTAAAGAAAAAATAAGTCCCTGCCGCACTGGCTAGCATTAATGCGACGGCCATTGGGTAGCCAAAGCGCCAATCCAGTTCGGGCATAATATGAAAGTTCATCCCATAGCTGCTCGCAATCAAGGTTGGCGGTAAAAACACCACCGCCGATACCGAAAATATCTTAATAATCTTGTTTTGCTGCAATCCACTAAAGCCCATTGCCGCATCAAGTAAAAACTGTAACTTATCGAAAATAAACTGACTGTGAGGCATTAATGATTCAATGTCTGACAACATTTCACGAATCGATTTTAAGTTCTCATCAGACAAACTTTCACGGTAATAACGTTGCATGTAGCGTAACGAACGCTGAGTATCGAGCAAACTTAAGCGAATTTTACCGTTAGAGTCTTCTTGCAGGGTAATGAGTTTAAACACGTCATCAAGCTCGTCGTCGTTAAACACTTGCTCGCCGACATTTTCAAGTACGCTATACACGTCTTCGATTAAATCTGATAAGTAATCTACTTTTAAATTAAATAGCTCTAATAACAAGCCTTGCGGCGTGGTGATGTCTAAACGGCCTAAACGCAAATAGTTACGCAATAAACGGATTAAACCGACATCTTCTTCACGAATGGTCAGTAAAAACGCTTTACGTAAGTTAAACGATACGTTTACTGCGCGCACATCAGAACTGACGCGTTGTGGGAATAACGAGTTAATGTGTAAGCCGTCTTGGTTTTGGTAAAAACGTGCCGAGGCCTCAATTTCTTTAATATCTTCTTCGTCGGGCACTTCTTCAGCAGAAAACGAACTCAACCAATCACGTTCTTTATCATCGGGTTTTAATAAATCTAACCATAATGTCGACTCAGGTACCTGGTCACCGACTTTTAATTCTGTGGTGACCAGTTGTCTATTTTGATAGGCGTATGCAGTGATCATCGCTCCCCCAAAGTTGGTTACACCATTAAAGGCATAACAAACAAAAATGCTCAAAAATTGGCGCTAGTTTACTCAACTAAAGCGTAATGAAAAGCAAAAAACGGATCCTCGTTGAATAATCGTACCAGTTGATACAAAAAAATGATGATTCAATATAAAAAAGCGCCCTCATTGGACGCTAATTTAACGATATAAATAACCCTACTTGATGATTACTCGCCTTTCAAACGTCGGTCTAACTGATCTTTTAAGTTAGCGGGCACACCTTTAATTAAAATGGTGTCAGATACGGGGTCGTAAATCACACGTTCGCCTAAATGTCCGCCGTCAAAACTTAACGTTACACCGCCGCCAGTGCCCGAAAACTTTTTCAAACTGCGTAAACTGGCTTTATCTGCCGGAAACTCTTCATCAAGCTCATAACTGCCGCCACAGGCAAAATCATAAAATGAATCCATACCGGAGTCGGCTAATTCATCAGCCAAGTCTTTAACTTCAATCACTTCACCCGCATCTGCTCGCTCAGAGCAATACTCAAACACTTTATTACGGCACTCTTGACGCTCATCTTTAGTCAGCTCGCTGCCCGCGACAAAATCTTCAACCGCATGAATTAACGTTTTGTTTTGCGCTTTGGTGTTTACCCCTTCAACGCAGCCCATAAAGTCTAAAAAGAAGTCGGCTACTTTACGACCAGCACGACCACGAATAAACGAAATATACTTACGCGAGCTTTTATCTGCTTGCCACTCGGTTAAATCGATGCGCGCCGCTAACTGAATATTGCTTAAATCTAAATGATTGTTTTGCGACAATTCCATATCATCTAAAACTGTCATTGATGATTTAGCACTTAGCAATGCCACAAACAAATAGTCGCTCGTCATGCTGGTGTAGCAAGACATCAACAAAAAGCCGCCCTGACTAAAATCGTACTTGGCTAACTCTTGTTGCAATAACTGACTTGCTTGACCACTAAACTCAACAAAGCCTAAGTCGCCGTTGCGGTAACCGGTTAACGCATTCGCAAATTCATCGTTGGCTTCGCCATCATCACCGTGAGTGCCAAAAAAACCAAAGCCCTTACCCGCTTTACCTGAGTAAGTCTGGTGTAATTCTTCTAACATGGTTTCAACAGCGTTGGTATTCAACAACGGTTGCGGACGTAAACGACAGCGCATTTGTCCCTGACCGTCTTGAGAAATTTCGTGAATAATTGCTTGCTCAATACTAATCGCCATAAGCCTTGTTAACCCTAGTCTGTCGCAGATGATAATTTAAAAAAGAATGATATCAGACCCACAGTATAAATCGAACAAGGGTTTGCGATATTCCTTAACCAGGTCGAATAAAACTTGAGGCGATTAATGGCTAAATCCGTTATTATGTGCAGCTAATTCATTCTTTATCGAAGTTTTCTGACTATGGCAATTCAATCTAAATACACCAACACCCAAGTTGAAGCACTTATCAGCGAGCTGCTTGCTACCCTTGCTAAGCACCAAGCGCCTACCGATTTAAGCCTAATGGTATTAGGTAACTGTGTAACCCATTTACTTGACAAAAAAGTGCCCAATGAGTCACGTCAAAAAGTGGCAGAGCAATTTGCCAAAGCGTTAACACAGTCGGTTAAGTAATCGACAAAATAAAATTTATCACTAGGGCTAACAATCAGTTACACTGAAATAGTCTGTGATGATAACGTAGGAATACGAGTTAAGATGATCGAGCGCAAAAAGCAGCAAATGACACGAGATAACGTGTCGCGTTTAGTTAATTGGGGTCACTGGTTTGCCTTTTTTAATGGCATATTAGCGATGCTAATTGGCGCTCGATATATTGGCAGTGTGGGCTACCCAGAAACCTTTATCGGTTGGGCCTACCTTACCATCAGTACCATTGGCCATTTTACTTTTTTGGCCTTTATTGGTTACTTACTGTTTATTTTCCCGATTACCTTACTGCTACCTTATTCTAAAATTTTACGCGGTTTTGCCGCGTTTATTGCGTCACTCGGACTCTATGCTTTACTGTATGACACAGTCATTTATGACGACTACGGGATACATTTAAGTCCATTTGCATTCGACCTAGCCTGGCAAGACCTCAATGCATTACTCCACAGTACTTCTTATATTATTACGCCCATCGTCATTGTGCTAATTGAGTTAACAGCTGCAAACTTTTTGTGGAAACGCATCGATAAAATACAGAAAAAACAGTGGGGTAACCGCGTTGTGCTTTTTGTCGGTGCTTGCTTTGTCAGTAGCCACTTGTTCCACATTTGGGCCGACGCCACCAGCATGACAGAAGTCACTCGTTTCGACGACGCCTATCCTGTGTCATACCCAGCAACAGCACGCTCGTTTATGGAAAGCCACGGTATCGACAGCAACATGCAAACGTCCCAATCGCGCAGTGAAAAATCGCGTAAACTCAGCTACCCAATAAACCCAATGCAGTGCAGCGCCGACACTCAACAAAACGTCTTATTGATAAGTATCGACAGTCTGCGTGCTGATATGGTCGATAACGATACCATGCCGTTTTTAAGCCAGTACCGTAATAAAAATCAACGCTTTATGAAGCATTTCAGTGGTGGAACCGATTTCGACACCAGCATGTTTACATTAATGTATGGCTTACAGGGTAATTACAGCGATCGTAAAGAGTTTACTGTCACTAGCCCAATGCTAACCAATATCTTAACTGAGCAAGGCTATCAGCAAGCTTTTTTTGCGCCGACGGTAAGTATCGACATCAACAACAGCGCCATGTTTAAAGGGATGCAAATACATACCAGCGAAGGTGCTAACGGCAGTGCCGATGCAGACATTAATACCATCAATGCTGTTGCCGCGTGGCAGGCAAGCCAAAAGCAACCCTGGTTTGCCTTAGTTAACCTCACAGCGCCAAAAGACTACGACACGCCTATCGGTTTTTTAGGGGTACAAACCATTAAACCAAAAATGGAGTTAAAACCAGCGCAAAAGGTGTTATTTAATCAATATCGTCAATCGCTTAACTTTATAGACCAGCAACTGTCTAACTTACTGAATAATGTTAGCGACGACACAGTGGTGATCATTACCGGTACTTATGGTCAAGTGTTTACCAGTAACAGCAGCGACGCGCGCAACGACTTATCGCCTGGGAATGTGAATGTGCCACTCATTATTCATTGGCCAGACACCTATGGCAATAAAGTCAATTACCGCACTAGCCACTACGGTATTGCTCCAACCATACTCAGCCATGTTTTAGGTTGTACCAACCCTAGCACCGACTATAGTGCTGGTCGCAGCCTATTAGAGCCCAACAGTGAAACCTGGGTGTACATCGGCGACAGCCGCCGCTTTGCGATTTATCAAAAATCTGAAATCACTGTTCTTGACCGCTTCGGTAAATACCGTATTTATGATGTTAACTACGATAAGCGCTTAGATAAAAAAATGAGCGCACCAGAGCTAATCCAAGTCATGCGAGAAGGCCGTAGACTCTATAATCAATAATACCGTTGCGGCTAATTGTGTTTGATTAGCCGCACTCTTATCTGTTGATTCATTGAGCTGCCAACTTACGATAAAACCATTTTTCAAATACAGTAACGCCCCCTACAAGACATCACTTTCGTAACAGCACTTTAGTAATATACTGCCGCCGCAGACGAATGGTTGGCAATGGATCAATAGTCTGACCGTTGGTAGTTGGAAGTTGAATAAGAGAATAGTTGGAAGTTGAGTAGTTTATAGCCAATCGGCAATTAGCATATAACTAACTGCTTGCGCTCATTAATTACTGTTGATAAAGTGCATAACCACTTAGTTACCCCAGTTGTTAACACTCACTAAGTGCTGATGTATACATCAAAAAATTTCGGTATGTAGCGCAGCCCGGTAGCGCACTGTCATGGGGTGTCAGGGGTCGGAGGTTCGAATCCTCTCATACCGACCAAATTAAAATTCAATGTCGATTTTTTATCGAGATTGAATAAAACAAACCCCGTATCAGCTTTGCTGATACGGGGTTTGTTTTTTACGTATAGGTCAATCACGTCCTTGTTTATCCGGCGGGCGTACCTGTCCAATCGCCAATTCATCGACATTTAAAGCCTAGCAAGATTGAGGTTTCTGTTGATGTCAATTGAGCCGCTAAAAAATCATGTTCACTTATCAGCTGATGATAGCCAATATCAATAAAATACCGATAAGAACAATGTGCGTAATACATCAACGCCATAAGAGTTCAATATGATACAAAGCACATACATTGACGATATCATACATTCAGATCGCGTCCATCGCAGACAGTCAGTAATACCCCCTACCAGTTATACCATTGCACATTAATAATGTGACCACTCAGAATGCATCCAGCGGTTTTTGATTAACCTCAGATCTGGTTAAGCAAACACGATATTAGTGCTATCTAACAGCGCAAGTTCTTGAGCTGTTAGATTTAATGATGGCTTCTCGTCTTTTAAACAATATGCAATCAATCCACCAAGTAGATTAAGCATGAACCCATGCGCGCTGCGGTGTCTTGAGTGTTCTATATAGGAAATATTTTTCAATTGGTCATTTACTGTTTCAATGATGAATCGCTTTTTTAACATGGCTCTATCCCATAAAGAAATAAACTTTTTCTTCATGTTCTTACGAACGGTGGTGATTAATTCAACGCCCTTTTCCAAAAGCTCACCCGTTAGAGCTTGGCTAAT
>NZ_WSRZ01000031.1 GCF_009828585.1 Shewanella litoralis | reverse complement strand
GGTAACGGATACGTTTACGAGCACTTTTTTCAGATTTAGCTAATGCAGCAAGATTGATATTATTCATAAATATAGCAATAAGAGAATGACGGTTAATTAGATCATATATTTAATGTAATTGGTATTACTCTCAAGGCCACTTAGACCTTGGCTTAAATAATTGCTGATCCATTGATTCACAATCCGACGACTGATCTTTGTTATCGCTGCGACTTGAGCTCTATTCGCCCTCTCAAGAAAGTGAGCTACGGCCAATAATCGCAAACGCATCCGGGCATCAGCTGTTTGCTTGGATAGCCAGATTAATTCGAAACTGGTGTGTTGTTTCATTACTACAAATGGTGAGTAACGGATATAGCAATTAGATCACATTTTTTTGCGGAATGGTATAACCGTCGAGCGAACCACACCTCGCATCGTTAATCTGACTATCTGAAAATACCAGCTAAATGATAAATTTGGAGCAGACGATGAAAACTTACAGAACAGCTTCACACTGACTAGGACGACCTATGCAACGTGCGATTTCTACAGCAGTAATATCTTCCTTATAACTCAGTGATCAACTATAGCCCTAATCTGTTGCTCGACAGTTTGCTTAGATACATTGATTAAAGCCAGACAGGTGTATTGTTTCTTTCAATTAACCTCTCAGGGTAGATACTACAATTAGATTATTTTTAGCGGAATAGTATCAAGCTTAATATTGGTTTGATTTGCACCTTCTTGCACATGTGCATTGTGCGTAACATTATTGTGATATTAAGTTTTTAGAATAAAACTCGACAATTAAAATTATTTTCCCTGTTACAATATGCTATTACTTGAATGAATGATTATTTTATGTCTTTTTCCTTAGCTTCACTTAATACATTTGGCTTAAAACAGAATTGCTCATCTTTGATTAATGTGAAGACAAAGTCTGAACTCATTGAGGTTTGCTCACATTTATACTCGAATAGATTGCCGATGCTTATATTAGGTGGTGGTAGTAATTTGGTATTTACTACCGATTACCGAGGTACTGTTGTGAGTGTAGCGACAAAAGGGATTAAGGTAACAACTGATGACTCCTATTACTATGTTAATGTCCAAGCGGGTGAGCTTTGGCATGCGTTAGTTGAGTTTTGTTTAGAACATCAGATTAATGGGCTTGAAAATATGGCCCTTATACCTGGCACCGTAGGTGCTGCACCGATACAAAATATAGGTGCTTACGGCGTAGAATTTAATCGTTTTTGTCATGAGATAGAAGTTTTACTGTTAGACACAAATGAGCTCCAGGTGTTTAGCAATGAACAGTGTCAATTTGGCTATCGTGAATCCATTTTTAAGCAGCAATTAAAAAATTTAGCTGTTGTCACTGAGGTCACATTGAGGTTGCCTAAGCAATGGCAACCAGTATTAGATTATGGCCCATTACAATATATGGATCCGTCGACAGTTTCCGCACAGCAAATATTTGACTGTGTTTGTCAGGTTCGTCAATCTAAGCTGCCAGATCCTAAAGTGTTGGGCAATGTAGGAAGTTTCTTTAAAAACCCCATTATTCTTGAAAGTGAATTTATGCTGCTTAAACAGAAATTTCCATCTTTGGTAGCCTTTAAGCAAATGGATGGACAATACAAGTTAGCGGCAGGTTGGCTGATTGATCAAGCTGGTTTGAAAGGAACACGAATTGGTGATGCAGCTGTACATCAAGATCAAGCTTTAGTGTTAGTTAACTTGGCAAATGCGACGGGTGAAGATATTTGTCAGTTAGCACATCACATTATTGACGTTGTCTTTAATTTATTTGCGGTAACTTTGCAGGTGGAACCACGGATTATGGGTTCAGATGGGGAGATTGAAATCTAATGAATGACCATTGGTTACGTAAAAGGCAGATATTAGCTTGTTTACGTCATAATGTTTTTGTTTCTGGTGAAGCCATTGCGCAAACGTTATCACTGAGCCGAGCTGCAATTAATCAGCATATTGATACACTCAAAGATTACGGTGTTGAAATTTACAGTGTAAAAGGTAAAGGCTATAAATTAGCTAATGCGATTTCATTAATTAACGAAAGCGAATTAGTGAATAGCATCGATAATCGTTGTTTTTACTTTGATGAAATCAAAAGTACCAATGCCTTTATGTTGGAGCATGCAGCTGAGGTTGAGTCTGGTGATATTTGCGTCTCTGAATATCAGTCTGCAGGACGTGGTCGGCGTGGCCGCAAGTGGTTTTCCCCGTACGGGCATCACATGTATGCGTCTTTGTTTTGGCGCTTAAATCGCGATATAGCGCGTACTAGTGGCTTAAGTCTAGTTGTGGGATGTTCAATTGTGCAAGCCTTGCAGGATTTAGGCGTTGAAGGGCTTGGGGTCAAATGGCCAAATGACATTTATCTAGACCATAAAAAATTAGCAGGCATTCTCATCGAATTAAGTCATCACTCTGATACTCAAACTGAATTGGTTATAGGATTTGGAGTTAATATGAGTATGTCAGCCGCGCAAGGTGAATTAATTGATCAACCTTGGAGTGATCTATCTGCTACGGGCCATATGCCAGATAAAACCATGCTTTTAGTTAAATTACACCGTCAGCTTAAGCGCGACTTAGTATTATTTGAACAACAAGGTTTAGAAGCATTTTTGCAACGTTGGAATGACAATGATTTATTTATAAATCGTGAAATTACATTGTTAATGGCACCTAATGCGGTCACTGGCATATGTCGTGGTATCGATAAGCAGGGGGCGGTATTGTTAGAAAACGAGCAAGGAATACAAGCTTTTGTAGGGGGAGAGATAAGCTTAAGAGCAAGCGAAGTAAAGCCTAATTAATTAGGCTCCAAACCTGCTATTTTCGCAGAAGCACTTTATTCATGAGGTGATTTTGGCCTTTTTGTAAAATAAGGTGAGCCCTTTCTCTCGTCGGTTGGATATTCAGCTGCAGGTTAGGGCCATTAATCGTATCCCAAATGTTAGCAGCTATCGCATTAGCTTCATCGTCACTTAGTGAAGAGTAGTGATGAAAAAATGAGTCTGGGTCGCTAAAGGCTCCTTTTCTAAACTGCAAAAACCTTTGTTTATACCACTGTTTTAATAAGGTTTCTTCTGCATCTACGTAAATGGAAAAATCTACAAAATCAGAGACAAAAGGGCGCCTTGTATCGATAGGCGTGTCTAATCCAGTTTGTAATACATTAAGACCTTCTAGGATCAAAATGTCAGGCTGACGAATTGCTTGATGTTCATCGTGACATCTATCATAAGTGACATGAGAATACAGCGGTGCTAAAACTTCTTTATTACCAGCTTTAACTGCAGAGATAAACTCGACTAACATTTTCATGTCGTAACTTTCTGGAAAGCCTTTACGTTGTAATAAACCTTTGCGCTTAAGATCGGCAAGCGGATATAAAAAACCGTCTGTAGTGACAAGATCAACTTTAGGGTGCTCTGGCCAACGCTGGAGTAACGTTTGCAGAATACGGGCAGTAGTACTTTTACCTACAGCAACACTACCAGCAATACTGATAATGTAAGGGCTAGGGACGTTTTTCTGTTCAAGAAATTTACCCAGAACGAGCCCTCGTTGTTGTTTAGAGCCCACAAAAAGATTCAATAAGCGACTAAGAGGCAAATAAATATCGGTTACTTCATCGAGTGACAGTTTCTCATTCATACCGCGAAGGTTTTCGAGTTCTGTTTGGCTCAATGTCAGTGGCACTGATTTTCGTAATTCAGCCCAATGCTCGCGCTGAAAAGCAAAGTAAAGTGCGTCTTGTATAGAGTTTATTGATGTCATAACCATTCCTCTAGGTTGGTCAGGCACATTACACTATCGAATAATAGGCGACAATACTTTGATATTGATTTGTGGTCATGTGGAATAGATCCGCCTAGAAATTGCACTTTTTTCAAAAAACGAGAGCAAAAAAACGTCATTTGAAACTTTTTTTACGTTTTTTCGCATTTATCTATTGCACTCCTGGACACATTTACCTAATATCCGAACCCGAAATGACACGCCGGCATAGCTCAGTTGGTAGAGCAACTGACTTGTAATCAGTAGGTCCCGAGTTCGACTCTTGGTGCCGGCACCATTTTCTCTGGAGGGGTTCCCGAGTGGCCAAAGGGATCAGACTGTAAATCTGACGGCTCAGCCTTCGAAGGTTCGAATCCTTCTCCCTCCACCATTTTTCTAGGTAGTTAGGTAGCCTATGTTAGGTTGCGCGGATGTCGTATAATGGTATTACTCCAGCCTTCCAAGCTGATAACGCGGGTTCGATTCCCGCCATCCGCTCCAAAATTTGATTGCTGATATGGCTCAGTTGGTAGAGCGCACCCTTGGTAAGGGTGAGGTCGGCAGTTCGAATCTGCCTATCAGCACCAGCCTGTCATACTAACTCCTAAACGATACTCGATTCGATGTCATATTTATGCATCGGATTTTTACTATATGTGTGTTTTCATCACCAAACTATTGGATTGAGGCGATACCATGGCAAAAGCTAAATTTGAACGTAAAAAGCCCCACGTAAACGTAGGCACCATCGGTCACGTTGACCATGGTAAAACAACTCTTACTGCAGCTATCTCTGCTGTATTGTCTAAGACTTATGGTGGTGAAGCTCGTAACTTCGCACAAATCGATAACGCTCCAGAAGAGCGTGAGCGCGGTATTACTATTAATACTTCGCACATCGAATATGACACTCCATCACGTCACTACGCACACGTAGATTGTCCAGGTCACGCCGATTATGTTAAAAACATGATTACTGGTGCTGCACAGATGGACGGCGCGATTTTAGTAGTAGCAGCGACTGACGGCCCAATGCCACAGACTCGTGAGCACATCCTACTTTCACGTCAGGTAGGTGTACCATTCATCATCGTATTCATGAACAAGTGTGACATGGTAGATGACGAAGAATTACTAGAATTAGTAGAGATGGAAGTTCGTGAACTTCTTTCAGAATACGACTTCCCAGGTGATGACTTACCAGTTATCCAGGGTTCTGCATTAAAAGCGCTAGAAGGCGATGCAGCATGGGAAGGTAAGATTCTTGAGTTAGCAGAAGCGTTAGACTCTTATATTCCCGAGCCAGAGCGTGACATCGATAAGCCATTCCTACTACCAATCGAAGACGTATTCTCGATTTCAGGTCGTGGTACAGTGGTAACTGGTCGTGTTGAGCGTGGTATTGTACGAGTATCAGACGAAGTAGAAATCGTTGGTGTTCATGCGACTACTAAGACAACGTGTACTGGTGTAGAAATGTTCCGTAAACTGCTTGACGAAGGTCGTGCAGGCGAGAACTGTGGTGTGTTATTACGTGGTACTAAGCGTGATGACGTAGAACGTGGTCAAGTACTAGCTAAGCCTGGTTCAATCACGCCACACACAACATTCGAATCAGAAGTGTACGTGTTATCAAAAGAAGAGGGTGGTCGTCACACTCCATTCTTTAAAGGTTACCGTCCACAGTTCTACTTCCGTACAACAGACGTAACAGGCACAATTGAGTTACCAGAAGGCGTAGAAATGGTTATGCCTGGTGATAACATCAAGATGGTAGTTACTTTGATTTACCCAATCGCGATGGACGACGGTTTACGTTTCGCTATCCGTGAAGGTGGCCGTACAGTTGGTGCTGGTGTTGTAGCTAAAATCATCGCGTAATAGCGACTTTAGTGAACACTGAAAAAGGAAGCTTCGGCTTCCTTTTTTGTTTTTAGGGAAAAAACATCGATTAATTGTTTTTTTTGCCTAAATTGTTACGCTAACTTTAGCTGTATTGTTGCGAATAAAGCTGAATAAGAATACAATCTATGGCCGATTTTTGACCCTGTGCTTATGCATTTTCTGGGAAAGCTCGGAAATGCGGATTTGGTAAATATGTTGTTTACCAAGCTAAGCTCAGGTCGTAGTGAGTAACGGAATTAACCGATGACAACAAATACTGAAAACCAGAGTAATTCTTTGGATATCGTTAAGTGGGGCGTAGCAGCATTGCTTATCGCTGCTGCTGTTATAGGCAATCAATTTTACGCAGATGCAAATGTTGTGGCTCGTGTTGCTGGGGTAATTATTGCCTTTGCTATTGCTGGTGTTATTGCATTGCAAACCATTAAGGGTAAGCAAGCATTATCATTTGCCCGTGAAGCACATATTGAAGTGCGTAAAGTGGTATGGCCAACTCGCCAAGAGGCACTAAACACTACATTTATTGTACTTGCAGCAACAGCTGTAGTAGCACTGATCCTGTGGGGATTAGATGCGGTATTGTTACGAGTAGTCAATTTAATTACTGGCGTATAGGCATCTAAAAATGACTGAAGCTACAGAAGCGAAAAAAAGATGGTATGTGATTCAAGCCTTTTCGGGTTATGAAGGCCGTGTGCTTAAAACACTGCTTGAACATATCAAAATGCACAACATGGAAAGCTACTTCGGTGAGATTTTAGTCCCAACTGAAGAAGTAGTAGAAATGCGTGCGGGTCAGCGTCGCAAAAGCGAACGTAAGTTTTTCCCTGGCTATGTATTAGTCCAAATGGAAATGAACGATGATAGCTGGCACTTAGTAAAGAGCATTCCACGTGTAATGGGCTTTATTGGTGGTACATCTGATCGCCCAGCGCCAATTTCTGACAAAGAAGCTAATGCTATTCTTCAGCGTCTGCAAGACACCATTGAGTCTCCAACTCATCGTGTAATGTATGAACCTGGTGAAGTTGTTCGTGTGTGTGATGGTCCATTTGCTGACTTTAATGGCACTATCGAAGAAGTTGATTACGACAAAAACCGCGTTAAGGTTTCTGTTATGATTTTCGGTCGTTCAACGCCAGTAGAATTAGATTTTAATCAGGTTGAAAAGAGCTGATTAAAATAACTACAAAATAATTATTGTTTGCGGGTGCGTATTTTACTATAATTCGCACCCGTTGTTTTCAGGGGAGCAAATTGGCATGTCGCCGAGATGCGTTTGAACCCAAATAGAGGAAATGTCGACATGGCAAAGAAAATTGAAGCTTATATTAAGCTACAAGTAGCAGCCGGTGCTGCAAACCCGTCTCCACCAGTTGGTCCTGCTTTAGGTCAAAAAGGTGTGAACATCATGGAATTCTGTAAAGCATTCAACGCTCGTACTGAAAAGTTCGAGAAAGGTATGCCAATTCCTGTTGTTATCACTGTATATAACGACCGTTCTTTCACTTTTGAAACTAAGACTCCACCTGCGTCTTTCCTACTGCTTAAAGCAGCTGGTCTGAAATCAGGTTCTGGCCGTCCTAACACTCAAAAAGTAGGAACTATCAAGCGTAGCGCAGTTCAGGAAATCGCTGAAACTAAAGCTGCTGATATGACTGGTGCTGACATTGAAGCGATGACTCGCTCAATTGAAGGTACTGCACGTTCAATGGGTTTGGTAGTAGAGGACTAATATAATGGCAAAGCTAACTAAGCGCGCTCGCGTAATCCGCGAAAAAGTTGATGCAACTAAACAGTATGACATCAACGAAGCAGTAGCACTTTTACAAGAACTAGCAACTGCTAAGTTTGTAGAAAGTGTTGACGTAGCTGTTAACCTTGGTATCGATCCTCGTAAATCAGACCAAAACGTGCGTGGTGCTACTGTACTACCACACGGTACTGGTCGTGACGTTCGTGTTGCTGTATTCACTCAAGGTGCAAACGCTGAAGCTGCTAAAGCTGCAGGCGCAGAACTAGTGGGTATGGAAGATTTAGCTGAACAAGTTAAAGCTGGCGAAATGAACTTTGACGTTGTTATCGCATCACCAGACGCAATGCGCGTTGTTGGTATGTTAGGTCAAATTTTAGGCCCACGTGGTTTAATGCCTAACCCTAAAACTGGTACTGTGACGCCTAACGTTGCAGAAGCAGTTAAAAATGCTAAAGCTGGTCAAGTTCGTTACCGCAACGACAAGAACGGTATTATCCACACTACTATCGGTAAAGTGGATTTCACTGTTGAACAGTTAAAAGACAACTTAGAAGCGTTAGTGTCTGCACTGAAAAAGGCTAAGCCAGCAGTTGCAAAAGGCATTTACGTGAAAAAAGTTAGCATCTCTACCACTATGGGTGCAGGTGTGACTGTTGACCAAGCAAGCTTGGAAGACATTAAGTAATTTTACAAAATGCGTGTATTAGTCTATAATGCGCGCACTTTGTGGGTTGAAGCTCCTTTTAGCTGATACTAACCTATTTAATTAGGTTTGTTGGCTAAGAATTGAGCTTCCGTCCAAGACCGCAGGTGTCAATCGTAAGGTTCACTTAATTTCCTGCGTAGACGGTGTCAGGCCCCAGCTAAATTTTTTTACTGGAATATCTGCACCGTAAGTAACTAAGTACATGTTGTGCTTAGTTTGGTAAATTCTAGGGGTATTCCCTAGGTAGAATCCAGGAGTAAAGCCAATGGCATTAAGACTCGAAGACAAAAAGGCAATTGTTGCTGAAGTCAACGAAGCTGCCAAAGGTGCACTTTCTGCAGTTGCCGCTGATTCACGTGGCGTAACTGTAGGTGCTATGACTGTTTTGCGTAAAACAGCTCGCGCTAACGGTGTTTATGTACGTGTAGTACGTAACACTTTAGCTCGTCGCGCTGTTCAAGGTACTGCTTTTGAGTGCCTAGCCGAAACTTTCACTGGCCCAACTTTACTAGCATTCTCTACTGAGCACCCAGGTGCTGCAGCGCGTCTTTTAAAAGATTTCGCTAAAGAGCAAGCTAAGTTTGAAGTTAAAGGTGCAGCTTTCGAAGGGGAATTTATCCCTGCAGCTGATATTGATCGTTTAGCGAAACTACCAACATACAACGAAGCACTAGCTCAGTTAATGATGACTATGAAAGAAGCATCTGCTGGCAAGTTCGTTCGTACATTGGCCGCCCTTCGCGATCAAAAACAAGACGCCGCTTAATTTTAAGTCGGCCGCTTAATCAAATTGAATTCAGAACAATAGGAAATATTTCTTATGTCTATCACTAAAGACCAAATGTTAGAAGCTTTTGCAGCAATGTCTGTAATGGAAGTTGTTGAACTAATCGAAGCTATGGAAGAAAAATTCGGCGTTTCTGCTGCTGCTGCAGTAGTTTCTGGCGGCGGCGATGCTGGTGCAGCTGCTGAAGAACAAACAGAATTCGACGTAGTTCTTACTTCACACGGCGACAACAAAGTAGCAGTTATTAAAGCTCTACGTGGCGCTACAGGTCTAGGCCTGAAAGAAGCTAAGACTATGGCTGAATCTTCGCCAATCGCTGTTAAAGAAGCGATCAGCAAAGAAGAAGCTGAAGCTCTTAAAGCTGAACTAGAAGCAGCTGGTGCTTCTGTTGAAATCAAGTAAGCTATAGCTTACTTGCTCACCCAAGTAATTGGGTGAAGGCTGGCGGTTTTTTAACCGTCGGCCTTTTTTGCGCTTTATGCGCAGGCGATTTTTATTCACCGTTTGTCGCCAGTTTTAGCAGTCCCTAGCAGAGATTACTGGTTAGGTTCTTGCCATCAACGGTGATGGGCAAACGTGCTGATTTAATTATATTATTTCAGTCTTGGTCACATCTCGTAAGCAGAGGAAACCCATGGTTTACTCCTATTCTGAAAAGAAGCGTATTCGCAAAGACTTTGGTAAGCGTCCAAAAGTTTTGGATATCCCTTATTTATTGTCTATCCAGTTAGACTCTTTTAAGAAGTTCACCGATCAAGACCCTACGGGTGAGCGTGGCTTAGAAGCTGCATTCCGTAGCGTTTTTCCTATCAAGAGCTTTTCTGGCTATTCTGAGCTGCAATATGTCAGCTACAAGCTAGGTGAGCCAGTTTTTGATGTGAAAGAATGTCAGATCCGCGGTGTTACTTATTCAGCACCACTTCGCGTTAAATTACGCATGGTGTTGTTTGACCGTGAAGCTGCTGCAGGCACTGTTAAAGACATTAAAGAGCAAGAAGTCTACATGGGTGATATCCCATTGATGACTGATAACGGTACTTTCGTTATCAACGGTACTGAGCGTGTTATCGTTTCTCAGTTACACCGTTCTCCAGGCGTGTTCTTTGATCATGACCGTGGTAAAACCCACTCTTCAGGTAAGGTGCTGTATAACGCACGTATTATTCCTTACCGTGGTTCATGGCTTGATTTTGAATTCGATCCTAAAGATGCTTTATTCGTTCGTATTGACCGTCGTCGTAAGTTACCGGCAACGATTATTCTACGTGCGCTTGAATACTCTACTCAAGATATCTTAGATTTATTCTTTGAGCGTATTGAGTTTAAGATCAAGAAAGACTCACTTGTAATGGCACTTGTGCCAGACCGTTTACGCGGCGAAACAGCAAGTTATGATGTTAAAGATGCTGAAGGCTCTTTATTAGTTGAAGCTGGCCGTCGTATTACTGCGCGTCATATTAAGCAACTTGAAAAAACCAACACAACTGAGCTTGAAGTGCCAGTTGAGTACATCGTTGGTAAGTATGCTGCACAAGACTATATCGATGAAGATACAGGTGAAGTATTAGTTACAGCTAACAGCGAGATTACCTTAGAAGATTTAGCTAAGTTGTCTCTTGCTGGTATTAAGAACATTGATACATTGTTTATCAATGATCTTGATCATGGTGCTTATATTGCTGACACATTACGCATTGACTCTACAACTAACCGTCTAGAAGCGTTAGTTGAGATTTACCGTATGATGCGTCCTGGCGAGCCACCAACCAAAGATGCAGCAGAAGGTTTATTCCAAAACCTATTCTTCAGTGAAGAACGTTATGACTTATCTAAAGTAGGTCGTATGAAGTTCAACCGTCGTCTTGAGATTGCTGAAGACGAAGGTAACGGTGTGTTGTCTAAAGAAGACATCGTATCGGTAATGAAGAAAATCATCGAAATCCGTAACGGTTATGATGAAGTCGACGATATTGACCACTTAGGCAACCGTCGTATTCGTAGCGTAGGTGAGATGGCTGAAAACCAATTCCGTGTTGGTTTAGTCCGTGTTGAGCGTGCTGTTCGTGAACGTCTATCGTTAGGCGATTTAAACGAGCTTATGCCACAAGACTTAATTAACGCTAAGCCAATTTCTGCGGCAGTGAAAGAATTCTTCGGTTCTTCACAGTTGTCACAGTTTATGGATCAAAACAACCCGCTATCAGAAGTGACGCATAAGCGTCGTATTTCTGCTCTTGGCCCCGGTGGTTTGACTCGTGAACGTGCTGGCTTCGAAGTACGTGACGTACATCCAACTCACTACGGTCGTTTATGTCCAATTGAGACCCCTGAAGGTCCAAACATTGGTCTAATCAACTCGCTAGCAAGTTTTGCGCGCACTAACTCTTATGGTTTCTTAGAAACACCTTACCGCAAAGTGGTTGATGGTGTGATTACTGATGAAGTTGAATACTTATCAGCAATCGAAGAGGGCCGTTATGTTATTGCTCAGGCAAACATTGAAGTTGATGCTGATGGCCGCATGGTTGAAGAGCAGATTGCGTGTCGTCATAAAGGTGAATCTACCTTTATGCGTGCTGCAGATGTTCAGTATATGGACGTATCACCACAACAGATTATTTCTGTTGCGGCATCACTGATTCCGTTCTTAGAACACGATGATGCTAACCGCGCATTGATGGGTGCTAACATGCAACGTCAAGCCGTTCCTACTTTACGTGCTGATAAGCCGTTAGTGGGTACTGGTATTGAACGTACACTTGCTGTTGACTCTGGTGTGGTTGTTGCTGCTAAACGTGGTGGTGTTGTTGACTACGTAGATGCTAGCCGTATCGTTGTTAAAGTAAATGAAGATGAGCTACGCCCAGGCGAAGCGGGTATCGATATTTACAACTTAACTAAATATACCCGTTCTAACCAAAACACTTGTATTAACCAACGTCCTTGTTGTTTCGTTGGTGAGCCTGTGGTTCGTGGTGACGTATTAGCTGATGGTCCATCTACCGATTTAGGTGATTTGGCCCTTGGTCAAAACATGCGTATCGCGTTCATGCCTTGGAACGGTTATAACTTCGAAGATTCGATCTTAATTTCTGAGCGCGTAGCGCAAGAAGATCGCTTCACTACTATCCATATCCAAGAGCTTTCTTGTATTGCTCGTGATACTAAATTGGGTAGCGAAGAAATCACTGCTGATATTCCAAACGTAGGCGAGTCTGCTTTATCTAAATTAGATGAATCAGGTATCGTTTACATTGGTGCTGAAGTGAAGGGTGGCGACATTCTAGTGGGTAAAGTGACACCTAAAGGTGAAACACAGTTAACCCCAGAAGAGAAACTACTCCGTGCTATTTTTGGTGAAAAAGCCTCTGACGTTAAGGACAGTTCATTACGTGTACCTAACTCAGTGAAAGGCACCATCATCGACGTCCAGGTATTTACCCGTGACGGCGTTGAGAAAGATAAGCGCGCGCTTGAAATCGAAGAAATGCACGTACGCCAAGCTCGTAAAGACTTAGGCGAAGAGTTCAAGATCCTTGAAGAAGGTGTATTGAGCCGTGCACGTAACTTGTTACTGTCTGTTGGTTATTCTGAAGCTAAATTAGCTGAGATCCCACGTAAAGACGTATTAATTCAAGTTATCGACGATGAAGCTAAACAAACTGAATTAGAGCAGTTAGCTGAACAGCACGAAGAGCTAAAAGCTGACTTTGATAAGAAGTTTGAAATCAAGCGTCGTAAGATCACTCAAGGTGATGACTTGGCACCAGGTGTACTGAAAATTGTTAAGGTTTACCTAGCAGTTAAACGTACTATCCAACCAGGTGACAAGATGGCGGGTCGTCATGGTAACAAAGGTGTTATCTCGAAGATCTGTCCAATCGAAGACATGCCATACGATGAAGAAGGTAATCCTGTAGACATCGTACTAAACCCATTGGGCGTACCATCGCGTATGAACATCGGTCAGGTACTTGAAGTTCACATGGGTGCTGCAGCGAAAGGCATCGGTAATAAGATTACCGCTATGCTTGAAGAGCAGCGTGAAGTTGCTGAACTTCGTAACTACATCAAGCAAGTTTACGATCTAGGTGACGACGTGCTACAGCGTGTTGACATTGAATCGTTTACCGATGATGAAGTTGTGCGCTTGGCAACTCACCTTAAAGGTGGTGTACCGATTGCTACACCAGCATTCGACGGTGCTAAAGAGAAAGAGATCAAGCAAATGCTTGCTCTTGCAGGCTTACCTGAGTCTGGCCAGTTAACGTTATGTGACGGCCGTACCGGTAACGAATTTGAGCGTAAAGTAACTGTTGGTTACATGTACATGCTCAAACTGAACCACTTAGTTGATGACAAGATGCACGCCCGTTCAACCGGTTCGTACAGCTTAGTTACACAACAACCATTGGGCGGTAAAGCTCAATTCGGTGGTCAGCGTTTCGGTGAGATGGAAGTGTGGGCACTTGAAGCATACGGTGCAGCTTATACTCTACAAGAAATGCTAACAGTTAAATCAGATGACGTGAACGGTCGTACTCAGATGTATAAAAACATCGTCGACGGTAACCATCAGATGCAACCAGGCATGCCTGAGTCTTTCAACGTATTGTTGAAGGAAATCCGTTCACTTGGTATTAATATCGAGTTGGACCAAGAGTAAGCATCGCACTTAAGCAATGTTTGGTAACCAAGGGTGCTTTGCATCAGCAAAGCACCTGGTTTAACTCCTTCAGGAGAGAAACGTGAAAGACTTATTAAAGTTTCTTAAGCAGCAAAGTAAGACTGAAGAATTTAACGGAATCAAAATTGGTTTGGCTTCGCCAGATCTCATCCGTTCTTGGTCATTTGGTGAAGTAAAGAAGCCAGAAACCATTAACTACCGTACATTCAAGCCTGAACGTGAAGGTTTATTCTGTGCGCGTATCTTTGGTCCGGTTAAAGATTACGAATGTTTGTGTGGTAAATACAAACGTTTAAAGCACCGTGGTGTGATTTGTGAAAAGTGTGGCGTAGAAGTTACCCAGACTAAAGTGCGTCGTGAGCGCATGGGTCACATTGAATTGGCTAGCCCAGTTGCCCACATTTGGTTCTTAAAATCACTTCCGTCACGTATCGGCTTAATGCTTGATATGACGTTGCGTGATATTGAACGCGTACTGTACTTCGAATCATTTGTTGTTATCGAGCCTGGCATGACCACGCTTGAGCGCGGCCAAATGCTTACCGAAGAAACATATCTTGATGCGTTAGAAGAATACGGTGACGAGTTTGAAGCTAAGATGGGAGCTGAAGCAGTTTTAGAATTGCTACGTGCTATCAACTTAGAAGAACAGATCGAACAAATGCGTGAAGAATTGCCTTCAATCAATTCTGAAACCCGTCGTAAGAAGGTCACTAAGCGCCTTAAATTGATGGAAGCATTCTTCACGTCTGGCAACAAGCCAGAGTGGATGATCTTAAAAGTATTACCGGTTCTTCCACCAGATCTACGTCCATTAGTGCCGTTAGACGGTGGTCGTTTCGCGACTTCAGATCTTAACGATCTTTACCGTCGTGTGATTAACCGTAACAACCGTTTGAAGCGTCTGTTAGATTTAGCTGCGCCTGACATTATCGTACGTAACGAAAAGCGTATGTTACAAGAGTCAGTTGATGCGCTATTAGATAACGGTCGTCGCGGTCGTGCTATTACGGGTTCTAACAAGCGTCCGCTTAAATCTCTTGCTGATATGATCAAGGGTAAGCAAGGTCGTTTCCGTCAGAACTTACTTGGTAAGCGTGTTGACTATTCAGGCCGTTCGGTAATTACCGTAGGTCCTACTTTACGTCTACATCAGTGTGGTCTTCCTAAGAAGATGGCACTTGAGCTATTCAAACCATTTATTTATGGCAAGTTAGAAGGTCGTGGTCTAGCCACTACTATTAAAGCTGCTAAGAAAATGGTTGAACGCGAACAGGCTGAAGTATGGGATGTATTAGACGAAGTGATTCGTGAACATCCTGTGATGCTTAACCGTGCACCAACACTTCACAGACTAGGTATTCAAGCATTTGAACCTGTTCTGATTGAAGGTAAAGCAATTCAATTGCATCCGTTAGTTTGTGCGGCATACAACGCCGACTTCGACGGTGACCAAATGGCGGTTCACGTTCCATTAACGCTTGAAGCTCAGTTAGAAGCTCGTGCGCTAATGATGTCAACCAACAACATTTTGTCACCAGCTAACGGTGAGCCAGTAATTACTCCGTCTCAAGACGTGGTATTAGGTTTGTACTACACCAGCCGTGAACGTATTAATGGCCGCGGTGAAGGCATGGCTTTCTCTTCAGTATCTGAAGTTGAAAAGGCTTATGCCGTAGGTGTAGCAGAATTACATGCTCGCGTAAAAGTACGTATTACTGAAACGCACATTGCTGAAGATGGCGAAAGAACAAAAGCGACACGTATTGTAGACACTACAGTTGGTCGTGCGCTGTTGTCGTTAATTTTGCCTGAAGGCTTATCTTATGATTTGGTTAACCAAAACATGGGTAAGAAGCAGATCTCTAAGCTGTTGAACACGTGTTACCGTCAACTAGGTCTTAAAGATACTGTTATCTTTGCTGACCAATTGATGTATACCGGTTTCCGTTTTGCAACCATTTCTGGTGCCTCTGTAGGTATCGATGACATGGTTATTCCAGACGAGAAATACACCTTAGTTGCAGACGCTGAAGCTGAAGTGCTTGAAATTCAAGAGCAGTTCCAATCAGGTCTTGTTACTGCCGGTGAGCGTTACAACAAAGTTATCGATATCTGGGCAAGTGCCAACGAAAAAGTTTCTAAAGCGATGATGGAAAACCTGTCAACTGAGACAGTGATAAACCGTGATGGCGTTGAAGAGAAGCAAGCATCGTTTAACAGCATCTATATGATGGCTGACTCGGGCGCTCGTGGTAGTGCCGCTCAGATCCGTCAGTTGGCGGGTATGCGTGGTCTGATGGCTAAGCCAGACGGCTCAATCATCGAAACCCCAATTGTGGCTAACTTCCGTGAAGGTCTAAACGTACTACAGTACTTTATTTCAACTCACGGTGCGCGTAAAGGTCTTGCCGATACCGCATTGAAGACCGCTAACTCGGGTTACCTAACTCGTCGTCTAGTAGACGTTGCACAAGACTTAGTTGTGATTGAAGACGACTGTGGTGTTGAGCATGGTCTAACAATGAAGCCGCTGATTGAAGGTGGTGATGTTGTTGAACCATTACGCGAACGTGTTCTAGGTCGTGTTGTTGCTATTGACGTATTGAAGCCAGGAACTGAAGAAGTACTTGCGCCTCGCAACACCCTTCTTGATGAAGCATGGTGTAATACGTTAGAAGAACACAGTATCGATGAAGTGATTGTACGTTCTGTAATTACCTGTGAAACAGACTTTGGTGTGTGTGCAGCTTGTTACGGCCGTGACTTGGCTCGTGGTCATATTATCAACCACGGTGAAGCTATTGGTGTTGTGGCAGCACAGTCAATCGGTGAACCTGGTACACAGTTAACCATGCGTACGTTCCACATTGGTGGTGCGGCATCACGAGCTTCTGCAGAAAACAACGTTCAAGTTAAGAACGCGGGCTCTCTGAAGTTACACAATGCTAAGCATGTTTCTAACATCGACGGTAAGCTTGTTATCGTTTCTCGTTCTTCTGAATTAGCCATTATTGATGAGCTAGGTCGTGAGAAAGAGCGTTACAAAGTGCCTTACGGTACTGTGTTAGAGAAATTGGAAGACAGTGAAGTGGCTCCAGGCGAAATTATCGCTAACTGGGATCCACATACTCACCCAATTATCTCTGAAGTAGCGGGTAGCGTTAAGTTTGTTGACATGATCGACGGCGTAACCATGACACGTCAAACTGACGAGTTAACTGGTTTGTCTTCTGTTGTTGTGCTTGAGATTGGTGCGCGTACTTCTGCAGGTAAAGAATTACGTCCAGCCATTCGTCTCGTTGACGCTGATGGTAATGACTTAATGATCCCTGGTACTGAAGTGCCAGCTCAATATTTCTTACCGGGCAACGCGATTGTATCAAAAGACGATAACTCTAAAATCAACGTTGGTGACGCTTTAGCTCGTATTCCACAAGAATCGTCTAAAACACGTGATATCACCGGTGGTTTACCACGTGTTGCTGACTTATTCGAAGCGCGTAAACCAAAAGAGCCAGCAATTCTTGCTGAAATCTCTGGTACTATCTCGTTCGGTAAAGAGACTAAAGGTAAACGTCGTCTAGTGATTACGCCTGCTGATGGCGGCGATCACTATGAAGAAATGATCCCTAAGTGGCGTAACTTGAACGTGTTCGAAGGTGAAAAAGTCGAACGTGGTGAAGTTATTGCAGACGGTCCAGAAGCGGCGCATGACATCTTACGTCTTCGTGGTATTCACAACGTAGCTAACTACATTGTGAACGAAGTACAGGACGTATACCGTCTACAGGGTGTAAAGATCAACGACAAGCACATCGAAGTTATCATTCGTCAAATGCTACGTAAGTGCTTAATTAGCACTGCAGGCGACAGTGAGTTCTTAGAAGGCGAACAAGTTGAAGTTGCGCGCGTTAAGATTGCTAACCGTGAGCTAATTGCTCAAGGTAAAGCACCGGCAACGTTCGAACGTGAATTATTGGGTATTACCAAAGCATCTTTGGCTACTGAATCATTCATCTCAGCTGCATCGTTCCAGGAGACCACACGTGTGTTAACTGAAGCTGCTGTTGGTGGTAAGAGCGATCCATTACGTGGTCTGAAAGAAAACGTAATCGTTGGTCGTTTGATCCCTGCTGGTACTGGTTATGCTTATCACAAAACTCGCAACGAAGAACGCGCTAAAGCAGCAAGTTCAAAAGGCAAAGTGGAAGCGACAACTGTAACGGCAAGCGAAGCTGAACAGAACCTAGCAGATCTACTAAACTTGGCTGGTAGCCAAGATTAAGTTAGCGATTTGTTAAAAAAGGCGCCAATGGCGCCTTTTTTATTGGAATTTGCACGAAAAGTTGGCTATTTCTTGACAGGCAGCCATTACCTTTCTAAAATTCCGCGTCCCATCATTGTGGGATATAGATTTTTCACACCTAATTGTTGAGTTTAAATCAACTGTCGGAGCTATACATGGCAACTGTAAACCAGTTGGTACGTAAGCCACGCGCGCCAAAAGTCGAAAAGACTAATGTGCCTGCGTTGAACGCGTGCCCACAAAAACGTGGTGTTTGTACTCGTGTGTACACTACAACACCTAAAAAACCTAACTCTGCACTACGTAAAGTAGCTCGTGTGCGTCTAACTAACGGTTTCGAAGTAACTTCGTACATCGGCGGTGAAGGCCATAACTTGCAAGAGCATAGTGTAATCCTAATCCGTGGTGGTCGTGTTAAAGACTTACCTGGTGTGCGTTACCACACTGTTCGTGGCGCATTAGACTGTGCTGGCGTGACTTCACGTCGCCAAGGCCGTTCTAAGTACGGTGCTAAGCGTCCTAAGTCTTAACGTATCCCGTTTAAGTAAGGCCAAGCTAGTATTTATTTGACATTCCAGTTTTGGAAATACCTGAAGCATACGGAGAATTGATATGCCAAGACGTCGCGTTGTAGGACAACGTAAAATCCTACCAGATCCAAAGTTTCACAGTGAGTTGTTGGCTAAGTTCATCAACGTCATTATGCAGGACGGCAAAAAGTCGACTGCAGAAAAAATTATCTACAAGGCGTTAGATGTTGTCGCTGAAAAGAAAAGCGAAAACCATTTAACTATCCTTGAAGCAGCTCTTGATAACGTTCGCCCTTCAGTCGAGGTTAAATCTCGTCGTGTTGGTGGTTCAACGTATCAAGTACCATGTGAAGTTCGTCCAGTGCGTCGTAACGCACTAGCGATGCGCTGGTTAGTTGAAGCTGCTCGCAAGCGTGGTGAAAAATCTATGGCTCTACGTCTAGCAGGTGAAATGCTAGATGCGTCTGAAAACAAAGGTACTGCTGTTAAGAAGCGTGAAGACGTGCATCGCATGGCTGAAGCTAACAAAGCCTTTGCTCATTACCGTTGGTAATATAATGGAGCGGGTTTCGGCCCGCTCCATATTGTTGATATTGCTAAAACCAAAAGTTTTAGCTGAGAGGGTATAAATAGTGGCTCGTACAACCCCAATTGAGCGTTATCGTAACATCGGTATTGTTGCTCATGTGGATGCAGGTAAAACTACCACAACAGAACGTGTTCTGTTCTATACCGGTATGTCTCATAAAATCGGTGAGGTGCATGACGGCGCCGCCACGACTGATTGGATGGTACAAGAGCAAGAACGTGGTATTACTATCACTTCAGCTGCTGTAACTACCTTTTGGCGCGGTATGGAAGCTCAATTCGCTGAACACCGTATTAATATCATCGATACCCCAGGTCACGTAGACTTCACTATTGAAGTCGAGCGTTCATTACGCGTACTTGATGGCGCCGTAGTTGTATTCTGCGGCTCGTCTGGCGTTGAACCACAATCAGAAACTGTTTGGCGTCAAGCTGATAAGTACCACGTTCCGCGTATGGTATTTGTTAACAAGATGGACCGTGCAGGTGCAGATTTTGACCGCGTAATAAAACAAATTCGTAACCGCCTTGGTGCGACTTGTGTACCAATTCAATTAAACATTGGTGCAGAAGAGAACTTCAAGGGTGTTATTGATTTAATTAAGATGAAAGCTATTAACTGGTCTGAAACAGATCAGGGAATGACATTCACTTATGAAGACATTCCTGCAGATCTCGCAGCAAAAGCTGCAGATATGCATGAGTATCTCGTGGAAGCAGCAGCTGAAGCCTCAGATGAACTGATGAACAAATACCTTGAAGAAGGTGAGTTATCAGAAGCTGAGATTAAAGCAGCTCTGCGTCAGCGTACAATTAACAACGAGATCGTACTAGCAACCTGTGGTTCTGCATTTAAGAACAAAGGTGTGCAGGCGGTTCTTGATGCGGTTGTCGACTTCTTACCAGCGCCAATTGATGTACCTTCAATAAAAGGTATTGATGAAGACGAAAATGAAGTTGAGCGACTATCCGATGACAATGCACCATTTGCGGCATTGGCATTTAAAATTGCGACTGATCCATTTGTTGGAACACTTACCTTTATCCGCGTATATTCCGGTGTACTTGAGACAGGTGCGGGCGTTTACAATTCTGTTAAACAGAAACGTGAACGTATTGGTCGAATGGTGCAAATGCACGCTAACGACCGTACCGAACTAAAAGAAGTACGTGCAGGTGATATTGCAGCGGCTATAGGTCTAAAAGATGTTACAACCGGTGATACTCTTTGCGATAATGATCACAGAGTGATTCTTGAACGCATGGAGTTCCCAGAACCCGTGATTACCATCGCCGTTGAGCCTCGTTCAAAAGCCGATCAGGACAAAATGGGTATCGCGCTGCAAAAATTAGCAGCAGAAGATCCATCTTTCCGTGTAGAAACTAACGAAGAGTCAGCTCAAACACTAATATCGGGAATGGGTGAGCTACACTTGGATATTATCGTTGACCGAATGCGTCGCGAATTCAGTGTAGAGTGTAACGTAGGTAAACCACAGGTTGCTTATCGTGAAACTATTCGTTCTAAAGTAGAAGTGGAAGGAAAGTTCGTACGTCAATCTGGCGGACGTGGACAGTTTGGCCATGTTTGGTTAAGACTTGAGCCACTCGAAGAGGGTGCGGGCTACGAATTTGTCAATGAAGTTGTTGGTGGTGTTATTCCTCGCGAATACATCCCTGCTGTTGACAAAGGTATTCAAGAGCAGATGAAAAACGGCGTATTAGCTGGTTATCCTGTTCTTGATGTGAAGGTCACATTATTTGACGGTTCATATCATGATGTGGACTCGAATGAAATGGCGTTCAAAATTGCAGGTTCAATGGGCTTCAAACAGGGTGCGCTAGAAGCAAACCCAGCGTTGCTCGAACCTTGTATGAAAGTAGAAGTGACTACACCTGAAAATTATATGGGCGATGTTGTTGGTGATTTAAACCGCCGTCGTGGCATAATTGAAGGTATGGACGATGGCATCGCAGGTGTTAAACTTGTTCATGCAGTAGTGCCTCTATCTGAAATGTTTGGTTATGCGACTGATTTGCGCTCTGCATCTCAGGGTCGTGCTTCTTACTCTATGGAGTTTTATAAGTACGCAGATGCACCGCAAAACATTGCAAAAGCGATTATAGAATCTCGTAACTAATATCGGTTACGGCATCAATGTTATATTGCTCGAATTAATCGAGCACTTCTGAAAAGAAAGGAATTTATCGTGGCAAAAGCTAAATTTGAACGTAAAAAGCCTCACGTAAACGTAGGCACCATCGGTCACGTTGACCATGGTAAAACAACTCTTACTGCAGCTATCTCTGCTGTATTGTCTAAGACTTATGGTGGTGAAGCTCGTAACTTCGCACAAATCGATAACGCTCCAGAAGAGCGTGAGCGCGGTATTACTATTAATACTTCGCACATCGAATATGACACTCCATCACGTCACTACGCACACGTAGATTGTCCAGGTCACGCCGATTATGTTAAAAACATGATTACTGGTGCTGCACAGATGGACGGCGCGATTTTAGTAGTAGCAGCGACTGACGGCCCAATGCCACAGACTCGTGAGCACATCCTACTTTCACGTCAGGTAGGTGTACCATTCATCATCGTATTCATGAACAAGTGTGACATGGTAGATGACGAAGAATTACTAGAATTAGTAGAGATGGAAGTTCGTGAACTTCTTTCAGAATACGACTTCCCAGGTGATGACTTACCAGTTATCCAGGGTTCTGCATTAAAAGCGCTAGAAGGCGATGCAGCATGGGAAGGTAAGATTCTTGAGTTAGCAGAAGCGTTAGACTCTTATATTCCCGAGCCAGAGCGTGACATCGATAAGCCATTCCTACTACCAATCGAAGACGTATTCTCGATTTCAGGTCGTGGTACAGTGGTAACTGGTCGTGTTGAGCGTGGTATTGTACGAGTATCAGACGAAGTAGAAATCGTTGGTGTTCATGCGACTACTAAGACAACGTGTACTGGTGTAGAAATGTTCCGTAAACTGCTTGACGAAGGTCGTGCAGGCGAGAACTGTGGTGTGTTATTACGTGGTACTAAGCGTGATGACGTAGAACGTGGTCAAGTACTAGCTAAGCCTGGTTCAATCACGCCACACACAACATTCGAATCAGAAGTGTACGTGTTATCAAAAGAAGAGGGTGGTCGTCACACTCCATTCTTTAAAGGTTACCGTCCACAGTTCTACTTCCGTACAACAGACGTAACAGGCACAATTGAGTTACCAGAAGGCGTAGAAATGGTTATGCCTGGTGATAACATCAAGATGGTAGTTACTTTGATTTACCCAATCGCGATGGACGACGGTTTACGTTTCGCTATCCGTGAAGGTGGCCGTACAGTTGGTGCTGGTGTTGTAGCTAAAATCATCGCGTAATAGCGACTTTAGTGAACACTGAAAAAGGAAGCTTCGGCTTCCTTTTTTGTTTTTAGGAAATAATCACACAATCTAGTAGCATAAATACATTAATTGTGTAAAATGCGCGGCAATTGATTGTGAAAAGACTTTCTGAAGACTATTTACACAATGGGCTTGATCTCTAAAACAAGATCTGTATAATTGCCCACTCGCTGACATGTGCAGCGAAAATATTTGTTTAACCAATTCGGTTATTCATTTTCATAGCGACTCCGATTGGGAGTCGAACGGTTAAATCATCTCGCTCTGCTTTTCCAGAAAGGAAAAAGCTAGAGGGTGATTTTTTATGTGTCCATTTTAGGAGCTCTGGTCAATGCAGAACCAAAGAATCCGTATCCGCTTGAAAGGATTTGATCATCGTTTGATTGATCAGTCTACAGCGGAAATCGTTGAAACTGCTAAGCGTACAGGCGCGCAGGTACGTGGTCCTATTCCACTACCAACACGCAAAGAGCGTTATACCGTTTTGATCTCTCCGCACGTTAATAAAGATGCACGTGATCAGTACGAAATTCGTACCCACAAGCGTTTAGTTGACATCGTAGAGCCAACAGAAAAGACTGTAGACGCGTTAATGCGTTTAGATCTTGCGGCTGGTGTCGACGTTCAGATTAGCTTAGGTTAATTGAGATCCTTAGAAGAGGTTTGAGAGATGGCTATCGGTCTTATTGGTCGTAAAGTGGGTATGACTCGCATCTTCACTGAAGATGGTACGTCAATCCCTGTAACAGTAATTGAAATTGCTGGCAACCGCGTAACTCAAGTGAAAACTTTAGAAACTGACGGTTACCGCGCACTTCAAGTGACTACTGGTACCAAAAAAGCCAATCGCATCACTAAAGCAGAAGCAGGTCATTTTGCCAAGGGCGGCGTAGAAGCCGGTCGTGGTTTATGGGAATTGCGTTTAGCAGATGGTGAAGGCGAAGGCATTGAAGTTGGTGCTGAGCTTAATGTTGATATTTTCGCAGAAGTTGTGAAAGTAGATGTTACTGGTCAATCAAAAGGTAAGGGCTTCCAAGGCGGTATTAAGCGCTGGAACTTCCGTACTCAAGATATGACTCACGGTAACTCATTGGCGCACCGCGCGAACGGTTCTATCGGTCAGAACCAAACGCCTGGTCGTGTATTCAAAGGCAAAAAAATGTCAGGTCATATGGGTGCTGAGCAAGTAACTACTCAAAATCTACACGTTGTACGTGTTGATGCAGAGCGTAACTTGTTATTAGTACGCGGCGCAGTTCCAGGCGCTACCAATGGTGATCTAATCATTAAGCCTGCAGTTAAAGCTTAGGTCTGAGGAGATAGTAATGGAATTGGTATTGAAAGACGCGCAAAGCGCTCTTGAAGTTTCCGAAACTACCTTCGGCCGTGACTTTAACGAGGCACTGGTTCATCAGGTAGTTGTAGCTTACGCTGCAAACGCACGTCAGGGCACTCGTGCTCAAAAGACTCGTGCGGAAGTAACTGGCTCTGGTAAAAAACCATGGCGCCAGAAAGGCACAGGCCGCGCTCGTGCCGGTAGTGTTAAAGGCCCAATCTGGCGTGGCGGTGGCGTAACATTCGCTGCTAAAACTCAAGATCACAGCCAAAAAGTTAACAAGAAGATGTACCGTGGTGCTCTTAAGAGCATTCTGTCTGAATTGGTACGTCAAGAGCGTTTAGTTGTTGTTGAATCATTTAGCGTTGAAGCTCCTAAAACTAAAGAGTTAAAAGCTAAGTTAGCAGCAATGAACTTAGAAGACGTTCTAATTGTTACAGCTGAAGTTGATGAGAATTTATTCTTAGCAGCTCGCAACTTATACAAAGTTGACGTACGTGACGTAGCGGGTCTAGACCCAGTTAGTCTAATTGCGTTCAACACTGTTCTTGTTACTGCTGATGCAGTGAAGCAAATCGAGGAGATGCTAGCATGATCCGCGAAGAACGTTTGCTAAAAGTGATTCTAGCTCCACATATCTCTGAAAAGAGTACTGTCGTTGCTGAGAAGAACAACACTGTAGTTTTCCGCGTAGCAATCGATGCGACTAAAGCAGAGATCAAAGCTGCAGTAGCGAAGCTATTTGAAGTTGAAGTTGATTCAGTTCGCACTCTAGTTAACAAAGGCAAAACTAAACGTACCGGTGGCCGTGTAGGTCGTCGTAGCGATTGGAAAAAAGCTTATGTAACTTTAGCTGCTGGTGCTGACATCGATTTCGTCGGCGGCGCTGAGTAAGCAAAGGAGAATTATCATGGCAGTTATTAAGTGTAAGCCAACCTCTCCAGGTCGTCGCCACGTAGTTAAAGTGGTGAATACAGATCTGCATAAGGGTAAACCTTTTGCTGGCCTGTTGGCGAAAAAAACTAAAAGTGGTGGCCGTAACAATACTGGCCGTATCACAGTACGCCACGTTGGTGGTGGACATAAGCAGCACTACCGTCTAATCGACTTCAAACGCGATAAAGATGGTATCCCTGCAAAAGTTGAACGTCTTGAATACGATCCAAACCGTACAGCGCACATCGCGCTAGTACTGTATGCAGATGGTGAGCGTCGTTATATTCTTGCTGCTAAAGGCATGAAAGCGGGCGATGCAATCAAATCTGGCTTGGATGCAGACATCAAGACTGGTAACGCTATGCCGTTACGCAACATTCCAGTAGGTAGTGTTGTACACGCTGTTGAGATGAAGCCTGGTAAAGGCGCTCAGATCGCACGTTCAGCTGGTGCTTATGTACAAGTTGTTGCTCGTGATGGTGCTTATGCAACTCTACGTCTTCGCTCTGGCGAAATGCGTAAAGTTCCAGTAGATTGCCGCGCGACATTTGGTGAAGTTGGTAATGCCGAGCATATGCTACGCCAGTTAGGCAAAGCAGGTGCTAAGCGCTGGAGAGGCATTCGCCCTACAGTACGTGGTGTTGCAATGAACCCAGTAGACCATCCACATGGTGGTGGTGAAGGCCGTACTTCTGGTGGACGTCATCCAGTGAGTCCATGGGGTGTGCCGACTAAGGGTTATAAAACTCGTAGCAACAAGCGCACTGACAAGTACATCGTACGTCGTCGTAATAAATAGTAAGAGGATTCGCCATGCCACGTTCTCTCAAGAAAGGTCCCTTCATTGACCTGCACTTGCTGAAGAAGGTAGAGAAAGCGATGGAAGCGGGAGATAAAAAGCCAATTAAGACTTGGTCTCGTCGCTCAATGATCATCCCTAATATGATTGGGTTGACCATCGCTGTCCATAATGGTCGTCAGCACGTACCTGTGTTCGTAACTGACGAAATGATCGGTCACAAGCTTGGTGAATTTTCACCAACTCGCACTTATCGCGGCCATGCTGCAGATAAGAAAGCGAAGAAGCGTTAATACGGGAGGAATAAGATGGAAGTTTTAGCTAAACATCGTTTTGCTCGTACGTCTGCGCAGAAGGCCCGTCTAGTTGCTGATCAAATTCGTGGATTGCCTGTTTCTAAGGCTCTCGAGATTTTGACCTTCAGCCCAAAGAAAGCCGCCGTACTAGTTAAAAAAGTACTTGACTCAGCTATCGCAAACGCCGAACACAACGAAGGTGCTGACATTGATGAGCTTAAAGTTGGAGCCGTCTTCGTAGATGAAGGCCCAACAATGAAGCGTATCATGCCACGTGCTAAAGGCCGCGCTGATCGTATCATGAAGCGTACCAGCCACATCACTGTGGTTGTATCAGATCGCTAGGAGAAGAGAGCAATGGGACAGAAAGTACATCCTAATGGTATCCGTCTGGGTATCACGAAGCCTTGGATCTCTACCTGGTACGCAGATAAGTCAGATTATGCAAAAAATCTGAACAGCGACTGGGAAGTGCGTCAATATTTAACTGAAAAGTTAAAAGCCGCATCAGTATCTAAGATTGTTATTGAACGCCCAGCGAAAAGCATCCGCGTTACGATTCACACTGCCCGTCCAGGCGTTGTGATTGGTAAGAAAGGTGAAGACGTTGAAGTATTACGTGCACATGTGTCTAAAATCACAGGCACTACTGCTCAAATCAACATCGCTGAGATCCGTAAGCCTGAATTAGACGCTAAGCTCGTTGCTGACTCTATTGCTCAGCAGTTAGAGCGTCGTGTTATGTTCCGTCGCGCTATGAAGCGTGCGGTACAGAATGCTATGCGCATTGGTGCTCAAGGTATCAAAGTTGAAGTGAGCGGCCGTTTAGGCGGTGCTGAAATCGCACGTTCTGAATGGTATCGTGAAGGTCGTGTACCTTTGCATACTCTACGTGCTGATATCGACTACTCAACTGCTGAAAGTCACACGCAATACGGTGTGATTGGTATTAAAGTTTGGATCTTCAAAGGCGAAGTTCTTGACGGTATGGTACCAGCAATTGAAGAGCCTAAGCAGCAACCTAAGCGTAAGCCTCGTGGTAAATAGGAGAAACTTTTATGCTGCAACCTAAACGTATGAAGTTTCGCAAGATGTTCAAAGGCCGCAACCGTGGTCTAGCGAACGGTACTGAAGTTAGCTTTGGTACTTTCGGTTTGAAAGCAGTCGGCCGTGGCCGTTTAACTGCACGTCAAATTGAATCTGCACGTCGTGCCATGACACGTCATGTTAAACGTCAAGGACAAATTTGGATTCGAGTTTTCCCTGACAAGCCAATTACCTCTAAGCCTCTTGAAGTGCGTATGGGTAAAGGTAAAGGTAACGTTGAATACTGGGTATGTCAGATTCAACCTGGTAAGGTTCTTTATGAGATGAATGGCGTCTCTGAAACGTTGGCTCGTGAAGCCTTCGCTTTAGCTGCTGCTAAGCTTCCTTTAAAGACTACCTTCGTAACTAAGACGGTGATGTAATGAAAGCGAGCGAACTAAGAGAAAAGAGCGTTGAAGAACTTAACGCTGAATTACTTGGTCTGCTGCGTGAGCAGTTTAACCTGCGTATGCAACACGCTACTGGTCAATTGACTCAAACGAATCAGTTGAAACTAGTGCGTCGTAACATTGCACGTGTTAAGACCATTATTACTTCTAAGGCAGGTGCGTAATGTCTGATAAAATCCGTACTTTGCAAGGTAAAGTTGTAAGTAACAAGATGGAAAAATCTATCACTGTTGCTATTGAACGCCAAGTGAAACACCCAATTTATGGGAAGTACATTAAGCGTACAACTAAGATCCATGCACATGACGAAACTAATCAGTGTAATGAAGGTGACATCGTGACTATTAGTCAGTGTCGTCCTCTATCTAAGACTAAGTCTTGGACACTTGCTGAAGTAGTAACAAAAGCCTAATTTTCATTAGGATAACGTAAACGGCTCCAGTATTTGGGGCCGTTTGTTTTTTTTGCTATGCATTCGCAAAATGTGGTGTTATACTTGCGCGCCATTTTTGAGTAAATTATTGCTTAAATTTGGTTCAAAAATATACTCCCATAGTGGGATTGTGTAGTAACGATAGCGGAGCACTTGAAATGATCCAAATGCAATCGACTCTAGACGTCGCATGTAACAGCGGCGCACGCAGAGTTCAGTGT
The DNA here is from genome assembly GCF_009828585.1 of Shewanella litoralis. Classification (GTDB taxonomy): domain Bacteria; phylum Pseudomonadota; class Gammaproteobacteria; order Enterobacterales; family Shewanellaceae; genus Shewanella; species Shewanella litoralis. Next base: position 18,553 of record NZ_WSRZ01000031.1, on the reverse strand, counting down.
ATTAAGGTCTTGGGTGGCTCTCATCGTCGTTATGCCGGTATCGGCGACATTATCAAAGTTTCTGTTAAAGAAGCTATTCCTCGCGCTAAAGCGAAGAAAGGTGATGTATATAACGCGGTGGTAGTCCGTACTAAGAAAGGCGTACGTCGTCCAGACGGTTCTGTCATTCGCTTCGATCGGAATGCAGCGGTATTGCTTAACGCAAACCTTGCACCGATTGGTACTCGTATCTTTGGCCCAGTGACACGTGAATTGCGTAATGATAAATTCATGAAAATTGTCTCGCTGGCACCAGAAGTACTGTAAGGAGCTTCAAATGGCAGCTAAAATCCGTCGTGAAGACGAAGTAGTAATATTAGCAGGTAAAGACAAGGGTAAACGCGGTAAGGTTTCTCAAGTTCTACCTACTGGTAAATTAATTGTTGAAGGCATCAATCTAGTTAAAAAGCACCAGAAGCCAAACCCACAATTGGGCGTGACTGGCGGCGTTATCGAGAAAGAAGCACCGATGCAAGCATCAAACGTTGCGATCTTTAACCAAGCCACAGGCAAGGCGGATCGTGTTGGTTTCCGATTTGAAGACGGTAAAAAAGTCCGTTTCTTTAAGTCGAACAGCGAACTCGTTAAGTAATTTGGAGTAAACGATGGCGAAACTGCATGATAAATATCAAGAGACTGTAGTCGCTGAACTAGCTAAAAAGTTCGGTTATAGCAGTGTCATGCAAGTCCCTCGGATTGAGAAAATCACCCTTAATATGGGTGTTGGCGAAGCTGTTGCAGATAAGAAAGTTATGGAGCATGCGCTTCGTGACATGACTGCAATCGCTGGTCAAAAACCAGTTGTAACTGTAGCTCGTAAATCAGTTGCTGGTTTTAAAATCCGTGAAGGCTACCCTATTGGCTGTAAAGTTACCCTACGCGGTGAGCGTATGTGGGAATTCTTAGAGCGTCTAGTTGACATTGCAATTCCACGTATTCGTGACTTCCGTGGCTTAAGCGCTAAAGCGTTTGACGGCCGTGGTAACTACGCAATGGGTGTGAAAGAGCAGATCATCTTCCCAGAAATCGATTACGATAAAATCGATAAGATTCGCGGTATGGATATTGTTATCACTACCACTGCGAAGAATGACGAAGAAGGTCGTGCTTTGTTGACCGCTTTTAACTTCCCATTTAAGAAATAAGGGTAGCATAATGGCTAAAACATCTATGAAAGCACGTGAAGCAAAACGTGCTCAGCTCGTAGCTAAGTATGCTGAAAAGCGTCTAGCACTTAAGGCTATTATCAGCAATCCAGAATCTTCTGACGAAGATCGTTGGGATGCTGTACTTAAGTTGCAAGCACTACCACGTGATTCAAGCGCATCGCGTCAACGCAATCGCTGTAATCAAACTGGTCGCCCACATGGCGTTTTACGTAAATTCGGCTTAAGCCGTATTAAATTACGTGAAGCAACTATGCGCGGTGAAGTTCCTGGTCTACGTAAGGCCAGCTGGTAAGCACTTGTCACGGAGTAAGCTAATATGAGCATGCAAGATCCTATTGCGGATATGTTAACCCGTATTCGTAACGGCCAAGCTGCTAACCACGTATCTGTAAAGATGCCTTCAGCTAAGTTAAAAGTAGCAATCGCGAAATTACTTAAAGATGAAGGTTTCATTACTGACTACGCCGTAGCAGATGAAGCTAAGCCTGAATTAGAAATTACATTAAAGTATTTCCAAGGCAAACCAGTCGTTGAGACTATCCAGCGCGTAAGCCGTCCTGGTCTTCGTATTTACAAAGGTAAAGACGAACTTCCAAAGGTTATGGGCGGTCTGGGTATCGCAATTGTGTCCACTTCTAAAGGCTTGATGACTGATCGTGCCGCCCGCCAATTTGGCACGGGTGGTGAGGTTATCTGCTACGTAGCGTAAGGAGTTAGTAATGTCTCGTGTTGCAAAGGCACCAGTCACTATCCCTGCTGGCGTAGAGGTGACTAAAAACGAACAGGCTTTAACCGTCAAAGGCGGTAAAGGAAGTCTGACTCGAGTAATCAACAATGCGGTAAATGTTGTTATCGAAGATGCACAAATTAAGTTCCTACCTGTCGAAGGCGCAGTTGACGCTTGGGCACAGGCTGGTACTGCACGTGCACTAGTAAACAACATGGTTGTTGGTGTATCACAAGGTTTTGTTAAGAAATTAAAGTTAGTTGGTGTTGGTTACCGTGCAAAAATTGCTGGTAGTGACTTAGACTTAACATTAGGTTTCTCACATCCGTTGGTACATAAACTACCCGCAGGCGTTACTGCCGAATGTCCTAGCCAAACTGAAATCGTCCTAACGGGCGTTGATAAGCAGTTAGTAGGTCAGACAGCAGCCAACATTCGTGGTTACCGTCCACCAGAGCCATACAAAGGCAAAGGTGTTCGCTATGACGACGAAGTTGTACGCCGTAAAGAGGCTAAGAAGAAGTAGGTAACGCGATATGGATAAGAAAACATCTCGCTTACGTCGCGCGTTACGTGCACGTAAGAAGATCCAAGAGCTAGGCGTGAACCGTCTGGTTGTACATCGTACACCGCGTCACATCTATGCTCAGGTGATCAGTCCTGAATTTAAGGTGTTAGCTGCTGCGTCAACTGTTGAAAAAACAGTTAAAGAGCAACTAAAGAGTACCGGAAACGTAGATGCGGCTAAAGTAGTAGGTAAAACTGTTGCTGAGCGTGCGATCGAGAAGGGCGTAGCTGTTGTTGCGTTCGACCGTTCTGGATTCAAGTATCACGGACGTGTAGCTGCTTTAGCAGATGCCGCTCGTGAAGCTGGCCTGAAATTCTAAGGGGTTATAAAATGGCTAAATTAGAAGCTCAGCAAAAAGACGATCTGCAAGAGAAATTGATTGCAGTTAATCGTGTTTCTAAAGTAGTTAAGGGCGGTCGTATCTTTAGCTTCACAGCACTAACAGTAGTGGGTGACGGTAACGGTAAGATCGGCTATGGCTATGGAAAAGCGCGTGAAGTTCCAGCTGCTATTCAAAAAGCAATGGAAAAAGCCCGTCGTAATATGGTAACCGTGGAGTTGAATGCAGGTACTTTGCATCACCCAGTTAAAGGTCGCCATACTGGTTCAAAAGTTTACATGCAACCAGCATCAGAGGGTACCGGTATTATTGCCGGTGGCGCAATGCGTGCCGTATTAGAAGTTGCAGGCGTTCATAACGTTCTGTCAAAAGCATACGGTTCTACTAACCCGATCAACATCGTTCGCGCAACTGTCGATGCGTTGGTGCACATGAAGTCACCAGCTCAAATCGCAGCCAAACGTGGCCTGAATGTTGATGAAATTCGGGGGTAATGCACCATGGCTACTAAAACTTTAAAAGTAACACAGACTAAAAGCAGCATCGGTCGTTTACCAAAACACCGTGCTACCCTAACCGGTTTAGGTCTGCGTCGTATTGGTCACACTGTTGAAGTTGAAGATACACCTTCAGTTCGCGGTATGATCAATAAGGTGTACTACATGGTTTCGGTGGAGGAATAAGATAATGCGTCTAAATACTCTATCTCCAGCAGCAGGTTCTAAATCTGCTCCTAAGCGTGTAGGCCGTGGTATTGGTTCAGGTTTAGGTAAAACAGCGGGTCGTGGCCATAAAGGTCAGAAGTCTCGTTCAGGCGGCGGCGTTCGCGTCGGCTTCGAAGGTGGTCAAATGCCACTTAAGATCCGTCTACCTAAGTTTGGTTTTACCTCGCGTCGCGCTTTGGTAACAGCTGAAGTTCGTTTACTCGAACTAGCAAAAGTTAACGGTGATGTTGTCGATTTGAATGCACTGAAAGATGCGAACGTTATTACTCGCAACATCCAGTTTGCGAAAATCGTTCTTTCAGGTACCATTGACCGCCCAGTGACTGTAAAAGGTCTGAAGGTAACCAAAGGTGCTCGTGCAGCTATTGAAGCTGCCGGTGGCAAGATCGAGGAATAATACGTCGATGGCAAAACCAGGACTTGATTTAAAAAGCGCGAAAGGCGGTTTATCTGAACTGAAAACCCGCCTTCTGTTCGTGATTGGTGCGATTATCGTCTTTAGAGCCGGTTCGTTTGTGCCAATTCCTGGTATTGACGCAGCTGTATTAGCAGAGCTTTTCGCTCAGCAAAAAGATACCATCCTTGGCATGTTTAACATGTTCTCGGGTGGTGCTTTAGAGCGTGCTTCTATCTTTGCATTAGGTATAATGCCGTATATTTCGGCATCTATTATCATGCAGTTATTGACTGTTGTGCATCCTGCACTTGCTGAATTGAAAAAAGAAGGCGAATCAGGACGTAAAAAAATCAGTCAATATACTCGATATGGCACACTTGTGTTGGGTACATTGCAATCTATCGGTATTGCAACGGGTTTACCAAATCTCATGCCTGGCCTTGTTGCCAATCCTGGGTTAGGATTTTACTTTGTTGCTGTTGTGAGTTTAGTTACCGGAACTATGTTCCTTATGTGGCTAGGCGAACAGATTACCGAACGTGGTATTGGTAATGGTATCTCGATTTTAATTTTCGCAGGTATTGTTGCTGGTTTACCATCGGCTATCGGCTCAACAGCCGAGCAAGCTCGTCAAGGTGACATGAATGTATTGGTACTACTGTTGCTCGCGGTTATCGTATTTGCAGTAACTTATTTAGTGGTATTTGTGGAACGTGGTCAACGTCGTATCGTCGTTAACTATGCTAAACGCCAACAAGGCCGAAAGGTTTTTGCAGCGCAAAGCACCCACTTACCATTAAAAGTGAACATGGCAGGTGTGATTCCACCAATTTTTGCATCCAGCATTATTTTGTTCCCAGGCACACTGGCTCAGTGGTTTGGTCAAAATGAGTCTATGTCATGGTTAAGCGATTTCGCATTAGCTGTGTCACCAGGACAACCGCTGTATTCATTATTGTACGCGACAGCAATCATCTTTTTCTGTTTCTTCTATACTGCGTTGGTTTTCAACCCACGTGAAACAGCGGATAATCTGAAAAAGAGTGGTGCATTCATTCCTGGGATCCGTCCCGGAGAACAGACTTCGCGTTACATTGATAAAGTGATGACACGTTTAACCTTAGCGGGTGCGTTGTATATTACTTTTATCTGCTTAATTCCGGAGTTCATGTTAATTGCGTGGAAAGTACAGTTCTATTTTGGCGGTACTTCACTACTAATTATTGTAGTCGTAATCATGGACTTCATGGCTCAGGTTCAGACCCATATGATGTCTCATCAGTATGAGTCTGTGATGAAGAAAGCTAATCTTGTGAACAAAGCGAACTTAGATCGCTTTGGTAAATAAGATTACTTTGACGGAGTGATGAAATGAAAGTTCGAGCTTCCGTGAAGAAGATCTGCCGTAATTGCAAGATCGTCAAGCGTAGTGGCGTTGTGCGCGTTATCTGTGTTGAACCAAAACACAAACAGCGTCAAGGCTAAGAAAGAAGTTTGGTCAGCTCAATAATGGGCTGGCCAAAAATATTGTTTGCAAATCTGTCGTCTGTCGAGTATCCTTTCGGGCTTTTCGCAGATGGCCTTTAACTTTAAGGAGTGCATAGTGGCCCGTATCGCTGGCATTAACATTCCTGATCAAAAGCATACAGTCATTGCATTGACTGCAATTTTTGGTATTGGACGTACACGCGCTAGAGCAATCTGCGCATCTACTTCAATTGCTGAAGATGCTAAGATCAAGGAATTGAGCGAAGCTCAAATAGATATCCTACGCGAAGAAGTCGCCAAATACACCGTAGAAGGTGACTTGCGTCGTGAGATTTCAATGAACATCAAGCGTCTTATGGACCTTGGTTGTTATCGTGGTCTCCGCCATCGTCGTAGCCTGCCTCTTCGTGGGCAACGTACTAAGACCAATGCGCGTACGCGTAAAGGTCCACGTAAACCAATAAGAAAGTAACGGGAAGGTAAACCAAAATGGCTAAAGTTCCGTCACGTTCTCCGCGTAAGCGCGTACGTAAACAGGTTGCAGATGGCATGGCTCATATCCATGCGTCTTTCAACAACACAATTGTCACCATTACAGATCGTCAAGGTAATGCGTTGTCATGGGCTACCTCAGGTGGTTCTGGTTTCCGTGGTTCACGTAAATCAACGCCATTCGCTGCACAGGTTGCTGCTGAGCGTGCAGGTATTGCTGCTCAAGACTACGGTGTTAAAAACCTTGAAGTTTTCGTGAAGGGTCCAGGTCCAGGTCGTGAATCAGCCATTCGTGCGCTGAACGCTGTTGGTTATAAAATAACTAACATTACCGATGTGACGCCTATCCCTCATAATGGCTGTCGTCCACCTAAAAAACGTCGTGTATAACACTGCGTATATAGGATAGTTGGAGAAAGATCATGGCAAGATACTTGGGTCCTAAGCTCAAGCTCAGCCGCAGAGAAGGTACAGACCTTTTCCTAAAAAGCGGTGTGAGAGCAATCGATTCGAAGTGTAAGCTTGAAGCTGCACCAGGACAACATGGCGCACGTAAGCCACGTTTGTCTGAGTACGGTTTACAGCTACGCGAGAAACAAAAAGTTCGTCGTATTTACGGTGTGTTAGAAAAGCAATTCCGTAATTACTACAAAGAAGCTGCACGTCTAAAAGGTAATACTGGTGAAAACCTATTACAACTTTTAGAAGTCCGCCTAGATAACGTCGTTTATCGTATGGGTTTCGGTTCTACACGTGCAGAATCACGTCAGCTAGTAAGCCATAAATCTGTTATGGTTAACGGTCGTGTTGTTAACATTCCGTCATTCAAAGTGTCTGCGAATGATGTTGTAAGCATCCGTGAAAAGTCTCGTACTCAAGCTCGTATTAAAGCGGCTTTAGAAGTGGCTGGTCAACGCGAGAAGCCTACATGGGTAGAAGTCGACAGTGCGAAAATGGAAGGTGCTTTCAAGCGTATTCCAGAACGTAGCGATTTGTCTGCGGATATTAACGAACAGCTGATCGTCGAGCTTTACTCTAAGTAAAGCTAACAAACAAGAGAGGACACAATGCAGGGTTCTGTTACAGAATTTCTTAAACCGCGTCTCGTTGATATTGAGCAGGTTAATTCAACTCGCGCCAAAGTTACACTAGAGCCACTCGAACGTGGTTTTGGCCATACCTTAGGTAACGCGTTGCGTCGCATCCTATTGTCGTCTATGCCAGGCTGTGCAGTTACTGAAGTCGAAATTGACGGCGTACTGCATGAGTACAGCAGTAAGGAAGGCGTACAAGAAGATATCCTTGAGATATTGCTTAATCTTAAAGGATTAGCAGTGACTATCGAGGGTAAAGACGAGGCTTTGCTTACATTAAGCAAGTCCGGCACAGGCCCTGTTACAGCAGCAGATATCACACATGATGGTGATGTTACCATTATGAATCCTGATCATGTTATCTGTCACTTGACCGGTAATAATGATATCAGCATGCGTATCCGCGTTGAGCGTGGTCGTGGTTATGTGCCTGCTTCGGCTCGTGCACAAACTGAAGACGATGATCGCCCAATTGGTCGCCTGTTGGTTGATGCTTCATTCTCGCCTGTAGCTCGCATTGCTTATAATGTAGAAGCTGCGCGTGTAGAACAGCGTACTGACTTAGATAAACTTGTGATTGATATGACTACCAATGGTACTATCGATCCTGAGGAAGCAATTCGTCGTTCTGCAACAATTTTAGCTGAACAGCTAGATGCGTTCGTAGAGTTACGTGATGTTACTGAGCAGGCTGTTGTAGAAGAGAAACCGGAGTTTGATCCGATTTTGCTGCGTCCTGTCGACGATTTAGAGCTAACTGTACGTTCGGCTAACTGTTTAAAAGCCGAAGCGATTCATTACATCGGAGATCTGGTACAACGCACTGAAGTTGAGCTGCTTAAGACACCTAACTTAGGTAAGAAATCTCTTACTGAAATCAAGGATGTTTTAGCGTCTCGCGGACTGTCGTTAGGTATGCGTCTTGAAAACTGGCCTCCAGCTAGTTTAGCAGACGACCTATAAGTCTCAGGTTAGTACAGATTTAGGTTATAAGGATTAGGTCATGCGCCATCGTAAGAGTGGTCGTCAACTAAACCGCAACAGCAGTCATCGTCAAGCTATGTTCCGTAACATGGCTTGTTCAATAGTTCGTCATGAGATTATCAAGACAACTACTGTTAAAGCGAAAGAACTGCGTCGCGTAGTTGAACCTCTAATAACACTTGCTAAAGTTGACAGCGTTGCAAATCGCCGTTTAGCTTTCGCTCGTACTCGCGACGCTGAAGTCGTAGGTAAGTTATTTACTGAATTGGGTCCACGCTTCCAGGAACGTCCTGGTGGTTACACTCGTATTCTTAAGTGTGGTCTACGTGCCGGTGATAAAGCCCCAATGGCTTACATCGAACTAGTAGGTCGCCCTGAAGCTGCTGAAGCTGTTGAAGTTGAAGCTGCAGAGTAATTATTAATTACTCAATTAAAAACCGAGCTTAGGCTCGGTTTTTTTATGTCTATATTTTTTACAGACATTGTTATGCCATTCCGCATAACTAAGTGATCATCGTTGCCCATTGTCGATTGCATATTGTTTTACACGCTCTTTATCTTCAATGAATGCATTCCATGCCTCACTACAGGCGTCGACTATTGACTCGTAACCTTCTAAGCAACGATTAGCTAACCTATGCAGCCTTAACTAACTCCAAACTTGCTTAATTGGGTTAAATTACAGAGAATAAAGCGGTAGCTTTATGCTAGAAAGGTTCTAAAATCATCTGTAATATCATTAGCATGCCAACTTGCGCCATCCATTATGACGACTGCATAGCGCCCGCTTGATGTCGCCATGGAGATTTAACTCAAGTGTTGTCGCATGACCTCTTTCTTGATGTAAGGTGAAACGAAGGCCTTAGTTGCTCCATTTCTCGGACAAACCGCACCCAAAAGATGAACGTACTCGAATCGCTTTTGCCTCACTTTCTTCATTCGAGACAATCAAAACTTAAAATGATGCGCGAAGTAAAGAAAGCAAACCGAGGCTTTAAAATGAGTGAATTATGCCGAGTATTCGAGATCAGTTGTAGTAGTCTCTATTACAAACCAATCCCCAAAAGCGTTGAAAAACAAGCTCAGATACAATTGATAGAGCAAGCTTTCTCTGAGTCACATTCGACGTTTACCATTTATGATGATTTATCTTAATTGGTGCTATATTTTTTAAGATTTGTTGCTTCGGAAAGTTGTCTTGGCTAGAATTTTGACATGCAGGTATATACGTAAGCTACATCAAGAAAAATGCCAATCATCAGATTGGCATTTGTCTTTTTAAATATCCACAAGAGTTAAAGTTGACTATTAATATTTATAGCCTTCAGCTTGTTTTTCAGAATACTCTGGTTTTTCGTGTTTTTGTCCCATTGCCTCCGCTACTTCAGGTGGCATGTAGTTTTCATCGTGCTTTGCTAATACTTCTGTTGCTTCCAGTTTACCTGACTCAACTAATACGCCTTGTGCTACGATGCCTTGTCCTTCTCGAAATAGATCTGGTAGTAGGTCATCGAAAGTAACTATGATTTCACCGCCAGCAGAATCGTGCACTGCAAACTCGACATGAAGGCTATTTGGATCGCGCTTCATTGAACCAACGGTTACCATTCCACCTACTCGGATACGTTGTCCGACTTCTGGCATAACACCCGTGTCGTTCTTTCCGTGGGTAATTTCGTACGGAGTATAAAATAAATTAAGGTTTGAATTTAATGCATAGAGTAAAAGTGATGCAACGGCTGCTACACCGGCAATCAACGCTACCGCTAAGGTTAATCTCTTTTTACGTCTTGGATTCACGATTAGTACCTCTTGTTTCTTTAAGGCGTTGTTCACGCGTTATCTTTTTAGCAATTTCTATTAATACTTTACGTTTTTGTCTTATGCTTAGGGTTATTAATGTGGCCAAGCAGCCAAATGTCACACCATAAGACAACCATACATAAAACGCATAGCCACCCATATCTATAAAATCTGCAAATGAATCAAACTGCATTACTTGGCCTCCTCTGCAGTGGCGAGTTCGCGTACCCATGGACGCATACCGTTACGAGCTAGGATTTCTGTTCTATAACGAACGAGTGTTATAGCGCCTATCATCATGCCAAAACCAACAATATTGATCAGTAATGGATATAACATGTCGCTCGACATGGTTGATTTTTCGGTAATTTTAATTGTGGATGGTTGGTGTAAACTGCTCCACCAATCAACAGAATACTTAATGATTGGAATATTAATCACACCTACTATTGCAAGAATTCCAGCAGCACGAGCTGCAAGGACTTTATCTTCAAATGAGGCGTATAAAGAAATCACCCCAAGATATAAGAACAGTAGCACCAGCTCTGATGTTAGGCGTGCATCCCAAACCCACCAGGTGCCCCACATCGGTTTACCCCATGCCGCGCCAGTTAATAGAGCGATAAAAGTAATGACTGCACCAATCGGCGCAATTGCCGCGGCTGCCCAGTCTGCGGACTTAATTTGCCAAACAAGACCAATAAATGAGGCTGTTGCCATACCCATGTACGCTGCCATAGACATTGAGGCTGCAGGGACGTGGATGAAGATGATGCGATAGCTATCTCCTTGCTGGTAATCAGTTGGGGCAAAGAGTAATCCCCAAATGCTGCCTGTACCCACAAGCAATATTGCTAATATAGAAAACCATGGCAACAAAGTGCCAGATAATTTATACGCCCGTTCGGGGTCTGCGTAAGAATGTAGCCATTTCCACATTAGTTTGTACTCACACGTAAAGAGGCGCCAATTGCAAAAGGTGCCAAGATTAAAGAACCGACCAACATTGCCGCTAGAATTGCAAGTTGACCATCATAAGCTAGGTTTAGCCCGGCTGCATCAATGGCGCTCGTGGCAAAAATAAGCACCGGAATATATAAGGGTAAAATCAATAAGCTCAGTAACACGCCGCCTTTCCTAAGGCCAACAGTTAAAGCCACGCCAATCGCTCCGAGTAAAGATAACACTGGGGTGCCTAGTGCTAGCGTTGCCATCAATGCACCATAGCTATTGCTGTCTAAGTGAAGTAATACAGCAAGCAATGGTGCAACTAAAATTAAAGGTACTCCGGTTAATATCCAATGAGCTAATACTTTCGCCAATACTAATAATGACAGAGGTTGAGGGCTTAATAGCATTTGCTCTAGGGTGCCATCGTTATAATCAGCTTTAAATAAACGCTCAAGCGACAACATTGACGCTAAGAGTGCTGCAACCCAAATAATCCCAGGGGCGACTCGGGTGAGCACTTGTGGTTCAGGCCCAATTCCTAAAGGGAACAAAGTCACAACCAATATAAAAAACAATAGTGGATTGAAAATATCCCCACGATGGCGGATAGCAATGCGCAAATCACGCTGTAAGAGCGTCATGAATGCCGCGGTATAACTAATTCCTCGTTTCATTCAGATACCTTATGCGAAGCGATAGTCGAGCGTGATTTTACGTAATATGTCATCACTAATAATGCTCATATCTTGGTGTGTCGTTAAAATGACACATCCTCCAGACTTAGCATGATGAATAAATAACTGCTCTAACTCTTCTACGCCTTTTTTGTCTATAGCGGTAAAGGGTTCGTCCAAAATCCATATTTTGCAATTGCTGTGTTGTAATCTAGCGAGTGCGGTGCGTCGATGTTGTCCTGCAGACAAATGTCCGGCAAGGGCTTCTTCAAATCCAGCTAGGTTTACTTTAGCGAGTAACTCCGTGGTATCGAAGTCATCATATCCACTGATTCTTAAATTGAAGTTAAGATTTTCTTCTGCTGTGAGTTCACTTTTTACACCGGCTAAATGGCCTAAATAAAGTAAGTCATGATTGAACTCATCACGGCAACGTGTAATGTCGTCACCTAGGTATTGTACTTCTCCAGCGTATGGACGTGACAGACCCGCAATGATGCGTAATAAACTTGTTTTACCTGCGCCGTTAGGACCTTCAATTTGGACGATATCACCCGTATTAATAGTAAAACTGAGTCCATCAAATAATATGCGTTCCTCACGAATACAGGTTAATTCGTTGGCACTTAACAGTACTCTTGGTTGATTTGATATGGTCACTTATCCCTCTTAATTTACTCGTGAGGATGAATTCGAAATGATACTAACACAAAGGCATTTGTCGGTTTAGCTTTGTCTCAGACTAAGTGCTAGCAATTTGATATAGTTCCAAAAAAAACAATATCAATTGAACTTTTTTAACAATTACTAATATATTACCTGAACTAGCCAGATTGTCTTGATTTAGAGACCAAGCTGAGATTGTTATCACAAAAAGATGAGTTTTTTTGCTATTTGTAGTAATCTAGTTGTGCTAAAAAGAGTCTGCCTTCTAAATCAAAGGGCAGCGTTAAGCTTTGTATATTTGCAATTAGGAACGTTGAACATGAAAAAATTGTTAGCAATGACTGCAGTAGCTGCATTAACTTTGTCTGCGAATGTGTTTGCTCAAGAAGGTGAAGCTATTTACAACAAAGCGTGTCAAGTATGTCACAGCATGGGTGTGGCCGGTGCGCCAAAAGTTCATGATACTGCTGCTTGGGAACCACGCCTAGCTAAAGGTTTAGATGCCTTAGTGGGTTCTGTTAAGTCTGGTTTAAATGCAATGCCACCAGGTGGTATGTGTACAGATTGTACAGACGATGATTACAAAAACGCTATCGAGTTTATGTCTAAGTAATTTTTCGACTAAACCAAAAACCGGCTTATTAGCCGGTTTTTTTATGGGTGCTTTTTGGGAGATTTAACGATTGCTATATAAAACGTGTTACACAGCAATCATTTTTAATCTATCGCTTGTGTTATTGTACTAGCGTATCTAACGTTAATGTAGCGCTTCCACCTACTGCAATAGCATCAATAGTGCCCTTCAAGTCACCAGTTTGCGGTTTAACACTACCATTTTTAGATAGTACCGCAATTACTTCAACTTCTTTAGCTGAGCTTAAGGTTAAATCGCCGCCCATTGAGGTACTATCATCTAGGGTAATAGTTGTAGGGAGATTAGCTGCACTCACTTTCATTGCTGCTAGCGGTACTTTTGGACCCTGTGTAGCACGGGCAAAGATAAACACAGTGTCTGTATCGCTCACTTTGTCTGCTAGCTCGCTTGAGATAACCACTTCAATAGCAAGTGTTTTGGTGTTAATAGCTTTTACTGCGCTATGGTTAGCATCATCAGGCATCGTAGCGTCTGCTGTTTCACCCATGCGCATCTTCGCCGATTCAATTGCATTCATTAATGCTGTGCGATCAACGTCGTTACGGTCGCTGTCTAAAATCATCTGCCAAGCGTCAATGGCTTTGTTGTAGTCAGCCGTAAAAAACGCATCCATTCCCACGAGTAATAATGTTGATGGGTCTTGGGGATCTAAAGCTAGAGATTGATCGATAATCGTTTGAATATCAGGCGTAATTTTCTGACCAGCTTTGTAATAAAGTGCTGTTGCTTTAGGTCCGAGTAATTCTGCGTGCGTACCAACTAATGCCATGACTTTATCAAACGCCGCTACTGCTTTGTCGTATTGGTTTGCTGAGACATAAGCATGACCGAGACTAAACCAAGCTTGGCTGTTATCTGGTTCTGCCTGAACTTGTGCTTCCATCATTTGCACGCGTTGCGACATAATTTGAGCAGGATCCATTCCTTGATGAGGATTGTTTGCTTGAGGTGGGTTGGCTATTTCATTATAAGCACCAAGTTGTTGATAAAAATAACCTGAAATGGCAAGCAAACAAATGGTCATAAAGGCAGGCCATAAAGCACTTTTAGGTTTAATCTCAACGTCTAATGAGTCGTCACCTTCCTGCTTCATATCTTGCAATAAATTGATTTCAAGCTCTTTTTTTAGTGCATCAAATTCGGCTTTATCGAGCAATTCATCTTGTAGCTCTTTTTCGAGTATTGCTAAACGCTCACCATAGAGTTCAAGGTTGGTCTGTTTACGAACGCCAGCCTCCTCTGCTTGGAGCAGTTTCTGTTGACGAAAATGAGGAACCCAAATCATGATTAGGCCGATGAGTACGACAAGCGCAATAAAAATCCAAAATGTGGTCATTGTATAAATATTCACTTTTAGGTTAACAAAAGAAGCGGGGTTTACCGCAGTGCTTGGAAGTTTGATTATACGTAAAGATTATTAATTGAATAGTAATATAAGGAAGATATGAATCCAAATCCTGAGAGTTGCGTACTGGTTCACAGATTAGATGTGTTTGTTAATTTGTATGAAACTTTATAATTAACCTTGTGTCACATGCCGTAGCTAGAAATTCATTTTGATGGCTTAGAATGTTTATAATGAGACTAGTGACCCAGTTTTGTACGAAAAGGGCAGACAGATGCAATAGCAAGTTCTAAAATGCGTTAAAATTCGTTTAAGCTAATGTGCGTATATTAGTTTCAATGCATTAATTGATACTGTCGTGGTTTGTTTGTTTCAGATCCGCTTAATTATTTAGACTAAGGAATACCCATGATTCCAGAACTTGGACATTTCTCGCTAATTCTCGGTTTGGCTTTTGCCATACTGTTAGCTAGCGTGCCTTTATTCGGCTCCGCTCGTAAAGATCAGTATCTAGTTCGTTATGCCTGGCCACTGACTTACGGTATGTTTTTCTTTATCAGTCTATCTGTTATTACCTTAGCCTACAGCTTTGCGACAGATGACTTCTCTGTTGCCTACGTCGCGCATCATTCAAACTCACAGTTACCCATTTTCTTCAAAATCGCCGCAGTTTGGGGTGGTCATGAAGGATCCTTATTGTTTTGGGTTTTTGCTTTATCTGTCTGGGCAATGTCTGTCGCCATCTTTAGTAAAGGCTTAGAAGAAGTCTTTACCGCAAGGGTGTTGTCTGTCCTTGCAATGATTGTTGTTGGCTTTACTTTATTTATGGTCTTGACTTCTAGTCCATTCGAACGGTTATTTCCGATCCCAATGGAAGGACGTGATTTAAACCCAATGCTGCAAGATGTGGGGCTGATTTTCCATCCTCCAATGCTATATCTGGGTTACGTGGGGTTCTCAGTATGTTTTGCATTTGCTATTGCAGCACTAATGAGTGGTCGACTTGATTCTGCATGGGCACGCTGGAGTCGTCCATGGACACTCGCAGCCTGGATATTTTTAACCGGTGGTATTTCACTGGGGTCTTGGTGGGCATATTACGAATTAGGCTGGGGTGGCTGGTGGTTCTGGGACCCAGTTGAAAACGCATCATTTATGCCTTGGTTAGTCGGTACTGCATTATTGCATTCATTGATTGTGACTGAAAAACGTGGTGCATTCCGTAACTGGACTGTATTACTGTCAATCTTTGCATTCTCATTAAGTCTGTTAGGTACCTTTATTGTTCGTTCCGGTGTACTCACATCAGTGCATTCATTTGCTGCCGACCCAAGTCGTGGTTTGTTTATTTTACTATTGCTCGGTATTGCCGTCGGTGGTTCATTGACCCTATTTGCCTTCCGCGCGAGCGAAATGAGTAGCCCTGCACGCTTTGAACTAAAATCAAAAGAAACCATGTTGCTTATCTGTAATGTATTACTCACAGTTGCGGCAGGTACGGTATTACTAGGCACATTATATCCATTACTGATCGATGCGTTAGGCATGGGTAAAATCTCAGTTGGACCTCCATACTTTAACGCTGTATTCGTACCTATCGTACTTGTGCTGTTTGGCTTTATGGGCATTGGTCCAATCATTCGGTGGAAAAAATCAAAAGCCGGTGAAATTAAACGTCAATTATTAGTACCTGCAATTATCTCATTAGTAATTGGTGTAATTGTGCCGTTTATTGCTGGTGGTGAGTTTAATGCTTGGGTTATGGCAGGTGTCGCAGCAACTTCCTGGATTATGCTATCAACACTTCGCGCTGGATATAACATTGTTAGCCAAAAAGAGGGTGGTATTAGCCTGAGCAGAATCAGTCGTAGTCAGTTAGGTATGATGATTGCTCACTTTGGTATTGCAGTATCGGTGCTTGGCGCAACAATGGTATCTAACTACTCAATTGAAAAAAGCGTTCGCATGGGACCTGGTATCTCACAAGAGTTAGCGGGTTATACATTTAAGTACTTAGAAACTAAAAATGTAGTCGGTCCTAACTATACTGCGCAACAAGGTCAGATTGAGATTTATAAAGGCGATGAATTTATCACTTTATTAAAACCAGATCGTCGCCAATACAATGTGCGTACTATGGACATGACTGAAGCAGGTATCGATTGGGGACTATTCCGTGATTTATATGTCACCATGGGTGATCCAATTAGTTTAACTGAGTTTGCTGTTCGCCTTAATTACAAGCCATTTGTTCGTTGGTTATGGTTTGGCTCTATCTTTATGATGGTGGGCGGATTCCTTGCTGCATCTGATAAGCGTTATCGTATAAAGCAAGTGGCACAGCAGCAAGAAGCAGCTAAAGCAAAATTAGCGACAGCATAATCACTCGGAGAGACTATGAAGAAGTTTGTACTGTTTATACCCCTAGTCATATTTTTGGGTATGGGCGTGTTCTTATATAAAGGATTATTTTTAAATCCAAAAGTGCTGGATTCTGCCTTAGAAGGAAAGCCCATACCGGCTTTCCAACTAGAGCGACTTGAAGTAGCGACTGAAATGCTGACTGAGCAAGATCTCAGCGGTAAAGTGTCAATCCTAAATTTTTGGGCGACATGGTGTCCAGCCTGTAAATATGAACATCCCTATTTGATGATGCTATCAAAACGTAATCTATTACCTATATATGGTATCAATTATCGTGACGAACGTGCATTAGCAATCAAGGAGCTACAGACTCAAGGTGATCCTTATACTTTGAATGTCTTCGACAAAGATGGCAGGTTAGGTTTGGATCTTGGTGTATATGGCGCACCAGAAACATTTATTGTCGATCATAATGGCATTATACGTTATCGCTATGCGGGCCCAATTGATCAAACCGTTTGGACGCAAACGTTATATCCAATGATCCAACAACTCCAAACCGAAGCTAAAGCAGATGGGGCATCTTAATGAACATGGTGACTAAATTATTACTTTGTTTTGCTAGCGTACTATTTACGGTCTCAGTTTATGCTACGCCAGTAGATACATACGAATTTAAATCTGCAGATAACCAAGAGCGTGCGTTGTCACTGGCGCATCAATTACGTTGCCCACAGTGTCAGAATCAAAACCTAGTGGATTCCAATTCACCTGTAGCACAAGATTTACGTTTTGAAGTTTATAAAATGGTCGATAGCGGTAAAGCTGATTCTGAAATTATCGACTTTATGACAAGTCGTTATGGTGACTTTGTTCTCTATAAGCCAAAGCTTGATGCTAAAACCTATGTGTTATGGTTAGGCCCAGCAGGCTTATTAGTGTTTGGTTTGCTTATCGGGTTTATATTCGTACGTAGACAACGAATTCAACCTGCTGAGGCTGAAGCACTCACACCAGAACAACAGGCTGAGCTTGACGCACTACTGAATAAAGACAAGGCTAATAAATAATAGCGTGGAGTAACAACATTGAAAAAGTGGCTTGCGATAATCGTATTCAGTGCAGTGCTAATAAGCATGACAAATATGGTGAGTGCATATCCAGGTATGCAAGCACAAACTAAACAAGTCACGCAAACTACTCTCGACAGAATCAATGTTCTGCCACAACCGTTTCCAATTGCACTAGTGGACTTCACTAATGCAATTGGTCAACAAGTTAACTTCGAACACTATAAAGGCAAGGTTGTTGTTGTGAACCTTTGGGCCACATGGTGTCCACCTTGTGTAAGAGAACTTCCAGCATTACATCGTTTAACCCAAGCGCTCAATGCTGAGCAATTTGCACTGTTACCCATTTCAATCGATGCCGACTCAGCAGTGGTAAAACCTTTCTTAGTTGAGTTGGGATTACCTTCATTTAATTCCTACTTTGATCCACAGCAAGAGTTACGTGATGTATTTCCGCTAGATACAATACCTGCAACATTTATCTTAAATGAACAAGGTGAGCTTGTAGCCTACGTGCGTTCATATGTCGACTGGGACGATGAAAACGCGATAGCCTTTCTGACTCAATTCAGGAAAAGCACCGAAAAAGCACAATAAACCAGCAGAAAAGCACTTAAAAAGCCTAAAAGGATCGTTTTTGGTGAAAAGATCGCCAAGCGATCCTTTTTTGTTTAAAAAGGGGTTGCACTAAATCTCTCGGTGCCTATAATGCGCATCCACTGACACGGCAGACAGCGAAAGCGGTCATCGGGTTAGGTTGAATGAAGTGCTTCAAAACACAGAATTCAAGGCGAAAAGAAAGTTTGAAAAAACACTTGACGCCGACACGGGAAAGCGTAGAATACGCAGCCCAAGCCGACGACCTAGCGTCAACGGTCACTAAGCGAAAGATTGATTCTTTTGGTATTAGTACGCTCTTTAACAATCTAAACAAGAAATCTGTGTGGACATTCACAGGTATTGAGTTATTCGAAATTGTCTTCTTGTTCTTCGGAATGTAGG
>NZ_WSRZ01000030.1 GCF_009828585.1 Shewanella litoralis | reverse complement strand
GGTGATAATTGTCATTGGCTTTATTTATTGGTCATGTTGATTTGTTTGGCGACAATTATCAGATCATAAATAAGGCCTTTTTTCTATCTAAAATATAGGTTTATTGCTAAAGATCCTGTCTATGAGAGCATACTAACCAGAGAGTAGAGCTTGGTTTTATAAATTTTTTTATGGCGCCAAAATGGCTAATTGAAGGTTCAGCCGATTATATAAGAGGAAAACCTACGATTGGCTTTTGTGCCGGATTAGCTTCATGGGGTAATGACTCAAGCAAGCAGTTTTATTTTGAATCTTGGGCTAAGGTAGCCTACCTGTTACAAGTTCAAGATGTTAGTTATGATGATTTGTTTAAAAAAGATTTACACTTTACTGAGAGCGAAGATGTGATTAAGGCTAAAATTGCTGAAATTTATTGTCCCGCTGAAAAAATATAGCCATGATAATAGTACCCATCACGTTAATTTTTGTTCATATTCTTATCATTGCAATGTGCTTACGGAAGAAAAGTAAAGCTCTGGCATTTTATGTTATGTGCGAATTGTACTTTTCAGTAATTGCCGCTATTTCTTATTTGCAGTGACAAGGTGAATTATCTTGAAATGATGCGGATTATTGCGTACAGGCCTGAAACCATCAAGGGAAAAACTATGCTACAGAGTAAATCCAGCTGTTAACTGGGCTCATTATTTACAATAAGCATGTAAAAAATGGCAGTATATAGACGCTCACGGTGAGTTTAAAATAATACTCTGCTCACCCGCTCACCGAAGGTTTTTTGACCTTAGCTATCTATTCTATAGCCTAACACTTGTCATTGTTTTTGATGCGACTTATTTACGGCTAGAAGCGGTTGTACTGCCCTGATGTTTATAAAAGGCGGACTTAAAAGAGAGGCTGTGACCTAATTAAATCCGTACTACTACGCAAGTCAACTGCCCCCCCATGCGATTTTGTTTACCTTCTCCTTTGTCTGTTCGGGCTCGTGGAGTTTTATCAGACCCGTTTGATTTATACTTTATTATGATTCAAAATTTATATGTATAAAGTTAGCTCTTTTGAGGCCTCATAATTATTGACTTTTTTCAACTTCAGGAATAAAGTCAATCTTAGTTAGCAATTGCAGCTTTGACCGATAAAGATGATTGCAACCAAATGAATCTAAACGACTATTTTAACTATTTAATTCGAGAGTCTGGGTTCCTTTTTATTAGAGAAAGCTATCCCTCCGCCACATTCAAATAAAAAGGCTCATCAGAAATGATGAGCCTTTTTATTGGGCGAAAGATAGAGATTTAAACCCCGGGTTCCTCTTTATTACAAGTAAGCTATCCCTCTTCAAGATTCAACATCAAATTTAAGTGGCTTTGTATTTGCGCCAGCTACCAAACTCACTAATGTCTTTACCAATACTGGCGGCGTAACCCTCTGCAATAAAGCCAGTGACCCATGTGCCGTCGGCTAACTCGACTTTACCAATCCCTAATGGCTGAGCAATGCCTTCCACAAAAGAGCCAAACTCACTCACAGGCATAGTCCATACTTGCACCTCAAAAGCGACGCCATTGGCATCGTCGCGGATCATCGCAGGACGCTCTACCGCTCCGGGTACAGCGTACATACGATATTTAGCCGCTGAGGTTGTGGTTTGTGTTAACCAGGCTCCGCGATCTGTCAGTTGCCAGTTAAGCACCATGCCCGAAAGATGCGCGCCGCACACCAGCACATCAATGTACCCTGCACTGCTAGTCAGCGCGTTATCAACGGCTTGATATTGATATTCTGTTGCGCCAAGCGGTAAAGCGGCTTGTTGCTGAATACGTTCTGCAAGAGTTAACAACTTTTGATCGCTAAAAGCACTGCTAAAAATCGTAATACCAAAAGGCATGTTGTTGTCGGTAAATTGAGTCGGCACCGCTACTGCTGCTAAATCAAGCAGATTCATAAAGTTAGTGTAATAGCCTAAGTTTGAGTTGCGGGCTATCGGCTGTTCCATGATTTCTGCAATGGTGTAATGACTCCCAGCAGTGGGCGTAACCAGTACATCGACACCAGCCACCAGCTCATCTGAAATTTGTTTCATGGCCTGAAGTTTATATAAGGCACTAAAGGTGTCAGCGGCAGTTAACTCGGCACCCGCTGAAATAATTTGATAAATAACGTCCAGCATTGCCGAAGGGTTGTTATCGACAATGTCTTTTGTTGCCACATATCGCTCGGCCACCCAGGGGCCTTCATAAAGCAGCTTAGCGGCATCAAGCAGTGGCGCAAAACCTAACTCGACTTTAGTGCCCCCCATTTGCTCGAGTAACTCAACAGACTGAGTAAACGCTTTTTGATAATGCGTATCACCAAAAAATGCCAGCTGCTCAGGCTGCGGCACGGCAAACGTAAAGCTGTTTGGCACCGCAACCTGACCGATATTACTCTGAGGGTTTTGACGTGAATAACAATCTAATTTGTCAAACTCTGCCGCCACAGCAAACACTGACTTAGCGTCTACTGCCGTGAGGGCAAACACACTGACACAATCAAGGCTCCGACACGCGGGCACGACACCTGAGGTTGATAACAACCCTTTGGTGGCTTTTAATCCGACTAAATTATTAAAGCATGCTGGCACTCGGCCAGACCCAGCTGTGTCGGTACCTAGAGCAAAACTAACCACACCTTTTGCCGTCGCCACAGCAGAGCCAGAGCTTGACCCCCCAGAAATATATTTAGGGTTAAAGGCATTAGGTGTTGCGCCAAAAGGTGAACGCGTCCCCACGAGGCCTGTCGCAAACTGGTCTAAGTTAGTTTTACCCAGCGGAATAGCACCAGCAGCGATAAGCTGCTCAACAACGTAGGCCGATTTTAACGGCACATAGGTAAATTCCAGGCAGCCTGCCGTGGTAGGAATACCGGCTAAATCAATATTATCTTTAATCGCAAAAGGGACCCCCCAAAGAGGATGATCCGCCATGGGTTTGTCTGCCAATGCATCAATATAGGGCTGAATTTCTGCCGCTGACAATAAGTGTATCCACACAGAGTCAAGCGTGGCTGCCTGCTCAAGTAACGTATGAATAAGCTGTTGTGGTGTGGTTTCGCCGCTCTGATAAGCTTGTTTTAGTGACGCTATGGTTAAGTTCATTATGTATTCCTTTCGTTTCAATCTACTTTGCGGCTTTAAGCACTAACAACGCCTGCCCGGCCTGCACTTGCTGGCCCACGTCAACTAACACCCGTGAGATGGTGGCGGCTTCTGGCGAGCTAATGTCGATTTCCATTTTCATCGACTCAAGCACAATTAATGATTCACTCTCAGCCACCGCGGCGCCCGCTTCGACTTGCACTAACCACACGTTACCTGCCGCCGAGGATTCAACAATAAATTCGCCCTCGGCAAGCTCGATTTCGTCAGTAGCAGTATTTAGATCGACATCTTGTTGATAATTTAATTGACCAATGGCTTTCCAGGCTGCCATTTCTTGCTCAAAGGCTTGCTCTCGTTGACGAGTAAATTCGGTAATTTTTGCCTGTTGCTGTTGCCATTGTTTGGCTAATTCAGGCATTGATACCTTACTCTGGTCAATTTTGGGTTGCCATTTTCCAATGGGGAAGTCGGCACGGATCTGCATCAATTCATCATGGCTCACCGGATAGAATTGAATTTGATCAAAAATACGCAACAGCCAGGGGTTTTCAAATGAAGTGGTTTTACGGTAGCGGTTCCACATTTGTGCGGTACGGCCAACAAACTGATATCCCCCCGGCCCTTCCATGCCGTATACACACATATAAGCCCCGCCAATACCTACTGAGTTTTCAGCGGTCCAGGTTCGGGCTGGGTTATATTTTGTGGTGACTAGGCGATGACAAGGATTTAAGGGCGTGGCCACGGGTGCGCCAAGATAAACATCACCCAAACCGAGCACCAGGTAGCTGGCGTCGAACACAATATCTTTAACTTGTTCAATATGGTTAAGCCCATTAATGCGTTTGATAAACTCAAGGTTTGACGGGCACCAAGGGGCGTCTTTTCGCACAGATTGAATATACTTTTCAATGGCTAACTGACAGGCTTCATCGTCCCAACTTAGGGGTAAATGCACTACGCGCGAGTCAAACTCAAGTTGAGTGGTGTCGCCTAGGGCTAAATCTAATTGTTTGATGTGGGCAATAAGTTCAAATACATCCACGGCAAAGTTATCGTAATGCACTTGCAGTGAGCGGATCCCAGGGGTTAACTCAAGCACGCCATGAATATTTGCCGTCTTAACGGCCTCTAATAATGCTTGCACTCGCGCGCGCAGCGTTAGGTCTAACACCAGCTCGCCGTATTCAACCAGTAAAAACTTGTCACCCGCCTGACGAAACACAATATCTGGCTCAGCATCATGGGTGATTAATGTGGCTAATATGGGGGTATTTATCTCAGCTTGTTGATAACTCAGCGTCTGCTCACTCAAGCTTGATAACTGTTGTAGCTGCGCTTGTTCAACAGCTTTTGCGGTGGTTAAATCGACCACTTCAAAGCTGACTTTATCACCTGCTTGTAATTGACCTAGCTTCCACAAATCTGCCGATATCACGGTAAATGGACAAACAAAACCGCCTAGGCTTGGGCCGTCTGGCCCTAAAATCACCGGCATATCTCCTGTAAAATCAACGGTACCAAAAGCATAAGCGTTGTCATGAATATTTGAAGGATGCAGACCTGCTTCGCCGCCAGACTCACGCGCCCATTCAGGCTTAGGGCCAATCAGTCTAATACCGGTACGGCTAGAGTTGTAATGCACTTCCCATTGGTGCGCTGCAATGGTGGCAATGTCTTGGTCAGTAAAAAAGTCTGGTGCGCCATGTGGTCCATACATCACTCGCAGTTGCCATTGGTTGTCGATATTGGCGCTGAGGGTGTCGGCAAGGGTATGGTCAATATTCACAGGCTGGGTTTTGTTATCCTGACCTAAGCGTAAAAAGTCACCGGTGCGCAGCGCACGACCGCAATGGCCGCCAAATTGTCCTAAGGTAAAGGTGCTTTTACTGCCAAGGTAATCGGGGCAGTCAATACCACCAGCAATGGCTAAATAGGCTCTAGCGCCAGCCTGACTCACCTTGCCAACTTTTAAAATTTGACCTGCCTTTATGCTCATGATTTGGTTGTTGCTGTAGCTAACATCGTCGAGGCTAATGGCTATCTGTGCACCACAAATTACCGCTTGAGTGTCTTGATGAAACTGCAGTGAAGGCCCTTCTAAGGTGATTTCTAACCCAGCGGCATTAGGGTCGTTATTTAATAAACGATTGGCGAGGTTAAAAGAATAAAAATCAAATGGGCCAGAAGGCGGCACACCGATATCCCAATACCCAGTGCGGGCAGGATAATCTTGCACCGTGGTCATGGTGCCGGGTTTAATCACTTCAAAGCCGTTAAAACTGGCCGTTAAATCATTAAGCGTCCGGGTGAACATTTTACCCTGCTTAAAGATGTCACCGGCTAATATCTGGCGCACATAATCAATGTTAGTTACCACGCCATAAAGCTGGCTTTGCGCTAATGCGTGGTCGAGTTGCGTAATAGCTTGTTCACGATCATCAGCATGCACAATCACTTTAGCTAGCATAGGGTCAAAAAAGCTCGACACTTCAACCCCGGCTTCAATCCAGTGGTCGATACGCAATTGTGCGCCTGGCTCATTTGAGGCTTCTGGCCAGTTAACCTGGGTTAATAGACCGGCCGAAGGTTGAAAGTTTTTAACTGGGTTTTCAGCATAAACCCGAGTTTGAATGGCATGTCCCTGTGAAGATTTACCTGCTAAAGCTGACAAGTCACAGGCGTTAGCGGCAGCATCACAAAAGGCAATATTGAGCATCCATTCGACTAAGTCGACATCAAAACACAGTTCGGTTACGCCATGCTCGACTTGTAAGCGGGTGTTCACTTCTAAAAAGTAAAACGCCTGGTTATCGTTGTCATAAATAAACTCTACGGTGCCTGCATTTAAGTAATCTAACGACGTCATTAATTGCTTGGCCGTCGCCCACATATTTTGGCGTACCGTGTCTGGTAGGTTGGGGGCTGGGGTTTCTTCAATCACTTTTTGATTGCGGCGTTGGCTTGAGCAATCTCGCTCGCCTAGGGTTACCACGTCTCCTGCTCCGTTACCCAGCACTTGCACTTCAATGTGGCGAGCTTTTTCGACAAACTTTTCAAGAAACACGCCGTCGTTAGCAAAGTTTTGCGCGCCAAGGTATTTCACGTTGGCGAAGGCTTTTGCAAGCTGGCTTTCGTTGTCGCAACGTTGCATACCAATACCACCGCCGCCCGCGGTGCTTTTTAACATGACCGGATAACCCACTTGCTCAGCAAACGCCACAACATCGTCAACATTTTCAAGTAAGCCACTGCCCGGAACTAAAGGCACTCCGGCTTTTTCGGCAATATCACGAGCCTGATGCTTTAAGCCAAACGCCACCATTTGCTCTGGGCGCGGCCCAATAAAGCAGATGTTGTTTTCACTGAGTTTGATAGAGAAATCTGCGTTTTCACTTAAAAAACCATAGCCAGGATGAATCGCCTGTGCGCCTGATTGCTTTGCAATCTCAATGATTTTGTCTTGATTAAGGTAAGTTTGATTTGCCGGCCCGTCACCGAGGCTAAACGCTTGGTCTGCTAAGCGCACATGCAATGACTCTCGGTCGGCTTCTGAATAGATAGCGACACTAGCAATGCCAAGCTTTTTTAAGGTGCGGATAATACGGCAAGCAATAGCGCCACGATTAGCAATCAGTACAGTATTAAACATAATCAAATACTCTAACACTGCGGGTCGTCCCGCGATTAAACAGTGGATGGCTAGGTCGTCCTAACAATCATAAGCTTTTGTCAATCTGTGACTAATTCCAGATCAGCACTTCTATTGGTGTTGGGTTGTACGCGTTGCAAGGGTTATTGAGCTGCGGACAATTTGAAATCAATATAATGGTGTCCATTAAGGCAGTTAACTCAACGTACTTACCCGCACCACTGATGCCATCGGCAAAGCTGAGCTTGCCGTCTGCGGTGATAGGCACATTCATAAAGAAATTAATATTGTGGGTAATATCTGCTTTGCTGAGCCCGAGTTGTTCATTTTCAGCCACGGCCAGAAGCCAGCTGTCACGACAAGCATGCATGCATTTTTTTTCTAGGGCGTAGCGCACTGTGTTGCTTTCAGTGGCACACGCACCGCCAAGGGTGTCATGGCGTCCACAGGTGTCGGCCACAATGGTTAACATAGGATTGCAGTCATTGGTCATTAACACTGTGCCAGCGGTAAGGTAAACATTGCCTTGTTCACGCACTGTATCAATTGCGCTATAACGCTCGCTAGCATCGTTAGCATTGTAAAATAAGGTGTCTGCGGCCTGGTTGCCTTCAAGGTCTAAAATCCGCACAGTTTGACCTTTCTTTATGGTCTTTAAGTAATAATCACCGGCATCAACGGTGTCACGCACGATAGCATTTTCTGGTGCTAATTGGCTTTCAACGATCATAATGATTCCCCTTATACACCTAGGTGATACAAACGATTATTTTCAAATCCGCGCTGATTCTCGGCGCAGGCGTTTTTACAGGCGTCATCGTCTGCGACAGGGGCCGAAGTTAACAATTGATATTCAACGGGTTTAAATGGATAAGTGCTTGTAGGGTTTAATGGATGCGGGCATGTGTGTAGCAACACTATGGTGTCCATTTCAAAGCGCAGTTCAATAAAGTCGCCGGCTTTTGAGTGCTCAACCTGATATTGCAAGTTGCCATCATCGTCGGGGATCACGGCACTAAATAAGTTAAGATTGGCGGCTAAATCTTTTTTGGTTAAGCCATATTTTGCGGCTTCGACTAAAAAGGCATTGGTGCCATTTTGCAGCCAGTCATTACGGTCATGTTGATAGTCTTGTTTGCCCCACTTTTTGGTCACTAACGCGCTATTGCTGTTACCGCAAACGGTGTCATGCCACCCTAACGAGTCGGCAGTCACCGAACAAAAAATACGTCCCATATCAGAGTATAAACAATGGCCCTGGGTGATTTTAAAGGTGTGTTGGCCTTTTAATGTGTCTGGCGCGTTATAGCGTTCAAGTCGGTTTTCTGGGTTGTAAAACAACATGCCGACATTCGCGCCGCCTTCGAGATCAATTAACTTTAAACTGGTACCGCGGCGCATCCGCATTGACCAATGTTTACCCCCTGGTAGGGTATCTTTATATAAAATAGCATCAGACATTTTGGCTTGATTCCTCTAGTGTTTCTTGGGCAATTTTTTTGTGTTTTTTCGTGGTAAGCGGTAAGTCGAATGTCACCTGAGCACCATAGGCATTAGGCGCTTGTGGGTCGTGCCTTAGCTTGTCGAACACCCATAATCTTGAGCCAAGCTCAAAGCCTTCTTTGATATCGTGAGTCACCATAAAAATGGTTAAGTTGTTTTGTTGCCAAATATCATGAATAAGCTCGTGCATGTCGGCGCGGATCCCTGGGTCTAATGCGCCAAAAGGTTCGTCTAACAGTAAGATTTTGGGGGATTTCATTAATGCTTGTGCAATGGCTAAACGCTGTTGCATACCGCCAGATAACTCATTGGGGTATTTATGAATGGCCGCTGTTAGCCCCACAATTGAAATAAAATCTAAGGCTTTTTGCTTGATGTTTTTTTTGGTTGCGCCAAATGTCCAACCCAATAACGGTGCCTGGCTGAATTCATCTGCAATCATGATATTTTGTAAAACCGTTAAGTGCGGAAACACAGAATATTTTTGAAACACAATGCCGCGCTCGGCATCAGGCTCTTGGCTCAGTGATTTGCCTTCTAAAAATATTTCGCCTTTCGATAGCGCTTCTTTCCCCAATAACATGTTTAAAAATGTCGACTTGCCGCAGCCTGAAGCACCCACCATTGAGATAAATTCGCCACGTTCGACGTTGAGGTTTAGCCGTTCAAGAACCAGGTTATCGCCATAAGATTTATAGACATTTTTGACCGATAAAAAACTCATCTCATTTGCTCCTTATTTGCCATTTTCATTGCTGTGATACCAAGGGAAGCAAACTTGAGACAAGCGCTTTAAGCTAAAATCCATTAAAAATGCCAGAGTGGTAATCCAGATAACGTAAGGAAAGATCACGTCCATCGACATATAACGGCGTACTAAAAATATTCGATAACCCAAGCCTTCTTGCGCGGCAATGGCCTCTGCCGCAATTAAAAATAACCAGGCAGCGCCGAGTGAAAATCGCATTGATGACAACAGACTTGGTAGAATTTGCGGTAACACCACACGTAATGCGACTAGCCAGGTTGATGCGCCTAATGTCAGCGCTTTAATGAGTTGCTCTGACGGCAGTTGCAATACCCGCATCTGAATATCACGGATAATCACTGGGGCGGTTCCCACAATAATCAACATCACTTTGGCCAGTTCGCCTAAACCAAAACTAATAAATAAAATCGGTAATATCGCCATCGGTGGGATCAGTGAAATAATCGTGATGATGGGTGATAAATTGGCGCGCGCTAACGGAATAAGTCCGGTAAATAAGCCTATGGTTAACCCCAATGCCGCACTGATTGTTACCCCGACCGCAATGCGTAATACGCTGGCTTGAGTATCGGCCCACAAAATATATTTACCGGTACGTTTATCTTCATTAAAGGCTAAACGGTCTATTGCGCTGCCAATTTGGCTAAAACTGGGCAACAGTTTGTCATTTGGGTTCTCTGCCAAACGGGCATTCGATAAACTGCCATAGAGAAAAAACACCAAGACAAAAGGCAATAAGCTTAAGAAAATACTTAATGGTTTTGACGGGGTTAAGTTCATTAACCTTTTCATAAGTCACCGTTATATTAAGAGTTCGTTAGCCTAACAACCTGCGTTAGGCTAATTTTGCAGGATTAAGACTTATAACTTTCCGTCTGCAGCAAGCTGCATGTAAGTTGGGTCAAAGCGTAATTGGATGTTATTTTTATCACCGACAATGCCAGCAGGCGTTTCGATGCCAATAAAAGTAGAGTCCGTGGCGCCGTCGCCTAATAGCCCGTGGTCAAATGAAAACTTAGCGATGTATTCCATGGTTTTTGGCAGTTGTGCGCTTTGGGTAAATTCGACAGCCGCTTGTGGGGTATAAAGCATTTTGGTGGTCGCTAATTGCGCCTCAAAACCGGCTAAGTCAGTACCAGATGCGATCGCCATTTGCGTTAACGCGGCTTTATCTTTTTGCATCACGCCCATGATTTCATACCATGCGCCAACAAGTGCCTTACCCAGTTTTGGATTTTCTTTTAAGGTTTTGCTGTTAACCACTAACAAGTCGATGATTTCGCCAGGAATTTTAGATGAGTCAAATACTTGCGTGGTATTAGGCATAGGTAAGATTTCTGACAATAGCGGATTCCAGGTCACTACCGAGGTCACATCGTCTGTGGCATATGCCGCAACCATGTCGGCGTCGGCCGTGTTAACAACGCTGATGTCTCGTTCTGTTAACCCTACAGTGCCTAACGCGCGAGCCAGTAAGTAATGTGAAACACTGAGTTCAACAAGATTAACTTGCTGACCTTTAATGTCGGCTAATGCGGTGCCATTTTTTAACACTACGCCGTCATTACCGTTAGAGAAGTCGCCGACCACAAGGGCGGTACTGTCGACAAAACTGGCAGAAGGAATGGTTAATGCGTCCATGTTGGTCATGGTGCAAGCGTCAAATTGACCCGTGGTGTATTGGTTAATTGACTCGATATAATCATTGATTTGCACGACATCAATTTCGATACCGTATTTGTCAGCCCATTTTTTTACAATGCCAGAGCTTTCACCATAATCCCAAGGCATCCAACCGACATAAATAGACCAACAAACTGAAAATTTGTCTTTGGCTGACGCATTAGCTGAAGTAAACGAGGTGAATAATATAAGGGTAAGTAATAAAACTGTTTTTATTGATCTCATGGTTATTGCTCCAGTAATTTACACGAATTTTTTGCGCAAGAGGTTCAACTAAATTGACCTCCCGGGCTTTTATCCCTCCGTGTAACCTGGTTGCAAACAACCATGACATCCATATTAAAATCACCTACTGAGCAGTGGTGACAATATCAACATCATTTTGCCGGGTTGGTAACTCTCGGACCAGTCACTTGTTATGATTGACATCATTGACAAGCCGGAACCCTAGTCATCTATTTGGCTAACGTGAAACTCAATCAAGTTGAGCTCTTGCATTATGGTTATTTGTGCATTTCGCATTCCAACATAAAAAATTTAACAAAATAAAATTTTAGTATGTTGTTTTATCTATATTATTTATTATTGCCCGCCATGGTTGATTATCATTTATACAAAAACAAGCTGAGGATAGCGCATCGTTTTTGTGCATTATTTTAACAAAGTTGCACCACGAGAGTTCATATATACCAATCCTTGCAATCAACATCGACCTATTTACGCCGGCAGATTGATAGCGCATTGTTAAGCGCAACTTATTGTTTTACTGTAGACAACAGAAGATCAATTACGCTGTTGATACCGATAACCGCAAACACATGACGTTTTACACATAAGGGAAGCAAAATGTATAAACACACTTCAATACTGGCACTTGCTATGGTGCTGTTAATGGGTTGCTCTGGCACTGTACCCACCTTAGGGGTCACCGCAGGAAAATTAACGCCATGCCCAGATTCGCCCAACTGCGTGAATAGCCAGCAAGCAGCCACAGATGAAGAACATTATATTGAACCGATTGCATTTAGCGGCACGTCTCAACAAGCTCAAGTAGGCCTATTGCACGTATTAAAAGCGGCTGAGCGAGCGAGTATTGTCGTGGTAGAAGATAATTATATTCGGGTTGAATTTACCTCGCAGATTATGCGCTTTGTTGACGATGTTGAGTTTTACTTTCCGTCAGTTGAGTCAGGTAAAATCATGATCCAGGTAAGATCGGCCTCACGTGTTGGTCACTCAGACTTTGGCGTTAACCGTGAGCGAATTGAACAGATTAGAGCCGAGTTTAACGCATTACCACAGTAAAGACTGCGACATTAAAAAATCGCAGTGCCATGCAGCTTAAGCAAACAGGCTTTGTAATGCTGTATTTCTCCACGATTTATGGTTAATTGCTATGCCGACGTGATAAACGTCAGCATAGCCATTTGTTTTTTATTACCGTAAAAACCGCTATTCCGCTAGTGTGTCGGCCAACAGCTCAAGTCTATCCTGGCCCCAAAATGGCTCGTCTTGATACACGTAGGTCGGCACACCCAACAAACCTTTTTCGATGGCAGCCGTAGTATTAGCTTCGTATATCGTTTCAATTTCACTCGATGATGCCTGCGCAATAACCTTATCTGCATCAAGCTGCAATGATGTGAGGATCTGCTGTATCAATGCAACATCGGCAATGTTTTGATCTT
The DNA here is from genome assembly GCF_009828585.1 of Shewanella litoralis. Lineage (GTDB taxonomy): Bacteria > Pseudomonadota > Gammaproteobacteria > Enterobacterales > Shewanellaceae > Shewanella > Shewanella litoralis. Next base: position 34,157 of record NZ_WSRZ01000030.1, on the reverse strand, counting down.
TTGCCCAACATGCCGCCAGCATTTGCGCGACAAACTCAGCGGGGTTTTGTCCCATTTGTTGTAACACAATGGTACATCTGTCGGCCAAGCTTGGGTCTGCCGGGAAAAAAGCCGGATGAAGGTTAAGCAATAATTGGCGTTTTTTAGACCAGCGTGCTAACTCAATTAAACGATAATCTTGCCTTGCTTGCGGACGTTGCTTTACCGGTAGCACGCCTCGCTCGGCAAACAGTTTGCCAAGTTTTATCGGCTTGTAGTCAATGGAGGTGTGATGCTCTGCCGCAATGGCGGTAAACGTATGGTGACCTAAATAGGCATAGGGAGAAAGGCTGGTAAAGTAATACTCAATGGCTGTTTTCATGTGTCGAGTTACCTATTAATGGCAGTATTTGATAGCAAAGATTGATGGCGATAAGTCATGTCAAAAACAACGTCGATAAAAATGACGTAATACATAACGTTAACGTGCAATACCTTACGCAGTCTAGTATTGATTTGTGAGCAAATGTTCTAGTTGGCAAGCCTCAATAAACGGCATTAAATGCTGCCCTAAATATTAAAATCATAGATTACTCTATGCTGTCTCTAAACTGTAAATATGCCGCAGTGATGGCACGCGCATCCTCTACTTGAGGGTAATGGCCGAGTGTCGGCATGGTGGTGATATTTGCATTGGGGATCAATTGACCATAGCGATCAATCATATGTTGGCCCGAGATCGGATCTAATGCGCCCGCAATCAGTTTGACTGGTACTGGGCTGTTCACCAGCGCCTCTACCCAACGTTGACGATGTTGTTTGCGTTGGGTCATATAGGTGATGAGTTTGTGCATCACTGCGATACCATCATTATGGTTTAATAGTTGCCAAAGCGTATCGACTACCTCTGGCGTTGGCGGGGTTGCTGGGCCAAATATATGCTGTAAGTTGGCGGCAAATTTTTGCTTGGTGATCCTTTTCGCCACAAAAGATCCTAAGGGCGATAATAATAACTTTTGAATCAATACCGGTTTGTGGGTTTCAGGAAATAAGCCACCATTTAATAAGCACACGCTGTTAATGTGTATTTTACTCTCACCATCAACTTGCCTTGCCAATAATTCTTGCGCAACGGTATCGCCGTAATCATGGGCTAAAATATGAAATTCATTCACGCCTAACTTGGTTAAAAGCGCCTGATAAATATCGGCTTGTTGGCTAATTAAATACTCGCTATTTTTAGGTTTATCCGACAAGCCAAAACCTAACATATCAAGGGTAATCACATAATATCGTTCAGTGAGTTGTTGCCACATGCCTTCCCAATCCCAACTGGCACTGGGAAAACCATGAATGAGCAATAATGCCGGCAAAGAGGCTTCTCCTCCTATACGAGTAAAGATTTGCGGGCCATTAAGCTGCTCAAATTGTCCGTGTTGTTGCCAATCACTCAAGGTTATCATGGTGAAATCACCCTTAATTTATAGCTACTGTAATGCATCATACTGGCGGGGTTTGCTCATCAGCACAATAGCTAGTGACGATAATCCATTTGCGATACCTGTGGCGGCAGTGATTGGTATTCCGCTATACATCCGCGCAGAAGCGGTTATTCCGTTAAGTGCTGCATTAGCGGGCTGGGTGCGGTTATGGCACTGATTATTGGCAGCGCGGGCACCAGTTTAACGGAGGTGATTTTACTTAAAGCCATTTTTAAAAATCAGCTAGTGATTGCCTTTGTTGGCGTGATTCTCTCAATGGCAATATTAGTTGGCTTTACTATTTTAAGAATACACATCTACTACAATACGCGACAAATTTACGCTCACACCGAAATACTCGGTCTGAGCGTAATACCAATACATCACCGCTCAAAACTCTCCCCGTTAGATTGCTATGTTTATTATGTCTATTTCGTAAAACATGGTTGCTCAAATCGTTTGCCGCAGTGCACTATGGTAGCTAAACGCATGATTGCGGCTTAGATTTTACAGAGGGAACAATGTTAACCGATCCAATATTTTGGCTTGTAGCCATACCTGCAGTGCTCATTACCGGCATTTCTAAATCAGGCTTTGCAGGTGGCGCAGGCGGCTTAACGGTGCCGTTATTAGCTCTTGCGATCAGCCCTGCTGCGGCCGCCGCGGTCATGCTCCCCTTACTGGTTTACATGGATTTTTTAAGTGTCCGCTCCTGGTGGAATAAACAAAGTAATCGGCAATTATTGATTTTACTGCCCGCGGCCATTGTCGGTATTGTGCTGGCTTATTTATTGTTTGATCAACTCAATGAGCAGTATCTACGCGGACTTTTAGGCATTATTTCATTAGGATTTGGCATATATGGATTAACGTTTGGTGAATGGTCGCAGCGCAAACCATCAGCCTTCATTGGCCGAATATGCGGTACGCTTGCTGGGTTTACCAGCTTTGTTGCTCATGCCGGTGGTCCACCACTCAATGCTTACTTAATTCCGCTGCGCTTAGAAAAAACTCAATATCTTGGTACTGCAGTAATGTTTTTTGCCGTTGTGAATGTGGTCAAGCTCATCCCATATTCGATGTTGGGGCAAATCAATCTGGGCAATTTAACGGTGTCGGTAATGCTTGCGCCCATTGCTTGGATTGGAGTAAAACTAGGTTTGCGCATTCAAGACAAATTTAATGAAAAACAATTTAAGCAGATCATTCTAAGTTTGATGATCGTAGTGGGTTTACGTTTATTGTGGACCGCATTGATGCCGTCGTAAAAAGGGATATGTCATGAGCACTGAAAATCGATTTTTTTATGAGCCTAGTAAAGGCCATGGTTTACCGCATAATCCATTAAATGCAATTATTGGCCCACGCCCTATTGGCTGGATTTCAACGCGTAATGCCCAGGGGCAGCGTAACTTAGCACCTTATAGTTTTTTTAATTGCTTTAACTACGACCCACCGATCATTGGTTTTGCCAGTACCGCCTGGAAAGACAGTGTGGCCAATATTGTTGAAACGGGCGAGTTTGTGTGGAACTTAACCACTCGCACGTTAGCCGAGCAAATGAACCTAACCTCAGCGGCATTGCCTCGCGGTACTGACGAGTTTGAATTTGCAGGGTTAACACCAGTAGCCGGTAATATTGTCGCGGCAGACAGAGTCGCCGAAAGCCCAGTCAACTTTGAATGTAAATTAACCCAATGTATTCAACTTACTGCAGCTAATGGCGACAAAATTGATACCTGGTTAGTGCTCGGTGAAGTGGTTGCTGTACACATTGAAAAGCACTTACTCAATGCAGAAGGGATTTACCAAACTGCACTAGCAGAGCCAGTGTTACGCGCTGGCGGGCCATCGGCTTATTATGGGATTTCAGATGAGCAGCGTTTCGACTTACATCGTCCTACGCTATAAGGGTGAAACAATTAAGGCTACCTGTTGGTAGCCTTAATTTTCTTGATAAACAGCTCGAATAAATTGTTAGAACTGGTAATGTAAACCCAATGCTAATTGCTCAATTTCAGCATCTATATCATCAACATAGCCATATTCATCGATATCAAGATCGCCTTTGCTCATATCGTAACTTAACCGAAGGTTAAGGTTTTCAGTTATTGCTGCGTTTAAGCCTATGCCATAAGTTAAACCAAAACCCGAAGCGGTAAAGTCATCATAATAACCATCAACAACAACCGCCATTGATGCCACCCCCACTTTAGCAAAAACCGAAAATGTTTCATTGAAACGCGCAGTAAATGTAGGGGTAAACGTCAGAGCACCTGCAACGACATCCAAATCGTCTTCACCGACATTAGCAGCAAAAAAGTTACTTTCTAAACCAAACCAATCGTTAAATTGATAACCACCGTATATCCCGAAACCTGTCGCATCGGCTGAGCCACTGGCATCACCAGAACCAAGTTCTGTTTTATTCACTGCACCACCGATATAAAAACCGCGGTTATCTGATGTTGATGAGAGAGTATCGGTGTTGGCAAAGGCAGGAGCAGCTAAAACAGCACACAAGGTTGTGGCAAGAAGAGACATTTTGTACATCATTGTTCCTTAATGATATTGATAAAAAGCGCGAGCATAATACTACAAAAAAATAAACGTAAACAGCTAATATCATTATTTTTATCAATGACTCCCAACCATTTACAGCAGCGTTAAACAAGCATCATATAACCAATTTATGTGGCGTGATTAAAGCAGCAAAAAGCCCAGGTGATCATCTGAATAAGATTAGCACCTGGGCTTTTTAGCGGGGATAATTAATCTTTAATGGCTTACTTTCACCCTCAAAGATCGACAGCCCTTAAACGCTTTATTAAAGATTAACGCCTAATGCTTTTACCGTTTCGATATTGATGTACTTATCGGTTGGTAAGTTATTATCGTTTTGGAATGCATTAACAGCTTTGATAGTATCAACACCCACTACGCCATCAATCTTACCTGGGTTATAGCCTTTTGTTGCTAATGCCTGTTGTAGATCGGTAATGGTTGAGCGTGTCATGTTGGTTTCACATAAAATTGGACGCCATTCCATAAAGCCATCTTTATCAATACGGCTTAGTGACACTGTTTCAAACTCTGCAGGGATTTCTGTGCGCATCTCTTTAGCAGCAGACACTAACTTAGTCACACTCATGGTTTCATATTTTGCAGCAACTTCTACGCGCTGAGTTGATGCAGGGCTCACTACCACACGACGACTAACCGTTTCATATTCCGCTGGCGTTTCTGTCAAACAAATCTTGTTGCCAGTGCGAGTTGCTTTTGGGTGTTCGTCGTTATGCACTTCATGCCAAACAAACTCAACATCAGCCACTTTTTGGGTGACTTGTACATCTTTGTATTTAGCAGGCACTTGTGTACGCACTTCTCGTGCTTCACTCACTAACTCTTGCACGCGAACTGTTTCGTATTCTTCAGGAATATCGACAGTGCGTGATGTTGCAGGAGACACCAATACGCGTTTTGTCAGTGTTTTATAAGTGGCTGGCACTTCAACTAAACACATGATTTCGCCAGTTGCTTCATCAATTTTCTGAATTGGGCCAACGCCTTTTTTCCAGATATTGTGAGCAGGTACATCGACTACGTCTTCAGTCACCGTTTCATATTGTGCGGCCACCTCTTCCATACGAGTACTGGCTTCTTTAACTAGAATGCGCTTTTCGACCCAACGGAATTCTGCAGGAATGGTTTCAACAACATCATACGCTTCAGCAACCAGTACAGACTCACCTTTTTGCTCATAACGTGCAGGCATGTAATGTTCATGGAAACACATTCCAGCCGTAGCATTATTTAGATTAACTCCATGCTCTGTCGCAGCTTTCAATAATTCAGCACTTGCAGGTGCACTGCCCTTACGTAAGTCGACTAACCACTGCGAACCTGCTGCACGTATTAGTTTTTGCTCAGTCACAACATCGTAAGTTGCAGGTACTGCAACCATGTTAAAACTAGCAGGTTGTACTTCAATGGTTTCTGTGGACTGTTGATATTGTGCTGGCACAATACTCACGTTTTCACTGGCTTCTTTTACCATGACGGTTTCTGTGTAATTTTCGTAAGTAGGTTCTACCCATACACGCGCATAACATTCACCGGGTTTAGCATTAGGCGGAAGTAACTCACCTTCTGGGCTCGTTTTACCGGCTATAGCATCTTGAGATTGAGCTTCGCGTTTAGCGACCGCTTTTTCTCTTTCTAGCAAGGCATTGTTTCGTTGCGCTAACTCTTCTGCGTTGTATACAGATACATTGGCTGGTTGTGATAAGTTACTACATGCAGTCAATAAAATAGCAGCAGAAAGTGTGCTCAGTTTGAAAATGGTTGTCCTTGCAGTGGCCATGATTACTCCTGGATCGATTAAGCGGATTTGATAACACAATGTAACAACATGTAAATCTTTGTTACATTTTGCGCACAGGATACCGTCAAATTACTGACTATTCAACAGCTGAACGTAAAACCGCAAGCCTAATATAAACAATAGCTTGCATTGAACGCGACATTACATCGTCACTTTAACGTCACAATAAATGAAACAATTGTTTCTAAAATAAAACCAATCGATGTTAATAAAGTGTTTTAAAACAAGTGCTAGGTTGCTTATTAAAACATCAGTACACCCACTTATATGCACCACCTTAAACCATTTTTTTACGCATAAAAAATACATTAGAAAAAAATTATAAATTTTTACGTTTAGACAATAGATCATCATAAATGCCCATTAATACTGAGAGTGAAATAAAGGTATTGCAGATGAAATGAACATCGAGGAGCAGTTAATCCAACATGTGAAGTTTGTTACAATAGAGCTTAGTCACCTATGGATAAGCTTAAACATGGCAAAAATCCCCGTATCTGAAAATATTTTACAACGCATTAGCCAGGCTGTTGGTGCAAGTCAGATCAGTCATGTGGAATTAATACAACCACTTTGGGGTGGTTATGGTCAGCTATTCAGAGCTTATGTTTGTGGGACATCCTATCCGTCTGTCATTGTAAAATACATCCGCTTACCACAACCCAGTTCGCACCCGCGAGGTTGGAATACGCCTTTGTCTCATCAACGAAAATTGCAATCTTACCTCGTTGAAGTAAATTGGTATCAACATTATGCCAACGCACATTCACAACAGCCATTAAGCCCTTTACCCCAATGTTTATATGTAGAACAACAGACCAACGAAACGTTATTAGTTCTGCAAGATTTACACACGATTGGCTTTACCCGGGTTAATCCTCATGTGACGCCCACAGTTGTGCGGGCGTGTTTAACCTGGCTAGGTTATTTCCATGCGCAATACATGTCAGCGACCCCCAACGGGCTTTGGCCTGTAGGTACATATTGGCATTTAGACACGCGCCCGGATGAATATGCTGCGCTATCTGATGGTCCATTAAAGTCAGCAGCGGTAATGATTGACCGCGTATTAAGCCAATGCCCATTTCAAACTCTGCTCCACGGTGATGCAAAGTTAGCTAACTTTTGCTTTAGTGAAGACAACCGAGCTGCGGCAGTCGATTTCCAATACATTGGCCAGGGCTGCGGCATGAAAGATGTCATCATGTTACTTAGCAGTGTCTTGAACTACCATGAACCAGAAAGCATGATTGATGCTTATCTTGAGCATTACTTTAGCGAATTGACTCACGGACTGCGTAAGTTTCATCCTCATATTAATCCGCAAGATGTTTTGCACGCTTGGCGGCCGTTATATTGTGTTGCCTGGGCTGATTTTAAGCGGTTTGTGAAAGGTTGGAGTGTGGAACACGTTAAAATAAATGCTTATACCGAATCACTAACAGCATTAGCAATAAAGCAACTCACAACATCCACCTAGGCTTACCCTCTCTCAACTTAGTGTCGTGAACCTAATTTATCATTTTTGCTGTTTTATTAACCACACAACTTCTAATTGCCGTTCACCATTGGCTAAGCGCTATATTGCCGTCTACAGTTGATTAACACCTTATTTTTAACAGCTAATTCGTTAATCCGCTCGCGCTTGTTAGGCTGTGCGTTGCCTATACCAACTCAATAAGAAGACGGCATATGGAAAGTCCATTTACGTACATTTTGATCACTTTATTTTTTTCGAGTATTTTGCTGGCGATTATTTTTTTCATGACATGGCAAACCATGGGAAAACAAAAGTATGCGTTAATGTTTTCATTGTCTTTTTTAGCCTCTACAGCCCTTTGGGCCAACACCTTATTTAAAAGCCTATTTCTGTCGCACAATTTGTATTGGATGATGGGTTGTACCCTGTCGATGCTGTCTGTCGTTCTGGGCACCTGGGGACATTGTTTACGCACTAAAACACCTATTCCCATTTCAGCCTTACTGAGTTTGGCAGGCTTGGGTATCGCGCTAACCTTTTACTTTACCTATATTGATTCCTTTATTGGCATGCAAATGTCACTGTACTTGCTTGTTGATGTGATATTTCTACTCATTACCAGTGTTGTCATCATTAGACATCGTAAAAAATCACGCCCTGCTGAAATCGGCGCCTCAGTGATGCACTTTGTGTTTGCGATAAGTTTGTTTATTGCTGCCAGTATTGCCCTGTCGCAAGGACGCACTATGGATGTTGAACTCATAAAACTGTATGCCGTGGTTAATTTTACCGCTTTACCTGCTGCGTATGTGGGCATGTCGGTGTTTGTTATTTATATGCTGGCGTCGGATTTAGCAGAAGAAATGAAACTGCTGGCCATGACGGATTCACTCACACAAAGCTTAAATCGGCGGGGGTTTTATGTGCATGCCAAACAACAAATACTTGAGCTACAAAAACAACAACAGCATGTGTGTTTGATTTATTGGGATATCGATAAGTTTAAAGCCATTAATGATCAATATGGCCATGCGGGCGGCGATCAGGTACTGATCAGCATTTGCCAAATGATTAGACAACACATTAAAAAAGACGATTTGTTGGCCAGAATGGGGGGCGAGGAGTTTGTCATTTTAATTGGCCGTACTGGCTATGACGACGCTAAAAATGTCGCAGAGCGATTAAGAAGCATGATAAATGACACGCCGATCCCGTTCGGCGAGCTGCACATTAACATCACCGCCAGCTTTGGTGTTGTCGAACTTGGCTCGCAAGACATTAGCGTAGAGCAAGCCATCAATCTTGCCGATAATGCCTTATACAAAGCCAAAAGCAGCGGCCGAAACAACGTGGTGTTTAGCTAATCTAAACACCATCAAACTAAACAACTACTTTATGTTATTCGGCGACCTCAATTCGGATATTGTCACTTAAGGTTTCAAGCTGAGATATCAGTAATGCAATGGTGACGTTCTCAGGTAATCTTAATGTTAATTTAGCGCTGTAAACGGTTTTACCTAAACTGGTAACTTGAACCCGGTAACATTCCTGATGATCAACACTGATTTCAAGATCATTTAAAATTTCATTCATGTCATGGGTTAAGCCTGAGCGATCATTACAATCTAAAGTCAGCTTACATTCGGCAGATAAATGAATAGCCTCATGGGCATATTCTGCATAAACAAAAGTCAGTTGGCTAAACTGTTGTTCTAAGGTTTGCTTCAACGCCACTTCTTTATCGGAATCAATCATAACCCGCATCATCGCCACAAATTGGCCATCAAGCTTAATCACTTTACTGGTTTCCCAACTTGCACCCATTTCACGGCTAACCTGAGCCAACGATTGCAATAAATTAGGCTTTAATGTGCCCAATACGGTTGTAATAAACTTATGTTGCATAGCGCCTCCGTTGAGAAATAACTCTTACTACAGACTATCTATCACCATAAATCTCGTCTGTGCCCTAGAACACAATTCACACAAAACGTCTTTTAAAAAGTGGTTGGTGTCGATGAAATTTCATTCAAATCGAAAGCAATTAATATTTTTGCAAGCGCAAGCACACTTAGCGGAGTAGTGCTGTTTCGATCACAAAAATTGCCATAATTATCCATACTAATATGGCCTTTTGAGTTGCGCTTAACTTGCTGTTTTTGAGTATTGTCACACCAATCAAAATGACTAGGGGTAAATCACCCAACCCGTAAGCCATTTTGTATCCAACTGAATTTAAAAGACTTATTACCATGAGATTGACCGCATCAAATAACTTTCAATAAATAAAAAATTAAGCCACTGTTTTTAAATAGTTTTATTGATATTTGGGTTTGTGCGGGGTATTCATTTCGGGTTATTGCTACCTAAGTAGCCTTTCTCTAAAATGCGCGCCTTGCCCAATAAGGGCACTGATTAAACTTCAACGGCGGTATGAGCTGTTGAACTTTCCACTAAGGGAACACCATGTCTTCAAAATTTGCAAATCCGGCACCATTAGGCTTAATGGGCTTTGGCATGACCACCATACTGCTTAACATTCATAATGCGGGTTATTTTCCAATTGATTCGATGATCCTTGCGATGGGGATTTTTTATGGCGGCATTGGTCAGGTTATCGTCGGTATGATGTGTTTTATGCGTGGTGATACTTTTGGTACTACTGCGTTTACTTCATACGGCTTATTTTGGTTAACCTTAGTCGGATTGATTTTAATGCCAAACATGGGGGTTGCCGCAAGTCCGGCACACTTTATGGGCTGGTATTTAACATTATGGGGCACATTTACTGCCTTTATGTTTGTAGGATCATTACGCTACCCACGTGCTAAACAATTTGTTTTTGCTTCATTAACCGTATTATTTTTCTTACTTGCTATACGCGATTTTACTGGCAACGAATTAATCGGCACCATTGCAGGTTTTGAAGGCATTATTTGTGGTGCCAGTGCCATTTACTTTGCCATGGCACAAGTGCTTAACGCTGAATATGGCCGTACTATTTTACCCGTAGGTGAATTAACTCAAGTAAAAGCTGATATTAAGCCATTACAAGTTGAAGCTGAGCCAGTGACACTACACTCAGTTAACGCATAAGCATTGGCAACGTTAATCACCACTCAGGCATAAGCTAAATTTAAGTCACAAAAAGGCCGATGCATTAATTGCATCGGCCTTTTTTATTTTGTCATCAATTTACTAAACGACAACCGCACACGGTATTACTGGGTTGAAATAGTACCACTGCATAGTCTTTGGTTTCATCACGTTCAAGCACTTGCACGCTTAATGAATGCATACCGCTTTGATTAAGATTAAGGCCACTGATATAAGACAAATACTCGTAATGCTCTGGCGTCACTTGATCTTTCGCTCCCACGTATTCATGTTTGGTGGTCACTGAAATATCAAACATCTGCCGCTCTGTATCTATCTTATTCATTTTCCCTGTCATCGATAACGTCCCCGCGGAGTTACCCTGTAAATCATAATAGCGATAGTTAATTTGGGCTAAACCATCTTTAGAGACCAAATCGACCAGTAAGTAGTGGTCACTGTCGGCCTTGCCTGCTTGATGATTAAATAATTCAGAGCTACAACTGAGCATAAAATTAGCCGGCTTTGATGTCAGTGAGTATATTGCTCCTACGCAGCCAAGTAAGCACGCCAGTATCGTAATATTGATGGCCCATAATCCTTTTCTGGTCATTTACTCACCTCCTCGTGACCGACTTGATAACGTGATTTGGCCACTTGAAGTACTGCAAATATTCAATTTTTCTAACCACTGCGGTGTCACAAATTGCTTTGGCTGACGCAAATCACTAATTTTTAGATTACGGATAAGGGATTGGCCATAATGATCTCCTCTAAGGGTAATATTGAGCACTTGCTTGTCGTGCGATAATGATAAAAAAACACGAGTCCATATTGTTACCGGGCATAATTGTAAACCTTGAATTAACTGCTGACTTTGCTCTATAAGCAGCTCGTTATTGGTTTTGGAAGGCGAATATAAAATGAGGTCAACTTGCTGACCAGAGGTTAAGGTGATGGTTTCTACGCTTAAGGGTAAAGCAGGGCTAACCGACTCTGAGGCTTGATTAAACCACCACAATACAGCGAGTAACACGCTAACAAGGGCAATCACCACCAGCAAAATTTGCAGTGGTTTAATCAATGTTTTTAACCATGAATTGTCGGCATGTTTACGGGCACGATGAGGCCTAAGCAAGTAGCCCTGGCCTTTTACTGTTTCAATCAGCGTTTCATATTGTGGGCCAAGAAATGAGCGTAGGGTAAAAATAGCTCGGGATACCGATGCCGAACTTAATTGTGAGTCATCTTCATGGCCCGACTCTAGTAATGGTTTAGCCACGACTTTGCCTTGATACTCCACCAATAATGTCAGTACATGTAATTCTGCTCGAGGAAGATGCCACACCACACCAGTGTCTTGGTTAATCAAATCCCCTTTGCCAATATCGAACCTACAATGGCCCAATTGCATTTTTGATTGCCTCAATAAGTAACTCAAAAGTCGACAATTACAGTGTATGCAAAAAATCTGATGAATTCTGTGATCCTGATATCTAAGCGCTTTATTCCTTATCAAAAGTCAGTGTTTAAATTTACAATCTCATCAATCCGTGAGCAATGTCACTCAATTTACCGGAATTAAAATGAGTAGATTTACCCTCAAATAACCGTAAATGTGATAAATAAGGCGATATAAGTCACATTTCATATTCATTTTATGCAATTTTGTCGTCAATTAACTGCTGCAATAATCACATTCTTAGTATTTTTAAAACCACTGCTTTTATCTGCTTTGAATCACACCATTAATCACTCCATCACTTATTGTTACCCCATCAAGTTGTTAAGCAGATTTTGCTAACGGCTCTATAGCTCCCAACACCTACGATTGGGAATAATAAAATAACGATGAGTAAAGGGTGATTATTATGAGCATAAACAGACGTCAAGCATTGACACAGATTATTGGTATTAGCACCGCCGCTGCTGGAGCCACCTTATTAGGGACTTCCGCTTTTGCTGCCACAGACGCAGATGGTAACTACACCTTAGCATTAGGTGAAAAGTTAAAATATATACCACTAGATGCTATGGCAACTGCAAAGCTTGCTTATGAAACAGGCGGCGGCTGTATGCACCAGGTATTTCACGCCATTATCAATATGCTATCAACATCAGCCAGTGCCGATGCCTCTAAATTTGCCACTATCCCTACTGCATTAGCAGGTTACGGTTGGGCAGGCGTTGTCGGCCAGGGGACCTTATGTGGCAACCTGAATGCTGCCGGAATGTTGATTAATATTCTCGACGATATTAACGGTCAAAATAATGCCATTATTGGCGCATCATTCCGCTACTACGAAACCGCAGATCTGCCATTATCTTCTGCCGAATTTATAGCGGGCATTGGTTCTACCGAAGCTAAATCGCTTGAAGTGGGTACAACCTCAATTGCAAATAGTCCTTTGTGTCACTCATCAATCAGCAACTGGTCTGCCGCGTCAGGTAAAGAATTTGCCTTAAAAGGCGAACGTTGCAAACGCCTCTCTGCCAGTATGGCTTACTATATTGTTGATTTACTTAATCGTGCTTACGGCGGAGAAGATATTTCAGCATTAACCATCGCTAAGCCGTCAGTAGAAGCACAAGCTTGCCAGTCATGCCATGGCGTAAGTTCAACAATGGGCTCAGCTGCCAGCGTGAAAACTGATATGGAATGTACTACTTGTCATACAGGGCATTTCAATTAAGGAGCGCATCATGAAGATCAAATATCTTAGCGCCATTTTAGCCAGTAGCTTGCTAATCTTTGGTTGTGGCAGTGATAACGATGATGACGACGACATCATTACCGTTGAGCCACCTGTCGTGGTGACGCCACCTGTCGTTGTTGTACCACCAGTGGTTGTCGATCCTGTGAGTGAAGGCGTTCCTGTTGATGAAGCAACCGACATATCGATGCAGCTTGACTCATTTGATGCGGCAACAGGAGCATTAACGTTCACATTGACTAATGCCGACGGTAAAGCCATTACCAATGCCAGCGATTATGACATTGTGTATTTTGGCTACCCAGACCCAGCATCGCCTTCCATTAAGCCAAAAGCCTGGAAGCGCTGGCATGTAACGCAAAGCTTCAAGTGCGATAAAACCGACAGCGACAATTGTGTCGGCCTACTTCAAGAAACTGATGTAGAAGGAAAGTATACCTTTGATGCAACCGACCTCGACCTTGGCAGTAAAGCCGCTGCCGGCGCAGTCGAAGTGTTTAAAGTTGCGGTTCAAATTCATGGTTCGATTGCCAGCAATGAAATCACCCTTATTGCCGCAGACGAATGATGATTCCCCCCACTTTAGTTAGGAACATTGCCAGTTCAACTAACTAAACTTGGACCTCAGCCGCAGGCTCATAGCTGCGGCTTTTTTTAATCTTTACCCCAACAAAAAGGGCCTCGTTTATACGGGGCCCTTTATTTTATGAACGTTTATGATACTAACTTAATATTCAATGTGAAACGTTAACGTAGTTGCTGCATTAAATACGCATAAACCATTGAGCTTAGCTCGGCAGCTTGAGTATTATCCGCTGCACCGGCATGGCCACCTTCAATGTTTTCGTAGTACAGCACATCAATGCCCATACCTTCCATTTTAGCCACCATTTTACGTGCATGCGCTGGATGAACACGGTCATCACGAGTTGAAGTGGTAAAGAACACTTTAGGGTAATTCACACCTTGCTTTAAGTTATGATAAGGCGAGTACGTTTTAATGTATTGCCACTCTTCGGCAATATCAGGATTACCGTATTCGCCCATCCAACTGGCCCCTGCCAACAGCTTGTTATAACGCTTCATGTCTAATAATGGCACTTGGCATACCACAGCGTTATATAGATCAGGACGACGAGTGAACGCTGCGCCCATTAATAAGCCACCATTACTGCCACCTTGAATACCTAAATGCTGGCTTGTAGTAATGTTACGCGCAACTAAGTCTTCGGCAACCGCTTCAAAATCTTCATAGGCCTTGTGACGGTTTTCTTTTAAGGCCGCTTGATGCCAAGCAGGACCATACTCGCCACCACCACGAATATTAGCTAACACATACACACCGCCCTGCTCTAACCAGTTTTTACCGACTGTAGCGGAATATGCAGGTAAGCGTGACACTTCAAAACCGCCATAAGCATAAAGCAACGTTGGATTGCCGCCATCTAGCTTGATATCTTTGGCCATCACCACAAAGTAAGGCACTTTGGTGCCGTCTTTTGATTTCACAAAGTATTGCTTGGTTTCAAATTTATCAGCGGCAAACTGTTGTGGCATGCCTTTAACTTTTTCCGCTTTTAACGTTTTACCGTTTAAACGATATAAGGTTGATGGCTCTAAAAAGCTAGTGTAATCAACAAAAAAGGCATCGCTGTCTCGCTGAACATCAAACACACTTAAGGTGCCATTAGCTTCAAACGGGGCAGTGTCACTTTGCCATTGGCCTTTGTCATTTTGGGTGTAACGTACAAGCTTACTTTTTACATCGTCTAACCAGGTCACAAATATGGCGCTTTTACTGAAGCTAATTTGAGAAATAAAGGCGCTGGCAGTGGGCGATACAAATTCACTAAACTCTGGCTTTTGGCCAATAAGTTTATCAACAGGCGTCATCACCACAGCACCTTGCTTAAACGTGGCTTTGTCGGTCACTAACTCACTTTTTAGCTCAATATACAACTGGCCTTTAAAATAGCCTTTAATGTCTGCATCTTCTGGGAGTGGTAACGAAATCAGTTTATCGTTTTGATATACATAATGTTTGGCGGTATAAAACGTTAAGCTTTCGGTGATGATATTAAGCGGCGTTTTATCATCAAAAATAACGTAGCCCGCTGATGCTACAGAAGTCTTGCTGCCAGTAAAAATGGTTTTTGCTTCAGATAATGGCGTACCACGCTTCCATAGTTTCACTAAACTTGGGTAGCCAGAGTCGGTCATGCTTTTACCGTCACCAAAATCGGTACCGATAAAGACCGTATCTTTATCAATCCAACTCACTATCGATTTAGCTTCATTGACCATAAATGGCTTTTGCGCTTTTTCAACAAAGCTTTTAGTGGTGAGGTCAAACTCACGTACTTCAGCTGCGTCTGCGCCGCCACGCGATAACGACACCATACAACGTTCATTGAGTGGATATTGGCAGTTCATGCCTTTGTAAACCCAGTTAACGCCTTCGGCTTTACCGAGCGCATCAATGTCGAGCACGGTTTCCCATTTCGGATCGGCTTTTGCGTACTCAGCTAACGTAGTGCGACGGTAAATACCGCGAGTGTGAGTTTCGTCTTTCCAAAAATTATAAAAATACTCGCCAATGCGGCTGGCATAAGGGATCCGCTCTTTATTATTTAATATCTCAAGGCTATTAGCCACTAAGGTATCAAAGCCTTTGTAGGCTTTTATATGGGCAGCAGACACATCATTTTGCTGCTTAACCCAGCTCATGGGCTTAGCGCCTTCAACGTCTTCTAACCAAATATATTTATCTTCTTCTGCTTGGATCGGTGTGGCCATTGTCATCGCACTCGCTACGCATAAAGGTATGATTCTTTTAAGCATCTAATTATCCTTTTTGTTGTTTGCTTAGGTGTGTTTATTATTGTGTAGTTACTTTATAGAATTTATGCAGATGTTCAATCACTAAGCTGCTACAAACTGTTACACGCGTATTTGTAGGGAAAATAATGCCAAATTTCGTCGTTAAACAGTTATAATCACCACGACATTTTTTATCTCTAGTTTACCCTCAATACAGGCATCAACATGGCTAAAACGGCAGCGGCTTTACATATTTTAGTGAAACACCAAACTCAAGCTGAAGACATTATTAAACAGCTAAATAAAGGTGCTAAATTTGATATGTTAGCCAAAAAACACTCGAGTTGTCCGTCGGCCAAAAATGGTGGCAATTTGGGGGAGTTTAAAAAGGGCCAAATGGTGCCGCAATTCGATAAAGTCTGTTTTAACGGTGAGCTCATTACCCCGCATTTAGTTAAAACCAAATTTGGCTGGCATGTGGTAAAAGTGCTTTATCGCACTTAGGGCTTATTGAACACGGCTTTATTAGAATTCAAAGTAGACGAAAAGAGACAGTGGATTGCCAATAACGGGCCACTGTCATCAAGACTTATCCATTTGCATATTTACTTATCACTACTACTTACGCAGCTTGATATATAACTCGCCATCGCGAATTTGAACATCCTCAACACCATCGGCGAAGGTATTCCAAAAGCCTCTATCGCCAAACTCACTGACCAAATTGACGTTTTTCATATTGCCTAACCAAGCATTGGGAATAGGTACGCCCATTAAACTCACACCCACTAATGCCACCACAGGGCGACGATTCGCATCTAAACGAATATCCAAGCCAGTATTTACCCGTAAAATTTCCCCAGGCATTACCGGAAAGTCTTTGGGGATCGGGATCAGCATGGTCGCACTGGCTAAGTTATCAGAAAAATCGATCGCTACGCGCTGGGCAAAATCAGGATTACGACCAATCATCGCATTCACTTCTTTTTCACTAAACGACACCTGAAGGTCGGCGTCGTATTCACGATAAGCTTGAGGAGTTAGCTCGCCTGTGTCGTTGATGGGGTTGTCATTGGTGTGATTGCTATTGATGGGAGCGTTGTTTTGACTGGCTCTATTACTGTGACCAGAGGCACTGCTTGGCACTTGAGTCCTTGAGTCGACCTGCCAACCGAGCTGAGTTAGTTTTTGATCTAACTTTTGCTCCTCTTTGGCATTTAAGGTTACTGGAGTCATTGGCGAGGGGAAAATATACGTGCGAATAACAAAAAATGTTAAGCCAACCGTGAGCAATATCGTCGTTAAAATAATCAGCAATAACTTAACGCCCGAGGCCCCTTTTTGTTGTTTGTAGGGCACAGATAAATGGATATATGAAGCTCGCATAGCATGCTCTTTAGTGATTTATTTTGTTCATGGTAATGCGCGCAAAGGCTAAACAGCAAATAAAACACCACCACTATAAAAATAAAAAACTTGCGCCTACACCACTATAAACACTCAAACCAGTTAACAATTGCGCAAAATTTGAGTTACAAACTAGCTAAGTTGTAATAAAATTGTCAATCGAAAGTACGTAAATCAACCAAATAGGTTTGAGATAAATAAAGGATTATTTTAATGCAGTTACTCTCTCGCAGCACCTTAGCGCCCTTCATTATTAGCACCAGCCTCTTACTCACAGCGTGTGGAGGCTCATCCAGTGGTGATAGCGATAACACCTCAGGCTCCACCGCACCGCAATGGGTCGCAGGTACATTTACTGATTATTCAAGCCTGGCCAATCAATGCAGCGCACCATTAACCCAAAAGCTCTGGTTGCGCTCGTGGAGTAACGACACCTACCTTTGGTATGACGAAATCATTGATCGCGATCCCGCGCCTTATAGCGTTGCCGAATATTTTGGCCTATTGAAAACCAATGAGCTATCAGACACCGGAAGTTTAAAAGATAACTTCCACTTTTCGATGTCGACTGAAGAATGGGAGCTATTAAATGGCTCTGGCGCATCTGTGGGTTATGGTATGGAATTGAGTTTACGAAATGCCTCCGCTGGCGTGAGCAGACAAGTGACCGTGGCTTATAATGAGCCCAATACACCCGCAAGTAATGCTGGTGTGAGTCGTGGAGCAATTATTGTTTCTGTCGATGGGGTTAATGTTGCTAACGCTAACGATAGCGCCAGTATTGATATACTTAATGCCGGTTTATTTCCAAGCACCAGCGGTAAGCAAACAGTATTTGTGGTGCGAGACTTAAACGCGCAAACCGATCGCAGCGTCACCTTAACGGCTGGCACCGTAGTATCAACTCCTGTACAAAACACCAAAACCATTACCACCGACAGTGGCAAAGTGGGCTATTTACAATTTAACTCACACATCGCAACAGCTGAAAAAGGCTTATATGATGCGATGACCACCCTAAGCAATGCACAGGTTGATGATTTAGTTATCGACATTCGCTACAACGGTGGTGGGCTATTAGCCATCGCGAGTCAATTGGCCTACATGGTTGCGGGTGACACAGCGACAGCAAATCGTGTGTTTGAACGCACCAGTTTTAACGACAAATACCCAACTATTGATCCAGTTACTCGCAACGCCTTAACACCCATGCCGTTTATTCCTGAATCACTTGGCTTTAATACGTCATTACTCAGAAGCGGCGTTTCATTACCCACATTAAACCTTAATCGTGTATTTGTATTAACGACGCCAGGCACTTGCTCTGCCAGTGAAGCATTAATGAATGCATTGCGTGGTATTGATATTGAAGTGATTCAATTAGGTGACACCACTTGCGGTAAACCTTATGGTTTTTACCCGACTGACAATTGCGACACAACCTACTTTACCATCCAGTTTAAAGGCGTAAATGACAAAGGCTTTGGTGAGTATTCAGATGGGTTTGTGCCATCAACAAATCCAACTGTCGACAGTGAAGTACCCGGTTGTATGCTAGATGATGACCTGACTCATGCATTAGGTGATAGCAACGAAAGACTGCTTAGCGCGGCATTATATTATCGCGATAATAACAGCTGCCCAGCCACTGCAACGGCTGTAGCACGCGCACCTGTTAAAAATACCTTTATTGACCCAGGCTTTATGTTGCAAGACACCCGCAATCAAAATGTACTGTTAAACAACCGCATTTTAATGCCACAGGCTTCGGAGCAATAATGTTAAAACCACTCATAGGGCTCATTGGTATTGGGCTTATAAGCGGTTGCGTGGCGACAGCAAGCGAGGTTAACGCCTCGCCTCAGGCTGCGACAATCACGAATCCAAATGCGCAAACTCACGCCGAATTACAGCAAGCAATAGCAAGCTTGTTAGGGGTCAGTAGCGTCGTGATTAGCGACAGTGCTTTTACGCAATACAGCCAGGAAGTCATTGAGCGCGCACAGCACAAAGATGCCAACGGGTTATTAATTATGGGCCGCAGCACAGAAATACCTGATGCGATTCAGTTATTAACACAAGGTGATAAATGCCTATTGCAACATGTGCAAAGCGGCAACACGGCAAACTTATCGCAAGTACGTTGTAAGCTTGAAGACGCGCAATAGCACCACCTTGAGTGTTTTGATATAAGCGAATAAACCAAAAGGCCAGAGCGTATCTCAATATGCTCTGGCCTTTTTATTACGCGTTAATGCATTTCACCGCTAATTTATTTCACCGCTAATTTCACTATTAACTCACGACACTGTAAAGCCAAGCTCCGCCTTTTAGCATCATGGCAAAGCCAATACCCATCATAAATAAATAGCTAAACATAAAACCGATAGCACCGTTTGAGCCTTTTGCAGCGTCAGGGCCCTCTAGCTCCATGATAACGCGACTCATGGTCAATAAAATAAAAAAGTTAATGACGATGCTTAACAAAAAATAGTCACCGAACAAAGGCATTACACCACCAGCAACAGATGCAATAAACAGCAGTAAATCACTCAGTTTCTCTTTAAATGAATATTTTCTCTCTAATATAGACACACACAGTACCGCTAACATGAGTACCAGATAATACAGTGAGCTGGTTAATGCGGAGAAGATCCCTTGCGATACCGTGATGGCATTCGGATCTATTGTTGCATTCAACTCTGTTGTTGCAATAGTGTCTGTTACGCTTGAGTCAGTAAAAAAACTGGCTATCCAATGACCAATGCCAAAGATGATTAACCATGCGACAGCAAATGACACCAGGCCACCATAATCAATCGGATGACTGGCTTTTCGGTTTACAATCAAGGCCAATAACACACCACATAATGCCACGCCAGCCAGCATGCCTAACGCATACCAGTATTGGTCTAAATAAAAAAATGCGAAGCTAGGAGATATCACTAAAAAGGATTGGTAAAACTCATTATCTTTAGTAGTTAAGCCAGTATCTTTATAAAAAGCGAAGTAAACAATGAAGGGTTGTAACAGCACGAGCACAGTGCAGAGGGTAATAATATCCATATCAACGTCCGTAAAAATCCATGTAAAAGGGTTATTAAATCAATAAAACAACACGCTAAAACCTGAACAGTATAAACACCAGGGTAGTAAATTCAATCATTTATCGAATGCTGTAACGTATAAATAGTGCTCGGGTCAATCATGTTTAGAGACTCACTAAAATCAAAGCCTATTTAATCTGTTTTTTAGTCCAATTGTGCAACAGCCATCTTGCCCCCAACAGGCTAAAACGTGATAAAATCTCGCCCTACTCACTTCAACCACACAAGGTAACGCAATGAATCCTATTATTGCCATCTTAAAAGAACACAACGTCACTGATGCACAAATTAATGAATTGTTTCAAACGTTAACGGAAAATCCATTTGCAGCAATGGCAACTATTGGTCAATTAGGTATTCCTGCGGACAAGCTACAACAATTAATGGCCATGGTGATGCAAAACCCAGCATTAATCAAAGAAGCAGTTGAAGAGCTTGGCCTAGATTTCTCTAAAGTTGAAGCGGCAAAAGCACAGTTACAGCAGTAAGTGTGCCGGCTCATTACATTAAAAAAGGCCAGAATCACAAGATTCTGGCCTTTTTTAATACCTCGAAATAATACCAATTCACTCGCCTTCAAAAGCCGTTAACCAGGTTTTGAGTAATTGGTTTAATGCTGGCACTTCGCTGGCAGATAAGCTGGCAACCAGTTTGTGCTGCACGAGTACATGTTGTTCTATCATCGCATCAATCACGGTAAGGCCTTTACTGGTTAGCCCAACAGATACGCTACGACGATCTTCAGTGCTGTGTACCCGCGCTATGAGCCCTTTAGCTTCTAGTTTGTCTAGACGGTTAGTCATGGCACCCGAGGTTAACATCATTGACGACAGTAGCATTGAGGGCGTAAGCGTATAAGGCTTACCACTTCGTCTTAATGTTGCCAGCACATCAAACTCACCCATAGTTAAGCCAAACTGCTTGTGGCAAGCAGAGATGTCGGCTTCAATGTGTTTTTGTAAACGCAAAAAACGCCCTAGCAATGCCATCGGCACGGTATCTAAATGTGGCTTTTCTGTTGCCCATTGCGCGACCACTTTATCGACATCTTCCATGCTTACTTTTACCTTTCATCAATCAGCAATAAAACTTAATACTAAGATACTTTATATAAAGTAACTTTACAAAAACAACCTATCAGTTCACACTGCAAACTATCTTTACGTGAAGATATATTAACACCAAGGTTATTTATGAATATTTTACTTGCCATGATCCCCGCTTTTTTTTGGGGGACAACCTATGCGATGACTCAATATACATTGGCAGACTGGCCCCCCTTATTGCTCAGTGCACTGCGCGCTTTACCTGCAGGATTAATATTATTGGCGATAAAACCCAGTCGTCCAGCGTCTGCTGACTGGTCTATTTTAATCAAGCTTGGGGCCGTTAATATCGCGGTGTTTTTCTGTTTGATTTTTGTCATGGCATTAACACTTCCCTCAGCTATCTCTGGGGTTGGAATGATCTCCGTGCCTGTATTTGCGATGCTATTTCATTGGGTTGTGAGCAAAAAACGTCCCAATGCTATACAGGCATTTTGTGGTGCAGTGTTAGTTTTACTCGCATGGATATTGTTTGACCCAAGTTCAATCCCCCTAAACCCAGTCGGGCTCATTGCCATGCTTGCAGCCATAAGTTGCATTATTGTCGGCAGTACGATTACCAAAGCGCTTGGTTCGCGGATTCATTGGTGGACTATTTTAACCTGGCAACTGATTATTGGCGGCGTGTTACTCACCCTGGTGTCTGGCGTACAAGCAATGATAACACCAGAGCCTTATTTCAATGTGATAAGCGAGTTTAGTTGGGGTAACGCGTTAGGGATAATGTGGATATTGCTGCTCAATACTGTATTGGGCTACAGCATGTACGTGTGGTTATTGCAGCGCATGTCTGTTGTCGACTTTACCTTTGGCAGTATCGCCAATCCCATTGCTGGTATTGCCTGTGGCGCCTTGTTACTCAGTGAATCATACACAACGCATCAATACACATTGATGGCCGGAATGATATTAGCCTCAATCGCACCGACATTAATCAATCTATTACGGGTTAAGTTACGCAGCTCTGCGTTGATAAAGTAGCCGATCAGTAACGCTTAAAAATTAAAAAAGGATAAGCCATGGCTTATCCTTTTTTGTTAACCCGCATTAACTTAAAGCACTGGCACTTTATAAGGCATAGCACCTAAATAATCTTTTTTACCGACTTCAACACCGTTATGACGCAAAATTGCGTAAGCCGTAGTGATATGAAAATAGATATTTGGAACCGCATGCTCAATGGCAAATTCATATCCTGTTAGATACTTACCTTCCCAACGCGGCTGCGACACATGCACCTTGTCAGCATGGCCAAAATCAGCCTCACTAAAGCCTTCAAGATACTTTAGCACTGATGCGATACGCTGACGCAATTCTGCTAATGTGGTTTCACTGTCATCGTGCTTTGGTACTGTGTCCATGTTTCCGGTTAAGCGCGCCACCCCGATTTTTGCCGTGTCGCAAGCAATCTGCACTTGGCGAATAAGGTTAAACTGATCAGGCGCTAGGCGAGAATTTAACAGCACAGCCATGTCGACTTTTTTCAGTGCAGCAAAGGCTTCTGCTTTATCAAGAATATGGTTTAAATTATTCAGCATCTTGCTGAATTGCACTACAGTCAGATCGTAAAGCATGAAAAATCCCTCAATGAAGCTGCAAAAACTGCAGCGTGTAAGTAGTTAGTATTTAGTAATGACGAATCAGTAATAACGAGCTTGATTGCAACAAGATGAACCTATTTTCATGCTCATGCAACACATTACTCCGACGAGTATCGCAAGCTTTTACAGTAATGCCCGCAATGTATTAAGCGCATCAACCGAGAAACCCTGATCATAAAAGTAAATCACTTTACCCTGGGGGTTTAACAGCACAACCCGAGCATTATTTGGCTTATCGTTACCGGTCAAAGCTTGTACTTGCTCACCATCTTGATAGACAGTGACCACGCCTTTCCATAGCGGTTTAGGGATACCCGAGCGCATACCGTTGTTTATCAAAGTGCTAAACATCCTCGGAAATAATCCCTGAATAGTCGGCACTTCGTAAACCGGCACCTGAGTTTGGGTCATGTCGAGCCCAATTAACCAACGATCAATATCAAATTGCGAATCTTGTTTATAGCCAATTAACAGTAATGATGTTGTTCCTTGTAAATCGTCAGGCAGTGTCATCGGTTGTTGCTCAAGGGTTTCCCCTGACACAGAAGGGAAAAATTGACCTGTAATCGCCTGGTTTGGATAGCTGGTGCTGCAGGCACTGAGAAGCAATATGGCAGTAATTGTAATGAAAAAACGCATGGTTAAGTCCTTTGATAGCAATAACGATTATTGATATACGCTTACAAGCAATAAAAAGATTGTAGTACCCAAATTCAGTTTAGAAGTGTGATCTGCAACACATTACTTATTATGACTCAAATTAAACTGCTCTTGATATTATGAATACAATGTTGATATTGAATTTTCGGTAATCAGTAACGTTTTTTGTCTAAGTCTATCGACAGTAGCATACCCCAATAATTAACTTACATCTTTTATCGTTTACGATTATATTACTGATTTAAAGTATAATTTTTTATTTACGTCATCTCGATTAGGAAAGTATCGCCATGGAAAGAGGCACGTTAGTTCGCTGGAACGATGAAAAAGGCTTTGGGTTTATCAAACCTGAAACGGGTAATGATCAAGATATCTTTATTCATATCTCAGCGTTAAAGCACATGGCCAGAAAGCCCCAGGTTGGTGATGAGATTGTATTTCATCGTGAAAACCAACCCGATGGCAAAGTCAAAGCCATAAAAGCCAGCATTGAAGGCGTTGCCGTTATTGCAAACACCCTACATGCGACCACTCACAACGCCGCGCACAACCGCAATTCTCACCAACACGCTAATAAACATCACAATCATCGTAACAGCAGCCCAATACTCGGCCGTATGTTTATGATTATTCTTTTTCTTGGAGTCGGGATTTTCGGCTATAAGCAATATGAGAAAATGACGGCTGTCCCGGTGTTAACCAATGCAGATATTGACCAAATGCAATGGCAACCTTCAGTGCCAAATCCAAGCGCTATTAACCAGCAACCACAGTTTAGGTGTGAAACAGGCAAAACACATTGCAGCCATATGCGATCATGTGCCGAAGCGACGTTTTATATCAATAACTGCCCTGGCACAAAAATGGATGGAAATAACGATGGTGTGCCATGCGAAATGCAGTTCTGTAATTAACACTTAACGCTGCTTCTTTGTTTGCTTACGATACTGGCTTGGAGTCATCTGTTTGCAGCGCTTAAAGCTGTGGCTAAAATTGGCCCCATTACTGTAACCAAGCCTTTCAGCGATTTCATCCAGGTGCATTGGCGTTAATAGTAAAGCCTCTGCAATGCCGACGCGCACATCGTCTCGCACCTGGCGCCAACTGGTTTGTTCCTGCTTAAGTTGCCGATGCAAAGTGCGCGTGGTGCGGGCTAAATGGGCGGCAATGTCTTCCATTGATGCCGTTAAACCTAAATGTACTAAGGTGTCTTTTACCAATTTGGCGATGGGTTTCCAGTTCTGTTTTTGCTGTAATAATTGGCTGCATTGCGCTTCACACAGTCTGGCCGTGGCTTCATTGGCTTTGGTTAATGGTAAATCGAGCAGAGGCGCTAAATGAGCAAAGCCATTGTAATCAGCATTAAATCGAATATTAACCCCAAGCTTTTGTTCAATATCCGCTATTGATAAGTTCGCGGGCGGAGCGGAGGTAAACTGCATAGTAATGGGTAAATCGTTTTGTTCAAATACCTCGCGCTGGATCATCGCCGCGCCAACCATGTCTCTTACCAGCACTAGTTCGCCCAACTCGCCCGGCACGTCACATACAAACGTCAGTGCAATATCATCATTAAGCTGGTTTAAGCTGATTTGCGAAAACACATAGGTTAAATCTAAATAACGTAAGCCCAGTTCAATGGCTTTTCTGGCGGTGCTGCTGGCTAAAAGAGCGTAACCCATGATGCCATAACTAGTTAAATGGTATCGACTGCCTAAAGCTACGCCAGCAGTAAATGGCGACGATGTGTGCTGTACTAGATTATTTAATACCTGTAATTCTTGTGTATCTTCAACCAGTTGGTCGTGATCGTGTAATTGTTCGCTTGTCAGCCCTGAGCCGTTCAGTAACACGCCCTCTTCAATACCCTGCTCAATGCCGTAGGCCACAATAATTTGCACACTGGTAACGCTGCGAAATGCCATAAGTGACGACCATGATGTCTTAAAATCACAAATATACGTCCATTTTAAGCGTAGATCAATTAAGCGTAATTTCCTATGCTGAATCAGCAGAAACAATTTATTAACAATATTTGCATACGCATACAGAATAATAAGACTCACAATAATGATAATAATTGAGGCCCTATGACTCAAACAAAACGCAACCCTTCAGTGGTGATTATTGGCGCCGGTATGACAGGCATTTTAATGACCATTAAACTGCGCCAGGCAGGCATTACGGATATTGTTGTCCTGGAGAAAAAAGAGTCTGTCGGCGGAACGTGGCGAGAAAACACCTACCCGGGCGCAGCATGCGATGTACCCGCGCACATGTATACCTACTCGTTTGAGCCTAACCCAAATTGGAGCCGTTTTTTTGCCCGCGGACCAGAGATAAAACAATACTTTGAGCACGTGGTCGATAAATACGATGTCGCGCGTGACATACGTTTTAATGAAGCGGTAACCGATGCCCAATATACCGATGGCAAATGGACCGTCAAAACAAGCAAAGGGCAAACCTACATTGCCGATTTTATGGTGTGTGCCACTGGCATTTTACACCATCCACAATTTCCCAATATTGCTGGGCTAGACGATTTTAAAGGCGCTAAGTTTCATACTGCACAATGGGATCATAGCGTCGAGATATCAGCCAATACTCGTGTAGGAATAATCGGTACGGGGTCTACCGCGGCGCAAGCGATACCTGAACTCATTAATACTGGCGCGACCGTGTCGGTATTTCAGCGTACGCCGCAATGGTTAATGCATTTGCCGGATTTTACGTTTTCACACACCATGCGAAAACTCATGACCCGTTCCCCCATTATCACCAAAATCCATCGCAATACCGGTAAATTCTTTTTAGAACATTTTTTTACCAAAGCCGTAACCGGCCAGTTTATCCAAAAACATCTGTTGAGTTTTTTGTGTAAAGCAAACTTACGATTAAGTATTAAAGACAAAGTATTACGTGAAAAGCTTCGGCCTAATTATCAAGTTGGTTGCAAGCGAGTCATTATCAACAGCACATTTTATAAAGGCATTCAAAAACCCAACGCACATCTGATCACTGAAGGTATTGAGCGCATTACCGAAACCGGCATTATCACCAAAGATGGCAAGCACCACGAACTGGATGTGTTAGTGTTATCGACCGGATTTAACGCATTTAACTTTATGCGCCCAATGAATCTCATTGGCCGCAATAATGTACATATTGATAAAGCCTGGGCACATAAAATCAAAGCTTACCGCTCGATGCTACTTAGCGACTATCCAAACTTCTTTTTAATGCTTGGCCCTAATACTCCCATTGGTAACTTTTCGGTTATTGCCATGAGCGAAGTGCAAACGGATTACGTGATCAAATTAATTAATAAATGGCGTGCGCGTGAATTTGATGAGTTTGAAGCCAAACCACAAGCCATTGATGCCTTTACGGCTTATGTCAAAGAGGGTTTAAAAGGCACCAGCTGGGTGGGTGGCTGCCAAAGTTGGTATTTAGACGCCGATGGTGACCCGATTTTATGGCCATACACCTGGCAGCGGTGGGTTGATGAAATGAAAGAGCCGCAAATGGAACACATCAATACCATCACGTTTTAATTAACTTGCGTAAGGCTAACGAGTGTATGAATACAAATACAATATTTATTACCGGCGCAGCGTCTGGAATTGGCTTAGCCGCGGCTAAACACTTTCACTCTTTAGGTTATGTGGTTGGTATGGCTGACATTAATTTAGACTTATTAAGCCAGGTCACTCAACAATGGGATAACACTCGATTGAGGTTATTTCAACTTGATGTCTGTGATGTAGCACAAGTGCAACAGGTTGTGATGACATTTTGCGCTGAGCACAACAACAGCTTAACCGTACTACTCAATAACGCTGGCATCCTAGAGATTGGTCCGTTTGAAACCGTCTCGATAGAGCAGCATCAACGTACCCTTAATATTAATGTTAACGGGGTAATGAACTTATGCCATGCGGCCTGGCCCTATTTAAAAAACCATGGCAACAGCACTGTGATTAATATGTCATCGGCCAGTAGTGATTACGGCGTACCAGAACTGGCAAGTTATTCCGCCAGTAAATTTGCAGTAAAAGCCCTGACCGAAGCACTCGAACTAGAATGGAACAAGTACGGTATTAGCGTATGCGACGTTATGCCGCCCTTTGTGGCAACTAACATGCTTAAATCACAACAAAACAGCGCTCAAGTGCTGCATCGCCTTGGGGTGAATATCACCGCTCAAGATGTGGTCGCAGTTATCGACAAACAAGTTAAGCGCCCAAAAACTCACCGAACAGTCAGCGTGTTTTATGGGATATTACACAGATTAAGTAACGTATCACCGGCGTTTATTAATCGTTTAGTGATGAAGTGGTTAAGCCGATAACCCCTTTCAAGAACTACAATAAACATTAAAAAGGCCATAAAAATGGACAACAATAATAAGCCTCATCCCTCATCTGACAACCCAATATTTCACACTGCTAAACTCGAATCGTCGCAGTTAAACGCCGCTAAAATGTTGTCATTACTGCCTTTATATAAATTACCCGTAGCCCTGTTTAGGGTTATTTATGTCGCAATGGATAAGCTGGTTGGGCTGAATAAAATTGCCATGGATAAGGTGACAGATTTAACGATTCCAATCAGCACAGATCGTGGCGACACAAATACCATTAAGCTGCGGATCTACCACCCCAACAGCAATATTCCTAAAAAGACTTTAGTGTATTTTCATGGTGGCGGTTGCGTGATTGGCAGTATTAACACTCATGATCGTTTTTGTCGCTTTTTGGCTAAGCACAGCAACATGAATATCATCTCAGTGGGTTATCGTTTAGCCCCTGAGCATAAATTCCCTAGTGCCATTTGTGATGCTATCGAAGCCTGGAATTACATTAACGACAACCATCAACAGCTTAATATCAATCCAGAATATATCGGTGCTGGCGGCGACAGCGCGGGCGCCTATTTAGCCTGCATTATTGGCTTGCCGTCATTACACACAACGCTGCCAGTACAAGTCAAAGCAAAGCCTAACTTTCAGTTTTTAATTTACCCCATGGTCGATTTGCAAGGGCTCAGCGAGTCTTACCGTTGCTTCAATAAGCAGTTATTGCTGACACGCGATTTAATGGATTTTTTTAGAAACCACTATGTCAATTCACTCGACGAAGTCACCCTGCCCTTAGTCAGCCCACTCCAGGCCGCCGATATAAGCGAATCGCCTAGCACTTACTTATTAACACTTGGGTTTGACCCGTTAAGGGATGACGGTATCGCCTACGCTAATCGATTAAAAGATGCCGGCGTTAACACCCACCACGAGCATTATGAAGATTGCATGCATGGCTTTATCTCCATCACCACACTCAGCAAACGTGCCAAACAGGCTTGTCATGATATTGCTGCAGCATTGAAGCGCTTTAATGATTAAATGGCAGATATGAAATAGTTTGATCGCTTATCCCTGCATTCAGATTAGCGAGCAAAGCAACTTATGCTAAAATACGCGCTCAGCTTTATGAATGTGCAACTCATTTGTTTGACTGAACCAATACCCCAAACAGTCGTATCAAATGAGGAAACAACATGAGTAAGCTTAATGCCGAAGAACGCAAAGCGCGTGACAACCAACGTTTTTCACAACGTGTCGATGAACGCAGAGTAAAAGGCGAAGATGTGGTCGGCTATGCACTGGCCAACGAAAAAGCGTTTAAATTTTTGACCAAGACAGAAAAGCACAGCTTTAAAGAACGACAAGCCACACTCGCAGAAGAAGCAAAATTGAAAAAGCAGCAACAATTTGAGCTTAAAACACAGCAAGAACTAGAAAAGGCTGAAGCCGAATTTACTGATACTGAGCAGTAAATAACGTGTTAAGACCAGCCATTTTAAGCTAAATGGCTGGCTTAATTTCACAATTGGTATCATTAATTCTGCCAAGATATAGACTATTGAACGGTATTAAATATGATTTGGTGATAGATCAATTTCGTCTAACACACTATTGACCAATAGCTTAAAAACACTAAATGCTTCATTCCATGATATCACTATATTTCCGTAAACCATCGGTGTGACATATTGATTAAAACGCTGTTCAAACTTTGGGTTGCTCTCTAATAATGTTAAACCGTATTGCAATTCAGCAATTGGATTCACCACGAACTGAGGATGCTGGGCACCAAAACGATTAATATCCTGTCTTATGATGTGCCCAACAAGATTGATGACATCTTTCAGATTTACATGGTCTGCACTTTGAATATAAAAAGTGTCATAGATATGTCTGATCAAAGCCGGATCTTCAGTTCTACTAGGATCTCTTTCAAAACTTGCTGTACGTCTAAGCATCGAAATAATTTTTTCTGACTGGGTGCTTATACCAACTCCATTAATTATCTGGTCATTCAGCGGGAGTTCTGTGCCTTCTAGGCAAGTAATAGAATTGTAGGCATAGTTGCTCTACGTCAAAATGCTATTAAGCAGCATAGAAGGCACAGAAACCCGCCTTGCAGGAGGCACTCAGACCGTTCATTTCTTTGTTGCATTGCCTTAGAAGGGAATAACCATTATTTCAACAATGCGCCTCAAACTGAACAATCTGAGTGACTCTGATTGGTCACATAATTAATGGAATTGGTATTAATATGCTGGCAAAAGCCATTGAATCCACTTCAGGCCTTTCCTTATATGCTTCAGCCGTTAGAGAAGTTATTGCACGAGTGTCCGTAGTATCGTAAAGCTCCGTTTCAATAAGCTCTAATCTAATAAAAGGTCTCAAACATGGAGATATTGCGTGAGCTTGAGGATAGCGCAGGTTAATCTCTTGATATCGGTATTCATCAAGTCGAATGGTATCGCCTTCTACAGAGAAAATATGATTATCTTTTATCGCATCAAGTATTGATAAGTAAATTGCTTTTCTTGCTTTTTGCCGAGCGGCTCTTGAACTTAACATTTGAAATGTATCGAGTGGAATCAGTTTAATATCAACATCTTCAGACATTCTGTGTGTTTTGATACCTGATTTGGCTAAAGCCGTTCCCCCTGAAAAAACCATTGCATGTGTATCAAATGAAAGTCTACTGAGTAACTTTAACAATGCAACGACATAGTAATCCTTCTCGACAATCGCAGGATTACCCATCTCTAAGGCATCAGAAACCTCAATAAAAGTATTCTGATTAATCTGCATTCAAAACTCGATTACTAACAACAATCTTACGCTTAAACCGGTTGCTAGTAATTATTTGAAATGATGCGGGAACTTGTAAACTCTCGCCATCAATACTACGTTGAGAGAATTCATCAAATTTATAATCAATACCTAATTTCTTAACGGCCTCTAAAATCACACCATCAGCGCCACCAGGTGATGCAGGCATAATTTTTCCAGTGATACTATTCATTCGTGCTTTAGTGTAAAGCCCATAGCCGATACGCAGTAACGAACCACTTTTAACTAGTTTTCTTAACTCACGGCCAACCTGATCATACCCGGCGATATCGGTAAAGTCAGAGCGATCAAAAACATATTTTTTTGAACGGTTAACTCTTGTTTTTACTTTAGTTGCAATAGTCATAGTCACTCCTCCTCATTTTGCTTTCTAATATAGCAAACATACGACATTACAACAATGCAAATATACGACACATAAATATGCAAAAACACGACAAACTTCTGTGGTTAACCAGGTTAATAATTAAAGAAGTCTCGTTTTATCTACAGCAAAATAAGAGTTAAATATCCCTTTTTGTACACACAAACAAGGCATTGCCTGAGGTTGAATCCCACGGGATGATCCTGTCGTAATCGTGTTCAAATATTTGCACATCAAAATACGGTGCCAACAATGCTTGTAGCTCAGTAAAGCTTGTGGCGACCATGGCATGAGAGTCTTGCCACAACTGTGTGGCGTCAAACTGGGTTTTGGCAATACTCAAATTAAGTGTCTGCATTTCACCTGCACCGCTGTAATGCCAACCCGACTCAAAAGTAAATCGGCTGTCTTCAAAATCGGCATTGTGGCGCACTAAAGCATTATTATTAATCTTGTGCTTATCGACAGAATTAAAACAAAATAAACCGCCAGAATTTAACGCCTTATGCACACTGGCAATACAGGCTTTAAGCGCCTCGGTACCTTGTGAATAATGAATGGAATACAAAAAGCAGGTAATTAAATCCAGCTTCTCTTCAACATAAAACTCAGTCATGTTTTGCAAACTAAACTGCGCTTCAGGGCAACGACGCATAGCAATGTCGAGCATAGGCTGATTAATATCAAGCCCGCTGCTTTGAAAGCCTAAGTCGATAAAGTGCCTAACATGCGGCCCAGTGCCACAAGCTAAATCTAAATGTTGTTTACCATTATTGCCCAAAATCTGATGCAAACGAGCCACGCTATTGCTTTGCTGTTGGTAGTTAATATCACAGCACATTAAATCGTAATAACCGGACAAGTCGGTATAAAGGGCATTGGTAGACATAAAATGAAATTGAAGACAGACTGAATTTAGGGTGGCGCATGATATATCAATTAGCCTGATTGAGAAATCATTAATATCAGCCAAAGCATCAACAATATTTACCTGACAAAAAAGGCTTAACAATGCTTTGATATCAAATTGAATGGTGCAGATCGCAAGCCCTTAATTATACGCAAATAACGACACTCACCCTCAGCTTAGCAATGCACTCACGCCCAGTGAGTGCTCCCCACCCCAAAGCATATTTGTAATACAATAACACTGTAGTATTCTAGGCTGTCATTCATCTTGTTTTTAGGGGCCATTCAATGAGACACATCCACTTGAGTTTGTTATTCGCCAGTATGGTTTCGAGCAGCGTCGTTGCTTCAGTAGAGCTTGATACCGCTAAACGGTTTAACCTTGCCCCAAATAAAGCCCCGTCACAAAATTTTGACTTGTCCAATTGGAAGCTCACCTTACCGGAGCTTGCTAGCAAACAATCAGCTAAGGCGTTAGAAATCACCAAGCAACAACTCAGCGACCCCCAACAGCTTTTTGTGCATCCGCAATGGTTTTATAGCGATAAAAATACCGGCGCATTAGTGTTTGTTGCCCCTAATGAAGCGCCAACCACGCCAAATAGTAAAAATACCCGCAGCGAACTTCGCGCCATGTTGGCCGATAAATATGATGAGCCTAAAAACAATTTTGTCGTGGCATCACACCCTAATGCCAACGAATACGGCGCGATTGGCGGGCAACTAAAAGCAACGCTATCAGTCGATAAAGTCAGCAGCAGTGGCAATGATAAAAAGAATGGCGCATTCGCAGTGGTCATTGGTCAAATTCATGGCTCAGATAACGAACCGCTTAAAATTGTTTACCGTAAATTGCCAGAGCACGAAAATGGCTCTTTAGCCTGGAGTTACGAGTTAAACCCTGAGCCAAATCTACAAGATGCTGTCGACAGTAATGGCAAAAAACTTCGCCAAGATATTCGTCATAATGTGTTTGGCAAATACAACCTGCGCCAGGGTGCTAGCGATCCAAAAGATGGCATCAAATTAGGCGAGATATTCGCGTATGAAGTGAATGTTGAAGGCGATACTATGAAGCTGACATTTACCAAAAATCCAGACAGCGACAAACCAATAGTAAAGACCTTCGAGGTTAACCTCGCCCAGGGGAATTACCAGGGCAATAAGGTCGACCTAGGCTATAAAAATGATTGGATGTATTACAAAGCGGGCGTTTATAACCAATGTAATACCAATAAGAGTAGTTCAGATTGCCAATGGCGCGGCATGGAAGCAGGCGACTACGCCCAAGCGAGCTTTTATCAACTTGAGTTGAAGCAGTAATTAACAAGTTGATGCTACTGAGTGATTTTTGATACGACTATTGAAGCCGAAGTACACTTTTGGAACTCAAAGTAGCAAATAGGTTTTAAAGTCTAGCATCACATACTATTTAACCATTCAGATAACAAATAAGCTCCGATACTATGGGGATTTGAGCGTTTAAAAATGCGCTGAAACAATGCAAAAACCACTATTTAACTTAGATAAAGGGTTTACTCTTTCAGCCCTTCTGGTTAAGTTATATACATGATTTTAATTAAGGAAAAATGGACTCTCCTTGATTGAATTGTGCTTACCTTCAATATGGCACATCGCCAATTGGATAAAGTGAGTCTATATTAATTATTATAAGAATATGAACATAAAGTACTCAATCGCTCTACTGTTGCTACAGGGCGGGATTAAGCTTTGTTAAATCTTTTAACCAAAGAAAATCTCGCTCCTAAAATCACCATTCCATGCTGCCTTTCTTATTTTGGTTGGTTTACTGGCTTTTAGCGGATGCTGCTCTAAAAG
>NZ_WSRZ01000002.1 GCF_009828585.1 Shewanella litoralis | reverse complement strand
AAATCTAGTGAAGCTACATCCCGCTAAAACAAGCCAGAATCAGAAATTCAATAGGGCTTGTTGGAGTGATGATTTCAGGGAAGAGATTATTTTTGGCGCTGGTCAAAAAGTGTAATCAGCCCCTGGACTGCCATCGGTTCCGGTTCCCGATAACACAACACCAATTGCAAAATCATTTTTATGCTCGGCAATCGACTCAAATAACATATCAACAGATGGGCGAGGTGTATGCCTCACATCGGGATAACTTAATAACTTAATTCGGTCGTTTGCAGTGATTTCAATGTTTGAATTAGGTGGGCAAATGTACACTTTATTGGGTTCTATTTGTGCATTATCGATTGCCGTTACCACTGAAATCGTCGATTCTTTTTCGAGCAGCTCTGTCATCATACTCTTATAAGAGGGAGACAAATGTTGCGCTACAACCAAGGCCATTCCACTATCGGTTGGCATATTTGACAGTAACGATTGAAGCGCTTCAAGACCACCGGCACTGGCGCCAACACCAACAACAATTAATTTTGGTGGTTGATTATTGGTGCTTGTTTTCAAATCCGGCTTTTGCTCTTCTGACATTCTTGAACTCCGTTTATAATGCCGTGCATTTTTGTTATATATGACATTTTTTTAGTATAATACAACGAAATAAAATCGATGTAACATGAAAAGAATGTTTATTTTTTGTTAATCGAATCTAATGGCTTAAGCATGTCAATGACTCGCCTTAATTCGTTGTTAACCTGATGAATACTAGCATCGCTATTTTGCTGAAATTGCTCAATAGCGTTCATTAAATCGATAGCACCTATGTTTGCAGCGGCACTGTTAAGTTTATGAAAAAACCGATGCAGTTCAACTTGTGACAACCCTTGATAGCCTGCTAAGTCGAGTGAAGAAACATAAGGCTCGTATACTCGAATAAATGCACTTAACACGCGTAAGTACGCTGCATCTCCCACCCATTCATACACACCGCCACTCAGGTCAAATGACGGATGTTGTGCAAGTTGTGCGATTGAATTGACAAGGTGTTGATTATCACTTGCTAGTGCGGTTTGCTGATGATGTATTGATGAAGCGTCTTGTTGCGGTACCCAAAACGAGATAATAGTGTCGATAAGCAGATTACTTTCTACCGGTTTTTGTAAAAACGCGTTAAACAACGCCGTTTTATCAGATGAGAGATCATTAAGCTCTGTATCGCCCGTTAAGGCAATAATGGGTAACACGTCCAATGAACTGAATTGTCTAATTTGTTGGGTTGCAGAAATGCCATCAAGTATAGGCATTTGAATGTCCATTAAGACAATGTCATAGTGTTTGTGTTTAATTTGCGAAAGTGCTTTTTCACCGTCATCAACGCAATCTATACTGAGCCCAACGTTTTGTAATACCGCTTTAATAACAAATTGCTGAGTTAAACTATCATCTGCTAGTAAAATCGAAGGGACACCATAACGAGCGATGACCTGACTTAACTCTATTTCAATTCGATTTTGCTCAGACATTATGTATCAAGCTATCGGTAAAAAAGCTCATTGTGTCACTTCCATTGTT
Organism: Shewanella litoralis; assembly: GCF_009828585.1. Classification (GTDB taxonomy): domain Bacteria; phylum Pseudomonadota; class Gammaproteobacteria; order Enterobacterales; family Shewanellaceae; genus Shewanella; species Shewanella litoralis. Next base: position 436,375 of record NZ_WSRZ01000002.1, on the reverse strand, counting down.
TTCTTATTATGCTTTATCTTTAGTCATACTATATGATTATAGTCGTTAACATAAGTATCCATTAGATAAATATAAAGTCATCATACCCCCTGTGTCAGGATATATTTAACTTAAAAATTCACATTAAAGGGCAAAAAGTCCCTTTCATTCGCGAATCTTATTAAATATGTTTTTCAAAGAAAGCTAATGTTCTTTTCCACGCAAGCTCAGCATTCGCTTCATCAAAGCGTGCTGTTGAGTCATTATGAAAACCATGATTGGCTTTGTCATACATGTGCATGGTGTAACGCACTTTAGCCGCCATTAAGTCTTGCTCGTATTCTGCCCAGCTTGCATTAACGCGTTCATCAAGTTCGGCTAACTGAATCAATAACGGTGCTTTGATATTGGCTCTTAATGCTTTATCTGCAGGTGTTCCGTAAAACGGCACACCTGCTTGAAATAAATCAGGTTTAGCTGCAGCAAGATAATTTACGATATAGCCGCCAAAACAAAAACCAACTGCGCCTAATTTGCCATTACTGCGGGGATTGGCCTTTAAAAACTCAGCTGCAGCAACAAAATCTTGCTCAATTTTAGTTCTGTCGAGTGTACTTTGCATTTGACGACCTTCATCGTCATTACCTGGATAGCCCCCTAATGGAAACAATGCATCAGGTGCCAACGCGATATACCCCGCTTTTGCTAATCGCCTGGCGACGTCTTCAATGTAGGGGTTTAACCCACGGTTTTCATGCACAACCAATACTACAGGTAAACGCCCTTCTTTATCGTTATCAACATTCATCGGTTCAACCAGGTAACCTCGGCCCTTACCGTGACCTGACGGTGAGTCAAAATTGACATATGTGGCCTTGATATCAGCATCATTAAACGACACTTGTTCAGCGAGGGCATAATTTGGCAATAAAGCTGAGGTTAATACACTCATTGAATACCCTAGTGCCACTAACGAACCAAGCTTTGCGATAAACGTACGTCGATCCATACCGCCATGCGCATAAGAGTCATACCAATCAAACGCTTCTTGCGGAATTGTGTTTAATTTATCTTCTTGCATAAGTTCCCTCTACTTTAGTTATGGTAAGTGGCACATAGTAAGTAAAACAATAACGTAAGTGTGATACGAAGATAAGTTAATTTACGTTCAACACTTATACCATTGCGCATTAATAAGTGACCACTCAGAATGCGTCCAGCGGTTTTTGATTAAGGCGTGCTAACGCGCAATGCTATTAAAACGATGAAGAGTTTGCGATGTTGGCCGCAGCAGAGTCAGACTTATCAATAGCCAATTAAATTTATGCCATAAAAAAAGCCCTGATCATTCAGGGCTCTTTATATCAAGGAAATTACTTACCCCAAGGGTTACTGGGATCAGACGATACAGCTCGGCTTGGTTTAGATGAACTATCGCCATCGCGACGATATGAATTCGATGATTGACCTGCGCCAGCGCGGTTATCATAACCAGAATTCTTACGATTACCTTGCGGCCTACCCGATCCTCTTGGACCAGAAGCATTGCGGTTAGCGTCAAAGTTTTCTGCCGCTTGAGCGTGCATTCTCGCGATAGACTCAAAGGTCAATTCCATTGGCTTACGCGGCATAATGCCTGGTGCAAATCCTCGTTCACGCGGTTTAAGGTCAAACTGTGCACCCACGGCTTTAGGCATACGCTTATAACGGTACAGGTAAAAGTGCTCTACTTTCTCGCGTGCCCATTCCGTTTTTTTCAGAAACTTAAGGCAACCTTCAATCGATGGATTAAGGTTGAAGCATTCGAGTTTCAATGCGGCATATAAAATTTTCCAATCATAACATTCAACCAGCTCTGTGATTAACGTTTCAAGCTTAAGTCCATGTAATGGATTGTTTTGTTGCTCTTCTACCATGGTATTTCCGATGTTGTCTTTGCTGCCAACGTGGCATCTTTGCATATAGTATCAATAAAGCAGCTAATACTGCGACTAAATCTGATGAACTGAGTTCTTTTATAAAATGGCTCACGCTTCAAAAGCCAATATCAACATACTATCTCAGCGGCTGTTTATCAGTTTCAATAAAGCGTATGCCAACTTCATGAGCACTTAATGGTCGATAGAAAAAGTAACCTTGAGCAATATCGCAACCATGCTCGAGCAAATAATCGACTTGCTCTTGCAGCTCAACGCCTTCAGCGGTCACAATTTTACCTAATGAATGTGCCATACTAATCACCGCTTTTACCACAGCTTGATCTTCAGCAGAATCCATTAGGTTGCGGATAAAAGATTGATCGATTTTTAACGTTGTTGCCGGCAAAGACTTAAGGTACGCCAAAGACGAGTACCCGGTACCAAAATCATCAATTGCTACATGTACATCTGCCGAGCGTAATTGCTGTAAAATATCAATTGATTGCTCCGGTATTGCCATTAAGGCTGTTTCAGTAATTTCAAATTTAAACCAACTCGGCTGTGCACCACACTCGTCAATAATCGCCAGCAGTTCCTCAGCTAACAAGATATTCATTAAATCTAACGCCGATAAATTTACCGACACACGTTTAAAATCAAATCCCTTATTATTCCATATCACTAACTGCTCACACACAGTGCTTAACACCCAACGGCTGAGCTCGAAAATTAATCCTGTGTCTTCGGCAACGGGAATAAATTCAGCAGGTGAAATTACCCCTAAATCAGGATGTTCCCAGCGAATTAATGCTTCAAAACCCGATAAACGATATCCAGTTAATTCCATTAACGGCTGGTACACCATAAACAATTGCGAATGTTGTAGCGTCGAAACCTGTAATGCTTGTCGTAAACTTTGTTCTAATAAAAGCCGTTTTTTGTTATAAATGGCCTGCTCTCTATTACAAAATGCGACACAAAATGGCGTTTTTTTAGCCTCATATAATGCAGAGTCTGCCTGACTCAAGATGGCTTCAGCGTCGCGGCCATCTTCAGGGAAGGTACTGATCCCTACTCGGCAACCTAAAATAATGGTTTGCTCTAAAAATTCAAAATGATGTTTAAAGGTATCGATTAATTCAAGGGCAATGATATTTGCCGATGCTGCAGAAGTATTAGGCAAAGAAATACAAAATTTATCACCACCGAAACGCGATACCACATAGTGACCTTTTAAGCCTTTAATGATCCTTTCTGCAGCCTGTTGTAGGATGAAATCACCCGCGCTATGCCCAAAATTATCGTTAATCACTTTAAAGCGCGTTAAATCTAAAAATAGTAACGCCAAAGGTTGGCTACTTTTTTGGCATTGTTCAATTTCATCTTCTAATAACAATTTAAAATAATAACGATTAACTAAGCCCGTTAGCTCATCAAAGTGCGACAGTTGATAGAGTTCATCTTGTTGTTTTTTGCGAGCAGTAATATCGTGAGCAATGCCTTCACAGCCAATGCACTGCCCTGAGGCGTCGTACATAGGACGCTCTAATACTTCAAAACTATGCGGGTTACCGTCTACGTCAAAAACCTCCATATCAAATGGCGGTAAATGCTCTCCGGCTAAAATACGTTTTATATAGCCCGAAATGGCTTTGTTTTTGGGATTATCGGTTAAAAATTTATCATAATAATCACCAAAACCGCTGATCGTATGACCTAATATGTGGGTGACCGACGGGCTAACATAATAAATATAGCCCTCGCGATCATGTTGATAGAATATATATTCATCTTCTAAAGACTCAACCAAACCACGGTAGCGATTCTCGCTGTTAGTCAATTGAAATGTGCGATCTAAAACCAGTTGTTGTAAGTTGTCTTTTAGCCGATTTAATTCGGTATTGGCCTGTTCCGTCTCACGATTAGCTAATAAAAGTGCACGATTATTCAGCTTTGATTGTAGAACTAAAATACTCAGCAATAAAATCAGTATTCCGGCAACCACAGCCAATTCAAACAGCCCTTGGTAATCCTTAGGCAAACTAATATTGGCCCCCCATTGCTCATTAATGGCTTTTATCTCAGTTGCCGTTAACGAGTCGATACCTTTTTGCATAATGCTGGTTAACAATGGATAGTCATTTCTGACAGCAATCGATTCATTGGCATTATTTTTTTCGTAAAATGTTGCCACTTTTAAATCAGCAAACGAATATTTTAGTTGAAAATAATTTGCCGCAGCTAAAAAGCTTATGGCTGCATCTGCATGGCCTGCTTGCACCGCCTCTAATGCTTCACGCATAGTATCGACATAATACGGTGTCACTGAAGGAAACTCTGTCCCTACTTTGTCAGAATATTGATAACCTTTGACCAGTGCGACGGTTTTCCCGGCAATATCACCGCGGTTATTGATTGAGAATTTACTTTTCTTGGTAATGATGACTAATGATTTAAAAACGATTGGAGTGGTAAAAGCAAATTGATCCTCTCGACTTGGTGTTTTAACCATAGTTAACACCATATCAATATTGTGTTTGTGAAAATTAGTCACAATATTTGGCCAACGATATTCATCGTCGATGACGAATGTGATGCCGAGTTTTTTACCGATTAACGTTAATGTATCCACAGCCATACCAACTGGTTGGCCGTGTTCATCAAGAAAACTATAAGGCGGGAAGTAACCATCAACGCCGACGGTAATAGGCTTATGTTCAGCTATCCACTGCAATTCTTGCGCAGTTAACAGATCAATAGCACTGTTTTCGGGCTCATGGATGGTAGGAGCATTAGTATCAGCAGAAACAAGACGAAAAATACATAACAGACATAACAGTACAAGGACAACAGTAATAAAAATATTTCGGGTTTTGTTTAACATTCAACCATTCCAGAGCGGTAAGAGCACGTACTGTCACTTTTTATTAATGTAAGTTTGACACTGGACGTCCAGGAATCAAGTTTAAATTCAATCATATGAGGATAAATCACGATTGATAATCACTCGATATACTCATCCAGTGAAAAAATAAATCAACGATAATAGTAGCTTAAATAGCCAAGCGAAAAAGGCATTACATTTATTATGGTCAATTATTTTATGTTTACTATAAAATTTAATGAAAAAATGCCTCTTAATTAAGCTGTTACTTATTTAAATGTTTGTATTGTGACCAACCACACACAAAAGCCTTCTTAAGAGGATAAAAAAGAGTACTGTCACACGCTATAACGCAACCCAAACAACCTGTACGTTCACCCCGCTGCGCATAATAATTCACCAAAACAACATAGTTACCTGCTGTTATACCTCGCGCGTTAAAATAAGTCATGTCTCAGGACAAGTTAAAAAGAGTTAAACAAGGCGAATAACTGAATAAATACAGTCTTATTTCGACGTCATACAACGCAGTGTATACCCAAACAACCTGAAGATGCTCGATTTCAGCAAGAATTTACACGCGTTTAGGCAAGGCATTGATTGCGGGTAATGGTCGTCCCTTTCCAAAATCAATAACGCAGCATAAACGCGTGTAAAACTTGCCCTTTGGGAGTTTCACCGTGTTCCCCTGATTATTAAATCAAGAGCGTTGTTGCGCTAATTTATAAGGTGCCTACATTACCGCATTAACGCGCCTAGTATTGAAAACACGGCGAAGCTCTGAAACACGGATCTTCAAGTTGATTGGGTATATACCCTTTTAAAACTCGTCTGAAAGGCATAATCCACCACCTAATTCAGTCCTGTCGTTTTACGGAAGCGCGTTAACAAGCTTTCACAACACATAAATGAACGACTGCTCAAAATTAAATTAAACAATCGTTCACTTATGTTTATAGTGTAAAACTTAACGCGTAACTACGCACTGTTGTTATTCAACTTCTAAAAATAGCTTAATGCTATGGGTAAATGTATGGTCCTTATCATCACGTTATTAGGTTTACTTGCTTCTGTAATTGGTCTCAGCCTTTATTTTAGAAAAGTGAAACGTAATCAGACACCTAAAAAAACCGTAGCATTGTATACCGGGTTATTGTTGGGCATTGCTATTGGCAGTTATGGGGTAGTTCTTGCTAGCGCTGAATCAACTGTTGCCATAGTGTTATCAGCACTGCCATTGTTCTTAGCCCTCTTTTTCTTTTCAGTCCTGACATTTTTTCTAATACAGAAAAAACCACCTTTAGGCGATATCAAGATTAAGGTGGGCGATTCTATGTTGCCTTTTAACGTCAAAAACCACTCAAATGAAGACTTTTCGTCAGAACAATTTATCGGTAAGCGTACCCTGTTTAAGTTTTATCGTGGCTCATGGTGCCCTTATTGCAGCGCAGAATTACAGATGTTCGCAGATTTACAACCACAGCTAGATCAATATGGTGTCAATATCATTGCCATTTCTGGTGATACTGTTGAGCAAGCACATCTGCATGTTAAACGCGATGCATTACCGATAACGCTTTTATCTGACCCCACACTTAATATTGTGCGTCAATACGGTGTTGAGCATCACAAAGCTCTCGGGGCCGATTCTCAAAAGGTATATAAATTGTTTGGTTTATCAGTACCAGGTGGGTTTGTGAGTTATCGGTCAATGGCGATACCCACAACAATATTAATTGATGAACAAGGCATTGTGCGCTGGATAGATCAATCAGACGATTATCGTCTTCGCGCCAGCAAAGACAAAGTCCTTGGCGCAGTAAATCGCATATTTAGCTAATTCATACTTCACCAACAACCACACACTATGTGGTTGTTGGTTAATCTCCTAAAACCTTGGAGATAAGTTGATAATAAATCGACAAATGACCACTTCCCTGTATAATCCGCGACCTTATATATTACGACCTATCAGTCTTATTCTCACAATGCTACACCCTAGCCACTTGTCGATAACGATGCTGTACCACTCTATGGAAACTTGTTTTGATATCTACCGCTAATATTACTATGCAGTTTGGCCCTGAGCCGTTGTTTGAAAACATTTCGGCGCAATTTGGCCATGGCAATCGTTACGGCTTAATTGGTGCAAATGGTTGTGGTAAATCCACATTCATGAAAATTCTCAGTGGCGCGTTAGCCCCAACCTCTGGCAACGTATCAATCACTCCAGGTTTAAAAGTCGGTACATTAAGCCAAGACCAGTTCGCTTTTGAAAAATACAGCGTTGTCGATGCTGTAATCATGGGCGACGTCGCGTTATGGAAAGTAAAGCAAGAGCGTGATTTCATATATAGCAAAGCGGAAATGACCGATGAAGACGGCATGCGTGTTGGCGATCTTGAAAGCCAGTTTGCCGAAATGGATGGCTACACAGCAGAAAGTCGTGCAGGTGAAATCTTGCTCGAAGCGGGCATTGAAGAATCATTTCACTTTGGCTTAATGCAACAAGTGGCACCCGGTTGGAAATTGCGTGTGTTATTAGCACAAGCCTTATTTGCCAACCCAGATATCTTGTTACTTGACGAACCCACCAACAACTTAGACATTCATACCATTAGTTGGTTAGCAGAAGAGCTAAACAAGCGTAAGTGCACCATGATCATCATTTCGCACGACAGACACTTCTTGAACTCTGTGTGTACTCATATGGCTGATATCGACTACGGCGAATTACGTATTTACCCAGGTAACTACGAATACTTCCTCGAGCAATCAAGCCTTATTCGTGAGCAGCTATTAGCCGGTAACGCTAAGAAAAGTGCTGAAATTGACGAACTACAAGACTTCGTTAACCGCTTTGGTGCTAACGCGTCTAAAGCGAAGCAAGCCAGTTCACGCGCCAAGAAAATGGATAAAATTAAGCTTGATGATGTTAAATCATCTAGCCGTATTACCCCATCAATTCGCTTTACTGAATCTAAAAAATTACACCGTCAGGCACTCGTGCTAGAAGAGTTAGGCCACGGATTTGAAGAAGTGTTATTTGAACACGGCGACCTCATCCTTGAAGCTGGCTCTAAACTGGCGATTATCGGTGAAAACGGCGTGGGTAAAACCACCTTGTTACGCTGTTTAGTAAACGAGATTCAACATAATCATGGCCGCATCAAATGGTCAGAAAATGCCGCCATTGGTTATTGCCCGCAAGACAGCAGCGCCGACTTTGACAATGACATGACATTATTTGATTGGATGTCGTTGTGGCGTACACCAAAGCATAACGACTTAATGGTTCGTGGCATGCTAGGCCGCTTATTATTTACCGAAGATGACGCCAACAAAAAAGTGCGTAACTGTTCAGGTGGTGAGAAAAACCGCCTATTATTCGGTAAGTTAATGATGATGGACATTAACGTGTTAGTGATGGATGAACCCACAAACCACATGGACATGGAAGCGATTGAAGCATTAAATCAAGCCTTGAAATTATTTGAAGGCACTTTGATTTTTGTTAGTCACGACCGTGAGTTTGTATCATCACTTGCAACGCGGATCATTGATGTTAAAGATAAAAAACTGATTAACTTCCAGGGTACCTTTGATGAATATCTTGCAAGTCAGGCTGAATCAGCAGCTAAAATGTAGTGATTAAGTGTGCAGTGATAACCCTCACTCGCACACCTACAAAGGCCTCCGTTTATGTGGTAACACAACATAAACGGAGGCCTTTTCTATTTAAAGTTTTGTGTTTATCGAACTATTTAATAGCCAGTCTATTTAAGACACTGTGCTATGGCGCCATGACTGTTACAATCGAACATGCTAATGGACAAGCTTGAACAAGCAGTTAATGTCTTACTCGCCAAATAACAAAACAATAATTAACTAAAAGTAGCGAACCTATCATGAAAAGAAAAATCGAATTACTGGCACCCGGTGGAGACGTCGATGCAATCAAAGCAGCAATCATAGCCGGCGCCAACGCGGTATATTGTGGCCTAGATACCTTCAACGCCCGTAACCGAGCGGCTAACCTGTCATTCGATGAATTAATAGGTGTGATCGCCCTGGCCCATCAATACCAATGTGAAGTCTTCTTAACCATGAATATTGTTATTCTGGAAAACGAAGTGCCCACATTAGTTAAATTGCTTAATCAACTGGTTAATACCGGCATCGACGGCATCATAGTACAAGATTTAGGGCTGTTTAATCTGGTCAGCAAGCATTTCCCATCGTTAGCCATTCATGCCTCTACTCAGCTAACCACTCACAATGAAGGTCAAATTGGTTTCTTGGCCAAAATTGGCGCAACGCGAGTCAACTTATCGCGCGAGTTAAACCTAGGCGAAATTAAAAGCTTAACGAGCCTGGCACACGATCACGATGTATTAACTGAAGTGTTTGTCCACGGAGCCTTGTGTATTGCTTTCTCTGGTCAGTGTTATTCAAGCTCAGTCAGTGTTGGTAACTCAGGTAACCGCGGGCGCTGTAGCCAGGCATGTCGCGACGAATATGAAATCACCGCTGCAGGTAATAAGTTTCCGCTAAATTTAAAAGACAATTCAGCCTATTTCGATTTACCAGAATTGGTAGATGCTGGGGTTGATTCGTTAAAAATTGAGGGCCGCATTAAAGGCGCGCAATATGTCCACACCGTGGTAGACACATGGCGCAAGCAAATTGATCAGTTTGTCGACACCGGCAAGTTATTGGCCGACGACTCAAACCTATATAAAGTGTTTAACCGCGATTTTACCAACTCATTTCTAAAAGGTAATCTCACCAAAGACATGTTTATCGACAACCCGCGCGATAACAGCTTCAAGCATGCCAACGACGTCAGCAATGCTATTTCTGTGGTGCAAATCCAGGAAGCACAACACACATTATCAACCGCTAAAGATGCCATTGTTGAATTAGTTGCTGAAAAAATTAACCACTTAAGCATCGCAAAACCGTCTTTAACTCTCGCGTTTTCCGGTAAAGCGGGCCAAGCATTATCGATTACGGTCACCACGCCAGAGCAGCACTTTGTGCTTGAATCAAGCTCAGCGCTCACACAAGCGACAGAGTCATTTATTGATGAAGCAGCAATTGAAAAACGCTTCAAGAGTTTAAAAGGCACAGGTTACCAGTTACAACCGTTTAATTTCGATAACCTAGACGACAATTTAACCCTGCCTTTTAGCCAGCTCACGCAACTTAAAAACCAATTATTATTGCAACTTACACAGCGGGAATACATTGGCGCAGTCACGCTACCTAAGTTAGTTAAACACCCAAAAGTGACTGAAACACCGACGTTATCATTGCTGATCAGTGACGAGAAAGACATTAACTTATGCGATGTCACCGATGCCGACATTTACTTTAAGCTGCCAGAAAGCTTTAAGAAAAACGACAATAAATACATCGACATATTTTTGCGTAATCCAAGACTCATTCCGTGGTTTCCTGCGGTATTGATTGGTAAAGACTATGCAGAATCGGTACGACTGTTAGAAGCGGTAAAACCTGCACGTATTGTCAGTAATAATACCGGTGTGGCATTTAAAGCCTATGAAATGGGCATAGACTGGATAGCAGGTCCGTTTTTAAATACCACCAATTCATACGCGTTAATGACACTACAAGAGCAGTTAAATTGCGCAGGTGCGTTTATTTCTAACGAGATTAATCGTAATCAAATTAGAAACATCGCCAGACCAAAAAACTTTAAATTGCTGTACAGCATTTATCATCCCATTTTGATGATGACCAGCCGCCAATGCTTTTTCCAACAAACGGTGGGTTGTAATAAACCCAGTATTGAAGATGGCTGCATGCTTAAATGCGAAAAAGCCACCACCATTACCAACGTCAAAGGCATCTCGTTTGCGGTCGACAAACAAAAAGGTGGCTACCCGAGTATTTATAACCACGAGCAGTTTTTAAATATCGAAGCCGTTGAAGACTTATCTTACTTATTTGACGAGTTCTTTATCGACTTAACCAATATCGGTTCGGGCTCAAAAGCTGAAATTGACAAAGTGCAATTGGTTAACCACTTTGAAAACGTCCTAAAAGGCGTTAGCGAAGCCAAAGTTCAACTAAACCAATTGGTGACCGTGTCGACCAATGCGCAATACCAGCAAGGTTTATAAAACGGTAGTGTTAATCATACTCATTGGCTCAGCTGTAATGATAAAAGTCGTATCGATAGCATCAATGCACTGAGTCAATAACAATGGCTCGACTGCTGTATAAGTACAAAACAAAAAGCACAAACGTTAAACAACAACGTATAGCAAAGAAGTAACGATATGAATAATGACATCGAAATAGTCGATCTACTCCGAGAGCGTATTCCCTCTTTTGAATGCAAACCCGGGTGCCATGATTGCTGCGGGCCTGTCACCACCTCATCTGCTGAAATGGCCAGGCTACCGGTTAAAACCGAGGCAGAACATGACGCGGCATTAGCTGAATGGAGTTGTGTTCATTTAGGCCCAAATGGTTGCGAAGTCTATGAACAGCGGCCACTTATTTGCCGACTGTTTGGCACCACGCCGCGTATGCCATGCCCTGAAGATCGCGCACCAGAGAAAATGATCGACACTAAAACAGAACAGCAAATCCATCATTACATAGCCAACACTCGGCAGGTATTGGTGTAGTATTTATGTCGTGATGTGGAATACAAAAGGTGCTGATAGAAATTGCTTTAGCTAGATCCAATAAACTCAAGGCTCATGTACCGATTGAAAAATGACTGCCAACCATAAGAGAACACACCATGACACTGCCGATGACATTACCTGTGCTCTACTCATTACGAAACTGCCCCTATGCAATGCGGGCAAGGTTGGCAATTTATGCATCGGGTCAACAAGTGCATATTCGTGATCTGGTATTAAGCGACAAACCAGCAGAATTACTGACCGCATCGCCTAAAGCCACTGTGCCAGTATTAGTTATCAAGGCAAATGCTGCAGCTAGCCAGTTCCATGTTATTGATGAAAGTGTCGAGATTATGCTATGGGCTTTTTCGCAAACCGATCCTGATCATTATCTGCACAGTCAATCAGCTAGCGCACTGCCGCAAATGCTCGCGATCATTACTCAATTTGACACTGAGTTCAAAGGACTGCTTGAACAATACCGCTGCTCAAAGCGTTATCACGAACCCACGCTGACTCAAGACAGACAAGCTTGTGAGCACTATCTTGGCGATCTCGAGGCACGCTTAACTCAACATCACTATTTAATGTCAAACAACCCAAGCCTGCTCGACTTAGCCTTAATGCCGTTTATTCGTCAGTTTGCCCGAGTAGAGCGCCAATGGTATCTGCAAGCACCCTACCCAAAGTTACGCCAATGGCTTAACCACTATTTGCAAAGTAAAATGTTCACTAAAGTCATGGCTCAATACCCATTGTGGTTACAGTCGAAACAAGACCATGTCTTTGGCAAGCCACAATAGCCCTTGCTCTTTTTAGTATGCTTACGATTGTTGAGACCTTAAACCTGCTGTTTCACGCGCAATGCAGCGTTAATCAAAACAATTGATCTTATCTCAATAGCCGTAAGTAACTGTGAATGACCTATCTGTCATTAAAACAAACGCAAAAAAATACCTGGCCAGGCAGTACATCACAAAGCCCGTATCAAGCCAAAACCCTAGATTGTCATACCAATTATTCAAACGGCTATTACCAATTATTATGCCGAATTTCATTTACACATTTATCTTCTGCGACATGAATCACCATAGAGTAGATATAAGATTCTGTTTTTCTTATACGGGCAAATAACAGTGTAAATATGATGAAGCACACCTATAAAGCCCACTGTGGCGCACTATCAAGCTGCTTTGGAATGAGCATAGACCTTGGTATGACAATGTTATTATTTTGGTAAAGTAGATTGCAATTATTGGTAACGTGTTATATAAATGTTGCTGTTGATTAAAACAACGACAATTGGTAAGCCACGTGGTAATACCAAACAATTAGTTCTTTGGGGGGAATTATGAAGCTTAATAAAATAAGTGCTATGTTTAGTAGCTCTAAAAATAAAGCCAATAACATTACAATATTTGGCGCAACATTGACCGCAATCTTAACCATGCCAGCAGCTTTTGCCGCTGATGCAGATCAAGTAGCAGCAGAAGAAGTCGACACAAGTGAAATTGAAGTCATTGCTGTACGCGGTATCTTTGGTAGTTTAAAAGCTGCTAACTTATTAAAACGTACTGATGCTCGTATCGTCGATGCCATCGTTGCAGAAGACATCGGTAAATTACCAGATAACAACATTGCAGAAGCACTGCAACGTATAACTGGTGTGTCAATCGAATCTGATTTTGGTGTGGGTGAGTCGGTCACTATTCGCGGCGTATCAGAAAACCTTATTTTATTAAATGGCCGTTCTACTGCGGGCCCTGGTCGTGGTGGTATTAGCCTAGATGATTTCCCTTCAAGCTTCTTAAAAACAGTTGAAGTGATTAAATCGCCAACACCAGAAATGATCGAAGGTGCACTTGGCGGTACAGTTAACATGCAAACTGTACGTCCACTTGAACTTTCTGAGCCACTTGTCGCCATCACCCTTGACGGTGAATATGCAGACAAAACAGAAAACGTCGCACCAAACTTTACCGCAGCAATGGGTAATAACTGGGATTTAGGCGACAATGGTACCTTTGGTGCTTCTGCTAACGTGTCTTATCAAGACCGTGAATTACGTCGCGACGAATATTTCAACAAAGTCGATTTACAAGACGATATCGACATTACCGGTGACGGTGTTGTAGACGTTTCAGGTGGTCCAAACGGTAAATTCCAGCGCAGAACAGAAAGCACTGTTGAGCAAAAAATTGAAGAGCGCGAACGTACCGCTTATGGTTTATCACTTCAGTGGGCCCCGAGTAACGAAGACCTTAATATCTACGTTGATATGAACGCAACTGAATTAGATGGTGGCCAGGCGGCTTATTCAATTCTTGATGTTGGCGGCACAGTTTCACCAAGAAGCGACTCTTATTACGACAGTAATGGCATGCTTCATAACTACGATTTAACCGGTGTTCTCACTATTCCAAAAACATGGAGTGATTTTACCACCAACGAAACAACGTCAAACGCTATCGGAGCAGAATGGAACATTACCGACAATATCGAATTGTTTGGTGAGTATTCAATTTCTAAATCAGAAGAACGTCAAGTGGCATCAGAGTTTAACTTACGCCCAATTGAGCGTACTGATCCAACCCTAAGCCTTGTCACCCATACCAGTACGGGTAGTTCAACCAGCGGCGGCGGTATTCCGTCATACATGTTTGCTGATACGGGCATGCTTACCAACCCAGACAACCTTGTTTTCCGTGAGTTTTTCCATAAAACACTAGACACAGATAACGAAGAACAAGCATTGCGTTTCGATTTTAAAATCAATGATATTGGTGTCGATTTTGTCACTGCAGTTAAAGCCGGTGTGCGTTTTACCGACCGCGACTACAGCTCAAACCGTTTTGATTTAAAACCAAACGGCAACACCTTAAAAGATGCTTATAAAAATGCTAAAAACGCTGATGGTTTATACAGCCCAACCTGGATTGATAACCCAATTATCGCCGACAGCTTTAAAACCATTAACATGAGCAACTCATTCGATCAAACAGGCATTGCCGGTCAAAACGATTTACTCACTTACAATGTGTATGACGCTAACCAGTTACAAGATACCGAAGCCACATATGCTTTAGTACAGCAAATGTTAGCCGGTACCACTTATGCTATGGACGGTACTTTAGCTGACAACATGGTTGAAGACACAGGTGCATATAAGTTCATTAATGAGAAAACCAGTGCTATCTACGCCCAATTCCATTTAGACTTTGAAGACCTCACTGCTGTTGTAGGTGGTCGTTATATTCAAACTGAATTAGAGTCGAGCATTGTAGACTCCGTTGATGCTAACGGTAAAAAAGTGCTTAACACAGGTAAAAACGATTACTCAGACTTTTTACCAAGCTTAAACGTAACCTACACCCTGTCTGAAGAAACGCTAGTTCGCTTTGCAGCCGCTAAAGTAATGCGCCGTGCAGACTTTGATGAGTTAAGCCCTGCGCTATCAATCGATAACTCGTTAGTGACTGGTACTCAAGGTTCTTACCAATTAGATCCGTACCGTGTAACGCAATACGACTTATCACTAGAGCACTACTTTGGTGACGGTGGTATCGTATCAGCCGCATTATTCTACAAAGATGTACAATCATTTACTCAAACAGACAGCAGCTGTTTAGCTGACTCAAGCACGATTACAGGCCAAAACACTACACAGTGGAATAACATCTGTTTGCTTGATACCGCAGGTGAAAGCCAGGGCGACATCATCAACGCAACTCAAGACCAGGGCTTAGCTTATGTCGATGCTGAAAAAGCAGCCGGTCGTACAGGTATTGTTATCGAAACCGACGTTAACGGCGGTAGCGGTGAAGTAAGAGGTTTAGAGCTAGGTTATCAGCAGCAATTTAACTTCTTACCAGGGCTTTGGTCTGGTTTTGGTGTTAACGCCAACTACACCTATGCCGACAGTGAGCAGCCAGACGGCAACCCACTGTTAAACATCTCTAAGCACACTGCTAACACCCAATTATACTGGGAAGGTGAAGAACTGCAGTTCCGCCTAGCTTATAACTGGCGTGACCGTTACTTAGATGAGCAAAGCACAAAGCGCGTTCAAACGATAGGTGCATTAGGTTACAACGTATTTAACCAAAACGACCCATCTGCTGATAACTATGACCCAACAGTAGGTAATAGTTACCGTGAAGCACGTGGCCAGTTCGACTTCTCAGTAAGCTGGGATATTAACGAGAACTTCACTGTAGTTGCCAATGCGGTTAACTTAACAGGCGAACCAATCGAATACACCAACGAGCTGAACTCAATTTGGGCATACAGCGAAGCTGACCGTCGATACACGCTAGGCGTACGCGCCAAGTTCTAATCGAGCAAAACCAAAAAGCCTATCAAATTGATAGGCTTTTTACTTTACTGAATCAAGAATAATGCTCTGTCGTCGCGCTTAATACCAATGAATAATCGGCTCAATAATCAACTGTATTACCTTAACCCTTACCAATATAAATTTTGGTATGTCCAATTGCTATAATTGGTTGACAATGTGGTTATAATTAACTAGAATTTTGTAATACAAGTTGATAATCAATTTACCGATTTTTTGAACGTCACACACAGCATTAAATACATTGTTAGCCACAATAATTAGGCTCGCAAACTTTATCGTAGAAACGCATTTACCACTATATTTAGGAGTTAGATATGACAAAACCAGTCATCGGTTTCATCGGCCTAGGCCTTATGGGCGGCAACATGGTTGAGAACCTACAAAAAAGAGGTTACCAGCTAAATGTAATGGACCTTAATAAAGAGGCTGTTGCTACCTGTGTTGCTCGTGGCGCTAATGCGGTCAGTTCAGCAAAAGAACTTGCTGCTGCCAGTGACATAGTTATGTTATGTCTTACCACTTCAGCAGTGGTTGAAAAAATTGTATATGGCGACGACGGCATTCTAGCCGGCATTAAAGAAGGCGCTGTGCTTGTTGATTTTGGTACCTCAATTCCATCTTCAACCCGCAAAATTGGTGCAGACTTAGCAGCTAAAGGCGCAGGCATGATCGACGCCCCACTCGGCCGTACTCCAGCTCACGCAAAAGACGGTTTATTAAACATCATGGCCGCTGGCGACATGGACACCTTTAACAAGGTAAAACCTGTACTTGATGATCAGGGCGAAAACGTATTCCACCTGGGTGCATTAGGCGCTGGCCACACCACCAAGTTAATCAATAACTTTATGGGTATGACTACAGTGTGTGCTATGTCACAAGCCTTTGCTGTCGCAGAGCTTGCTGGTGTTGACCGCGCACAACTGTTCGACATCATGTCAGCAGGTCCATCTAACTCACCGTTTATGAAGTTTTGTAAAAACTACGCCGTTGATGGTGTAAGCGACTTAGGTTTCTCTATTGCTAACGCCAATAAAGATTTAGGCTACTTCTTAAAAATGGTAGAAGACCTAGGCACTCAATCTAAAATTGCCGAAGGTTCATCTGCTAACCTACAAGCCGCATTTGATGCCGGTTTAGGTAATGGTAACGTACCAGAAATCTTCGACTACTTTGTTAAGCTAGCAAAATAGTCATATTGCATCGCCCGATAAGGGCTTTATAAATGCACCACTAAAAAGGTCTTCGTAATGAAGACCTTTTTTATTTTCGCCAAAGCATTAACCCCGCCTTAACCCGTAGCTTGTTATATTAGCGTAATTGATATAACTCATGGTGCCACTATGCTAAAGCTCACTCTCGGTAAATTACCTTTATTATTACTTGTTACTTTCGCAATTTCAGCCTGCTCAGATCAAACTCAATCTGACACTCGCCCAGTACAGGACATACACGTAGATACTATGGCACTGTCGTATAACAGTTTACGTTTAAACACCGAGCTACCCGGGCGGATAACCGCATTTAATGAAGCTGAAGTCAGACCGCAAATCACCGGCATAGTACAAAGCAGGCTGTATAAAGAAGGCAGTTATGTCACCGCAGGCGACGTGTTATTTCAAATCGACCCAACAACCTATCAGTCAACGGTCAACAGTGCGCAAGCTGAGCTAAAAAAAGCCCTCGCCAACGAACAAAGCACCCAAAAAGCCTATATACGTTACCAGGCGTTAATGAAGAAAAACCTCACAAGCCAGGAGCTGCTTGATGATGCCGAATCAAACTACCTCCAGGCTCAAGCTGAAGTCGCGATTCGTCAAGCCGAGTTAGACTATGCCAATATTGAGTTGTCGTATACACAAATCAGAGCGCCTATTTTTGGCTATGCCGGGTTTTCACAGGTATCAGAAGGCTCATTGCTCACCTCTGGCCAATCAGATTATTTAACCACCATTATTCAAACCAATAATGTCTATATCGATATGCAACAATCTTCTGTGTCGTTATACAAATTAAGACAGGAGTTTATGAATGTACGTGGTACACGCCCTACTATCCCGGTCACGATAACCTTAGAAGACGGCACTCTTTATCAACACACGGGTAAACTTGAATTTGCTGACACCCAGGCTGATGGCTCAACAGGCAGCGTGACGTTACGCGCGATTATTCCTAATCCCGATAATAGTCTTTTAGCGGGTATGTACGTGCGCGCCAGCATTTCAATGCCAGAGCAGCGTGATTACCTGGTTGTGCCACAGTCAGTTGTCGTAAGAAGCCAGGCAGGTGCACCATCGGTATTTGTGGTAGATAAAGACAATAAAATCACCAAAAGATCAGTCGAACTTGGCAATGAAGTCGGTAATGGTTGGGTGGTTAAAACGGGCCTTAATGTCGGCGATAATGTGGTGATTAACAATCTGAATAAACTGCAAAATAACCAGATAGTTGTCGTAGATAACCAGGCTGAACAATCTAAGCAAACCATCACCGCCGATGCACATTCAAACTCGCAGGATTAAGCCATGTCTAGTTTCTTTTTAAATCGTCCAATTTTTGCATGGGCCATCACCCTCGTCATAATGCTTGCAGGTATTGCGTCAATAATGAGTCTGCCTGTCGCGCAGTACCCTACTATTGCGCCGCCAGCTATCACAATTACCGCCTCTTATCCAGGCGCATCGGCAAAAACCATTGAAGACAGTGTCACTCAGGTGATTGAGCAAAGCATGACAGGCATAGATAACCTGCTTTATATGTCATCAACCAGTAGCTCGTCAGGCAGTGCATCTATTACATTAACCTTCAGTGCCGATACCGACCCAGATATTGCCCAGGTACAGGTACAAAATAATTTACAGCAAGCCAGTAACCGTTTGCCTACCGCAGTGCAAAATCAGGGCACAACCGTTAAAAAAAGTACCTCTGGATTTATGTCTGTCACCAACCTGTACTCACCCGATGGCACCATGAGTACTGGCGACATCCAGGATTACGCTAACTCAAGTATTAAAGACATTATCAGCCGCGTTAATGGTGTCGGCAGCGTGACCATTTTTGGTCCATCCTACGCCATGCGTATCTGGTTAGACCCCGCCAAACTCAACAGTTACAACTTAACCCCGGTTGATATTTCAGATGCAGTATCGGTGCAAAACAGTCAAGTTACCGTTGGCCAACTCGGCGGCGTGCCAGCCACCGATAGCCAATTAATTAATGCGACTATCACAGCACAAAGCTTATTAACTACTGTTGATGAATTTAAAAACATTTTAATTAAAGTGGATGAAGATGGCTCAAAAGTTCGTCTTAGTGATGTTGCCAAGGTAGAACTTGCCAGCGAAGACTCAAGCGTTATCCCTGTATTTAACGGTTATGGTTCATCGGGTATCGCTATCACGCTGGCATCTGGTGCAAATTCGTTAGACACCCAAGAAGCGGTAGATGCCAAATTAGCGCAATTATCAAAAGGCTTTCCTCAGGGTTTAGCCATGGCCAAAGCCACAGACAGCAATAAATTTATTCGTTTATCGATTACTGAAGTGGTTAAAACCTTATTTGAAGCCATCGTACTCGTGTTTTTTGTAATGCTGTTGTTTTTACAAAACTTCAGAGCAACATTAATCCCAACCATTGCTGTACCTATTGTGTTACTGGGTACGTTTGCGGTTATGTCGGTACTCGGGTTTTCTATTAATACTTTAACCATGTTCGGCATGGTGCTGGCCATCGGCCTATTGGTCGACGATGCCATTGTGGTAGTAGAAAACGTTGAACGCATCATGCACGAAGAAAAACTCTCGGCATTAGAAGCCACTAAAAAGTCGATGAAGCAAATCACCGGCGCATTAGTGGGCATTACCATGGTACTTGCTGTGGTATTTATTCCAATGGCCTTTATGTCGGGTTCTACCGGTGCTATCTACAAACAGTTCTCGTTAACCATAGTATCTGCAATGGTATTGTCGGTGCTGGTTGCGTTAATTCTTACCCCGGTGTTGTGTGCTACCTTATTAAAACCGAAACAAAAATCCACCAATGGTTTCTTCAATGGCTTTAATCGCCTGTTTGACCGCTTATCACATGGTTACAAAGGTTCAATCAAACGTGTGCTGCTGCGGCCATTACGCTTTACCTTAATCTACGGTTTATTGTTAGCTGGCACCGCGTATATGTATAACACCCTACCCAGCTCGTTTTTACCTGATGAAGATCAGGGCGAATTTTATATGATGGTGCAATTACCAACAGGCTCAACAATCAATCAAACTGCCGAGGTCATGAACGACATCAAAGAATACCTGCAACAAAATGAGCCTGATGTTATCAATACTGTATTTACCGTGTCAGGCTTTAACTTTTCTGGCAAAGGCCAAAATGCCGGTATGGGCTTTATTGGCTTAAAAGACTGGTCAGAGCGAACCACAGACGAGACCAACGTCAATGCGATTATTCAACGCACGATGGGGTATTTTTCAAGTTATAAAAAAGCCTCAGTGTTTGCATTTAGTAGTCCTGCAATTAGAGAGCTAGGCCAATCATCAGGATTTGATTTTTACCTTGAAGATGTTGGCGCAATTGGCCACGACAAACTTATCGAAGTGCGTAATCAACTGTTAGCGAAAATGGCCCAAAGCCCAATATTGCAAAACTCCAGACCTAACGGCCTGGAAGACAATGCCCAGTTTTATTTAGACATTGATTATGAAAAAGCCAAAGTATTTGGCCTTGATATCGACGACATCAACAACTCATTGTCGATTGCCTGGGGTTCATCTTACGTCAATGACTTTATTGACCGTGGACGCTCTAAAAAAGTTTACATTCAAGCTGAAGCTCAATACCGCATGACGCCAGAAGATCTCAATCATTGGCTTATTCGCAACAATCAGGATGAAATGGTACCGCTGTCAGCATTTACCTCATCACATTGGGGCACAGGTTCACCGCAGCTAACCCGTTTTAATGGTAACTCAGCCTTTGAAATTTTAGGTGAAGCCGCGCCAGGCTTCAGTACAGGTGATGCAATGGATGAAGTAAATGCCATCGCAGCAGAGCTATCAACTGATGTACAAGTCAGTTGGTCAGGTATGTCATACCAAGAGTTAGAAGCCGGAAACCAGGCACCGATACTCTATGCTATCTCAGTGCTTATGGTATTCATTTGTTTAGCGGCATTATATGAAAGCTGGAGCATTCCCATTGCGATTATTTTAGTCGTGCCTTTGGGCGTACTCGGTGCACTCGCGGCCATTATGCTTCGCGGCCTTGAAAACGACGTGTATTTTCAAGTGGGCGTGCTAACAACCATTGGCTTAACCGCTAAAAACGCCATCTTAATTGTCGAGTTCGCCAAAGAACTCTACGACAAAGGCGCCGACATGATAGACGCCACCATTCAAGCCTGTGAAATGCGTTTACGCCCTATCATCATGACCTCACTCGCCTTTGGTCTGGGTGTATTACCACTGGTATTGAGCAGCGGTGCAGGCGCTAATGCCCGTAACGCTATTGGTACCTCTGTACTGGGCGGTATGACAGGCGCAACACTGTTAGTCGTGTATTTTGCCCCACTGTTTTTAGTGATAATTTTAAAAATGGTCAAGCCAAAACAATAATTAAAAATTAATATCAATAATACCGCAGTGGGGAATACGTTCACTGCGGTATCACTTTAATATTTGCAAAAGAAAAAACCTCAGTACAAAAAATATAAAATCACTAGCTCTTATTATTAAATTAAGCGATTATTTGTTAGATTTTAAATTAAAAAATTTAAACAGCTTTAAATTTTTAAGGTAAGGAAACCGTTTGTATGACGAATATCACAAAAAATGATCTACCTGATTTTGCAAGGAAAACACTCAAACATATTCTAAAAAATAAAGGCGAAGTCATTTATAGTTCTCATGAAACATTGAAAGAAGGCCCAATCTATCTATTAGGACTTAATCCTGGTGGCGATGGACAAGAGAACCCTGATACGACAACTTCATATTCAATTAAATCTCATCTAGATAGGATGTTGAAGCGTACAGAAAACTCATTTATTGATGAACGATGGGAAAACAAAATCGCTCATTATGAGGTAGGAAAAGCACCTCTACAAATGAGAGTAATTGAACTATTGAAAGGAGTTGGAGTACAAGACCCTAGGACAGTATGTGCATCAAATATTATCTTTAAAACCTCACGCGACTCTAGCAATCTATGTTTCGGTCTAGCTGGATTATGTTGGCCTGTACATGAAGCAATTCTGAACTTAGTGAAACCAAAACTTATACTAACCTTTGGTATATCTTCAATATCAGCTTACGCGTTTCTGAAGGAATTATTTCACATAGATGAAACTGAATTAACAATTGATGCAGATCACGGTGATTGGAAGTGTAAAGGCTTTAAATGTGAAATAAATGGTAAATCAACATTTATCGCTGCAGTTCCACATTTAAGTTATTATAGTCCGAAAAATAAGACTGAGGTTTTCTCTTGGATTAAGGAAAATGCAGGACTATAAATATCTTCAGAATTGATGATTAAAAATTGTTGCTGGTTTAGACTTCTCTGTAAATCAGTAACATTCAACCTAACTATTTTCTCTTTAAACAGTGATCGTTTTTTCAACTACTTTCAAGTTAAATTCACATTAGTAGCACTACTATCTAGTCAGCATAATCAATACACGGTATGGTTACACCAAACCAGAATACTGATATCGGACTTTGATTGTTTACCTACAATATCAATGGCAAAGCCAGCCGCCACTTTACTTATGCAGACCTAATAAACTGCGGCAATACGGCACAATTGCATCAAATTGAAAACTTACCGAAACAACCTGAAACCTGGCGCGCACTCAGTGCATTGGCGACAAAAATACTCGACCCAATCGTCGACCAATTTGGGCCAATTAGCTTAACCTACGGATTTTGCTCACCCGAGCTTGCACGCTTAATTGCTAAAAATCCTAACCCGCATATCGCGCCAAAGCTTGACCAACATTGCGCTTACGAACTCAATCAAAATCAAAAACTTATTTGCGACCGTCTCGGAGCAGCATGCGACTTTACCGTGCTAAATAACCCAGCCAGCACATCAAGTGATATCCAAGCCGATACACCAGTCGACATGCAACAGGTCGCGGCATGGATTTGTGAAAATCTTAAATTCGATCGCCTCTATTACTACGGCAAACACCGGCCACTGCACATCAGCTTTGGGCCACAACAAAACCAGTTTTTACAAACCATGAAAACCAACCCAGACACCGGCCACCGAGTGCCATCAAAAAAAGGCCGAGGGCCAACCGCAATCAGTGTGATTGAACAGGTTGATTATTGATTTTGGTTGGATTCGTCCCTAGTTTGAATACAAACTAAATACTTGAGACAGCTATAATTTATCGATAAACTCACATCAGAATAAATATAGGATGAGTTATGTCTACCATCGAGTTTTACAATCAACATTCCCAAGCCTTTTTTGACTCAACTGTTAATGCCGATGTCAGTGAACTTTATCAAACGTTTGTCAGTCAATTGCCCGTTAATGCTCGTGTTTTAGATGCGGGTTGTGGTTCTGGGCGAGACAGCAAAGCCTTTATTGATATGGGTTACCGAGTCATGGCGATTGATGCTAGTGCAGAATTAGCTAAAGCTGCCTCAGAATACATAGGCCAAACAGTAGCAGTATGTAGCTTTGATGATATTGACCTCACCTATCAATTTGACGGCATTTGGGCCTGTGCTTCTTTACTTCATGTTGAAGCAAACGCCCTACCCAACACGTTTGCGACTTTAGCCAGCACACTGGTAACCAATGGCGTATTTTATTGCTCTTTCAAATATGGCGTACAAGAGCGAACTCATAATGGCCGTTTTTTTGCTGATGCCGATGAGTCTTTGCTTGAGCAATGGATACAAGGCTCAGGTTTGACGTGCAAACATATCTGGGTGACTACAGATGTACGCCCAGGACGCGAAAACGAAAAGTGGCTAAATGCCATTCTTATTAAGACCTCAAAGTAGAGAAACGACATGAAGTTAGCAGAAGGACCTGTATTAACTAGCGGTGGTTTGGATGACCCGTTTTTACCTAAGTTATTGCAAGCGATAAACCGAGCAAGCAATATTGAAATCTCCGTTTCTTTTATTCAGCGTTCTGGATTGGATTTAATCTTTGATGCGTTATCAGATGCCTTAGAGCGCCAAGCCAGTATCGATATAGTCACCTCTGACTACCTTTGTATTACCGATCCCGTGGCATTACGCCACCTGATGATTTTGCAATCTCGCGGCGCTAAAACTAAAATATTCACCTGTAAAAGCGGCCAAAGCTTTCACATGAAAACTTACATTTTCGTTCAGCAACACAGCGATCAAAATGATACCGGTTGTGCTTATGTGGGCTCTAACAACATAAGCAAGGCCGCGTTTACCCATGCGTTCGAATGGTGTTTGCGTCATGACTTGATTGAAAACCAAGACCCCAGCGAGTTTAACTATATTCGTCAGCAATTCTTGCAGATTTTTAACCATCAACAATCGATTCATCTCACAGATGATTTTATCAATCGTTATGCCGAAAAACGCAAAGTGGTTAAGCCGCCGCTTGCAATCGTTAATGAAGTTGAACCAGAAGAACCTGCACCCAATTTTGCTCAGCAAGAAGCTTTATCAGCCCTTGCCAACACACGCTTAGCATTACAATCCAAAGGTTTGGTGGTTTTAGCCACTGGCATGGGAAAAACATGGTTAGCGGCATTCGATGTACAGCAATTTAACGCCCGTAAAGTACTCTTTGTTGCACACCGAGAAGAAATATTACTGCAAGCAGAGCGCACGTTTAAGACATTGTTGCCTAAACTTATCAGCGGCCATTTTAATGCCAAAACCAAAGTTGTTGATGCCGATATTGTGTTTGCATCGATTCAAACATTAGGTCAGCAAACACACCTCAATCAGGTGAATCCAAATCATTTTGATTATGTCATTGTCGATGAGTTTCATCATGCAGGTGCCAGCAGTTATCAATCATTATTAAACCACTTTACGCCTCAGTTTTTATTGGGCTTAACTGCCACACCAGAGCGAACAGATCAGGCGGATATTCTTTCCCTGTGTGATAACAATTTAGTTTACGAAAAGAACATTATTGATGGTATTGAGCTTGGTATCTTGGTGCCATTTCAATATCAAGGTATTAATGATGACACGGTTAATTATCAAGACTTACCTTGGCGAAACGGCAAGTTTGATCCCAAAGCTCTCGAAAACCAATTTGCCACTGAAAAACGTGCCAAACATGTTTTTGGTCATTGGCAAAAACACAAACAACAACGCACTTTAGCGTTTTGTGTATCAAAAGCGCATGCAGATTATATGGCCAACTGGTTTTCACACCGAGGTATTAATGCGGTTTCGGTACACAGTGGCTCTGACGTAAGACGCGCAGAAGCCTTGAGCTTGTTAGCTTCAGGCAAAATTGAGGTGATTTTTTCAGTCGATTTATTCAATGAAGGTACCGACTTACCTTCAATTGATACCATTTTGATCTTGCGCCCGACTGAATCAAAAATATTATTTTTACAGCAATTAGGTCGAGGTTTGCGTACCTCGCCTGAAACCAATAAAAAGTTTGTCTCGATTATCGACTTTATTGGTAATCACATCAGCTTTTTGAATCGTCCAATGGCGTTATTGCAAGCTTCTGATCATAAGCAGGCGATTGCACGTTTAAACAATCCCAAATTAAACCACCAGTGTTTGATTAATATTGATCCTGAATTAATCAATTTTTGGCAGCAATTGAAGCTGGATTACACCAAAGCAGATCAACAATATCAATTACTCAAAGACGAGTTAGGCCATCGCCCTACCGCTACAGAGTTTTATCATAGCGGCTACGCTTGGAATAAAATGACCCAGCAATTTGGTAGTTGGTTTGAGCTGGCTATCAGCCAAGAGCCACAAGATAGCCAATTGAAAACACTCTCACCTTATTTAACATTGTTAAGTCGCGGTGTTGAAAAAGCCTCAATGAGTAAATGTTTCAAAGCAATATTACTTGAAGCGTTTATTGAGCTAAACGGTTTACGCACACCACCGAGTATCGACGCACTTTGTATCAAGAGTTGGCAAGTTTTTAAACGTTACCCCAAATTATGGACGCAAGATGTAAAAACAAGTTTGCAGGATGTAGACGCTCAATCACCCAAATGGCGAAAGTACTGGCTAGACAATCCAATTACATTTTTAAGCAAACAAGATCAGTCTGATAGCCAATCATGGTTTAAAGTTGAAGCTGATTGTCTTCACGCAAATATTGATATTGCTGGCACAGATATTGAGACTTTATCAACGGCACTGCGGGAGTTAACAGAGTTATTATTAGCTCGTTATAGCCAACGCCAACCGTCAAAAACGAAAGTGCAAGCAGCAACAGTACACCAATTACCTATTGAGCAACCACAACACACGTTAATGCATTTTTACCCTGATTTAAAAATTGCTTGCGGTCATTTTAAAACGGGTACTGATGAAAGTAGCGAAACCCTCAAGTTAAATTCGAGTTTTAATAGGCTCGATCCAGCTATTCACTTTATCGCCCCAGCCAGCGGTAACTCGATGAATGGCGGCAAGAACCCCATTCTCGATGGTGATTTATTATTACTTGAGCGAGTGACTCCAACGAATGCAGGCTCGATTACTGGTAAAATCATGGCTATTGAGATACAGGATGACGCTGGAGACAATCAATACTTACTGCGAAAAGTGAGCAAATTGCCAAATGGTCAATACCAACTCAACGCACATAACCTTGACTATAACCCCATGCTTGCCAATGAAAGCATGGTTACGTTTGCGCGTTTAAAGCAAGTGTTAGATGCAGCTGATTTTGTTGAATAACAAAGTCAGCTAACCAGTGATAAATAATGTCGCTTAATCTTGTGATTAATTGTCCACTACTCTCTTATTACTTATTTCTTGTTACTTAGTGCCTTTCGCTTAACCATTCGTTTGCTTATCAAATGCTATTCCTAGTGGTTCAAAATAGGCCATTAATGCTTGATAGATTTCGGCGCCGTGTTTGGCGTCTGGGTATGCGCCGTGTTTGCTCAGTGGTGAGTTGATGGTGCTGTTGACCAGGTATGGGTTGGCTATGTCGGCGTGGGTTTCTGAATACATTTCGATACTGGCTTCAAAAGCGCGGGCCATCATTTCGGTGGGTTTGGCAAAGTATTGGCTGTTTTGCAGTTTGTCTAACGCGATTGAGCGGCGAACATAGTCGTGAGGTTCCTGGCCGTTGGCGCTTAAAAAGGTGACTTCAAATAACTTAGATAACTGCTGATTTAGCGGATGATTGACGATAGTTTTATCCGCCAGCCAGTGGTCTGTGGCGCAGGAAAAGCGGTTTGCTGTGCTCATGTAACCGTCGGGGCTTAATAGGCTGTCGTCGATAAACATTTTATCGGCAATGTAATGATCAAAAGCGTGCCAAAACTCGTGGGCTAATGCTCCTGCTCCGGCATTTTTTGCCAGGGCTAATTCTTTATAAGCTGGTGAGTAATGAGCTTGTACACCTTTTTGCCCGCCTGAGCCAAAAGCAAACCTTAGGCTGCCGCGCAGGCCAATTAATTCGGGCGGCACACGTAAAATATTGGCAAGGTCGGCCATTGAATCAAATATCAAATTAGCGGCCAGTGCAGATTCTTGTTTATTAACCCATTTACCGACACGAATATGACGTAAACCAAAAGTGTCTTTAATGTCTAAAAAGCTCACCGAGGCACCATTACGATAATCTGGGCCTATGCGCTCAAAGTAGCGCTGGTGATTTAATAACGAATGATGTGACGCCAAACAATACCTCTGATCAACAAACTGAACTGACACTCTTTTAACTGCTTAGCTAGTTTACAACTTTAGCGCTTTTGAACGTAGCGAAATGTTAAATGCGGATGGGAGTGACATATAATCTCCCGTAAACCCAAGGCTGACCACCAGCATATTTATTCGTATTTATGCAAAAAGAAAAGTATTACCCTCGGTAATTTTTTAACTTATATGCAAGTAAGTGAATACCTAGTCAAAAAGACGGTTTATTGTTCATTGTTCAACCTGTTTCATTTCATCACGATTAGTGATATTACGGCCACCAGCAAAATTGGATCGTTTATTCTGATGTTTATGTTAATGCTTATGTTTGTGTGAGTCCTTGCATCACTTTTTATATTATTTTTTACATTACTCCTTGTAGTATTCTTTATATTAACAAGAGCCTTGGCGATATGTTGTTTTTACTATCTAATCTCTGAGGGCTAATCTCTAAGCGCTAATCTCTAGTAGCTAATCTTTAGTACGAGTTCTAACATAAGCATCTTGCTTTAACATTGAACTTAAACATCACAAATGGAGCATTGTATGATCAAAAATCTTTCGCTGGCGATGACGCTGTTTTTTACATCGACTTCAGTATTCACTGCTACTTCAGTGTTTGCACTCGACAGTCTTGTGACCTTGCAAAGCCAGTATTCACCTAAAGCCACTGCAGATAGATTTGAGTCAATTATTAAGGATAAAGGCTTTACGGTATTTGCGCGGATTGATCATCAAAAAAATGCCGAAGCTGTTGAGCTAAGCTTGCCCGCGACTGAGGTGATTATTTTTGGTAATCCTAAGATTGGCACTCAATTGATGCAATGTAATCAGCAGGTCGCCATTGATTTACCGCAAAAGGTTTTAATTACTGAAGATGCGAACAACAAGGTATGGTTGTCGTATAACAATCCACAGTATCTTAAACAACGCCATGATATTAAAGGCTGTGATGCGGTGCTTGATAAAGTGAGTCATGTGCTCAACACTTTGGCAAAGGCAGCAACGACAAAATAAGCTTTGATGAATAAAAAATCCCAGTGGCGCGATAGTGCCACTGGGATTTTTAGTTTCTGCTAGCAGTGCTTGGGTTTGCTATTTTGCTATTTTGCTATTTTACTATGGGCAGGCGAACATAAAACCTGGCGCCACTGCCAAACTCAGATTCGTAACCAATGTTGCCCTGCATGGCTGCTGTGAGTTCTTTACACAAGGCAAGGCCTAAGCCTGTGCCGCCTTTTGCTTTTGAACTACTGGCATCTGCTTGTGAGAATTTTTCAAAAATTCTGCTTTTAAAATCATCTGGAATGCCTGAGCCCTGATCTTGCACGGCTATTTCAATCTCATTGTCGATAAGCGTGGCCGACAAGGTGACACAACCCTCTTTGGGCGAAAACTTTACCGCATTTGATAAAAAGTTAGTCAAAATTTGCAGCAGGCGATGTTCGTCTACATACAACGTACTTTGATTTATATGCTCATCCATTTGCAGTTCGAGCGTAATATTATGTTGCTGTGCATAGGGTTGGTGATCGTCAATGGCTCTTTGCAGTAGTGGCACAATATTGAGTTTTTTCATTTCAAATTGCATTTTGCCTGCGGCCAGTTTGTCGATATCTAATAAGTCATTAATGAGTCTACTGAGTTGCATGCAGTTACTGCTGGCAATATCCATCAGCTTTTGGGCTTTTTCAGGCAAGGCGATGATTTTACCCGATTGCAATAAGTTTAATGCGCCGTTAATGGACGTCAGTGGTGTACGCAACTCATGACTCACGGTTGAGATAAAGTCGTCTTTCACTTTTTGTAATTTCATTCTGTCGGTGATGTCTTGCAATGACCCGACCATAATTAAATCGGGGTTTTTGTCTTCTGCCACTATCTGACCAAGCCCATGCACCCAGCGCACCTCACCGCTAGGGCGAATAACTCTGTGTATGATGTTATGAATGCCAGTGACAAGCGCTTGCTGCTGGCTTTGTTCTACCTTTGCAATATCGTCTGGATGAATAACACTTTTAAATTTTCTGTCATTGGGTATAAAGTCTTGCTCATCTAGACCAAAGATTTGATAGACCATTGGCGACCACCACAAGGTGCCGAGTTTTAACGACGCATGCCAGTAGCCAATTTGAGCTTGTTCGCTGGCTAAATCAAGACTTTGCTGGGCAACATTGAGCTCCTGGTTAAGCTCTTCAAGTTTAAGGTAATATTTTTTAGTTTCGGTGATATCTTGAATGTAGCCATGCCATAAGGTACTGCCGTCTGCCATTCGCTCGGGCGTAGCACTGCCTGATAACCATTTAAACGTGTGATTGTCACTTGATACGCGATATTCAAGCTCCCATAGACTTAGGTCTTCAATTGAGCGCTCAATGCTTTCAACTAACCGGCCTAAATCATCTGGGTGAATTTTCTCAAAGGCATTAGTGGCATCGGTGCGAACTTCTTCTGGGGTCACGCCGTAAATATCTTCAATGGCGGTACTGGCATAAGGAAACGCGGCGCGGCCGTCTGGCCAAGATTGATATTGATAAACAACACCTGGTAACTCCTGAGTCAATTTATACAGTTGATCACGGCTTTGCTGTAATGCTAAATCATTCAATTTTTGTTCGGTTATGTCAGCATGGGTGCCGTACATCATTAAGGGTTTACCGTCATCGGTGTATGACACCACTTTGCCCCTATCATGTACCCACACATAATGGCCTTGCTTGTGTTTCATGCGGCATTTAATGTCAAAAAATTCTTTGCTGCCGTTAAGGTGCGCGTTTAATTGAGTATCTGAGTCGGCTACATCATCGGGATGCAACAAGTTAAGCCAGGTGTCAACCGAAATGGGCTCCAGCTCAGCAAGTGTATAGCCCATAATGGCAGCCCAACGTTCGTTAAGCACTGTGTCACCATTTTGCACATTCCATTGCCAGGTGCCGATACGGGTGCCCTCGAGTACCGAACGATACATTTGCTCACGCGCGGCTAATTCTTCCTGGGCCTGCTCTTGAAGTCTGTCCTGGATTTCTTGTTCAATCGTTTTGCCAATTTCTGTGGCAATTTGACGCTCTTTGTCAGTAAATTTACGTGGTTTACTGTCGATAAAACACAGTGTGCCGATGTTTTCACCGTGACTCACGAGTGGCACACCGGCATAAAAGCGAATAAAGGGCGCATTGAGTACTAATGGATTGTCGGCAAAACGGTTATCGAGCAGTGCATCGGGTACTTCAAATACCCCCTCGCCCAAAATCGTATGGCCGCAGAATGAAATATCTCGGCCCGTTTCGCAGGCATCGAGCCCTTGTTTAGATTTAAACCATTGCCTGTCTGCATCGACTAATGACACTAATACGATTTCAGTGCCTAAACACAGTTGGGCTAAATGAGTTAAGCGATCAAAACGTTGCTCAGCTTGTGTGTCGAGTAAACCCGTTTGCTGTAATGCGGTGAGTCTCTCTTGTTCATTGTGCGGTAATACAGGCGTTTGCATGAGTTACTCCGTGACATTACGGTCTGGCGAGGCAAGATAAGCTTGATAAATAGTTTCAAGCCTATCGCCTAGGCTCATTGCATCAAACGGTTTTTCAATCACAGCCACTGCACCAGCGTCTAAATACTGTTGTTTTTCGGCTTGCTGAATGCGCGCGGTCATAAATACGACCGGGATATGTTGGCAGTGCGGCTTTTTACGTAGCTCAATTAAGGTTTGTAAGCCATCCATGCCAGGCATCATGGCGTCGAGTAAAATTAACTCTGGGGTAAATGTCTCAACTTGGGTTAATGCCGCCTGCCCGCCATCACATGACATAAGCGTAAAGCCTGATAAATCGACTAGCGCCATTTCCACGATCACTCGAATAGATTCATCATCTTCTACGTGTAAAATTTTATCTAACTGCATTTGAGCTCCCATGCGGTTGGCTTAGCACCTATAGCCCCTAATATTGTATTATAATTGTTATTGAAGCAAACTAAGCCTTTGAATAAAGGCATTGATATTGCCAAAAATTTTCCACGGATTTAACAATTAACTCATGGTAAGCGGTAAAGACAATGATGAACAGCCTCCTGCAGCTAAGGATCTTGATACAATGACAACCACTCACAAAGTCGGTTCTGGGCTGCCTGTTAGCGGTGCACAGCCTACAACACTAGCCGAATTACTTAGGCCTTTTGCGGGTAATGAAGCTTTTTATCGGCGTTTGATTGCTATTTTCGAGAAAAACCTCAGCCAACAATTGCTCGACATTAAGCAGCGGGCTGCACAGCGTAATGTGAGCGAGCTATTAGTGTTGATCCATACGCTTAAAGGCACTGCAGGTACCACGGGCCTGGCCTCGCTTCATCAAACTTTACATAATTGGGAGCGTAAATTAGCCGCGCTTGATGCCATAACAGTAACCTCAACCGAGTACGCCGATTTAAGCCAAGCTATTGCCGATATCGCCCAGGCAGAATTGGCCCATATCCACGCGCTGTTAGCCACCTCTGCGGTGGATGTCCCTATCGCTAAAACAGCGCAATCAACTGAAACTCTTTCTCTTGCGCAGCTAACAGCCGAGCTTGATACGCTTAATCAGCATTTACTGCAAGGCAACCTCAATGCGCTTGAGCATTGCCAGGCGCTGCAAGCTAAACTGGCTGTTAATAGCCCACAAAAAAGCGATTTAACTATCGATTTAACAATCCTTTGCGACACCATTGAAGCATTAGATTTTGACGACGCCTTATTACGCTTATCAGCATTGTCGGCAAAGCTTAAATCACAAGGGTAAAATACCAGTGCATTCGGCTCATTATTCTCTCGCTAATGCATCAACAGGGTCGAGCTGCGCTGCATTACGTGCCGGTAAAAAGCCAAACAAAATACCGATTAAGGTTGAACAGGCAAACGCAGCTACAATCGATGCGGTAGAGTAAATCATTTGAAAACTTCCCCCGGTAATGGCAAATATTTGGCCAATTAAGTAGGCAAGCCCGATCCCAACAGCACCACCACACAAACACACCAAAACAGCCTCAATTAAAAATTGAAGTAATATATCGCTTTGCCTTGCTCCCACGGCCATACGCACACCGATTTCTCGGGTACGTTCGGTAACAGACACCAACATAATGTTCATTACCCCAATTCCGCCAACGATGAGCGAAATAACGGCAATGGCTGAGATAAGCAATGTCATGGTTTGGGTGGTTTTTTCGATACTTTCTCGAATTGTATCCGTATTAATGGTGTAAAAGTCTTCGGTTCCATGGCGCATTTTTAATAATGCAATTATGCCTTGTTCTGCAGCACTACTTGACGCAGATTCATTGATCCTCACAGTAATACTGTCAAGATATTGTTGACCGACCATACGAGCAGATACCGTTGTATAAGGTACCCAAACATTGAGTGAGTCACTGATACCAAACGCACTTTCTTGGGCTTTGGTTACACCAATAATACGCACGGGTAAGTCATTGAGAAAAATCACTTTACCGATGGCTGAACTACCAGAAAACAACGACTTACGAGTGTTGTCATCAATCACAGCTTGCTGTGCCATCTCAGTTTCGCTGGTGTCATCCCAAAATTGGCCGTCCGCTAATGAATATCCACGTACTCTAAAGTAGTCAACCCCCACACCACTGAAACTCGCTGAAACGGCTTGATTGCCATAACGAATAGTGCCCGCGCTACTAATTGAAGGTGTAACACTGTCAACATAGGGCAATACTTTAAGAGATTCACTGTCTTGAGCCGTTAAGGTTCTGATTTTGGCCGAACGTCTGTCGCCAAAACCGCTGCCCGATCGAACATCGATAGTGTTAGTTCCCATCGCGCTGATGTTTTCAAGCACTGATTGTTGCGAACCTGCTCCAAGTGCCACCACAGAAACCACAGATGCAATACCAATAATAATGCCAAGCATGGTTAAAAAAGTACGTAATCGATGCGATAACATGGCGATTAATGCCATTTTAAAGGCTTCGATGTAACGGTCCCAGTTTAACCATGAGGAAATGGGCGTGCTTACCTCTGGCAACGTTTTATGTGTTGTTGACTGGTTATTTTCAACATCACGAATAATAACACCATCTTTAAGTTCAATTATTCGGTCAGCAAAATTGGCGACGTCCATGTCATGGGTGACTAAAATAATGGTGTGACCATCTTGATGAAGCTCTTGCAGCAAGTTCATCATCTCTTTACCGCTATGGCTATCAAGTGCCCCCGTTGGCTCGTCGGCTAAAATAACGTCGCCACCATTCATCAGTGCGCGAGCCACACTAACGCGTTGTTGCTGCCCGCCACTGAGTTGGCCGGGTTTATGGTCAAGTCGATCAGCAAGGCCTAGACGAGACAATAAACTTTTGGCACGTTCGGTGCGCTGTTTTTTATCTTTACCGGCATAAATGGCTGGGATTTCAACGTTACCGACGGCATCAAGATCGCCCAATAAATGATAACGCTGAAAGATAAAACCAAAATGTTCGCGGCGTAATTGCGCTAATTGGTCAGCATCCATGGTGGAAGTATCTTGGCCATTAATGAAATATTGACCTTTAGACGGTTTGTCTAAACAGCCTAAAATATTCATTAAGGTGGATTTTCCCGAACCTGAGGCACCTACTATGGCCACCATTTCGCCGCGGTTGATGTCGAGATTAATGTCATTGAGTACGGTGAGTTGTTGCTCGCCTGCACTAAAAGAGCGATAAACACCTGAAATACTAAGTAAAGAAGATTCATTCATTGCTTAGAACCCCATCGGTGGCCGACGATTGCCACGTTGGTTACTCACAGTATTGGTTGAACCTCCTGTTCCGAGTATAATTTGATCGCCTTCTTCAAGCCCTTTCGTAATTTCAGCATTCACTTTATTGTTGATCCCAACAGTGACATTACGATATTCAATTTCATCATTAACTAAAACCGGTACCCTAAAGCCAGATCTTTTCCCATGATTAGGTTGCAGTATTTGCGATGGCACTAAAATCACATCTTCGGCCTGCTCAAGAATAATAGAGACTTGCGCGGTCATACCAATACGCAAAATACCGTCAGGGTTTTCGACATCAAACAGCCCATTATAATAAATAGCATCGGTGTCACTTGAGGTCATGTTGCTATCGTCGCCATCCATAATGGTCGGCCCCGGTTCAATGGCGCGTAAGGTCGCGTTGAAGCGTTTTTTTGGCTGACCCAAAATGGTAAAGTAGACCGCCTGGCCAGGTTTAACTTTTATCACATCAGCTTCAGAAATTTGTGCTTTTACCGTCATTTTAGTTAAGTCAGCTAGCTCAACGATGGTTGGGGTTGATTGCAATGAGTTTACGGTTTGCCCTACTGTGACAGCGGTATACACCACCATGCCATCCATTGGGGCTTTAATCGTGGTATAGCCTAAATTGAGTTGCGCGCTTTCGACACTCAATTTTACCTGCTGCTGCTCAGCGCTAAGCTGATCAAGTTCAGCTTGATAAACCAGCAATGTGGCCTGAGCTGTATCAAAGTCGGACTTAGCACTGACTTTGTCGGCTAGTAAGGTTTTTTGTCGAGCAAACTCTTGTTGAGCCTGGTTGATTTGCGCTTGCTTTGCCCGAAATTGAGCTTCGTTACTGGTCAGTGAAGCTATCGCCTCTTTTAAACTGTTTTGTTGCGTTAAACTGTCAATTTGTGCAATAAGATCGCCCTGCTTTACCTGCTGGCCAAGCGTAACCGGTAAATGGATGATTTGACCAGAAGCCTGTGCGCCCACACTGACTAACTTAGAGGCTTGCAGCATGCCATTGGCCAGCACGCTGTTTTCAATATCACCACGGTGAACAGGCTCAGTAGCGTAAGTTAGTTTTTCGCTCCCGCTGTTTATGACATAAAAAGCACCGCCAGCAATCATTAACACGATGACAATGAAGACGATAATCAGTTTTTTTCTACCGGTTTTTTTCATGTTTTAGTTGCAACCACATTTAGCACATTATTTTGATGAGTTAATGTTACATGCCGAGTTGTAAAACTATGTCTGCACAAGGTAATTGTATGTAAATAAGGATGTAATAATCTGTTTTTGAATTATAAAGTTTTATGTTTGTTTGCCAGCAAGCCACTCAAGTTAACCCTGTCTTAACCCATAGTGAGGTAACCTAGATCGTCGATATGTATTGCTACTAAATTCAATTTAGTATTGGCGCCTTAGCCAGCATTATGTGGTATTTGGCTAAAAACAAAGCTTATGTTGTTGATCATCTTACAACACCATAAACCTAAATGGGTTTCACCGTTGATTTGCAGCTAAGCTGTGGCCACATTCTGCTAGAATGTGGTTAAATTAACTATCACTCTATCATTACACACTATTATGCAGCGCCCGCCACTTCGACAAGCCAAAACCATTGATAACGTTTTCAACAGTGCGTATTGGCACCTTGGACAACAAGATTTCACTATTAATGAAATACGCAACAAACTTGAGCGCAAAACGGACAATCAGCAATGGATTGATACGGTATTAGCCAGGCTGATTGAAGGCGGTTATGTAAAACAAGATGTTGATTTTGCAATCCGTTATTGCGAGTTGGCGTTTAGCAATGAAATAGGAGCTGGTGCAATAAAGCGTAAGTTGCAACAACGCGGTATTGCGATGGCAGACATAGACAGCGCTATTGAACATGTTATGCATGCACAAAATGTCGATCCTTTAGACATGGCGAGCGCGAGATTACAAAGCAAATTTGAACACTTTGATGCCACCAGCAAAGAGAAAGTATACGCACAAATGACTACCAAAGGCTTTTCGCGCGCCGAAATTGACCACGCCTTAGCCCAACATCCCGAGCGTGATAGCTTGCGATCAAAATTGGCCATCAAAGCAGACAAAGCCGATTTGAGCAAAGAAATCATCAAGCTGTTCAATAAAGGCAAAGGCAAAACCCTCATTTTGCAAGAACTCAAACAACGGCTGATTGATGTGACTGAGTTTGAAGACACTGTGTATCAACTTAGCCTATCTGATGACATTGATTTTTATCAAAGCTGTAAAAATGAGCTGGCGAAAAAGCGTTATAACCTCGCTGATTACAAAGAAAAATCGAAAGCTTATGCTTATTTGTCACGCAAAGGATTTAGCAGTGATGAGATTAAAGAAGCCATGGTGATTGAGGATGAATAGCTCACCTAGTTACGTTTTAGTTACGTTTAGTACCACCGCACATTGATAACATAAATTTATTAAACCGATAATAAATCATAATTTAATGTTTGCTCGTCTTGGGTGTACATTGGCAGAATTGATATTCATTCGCTAACGCAATGTATTGTGTTGGTGTGATGCCAGTGAGAGAAAAATATGAAATTTTTGCACACTATGTTTCGCGTTATCGATCTTGATAAGTCGATTGCCTTTTACACCAAGGTGCTCGGCATGAAAGTGTTACAACGAACCGAAAACACAGAATATCGCTATACCTTGGTCTTTGTTGGTTATGACGATATAAGCAGTAGTACCACCATTGAGTTAACGTATAACTGGGACACTCACCAGTATGAAAAAGGCAATGCGTTTGGTCATATCGCCCTGGGCGTTGAAGACATTTATAGCACCTGTAACGAGATTAAAGCCCGTGGCGGCAGCGTCACCCGCGAACCAGGGCCGGTAAAAGGTGGCACGACCCACATCGCCTTTATCGTCGATCCTGATGGCTACCAAATCGAACTTATCCAAATTTAGTAAGGAATACCCAATGTCAGATACATTATTTCAACCGATTGAACTGGGCCATTTAACCTTAAAAAACCGTATTGTTATGCCGCCGATGACTCGCTCTCGCGCCACGCAACCGGGCAATGAAGCGAACGATATTATGGCCACATATTATGCGCAGCGTGCATCTGCAGGCCTTATTGTCGCTGAAGGCACACAAATTTCAGCCATGGGCCAGGGTTATGCCTGGACACCGGGTATTTACAGTACGGCGCAAATTGCTGGTTGGAAAAAAGTCACTGAGGCTGTACACGCAAAAGGCGGCACCATTTTCGCCCAGCTTTGGCATGTTGGCCGCGTGACGCATCCCGATAACATTAATGGCGAACAGCCTATTTCATCGTCGGCGCTTAAAGCTGAAAATGTAAAAGTGTTTGTGGATGATGGCTCAAACGCCCCTGGTTTTGTCGATGTGGTTATGCCGCGCGCAATGAGTAAAGCCGATATTGATCATGTCGTCGCTCAATATCGCCAGGCTGCACTCAATGCCATAGAAGCGGGTTTTGATGGTATTGAACTCCATGCTGCAAACGGCTATTTAATTAATCAGTTTATTGACTCAAATGCCAATAATCGTACCGATGAATATGGCGGCTGTGTTGAAAACCGCCTGCGTTTTCTTGCAGAGGTAGTGACTGCGGTATCAGATGCCATTGGTGCTGAACGTGTTGGTGTGCGCCTTGCGCCGTTTACCTCACTCAATGGAACGGTTGATGCTAATCCGGTTGAAACCTATGTCGCTGCGGCTGAACTGTTGAATAAGCTCAATGTGGTTTATATTCACTTTGCTGAAGTGGATTGGGATGATGCGCCAGAAACCCCAAAAGGCTTTAAAGAATCCGTGAGAGCCGCTTATAAAGGCGTGTTAATTTATGCAGGTCGTTATAATGCACAAACGGCAGCACAAACCATTGAAGCAGGCCTTGCCGATATGATTGGTTTTGGTCGCCCGTTTGTTTCAAATCCTGATTTACCAACGCGCATTAAACACGGTTACCCATTAGCGGCGCACACATCTGAAACATTATTTGGCGGCGCTGAGAAAGGCTTAACCGATTACCCTGAATACAGCCCAAGTTAATATGGCAATGAAAATAAGCGGCTCTAATGAGTCGCTTATCGATATTTTAGCTATCACTAAATCAGACGTATTTGCTACTATTGACCACTGTTTATTGGCATATTGCAAAAGCCTGCCTGTGTATTGGAAGTCATATTGTGTTAAACAAACCATCGTACCGTGGCGAGCTGTTTATTTTACTGTCGACGATATTGGCTGGTGTGGGGTGGATTGCCTCTAAATTTGTGATTTTAGAAGTGCCTGGAGTGACCTTTGTTACAGCGCGCTTTTTACTCGCCAGTATTATTTTACTACCCTTTTGCTATAAACAAGTCTTCGCCCTAAGGCCCAAACAAGTATTGTCGCTTTGTGCTGTAGGAGTGGTACTGGCCGCCTCTATTGAGGTATGGGTGTATGCGATTTCAATTTCTAATACATTGTCGGTAGGTGCATTTATTATGAGCCTGGCAATGATTATTGCGCCGTTTATTTCGTGGATACTGTTTAAAGTGAGGCCTCCGCGCATTTTTTGGCTCACCTTACCCGTGACATGCATTGGTATTATGTTACTCACCTTAACTAACGGTTGGGTTATTGATAAAAGCCAATGGTATTTCTTGTTGTCGTCGGCGTTATTGTCGCTGCATTTTGTATTGAACAAACAAGTGTTGAACAAGACTAAACCGCTCACGTCAATTTGCGTGCAACTGTTTATGATAGGCCTTGTCGGTTTGATTGTGATGCTGATTGTTCATCCTGAAAGTGTCCAACTAAATAGCCATATTGTGTTTTGGTTTGCGGTGTCGACACTCATCGCCACCTGTTTACGTTACTTAGCGCAAACCGTGGGGCAATTTAGCGTAAAGATAGAAAAAGCATCGTTAATTATGATCCTTGAACCCATCTGGACGTTATTACTCTCAGTCAGTTTGCTCGGTGAAGTCGTTGAGCCACAAAAGCTGATTGGCGGGGGGATAATTTTGTTGTCACTGTTTATCTATATCAAATTTGCGAATAAGACATCTACTCAATAAATTGTTATCGTTTTACCACCTTAATTGCCTAAAATGAAAACGGGTATGTATGAGTTCATCATACATACCCGTTGAATTTTCCTGGGTTATTTGTCAAAGCGATTAGCCTGAGCGATTAGCCTGAGCTATTAACCAGAGCTATTAACCAGAGCTATTAACCAGAGTTATTAGCTTGAGTGACTCATCTTTGCTATTAGCGTGATGTGATTAACATGACGGCCTAACTTTTAGGTTGTGCGTGAAAACGTTGCTGGAACGCCTCCATAAAATCTTGTCTTATTTGGTAATCTAACTCTATCGCCCGCTCGGTTGGGCAAAAAATCATGATATTGACGTTTTGTTCGCCCGTTGGTCCACTGGTGACGTGAATATGCGGTTCACTACCGGGTAAATCTACACCTGCATGTTTTTCAATTACGCCATTGTAACGGCGAGCGACCTCGATAAAGTCTTCACAGTAGCCGTCAATTTTGGTGGTTAATTCAGGGAATAAAGGATACAGATTAACAAACTGTGCCACGGTAATAGTGATATGGTGATAAACATATCGCTTCATAAAATTATGATTTTTAACGGCATAAGTAAAAAACATGCTGTTGGGTAATGTGGCTGTTTTACCCGTGAAATGGTATTGACCATTTTCTAAATCAATTTCTTGGATAACGGTTGCCATTAAATTATGTTCAATAACCTGGCCGTAAATATTACCCACTTCAATCCAATCACCGATGACAAACGACCGTGAACTCGCGCGTTGTATTGACCCAGTAAAACACAAAATAATTTCTTTAGATGCAATCACAAACGCGATGGCGATTGCGGTGACGGATAACGCAAACTTACTGACCTCTGTTTGCCAAAGCATGAACAAAATCATGATAGTTAAAATAAAAATGCTGTTTTTAGTACGCGACATCCATTTACGTTGCACGTCTGATAAAAAGGCAACATCACCACGAATGGTTGAAATAATGAATTGCTTAATCAGTGAGATCAGCACAATGATTAATGCGGTGAATAATAATTTGTGCTCTAGAAGAAAATCGATGGCTAACATTATTTTATCTATCAAACCTGCTACCTATTTGTGCTTTTTTATATGTGTGTCATTGGATCGTTATCGATACAAGCCGACACTTTAGGGTTAATACCCTGAGAAAACAAGGTTAATGGTGGATTACTTAACCTCGTGCAACTCTTCGAAACAATATCAATTCAAATTGAGTGAATAAAACTTGGCTAACAAGTGCGCGATCACAGTATTGAATATTTTGTAATTGAGACAATTTGTCCGTTTTGATTTTTGTTAACTTGATCAACATCATGAATTCGACGTAATTGTCATATTTATGCTAAGGGAATTTCTCACAATTTGATTTACATCAAAGTGGTTTTTTAACCGAGTTTTAATATTGATACTGATGGAATGCAACTATTTATTAGCCCAGCGCTAAATTAAGCAGAAGGTATCAACATGGACACACATGCAGCCCTTTACAAGCAAGGCCAAGAGCGCCTTGATTATTTACGCCAATTTGCCCAGCGTCAGCCCAAGTCATTACAACAAAAAATGGCCGACATCGGCATATCTCGCCGAGACTTCATTAAGTGGACCGCATCGGTCACCGCAATGTTTGCCTTGCCTTTACCCTTTAGTAATCTGGTGGCTGAAGCGGCGGAGTTAGCCGACCGAGTGCCGTTAATTTGGCTGCACTTGGCTGAATGTACCGGTTGCTCTGAGTCGCTCATTCGTACCGACTCCCCTAACCTCGACAGTTTGATTTTCGATCATATCTCGCTTGAGTACCACGAAACCTTAATGGCCGCATCTGGTTGGCAAGCTGAAGAAAACCTTGAGCATGCACTTGAAACCTACAAAGGCCGTTACTTACTGGCGGTTGAAGGCGCGGTACCCACCGCTAACAACGGCGCGTATTTAACCGTGGGCTGTAAAGGCCACACCGGATTACACATTGTTAAAGAAGCCGCTGAAAATGCTGCCGCAATTATCTCGGTCGGCACCTGCGCTGCATTTGGTGGCGTACAAGCTG
This sequence comes from Shewanella litoralis, assembly GCF_009828585.1. Classification (GTDB taxonomy): domain Bacteria; phylum Pseudomonadota; class Gammaproteobacteria; order Enterobacterales; family Shewanellaceae; genus Shewanella; species Shewanella litoralis. The sequence goes on along the minus strand of NZ_WSRZ01000002.1, from coordinate 394,804 downwards.
CAGCGCCAAACCCAACGGGGGCTAAAGGCGTACATGAAGTGGTCAACAAAACTGTGATTAACCTGGGCGGTTGTCCACCCAGCGAAAAGAACATTGTGGGCACGTTAATGTATTTCATTATGTTTGGGAAATTGCCTGCACTTGACATGTTTAACCGTCCTAAATGGGCTTATGGTGCACGGGTACATGACAACTGCGAACGTCGTGGCCGCTTTGATGCCGGTGAGTTTGTGGAAGAATTTGGCGATGAAGGTGCCAAAGAAGGTTACTGCTTATATAAAGTGGGATGTAAAGGCCCATACACCTATAACAACTGCCCGACAGAACGTTTTAATCATCACACCAGTTGGCCGGTATTAGCGGGTCACGGCTGTATGGGCTGTTCTGAACCGAATTTTTGGGATGACATGGCGGATTTTGAAAAACCGCTAGGACGTCAACTTTTACATGGCATTGATGCCACCGCTGACACTATTGGAGCTGTCATTTTAGGTGCGACCGTTGTTGGTATTGGCGCCCATGCAGTTGCTAGCGTATTTGCTAAGCCTTTGGAGGAATAATCATGAGTAAACGTGTCGTAATCGACCCTATCACCCGTATCGAAGGCCATTTACGCGTAGAAGTTGAAGTGGATGACAATAATGTCATCACTAAAGCCTGGTCATCATCGACCTTGTGGCGCGGTATTGAAGTGATATTGAAAGGTCGCACACCTATGGATGTGGGCTTAATTGTGCAGCGTATTTGTGGCGTGTGTACCTACTCGCATTATCGCTGTGGTACTGAAGCGGTTGAGAATGCCCTTGGGGTAAAAATTCCAATCAATGCAAAATACTTACGCAGCTTAATGCAGTCATCACTGTATATGCATGATCATATTGTGCATTTTTATCATTTACACGGCCTAGATTGGGTTGATGTGGTCTCGGCCTTAAGCGCCGACCCAGCTCTTGCAGCCAAAGTGGCAATGAATTATTCAGACGCCCCGATTGCGGCCGGTGAAGGCGAATTAAAAGCGGTGCAAGCCAGAGTAAAAGGCTTAGTCGAAACCGGCAAGCTGGGCCCATTTGCCAATGCATATTGGGGTAATGGCACGTATCGTTTTAGCCCTGAACAAAACTTAATTGCGTTATCGCATTACTTAAAAGCGTTGGAAGTTCAGCGTGTGGCAGCAGAAATGCTCGCCATCTTTGGCGGTAAATCCCCTCACCCACAATCAATTGTTGTCGGTGGTGTTACTTCTGTTCGCGACATGTTAAGCCCGGCACGTTTACAAGAATGGAAACAAAAACACGCAATAGTACAAGACTTTATTGAGCGCGCTTACCAAGCAGATATTGTGATGGCGGCAGAAGCCTTTGGCACCGAAGCCAGTGTACTTGGCGGCGTGAATGTGAACAGCTTCTTGTGTGGCGATGATTTTATCATGGCCGACGGTGAGTTCTTGTTTAATCAAGGGGTGATCATTAAAGGCGATTTAGCCAATGTGATGGACATAAACCCTGACCTTATCCGCGAAGATGTCACCCACGCCTGGTATAAAGCTGACGGTCCACAACATCCTTATGAAGGGACCACAATTCCAGATTACACGGGGTTTGTTGAGCGCGATACGGTTTACGGCAAATTACCAACCTTAGACGGTGACGGGAAGTACTCGTGGGTTAAATCGCCTCGTTATCAAGATGAACCTGTTGAAGTAGGCCCACTTGCCTGTTTGTTAGTGAACTACGCCCGTGGCAATCAAACCGTTGTTAATGCTGTTGATGGCTTACTGGCTCGTACCGGTCTGCCTTTAGATGCGCTGTTTACTACTCTTGGTCGCACAGCAGCACGCATGTTGCAAACCGTGTTAGTCGGTCAAGCCAGTTTAACCACTTTTGATGCACTGCTGACCAATATGCAGTCAGATGAGTCAACCTATGTAAAACCAGAAATTGATTCAGATAAAGTCTATGAAGGCTATTCAATGATTGAAGCGCCGCGCGGTATGTTAAGTCACTGGATCCGCATTAAAGATGGCAAGGTCGAAAACTATCAAGCTGTGGTGCCAACGACCTGGAATGCTGGCCCAGTCGATGCTAGTGGCAAAATGGGACCTTATGAAGCATCGCTGATTGGCTTAAAACTGGAAGACCCCACTAAGCCGCTAGAGGTGATACGGATTATCCACTCGTTTGACCCGTGTATGGCGTGTTCTGTCCATGTGATGGATTACAAAAAACACACCTTAGGTCAATTTAAAATAGATCCTAATGGGTTTTAATTAAGGTGATGGATTAGGAGGGACAATAGTATGGAACATATCGCAACCCACAACAGGAAGCTGATATTTACTCCGGCCATTCGCATATTTCATTGGCTCAGAGCCCTGGCTATTTTGGTGTTAGTGATCACGGGGTTTTATATCTCGTGGCCATTTTTAGTGGCACCTGAAAGCTCGGATGTGCTGGTGCAAGGCTGGATACGTTTTGCACATATCGTGTTTGGCTTTCTACTCACCAGTATTACCCTGGTACGTTTTTATTTGTATTTCTTTAGTCGGAACAATATTGAGCGAAAATCCTTTAAAGATGTACTGAGTATTAACAGTTGGATAGTACAACTTAAATCCTACATATGGATGGGTAATCTGCATAAAGCCGGCGTGTATGGCCCATTGCAGTTTATGACTTATGTGGCGATTTCGTTTGTGGCACTCATTGTTTGTATTACAGGCTTAGTGCTGTATGCCAATGTGTATCACTTAGGTGTCGGTGGTTTACTCGGCGGCGTATCTGATTGGTTAACGGCCTTATGTGGTGGCCTTGCTAATTTACGGACTTTTCATCACTACTTAACATGGGCGTTTATCATCTTTGTGGTGATCCATGTGTATATGGCGGTGTGGTCTGGCATTCGCTTTAAGCATAACTCTGTCGATTCCATTGTTTCAGGTTACGACTACCATAAGGATCACTAATTAGCGTGAAAAAAATATTGCTGTTAGGTATAGGCAATGTATTGTACGCCGACGAAGGTGTCGGCGTACATTTTGTCAATTATATCAAAGACAAATACCAATTTAACCACTTAGATTATCAACTGGATATTATCGATGGCGGCACCCTGGCCCAGGGACTTATCCCGATAATTTGCCAATACGATCATTTAATCGTGGTTGATACCGTCAATAGCGTGGGCGTAGGCCCTGGCGAAGTTTACTTTTTTGATTTTGACCATGCGCCCGCCGAAATTGACTGGCAAGGCAGTGCCCATGAAGTGGAAATGCTGCAAACCCTCAACATGATGGACATTGTTGGCGACCGGCCACATACCTTTGTATTAGGCGTGACGCCAACTGTTATTGAACCTATGGTCTTAGGGCTGACCTCTCACCTACTTAACGCGATCCCGACCATGGAAAAAGCGTTACTTACGCACATGACATCTCTTGGCTTTACCTTTGATTGTGTGGCTGATATTACTATTGGCCAAGTGATCCCCGACGCCTATAAGCGAGGTTGCTATGTCGATGCATAACATTCGGTTTGATTTTGTTTGCCAACGCCCTGTGCCATTATATGCGCATTTGTGTAACGACTATTTGCAACGTACTGAACTGGCCATATCCATTGGTATGGAGCATCGGCAAGACAGTGGCGGGATTTGCTATTTTATTGAAGCCTGTGCTCAACAGGCTGAACTTGAAACATTGGCCGATGACATCGCGAGTGATTTTTTATTGTCAGTTTGGCTGCAAAAAACTGAAATTAAACGTATAGAGGCTAAAACGGGCCAAACTAAACCGTTTGATGTTAAACAACATCAAGGCTTACCACTGTATTTTTGTCAGCATTGTCAGCCTCAATTTGGCGATAATCAACATCCTCATTTTGGCGACATTAACCTGGCGTGTGATCATTGCAAAGGCCATTACAAATTAAGCCGTGAGTTAAAATCGTTAACCCATCTAGATATAGCCGCAATGGCCAATAATTTACTGAACGAAAAAACCTTAGCGCTACCCATGCTCGGTATCAGTTTGGCGCTTTCGCCCAGCAATCAGCAAGCACAGTACCAAAGGCCGCGGATATTAGTGTGTAATCCCAATTCGCTTAATAGCCAATTTTGCGTCAGCGACAGCCAGGTGTTGGCGTTGTCCAGCATCGAAAAACCTCTGTTACGCGTTAGGCCTTGTAGCGATCACCCTAGCCTGCATGCGCCTTTGTACGAGATCCAATTTGCTGAAAACCGTTTATTGGTGATATTAACAGAAATGCTTCGTCAAAAAGGCGTGCACTGGCTGTATGTTAACCAGGACGCCGTAGACAATACCAAAATGGATCTGCCTTTACGCTTAGCCAGTATCGGCCATTACTGGTTACCCATAACCCATTTAACCGATGGAAATATACCGCTACCCAATAACTTAACGTGCTTACACGACGAAAATCATTACAAGACCAGCCAACACAAGTTTTTGGTGAAAAGCACCAAACACCTACTTGAATGGCATGTGGTGACGATACCTAAGCTCTCTCAAGCTAAACTGTCTCTCGCTAAAGAGGCGCTGACTAAACCGACACATACCCTAATGGAGCCTGCACATCACAACACGCTTGAGCATGCCATTGATAAAGGCGAACCGGGCAAAGACATCAGCAACAGCTTATGTGCGTTATCTGCGGGTCTTTTACGTCATAATATCAACGAGCATCATACTAAAGCGCAGTTTGTAAAAAATGCGGCGATATTGTATTTCAATAAACACCACCCCAGCCAAATTGTTACGGTGGATGGCCACAGTGAACCTGAGTTATTTTTTGAGCTGCCTATGTTGCCAGGCAGTGGTTACGAGGTGTGCCACAGTTTGTCGGACTCACCGCAAAAAAATGTACTCGATAAATTTAAGCAATTGCACCCACGGGAATACAATCAATTACTCGATTTACAGCTGTTGCCAAGCGAGGGGGCATTAAGCCAATTAATGGCTGTTGCGGCATTAATTATTGGTGCCGTTCCAAGCCAGGACAAACACAGCCAGCAGATGTGCGTGAGTGAGCTGGCCGATAAATTTACTGCATTGGCGATGTCTTACCAGGGCAATAATGCGCCACGAATTGATTTTCCGTTAACCAAAGGCATGGCACACCGCAGTCTAAACTGGTGCAAAACCTTAGGGTCATTAATGAGTTTCAAGCTGGCGGGTGATAACAATTTAGCCAAACTTGCTTTTGCATTTCATGATTCGTTTGCCGATTACTTAAGCCACTGGATTGAGCATGTCGATCAAAACATCGGGATTAAGCAACTCGTGGTAGCCGGTAATGAATTTGCAAACCCGGTATTGGCTGAACGAGTACAGCTGCGCATTGGTAAAAACTTTCCGCTGGTGGTTAATCCGCTACTCGATCTTGATGGGGTTAATATCGCAATTGGTGGCCTATATCTCAAACAACGTCGCGGATAAACGCTAAAATAGCACAGTCTAATTTAACCTCAATTCGGGATAATAAACGCCTTTCAAGCAGTCCTTTGCCCAGCTAACTGCGTTGAATCGACTTGCAATAGGCTAGCTATTGACGCGTCAATTCGCCTTGTTAGCAGAACAAATGACAAGCATGAAAGCGAGGTAGATTAACCTGATGATTTTAAATAGTATAAGTTCATCTCTTATCCCGAACTTAGGTTAATTTAACAGCGGAATGTGAATGAAAACAGAGCAGCAAGTGGTTATTGTGGTAAAAGGAATAGTACAAGGGGTCGGATTTAGGCCCTTTGTATATCGCATGGCAAAAGAGCTCAATTTGCTTGGCACTGTGCTCAATAATCACCATGGCGTGACCATTGAATTACAAGGCGATGAAGCCACAATTAACGCATTTATAGCAACCTTACAGCACAGCCCGCCACCACTTGCCCGCATTGATTCCATTGAACAAAACCCTATCTCAACACTGTCTGCGTTTAGTGAATTTAGTATTATTGACAGCCAGGCGTTAGCGGGCGAGCATGCCAATGTGGCCATATCGGCCGACAAAAGCATTTGTCAGGATTGTGTAGACGAAATACAAGATCCAAGTAATAGACACTACCAATATCCCTTCACTAACTGCACCAATTGCGGCCCGCGCTACACCATCATTAAGGCGTTACCCTACGACCGCTGTAACACGGCCATGTCGGGGTTTGATATGTGCGCGCAATGCCGAAATGCTTATACTAATCCGCTCGATCGCCGCTACCATGCGCAACCTGTCAGTTGCCCACAATGTGGGCCACAGTTGCAATTAAGCATCTTAAATCCCACATTCAGCGCATTAAATAATGGCGATGCTTTATCGCAAACCGCTGAGCTAATTAACCGTGGGGCCATTGTGGCCATTAAGGGATTAGGCGGGTTTCATTTAGTGTGCGATGCGAGTAATGATGTCGCGGTACGCGAGCTGCGTAAACGCAAAAACCGCCCAGCTAAGCCTCTTGCGATTATGGTCAAAGACCTTAGTCAGGCACATGAATGTGTCTATGGTAATGACACTGAGTGGACTGTGCTAAACAGTGCAGAAAAGCCGATCACCTTGATGTACAAATACCCCAAAAATTCACTTGGCTTAAGTGAACAGTTAGCGCCGGGGATTGATAGGCTTGGGGTATTTTTGCCTTATACACCGCTACATCATTTGCTGATGGACAAATTAGACAGCCCAATCGTCGCCACTAGCGCTAATCGAAGTGGTGAGCCCATTATTGGCAATAAAGCCGAAATCGAACAGCATTTAGGCCATGTGGTTGATGCCATTTTAGATCATAATCGAGCGATTATTAATGCCTGTGACGACAGTGTGATACAGGTGATTGACCAGCAATTGCAAGTGATCCGCTTAGCTCGAGGCTACGCACCATTAACCATTAATATTTCAGATCCAGTAAAGATTGATGCCGATACACATTCGTTATTAGCCGTTGGCGCACAGCAAAAAAACGCGGTCGCTTTTGGGGTTGATCATTGCATGATGTTATCGCCGCACATAGGTGATTTATTTAGCCTTGAAGCACAGCAATATTTTCATCAAAGCTTAGCCACGTTTAAGCGTTTATATGATTTTAGCCCGAGTCATATTATCCACGATAAACACCCGCAATATGCGCCAAGCCAATGGGCAATAGATTACCAACAGCGCCATGCTATGCCTGCCGAACAATGCGTTGGCATTCAGCATCATTATGCTCATGTATTAGCGGTGATGGCAGTACATCAACAGATGGCACCTGTGTTTGGTGTGAGCTTTGATGGAACGGGATTAGGCGATGACGGCGTGTTATGGGGCAGCGAAGTGATGCTTGCCGATATTAACGGCTTTACTACCCTAGCCCATTTTAGTGAGTTCAAATTAATCGGTGGTGAACAAGCCATTAAACAGCCTGTGCGCATTTTGTTGGCACTGTTATTTGAACAGTTATCGCTTGAGCAAGTGTTGGCATTGCCCATTAAGGCAATTATTAATTTAGGCGAGCAAACCGTGACCAATTTGCACCGATTATGGCGCAACAACAGTCATTGTATTGCGTGTCGTTCAGTTGGGCGCTTGTTTGATGCATTGGCTGTCGGGCTTAATTTACTTGAACATAATGATTATGAAGGCCAGGCCGGCATGATGATTGAAACCGCGGTTAATCAATATTTACAGCAAAACAGCGCCAAAAACAGTGGGATCCATAATGCATTAAATCAGATTAACTTAGCGCAACATCCCGCCTCTACAGCGCAAGGCAGTAAGGTGATTCAATGGCATAGCAGTCAATTTATTACTCAACTGGTGCAAGCAGCGCATCAGCAAGACTCTGCGTTAACAACGGCTAACTTAACTCAACAAATTTGCTGGCAATTTATGGCTCAAATAGCAGATAAGATTGATAGTGTCGCTGAAGATTATCGTGACTACCCACAGGTATTTTGTGGCGGCGTATTTCAAAATAAAACCTTACTAGGTCAATGTTTAAGCCTAAGTAAACGCGCTAATCATCAGGTATTAACCAGCCAACATGTCCCCATTAATGACGGCGGCATTGCTCTTGGCCAATTGTGGTATGGCGTGCATTTGTGGGCGCAATAAAAACACGAGAAATAGACAACAAACTGCATGGTTTACAAGATTACCGCTGTGGCGCAGATCACATTATCGTGCAGATACTGCGCTTGTTCTCTTTGTTTTTATTAAAAGCTGACGTGCATCAAAGAATCGGATTCGCAGTTGACCGACACTAATGAAAAGATAAGTCATGTTAGGGAAAAAATATGTGCAAAGATTGCGGCTGTTCTATCACTCACGATCATGTTGATCATCAACATATTCATGGCGAACATCATCACGGTCAACTTCACAGTAACCCTCAATTAAACGACAAGAAAACCCTGGCCGTTATCCATAAAATTTTGGATAAAAACGATGTTGAAGCGCAGCACAACCGTGATCATTTTAAATCGCATCATGTCACTGCATTTAATTTGATGAGCAGCCCTGGCAGTGGGAAAACCACACTGCTCGAACATTTACCGCAATATCTTGAGCAGCAATACGCTGTAATTGAAGGCGATTTAGAAACCTCACGCGATGCAGACCGCTTAATCGCCAAAGGGATTACGGCCTACCAAATTCAAACCGGCTCAGCTTGTCACCTAGATGCCTTTATGGTGCATGGCGCATTGCATCACATCGACCTTAATCCCATCGATATTTGTTTTGTTGAAAACGTCGGTAATTTAGTGTGCCCGGCCAGTTACGATGTCGGCACTCATAAAAATATTGTCTTGCTGTCGGTGCCTGAAGGCGACGATAAAATTGAGAAGTATCCAGTGATGTTTCGCCGTGCTGACGTGGTAGTGATTACAAAATCTGATCTGTTGCCCCACTTTGATTTTAGTATTGAGCAAGCTAAACAGCAGTTAGATAGACTCAACCCTAACGTTGAACTGCTGGTGGTTTCTGTGAAAGATTCTGACTCCATGAAAACCTTTGCCGAATGGATTGTGAAAAATCAGGAGCCATAAATATGTGTTTATCAGTACCATCAAAAGTAGTTGAAATTCATGAAGATGCTAGCGTCACTGTTGACACCTTGGGTGTTCGACGTCGTGTTAGCAGTCATTTAATGGCTGAGCCATTAGCATTAGGCGACTTTGTACTGATCCATATTGGATTCGTGATGAATAAAATTGATGAGAAAGATGCGCAACTCAGCCTTGATTTATACCAAGAGATTGTTGAAAAAATGCACATGGAGTCAATGTAATGATCACTCTGAATGACTTTTATCAAGGGTTTCGAGACCCAAAAACGATTGGTCATTTAGCTGCGTTAATTCGAGAGCAGGCAGCGCAAACCACAGAGCAAATTAACATAATGGAAGTGTGCGGTGGCCATACTCATACCATTATGAAATACGGGTTATTGCAACTGCTGCCAGACAACATTCGCTTTATTCACGGACCGGGTTGTCCTGTGTGCGTGATGCCAAAAGAACGTATTGATCACGCTGCAGTACTTGCTAGCCAGGCCAATGTTATTTTAGTCACACTGGGCGACATGATCCGTGTACCCGGCTCAATGGGCAGTTTGGCGCAGTTTCGATCCAAAGGCTGCGACATTAGGCCGATTTACGACCCACTTGATACGTTAACCATTGCCCGAGACAACCCGGATAAAACCGTGATCTTTTTTGCCATTGGCTTTGAAACCTCAACGCCAATGACCGCTGCATTAATTGCCCAGGCAGAAGTACAACAGATCCCTAACCTACTGTTTCATATTAATCATGTATTAGTGCCACCTGCAATTGATGCGGTGATGGCAGACAGCCGTGCTCAGGTAAATGCGTTTATTGGCCCGGCACATGTGAGCGTCATCAGTGGCGCTAAAATCTATCAAGCAGCAGTCGACACTTACCACACACCTGTTGTCGTGTCAGGCTTTGAACCTGTGGATGTGATGGAATCTATTTTACGCATTGTGAAACAAAAAGTGGCTGGCGAAGCCAAATTAGACAATCAATACAGCCGCTCGGTGACCTATGACGGCAACTTGGCTGCGCAACAGCTCGTCGACACCTATTTTACTGTGCGTGATAGCTTTCGTTGGCGCGGACTAGGGCCAATACCTAAATCAGCACTGGCCTTAAAACCTGAATATCAGCATCGCGATGCAGAGCGCATCTATGTCGACGTATTACCCACAACAGAAATTGATGATCATAAAGCGTGTCAGTGCGGCGATATCTTACGAGGATTAGCCAATCCAAAAGACTGCAAAGTGTTTGGCCGAGGGTGTACGCCGCAAACGCCACTAGGCAGTTGTATGGTGAGCTCAGAAGGCGCTTGTAACGCTTATTATCGCTATGGAGAGGTGCAACATGCCAACTAAAAAGACCGTGCAACTAAGCCATGGTGGTGGCGGTAAAGAAATGAATCAGTTAATTACCGATTTATTCTTTAAAGCGTTTAATAACCCCATCCTGGCCTCGCAAGAAGATGCGGCCAAGTTAAATATGTGTGGTCATATCGCCTTCACCACAGACTCTTTTACTGTGTCGCCGATATTTTTTGCTGGTGGCGACATCGGTAAATTGGCTATTGCAGGAACGGTGAATGATTTGGCCATGATGGCTGCGCAACCTGAATATTTAAGTTGCAGCTTTATTATTGAAGAAGGTTTTGCCATTGAGGACCTGCAAACCATTGTTAACAGTATGGCTGAAGAGTTACATAAATCGGGAGCCAGGATTGTTTGCGGTGACACTAAAGTGGTGCCAAAAGGCTGTGCAGATGGTGTATTTATTAATACCTCAGGGGTAGGACGAATACTTAACCCTGCAATTTCTGCCAGTAATTTACAGATAGGTGATGCCATTATTGTCTCAAGAGACATAGGTAGACATGGCGCGGCTATTTTAATGGCCCGTGACGGCTTGACGCTTGAGTCTTCCCTTTACAGTGATTGCGATACCCTATGGCCTATTGTTGAACAGCTATTGGCTGCCAATGTAAAAGTGCATGCCATGCGCGATGCGACTCGTGGCGGTATTTCAGCTGTATTAAATGAATGGGCGGTTGCTTCTAATGTGGGGATTACTGTGAGTGAATCTGCTATTCCGGTATGCGATGAAGTCAAAGGCTTGTGTGAGCTCTTTGGCTTTGAACCCTATGATTTAGCCAATGAAGGTACCTTTTTATTGTCGGTACCCAAAGACATTGCCGAGGGTGTTATTGAAGTGATGCAACGTTACGGTCATTGCGAACAGGCAGCCATTATTGGTCACGTTACTGACAATCAAGTAGGCAAAGTGATTTTAAACACCCCGTGGGGCAGCAGCCGTTATTTAGATTTACCTCAGGGTGAATTACTGCCCAGGATTTGTTAATGCACGAATATTCGATAGTGATGTCGTTAATGGAGCAATGTGAAAGCCTTGCCTTACAAAACAATGCCAAAGGCATTGAGCAAGTCGAGCTTAAAATTGGTATTTTGAGCGGCGTTGAACCAGTTCTACTGGCCCAGGCTTTCGATACGTTTAAGTTGGATACGGTATGTCATAACGCCAAGCTAATCATGAATATTCAACCTCTGGTATTAGAGTGCCGCGATTGCGAACAACAGTCTCAGGTTGATGAACGCACGATTATCTGCCCTATTTGCAACAGTAATAATACCTTAGTGATTGAGGGTGAAGACATGATGCTAATGCAATTGGTATTAGATACATAAAGACGAATGTGTAAGCGATACACACGACACAGAACAAGTAATGTTAAAACACACAATAACGACAAAAGTGAACACAATAAAAGGACCGCACCATGAAATACTTATCACTTGCCTTTATCCTTGCCGCTACTCCATCTCTTGCTTTGGCACATGAGGGACACGGTGGTGTTGGATTATTTCATCACTTAATGGATCTGTCGCCGGCCATTGCACTGGTTGCGATTGTGGCGTTTATCTATTGGAAACGCAGCAAATAAATAACGCGATTGGCAACATTAACAACGCCATAAGTACAAAAGCCTTCCATTACTAATGGAAGGCTTATTGTGTTGTCTATTATCCACGAAAGTGGTTTAGAACATCTCTGCTGGCATGGCCATAATAGACTTATCACCTTGATTAACTTGTGATAAATGGTATTGAGACTTAAACAACAACTTGTCCATATAAAAATCGGCTACATATTGCTTTTGCGCGGCAAAGGTTGCATCTTCATGGCTTGAAGCTTTATCGGCCATTAACAACCAGAAGTAGCCATAAAGTGCATAACCAAACGCATCTAAGAAATCAACGGCACATGAATTCACTAGTGCTGGTTGGGTTTTCTTATTGTCATTGATGTAATTGGCTGTCACTAATAACTCAGCAAATACCGCACTCACCTTAGCTTTATGTTCAGGGTTAGCCTGAGTTAACTCTGCAAGACTGGCATTCACTTCAGCAACAAACTCAGTCAAGGTAGCCACATTATCATGAGTGATTTTACGGCCTAAAAAGTCAATGGCTTGAATACCATTAGTGCCTTCGTAAATCTGGGCAATACGGGTATCACGCACAAACTGCTCGATACCGGTTTCACGAATATAACCATGACCACCAAACACTTGCTGACCCATTACGGTTGAATCTAAGCCGCGATCGGTTAAAAACGCTTTTGAAACTGGCGTCAGCAAACCAACATAACGTGCCGCTTTGGCTTGCACATCGCCGCTGGCGTACTTGGCTAAATCCAGTTGCTTACCTGTATACACAGACAACGCGCGCCCAGCTTCAGTCATGGCGCGAATCGTGAGTAACATACGGCGCACATCGCCATGCACAATAATAGGATCAGACACTGCGCCAGTTGCAGAACCCGCTGCAGCAACGCCTTGTAAACGCTCTTTGGCGTAATCACTGGCCATTTGATAAGCTGCTTGACCGTTACCTAAGCCTTGTAAACCAATGGCTAAACGCTCGTAATTCATCATGGTAAACATGCACACTAAACCACGATCTGGCTCACCGACTAAGAAACCTTTGGCATTATCATAATTCATGACACACGTAGCAGACGCTTTAAGGCCCATTTTGTGCTCAATTGAACCCACAGTAACGCCGTTAGCTTCGCCTAGGCTTCCGTCAGCATTAACACTGATTTTTGGCACGAGGAATAACGAAATCCCTTTCGAGTTTGGCAGTTTAGCCAACACTAAATGAATAACGTTTTCAGTTAAATCCTGGTCGCCGCCGGTAATGAAAATCTTATTGCCGGTAATAGCGTAGCTACCATCATCTAAAGGCTCTGCTTTGGTGCGAATACCTTTAAGATCAGAACCGGCATGTGGCTCGGTCATGTCCATTGCGCCAGCCCATTGGCCAGAATATAAATTCGGTAAGTAAGTTTGCTTTAATTCATCGTTTGCGTGTGCATGAATACACAATGCTGCACCGGCTGTTAGCGAGTTGTAAAGTGTGAAAGAGTTACAGGTGCTGTAGCCCATTTCGTCAACTAACACGCCTAACATTTTAGGCATGCCCATGCCGCCAAACTCAGCTTCGCCACACAAACCTACCCAACCGCCTTCGGCAAACTGGTTATAGGCTTCTTTAAAACCATCTGGGGTAATAATGTCATTACCACTGTGAACCACGCCCTGTTCATCGCCATTGCGATTTAAAGGTTGCAGTAGATCACGGCTAATTTTGGCTGATTCATCTAAAATGGCCAATGCTGTATCCATGTCAACAGTCTCTGCCATTGCAGGAAGTTGTTCCCACGTTGTCGGCGCATCAAAAACCTGTTCTAACAAGAATTGCATGTCTTTTAATGGGGCTTGATATGGGTACATAAAGTTCTCTTAAACGAATAATTAAAACAGTTGTTTTAATTTATACTAAAGCGTAACAAAATGGAATGGTTTTTTAACCAAATACCAATCCGCATTAAATAAGTGTGACCTTTTACGATTTCATTAAGTTATTCGACATTTGCCCAGATCAATGAGTTACAATTGCTCGCTCAGCAGTGTCATTGAGCTTAAGCGATAATGAACACGCCATGATGTCGAAACGTTAAAAGTGAACTTGAAATAATGCCTTCTTCTGATAACCCCGTCGCAACTGAATCGCAAAATATTCTGCCTTACCAAAACGTGACCATTATTGGTAATGATCAAGGAGAGTGGCAACCTGCCATAGAGGGTCACACCTTTGTGTTTAATGCGACCCAACATCAAGCGCCCAATGTGATCAATATTTGCAATGGACCTTATGCTGAATCAAGCCATGCTTTTGTCGTTAACAACAGTCCTGATAATGACCAATTAGTTGGGTTACTCACACAAGTTGCAGAAACACTCAACCTGCAACTTAAATGTTGGCCATCTTCGGGGTTAGTGACCAGCTTTTTAATGACGATTGTGACATCACAGGTATCAGTACAACGTATGTCGTTAATGCCATCATTAAAGCGTTCATCATCATTGGCAGCTGATGATTATTTACCTTGCATGGTACATAACTGGTTAGGTGAGCGCAGACTTGCACTGGGGTTACAACTCACTAACCCACATGTTAACTGGCCGGGGTTATTGATAGATCAAGCTGTCATTCCTAAAGAGCTTAATACTCAAGCTGAACAACCTGACATTAACCCGTTTGAAGTGTTATTGAGTGATTTTATTCGTCGCCGAAACAGCGATGTTAAGCCAACATATCATATAGGCACATCTCAGGCTCTGGCTTTGCAAGTCACCTCTGAGCGCCCTGCGCAGCCCGATTTACAATATGCATTGTTAGCGGCATTGAGCAATTTACCGAGCGTGCATTGGTTATCGTATGCGACACAAGATGATTTAATCACTGCTGAAGCGCTGTTTTATAATGAACACCCGCAAACGCAAGCCAGTTACTGGTATTTAGTGGATTACCAGGCCTCACAATTTTTAGATAACATTCGCCATCATTTAGCGTACTGCCAACAAGTGTTTGCGTTAACGGCAAAACAAGCGGCAGAAAACAAATCGTAATAATTACTGATGAACGGTCACAACTAATAATCAACCTGAAGATGCCTATTTCAACAAGAGTTAATACGAGGGGCTGTTTGCTCTTTGCTCATTAACCCGATCTGAAGGTAACTAGGGCGTGGCTATCTTTGTTTATTTTTTATCAACAAAGTTAAAAACAACCTAATAACAAGTTATAAAAAAGCCTCGTTGAAGAGGCTTTTTAAGGTTATCGTTACCACATTAAATCATCTGGAATAGCGTAATCTGCGTACGGATCGTCGGCATCACTGACCTGCTCTACCGAATCTTTTGCGGCTTTATCCCATAAGTATCCACACCACTGTGGCACCAGTAATTTAACCCGTTCGGCTAACTTATGCGGCACCAAATAGCTTTTGTCTTCATGACGCACAATACCTAACGTGCCGTTAAGCAGTTCAGCTTGAATTTTATCAGTGATGTACAAAGAATAAATTTTGTTTTCTAAGGTGTAGTTAAACTTAAGCTCAGCATCTTTAGGGATGTTGATGGCAAATTTAGAAAACTCCGTAATCAAGCCACGAACCTGGCCTTTTTCAGACGCCTCTGCAAAGCGTTGTTCATTTAACGCTTTGTCTTTTTTAGCCTGCTGTAATTTTTGTTCAGCAATTTGCTTTTTAAGCTCGCCGCTGCCGTCATCTACTTTGGCTTTTTTATTACGACGTTGCTGGGTTTTCACATCGCGAACTTTCTGTTTGCTGGCAAGACCGGCTTTGAGTAATTGATCTTGTAATGCATTTGCCATGATTTGTTACCTTTAAATAATAATGTTTATAAGCCATGTTTGGCGGCAATGTCGCCTAATTCGGTCATCGCGATACTGGCGCCACCTAAAGACCAACCGCCATCAACGGGCAATACCACACCGGTAATGTACGATGCCATATCGGATGCTAGAAATAATGCTGCGTTAGCAATGTCTTGACCTTTGCCGTTACGCTTTAAGGGCACGCTATTAGCCACGCGTTGTTGTAATTCATCACTGGGCGCTAATCGGTTAAAGCCTTCGGTGTCGGCAATTGGGCCTGGCACTATAGAGTTAATACGAACGCCTTCAATGCCCCACTCTAGCGCTAAGGTGCGGGTTAACATATCAACCCCAGCTTTGGCCGCACACACATGCGCTTGCAGTGGCATGGCAATAAAGGCCTGCGGTGCAGAAATTTGTATCACACTGGCATTAGGGCGCACCAGTAAAGGATAGGCTTGCTTTAACACCTGAAAACTGCCAATTAAATCAATATCAATAACCGATTTAAACCCATTGGTTGACAGTTTAGCTGCGCTGGCTGGGAAATTACCAGCTGCGCCACTGACTAACACATCGATTTGTTCAAATGCATCAGCGATAGTGCTAAAACCAACGGTTAACGCTTCATTGTCGCGCACATCAAAACTCACACCAATATGCTGCGCTTGGGGATTGGCTTGCTTAAGTTGCTCTACTGCAGCATTCACTTTATCAATACTGCGACTCGCTACCGCAACATTGGCACCAGCTTTGGCAAACGCAATGGCAACTTGCAGATTAATCCCTGAGGTGCCGCCAACGACAACTACATTTTTACCTGTGTAATCAAATCCTATTGCAGACCCTATTGCAGTCATAGTCATTCCCTTATTGATGTTGTTGTAAATGTTACGACAGCTGTAAAGATTGATGAATTGCCGTCAGCGCAGCCAATGGATCTGCTGCCTGGGTAATAGGACGACCAATCACCAAATAATCAGACCCCGCTGCAATCGCTTGTGGCGGTGTCATGACCCGGTGTTGATCGCCGGCATCACTGCCTGCGGGTCGAATACCAGGTGTCACTAAGGTAAAATCTTGACCGAAAGATGATTTAAGTAATTTGGCTTCTTGAGCTGAGCACACCACGCCATCAAGCCCTGCTTGATGAGTGAGTTTAGCGAGACGTAATACATGCTCAAATGCGGGCACATTAATGCCGAGCAACGCTAAGTCTTCATCTGACATTGACGTTAATACTGTCACGGCTATCAGTATTGGTGCGTCTTTTCCAAAGGGTACTAACGCATTTTTTGCCGCTTGCATCATGGCTAATCCACCACTGGCATGCACGTTGGTCATCCACACACCTAAATCTGCTGCTGCGGCGACGGCTTTAGCTACAGTGTTGGGAATATCATGAAACTTTAAATCAAGGAATAAATCAAAATCACGACTGTGAATATCTTTAACTAATTGTGGACCAAATAAGGTAAACATTTCTTTGCCGATTTTTAAACGACACATGGTTGGGTCGAGTTTATCAATGAAAGTCAGGGCATCGGCTTTATTGTCATAGTCGAGGGCAACTACAATGGGTTTATCAGTCATTTGGACTCCAGCGGCAATAGCTTGTGTTAGTTATTATAGAGTGTTTTGTGCGGGGTTACTCACCGTCTAGGCCTTTAATGCGTTTTATGCTGCCCCACTGTTTACATGACGGACAATGCCAATATAAACCGTGTGATGGAAAACCACAGGCAGTACAGCGATAACTTGGACGGAATTTAATTTGTTGTTCAACAAGCTGTTCAAGCATGGATAAACTTTGTTTTGCCTGGCCATCTTCTGCTTGTTTAATGTGTAATTTCATTAAGTGCTGAAACCCTTTCATGGTCGGATGGCGATATAGATTATCGAGCATCATGGTTTCAGCGCTTTGATGTTGATTAATACTGATTTTATGTTCGGCTAGCGCAACGACGACGCTGGCACCTGCACCATCTGCAATCGCTTTAGCTAATAATTCGTGAAAACCTTCAGGATCTTGGGTGTCTCGGTACACTTGTTTAGCGATAGCGACCACATCGGCAAACAAATCAATATCGGCAACTTTTAACTCCGATATTGCTTGTTTACATAATTCATATTGGCCTGCGTCGAGGTAAATTTTGGCAAGCGTTAACCAGGCGCGACCGCATTGACTGTCTTGTTTAAGGGCTTGCTGCAGTTTTTTGATTTTATCTGCATCATTGCAGGCTTCATCGGCAAGTTGGCAATAAAAATGGGCGGTGGTGCATTTAAGGGCTTGTTGACGTTTGCGCGGAAGACGTTTAGTAATATCAATGGCGTTTTGCCATTCTTTGGTCACCTGGTAAATCAAGATAAGCTGTGTTTCAGCTTCTTCGCTGTGATCGTCTTGGTTGACTAAATTAGTAAAGATTTCTTCTGCACGGTCATAAAAACCTGCCGCCATGTAATCTTTACCCAGTTCCATCATCGCAATATCGCGCTGTTCATTGGTAAGACTTGGACGGGCAATCAAATTTTGATGAATGCGAATTGAGCGGTCCACTTCGCCGCGCTTACGAAACAATGACCCTAATGATAAGTGTGTATCAATGGTTTCATCATCCACATCAAGCATACTGATAAATAAGTCTACAGCTTTATCTGACTCATTTGACAGTAAAAAATTAAGCCCAGTAAAATAGTCTCGGCTTAATTTCTTACTTTGTTGGCTATCACTATGGCGAATACTGCGCCGCCCCATGTACCAACCGTATCCGGCAGCAATGGGTAATAGCAAGAACAAGATTTCTAGCATACTAGACAGCTTGATCCTTTGGGGTGACGTCGATATTTATTGCATCGACTGCAGTAAACTTTTTCAACGCTTTATTACTCTTACGTAATGCCAGTTTAAGCTTAATGATGTAGTAACTTGCAAATACCCAGCTAAGAATAAACCCGCTAAAAAACACCGTAGCAAGCACAACAGGTAAGCGATATTCACCTTCGGCGATAAAGTAACTTAACGTTACAACTTGTTCGTTTTTAGCTCCAAATAGTAAAGCTAAAACAAACAGTAATCCAATTAGTACAATAACAATAAAAGATCTCACGCTATTCTCCATGTATACGCATCAATATAATGATTATCCAAGAAATTTACTAAGCTGACCAGCATTGACTGTGATTAGATACAAAAAAGCCTCCAAAAGGAGGCTTTTTTTAAAGCGTTAATCAAACATTAACAGCATCGACACGTTCGCGCAGTTCTTTGCCTGGCTTAAAGTGCGGTACATACTTGCCTTCCAAATCAACAGATGTGCCTGTTTTTGGGTTACGACCAGTACGAGGTGCACGATAGTGAAGAGAAAAACTACCAAAGCCACGGATTTCTATACGATCACCGCCTTCTAATGTTGTTGCCATTTGCTCCAACATCTCTTTGATTGCACTTTCCACTTCTTTCGCCGACAATTGCGACTGCCTAGTGGCGAGTTTTTCGATCAGTTCAGATTTTGTCATCTTAGCTATCCCATATTATCAAGCCAAACACAGTCGCCTAATGGGGACGGTGTCCCCATACAACAGGCGATTTTCGATTACTTACGAGCCGCTTTGAAAGCTTCAGCCATCGCGCTGCTCATTACAACGTCATCTTGCTTGTTCAGAGTAGCAATCGCTTCTTTCTGCTCAGCTTCATCTTTCGCTTTGATAGATAAGCTGATAGAACGGTTCTTACGATCTACACCCATGAACTTAGCTTCGATTGCGTCACCTACTGAGTATACAGTAGATGCATCTTCGATGCGCTCTGCAGAAATGTCAGCTACACGGATGTAACCTTCAACAGTGTCTGCTAATTCAACTGTAACACCTTTAGCGTCAACAGCAGAAACAGTACCGTTAACTACGGTGCCTTTCTTCTTGTCAGCTAAGTATGCGTTGAATGGATCATCTTCAGTTTGCTTAACACCTAAGCTGATGCGCTCACGCTCTGGGTCTACAGATAGAACCACTGCGTGGATTTCGTCGCCTTTCTTGTATTCAGAAACTGCGTCTTCGCCAGTACCGTTCCAAGAAATGTCAGATAAGTGAACAAGACCATCGATTCCACCGTCAAGACCGATAAAGATACCGAAGTCAGTGATTGACTTGATCTTACCAGATACTTTGTCGCCTTTGTTAAACTTAGTAGCGAAGTCATCCCATGGGTTAACTTTACACTGTTTAAGGCCTAGAGAAATACGACGACGTTCTTCATCGATGTCTAGTACTAACACTTCAACTTCATCACCTAAGTTAACAACTTTAGATGGGTGAATGTTCTTGTTAGTCCAATCCATTTCAGAAACGTGTACTAAACCTTCAACGCCTTCTTCGATTTCTACGAAGCAGCCGTAGTCAGTAAGGTTAGTTACGCGGCCAGTAAGCTTAGTGCTTTCTGGGTAACGCTTGCTGATTTCTAACCATGGATCTTCGCCAAGTTGCTTAAGACCTAGTGATACGCGAGTACGCTCACGGTCATACTTAAGAACTTTAACGTTGATTTCGTCACCAACATTAACGATTTCAGATGGGTGCTTAACACGTTTCCACGCCATATCAGTGATATGTAATAGACCGTCAACGCCACCTAAATCTACGAATGCACCGTAGTCAGTAAGGTTCTTAACGATACCTTTAACTGCTTGGCCTTCTTGTAGATTTTCAAGAAGTGCATCACGCTCTGCACTGCTTTCAGATTCGATAACTGCACGACGAGAAACAACAACGTTGTTGCGCTTCTGGTCAAGCTTGATAACTTTGAATTCTAATTCTTTGTACTCTAAGTGAGCGGTGTCGCGAACTGGGCGCACGTCAACTAGAGAACCTGGTAAGAAGGCACGGATACCGTTTAATTCAACAGTGAAACCACCTTTAACTTTACCATTGATGATACCGATTACAGTTTCAGCATCTTCGTACGCTTTTTCTAGAACGATCCAAGCTTCATGACGCTTAGCTTTTTCGCGAGACAATTGAGTCTCACCAAAGCCATCTTCAACAGAGTCAAGCGCTACGTCAACTTCATCGCCTACTTGAATTTCTAGAACGCCTTGAGCGTTTTTGAATTCGTCAGCAGAGATTGGGCTTTCAGACTTAAGGCCTGCGTCAACAAGTACCATACCGTTTTCGATGGCAACAACTGTACCACGAACGATAGAACCTGGACGGAACTCAAGAGTTTGAAGGGATTGTTCAAATAGATCAGCAAAAGATTCAGTCATGTTTTAGGTTACTTTCATTAAATAAACCACCATCCATCCTAGATGTGGAGTCTAGTAATATTATTCGTATCATCCTTAACACGAATACCTACTGTGCGCGTTAATCGGGAATTCGATTAGGCTACAGTAATTTTTTGTTCAACATATTCAAGCACTTGCTTTAATACGTCATTAATGCCTACACCGCTTGTATCAATAACAAGTGCGTCTTCAGCAGGAACTAACGGCGAAGCGGCGCGATTAATATCACGGTCATCTCGCTCGATAATTTCAGCTAAAAGGCGATCGATTTTAACATCGAAGCCCTTGTCCTGCAACTGATTATAGCGTCTTTGCGCCCGTTCTTCAGCGGACGCAGTTAAAAATATTTTTACCGGTGCTTTAGAGAAAACAACCGTGCCCATATCGCGACCATCAGCAACTAAACCAGGGGCGGCACTAAAAGCACGTTGGCGACGTAATAATGCTTCACGTACGCGAGGTAATGCGGCCACTTTAGAGGCGGCATTAGAGCATTCTTGGGTGCGGATCGTCGTCGTGACGTCTTCACCTTCTAAAATCACTTTAATGGCATCTTGTTCTGTGCCAGTAAGAAACTGCACATCAAGGTGGGCAGCCAGCAGTGTTAATGCTTCTTCGTTTTCAAGTTCTACATCATGATGAATAGCGGCTAACGCTAACACACGATAAATTGCACCACTGTCTAATAAGTGCCAGCCTAAATGCTGTGCCAATAATTGACAGATTGTCCCTTTCCCTGCACCGCTAGGGCCATCAACTGTGATCACTGGAGACCGTTCAGACATAATTTCCTCCGAAAATAATCTATCTTCCCTGATAATAAAAAAGGGTTTCGCCAAAATTGAGCGCGCGCATTGTATAACAAATAAATGTTAATTACTGATGAATTTTTAGTTATTTAAACCAAGATCGCCCTTTTGCATTGTAAAGAAACACAAAAGGGCGACAGGTAAACAGATGTTATCAGTTTATTTAGCTAAACGACTAAACTGGGCAAAATAGTCGGGGAACGTTTTAGACGTACAATCTGGATCGTTAATGGTAATGCCACAATCAGCGAAGGCCATCATTGAAAAACACATTGCCATACGGTGATCGTTGTAAGTATCAATATCGGCAGTGTTTAACTGAGCAGGTGGTGTAATGGTAATGTAGTCATGACCTTCATCAACAATTGCGCCCACTTTACGCAGCTCT
The DNA here is from genome assembly GCF_009828585.1 of Shewanella litoralis. Classification (GTDB taxonomy): domain Bacteria; phylum Pseudomonadota; class Gammaproteobacteria; order Enterobacterales; family Shewanellaceae; genus Shewanella; species Shewanella litoralis. The sequence goes on along the minus strand of NZ_WSRZ01000002.1, from coordinate 372,525 downwards.
GTCGCCATTGCGGCTAAGCGGTCAGTTTCTTTAATGCGCCAATTGTAAATATTAGTCAGTTTAGTAGTGCCTTTAGCAAATAGCGCTGCCGTAGCAATGGTCATGGCGGCATCAGGAATGTGGTTCATGTCCATTTCGATGGCTGTTAACGGCGATTTACGGGCAATAATGTAATCATCGCCCCACTCTATATCGGCGCCCATTTGTGCTAAAGCATCGGCAAACTTCACATCACCTTGAATACTCAAACGCCCAACGCCAGTGACTTTAACTTCACCACCTTGAATGGCGCCCGCCGCTAAAAAGTACGATGCCGATGAAGCGTCGCCTTCAACTAACACTTTACCTGGTGATACATACTGCTGACCGGCTTTAATTTCAAAACGCTGATATTGATGGTTAATCACTTCAACACCAAACTGTTTCATGAGTGAGATAGTAATGTCGATATAAGGCTTAGACACTAACTCGCCTTTGATTTTAATGTTAACGCTGTCTTTGGTGAGCGGCGCAACCATCAATAAAGCGGTTAAAAACTGACTCGACAAATCCCCGGCTATTTCGACATCACCACCATTAAGGCCGGTAGCATTAATGGTTAATGGTGGAAAACCTTCGTTTTTAAGGTAAGTCACATCGGCGCCTAACTGACGCAGCGCATCCACTAAGTCGCCAATAGGACGTTCTTCCATGCGCGGCTCGCCCGTTAAGGTGAATTCCCCCTGACCTAAGGTCAACGCTGCACACAAAGGACGCATTGCGGTGCCTGCATTGCCTAAAAATAAATTTTGAGCGGTGTCAGACGATATTGGCCCGCCGTTGCCTTCAACCACACACACCGTTTTATCGTCGCTTAAACTGTACTGAATACCCAGTTGCTTGAGCGATGCCAACATATAACGGATGTCATCTGAATCAAGTAAATTGGTGAGAGTGGTACTGCCCTTAGCGAGTGTAGCTAACAGTAATGCACGGTTAGAAATACTTTTAGAGCCAGGAATATTAATTTCGCCGTTTATGCAGGTAATTGGGTTAAGACGCAGTTGCTTCATTCGCTTTCTTCTTTTGCTACAGATTAACCTCAGATTAATCTTGGTGGTAAACATCACTCAGTTATTGCCAAACAGCGTAAATCAAGTGGCACAAATTCATTACAGTGTCCATTCAGTGCGAGCGACGCATTGATGCTTATAAAATACGGATCGCCACAGTGATATCAAGCATAAAATGAATTATTTATGTCTGTTAACATCGAGTATTGACCACGATTTCGCGTTAATATCGACCAAACAATGTAATGGAGCACCATTACAGCAGATAATCTCTCGATATGACAGTATTATTTGTCCGTTCATTTAACTTTCCAATTGAAAAAATCTCAATGAGCAATTAATCATCTTAAGCGGCAATTTTGACTTTAACTCTATGTTTAAAGCGCGTTATGCTTAGTACAAATAGCAAATACAAGGTTCCATCCATGTTTGATACCCTAAAAGCCCTACCGTCTGATCCCATTTTGGGTCTTTTGACACAATATCGTGAAGACAGCCATCCCAATAAAGTTGATTTAGGCGTTGGGGTTTATAAAGATCCTGCGGGTCACACTCCGATTTTAGACTGTGTAAAAGCCGCTGAAAAAATTCGTCTAGATACCGAAACCACCAAGGTCTATATCGGCCCAACAGGTTCTGCTCCCTTTAACCAGTTAATGGCTGAATTAGCCTTTGGTGCCAGTCACAGTGCACTTATTGCCAACCGGGTGCGTACAGTATCAACTCCTGGCGGAACCGGCGCATTGCGCGTAGCGGCTGACTTTATTGCGCGTTGTAATCCTAATGCCGTTTTATGGGTGAGTGACCCAACCTGGGCCAACCATACTGGTTTGTTTGAAGCCGCGGGTATTACGGTAAAGACGTACCCATATTATGATTACGACACCAAGAGCCTCAAGTTTGAGCAAATGTTGGCAACCTTAAACACCATAGGTAAAGACGATGTGGTGTTATTACACGCTTGTTGCCATAACCCAAGCGGCATGGATTTAACCCAAGAGCAGTGGGATGAAGTGGTTAAGGTGACGGTGAAGCAAGGTTTTACACCACTAATAGACATGGCTTATCAAGGCTTTGGTGATGGTGTTGACGAAGATGCTTACGGCGTGCGCCAAATGGCTGCGGCTGTGGAAAGCATGATTTTATGTAGCTCATGCTCTAAAAACTTTGGCCTCTACCGCGAGCGTATCGGTGCTTGTACCATTGTAGCTAAAGACAGCGCCACGGCCGATATCGCGCAATCAGTATTGTTGTATGTGATCCGCTGTATTTACTCGATGCCGCCAGCACATGGTGCGGCCATCGTTGAAACCATTCTCGGTACCCCTGCCCTTAAACAGCAATGGCTAGAAGAGTTAACCGTTATGCGCGATCGCATTAACGGCAATCGTGAGATGCTGGTAAATCAGTTAATTGCTAACGGTGTTGAGCGTGACTTTAGCTTTATCGCTCGTCAAAAAGGCATGTTCTCGTTTTTAGGGGTAAACCCAGAACAAGTGGCAACCTTAAAAGCGCAGTACAGTGTGTATATGGTCGGTTCGAGCCGCATTAGCATTGCCGGTATTAGCGAAGCAAACGTTGATTATTTGGCGAAATCAATCGCGGCAGTAATCAAATAAGCTCCTATCGTTAGGGCACAAATAATAAAGCCGACTTATTCAAGTCGGCTTTATTTTGTCTGATTAAGCTGTTAAATAAAATTAGGCCAACTATCAAACGGTTGCTTTTCTAATACCATGTTGCCTTTTTCATCTTGAGAGATGTTTATCCACGCTTGCCAGTTTTCGTAATCAATATCGGGACAATCTAAACGGTAATGACTGCAACGACTTTCTTTACGCATAATGGATGCTTTGAGCTTCATCTCTGCGGTGATGATCATATTTTCAGTTTCGTGCGCCAAGCGAAGTGCATGTAAATCATCTGCCATCAACATAGGCACATGGTGCTCATTGAGCTCTTCAACATAGGCTAACGCGGCTTGCATCATGCGCTCTTTTTTGATGTAAAGTACAAAGTTTGGGATCATCACTCCCTGCAAAACTTGAGTTACCCATGCTGGGCTATATCCACGTTCACGCTTTAATGGTGCTAAAATTTGTTGATTAACCAATGCCAAATATTGTTCAGACACATCCAACTTGCTGGCCATACCGAGACTGTCATTTGCCGCTGCAGCTCCTGCAATTGCCCCTTGTACCGCTGAGCCCGCCAACGATGAACCAATTTGAGTATAAATACCGCCCGACATATAAGACCCTAAGGCATCACCTGCGGCATATAAACCAGGAATCGTCGACAAACCTTGGGCATTAATTGGCACTAGCCCCTCTGATTTATGTATTGCCATCCCAGCACTTGAACCGCCCACTTGCTCGCCGCCCATACCAGGTGGGCCAGAATGGCCTTTACTTGACACTAAAGAGCGTAAAAACCTTCTTCAGGTGGTTTTGGTGGCGGCCCTGATTGTTTAAAGGCTTCTGGCACAAATGGCCCAGCAGGAAAGACCGCTTGCTGAGTTACAGCTTGCTGTTTAGGCTTCTCGCCTGGGCGTTGAGGCCTTGGTGGCATCATCATAACGGGCGCACCTTGTGTGTATGCTTGATAATTCATATCTACACCCAAGTGATGGTTAATTTGCGCTGAGGTAATCGACGGCTTTTCTTCAATTTGTCCATGCCAATTATCGTAGCTTGACCCAGAATTTTTAGCCGAGCCGGGATGGCCATCGTTCCATTCTTTACCGGTGACTTTAGCGCCAATTTTATAGGCCATGATGGTACCGTCATGGGTTAAGTCGCATACCGGAAAACCATTGGGTTTAAACCCACCAGATCCTGTGCATAGCACTACTGTTTTTGCATGGTAATGAACGATTTTTTGCAGATCCAAACTGAATCCTGACGCGCCGACCACACGGCCATCTTGTTTGAGCAGATGAGTGATCATCATGCGTTCTTCAATCGGTATATTGCGCTCACTGAGAGGCTTCATAAAACTGTGATTATAGAGTGGCGAGTCAAAAAATCCCCAATCCTTTAATTCTTGAACTCGCGCATACGAATGTTCAGCAAGTTGTCTGGTAAACACAGGGTTGTTGGTTTGTATTGCAGATTCGGTCACTGTGTCGACAAATTCATCAATGCTCATGCTGGCATTGGCTTTATCGTAACTAAAAATACCTTTGGCAAAAGGCGTTAACCCTGAGCTTCCAACACGACCTTTAGACACCATCAACACATTAGCGCCTGCGTCGTGGGCTTTGACCGCCGCAAACACACCGGCCATGCCGCCGCCAATGATCAATACGTCAAGGTGGCGATTTTCAATATCAAAACCATTACTGTCTATTTTAGGTTTATTTTCTTGCGCGGGTGCATCAAACGGAATATTGGCTAATGCAGCAGCCCCTGCAATACCGCCAGCAATACCAATAAACTGACGGCGCGATAAGTTAGCTTTAGGGTTCATCATTACCTCCACGAAACCTTAACAGGGATACTTTTATCGGGCGTGATGGTAATCGCCCCTACCGGACAATACAATCTGCATAAATGACAGATTTGACAGTCTTCTGGATAACGTATTTCGGCTTTATTTGTTTCTTTATTCATATGGATAACATCGGTTGGACAGCTTTTAACGCAAGCCTCACAACCAATACATCCAGAAATTTGTTTAATAGGCATGCTGCGCTCCTAAAATGCAAGTTGTTCAAAATGAATTTGCGGCTGAGTAATGCCTAACGTGTGTAAATGTGTTGTCGTTGCAGCAATCATCCCTTTTGGCCCACATAAGTAAAACGTCCATTGTGACTCTTTACCTGTTGTCATGGTGGCATTGATAAGCGTTTGATTAATCAGCCCTGGCACGAGGTAACTCGGTAAGCTGTCATCATGCACATTTAGCTGTTCACATATTAGCTGTACTTTAAAGTCGATCATGGTCTTTTCAAGCTCAACTAACTCATCAACATATACCATGCGCGCTTGGGTGCGGTTAGCATAGAGCAACCAGATAGGCCGTGGATCATGTTGCGCAGCAAGCTGACGTAATAAACTTAACATGGGGGCAATCCCCGCTCCGCCGGCGATGAGGGTAATACCGCTTGCAAGCTGGCTTTGATCTAACGTCATGCAGCCGTAGGGGCCATCAACAAACACGGTTTGACCTGCAGTTAGTTGATCAAGTGATGAGGTAAAATCGCCAAGTGCTCTGATAATAAAGCCTAATTGCCCTTGCTCAGCCCCTGTCACAATTGAAAATGGATGTTGCTCAAAGCTGTAAGGGTTGCCCGTGGTATTGAGCCACACAAATTGCCCAGGTTGATATGCCAGCGTATTGGAGGTGGTCGGGGCAATGTTAACCTGCCAATCAGATTCATTGATTTTTTCAACATGAGAAATGGCATAAGGACGTTGCTTAATTAAACGCGGTTTAATGCCATAGTTATAAACAATTAATGTCATAGACACGGCATATAGCAGCCACCAAGTAACATTAAACTGTTGATTATATTGGCCATGACTGCCCACTGTGGTGATATGCAATGTTGCCAGTGTAGCGATAATGCTAAAACCAATCACATGCAGAAAACGCCAAGTTTCATAGTTGATATTGAGCTTATCTTTAAACACCGACATCAACACCCACACCGCCATCGTTACCCAGGCGAGTAGCCCTGTTAATAAATGGGGTGACGTAATTGCGCTGATGAGGCTGACACTAAAGTCGTCAAATGACATCATTGCTTTAGGCAGCAAAATCAAAATGGGATGTAAGAAAAAGAATAGGCCTACATACTGCCCGAGCTGTTTGTGCCTGGTGATCCCCCAGTCAATATTGGCGAACAAAGGTAATTGTTTGATGCGACCCGCCAGCGGAAATTGCATAAAAAACACACTCATGGCAAGTAAGTTAACCGCACTTAATATGCTGGTGTAAATACCTTCAATTTGCATACCTAAAAGCTGTGCTATGACAACCGGCACGATCACGATAGAGAGATAAGCCACTGCCAACTTGGTCGTTTTAGGCAGTTGTAATGGGTAAATACTGGCCTTATGGATAGGCGATTTTGTTGCTGTTGGGGTGGTCATTATTTGTCTCCATGAGTGTCGCGCCATGGAAAGACTATAAAACTTATGCGGTTAAAAAGGGGTTAACAACCCCGTATTTAAGGGTAAAGCTATGCAAAGATAAGTGATGACTCATCCACATTTACGCTACACATAACAAAAAAGATCCACTTAGGATCTTCTTGGGATTTAACGCCTCAACAGAGGCGTTAACAATGGCAGCAAACGTTAAGCGTGCTGAGTGGCAAATTGATTCATAAAGTTGACCAGTTTTTGCACACCCGCTAATGGCATTGCGTTATAAATACTCGCGCGCATGCCGCCGACAATACGATGCCCTTTTAGCGCAACTAAACCCGCCTGCTCTGCTTGTTTTAAAAACTCGCCATCAAGAGCGTCATTCACCAACTGGAAAGTAACGTTCATGCGTGAACGATTGTGCGGCGCAACACCATTTTTATAAAATGGATTTGAATCGATACAATCATACAGTAATGCCGCTTTTTGCTGATTTACTTCAGCCATTGCACTCACGCCGCCATTTGCCGCTAACCAGGCAAACACTTCTGATGCGAGGTACCATGCAAACGTGGGCGGAGTATTAAACATTGAGCCATGCTCAACCGCGATACGATAATCCATGATTGATGACTGTGGCAATGAAGGTAGCTTAAGCATGTCATCACGTACAATCACAATCGATAAGCCCGATGGGCCAATGTTCTTTTGTGCACCTGCATAAATAAGCCCATATTTGCTGACATCAATGTCATGGGACATAATGGTTGATGACAGATCGGCAACTACTGGCCATGGGCTGTCTAGCTCTTCAAAGATTTCAATACCGTCAACCGTTTCATTAGAGCAGTAATGCACATAACGATAGTCTTTATCGATCGCATTAAGATCTGGCAAGTTCACTTGATTTAAGCCGTCGACGTTTTCAACAATATTAAGGCTGTCTATTTGGCTTTCACCAACCAACTTATGTGCTTCGGTCACCGCAGCAGACGACCACTGGCCACTGACTAAATATAAGGCACGACCGTTATCACCTAAAAAGTTGTTAACGACATTTGAAAACTGGGCGCGGCCACCACCGTGCATAAAAAGCACATGGTAGTTTGTCGGAATGTGCATTAACTGCCGCAAGGTGGCTTCTGCTTGCTCGGTTAAGGCGATAAACTCTTTACTACGATGACTGATTTCCATAACGGAAACGCCAAGGCCATTCCAATCAATTAATTCCTGTTGTGCTTTTTGCATCACAGCTTGAGGTAACATCGCAGGACCCGCACAGAAATTATAAATCGCGCTCACAGACAACTCCTTGACTCAATTTGTATTCATACCAATCACATTAACTCTCTGATCTACTCAGATAATTCATATGATGGATATCATCATGTATAGCCGTTAATACTAAGGACTTTATGAGCTGTTGAATAGGCCTTTATTTGCCTATTTTGATGAATAATTTTCCGCAAAATAAAACGAGCGCCCTGAGGCGCTCGTTATTAGTGTGTTGAGATAATCGTACAGGTTAGTCCTGTTCGTCGCTCTCTACATCATCTTGTAAATCAGTATCAACTTCTGCGTCAACAGACTCAACATCTGTTGCTTCACCGTCGATGCTAGCAGCAGGTGCAATCACGTTGCCTTCTTCATCTAACAGCTCTTCAGTTTGAATTTCTTCAATACGTTGTAAGCCGACGACTTTCTCGTCATCTGCAGTACGGATAATGGTCACACCTTGCGTGTTACGGCCAATAATTGAAACGCCTTCAGCAGGAGTACGCACCAAGGTGCCTTTGTCACTGATAAGCATGATTTCATCAAAATCACCGACTTGCACGGCACCCACTACTGAGCCATTACGCTCACTCACTTTAATGGATACAACACCTTTAGTGCCACGGCTCTTCGCTGGGTATTCACTTAGCTCAGTACGCTTACCATAACCGTTTTCGGTTACCGTTAAGATTGCGCCATCACCTTTAGGTACAATCAGTGAAACCACTTTTTGACCGTCTTCAAGTTTAATACCACGAACACCCGTTGCAGTACGGCCCATTGGACGTAATGCGATGATTTCTTCGCCTGTTTCGGCATCAATCTTTACTTCACCGGTTTCAGAATCACGTGCTTTTTCGTTAAAGCGAACCACTTTACCTTCGTTAGAGAACAACATGATGTCGTCGCTACCTTCAGTAATATCAACACCAATTAACTGGTCGCCGTCTTTTAAGTTCACGGCAATAATGCCGTTTGCGCGTGGATTGCTGTACGCAGTTAACGCGGTTTTTTTCACGGTGCCGTCTGCAGTCGCCATGATGATGTACTTATCATCAGCGTATTCGCGTACCGGTAAAATAGCGGTAATACGTTCACCATCAGACAATGGCAACAAGTTAACAATTGGACGACCACGAGCGGTACGGCTCGCAAGCGGTAACTGGTACACTTTAAGCCAGTACATTTTACCAAAGTCAGAGAAACACAAAATGGTATCGTGAGTATTAGCAACCAGCAGTTTTTCAACGAAATCTTCGTCTTTTACTTTAGTCGCGGCTTTACCTTTACCACCACGACGCTGTGCTTGGTAGTCAGACAATGGCTGGTACTTGGCGTAACCTAAATGCGACAAGGTCACGACAACGTCTTCTTCATTGATTAAGTCTTCAAGACTCATGTCAATTTCGTTGGCGTTAATAATTGTACGACGGGCGTCACCATATTGTTCTAGAATTTCTTCTAGCTCTTCTTTAATGACTTCCATTAAGCGCTCTGGACTACGAAGGATCAATAATAGACCCGCAATGAGCACTAATAGCTCTTCGTATTCAGCTAAAATCTTGTCATGTTCTAAACCGGTTAAACGGTGTAAACGTAATTCAAGGATCGCTTGCGCTTGTTGTTCTGTTAAATAGTATTTGCCGTCACGGATACCATATTCAGGCTCTAACCATTCAGGGCGCGCGGCATCATCGCCTGCTTTTTCAAGCATGCCTTGTACATGGCCTAATTCCCAACCTTGTGCAATTAACTTCACTTTCGCTTCAGCAGGTGTTGGAGAAGCCTTAATTAATGCAATGATTGGGTCGATGTTAGCCAGTGCAATCGCTAGTGCTTCAAGAATATGAGCACGTTCGCGCGCTTTACGCAGTTCAAATACCGTACGACGGGTAACAACTTCACGACGGTGAAGAATAAAGCACTCAAGCATTTCTTTAAGGTTAAACAATTTAGGCTGACCGTTGGTCAATGCCACCATGTTAATACCAAAAGAACACTGCATTTGTGTTTGGGCATATAGGTTGTTTAATACAACCTCGCCTACTTCACCGCGTTTGATTTCAATCACGATACGCATGCCGTCTTTATCAGACTCATCGCGTAAACCGCTAATGCCTTCAATCTTTTTGTCTTTCACTAACTCAGCGATTTTTTCAATCAGCTTAGCTTTGTTAACTTGATATGGAATTTCATGAACAATAATACGTTCACGGCCATTATCTTCGGTCTCGACTTCAGCTTTAGAACGCATAACAGCACGGCCGCGACCGGTTTTATACGCATCAATAATGCCTTTGCGGCCGTTAATCGATGCCGCTGTTGGGAAATCAGGGCCAGGAATGTATTCCATTAACTGTTCAATCGATAAGCTTGGCTCATCGATTAAGGCTAAACAGCCTTTAACCACTTCTGTTAAGTTATGTGGCGGAATGTTAGTTGCCATACCAACAGCAATACCTGATGAACCATTGATTAACAGGTTAGGTACACGTGTTGGCAATACAGCAGGAATAAATTCAGTGCCGTCGTAGTTAGGAACAAAGTCGACGGTTTCTTTTTCAAGGTCGGCAAGCAGTGAATGCGCCAACTTTTGCATACGGATTTCGGTATAACGCATTGCCGCTGCCGAGTCACCGTCAACCGAACCAAAGTTTCCTTGTCCGTCGACCAGTGTGTAGCGAAGCGAGAAAGGTTGCGCCATACGGACGATGGTATCGTATACCGCGGTATCACCATGTGGGTGATATTTACCAATTACGTCACCAACGACACGAGCGGATTTTTTATATGGTTTGTTCCAATCGTTTTTTAATTCGCTCATTGCGAACAATACGCGACGGTGAACGGGCTTTAAACCGTCACGCACGTCAGGTAATGCACGACCTACAATTACACTCATGGCGTAATCAAGGTAAGAATTCTTAAGTTCGTCTTCGATATTAATTGGCGAAATAGATGATGCCAGATCAGTCATAAACTGCGCGTTCCCCTAAAGTTAGCTGACAATAAATCTTCCATATTATTATCTAGCTTAAAAACGTGATTTGGCATTCTAACACAGATATTTAATGTCGCCAGAGCAAACACCAGCCAAATGCCTACTCGGGTATAAAAATTATAAAAAAGCTAATATTTTCAGCTTGCTTAGTTTAATTACACACTAATATGCCAACAATTTTTGTCGACATAAAAGCCAAACTGCTGATGCTTTAAGCGCTTTATATTATAAAAAATGTTCCCACGGGTTCTAAACGGCGATTTTATAAGCAAAGCTAAGTCTTAAAAGCACAATGTTGACTACTATTCGTGAAGGTTATCGTTATAATAACGCCCATACTTTATTAGACAGTTAGGTTAACTTATGTCAGACGCTGAACAATCAACAGCCAATGTTGATCCGCATGAGATCGCAAAATTTGAAGCCATGGCACAAACCTGGTGGGATCTTAATGGCGAGTTCAAGCCATTGCATTTACTTAATCCGCTGCGATTAAATTATATCGATCAAACCGCAGGCGGTGTATTTGGCAAAAACGTATTAGATGTGGGTTGTGGTGGTGGTATTTTATCTGAAAGCATGGCGCGTATTGGCGCTAATGTTGATGGTATCGACATGGGTACAGAGCCCTTAGAAGTGGCAAAGTTGCATGCATTAGAAGCCGGGATTAGCGTTAATTATCTTAAAACCACCGCAGAAGATCACCGCGACAGTCACCGCGAATATTATGATGTGGTCACTTGCATGGAAATGCTTGAGCATGTCCCCGATCCACAATCGGTCATTCAAGCCTGTTGTGATATGGTCAAACCTAATGGTTTTGTGTTTTTCTCTACCATAAACCGCAATATTATGTCTTACTTGCAAACCATTATCGGCGCCGAATATTTACTGAAAATGTTGCCTATTGGCACACATGACCACAGTAAATTTATTCGTCCATCTGAGTTAATGGCGCTGGTCGATAATACCGATTTATTATGTAAAGATGCTTTGGGCATTACCTACAATCCCCTGTCTGGCGTATTTAAATACACTAACAGTGTTGATGTAAACTACATGGTTGCCACCCAGAAAATCGATTAAACAGGCTTACGACCATTAAAAGCCGATAACAGCCACGTTATCGGCCTCTCACCGCAGTTATTCCTCGCGCCGAGCCCACGCCTACACAAGGATTTATACAGTGCATAAACACGATGTTAAAGGGGTATTATTTGACCTTGATGGCACATTAGCCGATACCGCACCTGATTTAGTTCATGCATTGAATTTGAGTTTAGATGATGCCGGTTTTAGTGCTCAGCCACTGGATAAAATGCGCCATGCCGCTTCGCACGGCAGTTTGTTTTTAGTTAAAACGGCCATACCCAATGCCGATGAAGCACTGCAAGTACATATTCAACAAAAGTTATTACAACATTATGGCCGAATTAATGGCGATCACAGTCGTTTATTCGATAACTTGGCTGAGCTACTGACATTATTAGATGAGCAAGGTATTCCTTACGGTGTGGTCACCAATAAGCCTGCCCGTTTTGCTCGGCCACTGGTTGAAAAACTGGGATTAACTCACCAGCTAAAAACCATGATCAGCGGCGACAGCACGCGTCATGCAAAACCCCACACCGCCCCGATGTTATTAGCCGCCCAGCAAATATCCACGCCACCAGAACACATTTTATATTTAGGTGATGCTGAGCGCGATCTGATCGCCGCCCACAACGCCAATATGCTTGGTGGCGTTGCGCTTTGGGGATATTTATCTGCCACAGATACACCTGATCTGTGGCCATCCAAGCAGCAATTTGAACACGGCGCATCGTTAAAACAATTTTTTGCCTAAACACAATGGATGCTTAAGTGTCGCCCAGTTATTACAAAAGATTACACAAGGAGTTGTCACCAATATAGTTGCACATCAAATGCGACAAAAGATCAATCTAAAATTGGTGTTAATTTTTTGATCGCTGCTTATTTTAGCGATCAAAAATTTCTAATCTATCGCACAAAAAAACATCATCCATGAAAAACACTATATAAATTTGGGCTCTAGGGTTAGCCGTTACTAACCCTGCTCTTTATCCTCAACTTATCCACAAGAAGTTAATGTAATTGTGGCTTGCAAATCAGCTCAAACCTCACTATCTTGTATCTCAGTTTATAAATAACACCATATCTTGTGTGTGGGTGACAATCAAAACACTACGTAATGCTTGCATTAAAAACGTAGATGCTTACTGAACGTACTGTAGATGTACATTGCCGTAAGTGCATTCAGGATGATTGTTTTAACATGGAACTGTTTTGTGATTTGTTCTGATCGAATAAAGTAACGCAGCATCCAGAACGTGATCACATGACCGGATATCGAACCAAGGCCTCTCTTCAATGAATAGCAATATGACAGTCACTAAACGCAGTGGCGAACGTGAAACTATCGATTTAGATAAAATTCACCGCGTGATCACTTGGGCAGCCAAGGGATTAAAAAACGTCTCAGTATCGGAAGTTGAACTTCGATCTCATCTGCAGTTTTTTGACGGCATTCCAACAGAAGCCATTCATGAAACCATTATTAAAGCCGCAGCCGATTTAATCTCGCCAGATTCGCCAGATTATCAATTCTTAGCGGCTCGCCTGGCGGTATTTCATTTACGCAAAAAAGCCTTTGGTCAGTTCGAACCACCTAAGCTGTACGACCATGTGACTCGTTTAGTGGAAATGGGCAAATATGATATGCATATTTTGGCCGATTACACTCGTGAAGAAATCGAAACGTTAGACACCTACATTGATCACTGGCGTGACATGAACTTCTCTTATGCTGCAGTTAAGCAATTAGAAGGCAAATACCTGGTGCAAAACCGTGTGACTCACGAAGTCTACGAAAGTGCGCAGTTCCTGTATATTTTAGTGGCAGCGTGCTTATTTGCGCGTTACCCAAAAGAAATCCGTCTTAAGTACATTAAAGACTTTTATGACGCGACGTCTCTGTTCAAAATTTCATTGCCGACACCTATCATGTCTGGTGTGCGTACACCGACACGTCAGTTCAGTTCTTGTGTACTAATTGAATGTGATGACAGCTTAGATTCAATCAACGCGACCGCATCGTCTATCGTTAAATACGTCAGCCAACGCGCTGGTATTGGTATTAACGCTGGCCGTATCCGTGCGTTAGGTAGCCCGATCCGCGGCGGTGAAGCATTCCACACCGGTTGCTTACCTTTTTATAAATACTTCCAAACTGCGGTTAAGTCTTGTTCTCAAGGCGGCGTTCGTGGCGGTGCAGCGACCCTGTTCTACCCGCTATGGCATTTAGAAGTTGAGTCGCTACTGGTGCTTAAAAACAACCGTGGTGTGGATGACAACCGTGTTCGTCACCTTGATTACGGCGTACAGTTAAACAAACTGATGTACCAACGTTTGATTAAAGGCGAATACATCAGCTTATTCAGCCCATCAGACGTACCTGGCCTTTACGACGCCTTCTTTGAAGATCAGGCCGAGTTTGAACGTTTATACCTTCAGTATGAACAAGACGACAACGTCCGTAAAAAACAAATTAAAGCGGTTGAGTTATTCTCACTAATGATGCAAGAGCGTGCATCTACTGGCCGTATCTACATTCAAAACGTGGATCACTGTAATACTCACAGCCCATTTGATTCTAAAGTTGCCCCAATTAAGCAATCTAACTTGTGCTTAGAAATTGCATTGCCAACTAAGCCACTGAACAACATCGACGATCCAGACGGTGAAATCGCACTGTGTACGTTGTCAGCGCTTAACCTAGGTGCAATTAAAGATTTATCTGAACTAGAGCCATTGGCCGATCTTGCTGTTCGTGCATTAGATAATTTATTGGATTACCAAGATTACCCAATCAAAGCAGCACAAACGAGCTCAATGAACCGCCGTACTTTAGGTATTGGCGTGATTAACTTTGCTAACTACTTAGCGAAGAACGGCAAGAAATACTCAGACGGTTCTGCAAACAACCTGACCCATAAAACCTTTGAAGCCATTCAGTATTACTTACTGAAAGCCTCAATGAACTTAGCGAAAGAGCAAGGTGCATGTCCGTTATTTAACGAGACAACTTATTCGAAAGGTATTTTACCTATCGACACCTACAAGCGTGACCTCGATAAGATTTGTGACGAACCATTACACATGGATTGGGAAACATTACGTAGCGACATTAAGCAATACGGTTTACGTAACTCAACGTTATCGGCATTAATGCCGTCTGAAACCTCGTCGCAAATTTCTAATGCGACTAACGGTATTGAGCCTCCACGCGGACTCATCAGCGTTAAAGCCAGTAAAGACGGTCAGTTAAAGCAAGTCGTACCTGATTTTGACCTACTTAAAGACAAGTATGAATTGTTATGGAACATGCCAAACAACGATGGCTACATCCAACTTGTTGGATTAATGCAGAAGTTTGTCGATCAGGCGATTTCAGCGAACACCAACTACGACCCAAGCCGTTTTGAAGGCGGACGCGTACCCATGCAAACCTTACTTAAAGATTTGTTAAGTGTGTACAAGTTAGGGGTTAAGACTTTGTATTATCATAACACCCGTGACGGCGCTAAAGATCAGTTTGACGACTTGATTGCCGTAGAGGAAGAAGATGACGGTTGCGCAGGCGGTGCTTGCAAAATTTAATCATCTAATGGAATTATTGAGCGGGGACCTTCCCCGCTTTTTGAAATGCGTTTTTCAGGACACCAAATAATGGCTTACTCAACATTTTGTCAAACACCAAACGATTCCACCAAAGAACCGATGTTTTTTGGCCAATCAGTTAACGTGGCTCACTACGATCAACAGAAATACGAAGTCTTCGAAAAGCTGATTGAAAAACAATTATCGTTTTTCTGGCGCCCAGAAGAAGTTGACGTTAGCCGTGACAAAATCGACTTTGGTGGGTTACCTGAACACGAAAAACACATTTTTATTTCCAATCTTAAATATCAAACCTTGCTTGACTCTATTCAAGGTCGCTCGCCTAACGTCGCATTTTTGCCGTTAGTGTCATTGCCTGAGCTAGAGACATGGATTGAAACCTGGTCGTTCTCAGAAACCATTCATTCACGCTCGTACACTCACATTATTCGTAATATCGTTAACAACCCATCCGTGGTGTTTGATGATATCGTCGAAAATGATCATATTTTAAAACGCGCCGGAGATATTGCTCGTTATTACGATGACCTCATTAAACTCACGCAAGTGCATAACTTGCACGGTTCGGGTACGCATGAGATCAACGGTGAAAAAATTACCGTAAACCTGCGTATTCTTAAAAAGTCATTGTATCTGTGCATGATGTCAGTCAACGCATTAGAAGCTATTCGATTTTATGTGAGCTTTGCCTGTTCATTTGCTTTTGCAGAGCGCCGCTTAATGGAAGGTAACGCCAAAATTATTCGCTTAATCGCGCGTGATGAAGCCTTACATCTTAACAGCACGCAGCACATTCTAAGCTTAATGCAAGGCGGTAAAGACGACCCAGAAATGGCCGAAATTGCCATTGAGTGCCAGCAAGAAGCCTACGACTTGTTTGTTAAAGCGGCTGAGCAAGAAAAAGAATGGGCTAAATACTTGTTTAAAGACGGCTCAATGATCGGCTTAAACGAACAAATCTTATGTCAGTATGTTGAGTTTATTACTAACCAACGTATGAAGTCGGTGCATTTACCACAGCCATACGAAGAGTTGTCAAACCCACTGCCATGGATGAAAAACTGGTTAGAAAGCGATGCAGTGCAAGTGGCCCCGCAAGAAGTTGAAGTGTCTTCATACCTTGTAGGACAAATTGATTCTTCTGTCGATGGCGATGAGTTTTTAGATTTTGACTTATAAGAAGTATTTCAAAAAAGCCCCTATCGTAAGCTTGAAAGGTCAGCCGGTGATTTTGTTTGACGGCAAACATTCAAGCTTACTAGAAGCGCTTGAGTCGAAAAAGGTAAAGGTATTTTCAGAGTGCCGCAATGGTTTTTGCGGCGCCTGTAAAACCACAGTGATTTCAGGTGAAGTCAGTTACCTTACCCAGCCATTAGCAGAACTTAACGCTGATGAATGCCTCCCCTGCTGTTGTGTGCCAGAAACTGACCTCAACCTAAAGCTGTCTTGCCAGGGTGTTGAAATCGTCGCAAAACGTCAATACAGTACCAATCATAGTCCTGCACCAGCACTCACAAAACTCGCCCACGAAGGTTAATCAGCTTAAGTACTAAATGGCGAACTCCCCTCCACAACACTGATATGATGATGTTGTAGCCTTGCGTCAAATATTCACAGCAATACTTAATAAGACCCGTTTACCGGACTGAATTTTAGTCACGCTATGTTCATAAAGATCAGGGCGAAACAGATACACGCGATTAAACAGATTGATAATGTATTTTTCACAGGTAAACACTCCCCCAATCTGAGGCTGTTTAATCACCACATTGAACTTGTAGTATCGTCCTTGCTGCACAGGATCAACGTGTGCCATCACTCGATGATTCTCTTGATAAGTCACTAAATTAATTGAAAATACGCGACTACTGAATATCGTTTTGTTCACTACATTGGCCATAATGTTCTCTATCAACTAAACAAAGTATATTGTACCTGTTATGCTTCAGAGGTTAACGCCAAAAGACCATTCAATAATGCATATGTTATTAGGTTTTATTTGATGCTAAACCAGAATCAATTCGATTAACTTATGACTCATTATTATGCCAATTACATCAGCGTTTTGGCCAGCGTGTTATGAATCGCATTGACTTCCATTAACGCAGCACTGCCATACCAGGGGACTAATTCCATTACCAAACTGCCTGCTTTAATCGCAGGGTCGGTAGCAGTTAATTGTTGAGCCTGTTCAATGGTTTCTACATCGAAAATATAAATACCACGGAGTTCGCCATCAGTTAAAAAAGGCCCCGCCAATACTAATTCATACCATTGCGCGTTAGTAAATGATCTCTCAGCGAGAATTTAAAAGGGCTTAAACAAGGCGAATGACTGAATGAATAATTATTCTCTTTCGAAGTCATGCAACGCAGTGTAAGCCCTTTTAAAACTCGCCTGAAAGGAATGCCCCAGCGGCTTTTGCTCTGCGTTCTCGCTATTTGAAAGGGAACAACCATTACTGCATAGCGACGCCTTAATCAAAAACCGCTGGACGCATTCTGAGTGGTCACTTATTAATGCGCAATGGTATTACCCTCTTCGGCTAAACGTCCAATATTGGCCATGTGTAACCGTTGCAGTTCATCAGCTTCTGCTTTGGGACGTTCTCGGTTAGGTCCTCGACTTAAAAACGCCATCACATAACGTTTCATGCCATATTCATCCGCCCCTACTTTTTCTGCCCGCGCTTGATCGTATATTGGATTAATCTCAGTCTGGGCCATTAACGGAGCAGATAACATCGTTGAAAAGAGTAAACAATGGGTTAACGTGCGGGTATAAACATTCATAGGTATTCCTATTTTCACATCTCAGTAAGAGATGTAGTTATGTGTCGTTAATGATTGCATCTACATTGATCCGCTTATCAATGCAGGTAAAGCGATAGCAAAATATGGAAAAAAACTATTTTGATGACATAAACTGTACAAAAAAATACCTGATGTCAAAACAAAATAAAAATAGTCTGCCAAGATATATCATCATAGTCGCAACTAAGGTATAACGGGCGCTATGAAAACCCCAATACGATTACAGCCACTAGTTGACGACGGTCTCGTTGATGAAGTGATAAGCCAACTGATGAGTGGCAAAGAAGCCACTGTCTATATGATCCGGTGTGGTGATGCTATTCGCTGCGCCAAAGTCTATAAAGAAGCGACCAAGCGCAGCTTTAAAAAAGCTGCGCAGTATCAAGAAGGACGCAAAACGAAAAATAGCCGTCGTGGTCGTGCGATGGAAAAAGGCTCGAAATACGGCCGCGAAGAACAAGAGAAAGCCTGGCAAAATGCCGAGGTTGATGCATTGTATCAATGCGCAGCAGCAAAAATTCGCGTTCCTGTGCCTTACGGTTGTTTTGACGGCGTATTATTGATGGAGTTGATTACCGACGCCAATGGCGATGTGGCTCCACGTTTAAACGACGTGAACTTAACCCATGCGCAAGCCATGTCGCAACATCACACGATGATGGGTTATATCGTTCGTATGTTATGTGCCGGTATTGTGCACGGTGACTTATCTGAATTTAATGTATTAGTTGATAGTCATGGCCCAGTGATCATCGACCTTCCACAAGCTGTCGATGCATCGGCTAACAACAATGCCAGAGCCATGTTATATCGTGATGTGAATAACATGACCGAATATTACGGCCAATTTGCCCCAGAACTGTTGCAAACAAAATACGCTAAAGAAATGTGGGCCCTTTACGAACAAGGCGAACTCGAGCCAGATACCGCACTTACAGGCTTGTTTGAAGACGACACCAATGCTGCCGATATTGACTCGGTACTTGAAGAAATCAACGCTGCTTATGAAGACGCACAATTTAAACGCGAGCGCCAACAGGCGATAGATAATGATCATTATGATGATTAAGCCGTTATAACCAGGCATGACAACACCATCAACAAACACAAATAAGGCAACCACTTGGTTGCCTTATTATTTACAGGCTCACGTATTCTTTGATAAAAAACCTTCAACAATCTCAAGTTTGGAGTTGAATGTTGGCATTTTGAGGCTAAGGCTAGCTTGTTATTGGACATAACCGAGTTAAGCTCCATAACCCGTTTATGGACAAAAGTGGCTAGAATTTATTTTTTATAACGTTGCCCATATAAATTCTAACCCCACAAATTACTGCTCACTCTGTATAAAAGAACAGTTGTATTAGGGAGAAGTATTTTCTGAGCTAACGATAGTTTGTCCTTTGTCTGGCCATGTCCGATGATTTATTAACTTTGGAATGCTATGGCTTTCGGCCTCTTTCTCTTTCGCATTCTTCCGCATGAGTTGTTGAATCAAAGTATATAGTGAACAAAACATCATCGCCTGTTTGAGTTATGCTTATTTCATATTTTAGCTTACCATCGACAATACTTGGATATATATTCACACCATAAATATTGATATTTTTATAAAAATCATCAGACTTATTAAGGCATTTACTCCTGAGTTTATTTTTCTGAAATACATCTTTTATCGAAAAAATAAAATCTAAAGCATTAGCATCAATATACAAAGACTTCCCATCATGTTCTTGTGTATAACGAATATATTCTGTACAAGTTCCATTGATAGACCTGCCAACATATATATATGAATTTAAGGTATACACTCTAGATGTTAGCTCATGTTTATTTTCCAATTCCACACAATATTTATCAAAAATGAATTCCGGCTGTTTGATGTAAACGACAGCATTTTCATGCTCTTTCCCTATACTATACTATACAATTCACTAGAGCAGTGAGTCGCTTCAGAATTTAGGCATAAACCTTTCATTTGCTCAATAAAAGAGCTGCTACTATAAGCTTCAGCGGCATTTAAAAATAATGGAAAAAAGAATAAAAAAAGTATTAAATTTTTCATTATGATGTTGCTCCACTAATCATATTTACTGTAGTGTCCAATTAAAAAACGTCCACTAGATTAAAGCTTCTCTAGCTCATTCCTGGACAGAGGCGAGCTAGTAAACAAAAATGATGCCATATATGGACGCTCCCAAAAATGATGCCACCCATAATTACTGTCGCCCGATATGTTCAGGAAGCATAAGGTAAAATCAAGTAAATTTCATACCTTCAGCTTGAGTGTAATTCGACATATCTTCCGTGAATTCAATCGAAAAGAAATTTCCGTACACTACGTAAAATATAGCTCTAACACCAAAAAACGAAAAAAACGATGCCACCCATTTCTCAGGGGCTGATTACACTTTTTGACCAGCGCCAAAAAAAACGATGCCACCCATTTTTCTTGAACAAACAACATAACTCGTTTTCATGGCTTTGGCGAGGGTTACAGTCGATGCATCAACGCATCATTTTTATCGATATGGCTAAAATATTATCGTTAAATGAGTGGTTTATGGTCACCTAAGAAATTAGGCACAGCAGAAAAACTTGATAGCTATCAAGTGTTAGAAGAATTGTAATTTGATTGGGGATTATGACTTAAGCGCACAGCCAGCGCTGACAATTTGCAGCGCCTTGTCGTCGTTTTCGGTCTAAATGCTCACAGTATTCGGTTAACGCAGGTAATGCGCCGACAGCGCCTTTAAATAATGCACCAAACTCTGTGGTGATTTTAAGCCAATTCTCTGCAGGGATGTTTAATTTATTCAGTATATCCTGGCTGCTTGAGCTAATGGCGCCGCGCTTATCTTCTCGAATAATCCGACCGGTATCTTCAACCAATACTATGTAGTCTTTCACGCTGAACATGAGCCCATTAGGCATATTGAGTCGCTCATTACCCACAAACGGTAATAGCTCAGCTGGTTGCTCACCTTTCATTGCTGAATTGATACGGCGCTGAATACTGGTGTAATCTGAGGCTTCAGGAGTTGCAGCCATATTGGCTCTGACAGGGTTTAAATCGACATAAGCCATACAGGCGAGTACTGCTGCTTCATCAAGCAGTGCTTGAGATTTAAACCTGCCTTCCCAGAATCTTCCGGTACATTTATCTTCTTTGTTGGCCATTCTGGCGATGGGTTCACTGAGTGAACGCATAAACCAACTGATATCAATTAAGCGCCTACGGTATTCAGTAATGCATTCATTAACCGTTTGAAGTTCAAATGAGTTAAGGTCTTCTTCTTTTAGGTATTTTTGTGTGAGTAACGTACCTTTAAAGCCCTTGTGCCATTGAATGAGCACTTCTTTATCTGACCACTGTTTTGCCTTATCAGCATCAACCTTTATCAGCACATGCAAATGATTACTCATCACGGCATACGCACAGATATCAATGGCAAAGATGGTAGCCAACTCAAGAATGCGTGAATCGACCCACTCTCGCCGATGCTCAAAATTCTCTCCTGTAGAGTTATCAATTCCACATAAAAATGCCTTGCGCACCACACGAGAACAGCAGTGATAGTAAGGTGTATCTTCAAGGCTAACGATAGTTTGTCTTGGTCTAGCCATCTTAGATTACCTGTCTGAGTTAAAGGTAACTAAGCCTAGTTGGTTGTTCAATATTTATCCACTTAGGCTGGGTGGCCATCTTTTGGCCACACCATACTTAACGTATGTAATTTCTTACTGTAAAGAATGGTACCCGAGGCTGGACTGCTCTTTATCGAAAGAATGGCACGCCTGATTTTCAACCAGAGCGCGAGGGATTTTGCTTTTGACTTTAATCCTTAACAATAAAACTCAAATTTCAGACGTAAAAAAGCCCCAACTAATGTTGAGGCTTTTTTACACCACTCTCTATTGCTAGAGATTATAATGGTACCCGAGGCCGGACTTGAACCGGCACGCTTATTCAGCGAGGGATTTTAAATCCCTTGTGTCTACCGATTCCACCACTCGGGCAAAGTGTTGTTTTAACCGTTACAAATAGTAACCATTAAACGCAATTTTGTGGAGGCGCGACCCGGAGTCGAACCGAGATCGACGGATTTGCAATCCGCAGCATAGCCATTCTGCCATCGCGCCATGCTTTCCAAAATCAAATCCATCGGAGGAGATAAGAAATTGGAGCGACATATCGGGTTCGAACCGATGACCTATACCTTGGCAAGGTATCGCTCTACCAACTGAGCTAATGTCGCATTTTCAATCTTTACAAACGCTTTATTAAATCTGCAAGAAAGGTATCGTCTTTTAACCTGTCCAACTGAGCTAATGTCACATTTTCAATCATTTCAATATTTGCTTAATTAAGCAAAGCAACCTAAGGATGTTTCCCCTGACTGCGGAATGGCATTCTACCGATTTGATCTGGATAGTCAATCAATAAAGACAGGATTATTGCAACAAAATGACTGTTTGATGCATAAATCATCATTGTGGTGATTATTTGCTAATTTAAGACAATTTTTCACCACAAACAATCACATTAAGATAATCCCTTAAGGGTTTTCTTGAGCTCTTCACACTTTTGTATCAAACAAAAAACAAAAAGCACCTCGATGAGGTGCTTTCATTCTAAACGCTATCAGCAGTGTATTAACGATTTATAGAAGTTATACGTTAGGCAGTGATAATGTGGTTAATCCCAACATTTTTTGCATTACACCGACAACCTGACAGCTATAGCCAAACTCGTTATCATACCACACATATAAAATCGCACGCTTACCTTCTGCAATCGTTGCTTGTGAATCAACAACACCTGCATAACGTGAACCGACTAAGTCACTTGATACAATTTCAGTCGACTCAGTAAAGTCGATTTGATTTTGTAAACCAGACTGCAGTGCCACATCTTTTAAGTATTCGTTGAGCTCATCACGGTTGGTTTCAGCGTTTAAATTAACACTGATGATTGCCATTGACACATTCGGTGTTGGTACGCGAATAGCATTACCCGTTAACTTACCCGCTAATACAGGCAATGCTTTAGCCACCGCTTTTGCGGCACCCGTTTCAGTAATAACCATGTTTAATGGTGCACTACGGCCGCGGCGATCAGCACTGTGGTAGTTATCAATTAGGTTTTGATCGTTGGTGTAAGAGTGAATAGTCTCAACATGACCATTTTCGATACCATACTTATCGTTAACGGCTTTTAGTACAGGAGTAATGGCATTAGTGGTACAACTTGCCGCCGATACAATCATGTCTTCGTCTAAAATATCGTTTTCGTTAACACCGTAAACCACGTTCTTGATTGCGCCTTTAGCAGGTGCTGTTAGCAATACTTTGCTTGCGCCAGGGCTTTTAAGGTGTAGACCTAAACCTGCTTCATCCTTCCAAATACCGGTATTATCAACGATTAATGCATTGTTGATGTCATACTTTGTGTAATCGACTTCATCAGGTGAGTTGGCATAAATGATTTGAATATAGGTACCGTTCGCGATGATGGCATTGTTTTCTTCATCAACCTCAACTGAACCATTAAACGGTCCATGGACTGAATCACGGCGTAATAAACTGGCGCGCTTTTCGAGGTCACCTTTTTTACCGCCACGCAAAACAATGGCACGTAAACGCATTTTATTGCTTTTACCCGTACGTTCAATTAATAAACGAGCCAGTAGTCGACCGATACGACCGAAACCGTAAAGCACAACATCGCGTGCAGGTGTATCATCACCATGGTTAATGGCAGGCGCTAACTCTTGTGCCATGTAAGCTTCAATACCGCTTGCGTCCTTGTTGTTACGCCAGTAGTTTATCGCTAATTTGCCGATATCGACCCGACAATGTTTCACCGCTAATTTGCTTAGTGCTTCAACAAATGGGAAACTTTCGCGAAGGCGTAACTTTTCACCAACATGACGACGTACTAAACGGTGTGACTTAATGATTTCGATGGTTGATGCGTTTAATAATGGTTTTCCATATACCATCACTTCAACGCCTTGGTTACGATACAACTTACCGAGCAATGGTTGCATTGCTTCAGCCATTTCGAAACGTTCTTGCCAGCTTTGTAAATGTTTATCTGCGCTCATGTAGGGATCCTTTATCTCACTTTTCCAGTTTTTAACAGAAAGGTTTGAGTAACAAAAAGAAAAGACCAATAATTAAGTTTATTGTATGGGCTCTGCCCTCTTGGTCGGCGACATTGTAATGAAATACACGTCATTTCGCCAGTAACAAATTTTCGGTAAATATGTAATTTTATTAGACAATTTACCTCTTGGAGTCCGGTTTGAGCCAAAATTTTGTATTAATTACATCATTTATTGTTATTGGGGCATTTTTTGGTCTTTTTGGCTGCGAAAATGACCGTAATAGCGACATCATTTGTAAAAATAATCCTGAACTTTGTAGCGATTTACACAAAGATAGTTGGTGTCGCTTTGAAAAAGGTGACCTTATTCGTCATCGTTACTTACTAAAGCAGCGTGAAGCACCTACAGGTAAAGAACTATATCAGCAACTTATTTACCTCGAAAAATACAGCAAGTGCATCGAACTGGCTGCCGGTGTGCAACATAAACTCAATACAGACCGAACACGTGACCGAGAACGGGCGTTTGCTGTCAGCACTCAAACGCTTGCCGAATTACAAGCCTTTACTGAAGACAACAACGATCTCTACCTCGCGTATTACCGCTGGATACGATTTAATGATCAAGCTGGTCTTGAGATTGTTGAACAGGCTTATCAACAAGGGCAACTTAACGAACCTGACATGATTGGCCAATTAGCTTCACATTATGTTCGTTTCGCACCAAACGATGCCAAAACCCTCTATCTGCATTTACTTGGCAATACTGATGCAGCATTAATGAATCCAGATTGGTTTTTAGCACTGGCCACTGTTTATAAACAGCAGCAAGATTATGAAAAAGAATACCTGCTAACGCGAGCATATTTACTCATAAGTCAAACCCAGGCAGACGAAACTCAATTATTGGCTATGATTAATGGCAATAAGCAATTAGCCCAATCCTTAGATAGTCAGGCTGCAGAATTAGTTGCTGCGGTATTGAGTGAAAAATTTGCTAATAGCGCCAGTGAACTGTTGCTTAAATAACGTTGAGTTACGATTAACAACCTTGCTTTATCGTATGCGCTCACAACATGCCAACTTACAAAACTGTGCTTAAATTATCTTCAAAACGTGCTAAATGTAAAAAAAATACGAAATTTATCACCCTAAATTGCCCTTTTTGGGTGATTTCACTTGACCATTACGGTTAATTTGGTAATTTTACAACCAGGCGATCGACATGCCACCAAATTATTTTATCACTTGAGGGATATGAGATGACTATCCGTGTTGCTATTAACGGCTATGGCCGTATCGGAAGAAATGTTCTACGTGCACTTTATGAAAGCGAAAAAGATTACCCAATCGAAATCGTTGCAGTAAACGATTTAGGTGACGCATCAATTAACGCACATTTGACCAAGTATGACTCTGTACATGGTCGTTTTAATGCCAAAGTTGATCACGATGATGAAGCCATTTATGTCAATGGCGATAAAATTCTAACGTTCCAAGAACGTGACCCATCAAAATTACCTTGGGCAGAATTAAACGTTGACGTAGTGTACGAATGTACTGGTATTTTCACATCAAAAGCAGCTGTACAGCCGCACTTAGATGCTGGCGCAAAGAAAGTGATTATTTCTGCTCCAGGTAAAAACGTCGACGCTACCGTTGTTTATGGCGTTAACCAAGACGTATTAACTGCAGACATGACCGTGATTTCAAATGCTTCATGTACCACTAACTGTTTAGCACCTGTGGCGAAACCGTTAAGTGATGCTGTGGGTATTGAATCAGGTTTAATGACTACGATTCATGCTTACACGAACGATCAACGTTTATCAGATGTATATCACACTGATTTACGTCGTGCTCGTGCTGCGGCAATGTCAATGATCCCAACGCAAACAGGTGCTGCTGCAGCTGTAGGCTTAGTGGTTCCTGAGTTACAAGGTAAGTTTGACGGTTTAGCGGTTCGTGTACCGACTGTTAACGTATCATTAGTTGACTTAACGTTTTTAGCCTCACGTGACACTACCGTTGAAGAAATTAACCAAATCGTTGCTGATGCAGCTAAAGCTTCTCCGTTAAATCAAGTATTAGCGATTAACGAAGAGCCATTAGTGTCTATCGATTTCAACCACAACCCATTCTCATCTAACTTCGATGCGACACAAACACGTGTTAAAGGTCGTTTAGTGAAAGTAATGGCATGGTATGACAACGAATGGGGTTTCAGTAACCGCATGTTAGACAACACTGTTGCACTAATGAACGCTAAGTAATCTTTGTTATAGATTAGCTAGTTGAATTTAGCTTAAGAGCCTCGCATTTATGCGGGGCTTTTTGTTACTTGCAGCAAATTATTTTAATCTTATACCAATATTCCATACGTCCTGTGTTCATTAACGTCTCAGCACCCAACGCCTAAGTAATACCATTGCGCATTAATAAGTGAAGCGCAATGGTATAAGTTCACCCCAGTGCACAAAAAAGCCGACAACATGTCGGCTTTTTTACAATAACTAAGCTAAATGGTGATTAAGCATTACCCTTCACTTTCATGTTTAACTCTTTGGCAAAATCAAGCATGCGTGTCAGTGGAATAAGCGCCTTAATGCGCAGCTCATCGTCGACAAAGATTTCATGATTGGTTTTATCACTATTGATCAATGACTGTTCAATGGCTTGTAAACCGTTCATGGCCATCCATGGGCAGTGGGCGCAGCTTTTACACGTTGCACCGTTACCGCCGGTAGGCGCTTCAAGCAATGTTTTACCAGGCGCCGCTTGTTGCATTTTGTAAAAAATGCCGCGGTCGGTGGCCACAATAAACTTATCGTTTGCCATGGTTTGCGCCGCTTTGATCAACTGGCTGGTCGAGCCTACGGCATCGGCAAGCTCAACCACACTGGCTGGTGATTCTGGGTGAACCAAAATGGCTGCCGTTGGATGCTGCTTTTTAAGCTCACGTAATGCTTTAGCTTGAAACTCATCATGCACGATACATTCGCCCTGCCACAACAACATGTCTGCGCCAGTTTGCTTATTGATGTATGAACCAAGGTGACGGTCTGGAGCCCAAATGATTTTTTTATCCTGGCTGTCTAGGTGTTCTACAATCTCTAAAGCAATACTTGAGGTTACCACCCAATCTGCACGGGCTTTTACCGCCGCTGAGGTGTTGGCATAAACCACCACTGTATGGTCTGGGTGAGCATCACAAAAGTCATTGAACTCTTCGATAGGACAACCTAAATCTAATGAGCAGGTTGCTTCAAGGGTTGGCATTAAAATGGTTTTTTCTGGACTTAAGATTTTGGCAGTTTCGCCCATAAACTTAACCCCAGCAACAATCAATTTTTTTGCTGGATGATCACGGCCAAAACGCGCCATTTCTAGCGAGTCAGAGACACAGCCGCCCGTCTCTTCTGCTAAAGCTTGAATTTCAGGATCGGTATAATAATGGGCAACTAACACCGCATTTTGATCAATTAATAATTGCTTAATTCGTGCTTTATATTGTGCTTTCTCAACGTCAGACAACACGGCAGGTTTTGGCGGAAACGGATATTCGATCGTTTCAATTTTAGGTGCCGACAGACTCATACAGGTTCCAATCTAATGACAATATTTGAGTATTATACGAAAAAGACCTTAAAAACAAAAGGACGCTTTAGCGTCCTTTTGGTTAAGTTAGTCTTTTTTAGCCTATCGCATAGCGATTAAAGTTTTAACGCATTGCTAAGAGCATTTCTTGCGGTTGCTCTAGGTAATGTTTCCACAGATTACAGAAACGAGCAATGGTTCCACCGTCAATCACACGGTGATCGCCAGACCAGCTCACTTGCATAATTTTACGCGCTTCAACTTCACCTTTGGCATTAAAGCGTGGCAATACCTGTAACTTACCTAATGCGACAATGGCCACTTCAGGTTTATTAATAATTGGCGTCGCGACTGTGCCACCTAATGCGCCAATATTAGAGATTGAAATCGTACCGTCTTTTAAATCTGCTGGTGATACTCGACCACTGCGAGCCGCAGTCGTTAATCGGGTAATATCAGCGGCAATGTCTAAAATCGATTTGCTTTGCACATCTTTAATATTGGGTACCAATAAACCCACTTTTGAATCAACAGCCATACCAATGTTATGTCGTGATTTGTAGGTCAGCTCAGTACAATCTGCATTCACTTGGCTATTGAGAATTGGGAACTCAATCATGGCAAGTGACATGGCCTTCATAAAGAACGGCATCATGGTAAGTTTGACTTCATCGGTTGAGTAACGTTGTTTCATGCTTTCGCGTAGGGCAACTAACTCTGTTAAATCAAATTCTTCACAGTAGGTAAAATGTGGAATAGTCGATACAGACTCAACCATCATCTTCGCCATCACCGCTTTAACGCCTTTGATAGGTTCAACGCGATCTGCGCCAGACTGACTCGTAGTTGCCAATTCTGTGCTGCTGACACAGGTTGATACACTAGAGGTGAGTGTAGATGCTGCAACAATAGGCTGGGCACCAGCTTGTTGATGGCGTTCAATATCTTCTTTATAAACTCGGCCGTGTTTACCACTGCCAGCAACAAGTGCGATGTTGATATCAAGTGAGCGAGCCATACGGCGCACCGCAGGGCTGGCTAACGCCTTACCTTGCACAACAGGCTCACCAGTAATCGGCGCACTTTGGCTTGCAGCATGTTGAACCATTGGCTGTGGCGCAGGAGTCATTGGTACGTCTTCACTTTCTACTTCGATAGCGAATAGAGGCGAATGCACTTTAGCAAGTTGGCCTTTACGGTAATGCAATTTAACAATTTTACCGGCTTTCATCGCGGGTATTTGCACTAACGCTTTGTCGGTCATCACATCAGCAATGGGTTGATCTTCAACTACCACATCACCTTCTTCAACAAGCCAATCAACTAACTCACACTCAACAATGCCTTCACCAATGTCGGGCAGTAAAAAATCTTCAATGTTTGAATGGTTCTCAGTTGCGACACTTGCCACTCCCGCTTCAACCACAGGGGTAACCTCTGCAGTAGGAGACTGAGCGTGTTCAGTATCATCACTATCCATTTCAACGGCATAGAGTGGTTGATGCACAATGGCAATATCGCCTTTGGCATAATACAACTTGGTAATTTTCCCGGCATGTGGTGCAGGAATTTGCACTAGCGCTTTATCGGTCATCACATCGGCAATCGGTTGGTCTTCAGTGACGATGTCACCTTCGCAGACTAACCAATCGACTAATTCACATTCCACCACACCTTCGCCGATGTCGGGTAAAATAAAATCTTTAATCATATCTTACTCCTAAAACGCCACTGTAGCCTTGATGGCTTCGAAGGTTTTCAATTCATCAGGCATGTATTCTTTTTCGTGTATTAATGGATATGGGGTATCTAATCCACACACACGGCTGATTGGCGATTCAAGCGATAAGAAACACTCTTGTTGTATGGTTGCGGCGATTTCACCGGCAAAACCACCGGTTAGCGGCGCTTCATGGTTAATCAATAAACGACCGGTTTTGGTCACAGATTTGGCAACCGTGTCAACATCCCAAGGCGCTAAGGTGCGTAAGTCGATAATTTCGCATGAGATACCTTCTTTTTCAGCACGCTCACAGGCTTTTTCAACAATTTCCATCTGCGCGCCCCAGGCAAGTACAGTAATATCACGACCTTGCTTCACCACTTGAGCTTTACCCAATTCAATTTGGTAGTCGCCCGCTGGCACTTCGCCTACAGATGCACGATATAAGCGTTTAGGCTCAAAGAAAATCACTGGGTTTGGATCGCGTATTGCAGCCAACAACAGGCCTTTGGCTTGTTCTGGATTACGCGGAATAACCACTTTTAAGCCAGGTGTTTGGGTAAAATAGGCTTCTGGTGATTGTGAATGGTAATGACCACCTGCTATGCCGCCACCATAAGGTGTGCGGAACGTTAAGCCGCCGACATCAAATTGATTACCACTGCGATAACGAAATTTTGCTGATTCATTAACGATTTGATCAAAAGCCGGAAAAATATAATCAGCAAACTGAATTTCAGCAACGGCAGTCATACCATACGATGCTAAGCCGTTAGCAAAACCAGCAATACCCTGCTCTGTTAGCGGAGTATTAAAACAACGGTCACGACCGAACTGTTCTTGTAAACCGGACGTTGCACGAAAAACACCACCAAAGTGGCCAACATCTTCACCAAAAATCACCATGCGCTCGTCGGCTTTCATGGCAATTGATAACGCCTCATTGATGGCGTGTAACATATTCATTTGAGCCACGATTAGAGTCTCCCTGCGCTTTTAGGATAGGCCTTTGGATACTTATTAATGTGCTCTTTTAACTCTTTAAGCTGCTTTTTAAGCGCAGGTGTTGGTTTATCAAGCACATCTTCGATGATTTCATCCAGTTTCGGGATAGGCAATTTCTCAGCCACTTTAACGGCAGCTAACACTTCTTCACGATAACGTTCAAATAATGTGGCTTCGTCGGCTTCGCTAGTCCAGCCTTTGTTGATCATCCACAATTTGAAACGCTTAACCGGATCATGTTGTTGCCATTTGGCTTCTTCTTCTTTTGAACGGTAACCCGATGGATCATCTGATGAAGAGTGCGCGCCTAAACGGTAAGTCATGGCTTCAATGAGCACAGGTGCATTATGCTCTAGTGCATGGGCGCGAGCCTGCTGCGTTGCCGCAAGTACCGCCAGCATGTCATTACCGTCTACACGAATAGTATGCATACCGTAACCTACGCCACGACTGGCAATACCGTTACCGGCAAACTGCTCTTCGGTAGGGGTTGAAATGGCATAACCATTGTTACGACAAAAGAATATAACCGGTGCTTTCAATACCGCAGCCATGTTTAAGCCTGCGTGAAAATCACCTTCTGATGCAGCGCCTTCACCAAAGTAACAAATGGCAACATTACGTTTACCTTGTAACTTCATGCCGTAAGCCACGCCTGTAGCTTGCGGGATTTGCGTTGCTAATGGTGAAGAAATAGTCTGGTAATTAAGCTCACGGCTGCCGTAATGGATTGGCATTTGTCGGCCTTTACCTAAATCTTTTTCGTTACTGAACATTTGGTTCATAAATTGTTCAGTACTAAAGCCGCGATAACGCAATGAGGCATGCTCACGGTATTGAGCCAAAATGACGTCGTCTTTATCAAGTGCTGCTGTGCTGCCTACAATAGAGGCTTCTTCACCGGTACAGGTCATATAAAAACTAATACGTCCTTGACGCTGCGCACCCAACATACGCTCGTCTAATACACGTGTAAAAACGCAGGTATCAAAGATTTTTTCGGCTAAAGTCTTGTCGATAACAGGCAATACCGCGTTTTCATACGTGGTGCCGTCGGCTTGCAAAATACGCAAAATGGGGATGTGCAATGACGCTTTGTCTAAGAAGCTGACACGGTGCACTGTTTCATTGGTCAGTGGTGCGTTGCTCATATTATGCTCTTGTTATTGTTGAGCCATGTTCACTATAAACAAGGCTCTATTTATACTATGCGAGTAGACATTACGTTAACGTAAACTACCTATCAATACCTACTCTCGCTGTAAACGCATTTTACTCACGATTAACATGTATATATTGCTTTACGACTACAAGATTGACTCGTTCGGTGCAGGCACTAAACAAAGCACTGTTCGTTGTCCAATCGGTACATTGGCATTCGGAAACACGATGGCTTCTTGCGGATGTTGTACCATAATTTGCTGTCCACCTTCTGTGGCTAATACCTCACCTTGACTAAAAGCACTGAAGTTTTCTGCATCACCAGCAAAGCTAAACGCAAAGTCATCAAAATGCTTATTAATCGAACGTGATACTTTGTACAAATTGACCTTGCTAGGGTCAAACTCAACAGGGGTTAACTGTGGTTCAGTAATCAACTTTTCAAGCATAGTATGAGTTTGAGCAAAGCGACTCATATCATTTTGACCAAATGGCATGACTTTACCTAATTCAACAGTAAAAGCATCTGCTTGAAATTGCTCAGACGAATAGTAACTAAATGTGGTGGTGGGTTCATGGTGAAACAAGATGGTGTTAACGCCGCAGTCTGCCAAAAACATGATTTGTTCACCGCTGAAAGCACGGCCTGGACGATACGGGTAAATGGCAAACTTTTCATGCTTTGAAGCACGAATAGCTGTGTGTAAATCATAATGGATCCGTTGGCGATCACGGTTAGCATTAAAGAAGTCTGCCACGTATTGTTCCAGCGCTTTGGCACGATGACGTTCTGGGTGGGTTAAGCCCTCACCTTTTGAATGAGCGCCGCTAAATAACCGGTTCATGTTCTCGTCTATAAAGCGGGTTTTGTTGAGAATGGCAGCGGGATTACCAATTAAAAACATCACTCGCTGTTTGGCAATAATGCGCTGGTTCAGCAAGTCTTTAATCAATTGATTGCAAATTTCAATCGGCGCGGTTTCATTGCCATGCACAGCGCAAGACAACACAATATCTTTACTGGCAGTGGACGGCGTAAACACAATCACTCCAGTGTCCAATACCTCTACGCGAGTGTGTTCACCGAGCATAAAATCATACGCTGCGGGTATTTGAGTGGGGTTGGCTAAGGTGTAAGCTAAAAAATCGTTATTGTTAGTTAGGTCAGATAACACTATCAACTCCTTGTATCATTATTATATGGCGTCGTTAACCTTAACGTTCGACGTTAACGATTACGGCCTATTGTGGCGGATTCTATCATAGCCAAACGTTATTTTACTGTGGGCATAAGTTAGATTTATTTATTAATGAAAGTTTGCTTGCAAAAACATAAAATATTAAACACAATTACGGCCATCTAGACTTCTATAATTGTTTTAAGGGTATGTCATGGCGTTAGCAACATTTGGTGCAGGTTGTTTTTGGGGTGTTGAGTATTTTTTCCGTGAAATCGACGGTGTAAGCAATGCAACTTGTGGCTACATGGGTGGCAAAGACAGTGCGACGACCTATAAAGAAGTGAAGACAGGTTCAACAGGTCATGCTGAAGTGGTTCAAGTCGAGTTTGATCCGGAAGTCGTCAGTTTCAATGATTTACTTGATGTATTTTGGAAAAATCACAACCCAACCATGCTCAATATGCAAGGTGGCGACATTGGAACGCAATATCGCAGCACGATTTTTTTCCACGATAAAGAGCAAAAAGCCCAAGCTGAAAGCTCAAAGTTGGCATTAGCACGCAGTGGTAAATGGGGGCAGCGTCATATTGTGACTGAAATAGTGCCACTGCAAACATTCCACATAGCAGAAGATTACCACCAGAATTATTTAGAAAAGAATAACTTACCAACCTGTCATTTGATTTATTAATCACGGTGACGTTACACTCCTTGCAAGACATATAACTGTTTCAGGCTGATTAATGAACCTCATTAATCAGCCTGAACAATAATATTTACACAATAGATTAGCGCAATCGATTTCCTATACTTAACTTCCCTTTACCCGCCGTTATAAATTCCATACAATCCCATGCAAATTGCTTAAGGCATGTTATCGGAGAACAAAATCATGAGTGAAGCTCGTCACGTTAACCTACTAATTTTAGGTTCTGGCCCTGCTGGCTATACCGCTGCTGTTTATGCTGCGCGTGCAAATTTAAACCCTGTAATGATCACAGGTATGCAGCAAGGTGGTCAATTAACCACAACGACTGAAGTAGAAAACTGGCCAGGCGATGCGGAAGACTTAACGGGTCCTGCATTAATGGAACGTATGCAAAAGCATGCTGAAAAGTTTGATACTGAAATTATTTTTGATCACATCAATGAAGTCACCTTAACTGAACGCCCTTTCCGTTTAAAAGGCGACAATGGCGAGTTTACCTGTGATGCGTTAATTATTGCGACTGGTGCATCTGCTAAGTATTTAGGTTTGCCATCTGAAGAAGCATTTATGGGTCGTGGTGTTTCTGCCTGTGCAACTTGTGACGGTTTTTTCTATCGTAACCAAAAAGTGGCTGTGATTGGCGGCGGTAACACTGCAGTTGAAGAAGCACTTTACTTAAGTAACATTGCCTCAGAAGTTCACTTAATTCACCGTCGTGACAGTTTCCGTTCAGAAAAAATCCTGATCAACCGTCTAATGGATAAAGTGGCTAACGGCAACATCATTTTACACCTTGACCAAACACTTGAAGAAGTGACAGGTAACGAAATGGGTGTAACGGGTCTTAAAAAGAAGAGCACTAAAGACGGTTCTATTACCGATTTAGAGGTTGCGGGTGTATTTGTGGCCATTGGTCACAGCCCAAATACCGGTATCTTCGCAGGCCAGTTAGAAATGAACCACGGTTACTTAAAAGTAAACAGTGGCCTTCAAGGCAATGCAACGCAAACCAGCATTGAAGGCGTTTATGCTTGTGGCGATGTAATGGACCAACATTATCGTCAAGCCATCACCTCTGCAGGTACAGGTTGTATGGCTGCTTTAGATGCTGAACGTTATTTAGACGCACAAAAGTAATATTTCGCCAACGAGCGAACATAAAAAAGAGCAGATTATCTGCTCTTTTTTATCTTTAAAGTAAAGCTAATCACTCAATCTAACAATAAAATCTACACAGCTTTTTGATAAAACACCGCTTCAGTATCACCTAGTGGATCGCGATGAAGTTGTTTGTATTGAAATTGCATGCCCAATTTTTTCATAATCGCAATTGACGCTAGATTATCTTCAACCGCTATCGCGCTAACGTGTGTGACCTCATCAACCGTACTCATCGCTTGCATAACAGCATTTGCCGCTTCGGTTGAGTAAAAAAATGCATCGGCCTGACTAAAATCCACCCTAGGTATTGACCACTTAGTTGATGTTTATCATTTTCGACACACTCTAACGCTTGGACTTTCCATAAACCCCAACCTTTTTGGGATTTAAATATTGCGCCAATCTTGGGATCATCACCGTATCAATCTGATGTTGAGTGGATTTAATGCCGCCATTTAAAAAATGCATGACGCGTTCGTCTTGGTCGAGTTCAAAAAGTAAGGCACTGTCATCAAGGGTCATTAATGACAGTTGTAATCTGGCGGTGTTGGCTATTTGCATTAGCAGTTCCTGTTATTACTGACACTTTAGTCAACGATTAACCTTAGACTGAAACACTAGTTTACACATTGATACAACAAACAAGAAACAATTCGATTAACATATAAGGTAGAAATAGATTAATTGCAGCCTATTGGGGATAACACTGCAAAAACAAATCATCTAAGGGAAGTATTGTGGCAACTAAAAAACAGATTATTTTACCCATTATCGTATTAGGGATAGGCATTGCCGGCTTAGTTGGGCTTTCTGCATTAAAAAAACCACCTGAAGAAAAGCCTGAGGTCGACACCACCCCGTTAGTGTCTGTCGAAGAGATCATCTATCAACCTATGACGTTTACCGTTGATTCTTATGGCGTAGTCAATGCTAAATACATGACTGAAATCATTGCCCAGGTCAGTGGTGAGATTACCTATTTAGACCCTAACTTTGTCAAAGGCGGCTTTGTTAAAAAAGGTGAAATTTTAGCAAAAGTTGACCCCAGCGATTATGAATCTAGCTTGCTTGACGCCCAGGCCAATATTGCCTCATCGAAAGCCTCATTAGTGCAAGAACGTGCTAATGCTGAAGTGGCTATCCGAGAATGGGCAGACATTACCAACAGAGAACCTACCGATCTTAGTTTACGTAAACCACAATTAGCCCAAGAGTTGGCTAAGTTAAAAAGTGCCGAAGCCAGTTTAAACCGAGCTAAACGCGATTTAGAGCGCACTGTTATTCGCGCCCCTTATGATGCCTTAATCGAGGCCCGTGAAATTGGTTTAGGGTCATTTGTCAGTAAAGGCACGCCTATTGGCAAGGTATTAAATACTGATAAAGCCGAAGTTCGTTTACCTATCGCCGACAAAGAAATGCAGTATTTAGCCGCTAAAGGTGTCAATGCAAAAGTTAACTTATCGGCTCAGTTTGCCGGAAGCAAGCAAGTCTGGTCAGGAAACATTGTCCGAAGCGAAGGTGTAGTCGACAGTAAAAGTCGCATGACTTATTTAGTTGCCGAAATCGACGATCCTTATGGCCTGAATACGGGTAAAAACGAATTACGATACGGCACGTATGTCACAGCACAAATCGAGGGCTTGCAAGCTGGTAACGTTACCGTTGTGCCCCGCCATCTCATTGTCAATGGCGCTGTCGCGATTATGGATGAAGACAAAACCTTACGTTATAAACCTGTCACGACAATCCGCCAAAATGGTGCCAATGTGGTGATCACTGATGGATTAACCTCTGGAATGCAATTGATTACCTCTGCACTTGATTACCCCGTCGATGGTATGAAGGTTGCGCTGCCAGAAGACCGCATTCTGCAAAAAGAACCCGTTGCAGAAAAAGACGATACTGAACTTGCGATGGAAGAAGGTGAACAATAATCATGGCTGATACTCACAAAGGGATCATCGCCTGGTTTGCGCGCAACAGCGTGGCAGCAAACTTGCTCATGATCATCATCTTACTGGGCGGATTATTAACCGCTAGCACAATTAGAAAACAGTTCTTTCCGGAAGTTGAAATCAACTGGATAGAATTTAGCGCCGTTTATCCTGGTACTGCGCCACAAGAAGTAGAAGAAGGCATTACCATTAAGATTGAACAAGCGCTTGAAAGCGTTCAAGGCTTAAAGCGGGTCATCACCTATTCTAACCGCAATATCGCTCAGGGCTATTTTCAGGTCGAAGAGTCTTACGATCCCTTAGTGGTGTTAGACGAAATTAAATCAGAAATTGATTCTATTTCAACCTTTCCTGCTGACATGGAACCACCAAAAGTTGAGCGGATTAAATTTCGCCAAGAAGTGATGTACTTAAGCTTGTATGGCGACATGTCTGAGCGTCAATTAAAAGATTTAGGCGATAAAGTCCATAACGAAATAATGCAACTGCCCAACGTCAATATCTCTGAATATTACGGCGGTTTAGGTTATGAAATTAGTATCGAGGTCAGTAAAGATAAACTGCGCGAGTTTGGATTATCTTTTAATGATGTCGCTCAAGCGGTACAGGGCTATTCGCGCAACATGTCTGCAGGCCAAATTAAAGCAGAAAACGGCTATATTAACCTGCGAGTTCAAAACCAAGCGTATGTCGGTTACGAGTTTGAAGAATTGCCATTATTAACCCTTGATGACGGCACTAAGCTGTCATTAGGCGACATTGCTGTAGTGAATGATGGTTTTGAAGAAGGTATTCAATACTCAAAATTCAATGGTAAAAACTCTGTTACTTTCTTTATCGGCGCGGCTAAAAACCAAAGTATTACTGACGTGGCTGACGTTATTCGCACCTATGTTGATAAAAAGCAAAAAGCGTTACCACATGGAGTAAAGCTTGAGCCTTGGGTCGACATGACATACTACCTTGATGGTCGTTTAGATCTCATGCTAGACAGTATGAAAAGTGGCGCTGTGTTGGTATTCCTAATGCTAGCGTTATTTTTACGCGTGCGTTTAGCCTTTTGGGTCATGATGGGCTTACCGGTATGTTTCTTAGGAACCCTACTGTTTATGCCAATGGCATTTATTGATGTCACCATCAACGTCATCAGTTTGTTCGCCTTTATCCTAGTGCTGGGTATTGTGGTCGATGATGCGATTGTCATGGGAGAAAGTGCTCACAGTGAATCAGAAGAACACGGCCAAAGTGTAGAAAGTGTGATCCGTGGGGTGCAAAAAGTGGCCATGCCTGCCACCTTTGGTGTACTGACAACCATTGCGGCATTTTTACCTATTACCATGGACGATGGCCCCTCTTCAGCCTTTGGCCAGGCCATTGGTTACGTAGTCATTTTATGTTTGCTCTTTTCTCTGGTTGAATCAAAATTGATTTTACCTGCGCATTTAGCTCATATGAAAAAACCTAAGGTAGTCAAGGCTGGCTCAAAGAACCCTCTTGACTGGCTTCGTAATGGCGTGAATTTTATTCAAGGCAAAGTCGATCGTAATTTAAGCAAATATATTGAAAATATTTATCGCCCCTCATTAGAGATAGCGATTAAATATCGTTATGCGGTCATCATGATATTTATCAGTTTAATTATGGTCTGTGCAGGTCTGTATGGTGGCGGGTTAGTGCGTTTTATTGGTCAGCCTAAAATTCCGCACGACTTCCCGCGCATTAAAATTGAAATGAATGTCGACGCCTCAGAAAAAGCCACATTGGCCGCGGCACTGGCCATTGAAGAAACGCTGTATAAAGTCGATAAACAGGTCGAAGAGCAATATGGTCAACGAATGATTTCTGATATGCAGGTTGATCTGCGCAATCAAACCAACGCTGAAGTGATGACCAAACTGGTTGATCCCGAATTGCGTCCAATGGACACCTTCGCGTTAGCGGAATTATGGCGTCAAGCCATGCCGCTTATTCCAGGGGTGAAGTCATTTACTATCCAAGACAGCCTAATGGGTGGTGGCCGTGAAGATGGTGACATTAGCTTTCGGCTAGAAGGTAATGATGAAACCCAATTGGTCGCGGCATCATTAGCCTTAAAGCAAAAGCTTAACGGCTTAAAAGGTGTGAGTGATGTCAACGACAGTCGTCAATCTAGTGCCAAAGAAGTGCAGTTCCAATTAAAACCCTTAGCTAATGTGCTTGGGTTAACCCTGGCTAACATTGCATCGCAAGTAGGTAACAGTTTTTACGGCCTAGAAGCACAGCGTATTATCCGTAATGGTGAAGAAATTAAAGTGATGCTGCGCTACCCTGAAGAGCAGCGTAACTCCATTGCACTCGTACAAGATGTATTAATCAAAACTCCACAAGGTGCTGAGTTACCTTTATCGGAAGTGGCAGACATTAAGGTGGTTCAAGGCGTTAACAGTATTCGCCGTGAAAACGGTAGCCGTACCATTAACGTATGGGCCTCAGTCGATGCCGAACAAGCTGAACCCTTTAAACTGGCAAAAGATATTCGTGACAACTTTATCCCCGAACTGTTGGTAAAGTACCCGCAAGTTCGCAGTGAAGTATCAGGCAATATCCAGGAGCAGCTTGATAGTGCAAACACCCAAATGCGCGACTTTATCTTATCGATGTTGGTGATTTACAGCTTATTGGCCATACCACTACGCTCGTATATTCAACCTGTGATGATCATGTCTGTGATCCCATTTGGAGTCATCGGTTCGGTAATGGGACACATCATTTTGGGGATTGATTTAAGTGCCCTATCGATGTTCGGGATTATTGCCGCCGCAGGGGTTGTGGTAAACGACTCATTAGTAATGGTCGATTATGTTAATAACTCACGCAAAGCGGGTGTGCCGATGCGTTTAGCTGTGCTCAATGCTGGTTGCAAGCGCTTTAGAGCGATTATGTTGACCTCATTAACGACCTTTATTGGGTTGGTGCCTATCATGGCAGAAACCAGCATGCAGGCGCAGATGGTTATCCCGATGGCGGTATCATTAGCATTTGGCGTATTATTTGCCACCATAGTGACTCTGTGTTTAATTCCTTGTTTATATATTGCCATTGAAGACTCTAAAGCGTTGATGGCGCGTATTATCGGAATTTATTCGCCGAGTTCAACTAACGCTTCACTTGAACAATCAAAGCAAAACTAAGTCTTACTGCTTGCCATTCATTAAGGGACCTTACTAGGGTCTGTTGATCTTTCAAGGTTGTTTTTGCAGCGAATTGTTGGCCATTTGTACAAGGCAGAGACTTAGAGGTGTAGTTATTCTACATAAAAAGTCGATAACGCAGTAAAAATGGCCATCAAACGCTGCCCGAAGGGTTCGGCTAAAAACGTTTTACTCTTTGTTGAATGGATTTTGCTTAGATGACTAGGCATCAATCCATTCGCCTCGATTAAAACGTTTTTAACTCGAACAAAATGCAAGCAGCAAAGATCAACAGCCCCTAAAAGGTCCCTTTTTTTTATCTCAACAGATAAACACGCCCTAGCAACTGCATCATTTTATTGAAAATATGCTAATCTGATTGTCATCGGTTATCACCAAAGGACACCAACATGAGCCAACGCAGCATTCACTCGTTATTTAAGCCTACTTCAGTTGCAGTGATTGGTGCATCCAAC
This sequence comes from Shewanella litoralis, assembly GCF_009828585.1. Classification (GTDB taxonomy): domain Bacteria; phylum Pseudomonadota; class Gammaproteobacteria; order Enterobacterales; family Shewanellaceae; genus Shewanella; species Shewanella litoralis. Next base: position 332,337 of record NZ_WSRZ01000002.1, on the reverse strand, counting down.
GGGAATAAACGCGCCGGCAAAGGGGTCATGAAAAACCTATTATCCAGTGGCTTCTCAGGACCAATCATGCCGGTCACCCCTAAGTACACAGCAGTAATGGGTGTATTAGCCTACCCCAACATTGAAGCCTTACCGATAAAACCGGACTTAGCCATTATCTGCACTAGCGCGCAAAAAGTACCCAGTATAGTTGAACGTTTAGCGCAATTTGGTTGTAAAGTCGCCATCATTATGGCTTCGGGTATGGCCTCACAAACAGATGAACACGGCAATAATTTATTAGCACTCACCAAGCAATATGCCAAGCGCTACGGTATGCGCTTACTCGGCCCCAACAGTTTGGGCATGATATTGCCATCAATTGGCTTAAATGCCAGTTTGGCCCATGTTGGCGCCTTACCGGGTAAAATTGCCTTTGTGTCGCAATCGGCGGCAATTTGCACCACGGTGTTAGATTGGGCTAACAATAAAGGCATTGGTTTTTCCTCGTTTATTTCGCTGGGCGATGCCACCGACATCGACTTTGATGAACTACTCGATTATTTGGGCCGTGACAGTAAAACCAGCGCCATTATGCTATATATCGACTCCATTAATGAAAAACGCCATTTCTTATCTGCCGCGCGCGCCGCGTCGCGTAATAAACCCATTTTTGTGATTAAGTCTGGCCGCAGCCATGAAGGCGTAAAAGCCGCTATGCTGCACACAGGCGGCATTGGCGGTAACGATGCCGTCTATGAAGCCGCATTTCGCCGTGCTGGTATGTTAAGAGTCAACGATTTAATTGAACTGTTTGCAGCTGTAGAAAGCCTTGCCCACTCAACCTCATTAAAAGGTGAACGTTTAGTCATTATGAGTAATGGCGGCGGCCCTGCGGTACTTGCAGCCGATGAGCTCATCATTAAAGGCGGTAAGTTAGCCCAATTATCAGATGACACCATAAACGAGCTCAATAAGGTTTTACCTAACACCTGGTCAAGACAAAACCCTATCGACATGATTGGCGATGCTGACCACCAGCGTTATGCCAAAACCTTAGATATTTTAATGAAGAGTAACGATGCTGACACAATTTTAGTGTTGCATTCGCCGTCAATATTGTCTGAAAGCGTCGAGATAGCCACCAGCCTAATCGATACCATTAGCCAACACCCGAATCGTCATAGACTAAATATTTTAACAAATTGGAGCGGAGAGGACTCCGCCTACCTTGGTCGTAAACGTTTTACCAAGGCTGGCATTCCAACCTATCGTACGCCAGAGGGCGCTGTGCGCGCCTTTATGCATATGGTTGAATACCGTCGCAATCAAAAGTTATTACAAGAAGTGCCAGTGTCAATTCCAGACAACATTCCGGCCGACCGCAACATTGCCAAAACCCTGTTACAACAGGCACTCGAACGCGGGCAAACCGTGGTCGAAACACATCAAGCCGTTGATATTTTAAAAGCCTATGGCTTAAACACTATCGATACCTGGTTTGTTAGTGATGTCGATGAAGCCGTCAGTGTGGCTAATAAAGCAGGTTATCCAGTGGCGTTAAAGGTCCAATCGCCTGACTTGCTGTATAAATCTGACGTACATGGTGTTGTGTTAAATTTAACCTCCGATGACGATGTCAGTCACGCGGCGCATTCGATTATCGACAGGGTTCATCAAATTAACCCTAATGCCAAAATAGATGGCTTAATCATTCAAAAAATGGCATTAACAGCAGGGGCACAAGAAATTCGGGTGTCAGTGATTAACGATCCCGTGTTTGGCCCTGCCATTTGTTTAGGTGAAGGCGGCTCTGAATGGGATCCAACACGTGATGCCGCCGTAGCATTACCGCCACTGAATATGGCTTTGGCACGTTATATGGTGATCCAAGCGCTAAAAACCAACAAACTGCGCGACAGGCATTTGCCATTGGGTCTGGACATGAACGCCTTGTGCCAAATGTTAACCCAAATCTCTCACTTAATAATCGATTGCCCAGAAATTGCCGAAATCGATATTAACCCAGTGTTAGCCGCCGGTGAGAAGATCACTTTGTTAGACGTCAACATGCGCCTGCATGATAGCCCGCAAGATAATATTGGCCGCCTAGCCATCATGCCTTATCCAAAAGAATTAGAACAAGTATCCACGCTTAAAAACGGCCTAAAGGTCATGTTAAGACCCATCTTGCCAGAAGATGAACCCAAACATTTAGAGTTTGATAACTCGCTGAGCGACGAAGACAGGTACAAACGTTATTTTGGTGTGCGCTCAAGAATGACCCATGAAGAGATGGCTGTACTCACTCAAATCGACTATGCGCGTGAAATGGCCTTTATTGCTACTACGACGACAGCAGAAGGTGAAGAACTCACTCTAGGCGCTGTGAGAGCTTCTATCGACCCTGATAATACCGAAGCCGAGTTTGCCATGGCGGTTCGCAGCGATTATCAAGGGATTGGCTTGGGCAAGTTATTGTTAGAGAAGCTCATCACTTACTATAAAAACAATAACACCTTGTATTTAACTGGTTTCACTATGTTTGAAAATCGTAATATGGCGAGCCTGGCAAAATCATTAGGCTTTACCGTGTCGTTTGATATGGAAGAGCACTTAATTAAAATGCACATGGATTTAGAAAACCAGGGCAAACAAGCGTTGTAATAAACAATGTGTCGAGCAAATAACTAAAACCTTTATCGCACATTACACAAATTTAACGCAATTACGTCCAGAGGCTTTCGCTTTATAGAGTTGTTCGTCTGCACGAGCTAACAAGGTATCGGCATCATCGCCCGTTTGCAGTGTGGCCACGCCTATCGACACCGTAATATGGCCGAGATTTTGTTTCTTTTCTTTACCAATCGATAACTGCTTGAGCGAAATACGCTCGCGGATTTTCTCGGCAACGTTGACCGCATCATGTAATTTGGCATTGGGTAACATCACTACAAACTCTTCGCCACCATAACGCGCCACTAAGTCATCACCTTTAACGGTGTGTTTCATTGCCAACGCCACATAAGCCAGCACTTTGTCACCTATAAGGTGGCCAAATGTATCGTTAAATAATTTGAAATGGTCAATGTCTATCATCAATAAACTGCACACGGTTTGCGTATCGGTAAACTTGGTCATTTGCTCTGCGGCAAACATCTCATACGCTCGGCGATTATTGAGCGATGTCAGTTCGTCGGTCATCGCCACCTTACTTAAATTATCCATCTCACTTTTAAGGTTAGCAATTTCATCTGACAACGACACCAAGCTACTCGACATATGACGATTACTGGCAATCACTTGCTCTACTTCTGCGGCAATGCTCAACACAATCATATTGAGTTCATCTGCGTCAGGCTTTGTTTGTAATTTAGCGCCAAATTCACTTAAGTTGCTCGAAAAAGATTCTGTTCCTTCACCAAGCTGCTGAATTTTATGCACCAAACTATTAATCAAAATTTGAGTTTCTATTTGAACATTTTCAATAATTTCAGGTGAGCGCTCTTCGATAAAGCGATTGTATAAGCCTAAATTAACCTCTGGCGTAAACTTAACATCATTGGCAATGAGGCCGTCGATAGCACGCTTTAAATTGAGGTTAGATTCGGTAAAATAATCAAACCAAATGGCATAGTTTTCCGGTGTCACAGGAATTGCCAACTCAGACATTTTAGGTAACGCCAAACGCAATATGTGCGAGGTTTGTTCTAGATTTTGATTATTGTGCATCGAAAGCGATACCTTATGATAAAAGCAATGTGTCAAAGGTTATCAGTATGTTATGTCATACTTATGAACTAAACTCAATTAGAGATGTTAATTTAAAGCAAACTTTACTCACAAAATAAATCCTTCAAAATAACCCTTTCGTCAGTCTCTGTCGTTTAACTCGTTATTCATAGTAATTAAGGAAAGACCAACAATGCACACAACCATACGATGTAAGCCGCTACTCATGGCCGCCAGTTTACTTTTAGCTAGCATGCCTTTGATAAGTCAGGCCACACCTAAAACCGATAATGACACACTGAACACAATTACAGTGCAAACCAGCGTGATGAGTGCAGAGAACTATCAGGCGCAAGGAGACACCAAAATGTACCCTGCTCCCCAAGACAACATGGTGCAGCACGTCTTAACCCTGCCTAAGCTTAACAACGAGTCAGAATACTTAATTGAAATCCAGATAGGTCAAAACAAGCTGGTTGATTGTAATCAAATGCGCCTAATGGGCGAGATACACACATTATCGCTAGAAGGCTGGGGATACCCTTACTATCAAGTTGACAGTATTATCGAGGGGCCAAGCACCAGAATGATGTGTACAGAAGCCAAAAAGGCGCAATTCATCAGCCTTAACGACGCCATAACTCAACAGTATGATAGCCGTTTAGCCAAGGTCTTTTACCTGCCTAAAGACGTGCAATTACGTTATCGTATTTGGCGCGCAGCCAGTGAATTTACATTTAGCGGCCAATAACCCCCTTATAGCCTGCAAAATGGCTATATTGGTCGTTATTGTTAAAGAGTATTACTTGAAATGGCTGTCGGGCCCTAAGCTGCCCGCAGCCAATATTGAAGATAAGCCAGTTCTTGTCTAATGATCAAAAATAACAGAGGGCTTGTCTGCGAAATTACCTTGGTTGAGGTCAAACAACTAGTACCGCCTGACTCGCACCACTTGCATTATTTCCATTTCAAAGCCGGCAACCACTTCTTTTGATGGATAATAAATTAAATTGACCTTCTGGCCTTGCAAGCTTTTAAAGCGTTTAGGACGTTTGTACTTGAACGGGACATCGCAATTTTCAATCATCAAGGTTTGCAACACCCAATCACCGGTTTCTCGTTGAGTGTGAGAAATGACAGTCACACCTTCAGTTTGCACTAAATTGGCGTGTTTCTTTAATAATGCTTCAGGAACGGGTTTCATGAATTCACCTTCTTAACAGCATCCAGAATGTCTTGGTATCGATAAGCACTAAAATGGCCAAAGCCGGCTAATTGTTTAACCTTCATACGGCTAAACCTTGGCATCACCATACCGGCTAAAAACTTTGCCTGTGTCGCGATGGTCACTGTGGGTAACGATTTTGCTTGAGCCACTTGGTGCAGAGGCGCTAGCAGCTGTGCAACACTGGCCGTATCTGGTAATGGAGCCAGTGTCTGTTTAGATAATACCGCAATTTCACCTCGACAAACACTGCAATGGCCACATGATTTAGGTGCGGCTTGATCGTCAAAATATTGAGCTAACGCAGCACTTAAGCAAGTGTCGAGCTCAAAAAAATCCACCAGTTTACCAATACGAACAATTTCTTTGTGCTCATTACCGCTAAAGTAATGCGCTAGTTGTTGCGTCAATTGCTGCCTTTGTGTGTCGCTACTCAAGGTATGCTGTTTAACACTGTACACCTGAGTGATCTTTTTGGTTTCCAGAATAATTAAATTGTGCTCGGCTAAATATTCTAGCGCGGCCACAACGCGTTGACGTTCACTCCCATATTGTTGATACAAGCTGTCAAAATCCAGTTGTCCCCAGATTTTTTTAAACTGTGTGTGCTCAAATACCTGGTTTAAAAATGCCTGACGTTCTGCATTAAAACGGTTGAGTATGACTTGCTTGTCTTCAACAAAGCGATATTTAAAATCTGCAAAATAAGCAAAGCTTGGCTTAATCACATCCATCAACTCTAATTGCACAAACAAGGTTTTAAGCGGCAATGTGCGAATATTGCAAGCGGTAGACAAAGATAGCTCTTGTACTTCCCAGCGACCTTGATCTGTCTCACTGGCAATAATGTCCAACAAATTAGCAATGCTTTCAGGCTCTGGCGTGTCGCCATATACAAAGTTTTCGACCGTATTTAAACCATCAAGATTGGCCAAAGTAATACAATACGACACATTACCGTCTCGCCCTGCTCGGCCAATTTCCTGGCTGTAATTCTCAATTGATTTCGGTAAGTCATAATGCATCACAAAGCGAATGTCTGATTTGTCGATGCCCATGCCAAATGCAATGGTGGCCACAATCACTTGTACGCGATTGCCCATAAATTGTTGCTGAATATCTTGTCGAGCATCTTGCTCCATACCCGCATGATAAGCACGCGCGTTGACGCCTTCACTCATTAAGTATTGCGCGACCTCTTCCGCCGTTTGCTGCAAGGTAACATACACAATACCGGCGCCAGTACTTCCACCAGCAGTAAAATGCTTAACATAGTGCGCTAAATGGTTATTTTTATCTTGCTGGCTTACTGCAACAACGGATAAATCAAGGTTGGGTCTATAAAACCCCGTTTGAATAATATGCTGCGGTGCAAGCCCAAAGCGCGAAGCCATATCGTGCTTAACTTGCTCTGTGGCAGTGGCGGTTAATAGTAAGGTTTGTGGAATGGAGAACGCCTCACAAAACTGCGGGATTTTTAAATAATCTGGACGAAAGTTATGTCCCCACTCTGAAATACAATGGGCTTCATCAACCACTAATAGTGAAATCGCTACAGAATGCAAAAATTGCCTAAAGCGCTCATTCTTAAAACGTTCAACCGACACCATTAAAATCCGGGTGCGATTGTCGCGAACATCCCGCATGACTTGTTGGGTTTGTTCATAGGTTAAGCTTGAATCAATACTGGCTGCGGCAATGCCTTTGCTGGCTAAAAATGCCAGCTGATCTTTCATTAACGCCAGTAAAGGTGAAATAACTAAGGTTAGATTGGGCAGCTGTTGTGCACAAAACTGATAACACAAAGACTTACCTGAACCTGTAGGAAAAATAGCTAACGCAGAGTGCCCCGATAAAATGGTTTCTATCGCCGCTTGCTGACCGGGTCTAAATTGATCAAAACCAAATTGTTGTTGCAGTAATTGGTGCAGGTTTGCATCGTTTGACGTTGATGTATCGCCAAGATGAATAGCGTCATTTGTAGACATAAAGAATCCCTATGAGAGATGATGAAACCCAAAACTGCATAGGGTTAACAATTAAAATGGTTCGCATAAATTGAGACGATATGGTTGCAACTACCGCATTTTTAATAACCCGCATCTCAGCTCGTTTACACTTGGTATCATTACGGGTCTTACTTCATGATACAGGTGTTAGTGCATGGTGCTGGTATTACATTGTGTGGCTGCACTTTTATTGCATTCTGATTGCATTCTGGTTGCATTAGCCACTTGATAGCGGTTTGCCGTTATCGCGCCTGTTTACGGGCGATGTATTGGTTAATCAACTGCGTGAGCTTGTCTTCAAAACGCTCTTCTAAGGTATCGAGGTTTTGTTCAAACGATTGCACATATTTAACCGCTTTGTCGCGAGGTAAGACTTTGCCGGCAAGACTATATTGGATCTCAACTAATGATTTATCAAAACGAGGTGAAATAAACCACTGACAAACATCGGCATTGAGGTGAGTTAACGTGCGCTCAGCTAGCTGGCAAAAAGTGTCGATATGATCAACGCCATCAGGCCCTAAACAACCAGGCTCAAGCCGAAATAATATAAGTAACTTTTGCGCGCTGTGTTGCTGAGTACTTTTAAGCAAGTCTTCCATAATATCGTGACATAATCCTTAAACAATTGATGAGACAATTTACCCTATCCAACTTTTATACCAATTCCATTAATTATCTGGTCATTCAGCGGGAGTTCTGTGTCTTCTATGCAAGTAATAGAATTGTAGACATAGTTGTTCTACGTCAAAATGCTATTAAGCAGCATAGAAGGCACAGAAACCCGCCTTGCAGGAGGCACTCAGACTGTCCATTTCTTTGTTGCATTGTCTTAGAAGGGAATAACCATTATTTCAACAATGCGCCTCAAACTGAACAATCTGAGTGACTCTGATTGGTCACATAATTAATGGAAATGGTATTACACTAAATCGCTAACATCATGACCTAAACAAATCGGCTTTTTTAATATGATGCGATTAATCCCTGACGAAAGCAAAGCATCAACGCTCGTAAGCCTGGTTAAGCGTTATTTAGCATCCCGTAAAAAGCAATAATATGCAAATACCATATGGTTTTATTGATCACAAAGCGTTGGAGTTTGGCTCGCGGCGAGTGCATCAGTAAACGCACTAATGTAATGAGCAATCGGCGTTAAGGTTTCTTTTGCACGGCGATTACGACCGAGCAATGATGATTCAACGAATAAATCAAACCAGGCAGACAGCGCCACACCATTTTGTGGCTCTTGCGCCGCAGTTAATGCCAATGATGCTACTTCCGCCGTCCCCAATTGAAAATCATGGCTGCCCTTACGCAATGCATAAGTCGCTAACGTTTCTGGCGCAAATGACAATACCGGCATTTGATGTAAATAAGGACTTTTACGATACATTTTAATCGCTTCACGCCAGCTACCATCTAGCATCACCAATAATGGGGTTTTAACCTTATCGCTTGGTTGTGTTAGCGCTTGCGGCATAATTTGATTCACCACAGGTTGTAGGTTTTCGATGTACTGTTGCGGAAACACTAAGTACGGCTGATAGCGCTCATCGGCTAACAGCGCCAACATTTGTTGGTCGGTATCCGTTCGAGTCCACAAAAAGGCGTGAGTGTCAGGGATCAGATCGGCTATTAAGCGGCCACTGTTCGTGGGCTTTAACACTTCATCGTTGTACATAATCAGCATAAAACTGACCTGGGTGGTCAAATATTGACGATGTTTGCAGGTACAAAATAATTCACCCAACAAACATAATTCACAGCGAATAAGCTTTTTACCCCGAGCACCAAACGGTTTAGTTGACAGCGACTTTCGGTATGCGTGCAGGCGATGAACTGCATGTATAGGTGCTTTAGGGCTTTGGCTAGCAACTTGGGTCATAACAAACTCTGAAGTGAAAAAAATTCATCACCCTAAGGTGATGAATGTAGAATATAGATTATACACTGAGGATTATAGAATACGGCGCAATAAAAAGTCAGCTTTTAAACGACGGATACGATTCATGACCTTTTTCACCGGCTTTGGGTATTTATGTAAGGTATCAATCTGGCTGTAGTGAAACAGTCGCTCCGTGTGCAACAAGATATGTTGTTGTTCAGCAATAAACGATGCTTTCCAACTGCCCGACTCATCGTGCAGTAACAGGCCATTTTCTAAATCTAATGCCCACGCTCTCGGATTAAGGTTAGAGCCTGTGATCAGGTGTTTACGATTGTCAGCACTGATCCCTTTGAGATGAAAACTGTTAATGCCATCTTTCCATAAATGGATATTGAGCTGACCGTTGTCAATCGCCCACTGCTGACGTTTGGCAAATTTGCGTAACGACTGCTCATACATGTAAGGCAGCGCGCCAATAGTAGAAAAGTCTTGCTCTGGCGGAATATAAAAATCATTCGCTGTTTTGTCGCCCACAACAATATCAATCTTTTTACCCGCTCGTAGGTGTTTAGCTAACGCTCGGCTTAATATCGCTGGTGGATTAAAATAAGGCGTGCAAATAAACAATTGTTGTTTAGCGCCTTCAACTAACTTAATCACAGTGTCGTTAAGCAAATTGTTTTTGCGACCTAAGCCTAACAATGGGGTAACACGATTTCCAACTGTGGTGGTTTTGTATTGATAATGTGCTTGAGACAGCCTGTGCTTAAAGCTTTTAATATCTTGCTTTTCTGGGTTGTCTTCGCTTTCTAATGGCTGGCTTAATACACTGACCGCAGAGTCGTTGACGATGTCTTGCTTGATCATATCTCGCATGCTGCGAGCTAACTCTGCGCACTCAATTAGGTGATAACGATCAAAACGGTATTTGTCTTTTTGTTGCAGATAAATGTTGTTGATGCTCGCGCCACTGTAAATCACCGCATCATCAATAATAAAGCCCTTAAGGTGTAACACCCCCATGAACTCGCGCGATTTTACAGGCACACCAATAATGTCAAAAGGATGAGATGCTTCGGCCATCAAATTGCGGTACATGATGTAGTTACCACTGTCACCTTTATGGCCAATTAAGCCACGACGAGCGCGATGGTAATCCACTAATACTTTGATGTCTAAATCGGGTTGACGCGCTTTAGCCGCTAACAATGCCTGTAACACTTCACGCCCTGCTTCATCGTCTTCTACGTATAACGCAGCGATGTAAATTGAAGATGTTGCCGACGCAATTCGCGCTAATAATGCTTGTTTAAAATCTTGGGGGTTAAGTAACCAAGATACCGCATCAGCTTTTAGCGCAATACCACCTAACTTATCCAGCAAGGCATCCTCCTTAAAATGAGTGCTTATCATAATATGATGAGCAAAATAACAAACTTCACAGCCTATCGTTATGATTATGTGGACTGCGTGATATCAATACGGTGTACTTTCGCTAAATTAAACTCGCCAACGACAAACAGTGCACCAAACTGCCACAATGATTGCAGTCTTAATGTTCCAGACAATGCGTTATCGCGTCTGCGAAAATGGGGCTAAGGTTGAGAACCAAAATGCTTAAACGGCAAGTTGGATAAATATATCATCAATTTGGTGCATAATTTAGCTGATAGAAATTACCGACTAACAAGGTGATGAGCAAGATGTTTCTTACTTTAGGGTGGTTTTAGTGGCTTTCTTTGAATAAAAATAATACAAGGCGGCTCATAATTTACCATTTTGCTGACTTACTGCGCAGCCAATGAACGTATATTTATCGCCTATTCCAATTTAATTTATCCAAATTGGTTTCAATTGATGTAACCATATACTCATCTAATGCGCTAAACACATTGCATCTTAAAATGGCTGAATAACAAGGATCCATAACAAAATAAATCCCCCATCATCACCATGGCAGTAAAATTGTCGTATCGGCGAATAACTTGTTACGCTAAAATACTGTTACAGAGAAAAGATTGCTAATAATCGCACGTTGAATAAGTTGTAGGCCAATATGTATTTACCGTTTTTAGCGGCGTTACCCCAAAATCCCCCACAATCTCGTGTGACACGTTTATGGACTGTATTTGCCAGTTTGAGTGTGATGGCGGCTTCTCTTGTTATGTCACCGGTTGCCTTAGCAGAAATATCCATACCGCCAAGCCTTAACGCTGAAGCATTGGAAACCGCCAATGATTCAACGGCTAAGCCCGCCGCACAATACCTTGATAATATGTTGCAGCTCCTAAAACCGGCCTATTCTCAACTCGGCATTAGTGTGTGGGATATGACCACGCAACAAGCAGTATTTACCTACAATCATCAATCGTTAATGCAACCTGCCAGTATTCAAAAATTACTCACGGCTTTAGCGGCAACAAAACAGTTAGGTAAAGGCTTTTATTATCAAACTCAATTAAGTACCTATGCCAACACTCCTATTAATAAACAACAGGTTAATAATGGAGTATATCAAGGTGACATTTACCTTGAGTTTAGTGGTGACCCAACCTTAACGTATCAAGATTTACAACAATTATTGAGCTCACTTAAACCTTTGGGCATTAATAAAATTGCTGGCCAAGTGGTGTTAGTCAGTGAGCAAGACAGCCAATTACAAGCGCCAGGATGGGTATGGGATGACTTAGGCATTTGTTATGCAGCCCCTATATCACCGTTTATTATTGACAAAAATTGTGTTTATGGCCGTTTATCTACCACAGGTTATAACAAAACAGCCAGCATTAGCATGATGGGCAAACGCCCAATTAACATCACAAACGATGCTTATTTTGTTAATCCGGTTGTGGCCAACTCACAATATAAAGCTGCGCCAGCGGGCTCTGTATACACACAAGCCAATAGTCAGCCCGCTTGTCAGCTCACACTCAGTCGATTTGATAATAATCGCTACCACCTCAGTGGTTGTCATGTCGGGGCTAAATCACTGCCGTTAGCGATCGCCATTACTGACCCTGCGCTTTATGCCCAGCACATTGTGGCCAAACAACTTACTGCATTAGGCATACAACACAATGCACCAATGGTACTGAGCCGTTCACAACTTAGCCCCACAGGGGGGCAGCGACAATTAATTGCAAGTCATCACTCGGCGCCGTTAACAGATTTGTTATCAACCATGCTGTTAAAATCGGACAACTTAATTGCCGACAGTCTATTAAAAAAAGTTGGTGAAGTGTATTTTCAGGCACCCAGCGACTTTGCTCGCAGTAGTCAGGCCATGAAAGCCATTTTGTATTCGCTAGGAATTGATTTAGCCGACGCCAACTTAGCCGACGGTTCAGGATTGTCACGTTATAACTTACTCAGTGCAGAGCAAGTGTTAAGTGTTTTAACCACGGTTTACCAGATGCCTGAATATCACTTTTTACTCGACACTTTGCCCGAATCGGGCGTCAGTGGCACCTTGCGTTATAAACGCTACTTTAATAAATCACCGTTAAAAAACCATGTGTTTGCCAAAACCGGCAGCATGTTAGGCGTGGCCAATTTAGCCGGCAGAGTCAAAGCCAGTAATGGCCATGATTATTTGTTTGTTCTCATCGAAAACGGCTTGAGCCCACAAATTAAAAAACAACAAAAAGCGCCTTTTTCGGCAGTATTTTTACAAACTATGTTGGATGTGCCAGTTAACTAATCGCTAAGAAGACTCAGGCGGCTGGCACAATAAAACCTCAATAATTTCAATCTAACACTGACAGACATAAACTGTTGCGCTAACATTGCCGACAGTATGTAAACGTTAGTCGTAAATCGTGTGGAGATAATATGGATAAGCAAGTCAGTTCACGTGGCACCAAAGAAAAAGCCCTTCGTCTTAATTTAGATGAAAAGAAATACGGCACCATCGTTGAAATTGGTGCAGGCCAGGAAGTGGCACGTAACTTTTTTGTGGCAGGTGCAGCAGCCGGAACGATAGCTAAAACCATGTCTGCATACGATATGAAATTCTCTGACGCCATTTATGGTGTGCAAGAAGACGGCCGCTATGTCAGCAAAGCCCGAGTTCTTGCCATGATGGAACAAGAATTCGATTTAGTGGTAGACCGTGTGGGTGGTGTGCGCTCTAAATCTTCACGTTATTTTACTTATGCTGCGACTGTTTCAGCGAAAAGCTTCAACCGCAAAAATGAATGCCACGCCTGGTGTGGTGTGCGCATTCAAATGTACCCTGGCGCAGAACCGTCTAACATTATTGTCCATGTGCGCATGTTTGACGATACTGCCGAAGCTCAACAACAAGCATTAGGCATATTAGGGGTAAACCTGATTTACGCCAGTTACTATTATTTTGAAGACCCAAAAATGATTATCGACTCGTTAACCGATAATATGAAAGCCAATCGAATTGAAATTGATTGCATCGACTTTCAAGGGCCTTACTTTGAAGATGTTGATAATCAAGCCAAAAATATTCACCTGATTCGCAGCTGGAAAACCCGCGCGATTATGTTTAAAGCCGATGGCAGCGTGGCCGTACCGGCTGACATGTTGTACAAAAAGAACGTATTAACCATTCGTGGCTCATTTAAACCTATCACTAAACTCAATGTTGATATGATTGAGCAAGGTTATAAAGCTTTTGCCACACAAGAAGGTGTTACCGATAAAAATACCGTATTAATTGCCGAAATATCCCTAAATGACCTACACGGTAAAGATGCCAATATGTCTGAAAAAGACATTATGGAGCGCGTTAAATTGCTTAATTTATTAGGCTATAACGTGATGATCTCGGATTACACTCGTTACTTCTCGTTACGGGCTTATTTCCGCCAATATACCCAATTGCAAATTGGTATTGTGGTGGGTATCGTCAATATTAAACAAATTTTCGACGAAGAATATTATCGTGGTATGGAAGGCGGTATTCTTGAAGCCTTTGGCAAGTTATTTCCTGATAACACCCGTTTATTTGTGTATCCTGAACGCGATGGCAAAGGTGAAATAAACGATTTAAATACCCTTAGTGTGCCTAACAATCTGCGTTACTTATTCCGCCATGTACTCGATAACGGTTATATCACCAGCATTGAGTCTAGTAACCCAGAATTGTTTAATATTTTTTCCAGAGAAATTTTACAACAAATTTGCCGTGGCCAAGGTGAATGGGTAGATGCCGTGCCCGAAGCAGTGGGTAAAGCCATTATGGAACAAAAATTATTCGGCTACAGAGGCTAAGTCACACTGTAGATTAGTCGCTAATAGTATAAAAAGCGGATATGTCATTGATGATATAGCCGCTTTTTTTATATTGTAAAAACGTCAAATAAAGCACAAACTCAAATATTACACTATGGTTATATCATCGCTTTGGCAGCGTTCGATTTAAAAATTATCACAATTGACCAGGCTGGAGTATCAAGTTACGTCGAATGGACTCAATACACTGTAAACTGATTTACTCCCGTCTTATGATTACAATACGCTTAACCCGAATAAGACGTTGTGCTTACTGTTGATTGCATACAGATCTCCCACCCAGTTAATTGACACAGGAAATGACGATTGCTACAGATTTAAGCTTTGTTAATGCTTGTATTAGGGATCGGATTATTAGTTTACAGCTTACGAGCGGTAACTGACATTTGTCACAAAGACACTAGCCTAGGATGGCGAATACTGCGCTCACTCATTGTCTTTTTTATAATGGGTTATCTCGGCGTATTTTATTATTTATGTGATCGCGATGATATTGCTACGGCTGATATCATTTTCTGCGTGATCATGCTTTTTGGTGGTGGCTTTGTAGTATTGGTGACACGCCTTAGTTTGCTCAGTTTACTTAAAGTCGAAAAACTCGTGATAAGTGAGCGTAATATCGCCTTGCATGACACGCTAACCGGCCTGCCTAATCGAAAATACCTTATTGACTCGTTATCCCACCAGGTCTCAAAAGGTCAACCATTTAGTCTATTACTCATTGATTTAAATCGCTTTAAACAAGTCAATGATGCTCTGGGGCATTATTACGGCGATTTATTATTAATTGAAGTGGGTAAAAGTATGCAAGACCACCTTCCCCGCACTGCGCAACTGTTCAGGTTAGGCGGTGATGAGTTTGCGGTCATTGACACTCAGGTAGATCCCTCATCGATTATCACCACCATAAACACCATTCACTTGGCACTGGAAAATGCGTTTTCCATTGAAACCTACGACTTACTTGTCGGAGCCAGCGTAGGGGTCAGTCATTATCCAAGCCAAGCCTCAGAAATTGGTCAGCTACTGCAGCAAGCTGACATTGCTATGTATTCAAGCAAACGTTTGTCTGCTCCTTTTTGTGTTTATGACCAAAGCCTTAATAGTAATGCAGCTGAAAAGGTCAACATCAGTGCTTTATTAAAACAAGCCATCGAATTACAAGAATTCGAATTGTGGTATCAACCGATTGTGACAATGAACAATCAACAATTTTATGGTGTAGAAGCGTTAATAAGATGGCCTCGGCCAGATGGCAGCTATTTTTGCCCGAGTCTGTTTATTCCAATTGCTGAACAAACCACGCTAATTAACCAGATTTCCACCTGGGTTATGCAGCAAGTGGCTAAGGACATGGTTTATTTTGATTCACTGGGTTTGGCGTTATGCATTCACATCAATTTGTCTGCCATGGATTTACATGACACTCAGCTCGTTAAAAAAGTGTCCTCGTTAATCAAAAACAATCACTCTTCACAAAAAGTAATGTTCGAAATAACTGAAAGCGCGATGATGATAGATGCTGAGCAAGCAAAACAAACCATGAACTATATAGCGCGTTTAGGTGGTAAATTCAGTATTGATGATTTTGGTACCGGCTTTTCATCCCTTGAAATGCTGCGTGATTTACCCATTCAACAAATTAAGATTGACCGCTCATTTATCAAGAATATCCACCATCAAGATGCTGATCTTGCTATTGTAAAATCGGTGATTTATTTAGCTAAACATTTAGCATGTAGCGTGGTTGCAGAGGGAATAGAACATCAAGATACTTCAAACTTAATACACTCGTTAGGATGTGATTTTGCTCAAGGTTACTTTTTTGGCAAACCGATGCCAAAATCTGAACTTGGCCAAATCTTACAACTGCCTCTTTCTTCTATCAGTTAACCCACTCCATTCGCCATATGGCTCAGCATTACAGCACATATTAAGTAAACGTGAAAAAACGGGTATTCACCATTGCTAATGTAAATGCATGTCATTTACAATCTCATCTCTGAATGTTGGCAACTCACCTTGACGCTTCAACACAATAATCTATTCAACCTGAGTTCGGGATAAGAGATGAACTTATGTTTTTTAAAATCAACATGTTACAACCTGTCTCTTTCAAGCTTGTCATTTGTTCAGCTAACAAGGCGAATTAACGCGTCAATAGCTAGCCTATTGTAAGTCGATTCAACGCAGTTAGCAGGGCAAAGGACTGTTTGAAAGGCGTTTATTATCCCGAGTTCAGGTTATTTATCAATGCGTTATTCTTAAAGTGTATGTAAGTCTTAGTCAATCATTGTTGTAGCCAATGTCGACAAATTGATATCATCCATCGCTATTCTGTCTTTTGACCAGTACTGGCGAACCATATAAAAAGTGAGTCTAACTTATGAGTGCTAATCAACCAATCAATGCACTAGACGGGGCTGTCAAAGCGAAACGAATATCGAGCATTGATATGATGCGCGGCGCGGTGATGTTGATAATGCTGCTTGATCATGTTCGTGAACGTTTTTACCTGCACATGCAAGTTAGCGACCCGATGGATTTAAGCACCACTTCATGGGAATTGTTTATTAGCCGATTTGCCGCCCACTTTTGTGCGCCAGTATTTGTGTTTTTAACTGGAGTATCAGCCTGGCTTTACGCCAATCGCAACCCGTTACAGCCCCGCTCAGCGCGGGGGTTTTTAATAAAACGTGGCCTGTTTTTAATCGGACTTGAAATACTGGTGATCAATATTTCATGGATGGGCAACTATCACACCTTATGGCTACAGGTAATATGGGTTATAGGCCTTAGCATGCTCACCTTGGCTGCGTTAATTAACTTACCGCGCCCCATCATGGCGCTATTAGGCTTTGCCATAGTATGTGGTCATAACCTATTAACCCCAATTCAGTTTATGCCCAATGAGTGGGGCTATAGTTTGTGGACAATTTTGCATGATCGCGGCTATTTAATTGCTGATGGCGTGTTAAAAGTGAAAATAAGCTACCCAGCGCTACCTTGGATGGGAGTGATTTTACTGGGTTATGCAGCAGGGCCAATATTTTCAAAATCCTCACTTGCCATTAAGCGTCAACGTCAATTACTTCAATTGGGTATTGGCTGCATAGTGCTATTTATTGTGTTACGAGGCGGCAATATTTATGGCGAAACACTACCCTGGCAAATGGGCAACAATTTAGGTGAGACGTTAATGTCGGTATTTAACTTAACCAAGTACCCTCCTTCGTTAAGCTTTTTATTGATAACCCTCGGGGTCATGTTTTTCGGTTTAGTCGGATTTGAGCGCTTAAACAATCAGTTTGGCCAGGTATTGATGACATTTGGCTCGGTGCCTATGTTTTTCTATATTCTGCATTTATATGTATTACTGCTACTTTATAGCATCAGTAAATACGTGTTTGGTGCCAATCATGGTGAGCTTTTAGGCGTTGATAATATGGCTTGGGTTTGGCTCATAGCCCTAGGTTTAATCGCTATTTTGTATTATCCCGTAAAACGATTTAGTGCCTATAAACAAGCCAGTCAGCAAGCGTGGATTAAATATTTATAATCCCTCAAATATTCCTCGTGTGGTGCTAGAAATAACCGGCACCACATGATTTATCTCTTCCCCCTGTTATCAACATTCATTGACAAACCTTTACCATACATCCATAAATTTAATGACCTAGATCATACTTTTAGAAGAAATAAACATTTAATCTAATTTGTTCATAACTGTACTATTATTAAGCCGTTTTCGTACTTTATTGCGTATTAGTAAAACCGATTAAACAGATAGATAAATGTCGCTTTAATTTGTAATCGTAGTCAGCTAGCCTAGAACAGTAATCCAATGATGCTTAACGTTTAAGCTATTTTAGTGATAAAGGAACATCTCATGGAAAAAGCACAACAATCGCTCGGTAAGTGCCCTGTCAATCATGGCGGTAATACCTCAGTGTCAAATGATGTGATGGAATGGTGGCCAAATGCACTTAACCTCGACATCCTTCATCAGCATGACAGCAAATCTGATCCGATGGATCCTAATTTCGATTATCGCGAAGCCTTTAAATCTTTAGACCTTGCTGCCGTTAAACAAGATCTCACCGCATTAATGACAGACAGCCAGGATTGGTGGCCAGCAGACTGGGGACATTATGGTGGATTGATGATCCGCATGGCTTGGCACTCAGCAGGTACATACCGTATTGCAGATGGTCGTGGCGGTGCTGGTACAGGTAATCAACGTTTTGCCCCTCTCAATAGCTGGCCAGATAACGGTAACCTTGATAAAGCACGTCGTCTTTTGTGGCCAATTAAAAAGAAATATGGCAACAAGCTGTCTTGGGCTGACTTAATTATTTTAGCCGGTACAGTTGCCTATGAATCAATGGGCTTAAAAACCTTTGGTTTTGCCGGTGGACGTGCCGATATTTGGCACCCAGAAAAAGACATTTACTGGGGCTCAGAAAAACAATGGCTCGCGCCAAGCGGCTCAGAAAACAGCCGTTACTCTGGTGAGCGAGACCTTGAAAACCCACTTGCAGCAGTAATGATGGGCTTGATTTACGTTAACCCTGAGGGGGTTGATGGTAACCCTGATCCGCTTAAAACAGCACACGATATTCGCATTACCTTTGCCCGTATGGCAATGAATGACGAAGAAACCGTGGCATTAACAGCTGGTGGACACACAGTAGGTAAGTCGCACGGTAATGGCCGTGCTGAAAACCTAGGCCCAGATCCAGAAGGTGCTGATATAGAAGAGCAAGGTTTAGGTTGGATAAACAAAACCAGCCGTGGAATTGGTCGTGACACAGTCACCAGTGGTATTGAAGGCGCATGGACCACAAACCCAACGCAATGGGATAACGGCTACTTTGAACTATTACTGAACTACGATTGGGAACTCACCAAAAGCCCTGCAGGTGCATGGCAATGGAAGGCTATCGATCTTAAAGAAGAGCACAAGCCTGCAGACGTTGAAGACCCGTCAATAAAAGTTGAACCCATGATGACTGACGCCGATATGGCGATGAAAATGGATCCTGAATACCGTAAGATTTCAGAACGTTTTTATAAAGACCCTGCTTACTTCTCTGACGTATTTGCCCGCGCCTGGTTTAAGTTAACTCACCGAGATCTAGGACCTAAAGCACGTTACTTAGGCCCAGATGTACCAGCAGAAGAGTTAATTTGGCAAGACCCTGTACCACAAGTGGATTACAGCTTAACTGAGCAAGAAGTTAGCGACTTAAAAGCTAAAATCTTAGCGACGGGTTTATCTGTTGCTGAGTTAGTGGCTACCGCTTGGGACAGCGCCCGTACTTTCCGAGGCTCTGATTTCCGTGGTGGTGCAAATGGTGCGCGTATTCGTTTAGCGCCACAAAAAGATTGGCAAGGTAATGAACCAGCAAGATTACAAAAAGTGCTTGCTGCACTCGCGAGCGTTCAAGCTGGTTTGAGTAAACCGGTGAGCATGGCAGACCTTATTGTTCTGGGCGGCACGGCGGCCGTTGAACAAGCAGCAAAAGCTGCGGGTGTTAACATTACTGTGCCATTTGCCGCAGGTCGTGGTGATGCTACGCAAGAGCAAACTGATGTTGAGTCATTTGACGTGTTAGAGCCATTACACGATGCTTATCGCAACTGGCAAAAGAAAGACTATGTCGTACAGCCAGAAGAGATGATGCTAGACCGTACACAACTGATGGGCTTAAGCGCACATGAAATGACCGTATTGGTTGGCGGTATGCGTGTACTAGGCACTAACTACGACAACACTCAACATGGGGTATTTACCGATAATGTTGGCGTGTTATCGAATGACTTCTTTGTTAATTTGACGGACATGTCGTATAGCTGGAAACCTGCCGGCACTAACCTGTACAACATTGTTGAACGTGGTACAAATAAAGTGAAGTGGACAGCAACCCGCGTTGATCTGGTCTTTGGTTCAAACTCTATTTTACGCTCGTACGCTGAAGTTTATGCGCAAGACGATGCTAAAGAGAAGTTTGTAAAAGACTTTGTTAAAGCATGGACTAAAGTGATGAATGCCGATCGATTTGATCTCGCATAACCCTCACTGTTAGACACAAAAAGCACTGATTATTCAGTGCTTTTTTATTTACGCTTTAAAAATTATTGCCGTAATCTTATCCTAACCAAACCTAACTAACTCAGCCTTAACCTTTTAAAGCCGAATCAATCATGGTTTGCGCCTGGGCGATAATATCATCAAGATGTTGCTGGCTAATAAAGCTTTCAGCGTAGATTTTAAATAGCGCTTCAGTACCAGACGGACGTGCTGCAAACCAGCCGTTTTCGGTAGTCACTTTAATCCCGCCAATTGCTGCATTGTTTCCTGGTGCATGGCTTAAAATCGCCGTAATGGCTTCGCCCGCAAGCTCAGTATCAGTAAAGCTTTCTGCATTGAGTAGTTCAAACTTAGCTTTTTTCTTAAGGCTTATTGGGCTGTCGATACGAGTATAAAAACTTTCGCCGAATTGATCGGTTAACTCTTTATAACGCTGCGCTGGGGTTTTACCGGTCACTGCCAAAATTTCAGCCGCCAGTAGCGCCAAAATAAAGCCATCTTTATCGGTACACCAGGTGCTGCCATCGCGTTTTAAAAACGCCGCGCCAGCACTTTCTTCACCGCCAAAGGCAATAGTGCTGTGGGCTAAACCATCCACAAACCATTTAAAGCCCACTGGTACTTCTAAACATGGGCGACCTAGCGCATGACAAACTCTATCGATCATCGCACTCGATACCAGCGTTTTACCCACCGATAATGAAGCCGACCATTGCGGGCGATGAGTCATTAAATAATCAATGGCCACCGCTAAATAATGGTTAGGATTCATTAATCCAAAACCTGGGCACACAATGCCATGGCGGTCATAATCAGGGTCGTTACCTACGCACAAATCATAGCTTTCGCTATGGGCTAACAACCCGGCCATCGCATAAGGTGATGAGCAATCCATGCGGATTTTGCCGTCTTTATCCAGCGGCATAAAACCAAAGGTTGGATCAACTTTGTCATTCACCAAGGTAATATCAAGGCCATATTGCGCTGCGATTTGCTCCCAGTAATAAATGCCCGAGCCACCAAGAGGATCGACGCCTAAACGAATGTTGGCTTTTTTAATCGCCTCCATGTCAATCACTTGTGCAAGTGATTCAACATACGGCGCAATAAAATCAACTTCATCAATCCAGCCAGATTTTACTGCCACGCCATAATTGACCTTTTTAACACCGCTTAATTGTTCGGCAAGATATTGGTTGGCTTTGGCTTCGATGATTTTAGTAATGTCACCTTCTGCTGGGCCGCCATGCGGCGGATTGTACTTAATACCACCATCTTGCGGCGGGTTATGCGACGGGGTAATAATCAATCCATCAACTAATGCTGCAGGCTTAGAAGCATTGGCACGCACAATGGCTTGCGACACCACAGGCGTAGGCGTAAAACCATCGTCTTTTTGGATAAGCATTTTGACTTGATTAGCCGTTAATACTTCAACCACCGACATAAAGGCAGCATAAGATAACGCATGGGTATCAAAACCGACAATCATCGGCCCTGTTATGCCTGCAGATTGACGATAATCCACAACGGCTTGGGCAATGGCCCAAATATGGTTTTGGTTGAAGCTGGCATTAAATGCACTGCCTCGATGGCCAGAGGTGCCAAATGTCACTTTTTGTTGTACATCTTCCACGTTGGGAATAATACGATAATAGTGACTCATCAATTTAGGAATATTCACTAAATCCGTTTGTAAAGCTTGCTGTCCTGCGCGTTGATGAATGGCCACGAGTGGTCTCCTATGAGTAAACGAAAATTGATGAAAAACTTAAAAAATTTAAATATAGCCTGCAATGGTGCGAGCATATTCACTGTCGCAACCTAAATGCTCCAATACCTCGATAAAAATGTTTTGTTTTTTGGCGGTATTATTATTGGTTGTGACCCAAAAACCACTGGCACCGATTTCTTTTGGGTTCGATGATTGGCTCGAATCCAGTAACGCTTGTTTTGAACGGGCAAAATACAGACGGCCTTTACCTTGTATGTCGAGCACTTTATTAAAGTCATTGCCGGTTGCGGCCTTTAAATTACCCAGCAACCACATAAAACGGCCTACAGCGCCTTTTTGTTGTGCTAATAAATGTTCATTAACAATCGATTTAAAGTCAATCGCAGTGACTTTGGCTTCAGTATGGCTAATATCAGGTTGAGCTTGTACGGCCATGACTTTTTCGACAGCGGCTTTGGCCTGATTAAATAACTCACTTCGTTGAGATTCTGCTTTTACAACTTCTGCCTCATCAGCTTCAAGGCTAGGCTCGCTGATTGCCTGCGGTAAATCAACAACCACGGTTTCTAAAGATAAATGCAATAAACGACGTAAAATATCAGAAGCGCTCTCGCCGATACGTTCAGTCTTACTGGCAATAAAGCGATAAAGTTCTTCATCAATTTCAATGTATTTCATCAGAGTCATCCTTATTCTTCTATCTGTCTTAGGCTTAACGTTGTGTTAGATGTCGTTAAACGTGCGATCGCCGATCAAATTATCGCGCAGCGATCAAAAATATGGCTTCAGTGTAAGCCAAGCTTAACCTACTAATAAAGTAGCAAAATCATTTAATGGCACATATTCACAAAAAATTCGTATCTCACGTTTAAATTTACAGCAAAATTGACACGACAAGCTGCAAAACTTGATTTGCATGAGCCATTAACGCAAAATTCGGCCTCATTGATTGTTGTTACGAGTTTATCGCACTATGCATTATGTTTCTCAAGGTCAAGGTGAAGCCGTCCTGCTTATTCATGGACTATTTGGCAACCTTGATAACTTAAAAAATCTCGGCAGTGTACTGGAAAAAAATCATCAGGTTATCCGAGTCGATGTGCCCAATCACGGTCTAAGTGAGCATTGGGACACGATGGACTACCCATCACTTGCCAATGCGATGGTGGAATTACTTGACCAACTCAACATTGCGAGTGCCCACATTGTCGGCCACTCAATGGGTGGAAAAATCGCCATGGCTATGGCTTTATTGTATCCGACTCGGGTAAAAAGCCTGGTGGTTGCCGATATTGCCCCGGTAGCTTATGAGCCGCGCCACCAAACAGTTTTTGCCGCGTTAACCAGTTTAGTCTTTGACGAACATACCAGTCGTAAATCAGCATTGGCTCATCTACTGGACAGTGGCATAGACGAAGGTACCGCGCAATTTTTGCTTAAGAACTTGCAACGCACCGACACAGGCTTTGAATGGAAGATGAATCTTGATGGTCTAATTCATTGTTACCCACGTATTATTGGCTGGGATTTGCCAATCGGTGTTGATGTGCACTTTGACAAGCCAACGCTGTTTATACGCGGCGGCGACTCGAACTATGTTACCGCTGACCACCGTGATGAAATTGTCCGTCAATTTCCTCAGGTCACAGCAAAAACCTTAAATGGCACAGGTCATTGGCTGCATGCTCAAAAGCCTGAGATATTCAATCGCATCGTGGCTGAGTTTATTGAGCAAAACCAAGGGTAAATTTTAATAATTTACTGTTTTGCACATACCCAATTCTGACACGATGTGATATATTCGCGCCCTCTTTTCGCCAGACATGATTAAGCGAAGGTAGAAATATGTTAAATCAGTACATGGATCAAATTGAAGCCGTTGGGTTGAACCTGTTTTTTGCTGCGATATTCTTTTTTATCGGTATGGCAATTCATGATGTGCTTAAACAAGGTGATGTGCCTAAATTTGGTCGATATATTGTTTGGGCAGTGTTATTCCTCGGCTGTGCCGGGTTTATTGCAAAAGGTATTATACAGATGACCTGGGAAGGCTCTGGGATCGGTTAAAAATACAATGGCAAAAGAAACAACAGATAGAACGACTATTGACCTTTTTGCCACTGAAACACGCCGCGGGCGTCCGAGAAGTAACCCACTTTCTCGGGAACAGCAATTAAAGATCAATAAGCGAAACCAAATTCAGCGTGATCGCGCTAACGGTTTAAAGCGAATAGAGTTAAAAGTGTCACAAGATTTATATGATGCCTTGAACCAACAAGCTTTGGACAGTAACATCAGTCGTAGCCAGTTAATCGAATTTATTCTGCAACAGCAACTCGACAACTGAGACGTTTTTCGAACATCGCACAACGCGAACTAGATATTTAAAGGATAGACAATGGCAACTGTAGGTCTTTTTTTCGGTAGCGACACAGGTAACACCGAAGCTGTAGCCAAAATGATCCAGAAAAAACTGGGTAAAAGCATGCTCGATGTTAAAGACATCGCTAAGAGCACCAAAGAGCAAATCGCTGAATACGACTTGCTTATGTTTGGCATTCCAACCTGGTATTACGGCGAAGCACAGTGCGATTGGGATGATTTTTTCCCAGAGCTTGAGCAAATCGACTTTACCGATAAGTTAGTGGCTATTTTTGGTTGTGGTGATCAAGAAGACTACGCAGAATACTTCCTTGACGCCATGGGCATGGTCCGTGACATCGTTGAAGCTCGCGGTGGTATTATCATTGGTCACTGGCCATCTGAAAGCTATGACTTTGAAGCTTCTAAAGGCATGGCAGACGACAAACACTTTGTCGGTTTAGGCATTGATGAAGACCGTCAACCTGAACTCACTGAAGAACGTGTTGATGCATGGGTTAAGCAAATTTATGAAGAAATGTGCTTAGCAGAATTAGCAGACTAATTCTGGCCTCACCCAACAAAAAAGCGGCAATAGCCGCTTTTTTACTATTTGAAATAAACATACATGACCACAGCCAATCTCATGCAAGCACCAAAACACTGGGACATATTTTGCACCGTTGTCGACAACTATGGCGACATAGGTGTCACCTGGCGTCTAGCCAAACAGCTTGCCGCTGAATACCAGATCCCAGTGCATTTATGGGTCGATGATTTACACAGTTTCTCACACATCTTACCGAGCCTTAATCCTGCACTACGCCAGCAAACATTTAATAGCGTGAATATATTTCAATGGAACAACCCTCTAGATATAAACTATGTAGCTGGAGAGGTGGTCATAGAGGCATTTGCCTGTGAATTACCTGAACAGGTAAAATCGGTCATTGATAACTTGCACAAGCAAGCGCAAAGCTCTGCGCCACACTGGTTAAACCTTGAATATTTAAGTGCCGAAGATTGGGTCGATGGGTGTCATGGTTTACCTTCAACACAACCTAGCGGGATAAAAAAGTGGTTTTATTTCCCAGGTTTTAACCGCAAAACTGGCGGCTTAATTTGCGAGAAAAATCTCTTTAATGAGCGCGACCAATGGCAAGCTAACCCCAATAATAAAATGCAACTTTTTGAAGCGCTAGGCTTAAGCGACATTCATGTTGATGACACTGTTATTAGTGTGTTTAGTTATGAAACCCCAGCACTAACGGCATTAATTGCCCAATGGCAAATTTCAGCTAAACCGATACACGCACTCATTCCTAAAGGTCGCAGTTTAACCAGTATTGCGCCCTTTTTGCCTGTCGATGTGGACAATCTGATACCCGGTCAACAATTTAAAATGGGTAATCTTACCCTGCATATATTACCCATGACCGACCAAATAGGATTTGATCGCTTGCTATGGAGCTGTGATTTTAATATTGTGCGCGGTGAAGATTCGTTTTTACGAGCACAATGGGCCGCAAAACCTTTTATTTGGCACATTTACCCGCAAGAAGATGATTATCATCTGGTAAAATTAGAAGCTTTTATGAAGATTTACTGCGATAATCTTGCGGCAGAAATATCGACCGCCTGGTGTGGGGTGAATTTGACCTTCAATCAAGGTAATCAACATGCCGTAGTTAACTACTGGCAACAATTACATTCTGTTATTTTGCCGTTACAGCAACATGCGCTGAATTGGCCAAATAACGCGTTAAATGATGCAGATCTTGCGAGTCGACTAGTTCAATTCGTTAAAAATAGCTAAGATACTGCTCTGTAAATATAAAAAGTCCATATATATAGGAAATAGTACAATGAAAACTGCTCATGAAATCCGTCCTGGCAACGTGATCATGTTAGATGGCAGCCCATGGGTTGTTCAGAAAACTGAAACAACTCGTTCTGGCCGTAATGCTGCAATCGTTAAGTTAAAACTAAAAAACTTATTGCTTGATTCTGGCACTGAACAAACCTTTAAAGGTGAAGACAAGTTAGACGATATCGTTTTAGAACGTCTAGATTGTACTTATTCTTACTTTGCTGATCCTATGTATGTATTTATGGATGAAGAATACAACCAATACGACGTTGAAGCTGACAACCTAGGTGATGCTGCTGCATACATCGTTGATGGTATGGAAGATCAGTGTCAAGTGACTTTCTATAACGAGAAAGCCATTTCTGTTGAATTACCAGTTCACATCGTACGTGAAGTCATCTACACAGAGCCTTCAGCTCGTGGCGATACTTCAGGTAAAGTAATGAAGCCAGCCACCATCACTGGTGGCGGTACTGTTACTGTTGCTGACTTCGTTAAAGTGGGTGACAAGATTGAAATTGACACTCGCACTGGCGAGTTCAAAAAGCGCGTTTAATCGCCAGTTAATTTGAGTTTCAGCAGAAATGGCCATAACTCAAGTAAACTAAAGGAAAGCCAGCATACGTGCTGGCTTTTTTGTATCTAAATACCACAAAAACACTAAAACCCAACACAAATACAGCACAAAACACTAAAGCAAAGGCTTAATTACCCTCAAGAATAGCATGAACGACTGATATTATTATTCAATTTGCTCGTTTGCCCCTTCCACATTATCAATAAATTCGTTATGGTTCGCTCACTTAGCCGTAATTAGTTATTGAGAGTAGTATGCGTCCCATTATCAAATCCAATAAGCTTGACTCTGTTTGCTACGACATTCGTGGACCAGTGCATAAAGAAGCCCGCCGTCTAGAAGACGAAGGTCACCGTATCTTAAAATTAAACATCGGTAACCCGGCCCCATTTGGATTTGAAGCCCCAGAAGAAATTGTACGTGACGTGATTTTAAACCTGCCCAGTGCGCAGGGTTATTGCGAATCGAAAGGTTTATTCTCGGCGCGTAAAGCCATTGTGCAACATTACCAGGCACAAGGCATTTTTGGTGTTGATATAGAAGATATCTATATCGGCAATGGGGTGTCTGAGCTCATTGTGATGGCCATGCAAGGGCTACTGAACACCGACGATGAAGTGCTAATCCCCTCGCCTGACTACCCATTGTGGACTGCTGCAGCAAACCTTGCTGGCGGAAAAGCGGTGCATTATCGCTGTGATGAAGAAGCCGATTGGTTTCCAGACTTAGATGACATTAAAAGTAAGATCAGCAGCCGCACTCGAGCCATCGTGTTAATTAACCCAAATAATCCAACTGGCGCAGTGTATAGCGAAGAGTTGCTGTTACAGGTTATCGAGTTATGCCGTCAGCACGACTTAATCTTATTTGCCGATGAAATTTACGACAAAATTTTATACGACGAAGCCAAACACATTCCTGCTGCGCGGTTATCTGATGACATTTTAACAGTAACCTTTAATGGTTTATCAAAAGCATATCGTGCTGCGGGTTTCCGAGTTGGCTGGATGATGCTATCGGGCAATTTAAAGGCGGCAAAGAGTTACATTGAAGGCCTAGAAATGCTCGCGTCTATGCGTTTGTGTGCCAATGTGCCTAATCAGCACGCAATCCAAACAGCACTTGGCGGTTATCAGTCTATTAATGAGTTGATACTGCCAAACGGGCGCTTAACCATTCAACGCGACGCGGTATATGAGTTACTCAATCAAATCCCTGGGGTAAGCTGTAAAAAACCTAAGGGCGCATTATATGCCTTCCCCAAATTGGACATGAAAAAGTTTAATATTCGTGATGATGAACGCCTAGTGCTCGATTTATTGAAGACCAAGAAAATCCTCTTAGTGCAAGGCACGGCATTTAATTGGCCCGAACCCGATCATTTACGTGTGGTGTTTTTACCGCATAAAGCCGATTTAACCAAAGCGTTAAATGAGTTCGGCAACTTTTTAGATGATTATCGCCAATAAACATTAAGCCTCAAACACTAAGCGACTGAACAGTCGCTTTTTTTTATCTCCATGCTCAGGTAAGCTGACACTGTACAGATTATTGTTGATTGAGCGCAGTAAGGAGTCTCATGAGTCATCTATTTGCCCATTTAGCCCGAATGAAGTTAATTCAACGCTGGCCATTAATGTATAACGTTCGCCGCGAAAACGTTCAGGAGCATTCATTACAAGTGGCCATGGTCGCGCACGCCTTAGTGATTATTAGTAATAAAAAATTCGACACCCAGTTAGATCCTAATCAGGCGGCAACCATTGCAATTTATCACGACGCCAGCGAGATCTTAACCGGCGACTTACCGACTCCGGTTAAGTACTTTAATAAAGAAATTGAAGCTGAATATAAAAAAATTGAAGCCATTGCCGAACAGCGCATGCTTGAAATGGTGCCTGACGAATTTAAAGACGATTATCGCAGTTTGTTTATTAGCGAAGAGGCAGATCCACAATATAAAGCCATTGTTAAAGCGGCTGACACCCTATGCGCCTATTTAAAATGCTTAGAAGAACACAAAGCCGGAAACAGTGAATTTAACAGTGCTCGCAAGCGTTTAGAGCACATGCTTGATGATAACCCTAACCCGGCAGTACGCTATTTTAGAGACTGTTTTATTCCAAGCTTTACCCTTAATTTAGATGAAATTAATCAAATGCTGTAAGGAACCTTATGTCCGATACCACAACACAGCAAGACAACATTTGGCATCAGCGCCTACTCGGTGAAGATAAGCAACGTCGTAATGATCACCGCAGTCCATTTCAGCGCGATCGCGCGCGCATATTACATTCTGCCGCTTTTAGACGCTTACAAGCTAAAACCCAGGTGTTGGGTGTCGGCATGAACGACTTTTATCGCACTCGGTTAACTCACTCGTTAGAAGTGTCGCAAATTGGTACCGGTATTACCGCCCAATTACGCCGTAAATATCCAGAGTTTAAGCCGTTACTTAACTCCATGAGTTTGATTGAATCGATTTGTTTAGCCCACGATATTGGCCATCCGCCTTTTGGCCACGGTGGCGAGGTGGCGCTCAATTATATGATGCGTCATCATGGTGGGTTTGAAGGCAATGGCCAAACCTTCAGAATTTTATCGCGCCTGGAGCCTTACACGCCATCATGGGGCATGAACCTCACGCGGCGCACCTTGCTTGGGATCATGAAATACCCGGCTATGCACTCGCAATTGTTTATCAATCTCAATAAACCCGATATTGCTAATCATAGGCAATTAAAACCCTCTGACTGGCCGCCGGTAAAAGGGTTATTTGACGATGACCAGCCGATTATTGACTGGGTATTATCGGCATTGAGTGACAATGATAGGCAATTGTTTATTAGCAGTGAACAAAGCCAGGTCAACGCTAACTACCCTCACCTTAAAACGCGTTTTAAATCGTTAGACTGCTCGATAATGGAGTTGGCTGACGACATCGCCTATGCCGTGCATGACCTAGAAGATGCCATCGTGATGGGCATTGTCAATCAACGCCAGTGGCAACATGATGTTGTCGAGCAACTGCACAGTATTAATGATCTATGGCTCAAATCCGAAATCGCCAACATTGGTGAAAAGCTGTTTTCCCACGAACATCATTTACGTAAAGACGCCATTGGCACCCTGGTCAATGGTTTTGTCACCGCCATTAGCATCAAGACAAATGACGACTTCGAAGCCGAATTACTCAAATACAATGCAAAATTGCAGGCCGATTTTGCCCTAACACTTCATGTTCTCAAGCAGCTGGTGTTTAAATACGTCATCCGTAAGCCTGAAATTCAAATGCTCGAATACAAAGGCCAGCAAATTATCATGGAGTTGTTTGAAGCTTTCGCATCGGATCCTGAACGTTTATTGCCACTGAACACCCGCGAGCGTTGGTTAGCGGCAAATGCAGAAAACAGTAACCCTATGCGCGTGATTGCCGATTACATTTCAGGGATGACCGATGGATTTGCTGGGCGATTACATCAACAGTTATTTGGTTCTAAAACTGCGGGGATTTTGGAATTGAGTAGCGAGCAATAATCATATTGCCTAGAAAAGAAATGAAAAAAGCGCTTGGTTATTTATAAGTATAAATAACCAAGCACTAGCGGGTTAAATAAAGGGGAACTAACCCAAACGACACACGACACTTCACTTTTACATACAACAACTTTTTACATACAACTGGTTACATACAACTTTTTATATCACCGCCAACATCACCATTTATGCGGGTTGCATAAACGTGTTAATTTGCTCAAGCGTCAACAATGGTGTGGCACCAGCAGATTGCGCCACCATAGCGCCGACAGCACAAGCAAAATCGATGGCATATTGCGGGTTATTGTCACTGCACAATTGATACAATAACGAGCCTAAAAACGAGTCACCGGCGCCCACGGTATCAACCACATTGACCAGGTAGCCAGAGTTATAAAACTTCTGCCCATTAACACTTAATAACGCGCCATGACTGCCTTTCGTTACACACAAATACTCAGTGTGCGTTTGCGCAGCAATGTAATCGACATTTTGCTCTAATGAATTAAACGGCGAGCCCATTGCTTTGGCAATTTCATACAATTCATCATCATTTAACTTAATAAAATCAGCTTGATTCATTAACTTAACAATGCTGTCGATATCGTAATGCGGCGCACGTAAATTTACGTCAAACACGGTGAAATTGGCACGGTTAACTAATTCCGTTAACGTCGCTAATGACACCGGGCTGCGGCCAATTAAGCTGCCAAATACCAATACATCAGCTTGCTTAACCTGGCTAATAATGGTGTCTGTTAATGCCACATTGTCCCAGGCGGTATCAGCCACAATTTCGTATGACGCAGAACCATTTTTGTCTAACGTTACCTGAACTGTACTGGTTCTTTTGTGCGGGTTAATTGCGATACAATCGCGATTAACGCCACGCTCATCGATAAATGCCAGTAATTCATGGCCTAATTGATCATCACCTACGGCACTGATCATTGAGCCCTTAATGCCTAACGCATTGAGTCTGACGCACACATTTAACGGTGCGCCGCCCACTCGTTTTCCGTCTGGGAAACAATCCCACAAGACTTCACCAAAACAGCTGATATTGATGTCAGCCTTGGCTTTATGATTAATTAATACACTGCTCATAACATTAACTCTTTGCTTGTAAACGGGCTTGCATTATCGCTTTAATATCACTGTTTGGAGCATACAGTTCAGCAATGGCTTTACGATACTCTTTGCAAAATGCGGCTTGATTATTTAAATCACCAAATAAATCGGTTAGCTGTAAAAATGCCAGTGGATCGTGTTCAGTTTTACTCGCAAATTGATGCAACTGCGCGGCCATTTGATCGTTAATCTCTAATGCTTCACCCTGTTGATTGACCTGCTTATCACTGTATAAGCACCAGGCTGCGATGACTAAACACGCTAGAGAGGTATCACGGTTTAAGGCAATATTTTCGTTAATCGATGCAATGATAAACTTAGGTAATTTTGCTGAGCTTTCTAAACAAATACGCGCCAAACTGTCTTTAATGTTTGGGTTAGCAAATCGCTCAATCAAGGTGTCTTTGTATTGGGTTAAATCGATACCCTCTAACTGATCAATTAATGGCGTGACTTCATCGTCCATAAACTTACGTAAATAGGTGGCAAATAATGGATCAGAAACAGCCTCATCAATCGTGGCAAAACCATGAATAGAACCCAACAAACCTAAAACCGAATGACCGGCATTGAGTAAACGGATTTTCATTTTCTCAAATGGGGTAACATCCGCAACAAACTGCGCGCCAGCCAAATCAAACGCTGGGCGGCCATCACTAAAGTTGTCTTCAATAACCCATTGAGTAAAGGCTTCGCAGGTGATTGGCCATTCATCATTTATGTGTAGAGTATTGGCCACGTATTCAATATCAGCTTTGGTCGTAACTGGGGTAATACGGTCAACCATTGCATTAGGAAACGCAACGTTAGCTTCTATCCATTGACCCAGCTCAGCATCAATTTTACTGACAAATGCTAATAACATTTTACGGGTCATATCACCGTTATGTTGAACGTTGTCGCAAGACTGAACGGTAAAAGGTTTCATGCCATTAGCTTTACGCTGCATTAACGCAGCCGTGATATAACCAAAGGCGGTGATTGGGTCGTGCAGATTAGCCATATCATGGATAATTTCAGGGTTAGCAAAATCAAACTCACCCGTTGCAGGGTTAAAGTTATAGCCACCTTCAGTAATGGTTAATGATACAATTTTGGTGTCTGCATTAACCAGTTTATCAATAACCTGTTGCTTGTTTTCTGGGGCAAATAAAAAGTCTATCATTGAGCCGATCACCTGATGGTCAATCTGCCCATTTGGGTGGCGCACCGTTAAACTGTACAAGTAATCTTGCTTAACCAGTACATCACGTAAACCGCGGTTGGCTTCTAATAAACCCACTCCACAAATGGCCCACGACTCTGAGCCAGGTGTTTTGAGTAATTCATTAACATACATAGCCTGGTGAGCACGGTGAAATCCGCCCACACCAATATGCACAATACCTGCTGTTAACTTACTGCGATCGTATTTCGGCACGTCGACATCAGCAGATAAAGAGGATAACGATTGTTGGTTTAGCGTGTTCAGTTTAACGTTTGATTGTTGAGTGTGCTGCATACTCATGCCTCGTAAAATATGATAATCGGTTCTGTGTTAGCTCAGTAACACACCAGACTCAAAGCAATCTTTGATCATTAATATGATCATTAGATTAATCATTGCTTTGAGTCACTTATTGGGTTTTATGAATTTAAATTCTTGTGACGTTTTAATGCAAAGTATGAACAACTAAAATAAATCACTGTACAAGCAAAACACACGGTTTCGAATAACGATTTATTCTCGTCATATATTTCCATTGTCGGGCTATAAAACATCACATTTACAGCAAGTGCAGAAATAATCACTAAAGAGATAAAAGCAAAAACATTTAATAACCGGGTAACTTTACTCACATCTTCGATTGTTTCTTTGTCATCTTTAGCCATTGCCTCTTGATATTCGGCAATTTGTTGTTGTTCTTTTTCATCAGCAATAATAGCGTCGGTATAATCTAAATCAGCGCCATATTTTTTAGCCAGTAAGGTATAAACAATAATGGTGAATATCCAGGTCGGGATAAATAAATAATAAAACGAAATAACATCTACACTATTTAATCCAAAGCCAAAGACTAAAGCTAACGCCCAGGTGGCAATGGCAGGAGTACTTTTAGATAAGTTTTGATATTTAGCCCAGTAGCGTGTTAAACCAATTTTAGGGAACAACACATGCTCAGCAAATACAATGCCACCAACAGGCACAACCAATAAGCCAGCATAGGTCAGTAATGGCAACATTTGGGTAAATACAAACGGGAAACAGGCAATCACTACCGTGACCATACCGACAATGGCAGTGGTGCGTTCACGTGATTGATTCACAAAGATAGATTGCGCTGCAAGCCCTGCACGATACAAGTTAGCGTTTGCCGTAGTCCAACCTGCAATGATAATAATCACAAAACCAGAAAACCCTAATGCATGGTACGCCACGTCACCCGGATCGAGCTGAGTAATGGTGGTTTTTAGCAATACCGCAGTACCTGCGCCCATGATGCCAGCTGAAATCCATGCGATATAATGGCCAAAGAACATCCCCACACCAGAAAACAAACCATAACTTTTACGTTTAGCAAATCGAAAAATAGCCATGTCGATTAAACCAAAGTGAGTAATGGAGTTTGCAGCCCAAGCAAAGCCTATCACTTCAAGTAAACCAATGCCCTTTTCGCCTTCAGCATTAAAACCAGTCCAGATTGAGCTGTCGCCAATGGTGATAAAGTCTTGCCAATTCGTTAACGTCGTACTGCCTATTACATGGTTAGACAGCGCTGGAAATAACGTAAACGAGCCCGCGATAAAGATAACAAACAACCAGGGCGCACAGATTTTAGAAAAGTCAGCCACGGTAGAGAAGCCATACATGGCAACCACTACAACAATTGACCCCACGGCTAATACAATCATCACAAACCATAAACTGCTGGGATACCAATTTAACTGGGCGGGAATATCAAACAAGAAGCGTACCGCGGTAGATGACACGGTAATCATCGCGGCAGAAATCACCGAGAAAATAACCACGTTAGCCCAGTTATAGAGCTTGGTCATTGAATCGCCAGCAATTTTATTTAAATAATTGTACAAACTTAAACGTGTTTCGACTGCAATAGGCGCAGTTAATAGCCACCAAGAACACATGGCTAATAGGTTACCAATAAGTAAGCCTAAAAGAATATCAATGGTCGATGCACCTAAAGCAACAAAGGTTGCACCAATAACAAATTCGGTTGCAGCAACATGCTCCCCAGCATATAAACCTGCAAAATGTTTCCAACCGTGCAGCTTATTCTTTGCGACGGGAAGCTGCTCTTCATTCATTTGATGATATGAAGAATCCTGGTGACTTGTTGTCATTATTTTTATATTCCTATTTTTTCAGGTAAATTAATCCCTCACCTAATATCGATGATAAAATTAAGCAATTTACCTTTTGACTATTTATTATTTCTGTTTAGCTGAAATAATAACCCCATTGACGTTCTATTTTTATTAACACTCATTAACGGTATAACTTTTTTTAATAGTAAAACTTGCTAACTAATAATTATTTTAGTGGTTTATATTGAGACAAACCTGCTAACGCTATGTTGAACCAGCGTTCTACTTTTATAATATATTTACGCTAAGTCACTTTCACATCCATAATTCCAGTGACTTAGCCTACTCTGTTTTTATAATTTATTTCACTTTTGCAAGTATTTGTTCGGCGGTGTATTCATTAGTAATTAATGAGTTAATTAACCCACCTTGTAATGCTGCAAATATCGCATTCACTTTACTTTTACCTGCAGCAATACCATAAACGGGTTTACTGGCATTAGGCGTTAGCGGCGCACTCATCACTAATTGATTAATAGGATGTGCTAATAACTGCCCTTGATGATCGTAAACCCAACTGGTGATCTCACCAGCAGCTTTGTCGTTAACTAATTCATTTAATTTATGTTGGTCTATAAAACCATCAAGCATGAGTGGCGACTGCTCGCCCATTTGCCCTATACCAACAAAGGTTGCATCTGCTTGCTCAACTAACGCCAAAATGCTTTTAACTGGTGCAAGCTCGTGCAAAATGTTTTTTTCGGCCACTGAGCTCGCAATGACCGGCAACGGCATAGGGTAATGCTTAGCTTGTACCCTATTGGCCATGCTCACCACAATGTCAAATGCCGAAGCTGAACCGTCTGACATCATATTGCCGAGCAAAGAAACAATTTTATGTTGCGGGCACTGCATTGACGGTAATTCATCAATACACGCCTTAAGTGCCCGACCGGTCCCAAATGCCAGCGTTTTTGGCGTATCTGATTTTAAATAACGCTCTAACACTGCTGCGCTGGTTTGCGCTAAGCCATGCACCGAGCTTATATCACTGGGATCGCTAGGAACAATTTCGCACTCAAGTAAATTAAAGGCTTGTTTTAATTGTTCAGCCAATTCCATGCATTTTGCAATGGGGTGGTCTAACCGCACTTTAATTAAGCCTTCACTCACTGCAAGCGCAACGAGTCGCTGTGCCGACTGCCTTGATACTTCTAATTTTTGCGCTATTTCATCCTGGGTATTCTTAGCCACGTAATAAAGCCACGCAGCTCTAGCTGCATCTTCTAAACGCGCTAATTCTGAATTTGATTTACTGTCCATGATAGTCCTCATTATTCAGTCTTAACGCATTATGCTGGGCATTAACTGGGCGAAATCTTGCCAATCTGTTAATGCCGTAACCTGTGGAAACGTTTTAGCAACCGGATGATTGTGGTAACTAATATGTCCACCACCCACATAATGAATAACAGGCATATTGGCTGCCACTGCGGCTGTTACGCCAAAAAAGCTGTCCTCTATCACTAAGCATTGTTCTGGTGCTACGCCCATACGCCTGGCTGCATGTAAAAATAAATCGGGTGCTGGTTTACCGTTTTCAACTTCGCTGCCGGTAAAAACATTCCCAGCAAACACATCACTTAATCCCACCACCGACAACGCTTTTGTTGTGCGCGGTAAACTGCTGCTTGTGGCAATGCAAAACGGTACAGTTAAGGCGGCGAGTACCTCTTTAATGCCTCGCGTTACGGTTAAATCACGCTCAAATGCCAATAACAACTGTTCTCGGTACTGCAATTCAAAAGCATGTGGCAACGTTATATTCAACAAACTGTTAATTTTGGCCGCGACAGTCGCAAATTGGCAGCCTAAAAAATGTTGCTGCACAAACGCCATATCAATCTGGGCACCCAACACGGCTAATTTGTCGATTAACACATTCGCACTAATGACTTCACTGTCGATCACGACGCCGTCGCAATCAAAAATGACTAACTTTGGCTTTGTATCCATAAACTAGCCTTAATGAATAAAGAAAATTAAGGTCCTATTTTACAATGGCTTTAAGCTAAAAATCCCACTTAACTGCTTATGTTAAGCATTATTCGATGCTTATTGCACTGCGTCATCATCTGTAATCAGGGGATGACCACCCTTACTTGAGCTTTTGCACTCAGCATGAGCATATGCCCTTTCATTGAGCATATTCCCTCTTCTCAATATTGATGTCAATCACATTTCTTGAATTAAATAAGCAAATCGAGCTTTAGCGGTTGCTTATGTACGTTTTGCGATAATAAAATGTTATTTAAATTCAATAGGCTAATATTTATTGCGCCCAATAGTACAAAAATAAAACGATTCGACTTGAGTGAAAATCATTCAATCTGTAATACAGAACAATCAAGATTGAAGCTTAAGATTGTCATTTGACGCCTTGTACATTGCACCAATTAAACGCATTTTGAAGATGCAATGCGCAAGCTCATTTGCACTCAAAGTGAATGGCTGAACTCTGATATTAGAGATTCGAGATTTGAAGGTTGAAGGCTGAAGGTTGAAGATTCAATTAGCACTTGATCATCAATTGCCATTCACTCAATAACATGTAATTGATATGCATATCTACAACACAAAAAAGTGCAAAAATCGTACACGCAAGTTGTAATAAAATTACATTTTTCGCTTTTTTGTGGTCAGTATCACAGCATGTTCACCCTATAAACTGTAATTTTATTTACAAAGAATATTTTACAAAAACGATTTGTTGAATATTTTTAGAGGAAACCATTATGACAGTCACCAATACTCAAGAGCTTGACCTACTGGTAGAACGCGTTGCCAAGGCACAGGCCGAATTTGCTAATTTTAGCCAAGAGCAAGTTGATAAAATTTTTAGGGCAGCGGCTTTCGCGGCTGCAGATGCGCGCATCTCTCTTGCCAAAATGGCGGCGACAGAAACTGGCATGGGTGTGCTTGAAGACAAAGTGATTAAAAACCACTTTGCCTCTGAATACATTTATAACAAGTATAAAGATGAAAAAACCTGTGGCATTTTGTCTGAGGACTTAACCTTTGGCACCATTACTATTGCAGAACCTGTCGGGATTATTTGCGGTATTGTGCCGACAACTAACCCAACCTCTACCGCCATTTTTAAAGCGCTTATTAGCTTAAAAACCCGTAATGGCATTATTTTTTCACCGCACCCAAGAGCGAAAAACTCAACCACAACAGCAGCAAGAATCGTACTCGATGCAGCTGTAGCGGCTGGCGCCCCCAAAGACATTATTGGCTGGATAGATCAACCCAGCGTAGCCTTGTCTAATCAATTAATGACTCATGAAAAAATCAACCTCATTTTAGCCACTGGTGGCCCAGGTATGGTGAAAGCCGCCTACTCTTCTGGCAAACCAGCCATTGGTGTTGGCGCCGGTAACACCCCAATCGTTATTGATGAAACCGCCGACATTAAACGCGCTGTGAGCTCAATCTTAATGTCTAAAACCTTCGACAACGGTGTGGTGTGTGCCTCTGAGCAAGCAGTCATTGTGGTAGAAAGTATCTATAAGCAAGTCAAAGAGCGTTTTGCTCACTACGGCGGCTATATATTATCTAAAGCCGAAACCGCTGCAATGCAGAGCGTCATTCTTAAAAATGGTGGCCTAAACGCCGACATCGTTGGTCAAAGCGCAGTCAATATCGCCCTTATGGCAGGTATTACCGTACCTGGCCACACCAAAGTCTTGATTGGTGAAGTGACAGACATTGATGATGCAGAAGCATTCGCCCACGAGAAGTTATCTCCGTTATTGGGTATGTATAAAGCCAAAGACTTTAATGAAGCCATGGATAAAGCTGAAGCCCTAGTCACCTTAGGCGGCATTGGCCACACCTCTGGTTTATATACCGATCAAGACACCCAGGAAGCACGCGTAAAAGCCTTTGGTTTTAGAATGAAAACCGCGCGTATTTTAATTAACACCCCAGCTTCGCAAGGCGGCATTGGTGACTTATATAACTTCAAATTAGCGCCATCGTTAACTTTAGGTTGTGGTTCATGGGGCGGTAATTCAATTTCTGAAAACGTTGGCCCAAGTCACTTAATCAACAAAAAAATGGTCGCCAAGAGGGCTGAAAACATGTTGTGGCACAAGCTTCCATCATCAATCTATTTCCGCCGTGGCAGTTTACCGATTGCCCTTGAAGAATTAAGCGACAAAAAACGTGCGTTAATCATTACCGACAAGTTCTTGTTCAATAATGGCTATTGCAACGAAACCTTAAAGATTTTGAAAGCACAAGGGTTAGAAACCGAAGTCTTTTACGAAGTCGAAGCCGACCCAACATTAGCCATTGTCCGTCAGGGCGCTAAAGTGGCTAACAGCTTCCAACCGGATGTTATTATTGCATTAGGTGGCGGTTCACCTATGGATGCAGCGAAAATCATTTGGGTGATGTATGAGCACCCAGATGTTGATTTTGCTGACTTAGCCTTACGCTTTATGGATATTCGTAAACGTATTTACAAGTTCCCTAAAATGGGCCGAAAAGCCAAAATGGTTGCCATTCCAACCACATCAGGCACAGGCTCAGAAGTCACACCATTTGCGGTAGTCACCGATGAAGTGACAGGTAAAAAGTACCCGATTGCAGACTATGAACTGACGCCTAGTATGGCCATTGTTGATCCAAACCTTGTGATGGACATGCCTAAGTCATTAACGGCCTTTGGCGGTATTGACGCGGTGACTCACGCATTAGAAGCCTATGTCAGTGTGATGGCAAACGAATACAGTGACGGCCAGGCATTACAAGCACTCGATTTACTGGTGAAATACTTACCAGACGCTTATGAGCTTGGAGCAAAAGCCCCTGTTGCCCGTGAGAAAGTCCATAATGGCGCCACCATTGCTGGTATTGCATTTGCCAACGCGTTCTTGGGTGTCTGTCACTCAATGGCGCACAAATTAGGTGCTGAGTTCCACTTAGCACATGGTTTGGCCAATGCGTTATTAATTTCTAACGTTATTCGTTTTAATGCCACAGACATGCCAACCAAGCAAGCGGCGTTCAGCCAATACGACCGCCCTAAAGCATTGTGTCGTTATGCCGCCATTAGTGAACACCTAAAGTTAGGTGGTAAAACAGATGAGCAAAAAGTTGAAAAGCTCATTGAGAAAATCGAAGAGCTTAAGCAGGTCATTGGCATCCCAGCCTCTATTCAAGAAGCCGGTGTCAACGAGGCAGACTTTATCGCCAAATTGGATGAAATTGCAGAAGATGCATTTGATGACCAATGTACTGGTGCTAACCCTCGCTACCCACTCATTAGCGAGATTAAACAAGTGTTATTAGACAGCTTCTATGGCCGCGCTTATAAAGACTAATGTTTATAGTTAAACGGTAATACACAACGCCTTAAGTGCCCCCGCACTTAAGGCGTTTTTATGTTAATGCCATCGATACTTCGCTGTTAGCATGGATTTGAGTGGTGTCATATAGCGGTACTTGAGTGTGTTGTTGCTGCACTAACAAGGCAATTTCAGTACAACCTAAAATCACCGCTTGCGCGCCTTGAGCAAACAACTTATCGATAATGCTCAAGTAAACTTGCCGAGATTGCGGGTTGATGTTGCCTAAACATAACTCTTGATATATCACATCATGAATTCGCGTTTGGTCATCGGCATTGGGCACTATCACTTCAATGGGATAATTGTCGCTTATCCTGTGTTTGTAAAAGTCTTGCTCCATAGTAAAGCGAGTGCCTAATAAGCCTACCTTAGTGATACCATCGGCCAGAAGTGCATTGGCGGTCGCATCGGCAATATGCAATATCGGTATCGAGATTTGCGCCTGTATCTCATCAGCCACTTTGTGCATGGTATTGGTACAAATAAGCACAAAATCAGCACCACCGGCTTCAACCGCCACAGCGGCATCTGCTAATATCTTGGCCGTATCATCCCATAACCCTTGATGTTGTAACGTTTCGATTTCAGCAAAATCAACACTGTACAAACAAATCTTAGCTGAATGCAATCCACCTAAGGCCGCCTTAACCCCCTGGTTAATCGCCTGATAATAGCTTTGCGTCGACTCCCAGCTCATACCGCCAATCATACCAATGGTTTTCATGCTTATTCCTGTGATGTAAGTTTGATAACGCTTGGACTGATTTTACCAATGCTTCTTTTTATAAACAGTCGCTTACTCAACTAATTTTTGGCCTAACTTAATTTTGGTCTGACTAATTGTGGCCCAACTCATTTTTAAAAAATTATTCATCTAAACCAAACTTTTTCCGAATGCGTTTAGCCCATGATGGCCTTTGTATTTTGTAGCTGTATATACTCTCTGGCACAATGATATTCGGGTTGGCTAATACAAGCGCATCAAAAAAAGCACGTCGATCAAATCCACGATAGTTTGAATACATTAGTTGCCTATGTTCTCCATTTTTGAGCACTATCAAGTTTGAAATAGATTCTTGCCCTGTATGGCTGACTTGCTTCAATTGCGTAATGTCAGAAACCTTGACCTGCCAGCTCACATCACCAAAGGTGGGATCAAAATAGGACAAAGTGGTTGGCGTGACACACACCCTAATTTGTTTATTTTCAAACCAGAACCATAATGCTAATCCAAGCAATATCGCTTCAACAACCCAAATGGCAATATCAACAACCTCAAACAGCTGTGCTAGCGCATAAGTATCGTTCGTTAACGTTGGCAGATATTTGTGCGCTGCTATGTATAAAAGGAATGCCACGCCAGCATTTAACATCAGTAACAATGCTGACGCACGTTGTTTCCTGGTATAAATGAAGTAAGTTGTCATGTTGACCCTTTATGAAAAGCTAGGTTTTACACTGACCCAACTAAATTCTAGTCAATTAAATTGAGGTGCTTCTAGCACCTCAATTTTTGCTTTATCAATGAAGAAATACAAATAAATCACAAGTCAAACTTATTAAGCCAATCCTGATACTTGGTTCGCTCTTCTTGTTGCCATTTCAAGCTCCAGCACCACTCATCTTCTCTAGGTGAGCAGTCAGAACAATGGTCACAGTATTTTTGCTTAAAGCCTAAAACGAACTCGGGACCATTCGGCTCGTCAAATGCTTTTATAAGCAAGTTACCAGTACCCATTACATGCTTGTGCTTTAGACATACAAGTAAGTGCATTCCACCAGCAGAGTGCATCCTCAATTGTTGAGCAACGATACCACCTGGTCGATAGTCAACAAGCATATGCTCGCAATGACCGATAACATCCGTTGGGTCATAGTTCTTTAAGCCTCTAGCTACTATTTGACCAAAAGTACATTCCTTGTTGTCAGGATCCATACCAAGGTTTTTAGCCATGTCTGCAAAGAAGTGTTTCTGCTCATCAATACTTGATTCAATTAGAGGCTTTGATTTTTCTTGACCAGCCATGACATTATCAAGAGCATCCAGCAGTTCTTGAGCATTTGGGCAATGCTCGAGAATTAGCTCTCTTACATCAAATTTAACTATCGCTTTGAGTTCTGACTGCAAGTTCGTAATTAGGTACAGCTGCTCAACTTTTCTCATGTCACCGACAATAGATGAGTACATCAATACCGTATGCAACATCTTTTCAAACCACTCATCTAAGAACGTGATAGCCTCATCAGATCCACGAGCTTTGTGGATTGTTTTAAACATTCCAATGGATAAGGCAAAATCGCACATTAAATCGGCCAAGATATTAAACTGACTGCGGTTAATGAGTCTGTGGCACATGTTGATGATCTTCTGCAACTGAACACAAGTATCATGGTATTGCTTATGTGTTTCTCGATTCATATACAAATACTCAAAGCTGTCTGAGCTGAAGTTTTCGTTTGTATGATGAAGAGAAAACAGTTGTTCAACCTTGAACTTGAACAATGAGCTTCTTGCTTTAGCTATAGCTGTAAGACGATAAACAGGCTCCCTCTGCTCTCGTGCTAGGCAAAGAAGATAATCACATAACTTCAACTGCTCTTCGATTTGCTCATTTTTTAGCTGTTTGTAAGGAGCTACTTTGAAGGCGTAGTCAAAGTATAGTGTTGCTAGAAACCTATCTTTAGTCGGTACAATTTTCGACTGAATGATGTCGCTAGCTT
The DNA here is from genome assembly GCF_009828585.1 of Shewanella litoralis. Lineage (GTDB taxonomy): Bacteria > Pseudomonadota > Gammaproteobacteria > Enterobacterales > Shewanellaceae > Shewanella > Shewanella litoralis. The sequence goes on along the minus strand of NZ_WSRZ01000002.1, from coordinate 289,484 downwards.
GCTGATATAGGTCATGAAACTGTCGGTCACAAAGTAGTTGTTCTAGCTTGATGTGATACGCCCTAAACAATGCATCACCAACCTGCTCGATACACTTATTCAAGGCTTCGGGTTGTAGTGTTGTACAGTTATTAACAGCGAGCTTTAGATCTCTGAGAGACAGAAAATCCCAACAATTCTGAACTGCCACCAGCAGCTTATCGAATGAGTCAGAGTCATTTCTTTCTAACATATTTTCTACTGGTAAGTGAACGGTTAGAGTGTCTGTTGAAGAGTTGTTGACCTTCTCCAAGATTTCTTGATTGTCTGTCACTGACACCCAGTAAATTTCTTCACTTGATACTTCAACAACCACCAATATCACAGGGATATTGAATTGAAGATAATACTGAATACGAGCACGCGAAACAGAGAATGATAGCTTCTGACCATCTTCAATAAATGAACAGTTTTCTTGACCCTTGAGCTGGATTTTAAAAACACTCTCTTGACCGAGGGCTTTACCATTCGTGTCTTTAAGCTCAATTTCACAGTCAATTCCGTGATCGTCCTGATCTTCCTGACTTCGGATTATCCAACTAAGCGGAGCTTTATAGTTAAAAATTCGTCCAGCTGCTGCGCCAATCTCACCTGCGTTCATTCTGTAACCTCAGTTCTTACATGGTCTTATTTTACACTTAAAATACAGTAATCTATATAAACACTGGATACGATCTTTATCTTTCAGTACACGTTGTAACGCAGGCGACAAATTACCACTTAACTTACAATACTTCTCACCCTTATCGCAAAAATTTACAGGGTCAAGTCTTGCCTCTTGCCTATACATTAATGGGAAAAGTAGCTATTAGTTCAGTCAGCTGTCACATCCCATAGCTCATAATGGGGCAACAATGAGTTACGAATATTGCTTGCAACAGTCCAAATTCAACTTTGAACTTGAGGCCGTTGAAGACTTTTTTACAAAAGAATACGTGAGCTGGCCATGGATGGCGAGCTAGCTTTAGAGGGGAAGGGACGCCCCATCTGAAGCGTTAGCATTTTCGAATAAGGCCGAAGAACACTCAGACGAAGTTAAAAGCTGGATTCAACCACGTCGCGAAATTATCGCTGCTATTGCTTAGTAAAGAATGATAATTTTGATGTGGCGGCTGGGCCAATTCTTTTATAGAAAATAAAGAGGGAACAGCCGTTGGTTTCCTCTTGGTCTGGTGTGGGCGAAGCGCCACGACGTTTAGTGGCCGCAGGCCATGAATACAAAGCGACCAAACAACAAAAACAAACACTTGGATCCCGGCTCAAAAGCATTACCGGGACGACGATTCCCCACTGCGTAAGTTGACAACTTACGACCTTGCTCTGGTGTGGCACGTAAGTGGCCGCAGGCAATATACTAGCGGCTATATGAAAACAAAAAGCCATAAAAAAACCAGCTAATTAGCTGGTTTTTAACGTGATATCATTACAAGATTAATTAAAGTGCGGCCAGCGCGTCTTTACATAACTGCGTAATACGATCCCATTCTTCATTGTCTACTGCATCTGTTGGGGCAATCCAGCTGCCGCCGATACAATCAACGTTTGGCAGAGCCAAGTAGTCTTTGTATGTCGCTGGACTGATGCCACCTGTTGGGCAAAAGCGAATATCAGCTAATGGGCCAGAGAATGACTTAAGTGCATTCACGCCGCCTGAAGCTTCAGCAGGGAAAAATTTGAAGTGAGTGTAACCTAACTCCATTCCCACCATGATTTCAGAAATACTGGCAATACCTGGGATTAAAGGCACAGTGCCCTTTTTAGCCGCTTTTAATAAATCAACCGTGGCACCAGGAGTGATAATAAACTGCGAACCTGCTGCAACCGCTTGATTAAGCTGAGCTTCATTTAAAATAGTACCTGCACCCACAAGGGCTTCAGGCACTTCTTTAGCGATTTTAGCGATGGCTTCAAGTGCACAAGGAGTACGTAATGTCACTTCTAATACACTGATCCCGCCAGCAACCAATGCTTTGGCTAAAGGCACCGCGTGTTCTAGTTTGTTTATCACCATAACCGGAACTACTGGGCTACGTTTAAACACTTCTTGTGGTTGAAGTAACCAGTTATTAGGCTCAATCATGTTACCGACTTCCTTTATTTTTAATATAATTCATCAATCGCGCTAGTGCTGCGAGCGCCTGTTTCTGGGCTGCTTAAGCTGCGACGTAACGCACCAAACAATTCACGGCCCATGCCGTACGCTGAATGGTGTAAGTCCACAATCCCTGCGGTGCGGTTAGCAAGCGTTTTCTCATCAACTAACAGTGTTAATTCACCTGTGGTCGCATCAATACGGATCACATCGCCATCTTGCACTTTAGCAATTAAGCCGCCGTCTAATGCTTCGGGTGTTAAATGAATGGCTGCTGGGACTTTACCTGATGCGCCAGACATACGGCCGTCGGTCACTAATGCCACTCTAAACCCTTTGTCTTGTAAGGTACCTAAGAATGGCGTGAGTTTGTGTAGCTCAGGCATGCCATTAGCTTTAGGGCCCTGGCCTTTTACAACCACAACGCAATCACGGTCTAACGAGCCAGACTTAAATAATTCGTCAATTTCATTTTGATCGTTAATCACAACCGCTGGCGCTTCAATAATACGGTTACCTGCAGGTACTGCAGACACCTTAATCACAGCACGTCCGAGGTTACCTTTAAGCAAGGTTAAACCACCGTTGCTTTGGAAAGGCGTGTCAAGGTGAGTTAATACTTCTTTGTCTAACGATTCAGTCACACCGTCAACCCACTTTAATTCGCCATCAATCATACGCGGCTCTTGGGTGTAACGGCGTAAACCGTAACCGGCTACAGTGTTAACGTCTTCATGAATTAAACCGCCATCAAGCAGTTCTTTAACCAATAACGCCATACCGCCAGCAGCGTGGAAGTGGTTAATATCAGCATGACCATTTGGATAAACACGGGCTAATAATGGCACAGCAGCAGACAGGTCTGAGAAATCATCCCAGTTGACGATAATGCCAGCAGCGCGGGCAATCGCCACGATATGCATGGTCAAGTTAGTTGAACCGCCGGTAGCGAGTAATGCAACGATGCCGTTAACCACAGACTTTTCGTTAACCACTTCACCAATTGGGGTGTATTGCGTGCCCATTGAGGTTAAACGGCACACTTGCTTAGCGGCCATTTTGCTTAACTCGTCACGTAATGGATCGTCTGGATTAACAAACGATGAACCCGGTAACTGTAAGCCCATCACTTCTAACATTAACTGGTTAGAGTTCGCGGTACCATAGAAAGTACAAGTACCCGCACTGTGGTAAGACTTTGACTCTGCTTCAAGTAATGCTGCGCGATCAACCTGCCCCTGGGCAAATTGTTGACGAATACGGGCTTTTTCTTTGTTTGGAATACCCGATTTCATTGGGCCTGCTGGCACAAATAACATCGGTAAGTGACCAAAGCTCAATGCACCAATCAATAAACCTGGAACGATTTTGTCACAAATGCCTAATAGTAACGCACCATCAAACATGTTGTGCGACAAGCCAACTGCCGTCGACATGGCAATCACTTCACGGCTCAGTAAGCTCAGCTCCATACCAGGCTGACCTTGAGTGACACCGTCACACATGGCTGGAACGCCAGCAGCAACCTGGGCCACACTGCCTACATCCATACAGGCTTGTTTTAGCATGTTCGGGTAGGTTTCATAAGGTTGGTGCGCAGATAACATGTCGTTAAATGCAGTCACAATACCAATATTGGCTTTGGTCAATTGGCGCAGTGAGTCTTTCTCTACTGGCTGACAGGCTGCAAAACCATGGGCTAAGTTGCCACAGCTTAATGCGCTACGGTGAACGCCTTGAGCTTTAGCATCGTTTAGGGCAGATAAATAGCTTGAACGCGACTGTTGGCTGCGTGCAATAATTCTATCGGTAACGGCTTGTACTACTGAATGCATGGTAAAACTCCTTACGCGCTATAGAACACATCAACGGGCGTTTTACGCTGCGCTAATACGGCTCTAATGGGCATTTGGGTAACATCATCGTTTTCAAGTGCTTGATGATATACAGTTAATTTTGGCTCTCCGACAAGATGCAGATAAATCTGACGACTATTCAAAATGGCATCTTTAGATAACGTAATTCGAGCATGTGGGGCTGTTGTAGGATTAACAGCAGCACATAAATCTTTAGAGGTCAGTGCATTGTCGAGCTCTGCGCTGCATGGAAACCATGAACAAGTGTGACCGTCTGTCCCCATACCAAGCACAACCACATCAAACGGACGTGGAAAGTTAGCCAATGATTCGCTGGTCATGTCACAACCCGCTTCAGGGGTAGCAAACATATTTTTAAGACCACGAAACTTAGCGCTTGCAGCACGGTTTTGTAATAGATGTTCGCGCACTAATCTTTCGTTTGAATCTTGTTCATCTGCATTAACCCAGCGCTCATCGGCCAAAGTAATGTACACATCACTCCAGTCAACTAACTTTTGGCTTAACAGCTTAAATAGCTTAAGTGGTGTTGAACCACCAGAGACCACTAAACTGGCTTTACCGCGTGTATCGACAGCATTTTGAAGTTGCTGAGCAATTTTGTCGGCTAATTTAGCTTCTAAGTCTGCTGGTGTATCAAACGATTTAAATACGGTTTCTTTAATCATATCTGCTCCCTACTCGTCCCAAGAACGGCCGTCTTTAGTGATTAATGCCACTGACGCCACTGGGCCCCAAGTACCTGCAGGATACGGTTTTGGCTTTTCGCCGCTTTGTTCCCAAGACTGAATGATGCCGTCAACCCACTTCCATGCCTGCTCAACTTCGTCACGACGTACGAACAAGGCTTGATTGCCTAACATGGCTTCGAGTAATAAACGCTCATAGGCATCGGCAATACGCTCATTTTTGAAGGTATCAGTGAAACTTAAGTCCAATTTGGTGGTTTGCAAACGCTGCTTTTGCTCAAGACCAGGCACCTTGTTCATCATTTGGATTTCAACCCCTTCATGAGGCTGCAAACGGATGGTTAACTTGTTAGGTGGCAGGTTGCGATAGCTTGCACGATATAAGTTGTGCGGTGGGTTCTTAAAATACACCACAATTTCGCTGCTCTTGAACGGCATACGCTTGCCGCTGCGTAAATAGAATGGCACACCAGCCCAACGCCAGTTATCAATATCAACACGTAATGCCACAAAGGTTTCGGTGTTTGAATTGGTGTTAGCGTCTTCTTCTTCAAGGTAACCAGGTACAGGCGAGCCTTTTAAAAAGCCGGCACTGTATTGACCACGCACGGTATTTTCGTACACGTTGTCCTGATTAATTGGGCGCAATGACTTAAGCACTTTTACTTTTTCATCACGAATGCTGTCAGCGTCTAGATTAACTGGTGGATCCATTGCCACAAGCGTTAACACTTGTAGTAAATGGTTTTGGATCATGTCGCGCATCTGGCCAGCGCCATCAAAGTAACCCCAACGGCCTTCAATACCCACTTCTTCAGCCACCGTGATTTGGACATGATCGATTGTCCGGTTGTCCCACTTAGATGCAAATAACGAGTTAGCAAAACGCAGTGCAATTAAGTTTTGTACCGTTTCTTTACCTAAGTAATGGTCAATACGGTAAACCTGGTTTTCGTTAAAGAATTCGGCGACTTGATCGTTGATCACGTGCGATGACGCTAAATCGGTTCCGATGGGTTTTTCTAATACAACGCGGGTGTCTGACTTAATTAAGTCTTGCTCATGCAAGCAACGGCAGATGGCACCAAAAATTGAAGGCGGCGTTGCGAAGTAGTTCACCATGACACGCTTACTTGGTTCAAGTAAATCGTGGAAAGCTTTGTAGCCTTCTGGCTCGGTAAAATTAGTGCCGATGTAATGACAACGACTGAGGAAGCGTTCTAGCGTGGTTGGGCAAATTTCATCTTTAACGAAAGTGTTTAATGCTTTTGTTACAAGGGCGATGAATTCTTCGTGGGTGAATGCATCTTTTGCAACACCAATGACCTTGGTTTCTTTATCGAGTAACTCTGCTTTGTCTAGCTGGTATAAAGAAGGTAATAATTTACGCCTAGCTAAATCGCCTTTAGTACCAAAAAGTACGAAGTCACAAGCCTTGGCTCCAATTGATTTGCCCATTGCTGAAAGCTCTCCTGATTATGTGTGTGCGCCATGTTCGAATTCGGTCGATGAATAAAAACACACTTTTGTTGTAATATAACAACAGAATTTGAATATTGCATCTTTAATTTGCAAATATTGCATTGTTGTTAACCTAGTCATCTGTACCTAATATCTGGTATGATTTTCCACCTATAACAAGGCTTAAGAACCATTTAACCGTGATCTGCGTCTTGAAAAATAACCACAGGATCGTGTAAAAGGTAAAAAAATAACTTAAATCACGAAATTCCTGTAAGTTATGGTATAAAACTACATTACCTACTTTTAGCTACTTTTTAGCGGATGCTTGCTTATGAATACCCTAGAAAAGGTTCAAAAAAGCCTTACCCAGTTTAGTAAATCGGAACGCAAGGTTGCCGAAGTCATATTAGCCTCGCCGCAAACAGCTATACATTCTAGTATCGCGACGTTAGCCAAGATGGCCGACGTGAGTGAACCTACCGTTAACCGCTTTTGCCGTCGCCTAGATACTAAAGGCTTCCCTGATTTTAAGTTACATTTGGCACAAAGTCTTGCTAACGGCACACCTTATGTTAGTCGACATGTTGAAGAAGACGACTCTCCAGACTCGTATACAACAAAAATCTTCGAATCTTCAATGGCATCGCTCGATACCGCCCGTCAAAGTCTTGATACAGCGGCCATCAATAAAGCGGTTGATGTACTGACACAAGCCAAGACTATTTCATTTTTTGGCCTAGGTGCGTCCTCTTCTGTGGCGCATGATGCCCAAAACAAGTTCTTTCGTTTTAACGTACCGGTGATTTGTTTCGACGATGTGCTAATGCAGCGCATGAGCTGTATTAACTGTAATGAAGGTGATGTTGTGGTGTTGATTTCGCATACTGGCCGCACCAAATCATTAATCGAAATCGCGCGTATTGCCCGTGAAAACGGCGCTGCAGTGATTGGTATTACCGCCCGTAACTCGCCATTATCATTAGAGTGTACGCTGCCTGTCACCATGGAAGTGCCTGAAGACACCGACATGTATTTACCCATGGCGTCTCGTTTAGCACAGTTAGTAACAATCGATGTGCTGGCTACAGGCTTTACCTTGCGCCGCGGGCCGCGTTTCCGTGACAACTTAAAGCGTGTAAAAGAAGTCTTAAAAGAGTCTCGTGTGAATAAAGATCTTACGATTTAATGGTTTTTGTTATCCGAACTGTTAAATAATTACACAATAATGAGAGTTTTGATCCCGACGTTGTAGTCAAACATCAGCGCGGCAATAACACCAAAGGCCAAACGGATAACTCCGATTGGCCTTTTTTATTGTAAAAATCACTTATCTGTCACATAAATTACACAGTAAAAACCGTCTTTTTGTTTGTAACTTTACTACATTAATTAAGAATGTCTGTTAATATAGTTACATCATTTAAGTACTAAGATAGCTTGTGTACTTTAAATAACCGAATTCTATTTAACACAAAATCTTTCTTATCATTAACGGAGTATCTCATGTTCCGCAGAACAAAAATCGTAACAACACTTGGGCCAGCAACTGACCGCGATGACAATTTACGTAAAATTATCGCAGCCGGTGCTAACGTGGTTAGACTTAACTTTTCACACGGTTCACCAGAAGACCATTTAAAGCGTGCTACTGATGCACGTAACATCGCGAAAGAATTAGGTAAGCATGTTGCCATATTAGGTGACTTACAAGGCCCTAAAATTCGTGTGTCTACATTCAAAGACAACCAAAAAATCAAACTTAACTTGGGCGATAAATTTATCCTTGATGCTGAATTAGGCAAAGGTGAAGGCGACGAGAAACAAGTAGGTATTGATTATAAGCAACTTCCTGATGATGTTGTGATTGGCGATATTTTGATGCTTGATGATGGCCGCGTGCAATTACGCGTTGACAGTGTTGAAGGCCGTAAAGTCTTCACAACTGTGACGGTTGCAGGTCCTTTGTCTAATAACAAAGGCATCAACAAAAAAGGCGGCGGGTTAACTGCTCCTGCATTGACTGAAAAAGACATGGCAGACATTAAAACGGCTGCAATGATCGATGTTGACTACCTAGCGGTGTCTTTCCCACGTACTGGTGCTGATTTAGACCTTGCACGTAAACTTGCTTTAGAAGCAGGTAGTAAAGCGTTAATCGTGGCAAAAGTTGAACGTGCTGAAGCCGTTGAAACTGACGAAGCTATGGATGATGTGATCAGAGCATCTGACGTTGTCATGGTTGCCCGTGGTGATTTGGGTGTTGAAATTGGTGATGCTGCGTTAGTTGCAGTGCAAAAACGTTTAATTCAACGTTCGCGCCAGTTAAACAAAGCCGTTATTACTGCAACGCAGATGATGGAATCGATGATCACTAGCCCAATGCCAACTCGTGCAGAAGTGATGGACGTAGCTAACGCGGTATTAGACGGTACTGACGCTGTTATGCTATCAGCTGAAACTGCCGCAGGTGACTTCCCAGAAGAAACCGTTATGGCAATGGCTAACGTTTGTTTAGGTGCAGAATCACACCCAAGTGTGAAAGTATCAAAACACCGTATGGATCAAAGTTTCTCATCAGTTGAAGAAACCATCGCATTATCGACCATGTATGCCGCTAACCACCTAGCTGGCGTGAAAGCGATTATCTCGTTAACAGAATCTGGTGCGACAGCTAAATTAATGTCACGTATCAGTTCTGGTTTACCGATTTTTGCTTTATCACGTCATCAGAAAACATTAGCTAGCATGGCGCTATACCGTGGGGTTCAGCCAATTGAGTTTGACTCAACGGCATACCCAGCTGACGAATTAGCGAAAGAAGCATTGAACTGCATGGTTAATGCGGGTTACTTATCAAGTGGTGACATGGTATTGATGACCAAGGGCGACGCGATGGAAACCATCGGTGGCACTAACACCTGTAAAGTACTTGTTGTCGCTTAATTAATAAGCCAACATCGGACCATTGAGCGTGTTTTATCTCGCACGCATCAATGCGTCGCTAAAACAAAGCCAACCTCGCGGTTGGCTTTTTTATTGTCCTTAATCAATGGACGTTAGTCTCTGTCGTTAGCTTGCATTGAGCAATAGCTGTCACTAATATCGCCCTCGCCTTATACCAACCCCCAATCTGTCGCACTTATTCACTACAGTGATTGAGATAAACTTATTCATGTCATTTTTAATGCGGCGTTTTACTGAGTCTGCGGATAGCGGCAATAAAAAAGCCCCGACTGAGTCGGGGCTTAATGTTTAGCACGCGATGTTTTCTCGTTTACAGCTTGTCAAAATCATTGACGTTGATTGCTGCTAAGCGAAGTACATCGGCTTCTACAAGCTGTTTGTGTTCAGCTTCTGTAATGATGTCTTTATCAAGGGCAACATCAAATAGCTCAAGCATCGGTAACTTAGACTTTAAGTGACCACTGCGTTGTGCTTTTTTAAGCTTCTTATACAAATCTTTGGCTGCATATTTGGCGAGGAATGCATTTTCCACTTCAGCAATGCCGCTGGTGTCACCGTCGAACTCACCACACAAGAAGGTAATACGATCACGTGCAGGTCCTGGTTTAAGCATGCCTTTACACACCTCAACCGCCACTTTGTCGCTTGGTGCGTTAAAGTGATTACCCAGTGGGAAAATCAACACTCGTAATAGTACTGCCGCAATTTTACTTGGGAAGTTACGTATCGCATCATCCAGTGCTTTAGCCGCTAAGTGTAAACGCTCAGTCATCGCGTAATGCACTGCAGGCAAATCATCTTGTTGACGGCCGTTGTCTTCAAACAATTTCAATGTCGCTGAAGCAAGATACAGTTGGCTTAATACATCGCCCATACGTGCAGAAATCATTTCTTTACGCTTAAGGTCGCCGCCCATGATCAACATTGATAAGTCAGTCATAATCGCAAGTGATGACGAAATACGTGTCATGTCGCGGTAATATTGCTGAGTGGGTCCACTTACTGGCGCACTGGCAAAACGACTGCCGGTTAACGCGCTACCCAATGAGCGTAATGCGTTACCGATGGCATAACCCATGTGACCAAGTAGTAACGAATCGAAACGATCTAATGCCGATGTTTCATCTTCCATACCTGCGGCTTCCATTTCAGCCAACACATATGGATGACAACGGGTTGCACCTTGACCAAAAATCATCAATGAACGGGTTAGAATGTTTGCACCCTCAACCGTAATCGAGATTGGGTTAGCCATAAATGCATGGCCTAAATAGTTTTTAGGGCCTAATTGAATGCCTTTACCAGATTGGATATCCATTGCATCTTCAAGCACATCACGACCCAGTTCAGTCATGTGATACTTAGCAATAGCAGTCACAACTGAAGGCTTCACTTTTAAATCAATACCTTGGGTGGTTAAACGACGTGCCGCTTCAAGTTGATAGGTATTGGCAATAATACGCGCCATAGCTTCTTGTACGCCTTCAAAGTTACCAATTGGCATACCAAATTGTTGACGAACATAACTGTAAGCTGTGGTAGTTTTAGTGGCCACGTGGCCAGATGCTGTTGCAAGTGCTGGTAATGAAATACCACGCCCAGCAGACAAACACTCAACCAGCATACGCCAGCCTTTACCAGCATATTGTGGGCCACCAATAATCCAATCTAACGGGATAAAGACATCTTCGCCGCTCGTGGTACCGTTCATAAATGCCATCATTAATGGATTATGACGACGACCAATTTCTACGCCTTTATGATCGGTTGGGATCAAGGCACAGGTAATGCCTAGGTTTTTAACATCGCCTAATAAACCATCAGGGTCGCGCATTTGGAACGCTAAACCTAATACCGTCGCAACAGGTGCAAGCGTAATATAACGCTTGTTCCAGGTTAAGCTTAAACCTAAGGTTTCTTCGCCTTCAAACTCACGACGACACACAATGCCCACATCAGGGATTGCGCCAGCATCACTGCCCGCTTCTGGGCCTGTTAACGCAAAACATGGAATGTCTTTACCCACAGCAAGAGACGGTAACCAATGATCTTTTTGCTCTTGAGTACCATAATGAGTCAATAACTCACCAGGGCCTAACGAGTTAGGTACCATTACCGTTACCGCGGCACTCACACTTCTTGTGGCAATTTTGGCCACAATAGTTGAGTTGGCATAAGCAGAAAACTCACGGCCGCCGTATTTTTTCGGGATTATTAACGCAAAGAAGCCTTCGTCTTTAAAGTATTGCCACAATTCTGGTGGCAAATCTTTACGGTTATGAACGATATCGAAATCGTCAATCATGGTGAGCGCTGTTTGAACTTGATTGTCGATAAAATCTTGTTCTTCTGCGGTTAATGTTGGCTTACCGTAACTGTGTAAGGTATTCCAGTTAGGTTTACCGCGGAATAATTCACCTTCCCACCATACGTCGCCCGCTTCCATGGCTTCTTTCTCGGTGCTCGACAAGGGTGGCAACACTTTCTTGAAGAACGAAAACACCGGACGCGTAATAAACTGCATGCGGATATTACGTACGCCAAAGAGGACAATGATCGCGATAAGTAGCAATATGACGATACTCATTTTATACCTTCTTAGTTTGTTAACACAGGGACAGCCACACCGGCCGCCATGTAGGGAATCACTTTACGAATAATTGCTTCAGTGTTGTTATGTTCACCATAATCGGCTGCGGCAATCTCATTTAATGCATCGGCTGATGCCATGGTAAACACAATGGTTCCCAGGGTAAAATGCAAGCGCCAAAACATTTCTGCTGGCGGTATATGCGGCGCACTTGCCGCAACCGCTTTAACAAATGTGGCTAAATGCTCACCATAATGGGTAGTAATAAACCAGCGTAAATGCCCCTGGCTTTCAATATAACCACGACCAAGCAACTGCAAAAAAATGATTGTTCCGCCGTTACGCACTTTATTTAATTCAAGTAACGGTTTAATTAAAGCAGAAAAAATCTCGTTTAGTGAAGCGTGCTCAGGCGCATGATGTAATCGATTTATCTCAATGGCTGCGCTTGGCATAAACACATCAAGGTATCGCGCTAAAACGGCACGAATTAATTCTTTTTTAGAACCGAAATGGTAATTGACCGACGCCAAATTGACTTCGGCTTTACTGGTGATCAGTCGTAACGAAGTTTCAGAAAAACCCCTCTCAGCAAACAACTTTTCAGCTGCATCGAGTATTCTTGTTTTTGTATCAGTACGGCTTGCCATTCCATGACCCAATTTAATTTAAACACCCGTTTAAATTAATCATTGAGCGCACAGATGTCAATTGAAATTATTTGCGTTATAGATAAAAACCAATCACAAAATCCTTAACAACTGCACCAGATTATTAACTTATATGCAAAGTTGGCTATTTTTCGGTACACTGACGCCGATAATAAAAACAAGGATGCCAATAGAATGAACTTCCCTTTAAAACAACCGTCTCAAATTGCACTCATTGTGTCACTCGCGTTAGGCCTTAGTGCCTGTAATGACACCCAGGAAACGGCTAGCGCACCTGCTGCAAAAGTACAAAAAATTGACAGCGCTGCAGCGATTGAATTTATTAATCAAGCCGAAGCCGACTTAGCAAGCCTAAATGTTGAAGCCAATCGTGCTGAATGGATTTACTCCAACTTTATTACCGATGATACCGCAGCATTGTCTGCCGCCATGGGTGAAAAAGTCACCTCAACGTCGGTACGTTATGCCACTGAAGCCGCCAAATATGCCAATGTTGAGCTCGATGCGGTGAATGCCAGAAAACTTAATAGCCTGCGCAGTAGCTTAGTGTTACCTGCGCCGTTAGATCCGGCTAAAAATGCTGAACTTGCCAGTATTGCCTCAGAGCTCAATGGCATGTACGGCAAGGGCAAGTATTGCTTTGCTGATGGTCGCTGCTTAACTCAACCAGAATTGTCTAATTTAATGGCCGAGTCAAAAGACCCTGCTGTCTTGCTAGAAGCCTGGCAAGGCTGGCGCGAAATAGCTAAGCCGATGCGCCCATTATTTGAACGCGAAGTTGAACTCGCCAACGAAGGCGCAAAAGATCTTGGCTATGCTGATTTATCTGAATTATGGCGTAGCCAATACGACATGAAGCCGGATGAGTTTTCAGCAGAACTTGACCGTTTATGGACCCAAATCAAACCGCTATATGACTCATTGCACTGTTATGTTCGTGGCGAGTTAAACGAGCAATACGGTGATGACGTTGCACCTAAAACCGGCCCTATTCCAGCACATTTACTGGGTAATATGTGGGCACAACAATGGGGCACTATCTATAACAGTGTCGCACCAGAAGATGCAGACCCAGGTTATAATGTAACGGAGTTATTGGCCAAAAATGGCTATGACGAAATCAAAATGGTTAAGCAAGCTGAAGGCTTCTTTACCTCTTTAGGGTTTGGTGCTTTGCCAGACAGCTTCTGGACACGTTCGATGTTTGTCCAGCCACAAGACCGTGATGTGGTGTGTCATGCATCGGCCTGGGATTTAGACAATCTGGACGACATTCGCATCAAAATGTGTATTCAGAAAAATGCCGAAGACTTTACGGTTATTCACCACGAGTTAGGCCATAATTTTTATCAACGCGCTTATAAAAATCAGCCATTTATCTTTAAAAACTCAGCTAACGATGGCTTCCATGAAGCCATTGGCGATACGATTGCGTTGTCGATTACCCCTAAGTATTTACAACAAATTGGCTTGTTAGACACAGTGCCTGATGCCTCGAAAGACATTGGCTTACTATTAAAACAAGCGTTAGATAAAATTGCATTTATGCCATTTGGTTTAATGATTGATCAATGGCGTTGGCAGGTATTTAACGGCACAATTAAGCCCGAACAGTACAACCAGGCCTGGTGGGATTTACGTGAAAAATACCAGGGCGTTAAAGCCCCTGTTGCACGCACTGAGGCCGACTTTGATCCGGGCGCTAAATATCATGTACCGGGCAACGTACCGTACACGCGTTACTTTTTAGCCCATGTATTGCAGTTCCAATTCCATAAAGCTTTATGTGATATTGCGGGCGATACCGGACCGGTTCATCGTTGCAGTATTTATGGTAACGAAGCCGCTGGTGCTAAATTGAATGAGATGCTTGAAATGGGTGCAAGTCAACCCTGGCCAGAAGCGTTAAATGTTGTCACTGGCACTAAGCGAATGGACGCAAAAGCAGTATTAGATTACTTTGTGCCATTACAAGTGTGGCTTGATGAGCAAAACAACGAGGCTAACCGCCAATGTGGTTGGTAATCATCAGATAAACCTGGATTACCCACTCGGCTCATACTTGAGTGTGGTGCACAGATAAATCAAAAAATGGCGCTGAAAAGCGCCATTTTTTTATCTAAAGCCGCGACCTTTTCGATTCAACTCACTATTTTCAATCTTCTTTTGTTGGGATTTTTTTAGCATCACAAATACCGCTCCTACCCCGCCTTGATTGCGTGTAGCAGAGTGATAAGCCGTCACAGGCTCTATTTGTTGTAGCCAGTGACACACGGCTGATTTCATCAGTGCCGGATAAGGTTTACTTTTATAGCCTTTGCCATGAATGATCAACACATTGCGCTCCCCACGCTCATAGGCACTCAATAGACAATTAATAATGCTGTCGCGCGCCTGATGAAGCCGATATTCATGAAGGTCTAGCACCATTTTTATTGGATATTTACCCAACCTTAATTGTTTAAACACTTCGTCTTGAATACCGTCAATTTTATAACTGACTATTTCATCTGGTTCTAGTGGCTGTATTAACTGTGGATCGGTCGGTAATAACTGTAACAATTCATGTTGTTGTGCTGCAGCTCGCTTTGCAAGTTGAGCATCTGTTACACTTAGTGGATTAAGCCATGTTTGCGCCGCAATGCTTTGGCGCTCGGGTTTTAAGGGGGTAACGTCGGCCATTTCTTGTAAAAATAAATCATCATCATTAAAAGACATGGTTAACCTCCTACATACTTTGTAAAGATTATGCCCTTTGGCAAAATCACGGGATAATTTATAGTTGTGCTTACGGTATAGCGAGATGGGTTTCCTTTCCTGTTAAAAAAGAATATCAAAAAGAGAATATGCATTGAAAAAAATATTGTTACGGTTTAACACATCAATTTTAGCTTACGTGACCTTTGCGATGTGTTTGTGTCTTTCTACGCTTAACGCCGTTGCGGCAGAGCCTATTCCTCATAAAGCCCTCAATGATAATTTTAGTCAATTAGTACAAGCATTTGAGCATTTAGACCTCAACAGCATTGAACAAATTTATACCGAAGATGCGGTTTACGTTTCAGAAACCCAAGACAAAGGCATTATTTTAGGTAAGCAGAACATCCTCAATTTATACACGCGCTTTTTCGACAAAATTAAGCGCAAGCAAGCAACTTTAGAAGTCGACTTCAGGGTATTAGTACGGCACAGCGACAAAAATAGCGCAACCGATATAGGGTATTATTTAGTGCGCTTTCATCCTGGGGCTGATTCTGGCGAACCAGTAAGTGAGTTTGCGGGTAAATTTGTTACTGTGTCAGCAAAAGACAGCAATGGGAAATGGCGCATTAGTGTCGACTCCAATACCCATGCCACTGCAAAGTTTTATTATGATGCTAAACCAGTGCCTAATTTGTATTATGGCCGTCAATTCAGTGAATCTGCGGTTGCACCGAGTAGCACAAAAAAATGACCATCAATATCACGCCAACAGATTTATGCCCTTGTGGTAGTCAAAATAGTTATCAGCAATGTTGTTTACCCTTGCATTTAGCAACCAGTGTAGCCCAGAGCCCACAACAACTGATGCGCTCACGCTATTGCGCTTTTGTTGTGGGTCAGTTTGATTATTTAATCTCGACACATCACCCCGACTTTCGCCACGGCTTAACGGTTGCACAGTTAGCGCAAGGTAATACTCATTGGTTAGGATTACAGGTACTGACCACCAAACAGGTCGGCTGTCATGGTGAAGTGACTTTTAAAGCCTGGTATTTAGATAATAAACACATTGATGCCATCTACGAAAAATCATCGTTTGTGTTAGTTGAGGGGCAATGGCTTTACACCGAAGGGACACAAATGAGTACGCGCGCGCCTGAACGCAATGAGCCGTGCATTTGCCACAGTGGCCGCAAATTTAAGCACTGTTGCGCCAAGCTAACGCATTAATTTACACGGGTACCCAAGTGCTGTGTTTATCGATAAATTGCGCAAAATCATTCACCCTAATGGCTGGGCTGTATAAATACCCTTGAGCATGGTGACAGGCGCTTAGGGATAAAAACTCCTCTTGCTCTTTTGTTTCGACCCCTTCTGCCGTTAATGAAATATTCAAGGCTTTCGCCATAGCAATTATCGCACTGACAATTTCACGGCTTTCTCGGCTCGATGAAATATCCATGATAAATGAACGATCAATTTTGAGCTTAGATATTGGGAACTGTTTCAAATATTTCATGGAACTGTAACCCGTACCAAAATCATCAATGGCCAGGCCTACGCCTAATTCTGCTAGTTCATGGCATAAATTAATCGCATAACGAACATCGCCCATT
Source organism: Shewanella litoralis (assembly GCF_009828585.1). Lineage (GTDB taxonomy): Bacteria > Pseudomonadota > Gammaproteobacteria > Enterobacterales > Shewanellaceae > Shewanella > Shewanella litoralis. Next base: position 272,779 of record NZ_WSRZ01000002.1, on the reverse strand, counting down.
AGCTCGGTTTCAGTGATTTCTAAAATCAGGGTTTTGGGTTTGATGCGATAACGTGTGACTAATCGCCACACTTGTTCATACAAATTACCACTAAAAAACTGTCTCGCGGCAACATTGACGTGCATGGCGATATCGACGTTTTTATGTTGCCATAAGTTAAGCTGTTTACAGGCGGTTTCTAATACCCACTCACCGATAGGATTTATCATTCCGCTTTGCTCGGCAATATCGATGAACGCGCCTGGGTACAGCACGCCTTTTTTAGGGTGATGCCAGCGAATCAACGCTTCTGCGCCAATATATTGATTGGTTTGTAAATCCATTAATGGCTGATAATAAAGCTCAAACTCTCGGCCTTTAATTGCTTGCTGTAAATCCCGTTCGATTTCGGCATTGCTAGTAAATGCATCTAGCAGATCAGCGTTAAAAAACTGATAGTGCATCTCTGACTTACCCTTAGCGTATTGTAAGGTAATATCAGCACAAGATAATGGTGAAAACATGCCTGCGACGGACTTAATATCAACTACTGCTATGGCAGGTTTTGGGTTGACTTTTTCACGCGAAATAACGGCTGGAGCCGCGATACTTAAATAAAGGCGCTTAACCATTTGCTCGCGTTCAACAAGCTGATCGTCAGTATTTGAGCTAAGTGCAGGCAATAAAATGGCGTATTCGTCGCTGCCGACTCTGGCGACATCAATGGCATTCGCTGATAAGGAAAAGTGCTTTAAACGCCGAGCAATCTCAATCAGTAATGCATCACCTTGTTCATGCCCATGAGTATCGTTAAAACGCTTAAAGCCCATTAAATCGATAAGAATAAGTATGCCGTCGGTTGCATGCTCAAGTTGTGGGGTAAAGAAGCTTCGATTGTGTAACCCTGTCAAACTACAGTGCCAGGCAAGGCGTTCTAATTCCGCTTTATGCAAATATTCACTGGAATTGTCATAGCTTGAAACTAGCGCATAATGTTTACCTAACTCGGTAACAAAAGGCGTAATGTGATAATTAAGCCAATACTCGCTACCGTCAACACGATTGAGTTTGACATTTCCTTTAACAATCTCTTTATCATGCAGTTTTTTTACAATGACATCTAAGAGTTGATGGTTATTACGGAAAATATCAAGATTTAATGCACTCTGGTGTTCAATAGTTTCTCTTGCAAGGCCGGTCATTTTTTCATGAGCGCCGTTAACATATTCAACAATTTTACTGTCGGTATTGACCAACATCACCACATGTTCAGATTGCTCTGTTGCATTGCGCAGTAAATATATTTTTTCGTTACTGTCGTAGGTGTATCGCGTCGCTAACGTCAGTGCCAGTTGATCGGCACATTGCACCGCAAATTGAAGGTCGGCTTTTAACCATTTATGAGCATGACAATGCTCAATGGATAATACACCTTCAATGTGGCCATTAATGCGAATGGCAATATCAAGACTGGTGTGAATATTGTGATGGTCATAATACTGAGCAAACTGCTGGATAAGCTTTTGCTGATGTGAGTCACTAGACAATATATAACGATGTAAACGAAGCTCGGTAAAAAAGTCTGGGGAAATGGTTGAGGTTTGGCGTAAAGCTGAATTGTGGGTTAAGGCATCAACAATGTTGCTGGCCACTAAATTGTGGGCACACACATAAAAATCATCGGCGTTGGTTGCTCTATGTTCTTGGTTGTCGTCATTGATTGCGCTTAACAACCACACAGACACAAAAGAGGCGTCAAACTGCTCTCTTAAGAGTTGACAAACCAACTCAGAGGTTCCTGAAAAATCACCTTGCTGTTTAGCACTGGAATTTACAATTAATTCCAATAAGTGCTGTTGTTCATTTCGATTCATTGACATCCCGAAACATGGCTACATAACTCAAATCTGCTGGTGAATATCATTTAAAAATGATTTTATTATTACGCTGTAAAGCCTATGCAGTGAAACACTGCGCTGTACCACGCCAGTCATCAATATGAGTAAAACTTGGGAGCGATATCCGCTTAATAAAGTACACATGAGCAGTATACAAGTACTTGCTACTATACCTTTTTGTTAGATGGGCAAGATTACACTTTTTGCCCTGTTACAGCAATCCTTTCATCTGTGCTTATTGCGATAAACGTGACACGTTAATAAAAGTGCTAAGTTATTGATTTAATGTTCGACAACGTAAACTAAACATGCCACGACTTGTTAACTTATTTGTAATTTATGGCTTCTCTATAGTGAGTTTTCGAGTTGAAAAATCATTTTTTCAACACTAAAAGCAAAATTCATTGTCAATTGGCATTGATTGCCCTGCTGGCTCATTTCAGTTCTGGTCTCAGGAAAACGCTGTAAAGCGATTTGTTCGAGCGCATTGGCTTTGGTTGATGCATCTGCTCCACTGAAACTTAACTGCAATAACGTGTCATCAGCCTCTACTACAGCACCAATATCGACGAAACTGCCACAATCGGCACAACTGTCATTCACATTACTGGATTGTTGCTGTTTAATTTGCTTTATCATGTCATGACCTCTTAAACACTGGGATAGTGTTCAACATACTACCGTAAACATCTGTGCCTTTTATTTGCCAAGCTCACAAATAGCAAATTAGTGAGTGATATTTGCGTGTTTGCGGTACATATTTTAACGGCCACGTTAAGCATATTGTAATGCCATGGTTTGACTTATTTTACGCTGGGTTGCGAGCTGATCAACAAAATGCATATCTTCAATAAGATCTCGCTGCTGGTAAGCATTAATTGCTTTTTGTTTTGTGACAGCATCACAGTTGCTAAGCACTTCGACCATGGCATCGGGCTGCGGTCCACGAATAACAATGGCTTCTGGCGTTAATGCTTGTTGTAATTGAAATTGACGAGCGCCTTGCTGCTGAAACAGCGGTGCGTTATCGGTGACATGTATATCGCTAGAAACATCGGCAACTAGAGGTTGTGCTGCAGGCAGTGAAAATTGTTTGCGCAACTTTTGATCGACATTGAGATCCTTATCAAACTGAAATTGCGCCATATCACGAGCATCAGCCGACAACATAGCCAATAGTAAACCAAATTCTCCACGACGATTATGCTCAACCGCCCCGTTTAATCGGCTGCCTATTTGTAACTCATTGACTAATGTTGACTCAATTTGCATATAAAAACATCACTACTCTTGTGCATTGATATTTTATCGACCAAATAAATCAAAACTTTAGAATTTTTTTCAATTTTAGGCTTTACATACAAAGGGTTTGTGAATACTATGGCGGCCGCAATTGAGGAGGGGTTCCCGAGTGGCCAAAGGGATCAGACTGTAAATCTGACGGCTCAGCCTTCGAAGGTTCGAATCCTTCTCCCTCCACCATTTGCGATGTTGTTTGATGTACCGTTTTAGTGGTTTCTATTACTAAAGCAAAAAGCGTTAAAGTGTAAAAAGAAAGTAGTTATAAAGAAATCGTGTGGAGGGGTTCCCGAGTGGCCAAAGGGATCAGACTGTAAATCTGACGGCTCAGCCTTCGAAGGTTCGAATCCTTCTCCCTCCACCATCTTTTCTTTGTTATCTTCTTTCGCAGTGGAGGGGTTCCCGAGTGGCCAAAGGGATCAGACTGTAAATCTGACGGCTCAGCCTTCGAAGGTTCGAATCCTTCTCCCTCCACCATTTTACATCCTGCCTTTATTTGCTCTTATTCTCATTGATTTCAGTTTCTGCTGTTCGGCTTCTAATTAACACCATTTTCAATATCGTGTTTACTTAACTGCCATTCCCTATCTTGATCGATTTACTTGCCTTACCTTTTCCAATACTCCCTATTTAGCAAAAAGCCTACTTTTCACTTTTTATTTTAGTTATTATCTGTTCCCTTTTGGAATAAAGAGCTTGCCGTATGCCAACTACTTGGGTCAATCAGGCCATCGCTAAAATAGAAGCAGACTATCAACGTTCTGCCGATACGCATTTAATTAAGCTAGATTTGCCACAACTAGAGGGTGTAGACATCTATTTAAAAGATGAAAGCACTCACCCAACCGGCAGTTTAAAGCATCGTTTAGCCCGCTCATTGTTTTTATATGCACTGTGTAATGGGTGGATTAAACAGGGCACGCCGATTATTGAGTCATCATCTGGCAGTACGGCAGTCTCTGAAGCGTATTTTGCCCGTTTATTAGGCCTACCTTTTATTGCGGTAATGCCAAAAACCACGGCGAAAAAGAAGATCCAACAAATTGAGTTTTATGGTGGTCAGTGCCACTTTGTTGATAATGGTAGCCAAATGTATGCCGAGTCAGAACGTTTAGCACAAGAGTTAAATGGTCATTATCTGGACCAATTTACTTATGCTGAACGCGCCACTGACTGGCGTGGTAATAACAACATTGCCGATTCTATTTTTAATCAAATGGAAAAAGAGCCACATCCAATCCCTAGCTGGATTGTGATGAGCCCGGGTACTGGCGGCACCAGCGCCACCATTGGCCGTTATATTCGTTACCAACAGCAAGCGACTCAATTGTGTGTTGTCGACCCTGAAAACTCGGTGTTTTTTGATTACTTTATACATGGCGATGCCAGTATTGTCAGCGATAAAAACAGTAAAATTGAAGGCATTGGCAGACCAAGAGTTGAACCTTCATTTATTGCAGGCGTTGTCGACAGTATGCTGCAAATACCCGATGCTGCTTCTGTTGCCACTATTTTATGGCTAGAACAACTGATTGGCCGTAAAACTGGCGCGTCGACAGGAACTAACCTATATGGCGCACTATTATTAGCCACTCAAATGCGTCAGGCTGGTCAAACGGGGTCTATTGTGACCTTGATTTGTGATGCAGGAGAGCGTTACTTAGACACCTATTACAACCCACAATGGATTGACACCAACATAGGCTGCTTTGAGCATTATCGACAAAAGCTGCAAGATTTTGATGGCAGCGGGCTGTTACTTTAAAACTCGTAACCCCGTTTAAGGTTAAATACAACAATGCCGCAGATTATCTACGGCATTGCTTTATCAAATCATTATACAAACTTAATCAATATTCAAATATTTGTGGGTCTGAATAGACAAACGCCAATTACGAGCAATACACACTTTCATCGCTAATGCTGTGGCGCGTTCTTTTTGACTAATGGGCTGTAAACAGATGGTTTTACCGCTTAGATCGATGCCATTAAGCAGTGCATCTAATTCATCTACATGTTTTTCAGTGGCCACAGGGTGTTTAATTTCGTTGGCGCGCACTAAGGCTTGCTCAAGGACTTTATAACCACCTTTCATATTCACTTTAGGCGACACAGTCACCCAAACCGAGTCATGACATTTAACCTCAAAAGTACCACTGGTTTCTATTTGAACTTGATACCCCGCAGCAATAAAATCACTGGTCATTTCAGTTAAATCGTATAAACAAGGTTCGCCACCGGTTAGCACGATATGCTTTGCCGTAAAACCTTTGTCTTTAAAAGCTTGAATTAAGCTGGTACCGGTATGATCAGCCCAACGGCCAATAGTGCCATCCACTTGAATGACTTGTTCTGCAGTGACTTTATTTTCAGGTAATACATCCCAGGTTTGTTTAGTATCACACCAGGCGCATCCAACCGGACACCCTTGTAAACGAACAAAAAGTGCTGGTACGCCAGTAAAGCAGCCCTCACCTTGTATTGTTTCAAATACTTCGTTAACTGGATATTTCATGATTTACCTTACTTTCAACGCCCAGCAATACCACCAGACAAATAACAGGGCGGCATTTATAGAGGATTTTAACGCCAGCTGCAAGTATTTACCCCGCTTGCTTTGCACTTATGCTGACGTTAGGTAAAATATCATTTTAGTTTTCTGAATCGTTCTGACAAAAGGTCATTGCGATTTATCAGCGCGTTAAGAGTAAATTCATGTCAAATACAACACCTCACACCACCAAGGCGCTCGTTGTTTTTAGTGGCGGCCAGGATTCGACCACATGCTTAATTCAAGCTTTGTCGCAATATGATGAAGTTCATGGCATTACCTTTGATTATGGTCAACGTCATCGCCAGGAAATCGATGTGGCAAAAGCGTTAGCGGTTGAGTTGAAATTGGCCAGTCATAAGGTTATGGATACCACATTACTAAACGAGCTGGCGATATCTGCATTAACTCGCGATGCAATCCCAGTGTCGCATGAATTAATGAACAATGGTTTACCTAACACCTTTGTGCCAGGCCGCAACATTTTGTTTTTAACTTTAGCCGGTATTTATGCTTACCAGTTAGGCTGTAATGCCATTATTACTGGCGTGTGTGAGACTGATTTTTCGGGCTACCCAGATTGTCGTAATGAGTTTATTCAGTCGATGCAACAGTCTCTGGCTCTGGGAATGGATAAACCGCTTAAGATTATTACGCCGTTAATGTGGCTCAATAAAGCTGAAACCTGGGCGTTGGCAGATAAATATCAACAATTAGCCTTAGTGCAACAACAAACCTTAACTTGTTATAACGGTATTGTTGGTACAGGATGTGGCGACTGCCCTGCATGCCTATTACGCCAACGCGGTCTTGATGATTACTTACAAAACCAAGATTCAGTGATGGCTTCGCTAAATAGTAAGATGGCATAACACCTCTTATTGAAGGCATATCTATCGACGTGTTGTAAATCAATTACTGCTTTGAAGGGATGATCAACATCCCTTTGTCGCATCTATACCCAATCAACTTGAAGATCCGTGTTTCAGAGCTTCACCGTGTTTTCAATACTAGGCGCGTTAATGCGGTAATGTAGGTACCTTATAAATTAGCGCAACAACGTAGTGGGAACACGGTGAAACTCCCAAAGGGCAAGTTTTACACGCGTTTATGCTGTGTTATTGATTTTGGAAAGGGAATACCATTACCCGCAATCAATGCCTTGCATAAACGCGTGTAAATTCTTGCTGAAATAGAGTGTTTTCAGGTTGTTTGGGTATATGACTATAATTCATTATCGATGATCCGATGCTTACAATCGTCTTTCAGATAATATGTAGAGGTAATTTTGGCCAAACAATCACATTCAGTTGGACCTTATCATTTTTTAGTGGTGATCAGTGTCATCTGCATCCTGCTGTTTGCGGCTGATGTCCCGACCCCCGCTTTTTTTCCAATAGACCACTATTTCAGTTATCGCTATGACGATATTGCGCAAGGTCAAGTATGGCGTTTGTTTAGTGGTAATTTGCTGCATACCAACCTGTGGCATTTATTAATGAATTTGGCTGGTTTTTGGGTGATTGTGTTCTTACATGAAGTGCACTACAAACGACATCCAGAAAAGCTCGTGTTGCTCTTTGTGTGCTTGTGTTTACTTGAAGGTGTAGGGTTATATCTGTTTTACCCCAGCTTAAAAGCCTATGTTGGCCTAAGCGGGATGCTTCATGGCCTATTTGCGTTTGGCGCCATGATGGATATTCGCAAAGGTTACTACTCAGGATATTTGTTGCTGGTCGGGGTTATCGCCAAAGTGGCATACGAGCAATACTTTGGCGCAACAGAAAGCGTGACTGAGTTGATTGGCGCAAGAGTGGCGACCGAGTCCCATCTTATTGGTCTTATTTGTGGTTTACTGTGCGCATTATGCTGGTCTTTTGTCGCAAACCGCTTTAAATATAATAAATTGTCTTAAGGGCTATAGATTTCAGCGTTATCTTTTTCAAGTATTTGACGCTACGGGCTAATTAACACTCACCGCGATAAATAACGATGTTTGGCATCATCGTTATTTAACCTAATCTCAGGTTATTTAGCTTGCTTATCACTTGCCTCACCCATTGTTGATTCTTCTGTGGGTTCAGCTTGCTGGGCACGCTCAACTAACTTGTTGTATTCGGCTTCAGTAATTAAATAGCTTTTTAGAGGTGGCAGCGGTTTTTCGACCTTTTGCTCAAGTGGAATGTCGGCTAAACCACTAATGTCAGCCCTGCCGAAAATCAGTGCTAGCGCAATCACCAACCCATGCACCATTAATACAATAACCCAACTGTTGTTACCCGTTAATCGCGCCAATATTGTTTGCATACGATTACCGTGCGGTTCAGTGTCGTCATCATCTAATAATGGCTGATTATTGTCGCTTTTACTTGCTATGGCACCTGTTAACTGCAGTTGAATCCCATCGGCGACATGCTGTTGGTGCTGTTGCAGTTGCTTGTCATCTTTAACGTCATTTTCAGGGGGAATAAAAGGGGTGACATCGAGATTAAAGTCAATGTGTTCTTGGTCTGCATCTTGTTTAGGCATTGCAGTATTCATAGTGTTACCTTTAGCGCATGGCATCTCAGTATGGTCAATGTCGCGACTACCGGGCTCTATAATTGGGCGCTGATGCGAGGAAAAGTGTATGTCAGACATCGTGACTGATTGGCCAAGAAATATTAAATAAGTATAACGTGATTAGCGACTTTCAGCGCACTATATTTATCGTGTAAGACGGCTTTTTTGATAAATAATGTTTAACCTGACTATTTTAATTGATTGAATAAAATCATAAAAAAATAAGCCCTAACACTTAAGCTTACACGTGTACTCTTAAATATAGCTATTTAAGATCTAGGCTGCTAGACTAGCTTTGCTGAAAATCCATCCAGGTTTACAAACAGGCTATTATGAACTCTTTAACTGATACTTTATCAACAAATCAATCTGCAACATCCGTATCTATTTCTGACTACTGCCACAAGGAAGAACGGGCGAATGCCATATCGCATGGGTTTGGCGTAGTGGCAGGTGTTGTGGGTTTAGTACTGATGCTATTGAAAGCCCCTGCTGAATTAACATTTGCACAAATCAGCGGTGTGGTAGTGTACGGTTTGAGTATCATTGTGCTGTTTTTAGCTTCAACCTTATATCACTCCAGCCAAAGTGTTGTGTGGCGTAAACGCTTTAAAATGGCAGATCATTGCGCCATTTATACGTTAATCGCCGGCACTTATACCCCTATGATGCTAATAAGCCTTCAAAGCGCGCAAGCAACAACAGTGCTCATTGCCATTTGGACACTTGCCCTGGGCGGCATCATTTTTAAAACCTTATTTATTGGGCGCTTTAAAGTCTTTAGTGTACTGCTATATTTAATTATGGGCTGGCTATGTGTCACTGTTATGGGCGATTTAAAAACTCAAATGAGTGACCTAGGCATCAGTTTATTACTCGCTGGCGGTCTGTTTTATAGCCTTGGGGTCATCTTTTATGTTGGCAAACGTATTCCGTTTAATCATGCCATTTGGCATATGTTTGTCTTAGGCGGCGCGTTCAGCCACTTTTTGTGTATCTACCTCACTGTGCTATAAATTGATTAACCTACTGCAGTAACCCATTAAGTTACATTACTATTATTTAAAAATTTGCGGTTGTACATTCACCGCAGTTTTTCTATCATCTATTGCTAATACACACCGTAGTACAACCCAATGGAAGCCCATGTCAAAACTGACGCCTATGGAGCGAATATGGTTTATTGTTAATCTTATCCCTCACGGCTCTGTGTTACCTTATGGAATAGTCGCGGATTTAGCGGGACTTCCTGGTCGAGCTCGATATGTATCAAGAGCACTAAAACTCGCACCTGAACACTTATTGCTGCCCTGGCATCGTGTCATTAACAGCCAAGGTAAAATTTCATTTGCAAAAGACACTGAGCCATTTCGTACACAACAAGAACTACTGAGATTAGAAGGCATCACAGTGAACGCGGGCAAGATTTCGTTGTCTCAATATCAATGGAAACCCGATATTGCTACGCTAGTGATGACACTGCCTTTTTAATTTGACGCTATTAACTTTATTGACTGGTGAGGTACTGATACATTGATCAACAAATTAACTCGCTTAATCACGATGATGTTCTGTCTTAGCCCTGTGGTGTATGGTCATGCTGCTGAACAGCAAACACAACTCGTCACTGATGCAGAGTCGACAGCACAACTAAGCACCGAAGAAGCCTTAGCCATTGCCGAAAAAAGTGAACAACTCAATCCAGCCACTCAGGTGAGCGTGGACCTACAAGCGGCAATTTTAGCCCCCTTAACAGCCCATACCGCAAAATATACGGTCTATTATGGCAGCATCGAGTTGGGGGAAGCCAACTATCGGCTCCCTGCCACAGACAGCGGCTATTATGTTTATGAGTTTGACAGTGACGTCAGCTTATTAATGTTATCCGATGAGCGTCACCTTAAAAGCGAGTTCACGCTTGAAAATGGTAAACTGGTCCCTTTTCGCTATACCCATGAACGCACAGGTACCGGCAGTGATTACACTGAACAAACGGCATTTGCTAAAGCCCAGGCGTTTATTCACACCATTTATAAGCAAGAAGCATTAAAGCTGCCCTATGAAGAGAACATATTCGACCCATTGATGGTGCAACTGCAATTTAGAATGGACTTAGCCGCAAATACCAGACCATTAGATTATAAAATGGTTAAAGAAAAAGAAGTGGATGATTATCAATTTAGAGTATTAGGTAAAGAAACCCTCACACTTAACAGCGGCACCTATGACACAGTTAAAGTCGAAGTGATTCGCGAAGCGAAGAAAGCGAAAAAGCGCCAAACCTATTTTTGGATGGCGCCCGATTTAGCTTATTTACCAGTAAGATTGAGCCATTTTTCAAAAGGCAGTAAGCAACTAGACATTCAACTTGCCAGCTACCATTTCGAAAAGCCGTTGCCACCCATGACACCGATAGTGATTGATGGCCCGTTAACAGATGGCTCTGCAGTATTAGAGACACAGGCAAGCGAGAGTGACAGTCAAGCTGAGATCAGTGAATCTGAACTCGATGAAATCAAACAGCTAGCTGAGGACTAACTCACCTTTGCGAAACAGCTTCCATTGCCCTGGGGCTAAGACAACCCAATTTTCATTGTTGGTTAACGGCCGAGTTGCGATCACAGTAACCACGTCATTTGGCGTGGTTTCTTGACTAAAATCAATCACCACATCGGTATCAATGAGGGTGGCCTTACCAAACGGAGCACGGCGGGTGATATGGCACAAATTATTGGTGCAATAGGCCATTAAATCGATACCGTTACTGAGCAGCATATTAAACACACCTAGCGCACGTATTTCATCAGCGAGCGTGGCAATATAGTCAAACACCAGCTGCATATCCTGAGGTTCTTGCTCACCAAAGTGCTTAACGACCGATTCTAAAATCCAACAAAATGCCAATTCACTGTCAGTGTCACCCACAGGTTGAAAGCGTGTTACACCAGCAAATTTTTTCTCATACCCCGTTAATTGGCCATTATGAGCATAGGTCCAATAACGGCCCCATAACTCTCGGGTAAACGGGTGTGTGTTAACTAAAGATACACAACCTCGATTAGCCTGACGAATATGGCTCACCACAATTTCGCTTTTAATCGGGTAAGACTTAATTAACTCGGCAATATGAGATTTGCTGCTCGGGCAAGCATCTTTAAATGTACGATTACCTTTGCCTTCATAAAAGGTTATTCCCCAGCCATCAACATGCGGTCCTGTCACCCCGCCTCGTTCGGCTAAGCCTGTAAAACTGAACACAATATCTGTTGGCACATTGGCACTCATCGCCAGTAATTCGCACATTCACTTGCCTTTATGGTTGTAAAACTGAGCCATTTTGACCGATTTTAATAAGTCGAACGTATTGTATCTACTATGCTTATTGAGTGGAACATTTCAAACACACAAATTTTTAAACAATTGTTTGAAAAACACTTGTATTCAAGGCTACATCAGGTTAACTTTTATGTGACACAGGTCTGACCACAAGATTTCCTGTGAATGAGATCAATAATAAATAAGCTATTTCTTGTCTACATAAATAGCTTTAAGGAGAAGTACAGTGACCACCCTACTTTGGATCATCGCGATGATCTTTGTGCTCGGCGCTATGGCATACCTTCGTGTATCGCTATTATCGACCACAATTGCTGCGGCAGTTGTGTTAGTCGTTGGCAGCACAATGGACATTATTGGTGTAATTGCCTGGATAGTATTCCTGGTTATCGCACTACCACTAAATATCAAATCGTTTAGACAGAATTTTATCAGTCGTCCACTGTTAAAAGTTTATCGCGGCATTATGCCAGAGATGTCTTCTACCGAAAAAGAAGCTATCGAAGCGGGTACCACCTGGTGGGAAGCTGACTTGTTTGCCGGTAATCCTAACTGGAGCAAACTTCATAATTACCCTAAAGCGCGCTTAACCGCAGACGAACAGGCTTTCTTAGACGGCCCTGTTGAAGAAGTGTGTAAAATGCTCAATCAACACCAGGTGTCACATGTGTTGGGTGACTTGCCACAAGACGTATGGCAATACCTTAAAGACAATGGCTTCTTTGCCATGATCATTAAGAAAAAATACGGCGGCTTAGAATACTCAGCTTATGCGCAGTCTTGTGTATTACAGAAATTGGCTGGCGTGAGCAGTGAACTGGCTTCAACAGTCGGTGTACCTAACTCATTAGGCCCTGGTGAGCTATTACAGCACTATGGTACTAAAGAACAGCAAGATCACTATTTACCCCGTTTAGCTAAAGGCTTAGAAGTGCCATGTTTTGCACTAACCAGCCCAGAAGCAGGCAGTGACGCTGGCTCTATTCCAGATTTTGGAGTGGTATGTAAAGGTGAATTCCAGGGCGAAGAAGTGCTTGGTATGAAGCTAACGTGGAACAAGCGTTACATTACTCTCGCACCTGTAGCAACAGTATTAGGCCTTGCGTTTAAACTGCGCGATCCAGAGCATCTACTAGGCGATAAAGAAGAATTAGGCATCACTTGTGCCCTTATTCCTACCGATATCCCAGGTGTTGAAACTGGTCGTCGTCATTTCCCACTGAACTGTATGTTCCAAAATGGACCAACACGCGGTAACGAAGTGTTTGTACCATTAAGCTTCATCATTGGTGGACCAGAAATGGCCGGCCAGGGTTGGAGAATGTTGGTTGAATGTTTATCTGTTGGCCGTGGTATTACCCTGCCGTCAAACTCTGCCGGTGGCGTTAAAACTGCTGCAGTAGCAACAGGTGCCTATGCGCGTATTCGTCGTCAATTTAAATTACCTATCGGTAAGTTAGAAGGCATCGAAGAGCCAATGGCACGTATTGGCGGTAACGCTTATTTAATGGATGCTGTAGCAACATTAACCACGACAGCTATCGATTTAGGTGAAAAACCATCGGTAATTTCTGCCATCGTTAAATACCACTTAACTGACAGAATGCAAAAGTGCGTCATTGATGCAATGGACATTCACGGCGGTAAAGGCGTGTGTCTTGGCCCAAATAACTATTTAGGCCGTGGCTATCAAGCGGCGCCTATTGCCATTACGGTTGAAGGCGCAAACATTCTAACTCGTTCAATGATTATTTATGGACAAGGTGCCATCCGCTGTCATCCATATGTATTGGCCGAAATGGAATCTGCATTTGATACTGATGCTAGCCGTGGTTTAGATAACTTCGACTCAGCTATCTTTGGTCATATTGGTTTTGCAACGTCTAACTTTATTCGTAGCTTCTGGATGGGCTTAACCTCATCTTATTTCTCGAATAGCCCTTATTCAGATAAAACCAAGCGCTACTATCAGCAGATGAACCGTTTCAGTGCTAACTTAGCGTTATTGTCTGACTTAGCCATGGCAACGTTAGGTGGCAACCTTAAACGCAAAGAGCGTATTTCTGCACGTTTAGGTGATTTATTAAGCCAGTTGTATCTGACTTCTGCCACGCTAAAACGTTATGAAGACGATGGTCGTTTAACCGAAGATTTACCTTTAGTACAATGGGCTGTAGAAGATTCGTTATACAAGTTACAAGATTCATTAGACGACTTGCTTAACAACTTCCCAATGGGTCTAGGTATTGCACTACGTGCGGTAATCTTCCCATTCGGTCGCCCTATTAAGCGCCCAAGCGATGTATTGGATCACAAAGTGGCTAAGATCATGCAAACGCCATGTGCGAGCCGAGATCGTTTAGGTAAAGGCCAATTCTGGACCCCATCAGAGTTCAACGCCGTGGGTATTCAAGAACAAACCTTTAAAGATATTCTTGCTGCAGAACCACTGTATGACAAAGTCTGTAAGGCTGCGGGTAAACGTCTACCATTTATGTGGTTAGATAAAGTTGCTGCAGAAGGTAAAGCGCTAGGTGTGTTAAGCGACAGCGAAATCGCTTTACTAGAACGTGCTGAAATTGGTCGTCTTAAATCAATTAACGTTGATGATTTTGACACTGAAGAATTACGTGCTCAACTTGCCCCAAAAGCTAAGCAAGAAAAAGCAGCTTAATCACTAAGCTGATGTTAAAAAAGGTAAAGCATGCGCTTTGCCTTTTTTTATCGCTAAAAAATGTGAATGACATAAATCGTAAAGGATAATGATGAAAAATCTCACTGGATTACAACAAATGCAAGCCATATTAAATGGCGACATCCCTGCCCCTTCAATTAGCGAAGTGATTCCGATGAAGCCCATCGAGGTCAATGAAGGCAACGTGATGTTTGAAGCCTTTGCAAATGAACGCCATCTTAATCCCATGGGCGGTGTACACGGCGGCTTTGCGGCAACAGTATTAGACACAGTCACCGCGTGCGCCGTGCATTCGGCATTGCCAGCAGGCGTGAGTTACTCAACCATTGATTTAAACATTAAAATGGTGCGTCCAGTACCGAAAAATCAACGTTTAATTGCCAAGGGTAACTTAATGAATTTGTCTAAATCATTAGGTATTTCAGAAGGTACCTTAACCACCGAAGATGGTAAGTTACTCGCTACTGCTACCGCGACATGTTTGATTATTCGCCCTTAATTATGTGTTAACACATTTCAGGATGAGACAATACAAACAAAAAAGCCAGTCATTGACATGACTGGCTTTTTAGCGCTTGTGAGCCGCTATTAGTCTTCTTTTAATTCGATTTCTAACTGCTTAGCCACCGCTTCAGGCGAACTGCTGTTACGCGCAAATAAGCTGTAAGCTACAGGTATCACGATTAAGGTAAAGAAGGTTGCCAGTAAAATACCTGATAACACCACAACCCCAATCACGAAGCGCGTTTCGGCGCCAGCACCAGAAGCTATAACCAGTGGTATCGCACCGGCAGCCGTGGTAATCCCGGTCATTAAAATCGGACGTAAACGCTGAGTAGAAGCTTGTAAAACGGCTTGCTGGAATTCAACACCACGGTCGCGCAGTTGGTTAGAAAACTCAACAATTAAAATACCATTCTTTGCCGCTAAACCAACCAACATGATGATGCCAATTTGGCTATAAATATTGATACTTTGGCCTGTAACCCATAAACCAACTAATGCACCGAGTGTCGCCAATGGCACGGTAAGCATAATCACCATTGGGTGAATATAGCTTTCAAACTGCGCCGCTAGCACTAAAAATACAATGCCAAGGGCCAGTAAAAACACAAAGTTCATTGAGCTACCCGATTCCTGGTAATCCAATGATGGGCCTTTATAACTAATTACCGCTTCTGCAGGCAAATACGTTGCCGCAAGAGTGTTCATGTAATCTAATGCTTCGCCTAAGCTGTAATCAGCGCCAAGGTTAGCTTCTAGCGTGATTGAACGCATGCGGTTGTAACGATTGAGCGAACTTGCATCAGCAAACTCTTCAATCGACACTAAGTTAGATAATGGAATTAACTCTTGAGTGCGGTCAGAGCGCACATAAATGTTTTCCATGTCTGTCGCCGTGCTTTGATTCTCACGATTACCTTCCACGATCACATCGTACTCTTCACCATCACGCATAAAAGTGGTCACCAAACGCGAGCCTAGCATTGACTCTAACGTGCGGCCAATATGCGATACTGACACCCCTAGGTCGGCAGCTCGTTCGCGGTCAATCAGTACGCGTAACTGCGGCTTCGTTTCTTGGTAATCATGATCTAAACCGACGATATTATGATTATCTTTGGCTTTTTCCAGCATGATGTCGCGCCATTCGGCCAACTCCTCATAGCTAGGACCACCAATCACAAATTGCACAGGTTTACCTACGCCGCGGCCAAACGCCTGGCGCATTATCGGGAAGGCTCTAATGCCGGCTAAATCAGCTAGGCGCTCACGAATTTCAACAATGATTTCATTCGCACTGCGCCGTTCTGCCCAGTCTTCAAGTACGATAATTGCCATGCCGTTTGAGAAGTCTGATGCGGTACCAAAGCCACGCGGCGCACGAATAAGCAAACGTTTAATATCGCCACTTTCCACCATAGGCATTAAACGCCCTTCCACTTCATCCATATATTTCTCAATATATTCGAAGCTGGCACCTTGTGGGCCGTTGACCATTAAGAACATGGCACCACGGTCTTCTTGTGGAGCAAACTCTTGTGGCACTTTATTGAGTAAATAACCACTCAAACCAAAGGCAATTAACACCACAAGCGACACCATCACGGGACGTTTCATGCCAGTATTGAGTGTGATTAAGTACCAGTCAGATAATTTATCCATCATCTTGTCGACTTGCTTTACTAGCCATGGATCTTGATCGGCGGGTTTAAGCAATTTAGAACACATCATTGGTGTCAGTGTTAATGCAACAATACTTGAAAATATCACCGCGGCACTCATGGTCACCGCAAACTCTTTAAATAGCTTACCTAAATCGCCCTCTAGGAAGGTAATAGGCATAAATACCGCTACCAACACTAAAGTGGTTGCAACCACAGCAAAGGCAACTTCTCGTGCACCTAAGAAAGCGGCTTTTAAGGGTGAGTCACCCTCTTCAATGCGTCGGTGAATGTTTTCTAACATCACAATCGCGTCATCAACCACCATACCAATGGCTAAAATCATTGCCAGTAAGGTCAATAGGTTAATGGTGTAACCAAGTGCATAAAGCACAATAAATGTAGCCAATAACGACACGGGAACCGTAATGGCAGGAATTAACATCGCCCGCACTGAGCCTAAAAACAGATAAATCACCACAATGACTAATATCATGGCAATAAATAATGTTTGATAAACCTCATCAATAGACGCTTCAATAAACACGGAGCTATCATATGAGCGCTTAATCTCCATGCCTGCGGGTAACGTTGGGTTTAATTTGTCTACAAGCGCATTGGCAGCTCGTGCAACTTCTAAGGTGTTGGCCGTTGACTGTTTGCTAACCCCTAGACCAATCATCGACTCTTTATTACCTCTAAAGATAATTCGCTCTTCTTCTGAGCCAATTTCTACCTTAGCGACATCACCGAGTTTAACTAAGTAGCCATCATCGCCTTGGGTAATTACCAGATTAGAAAAGTCTTCAGCGGTTTTGAATACACGATCTAAACGTACTGTAAAATGACGTTCTTTCGATTCAATAGAACCTGCAGGTAGCTCAACGTTTTCCGAACGCAGCGCATCTTCAACATCAGACACTGTAAGGTTGCGTGAAGCTAGAGCTTGACGGTCAATCCATATGCGTAAGGCATAAACCTTACCACCGCCTAACCGCAGCGTTGATACACCGTCGATGACAGAAAAACGGTCAACGAGATAACGGTTGGCATAATCTGTAAGCTGAAGTGTGTCCATTTGATCAGACACAAGATTTAGCCACATGATCACTTCATCACTGCCATTGGCTTTGAAAATTGATGGCGAATCGGCCTCTTCTGGTAATTGCTCTAGTAAGCCAGAAATTCGGTCGCGCACGTCATTGGTTGCCGCTTCAATATCACGGTTAATATCAAACTCAATGGTTACACTCGAGCGGCCATCACTGCTTGATGAACTGATATGACGAATACCCTCTACGCCACTGATTTGGTCTTCAACCAACTGGGTAATCCGACTCTCGACCACTGAGGCACTAGCACCACGGTAGCTGGTTTCGACAGAAACAATCGGTGGATCAATATTGGGGTATTCGCGCAGCGGTAACTTATCAAACGACACTAACCCTAATACAATCAGCAAAATACTGATAACAGAGGCAAAAACCGGTCTTTTAACCGATAAGTCAGTTAATATCATGCCGACTTCTCCGTACCTTCGACTTGAGCAAACTTGAAGTTTTCAGCTTGTTGCACTTTGACTTCATCACCCGGACGTACTTTTAAAATACCGCGGATAATCACTTGCTTGCCCACTTCTAGGCCATTAGTGATTTCAACCCAACCACGGGTACGAATGCCCAGAGTCACTTTCACTTGCTCTACTTTGTTGTCAGCATTCACAACATAAACAAAATGATTATTTTGAATTGGAATAATCGCCGCTTCTGGTAATAACAAGGCCTCACGGCTTTGTTTAATTAGCTTCACTTTCATCAGCATGCCTGGCAATAAGCTGAAATCGCTATTTGGCATGACAGCGCGAACGATAACGGCACGTGTATCTGGGTTAACACGACTATCAATTGAAGTCACGACACCTTTAAATACGCGATCAGGATACGCAACCGCGCTCGCCTCAACCAACTTGCCTGGTTTTAACTCTTGTATAAATCGCTCTGGTACTGAAAAGTCTAATTTAATTTTACTGACATCATCTAAGGTACTTATTTGCTCACCTGGGGTCACTAAGCTGCCCACGCTCACCTGGCGCAGACCTAAGCGGCCTGAAAAAGGCGCTTTAATAATGCGGTCATGCAAAGCGGCGTTGGCTTGCTCAACTTCTGCACGAGTGGTATCAATTAAGCTTTGCAACCTGTCACGTTCCAATTCAGCAATAGTTTTGCTGGTAACAAGTGCTCTAATTCGGTCTAACTCACGTAAGTTTTCTGCCAGTTTGACTTCTGCAACCGCCACTTTAGCTTTTTGCTCGTCATTACGAAGCATCACTAACACAGCGCCTTTTTCAACAAGCTCACCATCATCAAAATTAATTTGATTGACGATTTCGGCCACTTTCGAGGTCACGATAATCGATTCATACGCTTTACCTGTGCCGAGTGCTTCCACTTCGTCACGAATAGGCATCACTTCCACTTTAGCAACCACCACATTGGGTATTGCACGGGCACGTTGTATTTGTGCTTTCTCAGGCAGGAAAGAAAAGTAACCGAACAGCGCGATTGACACTATGGCGATCAGTAATATTATTTTTTTCATTTTTTGTCCGTAACCATCCAGGGTAATGAATAATTATTTAGCTGATTGTTTAATTATGTGATTGTACTCAGCAACGCGCCTGCTTCAAGGCGTTTTACTTTCGCTTACACATTACGACATCAGGTAACAAATGGTTCAACTGGTTAACTTATGCAGAAACTATTAACTTTATCGCTATTTTATTGCATAAAATCCGTGTTTTAGCTGCATAAATTAATCGTTTTGATGGATAGTCACCCTCACTGTGTTTATAAATGCACCACTATAGACACAACTTGTGACAATTCGCTTTAAAAAAAAAGACGCTCAAATTGAGCGTCTCTTCTAAAGCGATAACGTAATAAGTGAATATTAACGCACTTTACGGTCTTCTTGCATCAGATCAGACAGGATTTGATACACTTCAGTAATCGATTCATTGTCTAATGCATTATCTTCTACATCGTGCAGTAAGATTTTGGTTTGATCTGGATTATCGGTTTCTTTAAGCAATAAACGGTAATTGCCCTTTTTCAGAGACAACTTTTCATCGCCCCATAATGAACTCCAGAAACCACTGCTTTCTTCTAGATTAATGTAGAATAAGCCTTTGCTGGTATCCATATCGACAACATCAAAGCCCATTTCAGGCAGCACTAAACGTAAACGATCCCACACAGACTGGTAAGTAGACTCTGCTAACCAGTAGGCTGCGTCAGACTCAGCACCTGTCACTAAGTTAACTTTGATACCTAGACTTTGTTGAATACGCGCGGCGCGAATAGCTCTGTCACGCTCAACACTCATATAGCCAATGGCGTTGTTAAGCATGTCGGTGGTATAACGACGCTTGTCGTCACCACTCAATAAGATTTTTTGATCTTCGCCGTTATAAAACTCTTCGTGTTCTAGCAAGTTAATCGCTACGCTACCAGAACGACCATGAGGTTTAACGTCGATGTTGTAGCTGTAACGCTGACGCAGCGTATACACTTTATCGCTGCCCCACCAACTAGATTCAATCACTTCCTGGTGTTCAATCCAATCAGTTTCAATCAAACCCGCGGCGTAATCTTCAGCACGAATGGCCATGTTATTCTTAGCTAAGTAACCTTTAACAACATCAAAGATTTCTTGTTTTAGATCTGAGGTACTTTCAATTGAATCAATGACAACACGAATATTGTCGCTGCTTTCTTCAATATGAGTCCCTTCTGCCATTGGCAATACTTGAAGAGGTGCACGAATATCGAGCTTTTTACCGATTAACGCTTTGTCTGACTTGGTACCAACAGCAGGAATATCATATTCTTTACTGTAAGTCGGGGTGTCTAGCCCTTCAGGAATAGTCAATAACGGTGAAGTTTCAGCATTAATAAAGTCGTCATTGCCATTGGCTTGACGACGATCTAATGGCGTACTGCAAGCTGAAACAGCTGCAACAAGAAGTAGCGGAGTAACTTTCTTTAACATGAATTTATTATACCTTTATCTGGGCTTGTTTCATTGTTTCTATTAACAGACCATGAAACTGCTCAGAAAGTTCAGTTAAAGGCAAACGAATATGTCCATGAGAGATTAATCCCATCTTGTGAACAGCCCATTTCACAGGGATTGGGTTAGCTTCACAAAATAAAGAACTGTATAAGCCCATTAGTGGCTCATCGATCGTTTTAGCTAATTGTGCATCTTTTGCTAATGCGGCATCACACATGGCTTTAAATGCACGTGGAACCACATTGTTTGCTACCGAAATTACACCATTACCGCCGAGTAATAAAAACTCGCGCGCGGTGGCATCATCGCCACTGTAAAGAATAAAGTCGTTACCACACAGTTCACGCAAACGTGCTACACGACTCACATCACCAGTGGCTTCTTTAACACCAATAATGTTACTCACGCCAACTAATTCAGCCACGGTTTCTGGCTTCATATCCACAGCAGTTCTGCCAGGAACGTTATACAAAATTTGTGGGATGTCTGTGCTAGCTGCAACTGCCTTGTAGTGTGCAATAAGTCCTTTTGGCGTTGGCTTATTGTAATACGGTGTCACCCCAAGCATGGCAACTACGCCAGTATCTTGCAGTGATTTAGTCAGTTCAACCGCTTCTGCTGTCGCGTTGGCGCCGTTGCCACCTATAACAGGAATACGACCTGAGGCAAACTTAACGGTTTGAGCCACAACAGCAGCATGCTCTTTCATTGGCAATGTCGCCGACTCACCGGTCGTACCGACAGCAACAATGGCATCTGTGCCCTGTTCAATATGAAACTCGACAAGCCTTTCAAGACTTGCATAATCTATTGTGCCATCACTATTCATTGGTGTGATTAAGGCTACGATGCTTCCGTTTATCATCTATCTTCCCCAAGGTTTCAGGATTCGCTATGTTACTGATGCCAACCACTAATGACAAGCACTACGGCAAGCATTATCTGAAATAAGTCATTTCTGTTCTCTATAACGGTATAATACCATTGCGCATTAATAAGTGAGCACTCAGAATGCATCCAGCGTTTTTTGATTAAGGCGTCGCTATGTAGTCATGGTTGTTCCCTTTCAAATAGCGAAAATGCAAAGCAAAAGCCGCTGGGGCATTCCTTTCAGGCGAGTTTTAAAAGGGCTTACACTGCGTTGCATGACTTCGAAAGAGAATAACTATTCATTCAGTCATTCGCCTTGTTTAAGCCCTTTTACATTCTCGCTGAGAGATCTCTTACTAACGCGCAATGGTATAAGCTAGCATTTTTCGACCTTAGCCACTAAAAAATAATCACATTAATGTGACCGATATGGGTTAGTATCTTGAGGTGTTTTGCAGATAAATGTTAGCATTAGCACCCGCACAAAAACGCACTGCATCGGCTTGCGTTTTCGCTCAAAGATATCGACAGTGAGGAAAATCCATGACCAACTACCTGGTCGTTACGGCAATGGGCGCAGATCGCCCTGGTTTAGTCAGTCGTTTAGCGCGTTTAGCAAGTGAATGCGATTGCGATATTGTCGACAGTCGAATGGCATTATTTGGTAATGAATTTACCTTAATTATGATGATATCGGGCTCGTGGACCGCCATTACCAAAATTGAAAGCTTATTACCGAGTTTAAGTGTCGAACTTGAATTAATGACGGTAATGAAGCGCACATCAAAACATACACCTAAAAACTTTATCTCGCGCATTGAAGTGTTATTTAACGGTGAAGATCAGCGTGGCACCATGAAAAGCATTACTCAGTTTCTGGCCGATAGAGGCTTAGATTTAGCCGCGGTACGCTCGCACGCTGACGATAATGACAATCTTAAAACCCAATCCATTTTATTGGCGATTAACATTCCCGATAAAGTCGACTTATTAAAGCTTGAGCAAGGTATTCACGAATTGGCAGAGTCGATGTCACTTGAATGTACTATCAAGCGTATGCAAGGCATTGCGGCTCCTTAATCATAGGTTTACGTTTAGGTTATCCCCTAGCAAGTTGAACCTTGCCCTAACAGGCTTCGTATTGTCTGCAACTCATCTGATAAGGATAAATCATGAACACATTAACCGTAGGTGACACTGCACCTAGTTTCAGTTTACAAAACCAGGCTGGCGAAACCGTTTCGTTACAGCAGGCACTCACTCATGGCCCAGTACTGGTATACTTTTACCCTAAAGCCTCTACCCCTGGCTGTACAGTACAAGCCCAAGGATTGCGTGATAGTAAAGCCCAACTCGATGGCCTAAACGTCACCGTGTTCGGTATCAGTCCAGATCCAGTGGCAAAGCTAGCCAAATTTGCTGACAAACAAGCACTCAACTTCACCTTACTTAGCGATGAAGACCATGCTGTTGCTGATGGCTTTGGTGTCTGGGGCCCAAAACAGTTTATGGGCAAGCACTATGATGGCATACATCGCCTAAGCTTTATCGTAGGCACTGATGGCAAAGTTAGCCATGTGCTCAATAAATTCAAAACCAAAGACCATCACGAAGTGGTACTGGCAACATTAGCTGAATAGTTATCACGTCTGTAGTCAATATCCACAACTGACAATAACTCTTCCCGCAAAATAAAAAGGCTTAGCAATGACTGCTAAGCCTTTTTTGTTACCTGCTAACGGTTAAACCGTTTTAGGGTCGTCCTGTTGTTCAGACTTATCTTCCTCAGTAGATGACTCTACCTGAGTAGATTCATCTGCGTTTTCAGCGGCAGCTTGTGCAGCGGCTTTTTTCTCAGCAGCTATCAACTTAGCTTTTTCTGCCGCTTCTTTTTTCGCTATAGCAGCCTCTTCCTCTGCAAGTAAACGCGCTTTTTCTTGCTCCTCAAACTGTGCCAGCTCTTCTTCTTTACGACGCGCTTTATCTATAGCACGTTGTTCAGCTTCTTCGGCTTCACGAATTGCTCGTGCTTCTGCCGCCGCTTTTGCTTCGGCTTCAGCCAGCGCTTTTGCTTGGCGGTCAGCTTCTTCATCTAATGCGCGCTGAATTACCGCTTGATCTTGTGCTTCTTGCGGTAGCAAGCTTATCAACTCAATCCCAACCGGATATTCAAAGGGACCTGCACCAGAAAGCACTTTCACTTTACCTTCTTTAGTTAAATAAACTAAAGGCATCGCCGTTTCACCGTAACGTTTTTTGAAATGCTCATAAGTAAAGTTTTCAGTAATGTTAGTGACTTTTAACACCGCGCCCTTGGCCATTAAGCTGGCAATTTTGGCATACGAGATGTTTTCACCAAACAAACACAAACGCTTTAAATACGACTCAGACAACTGGTGACGGGCACTGCCGCTGTCGGCGTTGTTTAAACCATACACCTTTTCAACCCCAAGTAAGTCCTGGAAATAGAAGGTCACTAATGGGTTTAACTGGCGATAAGGTGACATCACTAGCACGCGACCGACACCGCTTAAGTCCATGTAGGTTTCAGCGTGCTCAGAGGCTGGGTTACCAAAGTACACCGGAATGTTTTCCATACGAGCCTGGCGAATACTGTCCCAGTTATTGTCGGCCAACACCACTTTGATGTTTTTAGACATTAAGACTTTTGCCAGTTCACGTGAAAATTTAGATGCACCAAAAATTAATAACCCCTGGTTTGAGCCTTCTTTCACGCCCAAATATTTTGCCCAACGCCCGGCGGTTAAACTCTGAATAACAACGGTACCAATAATGATTAAAAACACCAATGGGACGATAGAGCTCGCGCCCTCAAGGCCAACCGCTTCAAGCTTTATGGCAAATAATGATGAAATCGCTGCCGCAACAATACCGCGTGGTGCAACCCAACTTAAAAACCACTTATCTTTTGACGATAAATTAGTCCCAAGCCCCGATATCCAAATGCTTAATGGTCTTGCCACAAACATCACCACTAATAAAACAGCAATACCGCCAAAACCAAGATCGAGCATGGCGCCAGAATCTAAACGCGCCGCCAGTAAAATAAACAATGCCGAGATCAGCAGTACGGTGAGGGTTTCTTTAAATTCTAAAATGTCGGCAATATCTACGCCGCGCATGTTAGCCAGTAAAATACCCATCACAGTTACGGTCAATAAACCTGACTCATGCTGTACTAAGTTAGAACCAACAAACACCCCTAGCATAATGGTTAATACTGCGGTATTGAGTAAGTAATGTGGGAATAAGTTTTTACGAATAGCCAAACCCGTTAAATACCCTGCAATAGCACCTAAACCAAAACCAATGACTAAGGTTAAGCCAAGGGCATGCAATACATGGGTCGTCGGATCGTTCGATACCGCAATATACTCAAACACCAGAACCGCCATTAGGGCGCCAATGGGGTCAATCACAATACCTTCCCAACGCAAAATGCTGGCAAGGTTAGATTTGGGTTGAACAGTACGTAGCATTGGCACAATTACGGTCGGGCCAGTGACCACCACTAGGGCGCCAAATAATGCGGCAATACTCCACTCAAAGCCCATTAAAAAGTGCGCAGCAGGGACAATCACGAGCCAGGTAACTAATGCACCAATACTGACCAGGTTGGTGACCATCCGGCCGTGATCTTTAATTTCTTTAAAGTTTAGGGTCAATGCGCCTTCAAAAAGAATGACCGCAACACCTAATGAAATAATTGGGAAGAGTAAGTCGCCAAAAATCTCGTCAGGATTTAAAATGCCTAGGCCTGGACCTAACAATAAACCGCAAAGTAGTAGCGGTAAAATAGCAGGTAAACGTAACTTCCAACCTACCCATTGACACAAAAGCGACAACACACCGATTAATGCCAGCATGCCTGTGATGTGTTCAACCATATTTGATTCCTTCTTTAATAACACTGCAATAAGTAGCAACACTTGCAATGTGCTTCACGATAATACGTGAACTGATATATGCTTCTGGTTTATTAGTTTTATAACCTAAACCGAAAAAGGTTAGTACGATGTTAATCAGTAATCGCGATCTCATTCCTTATGACTAACCGTAATGAAGCGCTAACTCAACTGAATAATATGTCGGTTATTTGGCGCAAATTCAGCATATAACATACTAATTTTACTACATGATCAAGCATTTTTTGATCGCTATCACATTTTGTATTAATCGCAAAATAGCTTACTAAGCTTATAATTTAATTGTTAAAAACTCATGTCATTTTATCATATCACCTTTATCTTACCGGCGATTAAACTGGCAAAAAAAAACCTTGTGATACCAAGGTTTTATTTTTTCATGCTAAATGATCAATTGAGGTTATTGCGGCACGCGCACCTGACCTTCCATCAATACCCTAGCACTGCGACTCATAATGGCTTTTTTCACCTGCCATTGGCCGTCAACCAGTTGCGCTTCAGCGCCCACACGTAATGTGCCCGACGGATGGCCAAAGCGCACAGCACTGCGCTCACCACCGCCTGCAGCTAAATTTACTAAGGTACCAGGAATAGCGGCCGCGGTACCAATAGCCACGGCTGCGGTGCCCATCATCGCATGATGTAATTTGCCCATCGACAATGCACGTACCACTAAGTCGATGTCTGCTGTAGTTACTGCTTTACCACTTGATGATACATACTCAGTAGCGGGGGCGACAAAAGCCACTTTTGGCGTATGTTGACGCGCGGCGGCTTCATCAATGTGCTTAATGAGTCCCATTTTAACCGCACCATAGGCACGAATGGTTTCAAACATGGTTAACGCTTTATCATCATTATTAATGTCATCTTGCAGCTCTGTGCCAACATAATTGATGTCTGCTGCATTAATAAAAATGGTCGGAATGCCTGCATTAATCATGGTGGCGTTAAAGCTACCTACACCGGGCACCTCAAGCACATCAACCACATTCCCCGTTGGGAACATTGCGCCTTCGCCGTCTGCAGGGTCTAAAAATTCCACTTGTACTTCAGCAGCGGGAAAGGTCACGCCATCCAGTTCAAAGTCGCCGGTTTCTTGCACTTCACCGTCAGTGATCGGCACATGGGCAATAATGGTTTTTTGGATATTGGCTTGCCAAATTCGTACCACTGCGGTGCCATTGTGCGGCACACGGTTTGGGTCAATTAAGCCGTTGCTGATGGCGAACGATCCCACTGCGGCGGTTAAATTACCGCAGTTACCGCTCCAATCAACAAAGGGTTTATCAATGGCAACCTGGCCAAACAGATAATCAACATCGTGATCGGCTTGAGTGCTTTTTGATAAAATTACGGTTTTGCTGGTACTCGAGGTTGCCCCGCCCATACCATCGGTGTGCTTGGCATAAGGGTCTGGGCTACCAATCACGCGCAATAACAAGGCATCACGCTCTGGGCCAGCAACCTGAGCGGCTGGAGGTAAATCAGTTAAACTGAAAAATACCCCTTTACTGGTGCCACCGCGCATATAAGTGGCGGGTATTCTAATTTGTGGTAAATGAGCCATGACAACATCCTACAATCAAATGAGAAAATCGGCAGCCTGATCACACACTGCCGATATAACGAAATGCTACGTTAACTAGCTAGCCGTTTCGTTGGCTAAAAAGTCTTGAGCAAAGCGTTGCAGTACGCCGCCCGCCTCATAGATAGAACACTCTTCAGCGGTATCTAAACGGCACTTAACCGGAATAGTCACTTGCTCACCATCAAGACGTGTCATCACAACAGACATCATGGCACCTGGCTTGGGCGTACCAACCACATCATAGGTTTCTGTGCCGTTAATCTCATAGGTATGACGGTTTTCACCTTTGATAAATTCAAGCGGTAACACGCCCATGCCCACTAAGTTTGTGCGGTGAATACGCTCAAAGCCTTCGGCGACAATCACTTCAACACCGGCAAGGCGTACGCCTTTTGCAGCCCAGTCGCGTGATGAACCCTGGCCGTAATCAGCACCCGCAATAATAATCAGTGGCTGTTTACGCTCCATGTAGGTTTCAATGGCTTCCCACATGCGGGTAACCTGGCCTTCTGGCTCAATACGGGCTAACGAGCCCTGACGTACATTGCCATCTTCCTGCACCATTTCGTTATACAGCTTAGGGTTAGCGAATGTCGCACGCTGCGCCGTTAAGTGGTCACCGCGGTGAGTGGCATACGAGTTAAAGTCTTCTTCTGGCAAGCCCATTTTATGCAAATAGGCACCTGCGGCGCTGTCGAGCATAATCGCGTTCGATGGCGATAAATGGTCGGTGGTAATGTTGTCGCCTAATACCGCTAACGGACGCATGCCTTTCATGGTGCGCTCGCCAGCTAATGCGCCCTCCCAATAAGGTGGGCGACGAATATAAGTGCTCTGTGGACGCCAGTCGTATTGCGGATTCACGTGGCTGCCATACTCGACTTTAATGTCGAACATCGGCTCGTACACTTTGCGGAACTGCTCTGGCTTAACGCTGGTTTTAATGACGGCATCGATTTCTTCATCGGTCGGCCAAATATCTTTTAAGGTAACTGCATTGCCGTCTTTATCGATACCCAGGATATCTTTTTCAATATCAAAACGAATGGTACCGGCAATGGCATAGGCAATGACTAATGGCGGTGAAGCTAAGAATGCTTGTTTCGCATACGGATGAATACGGCCGTCAAAGTTACGGTTACCCGACAATACTGCGGTGGCATATAAATCACGGTCTATCACTTCTTGTTGAATCACAGGATCCAGCGCGCCGCTCATGCCGTTACAGGTGGTACAGGCAAAACCAACAATACCAAAACCTAAGTTTTCAAGCTCGGGTAGCAATCCTGCTTCTTCTAAATACAATTGCACTGCTTTTGAGCCAGGCGCAAGAGATGATTTAACCCAGGGCTTACGCAATAAACCGCGGGCATTGGCATTACGGGCTAACAAACCGGCGGCAATCATGTTGCGCGGGTTACTGGTGTTGGTACAACTGGTGATAGCAGCAATAATCACCGCACCGTCTGGCATTTTACCTGGCTCGTTTTCAACCACGCCACTGATACCGCGAGCAGCAAGCTCTGATGTTGGTACGCGGTTGTGCGGATTTGATGGTCCGGCAATGTTACGCCCAACGGTAGAGAGGTCGAAATGCAACACACGCTCATAGTCAACTTCCGTTAAGGTATCAGCCCATAACCCTGCTTGCTTGGCATAGGTTTCAACCAATTTAACTTGTTCGTCGTCACGACCGGTCAGCGTTAAGTAATCGATAGTTTGTTGATCGATATAAAACATCGCGGCTGTGGCGCCGTATTCTGGCGTCATGTTGGTAATGGTTGCACGATCACCCAGGGTTAAATGCGGAGTCCCCTCACCAAAAAACTCTAAATATGACGACACGACTTTTTGCGCGCGCAAGTATTCTGTTAACGCGAGTACAATGTCGGTCGCGGTAATGCCCGGTTGCGGTTTGCCGGTAATTTCAACCCCTACAATGTCTGGCAAACGCATATACGATGCGCGGCCAAGCATAACGCTTTCGGCTTCTAACCCACCGACACCAATGGCGATAACACCTAATGCATCAACATGCGGAGTGTGGCTGTCGGTGCCGACTAAAGTGTCTGGAAATGCCACACCATCAAGGGCATGAACCACTGGCGACATTTTCTCTAGGTTAATTTGATGCATAATGCCGTTACCCGGCTGGATAACATCAACATTTTTAAACGCGGTTTTAGTCCAGTTAATAAAATGGAAACGGTCATCATTACGGCGGTCTTCAATGGCGCGGTTTTTCTCAAACGCGTCTTTTTCAAAACCGGCATGCTCAACAGCCAGTGAGTGATCGACAATTAATTGCGTTGGCACAACTGGGTTCACTTTTGACGGGTCACCGCCTTTTTCAGCAATGGCATCACGTAGGCCAGCTAAGTCAACCAACGCGGTTTGACCTAAAATATCGTGACACACCACACGAGCGGGAAACCACGGAAAATCTAAATCGCGCTTGCGCTCAATTAACTGCTTTAGCGAGTCAACGAGCATATCAGGTGAACAACGACGCACTAAGTTCTCGGCAAACACACGTGAACAATAAGGCAGTTTGGCATAAGCGCCAGGCTCAATGGCGTTAACCGCTTCTTGAGTATCAAAATAATCGAGCTTGGTGCCGGGTAAAGATTTACGGTATTGAGTATTCATAACTATATCCACAGTTAATGCAAATTGGGTGATCGACTATCAAAATCGAAAAAGCCGAGCCCAGAGGCTCGGCCAGTGGATTAACGTTGGCTAATTGGCACAACTTTACGTGGCTCACTACCGACATAATCAGCACTTGGGCGGATAATGCGGTTATTTGAGCGCTGCTCCATCACATGTGCAGCCCAACCGGTTAAGCGTGAACACACAAAGATTGGGGTGAACAGTTTTGTTGGAATGCCCATAAAGTGATAAGCCGAGGCATGGAAAAAGTCCGCGTTACAAAATAGCTTTTTGGTGTCCCACATAAACTCTTCACAGGCGACAGAGATGTCATATAAAGAAGTATCGCCGTTTTCGTGAGCCAGCTTTTCAGACCAGGCTTTAATAATCACATTACGTGGATCAGACACGCTGTAAATTGCATGGCCAAAGCCCATGATTTTTTCTTTACGCTCAAGCATTAACGCCATTTGCACTTTGGCATCGGCAGGTGAGCTGAACTTTTGGATCATATCCATGGCAGCTTCGTTAGCGCCGCCATGTAATGGACCGCGTAATGAACCAATGGCGCCAGTGACACATGAATACATATCAGACAAGGTTGATGCACACACACGAGCGGTAAAGGTTGAGGCGTTAAACTCATGCTCTGCATAAAGAATTAACGACACATCCATCACCTTACGGTGTTGTGCTGACGGGGTTTCGCCGCGTAGCAGTTTAAGAAAATGTCCACCCAGAGATTCTTCATCTGTGGTGCAATCAATTTCTACACCGTCATGGCTATAGCGATACCAGTAACACATAATGGCTGGAAAGGCGGCAAGCAAACGATTGGCAGCTTTGTGTTGCTGAGTAAAATCAACTTCTGGCTCAAGGTTACCTAAAAACGAGCAACCAGTACGCATCACATCCATTGGGTGAGCGTCAGCTGGGATCAGTTTTAGTACCGCTTTTAACGCATCGGGTAAGTCGCGCTGCGCGGTAAGTTCGGCTTTATATTCGCTTAATTGTGCTTGAGTCGGTAATTCGCCATTAAATAATAAGTAGGCGACTTCTTCAAAGGTGGCATTATCGGCTAAATCTGACACATCGTAACCACAATAAGTCAGGCCAGAACCTGATTTACCTACGGTACATAATTTTGTTTCGCCAGCACTTTGACCACGTAATCCTGCACCTGATAATTTCTTGTCTACCATGATATATCTTCCTTCTTATGCTTGCTGTGTGCCCCCATCAAGGACACACATATGTAGGGTTTTGAGTCTTGTTGTTTATCTTTATTTATACGCTTATTTGTTTTTGCCTTCGGCAAATAAGCTGTCTAATTTTTGCTCATAGTCGTGGTAACCCAGGTAATCATAAAGCTCCATGCGTGTTTGCATGCTGTCGACTACTGCTTTTTGATCGCCATCGGTTAATATGGCGCTGTAGACCATTTCTGCCGCTTTGTTCATGGCTCTAAATGCGCTTAATGGGTATAACACCATTGCTGCGCCCCACTCGCCTAACTGCTGTTTATTCCATAATTCGGTTTGACCAAACTCGGTAATGTTAGCCAAAATAGGCACATCTAATGCCTCAGCAAAAGCGCGATAGTGCTCTTCTGTTTTAATGGCTTCAGCAAAAATACCGTCTGCACCGGCTGCTACATAGGCTTTAGCTCGCTCAATGGCGGCTTCTAGGCCCTCTTGAGCAAAGGCGTCGGTACGCGCCATAATGAAAAAGTCTGGGTCGGTACGCGCATCTACCGCCGCTTTAATGCGGTCGACCATTTCTTCTACTGGCACTATTTCTTTATTAGGACGGTGACCACAACGCTTTTGAGCCACTTGATCTTCCATGTGCACTGCGGCTGCACCGGCTTTTTCCATATCGCGCACGGTTTTAGCAATGTTAAACGCCCCGCCCCAACCCGTATCAATATCGACCAATAAAGGTAAGTCACAGGCAGAGGTAATACGTTGTACATCCACCAGCACATCATTAAGTGATGTCATGCCTAAATCTGGTAAACCGTAAGATGCATTGGCCACACCGCCGCCTGACAAGTAAATGGCTTGATGACCAATTTGTTTAGCCATCATTGCTGAGTAGGCATTAATGGTGCCCACAATTTGCAATGGTTTGTTATTGACTAAGGCTTGACGAAATTTTTTCCCTGCGCTCATGCTATTCCCCTTTATACAATGTCGTGAGTGACGTTTTACGCCACATGTCAGCGATTACGATAATTTATGTTCGATACTGTTTTTAGAATATAAAATGTGGCGGCGCATCAACATTTCAGCTAATTCGGCGTCACGATTTAAAATGGCCTGAACAATGTGTTTGTGTTCATCATAAGCGGTGGTCACACGCGGCCCCGCCATGCCAAGTTGTACGCGATACATGCGCACTAAATGATAAATGCCATCAAACAACATTGAAATTAGGTGCTTGTTTTTGCTGCCTAAAATAATCCGATAATGAAAGTCCACATCACCGGCTTCTTGATAATATGACTCGCCGCCTTTAACCTCATCAAAATGAGATTGTAATAACGCGCCTAAGTCAGCTATTTCTTGATCTGTCATATTGGTTGCTGCTAACCGCGCGGCCATGCCTTCTAGCGATTCGCGCACTTGATACAGTTCAATTAACCCTTGCGGCGACAACGCCACCACCCGAGCGCCTACATTGGCTTTACGCTCAACAATGTGGCACGACTCTAAGCGATTAATGGCCTCACGGATCACCGCACGACTGACGGCAAACTTTGTCGACAATTCAGTCTCGCTTAACTTTGAACCGGCTTCAATACGACCTTCGACGATGTCGTCACGTAGTGCTATAAAGGTCTTATCTGCAGCGGTTATCGGTTGGTTCATAGTGATACCTTGAACATATAAATAGAATAATTAACACTAAGTTGTCGACAATATAGCAAGTTTAGAACATAAAACAACCATAAAAGCCTACTTATTGTCGACAAAGTGCATTTAATGATGAGATTGACGCTTAATAGGCGTTTAGCTCGCATCTCAGATTAACAATGCATGCTAAGATGACCGCCAATATCGTGCCGAACAAGATCAACCTAGCTAACGACAAGGAATGCGCATGACCCAGCCATCAGGCCCACAATTAGAGCTGATTCATTTATTCATTCATGTGGTTAATGCCGGTGGGTTTTCGCCTGCCGCAACAGCATTGCAATTACCTGTCGCAACGGTGAGTCGAAAAATCAGCAAATTAGAACGTAATCTGAATACTCAGCTGATCATGCGCAGCACACGCAAATTACGCTTAACAGAAGAAGGCGGCGCGCTGTTTGACCGTTACCATCAACTCGTTGCGCAATTTGACCAGTTATCTGCAACCCATATTAATGAGCAACAGTCGACTTTAAGGATCTGTACGCCAATCTCAATTACGTCGATGATTTTGATTGATGCGATAAATGATTTTTCTAAGTTACATCCACATATACAGCTGCATGTGACGCAAAATAACAGCACTATTGATTTGATTGATGAAGGTGTTGATGTTGCCATTGTCGGTGGTGCTCAACCCGACTCCTCCTGGGTGTCTACATCGCTAGGTGTGCTGGATTATGGCTTATACGCCTCTGCCAACTTTGCCGAACAGTTGACCGAGTTACGTCATCCACAGCAATTAATTCAGTTCCCTTTGATTAAAGTATGGCCACTGTTTAATTGGAGCCTTACACATAAAAATGGTCAAGAATTTTACTATGACGGCCCAGCGAAGCTGACCTTAGGCGATATCCATGCCGCGGTTAAAGCCACGGTTGCAGATGGTGGGATTTTGTATGGGCCCGCGTTGTTTGTTAAGCCGCAGCTTGAGCAAGGCGAACTGGTTAGAGTATTACCAGACTGGGCTGGAGAGCATCGCAGGATCAGTATTTTATATCATCAACGCCGCCAACAACCGTTAAAAGTAAAACTGTTTATTGAGTTTATTCAGCAGCGATGTGTCAGTATTTTTGATCTATTTTAACGCCCTGGCACAAACAGACATATGAGTGCAAAAGTGGTGCAAAGCACTTATCGTGAGTGGCTGATGTTAGTCACCCAACATCAGTCTGCCTTGCACCGATTTATTGACTCGGATAACACTAATACAAATACACCTGCAGGCTGCATGCGCCATGTGCGCCCACGACCAGTGCTTGTTCAATATCAGCCGTTTTAGATGGGCCAGCCACAAACACGCCGAGCGCCCCTTGCGCCAAAGACACCTGGTTAACCGCTTGATGCATATTGGCCACCAGAGCCTTTTCAGGCAGGGCTAAAATCAAATTCTCGCAAATAAAAGGGGTCACCCGGTGCTGCGTTTGGCTCACCCAAATTGCGCCGTTTTCAGCAACACCTAACTCCCCCGCTAAAATGGCATAATCAATATCAGCCAGTTCATGAGCAGTATTTGGCACTTGTCGATTACCGTTAACCCCCTCAACTAACGACAACACTTGTAATTTTTGTGCGATTAACTCGTCTACTTTGGCTTGTAATGCCGCCAAACCACCGTGTTGGTGTAACTCACCTGCTACCGTAGCCAGGCTTGCTGCAAAGGTTTCAACTAATGGCTGAGGTGTCACTTCCACCTCAATGTTGGGCATTGGATGAGCGGTTAATGCTGATTGTGATAACGCTGATAAAATACTGTTTTTACTCGACATATTAACGGCTCCGATTTTTAGCATACCAAGTGGCAAAGCTTGACTCTGGTGCAACAGGCAATTCACGATATTTACCCCAGGCACCACTGAATGGTTTAAGCAAGCTACCGGGTAACACACGCAAAGCCAGTCTTGCCGCAGACATTGATGTATTCATCATGGTGTCACTGGCCATAAAACGGCCCACCAAAGGCATGTAGCCACTTTTGCCATACGGTAAGGTTTTACTTTCGGCTTTAAGACGACGGTGATGGGCAATAATCTTATCTAACGGCACTTTGGTTGGGCACACATAAGTGCAACTGCCACATAAGGTGCAAGCCCACGGGATTGAATGGGTTGAATCCTCTTTTGCCCCCACCGCAATACCAATAGGCCCTGGGATGGTGTAGTTATAACTGTAACCACCAGAGCGGCGATAAACCGGACATGTATTTAAACAACCACCGCAGCGAATACATTTTAATGATTCGGCTAATATCTTATCCTTCATCATTTCTGTGCGACCATTATCAACAATAATCACGTGCATCTCGCCGTCTTGTTGCGGGCCACGGTAAAATGATGAATAGGTGGTAATCGGTTGCCCTGTCGCATTACGCGCTAAGGTACGCAACAATACTCCTGCGGCATCCATATTCGGCACCACTTTGTCGATACCCATTGAATGCAGTTGCAATTTAGGCAAGTTGGCACCCATATCGGCATTACCTTCGTTAGTGCACACCACAACCGCGCCTTGGTCTGCAATGGCCATATTCACGCCTGTCATCGCCGCATCGGCCGTTAAAAACTTCTCTCTTAAATGGGCTCGTGCAGCCCGGGTTAAATACAATGGGTCTGACTCACCCTTTTTAGTGCCCAATTGTTGATGAAACAACTCGCCCACTTCTTGTTTCTTCATGTGAATGGCAGGCACCACAATGTGCGATGGCGGCATCTTAGCTAACTGGATAATCCGTTCACCCAAATCGGTATCCACCACTTCAATACCGTGTTGTTCTAAAAACGGGTTCATGTGGCATTCTTCGGTGAGCATCGACTTGGATTTAACTAAACGCTTAACCTTATGTGTTGCTAAAATATCCAATACAATTTGGTTATGCTCTTGGCCATCTTTGGCCCAATGCACCACAATGCCATTGGCTTGGCATTGTTGTTCAAACTGCTGCAGGTAATCACTAAGGTGAGTTAAGGTATGCAGCTTAAGTTCTGAGCCGAGTTGTCTTAATTGCTCCCATTCAGGAATACTCGCCGCTGCACGGTCACGCTTTTCACGCAATAGCCATAAGGCTTTTGAGTGCCAATCGACGCGGGTTTCATCACGGCAAAATATATCCGCTTTATGTGCATGCACCTTTGAGCCAGATGCAGAATATAATTCAGTCATAGTGTCTCCTACAGGGCATCGTTAATGATTTGAGCAATATGGCGGGTTTCAATAGGCAGTAATTGGCGGCGGATCATGCCGTCTAAATGCAGTAAACATGAGGGATCAAAACCCACCGCATATTGGGCCCCGGTTGCGGCGTGAGCCTGAGCTTTATCTTTACCCATTTTGGCCGACACGGCGCCCTCATCAACTGCAAATGTTCCGCCAAAGCCGCAACATTCATCAATACGTGCCGGATAAACAATCTCGAGCCCTGCAATCTTGCCTAATACAGCCTCGACTTTATTAAATCGTTGTTTACCCATTTCTTCTGTTGGCGTGGCTAAGTTGAGCATACGGATGCCGTGACAGCTCATTTGCAGACTGATTTTTTTGGTTATTGGTCGTGCAAAATGGTCAATTGGCGCAACATCATGTAAAAACTCGGTTAACTCATAGAGTTTATTAATCACCTCTTGAGCCTCTTTACTGCTGTCAAACTCATGAAAGTTTTCTTTGGCTGCCACAAGGCAACTCGCAGCAGGACACACAATGGCGTCACACTCGACACCTTTAAAGGCATTAAGCAATTTAAGCGTGGTTTTTTTGGCTTCATCAAAACAACCTGAATTGGTCATTGGCTGGCCACAACAGGTTTGCCCTTGCGGAAAAATGACCTGGTGCCCCAGTTTTTCTAACAAGTTCAAAGTGGCTATCGCAACATCAGGCATCATCTGATTGACTAAGCACGGAATAAATAGAGCTATTTTCATAAGGTAGTATGTTCCCCAAACGCGTTATTACTCATTAACGAGGCAAATAGTTTTCACTCAAGTTAATGGCTAACGACTTATCATCGAGCCAACAATGTATGCTTATACCCTTATAAAATGTAGTGCTTATTTAGCAAATATCGCGACAGACTTTTTCATTTTTATGGTGAATAGATCGACAACAATGACATTTTTGGTACAATTTTCGACCTTTTTTAG
Organism: Shewanella litoralis; assembly: GCF_009828585.1. Classification (GTDB taxonomy): domain Bacteria; phylum Pseudomonadota; class Gammaproteobacteria; order Enterobacterales; family Shewanellaceae; genus Shewanella; species Shewanella litoralis. Next base: position 236,109 of record NZ_WSRZ01000002.1, on the reverse strand, counting down.
ACGACACCTGCGACACAATGTCGCAGATAGTGCTTTTATGATTGTGACTTTCTCATCGTTTTTGCAAAATCAACTTAAGGGTAACGTCAGTGACTTCCCCCCTTTTAACAATGTTGCTAAATGGACTTATTCACACTGATGTTGATCTTGTTTGGTACAACGCTTAGCTATTGTTTGCTTGTATTTATGGCTGAATTTAATCTTGATTAAAAATGACTTGATTGAAATTACATTAAGCTTAATTAAATATAATCAACTGTCTACACAATGCTTGGTGACTATACTCAGCGTCTATCTGTTATGGGAATGGGGATAAACGCTGATTATAGGTATCGCTTTTAATCTGCATAAGATTATCGGGCCTCTATAGATTTAGAGGCTTTTTTTTAGCTCTTTATTACTTAAGCTTAATTCCTAAGCCTAATGAAACTACTGCCCCGATAAGAGTGGTGATCACCACCGACAATAACGAACCAATCAATACATACTCTGTCATGCTGCGGTTGGCAGATTGATTTAACTCACCAAATCTGAATATCGACTTAGCGGCTAACACAAAACCCACTGCGGCATAACTGCCCACCAGCGTAAACGTCAGTATTAATAATCGTTCCAGGTAACCAATCAACTCGCCACCCGCAACCAAACCGCTGACATTTGTCGCCCCAGCGTTAACAGGGCTAGCTGTTGTTACTTTAGCAACCGCTGTAACCGGATCAACTGCAGCATCGTTAGCTTCCATGGTGTCGACATTTACTGAAGTATTTGCATTTACACCAGTATCTTCCGCTGAGTTAACGATGGGATATTTGCTCAATACAGCACCTATCACAATTGAGGTTGGCTTAAGGATAAGCAAGTAAGCAAACATCACTAACACCCCATCTGAAAAATGTTCATGCGTTAACACAGCCTCAATCGATGCACCATTTGCCACATGAAACGCAATCGCTACCAGTACCAACACATGCAAAGCCTGATCAATCACAAAGTAAGCTAATTTATCGCCTTTTGGGGTTATTACCTTCCATAAATCGATAACAAAATGCGTCACGGCAACAATCACAACTAAGCAAACCGTTGAACGCCAATCTATGCCCAGGGCTAATGCAGGCAGTATTAAGCCAATGCCATGTAAAAGTGAGTGATAGTAAAGCTCAGGTGAACGGTAAGTGTGTGCTTTTTTAGCCTCAACCCAGCGGTCGGGTTGAAGATAAAAGTCACAAATGATGTGAATAAATAAAAATGAAATGAGCACGCCGAAAAAATCAAACATACTTGAGCCCCGCAACTTTCTCCATAAACCGATGGTTTAGCTCGTAAATCAATGGCCAACCTGACGCTTTAAGTGACTTACTGGCAGTGGCCGTCGCCACATCAAGCTGTTCTGCTAATTCACTAATCGATAATCCTTGATTGGTGCGAAGCATGGGTAACATGACTTCGCATTGGCGCGCGGTTAACTCGCTCAGTTGTTTATCAAGGTATTTAAACAGTAAATCAAAGTACTCAGTGAGCGTGATCCTATCGGAGCTAAACAATAACTGGTCATTTTTAAGGCTACTGAGCCCTCGGCCAGAAAGCACAAATGCAGGCCCCATCGACTCAGACACCGACTCACGTAAATCGGCATTGGCGGCAATGGCAAAACTAATCCGGCTATCAAAGGCTTTACCCAGCGCTTTAATGCCAATGCGGTAGATAATGGTGTATCGCAAGGCATTTTCAATATCATGCACCACAGACTGAAACTCATCTCCGCGCTCAATACTGTGCGCATTGGCGCTATGCCCTTCGCTGATCCATGTCTGTATTATTTTAATGCGTTCAAGTAGTTGCTCAAATTGGGCTGATGTAAGCTTGGTTGAGTCAACAACATCGCCAACAATCACCGCTATCGGTTTATAAGTAGACTCCACACAAGGCTCCTTTGTTTGCAGACTGATACCAATTTAGCCACTTTCGGCTAATAATGCAAATTTAGCCAATTTTGGCTAATAGCGATTAAGTGCACAAGCCTTACCGATAGATTTAGCCGTTAATGGCTAAATATTAATATTTAGCCATTTTAAGCTAATAATTGTCAATTGTAGTTTTATTATGCTCAGAGCATTAGGTTTTAAGATTTGGGTCTTAGGTTATTTACATTGCCCACGAATCAATATAATACTGCTACATTCTTCGATAGTGAGAAAACTCGATGCTACGAATTGTAATGATTATCACGGTATTACTCACTGGTTGTAGTGCCCAACAGTCAATAGAACACATACCGGCTGAACAGTTCGTTTCAGCGCAAGAGCGTATTCTTAAGCAACTTTATTTGGGTAAATCGAAGCAAGATGTACTGAAACTGATAACTTACCCACGCATTCATACATTCGATGTTATAGAAGGTGCGAGTATTTACTCTTATATTGAAGCAATAAATGTCGACACCAACGTCAACATCGGCCTTTACTTTAAAGACGATACATTACAATCAGTCATGTTAGATGACGATGTTAGTGACTTATTATCCTGCCGAACACTGTTTAAAACCAATGGAAAACACTGGCTAAGTGCGGGGATAACGCCCTACCATGATTGGATAAAATCAAAAGACCAATTAATTACGGGGCTTAATTTTCGCATTAATCATCCAAAAAAAACCACAGAAAAAACGCCTGCACATACAGCGATAGCCAATACCTTAACGCTCATTATGTATTCACCAGCACTGCTCGTCGCTGCACCTTTCATGATCCATGATGAAGTGACAGGAAAGACTGAAGATGAACAGAAAACCATTACGACTCGCTACGAGCTAGCAAGCACCATTCAACTCGGCGAAACAGAAGAACATATACTCGGTCAGTTAGGTCAGCCAGAGCAAACTCATTATGTAATAGATGCCAACGTATTAACCTACAACGGCCCGTCTTATTCTTATGGCATTAAAGATGGAATCGTTGTTTGGATAGAACATTTTTCAATGTTTGAACTCTATACTAGGCAGTTTGACTATGGTGATGTCCTTTATGGAAAAACAGATTGTGGCAGTTTAGATGCATTTTAGAAGGCAACGCATTAAACCTTCCAATGCTCATCTATCAATAAACCAATTAATAAACCAATCAAGTGTGTTATCTATACATAGCAGTTAGCTCAACCTTATGATGAGCAGCTCAAGTGCGACAAACCACCGATAGCAAAATATTCAGATGCCTTAAGGCGATAAAACGTGTCCTCTACTTCTTGAGATTGCTCGGCGTAAGGATCGGTCATCACAGCCTGAAGTTCACGCAGCAAGGTATAATCACCCTGGCTTGCTTGTTGGTAAGCTGGCACCAATAACCATTCACGCAAGCTGTACTTAGGGTTAACCAGTTTCATCTGTTTAGCGATATCTTCACGGCTACGAGTCAATACGCTAATGTCATCGCTATTAGCCTCACTGGTTAGCAGCGAATGCCACTGTGCTAACCATGCCGACCAGCGTTGCTCTAACCCTTGCGCCCCTTGCGCCCCTTGCGATATATCTTGGTAAAAGCTTTTTGTCAGTGGCTCAATATCATCAGGCAACGATGAAAGTTCACGGAAAAACATTGTGTAATCAACAGAGGTTTGCTGCATCAGGGTGCTAAGCTCAGTAAATAGCGCCGCGTTAAAGCGGTTAAGCCCCAATTTAGCCGCCCACATCTGCTCCATTTTTGTTTGCATCTCGGTAGAAAAATCATTAACCAATTGCTGAAGCCCATCTATACCATCAGCTTCATTTGCCAGTAATGGGCTTAATGCGGTACAAAACATCAAGTAGTTACGCCCAGCGGCTGCGTCTTGATTTAAAAAGGCAAAGTGCTTGCCGCCGCCGGTCCATGGTTGATATTGTGGGTTAAACACATCGCAAAAACCAAATGGGCCGTAATCCAGGGTAAAACCACCGGCGGCGCAGTTATCGCTATTAAAGTTACCTTGGCAATAACCCACACGCACCCAGTTAGCCACCAATGACGTTAAACGGCTACGGAACTCACTTGCGAGCTTGAGCACTTTATCGCGCAAGGAGAGGTTAGGGTCGATAACATCGGCGTATTCACGGTCAATTAAGTGCAGCACCAACTGTTCAAGCTCTGCCATTGCTTGCGGATGTTCATGTTTGCGGGCGCGGCGACCAAAAAGCTCAAGCTGCCCTACCCGAATAAATGACGGCGCTACACGGGTCGAAATCGCCACGGCTTCGGTGATCATTCGGTCGGGGTCTTGCTCACGCGAACCTTCGGAGTACCACGGGCGTTGCACTGTTTCGGTTTTCGATACATATAAACTCAGCGAGCGAGACGTAGGCACACCCAGCGCATGCATGTGCTCTTGGGCTAAAAACTCACGCACACTTGAGCGCAATACCGCGCGGCCATCTGCACCGCGGCAATATGGCGTACGTCCGCCCCCTTTAAGTTGCATCTCCCAACGCTTGCCATTGATAACGGCTTCAAGCACAGACACCGCCCGGCCGTCACCATACCCGTTACCCGTTTGAAATGGACATTGTTGAATGTACTCGGTGCCATAAATCGATAACGCATAGCCACATGCCCAACCGACCTTGCTCATTGGCTCAGGGACATTAGACAGATCACCAGAGAACAAACTCATAAAATCAGCAGACTGCGCCATGCTGTCAGCAAAACCTAATTCATCAAAAAAAGTACTGCTGTGGGCGACATATTCAGGGGCTTCAATCGGTGTGGGATTAACGGGAACATAGTGGCCCGAAAATACTTGCCTAGGCCTATGATCAGCACCATGAGATGTGGCATCAGGGTCACATTTAAGTGTATTCATCAACGAGTAATTGGCCCATTTAGCAAGGTCTTTCACTGTCTCGACAGTGGCGTTTTTTTGCGGGGACAGTTGATTAGTCATAGGGATACCTGGTTAATTGAGTAGAAGGTTTGTTCACAACTTGATGGCTCATCGTATCGACGATGAGTCGATTTGTTCAAGTTCTGCAATGGAACTTTTCAGCATATATATCGAAGGCCTGCGCTGTGATATTTAAAAGAGCCAGAAAGAAATGGATGAAACTAAACCTATGGTAACGACAGCTTGTACTAATGAAAAGCAGACTTTGCTTCATCTGCAAAATTGAGATCATGTCATATGATGATCCATCATATCTGCTATGGCCTGCGGCCACTAACGTCGTGGCGCTTCACCCACACCAGAGCAAAAGGGTAAAGCGCATTCTTGTTCATAAATCAGCCTTTGCAAACCCTCAGCGTTCCGGCAACATTTTCTGATGAGCGAAAAAATTGCGACGGAAATGTAATCCATCTTCTGACCACGTTTGTAGTCTGCTTCGGCCACCTCTTTATGGTAAAGAATGAAAATGCTAACGCTTCAGATAGGAGTCTGATGTGAATGGATTCACGAATGTCGTGGTGGCATGGTCAATGATGTTCCCGACATCATAATGACATTCCCCATATCCATATGGGTCAGATGCCAAAGAACGACCCTTCCCCTCTAAAACTAGCTGGCTCTGATAGGCAGGATGCCTGAATGCCTTGAAGCACATGGTCAATGATGTTCCCTACATCATTGTGACATTTCCCATATCCATATGGGTCAGATGTGCGTGAAAGGCCATGGTTAGCTCACGTATTCTTTTGTAAAGAGTCTTCAACGGCCTCAATTTCGGAGTTGAATTTAGGCATTTTTAAAGAAATGAAAATTCATTTTCAAAAACAAGAAAAACCAATAAGCGATTGTTTATTAATCACTTTTATCTTATTCAACTAAGTTCTACTCGGGCCAAAAGACCTGTTGCAACCCGCTCGTCGTCCCGGCAATGCTTTTTAGCCGGGATCCAGGTGTTAGCTTTTGTTGTTTGGTCGTTTTGTATTCATGGCCTGCGGCCACTAACGTCGTGGCGCTTCGCGCTTCGCCCAGCGTCTAACGGCACATCTTAACTGACTTAAAAATATCGGATAAGTATCCTGTGTGAACCATAATCCCCACCTTTATGTTGTGTGTAATGTAAACAAAAACAGTTGTAATGGTTTTTAGTATTTTTTTAAGTTAAATCGGCTAAAAAGCAAACCAAAGTAGTACGATAAATAATTTGTTTACTTTTTAACACATTGAAATAAATGAATTTTTATTTATTGTTGAATCTTTGGTCCACTTTAAATGCGAAACCTCGTTTTTATTTGCCAGAGGAGTAAAGTAAAACTGCTTTACAACAATAAGTTAGCAAATGTAGGATGTTATTAATCAATAACTTGAACGGCCGACTTTAAATTTATTTGGCCGTTCAATAAGCTGTTAGGTCTACAGGAGAGTTTCGGTGAAATTTCATTATTTAGTACTTCTTTTAATTATTCTTGTTAGTGGATGTTCATCAGTTCCAAGTGTAAAACTCAAAAAAGAAAATTTCGATCAGTTACAAACTATAAAGCTTGAAGCCAGTCCAAACGATAACTCTATGCTCACAGCTATAAGTACAGTTGAAGTACAATGGACAGGTGTCAGTTATTATTATTCTGGAACTGCTAGTGACGGTCTAGGCGTAAGAGAGATTGCGCTAAAATTTATGGACGAACACGATATAAGCCTAAATGAGATTGTGCAGAATCAATTCATTGAAAAGGTAAAAACTGACAATCTAAATATTAATTTTGATAGCAATTCTCAAAATAAATTAGTTATTACACTTAATGTTGTCGTTTTAGGAATGGTTCATGGTTTTTCTGACGAGTTTAATTCTCGCTTTAATATTGCTGCACAACTATTCGATAGCTCAGGTAAAATTATGTGGTCTTATAATGCAATTCCAATTTCTCCTATTGCCCCAGGATACTCTATAAAACTAAAGGATTTATTTTCATCTAAGGAATCAATGGTTAAATTTTTAAATGCAGCTTCAGAGCCTATTGTTCAAAAGTTGTATGATGATTTTAAGAAGGATCTAGTGTAGACCTAATCGGGTAGCCGGAGGTATCTAGCCTCCAGCCCCCACACCACCCTGCATGCGGCTCCGCACAAGGCGGTTCATTTACTCTCTTTAAAGAAATGACCTAACTCACTTTTTGGTTAGCTATTTATTACAATAATGAACTGCGATCCATCCATCTCTTAGTGAATATAATCCTATTTTCTTAACTATTTACTCGATATTTTTCTGTGTCCCTGGTCATCACTGAAAACAAGAGTCGAGCTACGCCAAGGGCCTTAACTTGTGATACCCAAAACACTTCGTGAGGTAGGCCCTCCCACAAGCAACAGCTGCTTAAAAATGAGTGGCATATTTTTTTGTTGTTAATTTAATCGTCGACCCGGCAATGGTTTTTAGTTTTTTAAGTTAAATCGGCTAATAAGTAAACTAAAGTAGTACGATGAATAATTTGTTTATTTTGTAATCAACTGAAATAAATGGATTTTTATTTCTTGTAGAATCTTGGGGCCACTTTTAACGCGCAACCTCGCTCTTATTTGCCAGAGGAGTTAAATAAAACTGCTTTACAACAATAAGTTAGCAAATGTAGGATGTTATTAATCAATAACTTGAACGGCCGACTTTAAATTTACTTTGCCATTCAATGAGCTGTTATACACCTAAGGAAAGTTTGGCATGAAGCTAACCATTATTTCACTAATCACTTTGTTTTTGCTCGGCTGTGCTGCGGCAGGAGTTCCTTATACAAGTGATCCAATGACGAAATTAAATTACGCGTATCAACTCATGGGAACTCAAGGCAGAGGTTTAGCGGCAGAAAAACTTGGGCTAGAGGCACTCGCTGATCTGGAGAAGTCGAAAAATATTTATGGAATAGCGGAAGCTCATACGTTTCTGGGTTTATTTTATAAAAATAGAAGTTACCGTGAGCACAAAGAGTTTTATATCAAACATAATGAGTACGACCCTACAGCATCAAAATCAGTTAAACATTTTGAGTTGGCTGCTAAAGCCTTTGAAGAAGATGGTGATTATTGGGGGGTATCCAAGGCTTTATTTTCAATGGGTAATGCTTATGGAACTGATAATGATTATGTGAATGGCTGTATAAACTTTAAAGAATCACTTGCTGTTTATAAAAGCGATAAAAATGTATTCAAAGGGCGAACGCATCCACACAATCCTGCATTTAAATCATTCGACGCAATGATTGAGTCATTTATTTCAAAGTATTGTGAAAGCGGCATATAATCGGGTAGACGGAGGTATCTAGCCTCCAGCCCTACACCACCCTGCATGCGACTCCGCACACGACTGAATGCATCCAGGAGGTAGAGCAGCGCAGGAGCATGTTGCCGAGGGCGGTTCATTTACTCACATTAAAGAAATGGCCTAACTCACTTTTTGGTTAGCTATTTATTACAATAATGAACTGCGACCCATCCATCTCTTAGTGAATATAACCCTGCTTTCTTAACTATTTATTCGAGCTTGGCATTACTCAATATCTTTTCTGTGTCCTTGGTCATCACTTAAAACAAGAGTCGAGCTACGCCAAGGGCCTATACTTGTGATAACCAAAACACTTCGTGGGGTAAGCCCTCCCACAAGCAACAGCTGCTTAAAAACGGGTGGCATGTTTTTTGTTGTTTGTTTGTAATGCATTGAAATATAGTTGTTTTTATTTCCTCTTGAATATTGAGATCACTTTTAACGCGCATCCTCGCTTTTATTTGCCAAAGGAGTTAAATAAAACTGCTTTACAACAATAAGTTAGCAAATGTAGGATGTTATTAATCCATAATTTGAATGGCCGACTTTAATTTTACTTAGCCATTCAAAAAGCTGTTAGGTTTCTAGGGAGAGTGCGTGGGTAAATTGAAAGCTTACAAGTCCAGAGGCAAATACCAAGGCGAGCCTATATTTCCGCACAAACAAAAAGACGGAACTTATGTGGCTAGCCCATCGCGATTTGAAGTTGACTATATTTATGTAGATACGGAAGAAGAGCTTGAAGCTTTAGTACGATCTGGCCTAGGGGCAAGAATGTCCAGTCCTGATATCAAACAGCCAGCATCTCTTATTTCAGCCAATAACATCGAATTCACTGAATCTAGCTCGCCTCCAGTCGCAGCAAAAACTGTGCTTCCAAAATTGAGCGAGGAAGTGGATCTAGATTTTGACTCAACCACAAAATCAAGAAAGGAGCAAGCATTCCTTCGAGCGCACATTTCAGGCGGGCAACTGCAAGCAACGTGTGTACTTTGTGAAAACGAGTACCCCTTAGAGTTTCTGGTCGCTGCGCACATTAAGAAAAGAACGGAGTGTTCAAAATCAGAGAAACTCGATTTTGATAATATCGCTGCCTTAATGTGTAAGGCTGGTTGTGATGATATGTTCGAAAAAGGTTATGTTTTTGTCTCTGGCGGTGTAGTCAAGAAAAACGAAAAACGTTCCACTACTCCCGCATTGGATGTGCTCATCAGAAAAATCGAAGGTAATATTGTAGCAAATTGGCTAGGTAGTTCAGCATATTACGAGCACCATGAATCGAAATTTAACAAGTAGCTGCACTGGACTCGCTGTCGCTCGTGCGGTGAACTAGGCATTATGTATACAGAGGACGTAATGAGTAAATTTCCAATATTGGTTTTAGCAACCACAATTTTATCTGGCTGTGCGATGTTCCCGCAAACTGAAGTTGAGCTAATTACAAACGGTAATCCAAGTGAGCCTATGTGCTTTTCTGAAAGCAAAGAAGTCGCAGAGAACCGTATTAAAGGTTATCTTGCTCAGTGTTTTAAACCTGATTTTGTATTTACTTCTGGTACTACTGGTTATGGTCTAAACCATAGGGTTAAAGAATCCAAAACTGAGCAATCAACTACTTATAATGTTTACTCACCATCTGGCAGTGCCGCAGGGTATTTTCTAAATGTAAAAATAGATCAAGGTGCTGCTAACTGTAATACAACCGTTAATGTTGTTAGTCTCAATATGTTTTGGGAAAAAGAATTCGATAAAATTAAAGAGGCTGTGGCTGGCGGTACACCCAGCTGTTCAATGTAAGTTTACATAATCGGGTAGACGGAGGTATCTAGCCTCCAGCCCCCACACCACCCTGCATGCGGCTCCGCACAAGGCGGCTCCGCACAAGGCGGTTCATTTACTCTCTTTAAAGAAATGACCTAACTCACTTTTTGGTTAGCTATTTATTACAATAATGAACTGCGATCCATCCATCTCTTAGTGAATATAATCCTGCTTTCTTAACTATTTATTCGAGATTTATTCGAGATTTATTCGAGATTTATTCGAGCTTAGCATTACTCAATATTTGTTCTGCGTACCTAGCCATCACTTAAAACCAGAGTCGAGCTACGCCAAGGGCCTATACTCGTGATACCCAAAACACTTCGTGAGTGAGGTCGGCCCTCCCACAAGCAACAGCTGCTTAAAAATGGGTGGCATGTTTTTTTGTTGTTTGCTTTGTAATTCATTGAAATATATAAATTTTTATTTATTGTAGAATCTTGGGGCCACTTTTAATGTCAACCTCGCTTTTATTTGCCAGATGAGTAAAATAAAACTGCTTTACAACAATAAGTTAGCAAATGTAGGATGTTATTAATCCATAATTTGAATGGCCGACTTTAATTTTATTGCCCTTGAATAAGCTGTTAGCACTCATTCAATCACTAGCTTTGCTCAATTTCTATGATAAGTAACACAAGAGGGAATAATATGTCTGGTACAGAAAAAAAAGTTGCTATAGTAACTCCTGCTCATAAGAAGATAATTGTGCTCACAAAAATTGTAAAAGTTGTTAGCCCAATGGTTAATAGATTTTGGCTAATTCTATTTTCGATACTAATTTTTCTAGTCTCATACTTTTCAGCTTCTTTTGTCGTTGGTAGTGCCTTAGTTACAAAAGCAGGGGTGATTATTACTGTTTTTGGCTTATTACTTACTTTGAAGCATAATTTTCTGTCTAAAAATTCGGATGCAATTTTAGCGTTACAAGAAACTGAGGGCGCGAGCTTAAAGATGGTGTGGGAAGGCTATGCTGAATGTGATCATAATGTCCAAGAAACTGCTGAACGTTTATCAGATGAAGTATATGGGTTTGGCTTAATTATTTTGGGGTCATTAATTGGTGCTTATGGTGATTTATTGCCTTTTTATAAACTTATACCTATAGCAGTCTGCCCATAAATGCTAATCGGGTAGCCGGAGGTATCTAGCCTCCAGCCCCCACACCACCCTGCATGCGGCTCTGCACACGACAGAATGGCCAATGATGCTCCAGGCATCAACATGGCATTCCCTCCGTCCCTAGTCATCACTGAAAACAAGAGTCGAGGTACGCCAATGTCCTTTACTTGTGATACCCAAAACACTTCGCGGGGCAGCCCCTGCTAACTGCTCTCTAGTCTAAGCCTCATATGATATTCTTGTTCATCAGCTCGCATTCTTTATCATAAGGAGGCTAGCGGCCTCCTCCAGAGCAAACCTCGCGATTAAGCCCTTGCCATTCGCTAGTAGTTAACGTTTAATAACAGTATGTTATTCTCTAATTGATAAGAGTAACGGTGACCTTCCTACAGAGGAGTTTCACCTCATTAGTTCATGCCCATGCTGGGCGTACACAAGGACTAAAAACAGCGGGCTGTTCGCTTCGCTCCTTTTTAGCCTGTTATTTGGGCGTTGAGGCTGTAGAATTACTCTTTGTTAAGAAAAATACAGCCTATTTTATGAGTTCCAAATGCATTCCCTAGTGTCTTAAAAGCGCCTAGGATTGATTTCAGGAGCTCGTTTTTTAATTGAATTTGGCTGTTAGAGTTATTCTACAGTCTCGTTAACTTACTTTTATATTTGCAGGGAGTTTAATTTAATGGAATTTAACAACGTTAGAAAGGGGATTTCAAATGCCAAGTTTAATGAGGAAAACTCAAAGATCCTCTTTGGCGAAGTAGCTTTAATTTCACTATTTATTGGATTAGGCACTCAATCTTGGTGGTGGGGCGGAGGTGTTTTTATTTCTTTTTTAGTCGCTTTACAAATAAAGCCTATAGCTATTTTTTTAATGGTGGTATTAAGCTTAGCTTGGGGAGGGATTGGCTATGGTATTGGCACCCTATTTGAATCAACAGGCGCTATGGTTGTTCTAGCTGGACTTGGTTTTTTTATTGGTTTAGGTGTACATCTTTCTGGCTTAGAATGGTCACAAGATATTTCACAGTAAGCTAATCGGGTAGCCGAAGGTATCTAGCCTCCAGCCCCCACACATCACCCTGCATGCGGCTCCGCACACGACTAAATGACCAATGATGTTCCAGGCATCAACATATGGCATTCCCTCCGGGTAGAGCAACGCTGGAGCATGTTGCCGAGGGCGGTTCATTTACTCTCTTTATAGAAGTTACCTAACTCACTTTTGGGTTAGCTATTTATTACAATAATGAACTGCGATCCATCCATCTCTTAGTGAATATCCCCCTGCTTTCTTAACTGTTTATTCGAGCTTGTTTATTCGAGCTTGGCATTACTCAATATTATTTCTGTGTCCCTAATAATCACTGAAAAAAAATCGAACTACGCCAGAGCCTTAACTTGTGATACCCAAAACACTTTGTGGAGTATCACAAGCGCTACGACGTTAGTGCCCTCAGGCCATAAAGAACAAAATACCTGGATCCCGGCTCAAAACCATTGCCGGGACGACAAGAAAGTAGCTAACAAGCTTCTATACAAAAATGAGTTAGATGTCTCAGCTTGAAGTGCCCAAATTCAACTCTGAACTTGAGGCCGTTGAAGACTTTTTACAAAAGAATACGTGAGCTGGCCATGGCTTTTCACGCACATCCATGTGCTTCAAGGCATTCAGGCATCCTGCCTATCAGAGCCAGCTAGCTTTAGAGGGGAAGGGACGCCCCATCTGAAGCGTTAGCATTTTCATTCTTTACCATAAAGAGGTGGCCGAAGCAGGCTACAAACGCGGCCCAAAGCTGGATTAAATTTCCGTCGCAACGTTTTCGCTCATCAGAAAATGTTGCCGGAACGCTGAGGGTTTGCAAAGGCTGATTTATGAACAAGAATGCGCTTTACCCTTTTGTTCTGGTGTGGGCGAAGCGCCACGACGTTAGTGGCCGCAGGCCATAAAGAACAAACACCCGGATCCCGGCTCAAAACCATTGCCGGGAGGACGAAAAAGTCGCTAACAACCAATGTTAACTTCAGGCGACTGCCTATGCTAATCACACTGTTTACTGATGATGAATTGCGCTCACGTTGCAGGTGAAATAAACCCGTTTTTGTTCATGTTCCAAACCACGTATAAATAACTCAACGCTTAGCAAGCAAGCTTATTTAGAGTTGATATTAAGCTGTTAATTAAGCCGTCAGTTTGAAAAAGCACTGCAATCTACAGGCTAGATGAGCAGAGTCTTAACGAGTCAAGCAACGGCTCGGGTTGGAATTTGACAAATGGGAACCACAACATCATGAATAAACAATTTACCTTTACCGTTAATAGCATTTGTCTTGATGAAAACTATCATCCCTCAGACACAACGCGGATCACCACCAACTTTGCCAATTTAGCCCGTGGAAGCTATCGTCAGGCCAACTTACGCAACGCGTTAAAAATGATAGACAATAGTTTTAATGCCTTAGCGCATTGGGATAACCCTAGAGGCGATCGTTATACAGTCGAACTTGAAATCATTTCGGTCAATATCGATATAGCAGCCAGTGGCCAAGCCTTCCCTTCGATTGAAATCTTGAAAACCACCATTGTGGATAGCAAAACCAACAAACGTATTGACGGTATTGTTGGTAATAATTTTTCATCTTATTTACGCGATTACGACTTTAGCGTCTTACTGCCAGAACATAATAAAGACCAAGCGCAATTTAGTATTCCAACTGACTTTGGCGAACTGCATGGCAAGCTATTTAAGTCTTTTGTGAATTCAGATGTTTACAAACAGCACTTTGCTAAGCCACCGGTTATCTGCCTCAGTGTTTCCGATAACAAGACCTACAAGCGCACAGAGAATCAGCATCCGGTATTAGGGGTTGAATACCTGCCCAATGAGTCGTCGTTAACTGAGCAATATTTCCAAAAAATGGGCTTACAGGTGCGCTACTTTATGCCGCCCAATACTGTGGCGCCGCTCGCGTTTTATTTTGTGGGCGATTTACTCAATGACTACAGCCACTTTGAGCTGATAAGCACCATTAGCACAATGGGCACCTTTCAAAAAATCTACCGCCCTGAGATTTATAATGCCAATGCCGTGGCAGGCAAATGCTATCAACCGAACTTAAATAACCTCGATCATTCACTCACTCAGATTGTTTACGATCGCGCCGAACGTAGCCAACTGGCTAGTGAGCAAGGCAAATTTGCAGCGGAGCACTTTATTAAACCCTACCAAGCAGTGCTTGAACAATGGTCTGCTCATTATGCTTAATTGCTACGTTAACCGTTAACCCCAATTGATGGCATTACTACTATGAAAACATCGCTTAAAAACACACTATTACCGACTTCAACGGCTGGCAGTTTGCCTAAACCTTTATGGCTGGCCGAACCTGAAACACTGTGGTCACCCTGGAAATTACAAGGTGACGAGTTAGTTGTTGGCAAACAAGATGCGCTGCGTTTGTCATTACACGACCAACAGCAAGCAGGCATAAATATTGTTAGTGATGGCGAGCAAACACGGCAACACTTTGTCACCACCTTTATTGAACACCTCAACGGCGTTGATTTTAAGCAACGTAAAACGGTTAAAATTCGTGATCGCTATGATGCCAGCGTCCCTACCGTTGTGGGGCCTGTGAGTCGGCAAAAGTCAGTCTTTGTTGAAGACGCCAAGTTTTTACGCCAACAAACCACACAATCGATTAAATGGGCGCTACCTGGCCCTATGACCATGATAGATACGCTATTTGATGACCATTATAAAAGTCGCGAAAAACTCGCCTGGGAATTTGCCATCATACTCAATCAAGAAGCCAGAGAGTTAGAGGCGGCGGGAGTGGATATTATCCAATTTGATGAGCCAGCATTTAACGTGTTTTTTGATGAGGTGAATGATTGGGGCATCGCATGTTTAGAAAGAGCCATAGAAGGCCTTAAATGCGAAACAGCGGTACATATATGTTATGGCTATGGCATTAAAGCTAATACCGACTGGAAAAAATCCTTAGGGTCAGAGTGGCGTCAATATGAACAAGCGTTTCCTAAGCTGCAACAATCAAATATCGATATCATCTCACTCGAATGCCACAACTCTCATGTACCAATAGAACTGCTTGAACTCATCCGCGGTAAAAAAGTCATGGTTGGCGCGATTGATGTGGCAAGCAATACCATAGAAACACCAGAGGAAGTGGCAGACACGTTACGCAAAGCCCTGCAGTTTGTTGATGCCGACAAGCTCTACCCTTGCACCAACTGCGGCATGGCGCCGTTATCGCATCAAGTAGCCAGAGACAAACTTAAAGCCTTAACTGCCGGTGCTGAAATTGTCAGAAACGAGCTTTTGGCCTTGAAGAATAAGCTTCAAGGTTGATTATAAACAGTTTACATAGTTGGATAGATAGGTCATTTACGGCCAATGTTGATTAAAACGTAGACCTATCTATACCCACCCAACAAAAAATTAAACACTATCGATTATCTGCCGTGGGCTTTTTCAATAACTTGCGCTGCAAAGTACGGCGATGCATACCAAGTTGGCGGGCGGTTTCTGATACGTTGCCATTATTATTGGCAAGCACTTGTTGAATGTGCTCCCACTCTAAGCGTTTGGGGTTGAGGGGCTGTTCAGTAATGGCTTCAAATTCATCGGGTTCTGCACTAAAAGTGGTGCTGGATGAATGCAGCGCATTGAGCAGGGTTTGAGTGTCGACAGGTTTGGCAAGGTAGTTATCTGCGCCTAAACGTATCGCTTCTACAGCCGTGGCAATGCTGGCAAAGCCGGTAAGCAGTACCATATACACATGCGGTAATTGTTGCCTTAATGGTTTGATTAACGACAACCCATTACTTTGTGCCAACTTCATGTCGAGTACAATGTGCGTTGGCGTAAATTGCCTGGCCATTAGTAAGCTGTCGCTGGCATTATCACAGGTTTTACATTCAAAACCATGGCGTGCTAAACGCCGAGATAAAATCGCGGCTAACGCGGTATCATCTTCAATTATGAGTAATTTATTCATCTACGTCTCAATGTACCTTAACGATAACCGTTAAACCTCTGTGTGATCCGCTTTGGCTGCTAATGGTAAAGTCACGATGGCTTCAGTGCCACCCTCTGGATGCGCTTTAAGGTATAACTTACCACCTAAGCGCTCAAAACTGGTGTGGCTTAATAATACCGCAATCCCTAAGCCTTTAGGGCTGCTAACCATATTACTGCCTAATGTGGATAATAAATGTGTTGCAATACCCACGCCATAGTCGCGAATAATAATGCTGATCTCTTGAGGCATTATCTGAGTAGATGGTGAACGAGATGACGATTGCGATACGCTGATACTAATGTCGACCTTGGCACCTTGTTGATTGTCTTCACTAGCTTGAGCGCCATTTTGAATGATTGCCAATAACGCTGGCAGTAAACTCATGTCGGTATGCAAAATGGTGGTTTCTGCTTCAGGGGAAATATGCAGGCTTAATTGTGTTTCGGGCATTAATAAACTGACCTGCTCTGACAACAAGGCCACCAGCTTAGCAACCGATTGTTGCAACAATTTTTGCTCACGAATGGACTCAGTCGCTAAGCGTAAGTCGCTTAAGGTCACTTCACAGCGGTTGAGTGCTTGCTGCATATCAGCCAGTAATTCAGTTTGCTCGGCATCATGGGCTGTGTCTGATATTTCATCCACTAATAAGCGTAACGTTGCCAATGGCGTGGCGAGTTGGTGCGCCATTTGCGCTGATGCGGTACCTAACGCAAGGATCTTTTCTTGCCTTAATTGCGCTTCACGTAAATAGCGTAACTCAACATTTTTTTGCCGAATACGTTTAGCAATAAAGCCCACGGTAATGGTTAACACTAACGCTGAAATAACAAAATTGAACCACATGCCTAAATAATGTGAACCCATGTCCATGCTCATATTCATGCTGTGATTCATATTGGGATTGGCAGGCATGTCCATAGCCATTTGGCTCATATCATGGCCCGCATGCATATCCGCTGCAGTGTTAGCGGTATCATCAACGCTATGCTCAGGAATATTGATAATCATCAAACTATAAACCACAGTCGACAACGCCGTTAACGACCAGGGCGCCCAACGAGGTAAGGTAATTGCTGAAATGGCTATCGGCAACAGTAATAATGAAACAAACGCATTGGTGGCACCGCCGGTGAAATACAACCAGGTGGCCCAAAATAAGGTATCCAGCAGTAAGGTTAAAAACAATAAACCGTGATTATCGATACTCAGGCGATGAAATCGATAACTAAACCCCACATAACACGCTTCTATAATCAATACATAACTTAAGGTTGTTGGCGGTGTGGTTAAGCCAAATAAATCAGCCGCAAACACAATAAGGCCTATTTTTAGGCCCCAGTTAACCAATCGTAACAGTGCTAATTGTTGTTGATTTGCACTAAAAGGCAGATTCAGATTTGCCATATTTATCATCCTAACTTATTCACGCAACCCTATAATCTCACAGCAAACAATAATCAACCTAACGACACTTATCAATTGCGTAAATATCAGCCGAAAAAACCAATCGATATTGTCGCCGCCCCACAAGCCTACCGTGAAATGAACCGCTAGGTGACTTTTTATCGATTTGGAAAGAGAACGACCATTACCCGCAATCAATGCCTTGCCTAAACGCGTGTAAATTCTTGCTGAAATCGAGCATCTTCAGGTTGATTGGCTATATATGTTGTTACGCCGCTTCAAATCCAAAGACTTTAGTGTTATTAATGTATTTTAATTGCATAATAATTCTATCGAACTGTTTAGCTTAATTCTATTTCAGTCTATTTATTAAGCGGTTACCGATTAAAAAATACTTATTCACTTTTAAGATAATGGACTGACGATATAAACGTCAGGCTGCTTAATACGGCTAATGAAAAGCTCAAAAAATGAGATAAACCAAGGGATTTGTTCAATGATTAATGAAATTGTGTCATTCGCTAATAATGTTTTATGGGGCGAATACCAAGTACTGATCTACATATTAGTATTTGCAGGTGTATGGTTTTCATTGAGGTTACGCTTTATTCAACTGCGCCACTTTGCTTACATGTTTAAAGTGATGAAAGGCAGTACCCAGGGCGATAAATCAGGGATCAGTTCTTATCAAGCTTTGTGTACCGGGTTATCAGCGCGGGTGGGTACCGGTAACTTAGCTGGCGTCGCCATGGCGATATCCCTTGGCGGCAGTGGCGCCGTGTTTTGGATGTGGATGATTGCACTGCTCGGTATGGCCACTGGGTTTGCCGAAAGTATTTTAGGCCAGCTGTATAAAGTCAGAGACGATCATAAAGAATACCGCGGCGGACCAGCCTACTACATTCGCGCGGGGCTAAATAAATCCTGGCTGGCCGTGTTGTTCGCCCTGTGTTTATTTTTAGGTTACGGCATTAGTTTTAGCGCCATGCAAGCTAACACCATCACCGATGCCCTTAATCACACCTTCGAGATCTCCAGCGTGTATTCAGGTGCTGTTATCACCTTTATTGCCGGTATTATTGTGATGGGCGGCCTGCGCAGTATCGCCCGCTTTGCTGAATTAATTGTGCCGTTTATGGGCCTTGCCTTTATTTTGGCAGCCGTGGCGGTAACCTTAATCAATATTCAGCAAGTGCCTGCAGTATTAATGGATATCTTTAACTCGGCCTTTGGTTTAACCGAAGCCGGCGCTGGCGCATTAGGCGCGGCAATTAAAAACGGTATTCAGCGTGGTTTATATTCAAACGAAGCCGGTGCCGGTAGTGTACCGCATGCAGCGGCAGGGGCAACGCCTGTGCCTAACCATCCGGTTGCGCAGGGTTACGTACAAATGCTTGGGGTGTTTATCGACACTATGGTGTTGTGTAGCTGTACCGCGATTGTGATTTTACTGGCGCAAGGTAATATCGGCAGTGAAATGGAGGGCATTCGTATTACTCAAAATGCCATGACTCATCACATGGGCATGAGCGGCGATATGTTTGTGGCCATTATTATCACCCTATTCTCTTTTACCTCGGTGGTGGCCAATTACGCTTATGCCGAGAGTAATTTACACCTGTTTAAGCTGGATAATATTTATGGCCGTACCGGTTACACCTTGTTGTATTTAGGCATGGTGTATTGGGGCGCAAATGCCAGCTTAAAAGAAGTGTGGAACATGGCCGACATGGCACTGGGCTTAATGACGGTGGTGAATATCAGTGCATTGATGCTGTTAACCCCAACCATTGTTAATTTAACCCGCGACTATCAAGTTAAGCTTAAGGCCACCAATAAACCTGAATTCAAACTGGCTGATGTGAAAATTCAAGGTAAAACTGAAGACGGTGTATGGTCGTAATCCTATATAGCTAACTCTCCCTTGTTAATAACGCACAGTAGAGCAAAAGCACTACTTTGCGTTTTTTTAGCGTTATGTAGAGTCAAATAGACATGGGCTATAACCATTCGTGATTAAAAATTAATGCAATAAACTGGCCTTACCTCCTTGGTATATCGTAAAATGACGGTAACTAAAGAGGGGCACATGGCTAATATTTCAAAATTTGATCGCGAAGACGTACTAGAAAAAGCAAAAAATCTATTTTGGCAAAAAGGTTTTTTGGCCACCTCTACGCGTGAAATTCAAACTACCATGGACATGCGACCTGGTAGTATTTATGCCGCATTCGGTAGCAAAGCCGATTTGTTTCAGCAAACGTTAATTCATTATGCTCAAACATCAACAGATGTACTTAATGAGCAATTAGCCCAGCATGACCACGCCTGGGATGGATTAAAGCAGTATCTTCGCGGTTTAATCGTGCCTTGTTGTAAACAGGTACCCAGTGAATTATGCATGGTGATGCGCACGCTTGCAGAGCTTGATGAATCGCATCAAGAAACGCTAGATATCGCAAAAAACCTACTCACTCAGGTTGAAAACCGTTTTGCCAGTATTGTTGAACAAGCTCAACAACAAGGTGATTTGCCCGCACAGTTTGATAAAAATAAAATTGCTAAAAAAATCCAGGTACACATAATTGGCTTACGTTCGTATTTAAAAGCCACAGGCGATACCGACACGGTTAACCAACAGCTTGAAGAGTTTTTTACTCAACTAGAAACACAATAAAAAAAGCGCCTCAGGCGCTTTTTTTGTCTAAATCCGCAGCAGATTTACGCTAATGCATCAACAAAGCTGACGCTAAATTGACCAATGTCTTTATATTCGATACTAACTTCTGTCGCCATCGGCACTTTGACCACTCCGCAATAGGAACCGGTAATAATCGCCTGCCCTGCACTGAGTTTTATGCCCTTTTGTGCTAAGTAGTTAATCATCCAATACACAGGTAATTGCGGCAGTTCACACGGATGCTTACCGTTAAAAGACTGCTGTTGATTATTTGCAGTTACCACAACATCAACATGGCTTGCTTGATAAGCGACCGACTTAGGTATTTGTGGGCCAATATACACACCCTGGTTACTTAAACCGTCAGCCAATTTTTGCAAATAGCTTGGTTGACTGTCGCGGCTAAAACGATTTTGAATTAATTCTAATGCCATATGTGTCGCGCTAATAGCACTGTCAATCTCATCATCAGTGTAGTGTTGATAAGGCTCAATATCTTTGCCTAATATAAAGGCTATTTCTGGCTCAATAAGTGCTAAAGCCGTCTCATCTTTTATTGTTGGGATAATGCCACACTGCTGGCCATGTTCAGCCGCGTGTAAAATCGGCGCCACAATAAGTTGATCGTTTGCTTGCGGAACAAGGCATTTCCAACCGGCAATATGACCATTTAATGCAGCCATTTTTTGTTGCACTATGATGGCCTGATCAATATTTTGTGCAGTAAAAGCGTCAAAATCGGCGTTAGGATTGACGTGATTTCGTTGCGCAAATAAGTGTTTAGCGAGTTCAGTAAGGTGTGTGTTGTCGGTCACGGCTGCATCATCATAAAAATAAAAAACATACATTAACGGGTTTGATTGGCTTTTTCTAGCAGCAAATAAAAACCGTTGGCGGTAAGCCAACGGTTCCAAAATCATTTTAATATTATTAATCTGAATTGAGGTTAAGTTACTTACGGGTCGCGCGTAACATCCATGCGGTTTTTTCATGTATACGCATACGGTCAGACACTAACGCTGACGTTGACTCATCATCAGCTGCCTGGGCTAACTTAAGCACTGCGCGTGATGTTTTAACCACTTGCTCATGGCCTTTAGTCAGTAAATCAACCATATCTGCTGAAGACGGTACACCTTCAACCTCTTTAATTGAACTTAAACGAGCAAATTCTTTATAAGTCCCAGGTGCGGCAACATCAAGGGTACGAATGCGTTCTGCGATATCATCGACGGCGACAGCAAGCTCTGTGTAATGCTCTTCAAACATTAAATGTAACTCACGGAAATGAATTCCGGTGACATTCCAATGGAAGTTATGAGTCTGCAAGTAAAGTGTATATGAATCAGCTAATAAGCTCTTTAAACCCTCAGCAATTTTAAGGCGGTCATCTTTGTTGATACCAATATCGATGTCTGTCATGTTAACTCCTTATGTTGATGAATGAATCACTATAACAATACAACGTCTATTACTTTGGTAATATTGATCTTGCTCTGCTTTGACGCAATATTGTTGAAATCTGAGTTTATTTATACTCTATGCAATTGATATTAGATCATTTTAAATCATAAAAACTATTAGATTTACAATTTTTAATCTGTTTAACCTCAGCACAACATTTCAGACCAATACGTAAAATCATCGCTATGACACTCTAGGAAACAATACCCGAAACATATACAGCACTATCGCAAGATTAATGAGCAATACAATGACACTGAGTAAACTAAAGTGATGAACCATTTCGTACAGCTCAAAAGGAAGGTAAATGGCCCCACTGACTAATGCAAACCATTGGGTCCAGCGCAAGTTATGCCACAAACCGTAGGCTTCGATAAACCGCACTAAAGTATAAGCTGCAGCCCCTAACGCCATTAATGTTAAGCTCGTTTGTGAGATAGAACCGATAGCGGCAATAAAAATACTGGGGTAATGACTGGCAGGATTTAAATGTAAATGGGTCACCAGATCAATGGCGAGTAACGATAGATTTTGCCCCGCATAGGCATGTAAGCCAATGGCGACGAGCAATGCTAATAAACCTTTACTGGCCTCAAGTACTGCGACCGCTCTTACACCGCTATCTGTATGTGCCATGGGATATCTTGTTAATCAAACAATTTCTGCGATGTTATCAAACATGACGACCAATAAGCACGTCAAATCACATGCTTATTGGCTAATCTCTAATACTTAATCTTTAACCCAAACAAGAGGCCTAACACGCTTCAAGGGAACGAGTATCGCACTATACGCTTAACCACTTGGCTATATTGACGTAAAAAAGGCCCGGTGTGATACGCAATACCGTGACGAGAAAGTATCGCCTGCACTTGGGGCGCAACTTGCTGGTAACGTGACGACGGTAAATCGGGAAACAAATGATGTTCAATTTGAAAGCTTAAGTGACCCGTTAAAATATGAAACAGCTTACCACCTTTAATGTTTGACGAACCTAACGCCTGACGATAATACCATTGGCCTTGCGTTTCATTTTCACACTCAGCCTGGCTAAAGGTGTGAACATCTGAAGTGAAATGGCCGCAAAAAATAATGGTAGAGGTCCACAGGTTACGCAGTAAGTTAGCAATTAAATTTCCCACCAACACCCACAAAAACAGTGGCCCAGCAAGCAATGGAAATACCACATAGTCTTTCACTAGTTGCTTACCGCCTTTGCTAAAGAAACGACGTTTGAGCTCATTCGCATCAACGTTAGATGCCCTACCTTGCTTCTTTTTACCCATAAACACGCGCTCAGCGGCAAGCTCGTGATATGACACCCCCCATTGAAATAACACACTTAAATAAATGTAAGTGATAAATTGCCACAGATTTTTAAGTCGCCACGAAAAGTCATTCGACAAGCGCAGTAAGCCATAACCAAAATCACGATCTTTACCAATCACATTAGTATAAGTGTGATGTTCATAATTATGGATACGTTGCCAACTTTTACCGTCGCAGGCAATATCCCAGTCAAACTGTCGCGAGTTAATATGAGGATCGTTCATCCAATCATATTGACCGTGTAACACGTTATGGCCAATTTCCATGTTATCGAGAATTTTAGCGCTGGCTAAACTCAATACACCAATAATCCACCATACAGGATGCAGAAAACCCAGCATTAACAATACACGACCGCCCCACTCTAACGACCGTTGCCATACAATAACCTTGCGGATATAAGCAGCGTCGCTTGCGCCAACTTGAGCGAGTGTTTGACGCTTTAACTCATCAAGCTCAGTGGCTAACTGCTCAAAATTAATATTTTTATTCATCGAACTACAGCTCCAGCTCAAGCGGCGTTACCGCCTGAGAAATACATAATTGAATTAATTGCTCGCCCGGCTGCGATAATTCGCCCGTACGCAGATTTCTGACTACGCCCGATTTTTTAACACACTGGCATTGATGACATACACCGATGCGGCAGCCAAAGTTGGCGCTAATGCCTTGTTGCTCTAAGCCACTGAGCAAGTTGTCTTTTGCTGCTAACACAAGCTGAGATGTTTGCCCACGTTGGCTTAAATGGACGTGTTGCTCACCAGCTGCGGTTTGCGCAAACGTTGGCGCCTGGAAAAACTCTGCCTGGCGCTGCGCTTTGGGGTGTTTCATTACATCTAATTGCTGATCAACATCATCCTTAAACTGGCTTGGACCGCATATCAACACCTGGCTTTGCACGTTGCAGGTACTCAGTGCGTCAGTTAAGTTGTGACCATTTTTACGAATAAGTAATTGCACTTGAAACTGGCTTAATTGCTGCTGCAATGCCATGAGTTCATCGACATACAAATGCTCACCGGCCTTGGCAAAGTAAACCAATTGAATGGGATGTTGTGGTTGGTGTGGCAGTAACGCCAGTTGGTTGAGCATTGCCATAAAGGGCGTAATGCCACTGCCTGCCGCCACAAACCACAATGGTGTTGACGGTTGAGTAAGGACACTCTCACTTAATATAAACTCACCTTGTGGTGCGCTTAAATTGACATATCCACCCGTGGCAATGTTCGCCAACAATTTTGCCGTGAAAGCTCCTTCAACATGAGTCTTAATGGTTAATCGAATCACATGCTTTTTAGGATATTGGCTACAGGATTGCTCAGGCGCTGACGATATTGAAAAAGGTCGAGTCATTAAACGGCCATTAATTTCTACCGTCAGTAACACATGTTGGCCTGCAATGGCTTGCGGCCAGGCTTTTTCTGGAGACAAGTCTAACTGCAAAACATCGGCACCAAGCAACTCATGCCCCAACACTTTTGCCCTAAACCAATGGGTGCGCCAAGCAGGTTTAATGCGTTGCATAATAGGCTCAAAATAACTGCCTATCGAATCTGTGTGAAATAAGGTTTTTGCAGTGATATTGTTCAGTCGAGATAATACATTCATTTTAGCGTACAGATGTTAGCTTAATTTCAGCGCACGATTGTACGCCGAATATCATTGACAGTGCAAGTCATGGTGATAAACAAATGCACCAACTTAGTCATTGATTACGTATGAGTTGATGAGCAAAATTAATCACTACACAAAAAAATCATATATAATCAGCATTTTAATTTTAATACAAAACAAAATTTGCTATTACTTTGCAAAAAAAGCTGCTGAATGATGGGGTTACCATCCATTATACAGTATGTGTAAATCACCAGAACAATCGAGCAAAAGATGTTCACGCGTAAGCTTAATAAAATGTTATCGATTAAATAAACGCCTATAACTTGGAAACTTAGCTTGGATGGTATCGTTAAAGATGTTACTCGATGTGCTGTTATGAGTGTTGTTAAAAGCTCAGTTGATCTATGTCATGTGTTGACAGATAAGCGTGTTCTTTGATGTGAGCTGATGCAACTGAAACGGCTAATAACACATCGACAAGTGTCTATACTCACGATGTAAAGTTCGTCGTTGGGGTGTTATATATACCCAAACAACCTGAAGATGCTCGATTTCAGCAAGAATTTACACGCGTTTAGGCAAGGCATTGATTGCGGGTAATGGTCGTTCCCTTTCCAAAATCAATAACGCAGCATAAACGCGTGTAAAACTTGCCCTTTGGGAGTTTCACCGTGTTCCCACTACGTTGTTGCGCTAATTTATAAGGTACCTACATTACCGCATTAACGCGCCTAGTATTGAAAACACGGTGAAGCTCTGAAACACGGATCTTCAAGTTGATTGGGTATAGATTAACTGATAGCTTTGAGTGTATAGCTTTGAGCTTAATGTGATGAAATTGACGTTAACATAACTGAGTTTATTGTGGCTCCACTATCGGAGTAGTCAACAACTCAACTTGCTGTTTCTCATCTGTCGTTAATGCGCCGTAATCCCTTGGATACGGCCAGCCATAACCCCAACGAAATTGTGTCGGTAAGTAAGGCGAACCACCCACTCGAACGCCAGCTAACATCAATAACGCAATCTGCGGTTGGCCAACATTGGCGACGCAAACACGTAACGCTTTATCTGATGCTAGGCGGTCATCAAAAGTGCCACCTTTCCAATATTCAAAGTCGTGTTTTTGACAGCATGCCAACCATAATTCACTTTGCTCGAAGGTCCCATTAGGGAACGAGCTGCAACCATCACTGGTAAAGGGCACCAATGTATCTGCACAGACTGGATGAGCAAATAGAGATATGCAGGCAAATACCAAACCTGCCCGAAACTGATGGCAATATCGACTGGCTAATCCTAGCGACATGACGGCGCAATAATGACCAGTAATGATGCCACAGTCATCGTAACAGTGATAGAACCGAACCTGTCATAAACACTCAATCAAAGCGTGACTGTCGACAAAATCTTAGCAATAATCAAACACCTTAACGATTTGGCGCTGTCAGTTTACGACGGAAAGACATTTTACCAAACCAGCGCTGGTAAGGTTGATAAATATCGTAGGCCCAATTGAACACACCAGTATAAACAAAGAAAAACAATAAAACGCCACCTTCCAGCATCAAGGTATCGATAAGGTTTAAACTTAAATACCAGGATACTAATGGCAGGGTTACCACTAACAAGCCGCCTTCAAAACACATTGCATGGACAATACGAGTGGATAAATTACGCTTCACTCTGTCACTGCCTAATAATTTATCGAACCAAATGTTGTAGATGTAGTTCCACATCACAGCAAGAAGTGACAAACCAATACTGACCACCAACATATCTGTAGTGCTTTTATCCATTAATACTGCACTCACAGGGACTATGATGGCAGCAGCCAATACCTCAAAAGACACGGCGTGGAATATTCTCTCTTTTGTTTGCATACTGAATTCAATTATTGGTGACGTTTGATCTATTCTCATCCAATATAAGGATACTTAATAGTTAGATACTATCTGGAAAAACGATATGTATAGCATTGATCAACTTGAAGCGTTTGTTGCAACGGCTAAAATGGGTTCTTTTTCATCAGCGGCGCGTTCACTCAATAAAGCGCAATCTGTGGTGAGCCAACATGTCATCAACCTTGAAATAGACTGCAATGCTGCGTTATTTGACCGCAGCGGCCGTTACCCGCAACTTACCCAGGCGGGACATACGTTGTTATCACATGCGCAAGTGTTATTAGCGCAGCATCAACGCTTACGTTCTTGCGCTCAACATCTCGATAAACCGTTTATTTCTGAGCTCACCATTGGTTTAGATGAAGGTATACCCTTTCAAAAACTCTCCAGTATGGTTAATCAACTAGAGAGCGACTTCCCCAATACAAGACTGGAATTTTTTACAGCATCGAGCATCGATATTGTCGATCTGATTGACACAGATAGAGCGGTCACCGGGATTATTTTTAGTGAGTTGTCACTGCCTTCTCACATTGATTATGAATCCATTGGCGCAATTAAATTTGATACCTATGTTGCAAGCTCTCACCCGCTAGCTCAACAACAAATCAATAATCTGGCCTACCTTAAGCTGCATAGGCAATTGCTGATGCGATCACGCAATAACAAATCCAGTAATTTCCAGCTCGCCATAAGCCCAGACATTTGGTATGCCGATAACTATTATGTGCTGCTGGAACTGACATTGCAGGGTAATGGCTGGTGTTTATTGCCCAATCATATCGCCAATGAATATGTTAATAATGGCCAATTGGTATTATTGCCCAGCGAGTTTAACGATATGGGCTGGCATGCCAATGTTGATGTCATTCAGCATCATCGCTATAGCCTTGAGCCAATGTTTAAGCAGTTTAGGCATTCGTTAAGGCAATTACTGACGCCATAAACAAAGTGCATAAAACAACACAGGCCGCGATAAGCGGCCAGTGTTTTATAAAATGTAGTACACAACTCATTGGCGATTAAAAACCAAATTTACCGTTACTGTTTTTCCAGTCAGTTTTAGCAGGAATGGTTTCAATGGTGTCCCAATGTTCCACAATCATGTTATTTTTAACACGGAACAAGTCATAAAATGCCACATGTTGCTGCATGAATGTGCCTTCGCTAATCGACAACACAAAGTTACCTTCGCCAAGCACTTTATGATTGGTTTTTACCACCATTGGCATGTCCATTTTAGCGAGCTCACCTAAAGCTTTGCCTAGGCCACTTAAGCCGTCGCCAATATTCGGGTTATGCTGAATATAATCGGTATCTTCGCTACCAATAAATTGACCTATTTTGGCCATATCACCTTTGATCAAAATGGTGTTTACAAAATCGGCCACTAAGGTTTTATTTTGCTCGGTTTTGTCTAAATCCGTCACTGTAGTTGCACCGTCAAACTGGCTGTGACCACTTGGGTTTGCAGCGGCGATGGTTTGCAGGTTATCCCAATGTTCCACAATTTTACCGTCTTCAAAGCGGAAAATATCAAAGCCCGCTTTAGGACCAAAGAAGTTATATTCGGTGTGCGTAACCACATAGTTACCGTCTTGGAATGCACGCTTAACCTGCGCTTTTGCGCTGCCTTTAGGTAACTGCTGCATTACCGCACCAAAACCGGCTAAACCGTCGGCAACGGCTAAGTTATGTTGAATGTATTTGCTAGGGTTGATATAGCCAATAGGCGCTGGGTTGCCAGTTTCAATGCTGCTGACTAACTCAACAACTTGTTGCTTATAGCTCATTTCAGCTTGTGATTTTTCGGTTGCGGCAACGCTGTTGCCAGACACTAAAGCTCCACCCAATAGTGCACTCGTAACAAGTGCACTGACGATTGATTTACGCGCTGCTGAAATGCTGTTAACTGCGATGATTTTGTTAGTAATGGTATTCATGGGTAAGTCCTCTGGTTTCAATGAGGACAGTTTATAAGGCTTAGCCGTTTGTCAGTAGAGTGTAAATGAGCCTTAAAATGGTCAAAGTCGAACCTTTTAAGACAAATGGTGTTTTATAAATTGGCTTGGAGTCAGTTCGGTATGATTTTTAAAGTATTTAACAAAGTTACTGCTGTCTTCAAAGCCAAAATCATTGGCTAATTGTTGAGTCGTGGTTTTGCTCACCACAAGGCGACGCTTTATTTCAACAATGGTGTAGGCATCTATCATCTGTTTGGCGGTTAAGCCTGTTGCCAGTTTGCAGATTTGATTGAGGGTTTTATAGGTTGTATGGATTTTGCCTGCATACCAATTAGCATCGCGCACTTGTTGTACATGCTGCTGCATTAAACTGAAAAAACGTGCTAGCTTGCTGCTCTGCTCAACTGATAAATTGTCGTGGCTTAATGCTGGACGTAAACGGTGCAATAACAAGGCTAACGCTGAAAATAAATACATGACAATAAGCGGTTCTGAGGCCGGCGTGTTTATTTCAGTTTGAATTTGATCAATTAAAATATGACTGCGCGCATGATGAGTGCTGTCTAGCTGCAATATTGGGTTATGTTGCTGATTTAAATGTGTAGGCGTGTAATTAGGTAAGCGCATATTAGCATGCACATTATCTAAAAAAGCCTGGGTAAACAGTATTACCTTACCTTGAGGTTGCCCCGAAAAGTCAAAGCTATGCACTTGTTCGCGCTGCACAAAAATCAATGACCCTGGCCCAAAGCGATAATGGTTAAAATCGACCATATGTTCGCCCTCACCTAGTTCAATATAAATCAGTATAAAAAATGACACGCGATGTGGTGCTTGAGGATCATGCTCTATCATAGAGCGAGTATACAAATTTGACAGTTCAATGATCTCAAGTTCTGCCTGATTAGTTTTATCGTGATTAAAACCAATATTAGGAATGGTCATACAACAACGCCTCCTTGGCAAACGATCCCTGTTGTACAACATCAACAAATAACCCAAGCTGATTAGTCAAAGACATAATAAATTCCTAAAAAATAAAAGCTGTTAACCTCGGTTTTACACTTGGTCCCAGGATGGCGGCGTTGAGTAATATTGGCTAACAAACTCAATAAAACAGGCCACTTTAGGCGCTAAATATTGCCGATTTGCATACACCATATACAAACCGACAGGCTTAGGTTCATAACCTTGTAAAATACGCACTAACTTACCCTCGGCGAGAGCCTTACCCGCAATAAACGTAGGTTGAATGACAATACCGCCGCCTAATATTGCCGTATTGACCAGCAACTCACCATTATTGGCAATTAAGTTATCATTAAAATCAATAGTATGACGCATGTTATCAAACCCAGAAAACAGCATTGCATCATCAGAATATACATACTTCAAATAGTGATGATGCTGTAACTCAGCCGGCGTTTTAGGTAAGCCGCGTGCAGCAAGATAATCTGGTGAAGCCATAATCGCGATATTGATTGGTGCCACTTTTTTACAAATGTATGACGAGTCAGCCAGTTGTCCAATACGCATCGCCACATCCACCCCCTCATCAACAATATCAACTTTGATGTCTGTTAAGGTGATTTTCAATTTGATTTGCGGATAACGCTGTTGAAAATCCATCAATAGATGAGGTAAATGCAAGGTACCAAACGACATAGGCGCACTAATGGTTAAGGTTCCCGAGACAACTTGAGCATGCTCGGTTAAACGACTCTCCATTTCATCAATATCAGCAATCACTTGCAAGCAGCGTTGATAATAGTCACTGCCCGCTTGAGTCAAGCTTAAGCGGCGCGTGGTGCGATGCAATAATCGGGTTTGTAAGCTTTTCTCTAAAGCCGAAATGTATTTACTTACCAATTGTGGCGAAACGGCTAATTTATCGGCCGCTTTAGTAAATGCCCCTTGTTGCACTACGGTCAGAAAGGCCCGCATGGTGTCGAGTTTATCCATTGATTAACAACATACTGTTGATTGTTTATCTCTTTTTAGCATATTTATCTTTATATAGGTTAACAATATAGTGATTAGCACAGGTGTAAAGTCGCCCTTTCGACACAACCAACATGAGACTCATGATATGACACAGCAAAAACCACTTTTTATATCGCACGGCTCGCCAATGATGGCAGTAGAAAAAAGCCAAACGTCACGGTTTTTACAACAATTAGGCCAAGCGATTCCGACACCGAGTGCCATTGTGGTTTTTTCTGCCCATTTTGATGTTAAACACGATGTGATCATTACTGCTGGGCAGCAGCCTGAGACTATTCACGATTTTTATCATTTTCCAGATGAGCTTTACCAAATCCGTTACCCTGCACCCGGGGCACCAAAACTTGCCCAACGTATTGCCACACTGTTTGCCGACGCCAATATCAATGCCAAGTTAGACAAGCAACAAGGCTGGGATCATGGTGTGTGGATCCCACTCAGGTTAATGTACCCACAGGCCAATATTCCCATCGTACAGATTTCAATTAACACGAGACTTGGGGCTGCACAAAACTATCGATATGGGCAATTATTAGCCTCACTAAAGCATGACAATATTCTTATTATAGGTTCGGGCGGGATAAGCCATAATTTAGCCGAGGTATTTAAGCGCACTAAAACCGTTGATGGGGTCGACATGATGAACCAGTTTAGGCATTGGGTTGAAGACAAGCTGGTAAATAATGATATTGAGTCTTTACTGAACTACCAACAACTTGCTCCGCATGCCAAGTTTAACCACCCAACTCAGGAGCATTTTTTACCGTTAATGTCGGTGCTTGGTGCAAGTCATGGTGCACAGGCTCAAAAAATACACCAAGACGTTGAGTATGGATTGTTAGCACTTGATGCTTATTCCTTCAATTAAAGCCAAGAGGTTTGCACCAGGGTCGATTGAAGGTGACAGCGATCTATGACTGCTGTTTCATCATCATTTAATGACTTGAACTGACGGTATATATTGACTAGATCGTGCAAAAATAATACAAAAAAATATTCATCTCTCAAAGCTGTTGGACCTTAAATAAAATTCAGCATAAACTGCAATTTATGAACGGTAATAGATCATTGATTAACAACACGAAAGAAATAGACATAACGATTACAGCAAAGCTTGAATTCGGTAACGTTATTGCACTTATATTGCCGACATAAATAAGCTATCTTGTAACACGACGTACACATTAAGTGCGCTGTGGTTGACAACAATAATGTGGTAAATAGCCCCAAGGAATCGATTTATGCTGATTGAACATGACATTACTGACGTACGAGTTGGAATGTATGTGGTCGAGATCACCGAGCCTAAAGACACGTTTTCGCTGACTAAACCGGGCGTGCTTAAAAGTGAACGTGTTATTGAGGCATTAAAACGTAAATCCGTGACTAAGCTACTCATTGATACCAGTAAAGCCGAAAACATTGTTGAACAAAGTGCGCCACAAACCAAAGCACCGCTGCAACCACCTCGTCAAGTAGCCCCCGCACGACCAATAACCAAACCGAATTTCTTTAATCAAGAAATTGTTAGGGCGCGCCAGGTATTTAACGAATCAAAAGATATTCAAAAAAAGCTGTTTCATAATGCCCAGCATGGTTTGCCATTAGACATGGATCCGGTGCAAAAAATTACCACTGAGTCTACCGACCTTATTTTTAATAATCCTAATGCCCTGTCTTGCGTGATTAACATCCGTAATAAAGACGAATATTTATTGGAGCATTCGGTTTCGGTATCGGTATTGATGACCATGTTTGCGGTGTATAAAAAAATCGACAAAGACATTGTGAATCAATTAGCGGTTGGCGCATTTTTGCATGATGTCGGCAAAATTATGATCCCCGACCGGATTTTGAACAAACCCGACAGATTAACCGATGAAGAGTTTCATATTATGAAAACTCACGCCAGTTATTCGATTGAGATCATGAAGAACACACCAGGCATCAGCCCGTTAAGTTTAGAGGTTGCCAGCTTACACCATGAAAAACTCAACGGTGAAGGCTACCCTTTTGGTGTACCTGCTGAAAAAATTACCTTATATGGCCGCATGATCAGCATTTGCGATATTTTCGATGCCTTGACATCAAACCGCTGTTATAAAGAAGGTTATGCTCAAGTTAAAGCCTTCAGCATATTGCGGGCACTGGCAGATAAGAATGAACTCGACAAAGATTTAGTCGATCAATTTATTCGCTGTATGGGAGTTTACCCTGTCGGCTCTGTGGTGCAGTTAGAATCCAACAGATTGGCCATTGTGCAAGGCCATAATCCAAAAGATCCTATCCGCCCACTAGTGAAACCGTTTTATCATTTAAAGCCGGATCACTTTGAAGTAGGCCATAAGATCGATCTGGCCACCGTCACCGACGATTTAATTGTCAAATGCGTTCGGGCTGACGATTACAATCTCAATATGGAACAAATAATCGAGTTTCTGGCCCACGAGGGTTAAGTTTTTATTGGATATAAAGAATCAATGACTGACCTTTTTTAGGCCAAATAAATAGCGCATCAGGTTAAAGGGTTTTATGACCCAATAACACAGCGCTGTACAAATAATAAAGGCGCTAACAAGTAAACTGAGCGATTTAACCATTATTCCCGCCTGCCACTGCACGATATAAAACGCCAACATCACAATGACGGTTTGATGCAAAATATAAAATGGGTAAATGAGTTCATTGGTTTGCATTAACCACCTTGGGGTTTTAGGAATGTACGCACTGGCAAACCCTACCATGGTTAATAACCCCGACCACGACACCATGGTGCACACCCACCACCAACTTTGCCACCGAGTTGTTAATGACAAATACGGGCTTAAATCTGGCGAATAATAATATCCATAAAAGAGTAACGTGCTAATGAGTAGACTGATTAAATAGGTGCGACGATGCAAAGCCAATGTTTGCCAAATCTGCCGACTGTGTATAAAGCTCATGCCTGCTAAAAAGAAAAACAGATAAAACAAACTCAATGACAGGTTTTCAATATGATGGCTGTCATCAGGCATTAAGTATTTTGCCAACCCTCTCACTATGACCAACACCAGCCCTAACGATAATACTCCAAATGGCGACTGACTCAGACGTTCAAGCCATTTAAGCCACACTGTCCCCATTGCGCCATCTAAAAAGCGTTTAAACGGTATAGCCAGTAACATAAATATCAGCAGAAACTCGATAAACCATAAGTGATTGTTATCAAACGACCACATAAGTTGGCCATAAGCCGATAACAATGACTCATAATCGGCGATATTTTCGACATAGTTTTGCGGCGGTACAATTAATATCATCCCCACCAGTAATGGTATAAATAACCGATGGAATTTACTTAGCATGAACGACTTTGCAGATTTCTTTTGCAGTAACAACAAACTACCCGCGCCTGCAATAAAAAATAACGTTTGCAGCCTAAGCTGTTCAAAGTAAACCATAATATCGTCAAGCACTTTGCTCGAGTCATTATTCATAACATGCCAGCCATCACCATTGAATGGCATAAAGACATGATGCAAAAAAACAGCAAAAATTAATATCACCCGTAACCAATCAAGCTCAGAATAACGTCTACTTTGGGGTAAAACCTTGTACATAATCAATGCCTTACTCTGGCTTATTCATGTAATTATTGCCGTGATAGTATGCCGATAACCATCGGCAATAAGGCTATTTTAGGGCATAAGTAGCATACAGCAACATAACCCCAGTTTTTATTAGGCCATACTTTTTGCAATGCTTGGTTGATTAGCGATGACAAGCGCCACAAAGGCATCGACCGTGGCACTGTGATTAGTTGACTTGACATGCAACTGCGTCGCAATGGATTTGTGCGCATCAGTAAGCGTTAAAAAGTGGCAGCCTTGACTGTATAATTTACTAATACAATATGGCGCAATGGCGACGCCTAAGCCCGCTGCCACCTCGGTTAATAAGGTTTGCATATGCCGAGGCTGACTCACGATATTGGCTGAAAACCCTGCTTGTTTACACATCATGATAGTGTCATCAAACAAGCCGACGGCTTCATCTCGATGGAATACAATTAATTTTTGTTGCTGTAACTGGCTCAATGCGATTTGAGTGTATTGTGCTAAAGGG
Source organism: Shewanella litoralis (assembly GCF_009828585.1). Classification (GTDB taxonomy): domain Bacteria; phylum Pseudomonadota; class Gammaproteobacteria; order Enterobacterales; family Shewanellaceae; genus Shewanella; species Shewanella litoralis. The sequence goes on along the minus strand of NZ_WSRZ01000002.1, from coordinate 201,435 downwards.
TGGTGTGCTCCCACAACGGCCACAAGCTTGTCGATATAGATATCTTTACTGCTAAATTCATCTTGAATACCTGTGGGTAATGGCCGAGAAAAACCCACATCAATACTATTTTGCTTAAATGCTTCTATTTGTTCTGTCGCGGTCATCTCAAATAAGCTGACATGCACATCTGGGTATAACTGCGAGTAACGGCGAATTAGGTCGGCCATAAAACTTAAGCAGGCAGAACTTAAATAGGCAATTTTTAACTCGCCCACCTGCCCTTGCTCTGCTCGCTTTACCTGGCTTTTTGCTTTTTCTGCCAAAGCTATAATCTGTTTGGCATCATGCAGTAATTGCTCACCTGCTGTCGTGATCATCACTTCACGCGAGTTACGAATAAACAACAATACTCCAAGTTCATCTTCCAGCATCGCAATATGCCGACTAATGGCAGGTTGCACAGTATTTAGCTCGCGCGCCGCGCCAGAAAAACTTTGATGTACTGCCACGCTGATAAAGCTATTAAGCAATTTAATATCCACACCACACCCCTATGCGTTTTTGCTATAGATTCCATCAAATAATAACATTTTTGTTATGGCTTGTTTGTGTTTATTCTACAACCAATAAGATTACAGGCTGTAAAACAGCGTTAACCGATAGGAAAACACGATGCAAAGCTTACAAAAGCAAACAGAAGCAAAAGTCGCAGAAGGAAGACAAAAAAATCCTGCCTTTATGCAAAAGGTTGACGAGATAATTGCCCAGTCAAAATCGTTTCAACAAGGTAACGACGCCTTAACACTTGGGCAAAACGCACCTACGTTTTCACTTCCCAATGCAAATGGCCAAGCCGTTTCACTGGCCAATTTATTGCAAAAAGGCCCGGTTGTAGTGACATTTTATCGAGGCAGTTGGTGCCCTTATTGCAATTTACAACTGCGCGCATTGCAAGCACGCTTAAGTGATATTAACGCCCTAGGTGCACAGCTTGTTGCTATTAGCCCTCAAATCCCAGACGGGTCAATGACCCAAGATGAAATCAGCAATATGGATTTTGAGGTGTTGTCAGATCAAGACGCAAAAATCGCGGCGCAATTTGGCGTAGCGTGGCAAGTCCCGGCGTTTCTGAGTGAGCATATGCGCGTGGATCGTAACCTCGATTTAGACGCGATTAACAATGGCAACGGCGCAATATTACCTATCCCGGCAACATTTGTAGTTGACCGTGCGGGCAAGGTTGCTTGGCGTTTTGTTGATGTAGATTATCGCACCCGCTCAGAGCCAGACGACATTATCGACACACTAAAAGCATTAACTTAACGCCCAGTCTTAATCAAACGACCTGGCACAAGACATTCATTCGCAAGGTCGTTTCTATCTAACCATTGATTGAATGGACCATTGATTGAATGGACCATTGTTCGACTATTTCACAGGTAATACCCATGACTCATTTATCTAAATTGGGCAGTTATACGCTGCTGTGTATCGCTAGCCTCACCATTATGGTTGGCGCCCTTGTTGCGCCCGGGTTAATCAGTATATCCAATGCCTTGGGCATTAATGAATATGCGGTATGGTTGGTGACATTTCCGGCATTAGGCGCGGTAATATTTGCCCCACTCGCAGGTAAATCAATTGATAAATTTGGCGCTTATCGCTCACTTATCTTCGGTTTGATACTGTATGGCGCCTTAGGATTTGCCGTATATTGGCTACAAGGCCCCTGGTTTGTCTTGTCTAACCGTATTTTATTAGGCGGCATTACGGCCGTGGTGATGGCAAGCAGTACGGTATTGATTTCGCAGTGGTATGTGGGTAATGAACGCTTGAGCATGATTGCCAAACAAGGCATGGCGATTGAACTTGGCGGAGTATTATTTTTATTTTTGGGCGGCAAACTGGCCAGCTTACATTGGGCCTATCCGTTAAGTTTATATTTGGTTGCTTGGTTATGTTTACTGATGCTGTTGCTGTTTGTGCCACGTAAATCGCCCTCTCTCAGCGATGAAACACAAGGTAATGCCCCGCAGGCTCAACAAGGCTTGTCACTCAAGCAAGTGTATCTATTTGCCACATTGGCAATGGTGGTGTTTTTTACCGCCATTGTTCAATTGCCAAATAGCATGGCACAGCAAGGGTTTAACGAGGCAGTTGTAGGCAATGTATTAGCGTTTATCTCATTGGTTGCCGTTGTTGCAGCGCATTTTATGCCAAAAGTGGTCAAATACATGAGCACAACGTATTTACTCGCGGTTGCATTTGCAGCCTATGCCCTTGGCCATATTGTTTTTGCTAACGCCGATGGCCTGCCATTGTTAATGGTTGGTTCAGTGTTTGCTGGAGTAGGCTTTGGTTTTAGTATTCCTTTACTTAACCATATGACAGTAGAGAAAAGTGCAGCCAACGTCAGAGGTAAAAATTTATCGTATTTTACCATGGCAGTGTTTGGCGGGCAGTTTATTACCTCTTTTGTTGAGTTTATTCCTGGTGGAGTCGCGGCGAGTTTTTATAGCAGCATGATATTAGCCTGCCTAGTCACGCTGGCATTAGTTATCATGCAATACAGCAACAATAAACGCATTAATCAGTTCACAACGGGCAATACATAAACAATGTGCGGCGGCCGTTGTGCTTGTAATCATCTTAAATTAGCGCTTTGACTCGTGCCAGTTGCGACTGAAACAACACGCTATCTTGATGCGACACGATATCGCTTTGGGTTATCCCTAAAGCGACTAATCGACAGGCTTCATCGGCTTCAAAGTGATAACCCAACGAATGGCGATTATCGGCATATGAGTCAACTAAATCATCGAGATGATATAAATGACACTCTGATGCTCTAAATGCATCTGGAATAACGATGTAGCCTTTATCGCCAATCAAATAGGCATTATTACTTAATCGACATTGAAATGAACTTGCGAGACTTACCGCAACCTGTTCACATTTAGCGATAATAATCACATCATCTTCAACACCCGTTTCACATAGCTGGGCTTGCACATATAAATCATCGATATCGGCGGCTAAAAAGTAGTCAGCAATAGCTAACGGGTAAATGCCCATATCAAGTAAACAGCCACCAGCCAATTGTGGATTATATTCACGGCCATTTGGGCTGAAGGGAATGGGATAACCAAAGTCGACTTTGACATGCTTAAGTTGGCCGATTTTACCGTCATCGAGCCACTGTTTGGCCTGCTTCATTGCCGGTAAAAAATAGGTCCATAAGGCTTCCATTAACAGTAACCCCTTTTGTTGTGCCAATTGGCACAACTGTTGGCACTCTTCAACTGACACTGTCATTGGTTTTTCGCACAATACATGCTTACCCGCCATTAAGGCATCATAAGCTTGTTGAAAGTGAAAGTTATGTGGGGTGGCGATATACACAATATCAACATTAGGATCGTCAAATAACGCTTGATAACCCTGGTATGATTTATCGGCCCTATATTGTTTCGCAAACGTATCGGCATCCGCTTGCTGACGAGCGGCAACGGCATATAAATGGCTTTGTGGTGAGAAAGCCAGATCCTGACAAAATAACGCAGCTATTCGCCCTGTACTCACAATGCCCCAGTTTATTTTTTTCATGAACACTCCATTTCAATGTCGGTTAATCCGCGTTACGTTAATGTCGAAATAAGCTTCATATTAGCATGTCGCAAAATAGATAATATGCCAAGCTCACACCTTAAACACATGATTCACTTTGACGCGCACCTGCACTGTTTTGGTGAGAGTGTAGCTAAGAGCAAACGCAATATCGCCCAATTTTAGTCAGCTAACGCCGTAAAATGCCTACTGACATCTTGGCACAGTTCTGGCTTTAGTCTGGATGCTTTTAATGGTTTTCGGTTGGAATACTCTGTTGACAAGGGCTTGAATACTCAAGTCAAAAACCATTTATATCTGTCAATTAAATGGAGTATTTATGTCTAAAAACACCGCCTCTGCGGCGCTTGTGAGTGCTGCACTTTTATCATCAACGGCTATGGCTGATACCACCGTCATTCGCTCAAGCTTTCTTCATTTCCTACAAGACCCTAGTCAAGTAAACAATATTTTTGATGCTTATCAATACCTTGAAGATGGCTTATTAGTGATTGAAAATGGTCACATTAAAACATTAACAGCGTTTGACGCTCAAACAGCGCAGCAATACTCATCGATTATCGACAAACGAGGTAAATTAATTATTCCGGGGTTTATCGACACTCACACCCATTACGCTCAAACTCAAATGATTGCCGCATACGGCGAACAATTATTAACCTGGCTGAATAGCTATACCTTTCCTACTGAAGAGCAATTTAGTGACATTGACCATGCGCGTAAAATTTCGCAGTTTTTTATTCATCAATTACTCAAAAATGGCACCACTTCGGCATTAGTGTTTGGCACGGTTCATCCGCAATCTGTCGATGCGTTATTTGAAACGGCATTAGCAAAAAACATGCGCCTTATTGCCGGTAAAGTCATGATGGATCGCAATGCTCCAGCGGAGTTACTCGACACGCCAGAGTCAAGCTACCAGGACTCAAAGAACCTCATTGAAAAATGGCACAATAAAGGCCGTTTGCAATACGCCATCACCCCGCGTTTTGCACCTACATCTACGCCTGCACAATTACAACTCGCAGGTAAGTTAAAAGCCCAATACCCAGATGTGTATGTGCATACTCATTTATCTGAAAACAAAGACGAAATAGCCTGGGTAAAATCATTATTTCCTGAACGAGAAGGCTACTTTGATGTATATGATCATTATGGCTTAACCGGTAAAAAATCCATTTTTGCCCATGCGATTCATTTAACCGACAAAGAATGGGACAGCTTTCAACAAACTGATTCAGTGATTGCTTTTTGCCCGACCTCTAACTTGTTTTTAGGCAGTGGCTTATTTGATTTAACCACCGCAGACAGTAAAAAGGTACGTGTTGGTTTAGGTACCGATGTGGGTGCCGGCACCAGTTTTTCACCGCTGCAAACCTTAAACGAAGCTTACAAAGTCATGCAGTTACAAGGTCAAAAACTGTCGCCATTTAAAGGTTTGTACATGGCCACCTTAGGCGGAGCTACATCACTAAGCATCGACGACAAAGTGGGTAACTTTATCCCCGGTAAAGAAGCCGATTTTGTGGTGTTAGACTGGGCCGCTACCGATTTACAACAGCTGCGTTTTAGCTACTCAAATGGCATTGAAGACAAACTGTTTGCGCTTATCATGCTGGGTGATGACCGTAACATCTTTGAAACTTTTGTTGCAGGTAAGTCGGTGTATCAACGCGATACGCTTAACCTTAGATAAAGCTAATATGCATAAATGACAACAGCTTACCCTGTTGTCATTATATGCGTTAGCGCACAAAAATTAACCACACTTATGTTATGGTTACTATCAGATGTTAATTTTAGGGGTGCTAATATGCAAACTCTCACCAAAGAATACATCACCTCACTGTTACCTGAGCGCCCTGATAATTGCCATAAAGCAACCTTTGGCCATGTACTGAATATTGCAGGCTCAATGCATTATCGCGGCGCAGCGTATTTATCGAGTTTATCTGCACTAAGAGCTGGCGCAGGTTATGTGACACTGGCCAGCAGTCCTGGTGTTTGTCAGAGCGTAAGCGCATTAACGCCCAACATAGTCATGCGGCCATTACCGACTCGGCCCGTTATTTACGCCGAATTTTGTCCGCAAATGACTGATTCTGTGTCTATCGAATTACAATCAATCGACACTGAATCTATTGATGAAAAAGCCGTAGCACAGTTAGATGATTTATTAGAGAAAGCCGCGGTTATTACGGTGGGCAGTGGTCTCGCTATTAGCCAAAGTAAAGATGAGTTTAACGCCTCTACAGCACCGTTAAGCGCCATGGCGATTGCTGAGGGCAATCATGGTTTTTTCTTTGCCTTGCTCAGCGAACTGCAAACTCGCAGCCAAAGCATGGTATTTGACGCTGATGCACTCAATTTTATCAGCCATTTCTTACATCACTCACAGCGCAGCTCGCAAACACCGTTACGTTTACCTGAAAACAGTATTATTACCCCGCATCCTAAAGAGCTGGCACGCTTACTGAATATTGACGTAGCAGTAATTCAGGCCGATCGTACTCATTACGCCACATTAGCTGCAAAACAGTTACACGCTATAGTGGTATTAAAAGGTCATAATAGCGTGATAAGCAACGGTGAATATGCCTTTATTAACCCTACAGGTAATAGTGCTCTGGCCAAAGCTGGCACGGGTGATGTGTTAACCGGAATGATTGGCGGGTTTTGCGCTCAAGGCCTTAGCCCATTAAATGCAGCTTGTCTTGGAGTATATTTGCACGGACTAACTGGTGATTTAGCCGCACAAGAATTAAGTGAATATTCAGTGCTTGCAAGTGACTTACTTGAGTATATCCCGCAAGCCATTAAGCAACTGTTACGATAATGCCTAAGTGTTCGGCTTGAGATATCAATCAAGCCGGCTTAAAGCACATCAATATTGACCTGGATACGTGCTGAGCATCAAGAAGATGGTAAAGCGTTTGGTTATGGCAATGCGTTTTCGTTCAGAGCGCAATACAGCTTTTAGTCCACCGTAAGTCACTCAAATTTAGTCAAAAAGACACATCAACAATAATGTGCCTTTCGTGATTGATACCTAATCAACTTAGCAACTTAGCAACTTAGCAACTTAGCAACTTAGGGCAGCTTATTAAGCAAGGTTTCTAGGCATTGTTCTTTAATGCCATAAAACGCTTTAATGTCAGCAATTTGTTGTAAAATAGCGCTATTATCACGTGGTTGCTTACGTTTTTGCGCTAAAATCATTTTGTTTTTGCTGGTGTGCTCAAGTGAAATAAACTCAAATACCTGGGTGTCGTAACCGTGTGCTTCTAATAATAATGCGCGTAAGCCATCGGTGACCATTTCGGCTTCTTGACCTAAATGAATACCATGTTGCAATAATGGTGCAAGCAGCTGTGGGCTTTGCATTTGTGGGCGAATTTGTTTGTGACAACATGGCGAACACATAATAATTTCAGCCCCGGTGCGGATCCCCATATGCAGCGCATAATCAGTCGCAATATCACACGCATGCAAGGCAATCATGATGTTAATGCCTTGAGCTTTAAAGTGCTGTACATCGCCTTGTTCAAACTTAATCCCAGTTAACGCTAGCTTTGCCGCAGTTTGATTGCATAAATCAACTAACCCCTGGCGTAACTCGACTCCAGTTACCTGGGTGTTCACCTGCAACTTATCAATAAAATAGTCATGCACGGCAAAGGTTAAATAGGCCTTACCCGAACCAAAATCAGCAATATGCACTTCATTTTTATCGGCTAAGCCGGTGTTATCAATGGCACGTGATAATACTTCAATAAATTTATTAATTTGTTTCCACTTACGCGACATTGACGGAATAATCTCGCCTTTGGCATCGGTAATACCTAGCTCGCGTAAGTAAGGACGGTCTTGTTCAACAAAGCGATTTTTGGCCCGATTGTGTGACAATGTGTCATCGGTGCTAATTTGCTTGTCGTTGGTTTTTGGCGCATTTTTATTGCGGTATTTATTGATTAGCACTTTGCCTTTTTTACTGATGCTCAACTGCACTTCCCACTCATGAGTGATTAAATGTGCACTTTGAAAGTCCCCCCCTAACCATTGTAGGAAAAGGCTGCTAGCATCTGTTTGCTCAACATTTTTGGTAATGTGATTGGTGCAATATTCATATAAACAAGATGCAAGACGTTGGCCCTTTAGCTCTACGCTACGTACAGCAATACGATTAAGCTCTTTATCGTCGCCACGGTATTTGGAAAACACTAAACGTTGTAATGTGTTGTCTGTTAACGCGTTAGCGCATTCTTGTACAAAGCCATTTAGCTCGAGGGAAGTTACGTTTGACATTAAAATCTCGTTTACATTAAAAATTTAAAGCGGCATGCCACAAATGCTCCTAGAGCATTACTTGCGGCTTATTCTGATGGCCTATTCTACACCATATCGCGGAGACAACGCCCCTATTGATAACAATTGTCTGTGCAAAAACAGGATTAAACCTCATTGCTAATATCAAACAACATGGTTCTGCAAGCTTACACTGTATGTGAAATAGCCGATTTAGCTTGAAATGAGCATTCATTTAAAGGTGTTATACCCAAACAACCTGAAGATGCTCGATTTCAGCAAGAATTTACACGCGTTTAGGCAAGGCATTGATTGCGGGTAATGGTGTTCCCTTTCCAAAATCAGCTAAATTAACATAAGCCGCAGCATAAACACGTGTAAAACTTGCCCTTTGGGAGTTTCACCGTGTTCCCCTGATTATTAAATCAAGAGCGTTGTTGCGTTAATTTATAAGGTACCTACATTACCGCATTAACGCGCCTAGTATTGAAAACACGGTGAAGCTCTGAAACACGTATCTTCAAGTTGATTGGGTATAAATGAAGCTCTTGAATATGAAGAGCAATGAGAAATGTATCAGTGCCAAACTCGCGGGATGACAGAGTTTGTGACAAATATTGAGCCATTGCAGCCATACAATGCCCCGTATTTATTCGTCACACTCTCAGCCAAGAAGATTGACTTATATGAACAAGGCTAACCACTGATTAATTGCGCCGTGATGAACATCCCTAGGCCAAATACAGTATGACCTACTGTACTTTTAAATCTGACCACTGCAGGTTTTGGGGTGTTGGCTCCTGCAATACCCGCGCCCATACCCGGCATCATAATAAAGAACGGCGCAGCAAGCCCAATCCAGGACACTAATAATGGTGCTAACAATGTGGGCGTGTTTAACCACTGCGACCCAAAACACACCATCAATATCAAACCGTAAGCAATACCGATAACATAGTGAACCAACCAACCCAGGGCGAGCTCGCCCGGTATACTGTCAGCTTTAGCCAATGCCGGTTGTATAAATTGCCCCTTTTTCATGTGTCCTACCCAGCGGCCCACCAACCTCCAGTTTGTTGCGGGTACATCAAAAATCGTTTTACTGGCGCGGTATGTCGCTAAACGGACTTAACTAACTTTGTGATTGAGATTGTGTTTGAGAAGGCGATTTTAAAAAATATGACTCAGCTAATGCGTTATGAATTGCCGCTAACTTTATTTGTATTTCATCAACGTAATTATGCAAAAAGCCATTTTTAAGATCTCTAACGTTCTTTTCCTTCAAGTCATGTCTTGCATTATCAATAATCGCAATAATAGAGACCGAATTTACCAATGGATCTATCAGTGATTTCATTTCATTGAGGCAAAATAAGATTGAACGCGGAAACACTTCGTTGCGCATCACAAATTCAATTACATCAGCACGTTGCACTCTTACTCCCATTTCTTGACGATACATTTGATACGCACTTAAAGAACGCAATAAACTGATCCATTGAATATTTTCATAAGGTTTTGCTTCTTCATTAGTAATCAGTGTTTCTGAGCGAATATCTAAAATACGTGATGACATATCCGCTCGTTCAATCATTGAGCCGAATCGAATGAAAATGTAGCCATTATCATGATTAATCGTCGCGTTTAACGTACCAAAAATAAGGTGTGCTGACTCAATGACCTTTTTTAAATAAGCAAAGCGACCGCGCTTACTCAGGCCTTCGCTTTGATTATTTTTAACATAATAATATAACGAATTAATCTCTTCCCAGACATCCCTTGGTATGACATCTCTGATGGTTCGAGCGCTTTCTCGCGCTGATATAATAGAGTTTAAGATTGAAGAAGGATTATCTTTGCCAACTAATAAGTATTTAAGGGCTTTTGACTCTGAAAAATCGGCATTGTTTTCTAAATAAGCTTGTCGTGCACCAATAATATCAATTAAAGGCCCCCAGCCAGTACAAACACCTTTTGGCAAATCCAGCAACAGCATATTGTTTACATTAATCACCCGCGCGACATTTTCAGCACGTTCAATATAACGAGACACCCAATATAAGGTTTCACCTACTCTTGATAGCATATTATTCCGCCTCTTCGTCAACAATCCATGTGTCTTTACTGCCGCCACCTTGAGATGAGTTAACCACTAACGATCCTTTATTCATGGCGACACGAGTTAACCCACCAGTAGTGACTTGAACATCTTTACCTGATGATAAAATAAAGGGTCGTAAATCAACATGGCGTCCATCGGGTTCTGGGCCGTCGAAAGTTGGAACAGTAGATAAACTTAACGTCGGTTGGGCAACCCAATTACGTGGGTCGGCTTTAATTTGTTCAATACAAAGTTGTTGTTCTTTTTTGGTGGATTTAGGCCCAATTAATAAACCATATCCACCTGACTCATTTGCTGGCTTCACGACTAATTTATCAATATTTTTGATAACATAATCGCATTCTTTTTCATCAAGGCACTTGTAGGTTGGCACGTTCTCGAGCTTAGGCTCTTCATTGAGGTAATATTTAATAATTTCTGGCACATAGGCGTATACCACCTTATCGTCTGCCACTCCTGCACCAGGCGCATTCACCAAAGCGACATTCCCTTTAGACCATGCGCGCATTAATCCCGGTACGCCTAATTGAGAATCAGGTAAAAACACTTCAGGGTCTAAAAATAGGTCATCAATACGACGATAAATCACATCCACACGTTGCAAACCAGTAATGGTTCTCATATAGACGCAATCATCTTTTTCAACCACCAAATCCCGACCTTCTACTAATTCGCAGCCCATTTCTTGAGCAAGATAACAATGTTCAAAATAGGCAGAATTAAACACCCCTGGGGTTAATACAACCACTTCGGGTTTGTCCTGTGGACGAGGCGACATGGCGGCTAACATATCAAACAATTGCGAGGGGTAATCATCGATAGGCAAAATAGACATTTGCTCAAATAACTCAGGAAAAACCCGCTTCATAACTGAGCGGTTTTCAAGCATATATGAGACACCAGAAGGAACGCGTAAGTTATCTTCTAATACATACACAGTGCCCTTACCGTCACGAACTAAATCTGAACCACAAATATGCGCCCAAATTTTATTTGGCGGAGTAATCCCGACACACTGTTGTCGAAAATTAACCGACTTTTCGAGTAAGTCCCTTGGAAATACACCGTCTTTAATGATCTTTTGATCATGATATAAATCATTAATAAACAGATTTAACGCTTCAACACGTTGCTTTAAACCCAGCTCGATTTTTTGCCATTCATTTTTGCCAATCGTACGAGGGATAATATCAAAAGGCCAGGCCCTATCAATCATGCTACCTTCATTATAAACCGTGAAGGTAATGCCCATTTCTTTAATGGCTAAATCGGCTACTGATCTCGCTTTTTTTAATTCATCTGCTGAGAGATTTTCAAAAAAATGAGCTAATTTTTGTCCGTGTAATCTGACGTTTCCTTGTCCGTCAACTAATTCATCAAAAAAACCTTTGGTGTTGTACGTTTTCCAATCAATTCTCATACACTTCCGCCTATAAACCAATAAGTCATATCGAATATTGAAATGATTAGATTCATGCAAATTAATCTAATCTGATCATATCCACTGCGACACCAAGTAGCTGATTACCACCACCAAATACCACTCCTTTAAGAGGGGTGACATCAGAAAAATCACGGCCGAACGCTAAAGTAATATGTTGTTCTTTAGGTAATACATTGTTTGTTGGGTCAAAATCAACCCAACCAAAATGAGGAACAAACACCGCAAACCAGGCATGGGTGGCATCCGCGCCTTCTAATTTTTCTTCACCTTCTGGAGGTAATGTTTCGATATAGCCACTTACATACCTTCCTGCTAACCCCATACTACGCAAACACGCTAACGCAAAGTGGGCAAAATCCTGACAAACGCCCTTTTTTTGTGCAAATACAACACTTAAAGGTGTGCTTATGGTTGTAAAACCAGGATCATATAAAAACTCATGAAAAATTCGTGCCATTAAATCTTTACATGCAGAAATTAAACTGACACCTGGCTTAAATGACACTAATGCATAGGCTTTAACCATTTCATCGATTGGCGTATGTTGAGAGGGCATCGTAAATTCGGATGCTTTTAATAGTTGATGTGTTGTCGGTTTATTTAATAAGTCACGAGCCTTAGTCCAAGTCATATCCACTTTATTTAAATTTTCATTGGCACTGACTAATAACTCGACTTCACTCACCATGGTGACAGTGAGCATTTTATGTTGCTGAGTGATTTCAAACACGGTAACGGTGTTATCAAAATAATCGATAAATTGCTGTAAGTAACTCGTCGGTGGGGTAATTTCAATCTGGCTGCTATGGCATATTTGGCCACGATTTGTTTTAGGTGTTAATCGGGCATGATTCTGACATAAACTAACAAAATCAGCATATTGATATGTTGTTGAGTGTTTAATTTTATATTTCACGACTGAATTTGCTCAATATTAGACCAGTTTAATTTACTGGCCGTTTGGGTATGAGAAAAATATTGAACTAGCAATACATCGCAAAATGTATTCAAATTGGTTCGAATATTATGACTAAACTCAAGTAACTGTTTACGTTGGCCATCGACACTGTGTTGTAAATAATCTTTCTCGGTTAAATAACACGTGGTTTTAGAAAGTAAAATGGCTTTTTCGTGTGCCGATATCACCCCAGGGCGCCGTTTAATTGGCAGGTTTTGGCAAAGTAAATCGATTTGTTCTAACTGAAATAATAATGAACGTGGGTACTCTGCATCTAACATCATTAATTCAATGCCAGTTCCAATGCTTTGGTACATGCGATAGCGGCGTTTGTGAGTGACTAAACTCACCTGGCAACTCAATACCGCTTCTAATACTCCGAGTTCTTCTGTCTCGACAGCTTCTTCAGACAATAACGATGCACTAAGTGAGGTTATTTGAATACTGCGTTCAACTCTGCGGCCAATTTCTAACATAAACCAACCATTACTATTAGGCATACAGTCGGTAATCGAACCGTTAAACGCCATAATAGAGCCGATAATTTGGTCCAGACTACTTTGTATCCCTCGTGCGGATATGTTAACAGCCACCCGCTTAAGCCTCTGAATTTGCTCGTTAATATCTTCTATAATCCGACGACTATCATTAGATAATAACTCCTGTATTTGCAACGTGGCATTAAACAAATACGTTAGGGTATTAATAATACTCCCAGCGCATTGTTCATCGGCAAGGAGTTGAAATGCCATTTGCTTGGCCTGCTCAGTGTCACACTCATCTAAAACGTCTATCGGTTCAATATAAGGATATACAATATGCTGAGATTTAATGGCACTTAACAATCGCATCACAATATTTCGGCGCATGGTACTTGGGTAAATCGCTAACTCAGTGTATCTGTCTATAAAAATACGCAATATACGAACGGTGTTTTCACTGCGCTCTAAATACCGGCCTAACCAAAACAAATGTTCAGCAGTGCGACTCGACACAACACCTTCTAGCAGAGTCACATCCATTCTTTTTCTGATTGGAACGGGCATATTTTGAACATCTGCCACAAGATTGTCTGCAGTATTAATCCAGGTGTCTTTGAGCCAACCCGATACACTCGGATCTTTATCGTTTTCGTTAGAAAAACATAAAGCAGAAGGCAATACTTCCACGCCATTTTCAGTGGTCAATGCATAGCACCTAAATACCACAGGCTTAGAAACGAGTTTGCCGTCGCTCCAAAAAGGTGCACTGCTAAATATGGGCTTTTCTTGAAAAAAATAGTCGCCAGGGTGCTTAGAGATGACGGCACGAATTTTATCTGCTTCACTCTTTCCATCGAGTTTAAATTGCTTATCGCTGTAGCTGACTAATTCAAGCAAACTCCAATCAAGTGTTTTGGCTTGTTCAAGGTCATAATGACTCGGCTCGCCAATCAGCAATGGTTCGTTTAAAAGATGAAGTGACAACTCATCGAGGCGGCATTGAATCGCAGGTGATGACAATACGCCGCTGCCAAATGGGTTAAGCACTTTAACTGTACCTTCTCGTACAGCTTGAAGTAGCCCAGGGATGCCATGAAGTGAATATTCTGTTTGTTCTAACGAATCAATACTGCGATCGGGTATCCACCTAAGAATCACGTTTATTTTGCCTAAACCTGGCAACGACTTTAGGCAAACTTCACCATGTCGTACGGTTAAGTCAGCACTTTGTACTAAGGTATAGCCAAAGTAAGTTGATAGAAAAGCATGTTCATTATAGTTAGGATCATCAACACCTTGAGTGAGGATCACAATCCTTGGGTCATCCATGTAGCGAGTATATTCGTTAATAGTGTCGGTAAATCGTTCCAAAAAGCCTTTAATTTGTTGCACATTACATTCGGCAAATTCTTCAGCCATCACACGCCGCGCGATAATACGGCTTTCAAGCAATAACCCTAAACCTAAAGGACACTGACAATGATCAACAAGGACCTTAAATTCGCCCGAAGGCGCCCGGTAAATATCCAGCGCGGTAAAAAACAGGTTTAACTCATTTTGAGGCAGGTTAAAGCCTTCTCGCAGGTAGTTATTATCTTGAAATAATTGCTGGGCAGGAATATGTCCATCGAGCAGTAATGTTTGCTCGCCATAAATATCATGCTGGATCTTATTAAGTAATACAGTCCTTTGTTTTATGCCAGCTTCCAATAAAGCCCAATCAGTTTTAGAAAACATAAAGGGTAAAGGATCAAAATGCCATTTTTGATTTCGGGCGAGTTGAATATTGCCATTTTGGAATAATTGGCTGATTTCGATAGCGCGCTCGCTGACATCTTCTGAGGTTAAACTTGATAATCGATTAAACAAGGCATCCCAATGATCTGGACTCTTACCGCTGTGATTAGCGAGTTCGTCATGAGCATGTGATGTATTTAGGTACTTAAAAAGCCAAGTCGGCAATTCAGCCATAGTGCTATACTTAATATACAAATTGAACGCGCTCCGTTTTAACATCAATAATCACACTCATCTAAGTACACAGTGATAAATGCATAAGGTCATGAGGGGCTGTTGCGTCGGTGAATTGCTGCCCAAAAGTAAGGCAATAACCATCTTACATAGAGTCACAAATGCAGGGTCAAAAACCAATGTTATTTGGCCCTGCAACTATGACAAATCGACCGCCCCTGTATCATTCCACTTTAAGATTATTTACGGTGGAATGATACAAATATCGCTATGATTACTTAAACTTAGGTTGTCGGCGTAAATCCAGGGTATTAGGGTAATCAGGATTGATACTTTCGGCCTCTGGTACAACAAATTCACTGACCTTTTCAGCGGCTACAAACCTATGGGTCACAGCCGATGGCAACCAACTTGGCAGATCAGATGGTAATATCGACGGTGTATGCCCATGTTCCCAAAACCTTGCCACTCTGCGCCCTTCTGCTTCAAAGGCGTTAACAGGCAATGTTTCAGGGTTTCGTCCTCCAGCATGGCTAACATGATAAACAAAACCGCCTAACGACCGACCTTCCCAGGTATCTATGAGATCAAACACCAGCGGAGCATGTACGCCAATGGTTGGATGTAATGCTGATGGTGGCTGCCAGGCTCGATATCGAATGCCGGCAAATTGTTCATCTCTAGCATTTCCTTTAACCGGTTTGAGTGGCACATGACGGCCATTACAGGTCACCACATAACGATCACCCATACTGCCTTTGACTTTTAACTGCACTCTTTCTAACGATGAATCAACATACCTTGCCGTGCCAGAAGCACTCGCCTCTTCACCGAGCACGTGCCAGGGTTCAATTGCGGTTCTTAATTCTAGCGTCACGTTATCAAGCTCACGCGTACCACAAACAGGAAATCTAAATTCAAAGAACGGATTTAACCAGTTAAATTGGAACTGAAAACCATCTTGTTGTAATTCTCGACAAACTTGCGCTAAATCGTTTTCGACATATTGCGGTAATAAGTATTTGTCGTGTAATTCTGTTCCCCAGCGGATCAATGGTTTGTGATAAGGTTTTTTCCAAAACCAGGCCAACAAGGTGCGCAGCAAAAGCATTTGCACTAGGCTCATTTGCTCATGAGGCGGCATTTCAAAGCCTCTAAACTCTACGATGCCTAAACGACCAGTAGATGAGTCTGGTGAATATAACTTATCGATACAAAATTCGGCTCTGTGTGTATTCCCGGTTAAATCAACGAGCAAATGGCGTAATAAGCGGTCAACTAGCCAAGGTTGGGGCACCTCACCTTCTGGCATATGTGAAAATGCAATCTCAAGTTCGTACAACACTTCATCACGCGCCTCATCAACACGAGGCGCCTGGCTGGTTGGTCCAATGAATAAGCCCGAAAACAAGTACGACAAGCCAGGATGATGCTGCCAGTAGGTAATAAAGCTGCGTAAAATATCTGGGCGACGCAAAAATGGACTTTGGTCAGGGGTTTCGCCGCCTAACGTCACATGATTTCCGCCGCCGGTACCTGTATGACGGCCATCGGCCATAAACTTATCTGTGCCTAAACGACATGCTTTAGCTAACCCATATAGCGTGGTGGTTCTTTCAACTAGTTGCGGCCAAGAATTCGAAGGGTGAATATTCACTTCAATCACACCAGGGTCAGGGGTTACAGCGTACTTTTCGATGCGACTGTCTTTAGGCGGGCTATAACCTTCAATTACCACCGGAATGCTAAGTGCTTTTGCTGTCACTTCAATGGCATTTAACAAGCCCATATAGTGTTCAAAATGACTAGTTGGTGGCATAAAGATATATAAACGCCCCTCTCGTACCTCGAAGGCCAGCGCGGTTTTAATCATCTCTTTGCCAATAAAGCCTTTTTTAACTTTTTTTGCCTTTGTAAACGAATCAGGAATATCATAAGGATCGCGGTCAATAATATTACCTGACCACTCAAGACTGTCTAACGGTAAGCGATAACCTAATGGCGACTCGCCGGGTAATAAAAAACAATGGCCACGTTTAAATTCCCAGGTGCAAGATTGCCAGCAATGACGGCTATCATTCCAATGCAGTGGCACCACATAACCTACCGGCTTTTCAATGCCGCGCTCCATTTTTTCGAGTAAGCCTTTACGGCTCATGGCATGCAGCAACTCTGGTTGCTTGGGGCCTATTTCAACTGGCAATGAGGCTTCTTGCCATAAATGGTAGAGAATGTCTTCGTACACTGTGGTTAAGGCTTTATTATCAATGCCGATCTGTTCGCAAAATGTCTCTGCAAACTTTTTTGTGTCGGTATGATCTAATTTATAATCTTTGTTTGGGTCGGCAAGTAAACTCGTATCATGCCATAACGCCACACCGTCTTTGCGCCAATAGCAAGCATACTGCCAACGCGGTAAAGGCTCGCCGGGATACCACTTGCCTTGACCATAATGGGTAAAGCCCCCCTGGGTAAACACTTTATTCATTTCGACAAATAGATTTTGAGCTAATGCCCTCTTTTCTTTTCCGTCGGCTTCAGTATTCCATTGCGGATGTTCCATATCATCAATAGAAATAAACGTCGGCTCACCGCCCATGGTCAAATGTATGCCGTGCTCGTCAAAGGCCTTATCAACTTGTAAACCGAGGCGATTAATTGAAGTCCATTGTGTTTCAGAATAAGGTTTGGTTACCCGCGGGTCTTCATGTACTCGAGTCACTTTATTATAAAAACTAAATTCAGATTCACAGTCATCTATCCCGCCCGTCACCGGTGCAGCGGCGCTAGGTTCAGGGGTACATGCTAGCGGAATGTGACCTTCTCCGGCAAACAATCCTGAAGTAGGGTCAAGTCCAATCCAGCCTGCTCCTGGGATATACACTTCAGTCCAGGCATGTAAATCGGTGAAGTCTTGCTCGGGACCACTTGGGCCATCTAATGATTTTTGATCCGAGGTTAATTGCACTAAATAGCCAGAAACGAAGCGCGAGGCTAACCCTAAATGACGAAACAGTTGCACTAATAACCAGGCTGAATCACGACATGATCCTGATTGTTTAGTAATGGTATCGTTAGGCGTTTGCACACCGGGTTCCAGGCGAATGCCATAATCCACTAAATCATATATAGCCCGGTTAACGGCAACCAAAAAATCAACACTTCGCAGCGGCTTTTTAGGTTGTAATGAATCGATGAGTTCTTGGAACTTTTTGCTGGGTTTGCGTTTTTTTAAATAGAGGCTAAGTTCGGCTTTTGTGACCGCATCATAAACAAATGGAAATTCTTCGGCGTAGTCTTCTAAGAAAAAATCGAAAGGGTTAATCACCGTCATTTCAGCAACTAAATCAACGGTAAAACTAAACTCTTTAGTGGGTTGATTAAACACTACCCTTGCCTGATAGTTACCAAAAGGATCTTGCTGCCAATTAATGTAATGATCTTCAGGAATGATTTTTAAAGAGTAACTTTTAATCTTAGTACGGCTATGCGGTGCTGGGCGTAAGCGGAATATATGCGGCCCCATATTCACTAACCGATCGTACTTGTACTGAGTATGGTGCGCTATACCAACTGTAATTGTCATCAATAAATCCCTCTTTAATAATGTGCAACCATATAAAAACCCTAAAACACGTCGTATTCTATTGTTGTTCTAGCAATATTTATTCCAATTAAATAATGACAATTACGTTGTTTAATCGTGTAAATAGGTCTTTAGGGCGGGTATTAGCTTTACAAAAATGTTAAAAATAAATGCACAGTTCTAACATAGTGCAGCAAGCGCACCAAATAAGTACTATTTCCTGTAAATCAAACAGTAACCGAACATTACGTTTAAAGAAAGCCTATATGAAAACCGCTCACATAAAGAGATGAAATTTACGAAGTTGAGCATGTTATCACTATAGCGTTAACTCAATTTATATTGTACGGATAAAAAAACACTGTAACGCTTGCGGTAATCCAGTTAACAATAAAGGCAAATTAAGCCTCAAACTTGTTCAATATTAAAAGCTGTTCTACTGCAAAATATTCAATAGACGATAGTTCCCCATGTTGCGTCGTTTACTCGTATAATATCGACATAATGATAAAGCGCTATCCATCGCATATTTACAGGTCTATTTATGTCAGCCGAAGTACTCGAAATCCAGAGCTTTATTGCTCAACACGCTCCCTTTGATAAGCTTCCAGAACAGGTCTTGATTGACGTTGCCAAAAGTGTTGAGATTTCTTATTACCGTACCGACAGTATGATTGTTAACTTTAATGACAGGATCACCGAACTTTATATGATCCGCAGTGGTGTCGTAGAGTTATATCGCCGTAAAGGTGAGCTCTATAATCGTCTTGATCAAGGGCAATTATTTGGCCAAATGGGTTTACTGACCAATAATAAAGTGCGTTTTCCGGCCAAAGCAGTAAAAGATACCCTCGTATATTGTATTCCAGAATCGGTGTTCAATGACTTATGCGAAAATTATGACGATTTTGCAGATTTCGTTGAGGCTGAGGATACCACTCGGCTAAAACAAGCAGTAAAGGGTAAAACCGTTGAAGCTAATGCGCTCACGACCTCTAAAGTGAAAACCTTACTGACGAGAGAACCTGTTATTCTCCCTTGTAACAGCACGATACAAGCCGTAGCCCACATTATGGCTGAACAAAATATTTCTGCGGTATTAATTAATGACCCCAATATAGATGATCAACAAGATAGCAGTTTTGTCGGTATTATTACTGAACATGATCTTTGCGCTAAAGTGATTGCAGTGGGTGTCAATGTTGATAGCCCTATTTCACAAGTCATGTCGACCGATTTAATTTCACTGGATCATAACGCATATATATTTGAAGCGATGCTACTGATGCTTCGTAATAATATTGACCATCTGCCGATCCTTAAAAATAAAATCCCCATAGGCTTAATTGAAGTTGCCGATATTATTCGTTACGAGTCGCAAAATAGTTTGTTATTTGTCAGTAGTATCTTCCAACAGAAAAGTTGCGAGGACTTAATATCGTTATCTTCGCAGTTAAAAAGTTGTTTTGTGCGCATGGTTAATGAAGATGCTAACTCGCATATGGTCGGGCGGGCAATGTCTGAAATCGGCCGTAACTTTAAGCAGCGTTTACTAGAACTTGCTGAAGAGAAATTTGGCCCACCACCAGTTCCTTACTGCTTTTTAGCGCTGGGTTCAATGGCTCGTGATGAGCAACTGATGGTAACCGATCAAGACAATGCCATTATTTTAGATAATAGCTATAAAGCCGCGGTGCATGGTGAATATTTTGCAAAGTTAGCAGATTTTGTGTGTGATGGTTTAGCGGCTTGTGGTTACAGTTATTGTACTGGCGATATTATGGCCAGTAATCCTGAACACCGTAAAACTCGCTCAGAGTGGGAAGCATGTTTTGCTGACTGGATAGAAAACCCAAACCCAAAAGCTTTATTAAACAGCTCTATATTTTTCGATCTTACCGGGGTTTATGGTCAGGTTAAATGGGCAGAACAATTAAATACATTTATCTTGAGTAAAACCAAGGATAACAACCGTTTTTTAGCTTGCCTGGCGCACAACGCTCTTAACCGCACCCCGCCGCTGGTTTTTTTTAAAGATTTTGTGATGGAAAAAGATGGACGTCATAATAATTCCATTAATTTAAAACGTCGTGGTACTGCGCCATTGGCAGACTTAATCCGAGTACATGCACTAGCCATCGGCTCATTATCGCAAAATTCATTTGAACGCCTGGCAGATATTATCGACGCGGGCATTTTACCCAACTCAAAGGGTGAAGACTTACAGCATGCGATGGAACTTATCTCGTTGGTACGCCTGCGCCACCAATCATCAGATATTGAATCTGGGGTAGAACCTGATAACAATATTGAACCAGAAAGTATGTCTGATTTTGAACGTCGTAATCTTAAAGATGCTTTTTTAGTGTTAAGCAATGCGCAGAACTTTTTGAAATTTCGCTACAGTTCCAACAAAATTTAAAGGCTGAGTCATGACAAATTTCAGTAAACAGGAGATGGTAAACTGGCAAGCCTTTCTCGAATTAAAAATGCAAAAAAGTAAAGATAGACGCTTGTTTGATTTTTACCACGCTGGAACGTACCAAAATGAAACCCCATTAAGTGAAATTGATTTTGTGGCGCTTGACTTTGAAACGACAGGCTTGGACTCAGAGCAAAATAGCATCATTAGCATTGGTTTAGTGCCATTTAATTTGCAACGTATATTCTGCCGTAAAGCAAAACAGTGGTATCTCAACCCACAAGATAAACTCCAAGAAAACTCTATTATTATTCACGGTATCACCCATTCAGATTTACAAGGTGCACCCGATCTTTTGTTGATTTTAGAGCAGCTTTTAAATGAATTAGCAGGAAAAGTTGTCGTGGTACATTATCGGCATATTGAACGCGATTTTCTCGATCACACATTACGCATGTTGATTAACGAAGGCATTGTTTTTCCGGTAATCGATACCATGCAAATTGAAGCCAATTTGCATCGGGCGAAATCTCAGGGGTTATTTAATTTCTTTAAGCGAAAGCGTCCGCATTCCATTCGGCTTGCTAATAGTCGTGAACGTTATCACTTGCCTGCTTATGCTCCTCATGACGCATTAACTGATGCGATAGCCACTGCTGAATTATTGCAGGCTCAAATTAAATATCATTTTAGCCCCGATACAGAGATTAAAAATTTATGGGTATAACTGAACCGCTATATGAATAAAAAAGCCGATGAATGAATCATCGGCATCGGTTGCAATACTCTACTGTAACCTGTGGCTGGGTTGAGAAATGAACTTATACTATTTAAAATCAACATGTTACCCCTTCTCTCTTTCAAGCTTGTCATTTGTTCTGCTAACAAGGCGAATTGACGCGTCAATAGCTAGCCTATTGTAAGTCGATTCAACGCAGTTAGCAGGGAAAAGGATTGTTTGAAAGGCGTTTATTACCCCGAGCTCAGGTTACCGTAGCCATACGCATCATCTATATTTTAAAGCGACTTAGCTGTTGTTTAAGCCTATGCACTTCATGTTCTAGTTGATCTCTTTCATCGAGTAATTGCAAAATTAAACCAATTCCACTCCAGTCGAGCGCCAAATCACGTTGAATGCGCGTGGCTTTTTTAACTTGATGTAAATTTTCAACACTAAATTGCCATTGCTCTATTACCTCGCCTTGCAGCGGAATCGCAATACTATGCTCTACAAGCTCAAGTAATAATGCCGAGCTAATGTCGCTGCATTCACACAGTTCATCACTACTTAACCAACAATCTTGTTCGCTTATATTAATCTGCAGCATCGTTATTTACTCCAACTGGCACGAGGGTCGAATGTATTTTTTTCTGCTAATTCAGTCCACAAAGGTTTGCTTGCCTCATCCGCTACTGCCGGCACCACGATTTTAAGCAACGCAAATAAATCACCCTGCTCTTTTTTACTCAACAACCCTTTACCTTTTATGCGCAACCGCTGCCCTGATTGACTATTGGCTGGAATACTCAATTGAATATGCCCGGTTAAGGTCGGCAGTTTAACTTTGGTACCTAACACGGCTTCCCAGGGTGACACTGGCACGACTATAGTCAAATTTCGTCCATCAACGTCGAATAAAGGATGAGGCGCATAACGAATTTTTAAATATAAATCGCCATTATCTGCTTTGGTTTGCCCTGGTCCGCCCTGGCCTTTTAGGCGAATGCGCTCGCCATTACTCACACCGGCTGGAATGTTCACTTTTAAGGATTTAGGGTGTTCAACAACCTGACCATGGGCATCGCGTTGTTGTAGGGTAAACGAGACAGGCTTAAGGGTATCGGTCAATGTTTCTTCAAGAAACATCGGAAACTCCATTTCGATATCCTGGCCTTTATCGTGTTGAGATTGACGACCATGATGTTGTTGGTTAGGGTCAAAGCCTGAATGACGAGAATCAAAACCTGAATGGCGAGCCCCAAAAATTGAATTAAAGAAATCAGCAAATTCTTGATCGCTTTGAGGGTCGCTTTGCTGTTGTCCCCAATGTTGACCAGCACTGGCGCCAGCTTGACCTGCGTAGTTGTGTTGTGACCTATTGAGATGATGATGACGTACTTCATCATATTCAGCACGCTTTTTAGCATTACTCAATATTGCATAAGCTTCACCAATTTCTTTAAATTTTTCCTCGGCATCATCATGTTTACTGACATCGGGATGATATTTTACCGCCAGCTTTTTATATGCGGCTTTTACCGCTTTAACATCCGCTTGCGGTTCAATGCCCAATACCGTGTAATAGTCTTTAAAATTCATGTTATCCCCTAACAAAAACAGGTTTGCAACGGAGGGTCAGACTGCTTAAATCTTAATTCTTAATTCTTAATTCTTAATTCTTAATTCTTAATTCTTAATTCTTAATTCTTAATTCTTATGAGTTTAGGCCCACAGAGAAGCAACACGCTTGATCTTGATCAACTGTATTACTGTACGTCTCGATTAATTAATCACCATTAATTAATCACAATCACTCATTAAGAATTACCATGAATCAATAAGGCATAATCGCTTACTGAGATAACATCTTGAATATAATTAACCATTGCCGCTATCGATGCTTATGGTGCCTCACCAGGCGTTGGCACATCATGCTTATTCACTTTTTGCTCCGCTGTGATCTCTTTGGCCCACTCATGCTCAGACACTCCTGCGTCAATACCTTGTTGTTGGGTACTTTGCACCGGAGTAAAAGACAACCTAGTCAATAAAGGAAAATGATCCGAACCAATCGAAGGTAAACGTTGAATGTGCCGCAAGGTAAAATGTTGGCTGTGAAATAAGTGATCTAATGGCCAGCGCATAAATAAGTAATCGGTATGAAAAGTGTTAAATGCTCCACGGCCAACACGCGGATCAAGCAATCCACTCATTTTACGAAAAAGTCGAGTGGTGGCAGACCAGGCGACATCATTAAGATCGCCGGTAACAATCACGGGCAGATCGCTGTCTGCGACACTTCGAGCCACAATGATTAATTCAGCATCTCGCTCTGCCGACTCAACATTTTCGGTTGGGCTTGGCGGGGCGGGATGAAGAAAATGCATCCGAATATAGTCTGTAGTGCGTAAGGTTAATGTGGCGTGTATTGATGGTACATCCTTCTCAACCAAATAACATATTTGTTGCTCGCCTAGAGGCAATCGTGAATAAACGTGCATGCCGTAGAGGTTATCAAGCGGACATTTAATGCTGTAAGGCATGTCGGTTTCTAATACCTTGAGCTTGTCTTGCCACCATTGGTCTGATTCAAGTGTGACTAGTACATCTGGCTTATGCTCGTTTACCAATTTAATCAGTGCGTTGGCATTACGATTGGGCGTGAGTACATTAGCAGTGATAATACTAAGTTGCTTATCGGCATCACATTCAGTGGACGTTTTAACCTCTTTGGGAAATAAAAAGGTATAAGGGAATATCCAGCTGAGCTGCCATATTAAGCATAACGTGGTGGCCACAACCAATAGCTGCGTACTTAGCAGGTGAATGTCGAGAAAAACAATATTCGCGATTAATAGTATTGTGGCGAATATCGACAATTGGAATCGGGGAAAATCCATACTCCTGACAAGCCAATGCGGATGCCGTGAAAGAGGCAATAAAGTCGCCAGTAACATTAACACAGTAAAAAATGTCAGTATCGTAAACATAGAAAACCTAGTTTTGTATGGTGAATCTTAATATCACTCTCACTGCCACATTATTTAACATTCAAGACTAAAAAAAGGGCTTATCAATAATCTATCTTGATAAGCCCTTCATCGTCGTTAAGCGGATTGATTACTGCTTAACTGCGGCGTTTTACCTCAGTAAACATACCGAGCACTAAGCTAATACATGCGAGTATTAAAATAATAGCAAACGGAAGTGCTGCGATAATAGTCACCGACTGAAGTGCTTTAATAGAGTCAGTACCGCCAATCCACAACATCACCATAGCGATTAACGCAGAGATAACGGCCCACACTATCTTTTGCTTCATCGGTAATTCTAATTTACCGCCTGCTGTCATGCTATCAACCACAATGGAGCCTGAATCTAAGGTCGTCACAAAGAA
This sequence comes from Shewanella litoralis, assembly GCF_009828585.1. Classification (GTDB taxonomy): domain Bacteria; phylum Pseudomonadota; class Gammaproteobacteria; order Enterobacterales; family Shewanellaceae; genus Shewanella; species Shewanella litoralis. The sequence goes on along the minus strand of NZ_WSRZ01000002.1, from coordinate 176,418 downwards.
CACAATAATCAGTATAACCGCAATAATGGACAAAATATCACTCATTGGATACGCATCAAGCATGTAGAACAAACTCAATGAAACGTCGGTAATACCTTGCTCTGTCCCTAGCTGGCCAACTTTATCAATGATTTGTTGAATCGCGATACCGCCAAAAAACGACATCCAAGCAGTCGTCACTAAAGTAGGGATAATCAACACACATGCCAAAAACTCGCGTACGGTGCGGCCACGCGAAATTCGCGCGACAAACATACCAAAGAAAGGCGCATACGCTATCCACCAGGCCCAGTAGAATACCGTCCAACCGTGTAACCAGGTGGTATCTTCACGGCCAGAATTCTGGCTCAGTGGAATGATGTTTTTAACATAACCGACAACGCCTGTTACCAATGAATCAAGCACCGTTGTGAAATTAAGAATGCTGATAAAGCCAAGGAATATAAAGGCAATAATCATGTTGATGTTACTCAACAGTTTAACGCCGCCATCCATGCCTCGTACCACTGAGAAAATAGCAAGCCCCATAATGAGCAGAATAATCGTCAGTTGCAGAAAAATACTATTGTCAAAACCAAACACATGGCTTATTCCGCTGGCCGCTTGAGAACCACCTAAACCCAATGACGTTGCAAGACCAAACAAAATAACCAATACCGCCATAATGTCGATGACATCACCGGTTTTCCCCCAGACTCTATCACCGAGTATGGGATAGAAAACCGAGCGCATAGACAGAGGTAAGCCCTTGTTATAAACAAAATACGCCAATGAGAGTGCGGTCATGCCGTAGATAGCCCAGGCATGAAAACCCCAGTGAAATAACGAGGCGCCGAGCGCTAATTCACGACCTTCAGGTGTAAATGGTGCCACGCCGAGCGGGGTGCCAAACCAATCGGTGTAAAACGCTGTTGGCTCTGCCACGCCCCAGAAAATAAGGCCAATACCCATACCTGCGGCAAATAGCATGGATATCCAAGATATTGTCGAGTAATCAGTGGTGGCGCTATCACCGCCCAAGCGAATTTTGCCTAATGGGGAAAAGGCTATCACAAGTGCAAAAATGAGCATAATGTTCGCAGTCCACATGAACACGAAGTCAAAGTGAGATAGCGCGGCAGCCTTGACTGAATCAATGGCCGCTTTGGCATCTGCGGGAGGGAAAACCAGCAGGGCTACAATAAATAAAATGGATAAACCGACAGAAACGGTGAATACGGTGTTGTGGACATCCATGCCCCACTTTAAAATATTATCTTGACCAACTTGATAATCAGTTGAGTCGATACTGTATTTTTTTGATTTAAATTTCATAATTAAAAGGTTTACCTATTCGCAATCACGAATATGAAGACCAACTCCATTTTTGAGTGGTACTAATTAAACTGTAATAAAATACAAGGGGATTTGTACTTCATCATTTGCGCAGCGGTTTGATTTACATAAAAGGAGACGTTCTTAAAGTGTAAATATTTAGCTGACAAAATACGGGTAAAGTATACGTTATTAACAGCCTAACTTATATAAAAATAGGGACATTGTCCCTGTAATAAATTCAGAATCAATTTTTATTAACCTGTCCGTCTAATTCTGCCACAACAATTGAGATTAGGTTTTATGCAATACCATTCCGCGTTAATAAGGGATGACTCAGCGAAAGTGTAAAAAGGCTTAAACAAGGCGCATGGCTGAATGGTCAAGCGCAAAATGTGAGTCATTCAGAAAAAATAATGACCATCGTCTGCGATGTGACTATCACTCCCTTGAAATGAACACTGCCTAAGCCGATTTGCTTTTCGGTTTGAGTAAACCAATGCCAACAGCGGCCATTGCCACTGCAATAATAGCATTGAGGTAATTGAAAAATACATAAGGTGCGTAATCAAGCACGTCCACCCCTAACGTCGCGGTATAAAAGGCACCGGCCGTGGTCCACGGAATAAGGGCTGTGGTCATCGTGGTCCCTTCTTCCACTGAGCGCGAAAGAATGGCAGGCTCTAAATTTTGTTGTTCATATTTAGGCTTAAACAATTGGCAACTTAGAATAATCGAAATATAGGCTTCACCCATAGCAATGTTACCTAAAAAGCCCGACATAATCGTCGTTGCAATAAGGGTAGCGGTGCGTTGCACTCTTTTTATGATGCCTGCTAATAGCGCAGTGAGAAATCCCGCCCCGTGCAAAATACCGCCTAGCGCGATAGCCATTAACGCCAGCAATAAAGTCCAGCTCATGCTGCTAATTCCACCACGACCAAGCAAGGCATCCACATTGGCGATACCCGTTGATTCGGGGGTATTTTCCCACAGCGCATTAAGCACGGAAATAGCACTCTCTCCTTGATAAACAATGGCGATGAGCACGGCAAGTATAATGCTGCATGACATTGTCACTTCTGCTGGCACTTTTCTAATGCTCAATACAGCAAGTAAAATCAGGGGTAATAATGTAATCAGTGGCGTAAGGTTATATGTACTAGTGAGTGCCGTTTGAATTAAGGTCACTTCTGTTAAATCTAAATTTTGCTCTCCATAACCAAATCCAATCACTAAAAATATGATAAAAGTAAGGATAAAAGCAGGCGTTGTAGTGAACAGCATGGCGTAAATATGTCGATAAATATCAGTGCCAGCACTCATCGCGGCGAGGTTTGTAGTATCTGAAATCGGTGACATTTTATCACCGAACGTTGCACCGCAAACAATCATACCGGCAACTAACGGCAGCGGAATATTCATCGCTGAGCCGATGCCAATAAAAACCACGCCTAACGTGCCAACGGTACCCCAGGAGGTTCCGGTTGCGACCGACATCAAGGCGCACAGTAATAAACCAACAGCCAAAAACACACTCGGACTCAACCAGCTAAGGCCATAATAAATCAACGTCGCGATGGTGCCACTGTGCATAAAACTGGCAATCACCATGCCGATCAATATAAAGATATAGATGGCAGGCATCGCTTTGCTTAGCGCGTTAGTCATTAACTCACGTATGTGTATATAACCATAGCCAAGACTAAAAGCGTTAAGCCCTACCCATAAAAGACACAAAAACATCAGTATATGCAGGCTGATCCCTAGACCAAAAAGCCCTCCTGCAATGGTGATGATAATCACACTAAAACAGATAAGAGACTGCAAAAAGCTAGGGCTACGGGGTAAATTAGGAGTAATGACAGACATTCGCACACATTATGGTAACAATTGAGATGAAACTGAGTATATCAGTACAAATAATTGGGTAAACTATTAACCCGCAGGTTATCAAAATTTATACTGCTCATCTTTTATAAGCGTTGGTTTAGCGACCTGTAAGCACTTATAAATAAGCCCTTGTAAATAAGCCCTCTATATCATTTCGAGGGTATGCCCATAAAAACATCCAGATTGGTATCAATTACGTATTCAATATGACCATATACGTTTATAACCCATAATCTTATCGTAAAAATTATCCATTCGTTATCGAACCACAAGCAATTGTTCACAGATTAATATCAGGAGTCTATGCTTCAGAATCAATTGTTATAGGTCTATTGTTACTGAATCGATTGCTGCTGAGTCTGTATTTGTAGAGTCAAATGCTGATACGAATTATTTTTACCATGTGAGCGAGGCTTACCATGAATATCCCCCCTTCCCAGAAACTTCGCGTAACCTGGGCACTAAAAACAAGTTTTATTGCTGATGCTTTAGCCATGCCAGTGCATTGGTATTATCAACCAATGGAAATAGAGCGAGCTTTTACTGGTGGTATTCAACGTTTTGAAGCTGCACCTGAATTTCACCCGTCATCGATTATGTCTCTGCACTCAAAACAAAAAGGGGGACGACAATCGGCTAAGGGGGGGTTAGATCAGGCACCGCAAGTGGTAGGCGATATTATTTTAAAAGGTAAAGCACAGCTTTGGGACACACCGAACGTGCATTATCATCAAGGCATGCAGGCAGGTGAAAACACTCTCAATGCCCATTGCGCTCGAGTCTTAATGCGCACCCTCGCGAGCTCGTCACAACCCTATGACCGACAGGCATTTGTTAATGCCTACATTGACTTTATGACGAAGTCCCCCGCCGCTCATCCTGATACTTATGCAGAATCTTACCATCGAGGATTTTTTGCTAATTTGGCGCAAGGTCGCGAGCCTGAAAACTGTGCCATGATAACGCACGACACCGCATCTATTGGTGCATTAGTAACCATAGCGCCTTTGGTTTTTTCAGAACGGCTTAAGGGCATAAGCGAAGCTGATATAAAGATTGCCTGCCGAGCGCATTTAGCCTTAACCCATCCAGATGAATCCTTAATGCGGGTGTGTGATAGCTATGTGCAACTGTTGTGTGCTCTGATGGAAGGACCTGATGAAGTCAGCACTAAAGCACTTTTACTTGAAGCAAGCATAGGCTTAACGAGTACTCATTTAGCCGGTCTGTTAAAACGTAATGTGCCCGACAGTCAGGTTATCGGCCAGGTGTTTTCAAGGGCGTGTTATATTTCAGATTCCTGGCCTATCGTCTTGTATCTGGCTTATAAATACCAAGGTGATCCTTGGCAAGCACTGCGAGTGAATACCAATTTAGGCGGTGACAATGTACATCGCGGCATCGTGCTGGGAACCTTGCTTGGACTGCAAAGCGATACTGTGGCCACCAGCTGGTTTGAACAACTGGTAGACCACAAAGAGATTGCTGTAGAAATTGAGGCGCTTATCAGCGTGGCAAACGCTGCCAAATCGTAAGTTCTGACAAGGTATGCTGAAACTTATGCTGAGTTTCACGGATCACAAACGGGACTTTTTGCGGTTCACCCACTAACGTAAAGTGGCTTGATAGGTGTTCTTTCAAGCCATCTAATGTGCTGTAGTTTTCGCCATCTTTTTTGAAACCCCCTATCCACTCTTCCTTAGGTGTATGTTCTTCTAACCACGTATAAGGCGATGCAATAATAAGCAAGCCGCCATCATTGATTCGCTGCGCGATATCCGCTAAAAAACGGCTCGGCTGGTAAAGCCTATCAATCAAATTAGCGGCGAGAACTAAATCATAAGCCGTAAACTGAGGTTTAAGGTTACAGGCATCACCTTGATGAAATGCAACACGGTTTGCATATGCGTCCAACCCAAGTTCTTGCAGGGTACGAGTATGATAACTCACCAACTCACCTTCCTCTGCCCGGGCGTAACGCACTGCGCCTTGTTGCGCCATTTTAGCCGCCAGGTTAGTAAAGTTTGCTGAAAAATCAACACCGTCTACCTCATCAAACTGACGCGCTAACTCAAAACTAGCTCGACCACACGCACAGCCTAAATCAAGGGCTTTAGCGGTGGGTTTACCCTTCATTGCTTCAAGAGCAATATCGGCTAAAGCTTTAGGAAAGTTCTCTACGCCATACCAGGTGTCACCAAAGTGAAACTCTGCATATTCTGACAATAACTGATCACTTTCGTAGTAAGCCTTAGGCGACTTCGCCTCAACACTCGAGGCAATATAGCGAAATCCAGCGTGCTGAAAGAAGTGACGCCTAAACGCATAACGTGCACTAAGGCGTGTTTCGTTACCACTTGAAATCCATGAACCGCCTTTGATCAAATTGTGTTTACCATCAAACGTCGGCGTGGTGAAATCATCATAAAGTGGGTGTACTTTAAAATCATCAAAAGGATATATCGGCGTTTCGGTCCATTGCCACACGTTACCAACCACATCAAACCAATCGCCGTGTTGATGGCGCGTTACCGGGCAACATGATGCAAAATGGTCAAGATGCAAGTTAGCATCGGCCTTGCTATCACCTAATTCTTCAACGCCGGCTTGTGAACACAGACGATGCCATTCATCTTCAGTTGGCATGCGGATCTGTTGTCCTGTCGCTACGGTTTTCCATTCGCAAAACGCTTTTGCTTCATGATAGTTAACTTCAGCAGGCCAATCCCAAGCCATATCAATTTCTTCGGTCATCAGGCGTAAACGCCAGCCATTGTGCCAACGCCAAAAAGTCGGGTGTTGCGCCTCAGTAAACTTCCGCCAAGCAAGGCCATCATCACTCCAAAAACTATTTTGCTCATAACCCCCGGCCTCAACAAACTCGAGGAACTCTAGGTTACTGACTAAATATTGGCTGGCTTTAAATTCGGCGACCTCAGCCTGATGTTGGCCATACTCGTTGTCCCAGCCATAAACGTCACTGTCAAAGGATTTGCCGAGATTAACCGAGCCAGCAGCCACGCTTATCAGTGTGTTTTTGGGTGCCTGGCCAGTCTCTTTGCAAGCAGGCCATTGAGATAATGACTGAACTTTAGCCAGTTCATGTTGGCGAATGAGTACCGACGATGTTTCAAGATGAATACGCTCGTGCTCAATTCCCATCACGATAGGCCACCAGGTATTTTCCCAATCAATGGGTAGCACTAGGTCTAAGCTATCAATTAATCTTAATACTGTGGTGCGCACTTTGGCGCGGTATTCTTTTACGGCAGCAACACTGGGCCAGTCATAACTGTCGTCCGACAAATCATCCCAACTCATTTCATCAACACCCACCGCAAAAATTGATTCCATGTAAGGATTAATCCGTTCAGGTATCAGTTTTGCCAATATCAGTTTGTTAATGAAAAACGTTGCCGTATGCCCAAGATAGAAAATAAGCGGGTGGCGCAAAGGGATAGGTTTTTGATAAAAGCCGCTATCGTCGCGCAAACAATCAAACAATTGTGAATAGGTGTCAAAGGTGTTGGTAAAGTAAAGCGCGATTTCCTGACGCTTATCTTCCACGGTGCTGCTGGTAAGTGAAGGAGTTCGACGTAATGCTACAGAATCAACAAATGTTGCAGAGCATTTAGCTATTTCTTGAGCGTTTTGTATTGGTATTGTCATCGTGAAACACGTTCCTTTAATGCTTATTCTATAGTCATACGATTGAACACTGGATAAAGCCTCAACTTTTTACTTTATATTGAATTTTTTGCCCAGAAACTCAGATTTAATGGCTGATTAAACGGCTAAACCTTGGAGCTTTTCAATCGCTTCGACTAAATAATCTCGTGAGCAACCAAAATTCAAGCGAAAGCAGTCTTTATCACCAAAGTCTCTGCCTGCTGATGGGCCAACACCTTTGGCCTCGCACCAGGCTTGTGTATCGTCGACTTGCAAACCGCTGGCATTAACCCACAGTAAAAAGGTCGCTGCGGGTGAAATAGCAGTTAACCCTTCAATTTTATTGATTTCAGCCACCAAATAATCGCGGTTTTCAATTAAATACGCCACTTGTTGCTGATGCCAGTCATCACAATGTCTAAAGGCTGCATTTGTGGCGGTAAGACCAGTAACGGTTACCGAGGGCAATCTGCCACGGGCGGCATGGTTAAAAGCGTCTCTTAATTGTTGGTTTGGAATAATCGCGAAAGAGGTACCTAATCCAGCAATATTAAAGGTTTTACTCGCAGCCATTAATGTGACTGAATGCTCAGCTAACTCAGGGTGGGCACTGGCGGGTAAATGCGGCACGTCATCTAAAATGAGATCGCAATGTATTTCATCCGAGCACACCATGACGCCATGTTTTCTGCATATTGTTGCAATGGTATCTAACTCGTCCTGGTTTAAAACTGAGCCAAGCGGATTCATTGGATTACACATAATAAATAAGCTGGCTTTAGGATCTGCGGCCGCCGCTTCTAAAGCATTAAAATCGAGGGTCCAGCGCCCTTCTACTTCTATTGAGCCGATGCACGTTCGATTAAGATTATTGATTGCCGGTGCCGCCAATATCGGAGGATAATTGGGTGTTTGCACAATAATCGTATCACCTGCTTGGCAATATGCTGCAATAGCCACATTAAATGCGGGCACCACGCCTGGAGTCCAAACTAGCCAACTAGGCTCAATCTTCCAGTTATAGCGACGTTGACACCATTCAACTACGGCCTCACTGGCATCGGTATCGTGTGCCGGTAACGTATAACCAAAGAGGCCGTCATCAATACGTTTGTGTAAAGCAGATAAAATAGGCTCTGCACAGCGAAACTCAGTATCCGCAATCCACATAGGCAATATATCTGTGCCTTTGTATTTTTCCCATTTATGGGCTTTGGACGATGTGCGATCGGGTTTATCACTGAAATTCATTGCGGGTCCTTCGATTATTAATGTAGCCGTTTGCATAAAACAGCCAATGTAGTTTGTTACTGGCTTTAGATTAAAACACAAGTCAGCATAACCCAAGAACTTGTCTGGAATATTACCGGCGTTGTTTGTCTGAAGAAGACGATAAAAGAGCATTATTGGTGGGCATATCTTTGTGTAAATAACAAAATCGGTATAAGGAACAAAATGAAAAACCTGGCAATGTAGCCTATTGAAAGCTTGCTGGTCACACAGAAAACCATCGATTCGACATCCTCTATTACCGAGATAACTTACAACGTTAACAGCGCTGCAGGCGTTACAGTTGTTAAAAATCCGCCTAAAGGTTTTCACACCAAAACAGACTAAAGATTAACTCACAAACCCTATTTACAAATCCAAGGAGGAGACGCCTGCCATAAATTAATCCACTCTGGGATAGCGCTTGCTGGCATTGGCCTTGCGATACCAAAACCTTGTGCTAAATGACATCCCATCTTGAGTAATTGCCGACCATGCTCCTGGGTTTCAACCCCTTCTGCTATCACCGAACGACCAAATGCCTTAGATAATTCAATGACACCTTTAACAATGGCCTGATCATCCATATCATCTAACATGTCGATGACAAAGGATTGATCGATTTTAATAACATCGGTCGAGAGCTTCCTTAAATAACTTAAAGATGAAAACCCCGTACCAAAATCATCTAGCGAAAAACGTATCCCTAACTGTTTACATTGGCTAATAACCTCAGCGATGTGCTGAGTATCTTTAATAATACTGGATTCTAGAATTTCAAATTCAAGCTGGCCCGCTTGAAAACTATTGTTGAGAAATAACACTTCATTTAATTGATTAATAAAATCTTCATGCTGAAGTTGTAATGGACTGACATTCACACTGATGGGTATGGCTATACCAAGGCGTCGCCATTCACTATGCTGCTTGATGGCCTGGTCAATGACCCATTTACCAAGCTCTATCCCTAATGGTTCTTCTTCAATGTAAGGCAAAAAACGAAATGGCGATAACAGGCCTTCTGTCGGGTGTTGCCAACGGATAAGGGCCTCTAAACCTATAATTTCATTAGTTTCCATATTAATTTTTGGTTGATAAAATAACAAAAATTCATTGTTACTAAATCCGTTGCTTATATGTTCTAACTCTCGATACTGGAGTTTTAGCGCGACATCATTTTCAAAATCAAATTCATGAATGCAATTCTTTCCAAGCTCTTTAGCCCTATACATGGCTTGATCAGCATGACGAATAAGTATGTCTGAGTAACTATTGTCCTGCGGGAAAAATGTCACACCAATGCTCACAGTGACAAAAAGACGCTTATTTTCAATAATAAATTCCTCTGCGATAGAAGAAAGTATTCGCTGTAAAATCTCTCTTGCTTGATGATGACTGTCTAAATCATCCAGAATCAAAACAAACTCATCGCCACCAAATCGGGCAAGTGTATCCCCATCACGTATTACCGTTTTAAATCTGTTTGCAACAAGGCAAAGAAACTCATCGCCTATATCGTGACCGTAAACATCATTGACCTCTTTAAAACCATCCAAGTCTAAGAAGGCTATCGCTATTTGATTGTTGTTACGCTGCGCTTTGATAAGCGCTTGCTGCATTCGGTCCGCTAACAAATTCCTGTTTGGCAAGTGTGTGAGAGGGTCATAATTTGCGGCAAACTTTAACTTATCGTTTAATTCTTTTAATACCTGATTACTTTTTTCAAGTTTGCGTTGATCATTTATTGCATCAGTAATATCTTGAAATATACCACTTAACTTTTCAGCGACGCCCTCGACATACGTGACATGACAGGTCGTTCTAACGTCAATTTTTCTTCCTTTAATCGTATAAGTTTCAAGCTCTAAGTCATACTCTTCACCATGTTGAATAGCAGCATCAAGCGCTGCTAAGAATATTTCTTTTGAGTCGGGTAATAAATAACTAGCGCCAAGATCAACGGTGGGATTAAATTCTTGCGGGGTTGTTTCATAAATGCGGTACGTTTCATCTGTCCAAATCAAATTATTGTCATGCAAGTTGAGTTGCCAGCCACCTAGTTTGCCTATCTCTTGAGACTCTCTCAATAACTCGGTGGTGGTAGCCAGCAGCTCCTCTTGTCTCTTTCGGAAAGTAATTTCTTGGTGCATACCAATCATTCGTGTCGGTTTGCCTTCTGCATCCCATGTAATCGCTTTTCCTGTAGACAATACCCACACATAATGACCGTTTTTGTGTTTTAAACGAACTTCTAATTCACAAAGTTCACTTTGGCCTTGGCAGTGGTAATCATAATTTTTAATCGCCTTGGGCAAATCATCTGGGTGTAATACATCTAGCCAGGTTTGGTAATTAACAGGCATTAACTCCGATAAGCTATACCCTATCATCTCAGCCCAACGTTCATTACAAACAAGACCATCATTTTCAACATGCCAATCCCAGACGCCAACTTTAGTCGCATCGATAACTAACTCATTAACCTCTTGGCTTATCGTATTCTTGTGCATGGCCTTTATACTGTTTGGGATAAAAATGATGGATTTAATCCGCTTATGTAAATAAGCACTATTTGTTTTAAATTAGTCACAAAAGTCTATTTATTGCTGCATTTTGCTTCAACTCTAAACCGTCTTAACGAACGTCAATTCTTTAATACAAGGTAGGCTTGATTGAGCATCAAAGCAAATAGCTTAGTTAATGAACAAATTACAAATATATGAATAAAATAACCAACAGGATGAGATTAGCGATTAAATTTCATTAGGCGATCCCTGACACAACAAGAGTACAGGCAACCAAATGAGAGTGCGTTTTTTGCTCACAATGCATGATTGCAATGATGAACTACATCCAATTAATCAAGAAGCTATAAGTTACTGAACTAGCGCAGTTGTAACAATATACTAAAGGTATTCGAAAAACGATCACGTTCTAGCCATGGGCAAGGATAGCTTGTAGTGAGTAACCTGAGCTCGGGTTAAGTCGCAATCTGGGGTTAAAACCTCAATCTTTCGCCAAAATAAAAAGGCCTTAGGCTCTCGACTGAAAAGTTAAAAAATTCATTTAAATTCAACTTTTTGTATATACTTTTGCATTCTAAGTCTGCAATCGCTAACTGAGATTGACCTTATTCCTGAAGTTAAAAAAATCAATAATTATGAATTGATTTCATTAGGTGTGCAGAGAAATATCTTGACTCACCGGAGGGGTACATACGGCCATGTTAAGTTACTTTATTTAATGCGATACTTTCCTACAACCTCGGTTAATATGACCTTCAGTTTTTCAAATTGGGCAACTCCCATGTCAGTCATTTTAAAATCTCCTACTTCAGAATAAGTTAACTTTGATTGCTGTTCATTTTCCCTGAACATAACTTCAACATATTGCCCTATTAATCCATTACTAACACGCTTCATATCAATGTAATAACTGCCCACCATCCAACATTTATTCGCACTTTCGTCTTCTTGTTCATAATTATCACTAACAAAGCCCAATGCTTTAAGATTAGCGCATAGGGCCATGTATTGTTGTTCAACATTTAACCTGTCAGTATTGAAGCTAATTTCAACATCGGCCGTTGGCAGACATCCACTTAATGCCATTAAGATAGTTGAAAGCATCAAAATCCTTAACATCCACTTATCCTCAAATCACTATAAGATATGGCGATATAAAACAAAAACGGAGCCATTTTTTAACAAATAACATAACTCGTTTTCATGGCTTTGGCGAGGGTTACGATCGATGTGAACAACTCATCAATTTTTATCGATATGGCTAAAATATTAGTTTTAAATTAGTAGTTTACTAACTATTTTCGAAGTTAGGAGCAGCAGAAAAGCTTGATAATCATTAAGTATAAGAAGAATTGTAATTTGATTTGGGATGATGACTTAAGCGCACAGCCAGCGCTGACAATTTGCCGCGCCTTATCGTCGTTTTCGCTCTAAATGCTCACAATACTCTGTTAACGCAGGTAATGCACCGACAGCACCTTTGAATAATGCGCCAAACTCTGTAGTGATTTTAAGCCAATTTTCTGCGGGGATGTTGAGTCTATTCAGTATATCCTGGCTGTTTAAGCTAATGACACCACGTTTATCAACTCGAATAATCCGACCGGTATTTTCAACCAATATTATGTAGTCTTTCACGCTGAACATGAGCCCGTTAGGCATATTGAGCCTTTAATTTCCCACAAACGGTAATAGCTCTGGAGGTTGCTCGCCTTTCATTGCTGAATTGATATGGCGCTGAATACTGGTGTAATCTGAGGTTTCAGGGGTTGCAGCCATTTGGGCGCTGACAGTGTATATACCCAATCAACCTGAAGATACGTGTTTCAGAGCTTCACCTTCCAACCTTTTTACCTATTTTCTCCATCACGAATCTAAACCAGTAGATTAATCATTTGGTCTAACTGTCATTTTCAGCCCCTTAATAAGATTTCTCCCCTGTTTATAGATTATGGATTTCTTCTGCGCAGACAGCACGATACTTTAATTTCACAGCAAGCGGTTCGTAGCGTTGTTAAAAATTATAAATAGCTTAAGAGGAAACACCATGACTACTCATCAACACGTTGCTTTAGCAAAACAATTTAAAACTCAAAAACTAATTAACACCATTCTAGCCATTAGTCTCTTATCGTTAGGAAGTTATGTTTTTCTTGAACAATTAGACAACAGCCCTAGTAATATGATTTTTGAAGAAATTTCTGTTGAACGTATTAATATTATAGAGAAAAATGGACTAAACCGAATGGTGTTATCTAATGCTGACAAAGCACCTGGGGTTGATAAGTTTGGTAAAGAAGTGTTTCGCTCTAATGAGCCTAGACCAGGTATGATTTTTTATAATGATGAGGGCACAGAAAATGGCGGTTTTATTTTCCGGGGAAAAAAAGATAATGGTGAGGTTAATCATGGACTACACATGTCTTTTGACCGCTATAACCAAGACCAGACTATGATGATGCAGCATATTGAGCAAAAAGATTTTATGATCACCGGTTTAACCGTTATGGACAGACCCGATACCGATATGGATTTTGAACTGACTAAGGCATTCCTTAAAGCTCAGTCAGAAGGAGATGCTAATAAGTTAGCTATTCTTGAGCAACAGTATATGGAAGACAATAAAGGTGCGGTGCGTCGTGCTTTTTACGGTACGCTAAATGGCAGCTCGCAATTACGATTAAATGATGCACAGGGTAATAAGCGAATTCAACTGGTAGTAACAGAATCGGGTGAAGCAAAACTAGAGTTTTTAGACGACAAAGGGCAAGTGATTATGCGGTTGCCAGAAAACAAGTAAACGCCAGTGAATTTTAATAGAGTCAACATCATGAATAAACTTATTAATATTATTATTATCAGCCTTTTTTCGATATTTATGGTGTTGTACTCTGCACTTTTACAGGCCAAACCCGGTGAAGCAATTCAATGGCATTTTGATGCTCCAGTGTGGATGGCTATTCAATGTTTTATTGCTCAGTGGCTCACTTTACGTTGGTTTAGCTTCTATCAAAATAGCAAACACACACTAGGTAATACACAATGTTATATACGGGTATTTGTATTCAGTAATGTCAGTTTTACCTTTGCTGTTGCGGGGTTAATTGTCGGGCTTGAGTTTGCGATAGGTATTCAAACAATTAATGTGGCTCATATTATATCGCTTTTAAGTATGCAGTTTATTTTGCATACCATAGTCGGTGGTTTTACCTTAGCATTTAAAATATTTGAAGATATAAAGCAACAACATAGTGCGCTAGAACAAAGTGAAAAAGCGTTACTGCAAAGCCAGGTCAAAACCTTGCAGCAGCATATTGACCCACATTTTTTATTCAATAACCTCAATGTATTGTCTGCATTAATACAACAAGATCCCGATGAAGCGGATGAATACCTAAATACCTTTAGCGATATTTACCGTTATATTTTACAACATAAAGATCACTCTTTAGTCCCGCTTGAGGATGAACTGATTTTTGCAAAAAATTACATGTTATTAATATCGACAAGGTTTGAAGGCGCTTATGTGCTTGAGATTATGAACAAGACTGGGGGGGATTTATGCAGTTATATTTTACCCTGTGCTTTGCAACTCGCGATTGAAAATGTGATTAAGCATAATCAAGGCGATAAGCTTGTCCCTACCAAGATTGAAATAACAATTGATACAGATAAAATCAGTATTGGTAATCAGATAAATAAGAAAAATTTTAAACCTGAGTCTACTCAATTAGGTCTACAAAACTTGCGCACACGTTGCGTGGCTATTTTTAACCAGCCTTTAGAGGTTGAGCATACTGAACAATATTTCAGGCTCACTTTACCTTTATCTGTTCAAAAGGAGCTTGCATGAGAGTGTTAGTGATTGAGGATGAGCCGTTGGCTGCCCAAAAACTGATTGGTTTTATTCATCGTTATAATCCCAATGCTGAAATTGTTGCACAAATTGACAAAGTAGCCGATGTCATTCGTTTTTTTGATAATGAGCCACAGCTAGACCTTATTTTCTCAGACATCGAATTATTAGATGGCCAAGTATTTAACGCCCTAAATGCCCTTGATTTACCCTGCCCTGTTATATACACCACTTCTTATGATCAACATTGGGGAGACGCTTTTCAAAATCAGGGGATTGAATATCTACTAAAGCCTTTTTCATACAAACGCTTTTCTGGAGCTATGTTGAGCTATGAACAGTTAAAACTCAATTTAGCTAAAGTGCAGGTAAACCTGTCCAGTGCTGAACAGCCTAGCTATAAAAGCCGCTTTTTATTGCGTAAATCACAAGTGGTAGAAATACTTAAAACTGATGACGTAGTGTGTTTGCGCGCAGCGGCAGGGGTTATTTCTGCTTACGATAAAGCTGGGCAGCATCATATGTTAACCGGTAACTCGATTACTGAACTTGAACAACAACTCGACCCTAAGCAGTTTTTTAGACTCAACCGCAGTGAGTTAGTTAATTTGAATTATATTCAAAAATTTGAGAATTACGGCAAAGATACCGTAGCAGTTACCACGACAGTGTTAAAAGAGCCGCTGATCACGAGCAAAACACGCACTGCACAATTTAAAAAATGGCTAGATGGTTGAGCAGTACAGCACGAAATTGTAATAGAATTTTTAGTCCCCAAAACTCAGTGGGGGTTGCTGGTGCAGTAATTCATTAAGTGGCACCACTTAAAGAACTGGAATACGGCAGCTAAGTACTCTTTATTGCTTTTGTAGCTTCGGACTTGAGTCAGTAAAGCATCGCGATAGGTCATCGCATCAGCACTGGTGATGTCATGCACACATTTATCATCAGTTTTAAGCTTGGTTTTAAGAGTGGATTTTGATGATACGGTATCAATAAAATGCCGTGTTAGCTGCGCAAACTGCTTGATAGACAGAGGCCTAATGGCTGATTTTTGTTTTGAGATAATAAATGCGCTTAATGCTTCGTTTAACCCAATAAAAGGCTTTTCTTGCGCCAAAGCGGTAGTTTCACGATGTTGAGACAATTTAGTCTCTCTAATGGGGATAGCATGAGGTTTTTGCGTGATGTTGAATGTAATATCAGGATCAGCTGCATCAAACTGAGCTCTAAGATTGTTAATGACCTCATCAACGTAGCGAATAAAGTCATTAATACGGGTTTGATGGTCAATAGACTTGATGATTTTTTTGAGTGCTCCGGCAACATCAATGTTACGGATGACTGCTTCTGCTCTGTCACGAGTCAGTAAGGAGACTTTTACGTCAAAGGGAAAGCCCTTGTCGCGTAAATATTTGGCTAAACAGATACGTGTAAAGTATACGTTGTTGGGTGCTTTGCTCATGTAAAAGTCAGATACATTGTCTGAGTCAATCCTTATGGAGAGCCCCTCTAACGCCAAAAACAAAAAAAGCCGTTGATAATCAACGGCTTTTCTCGTATTTAATGTGGCGGAGGGATAGGGATTTGAACCCTAGAACGGGATAAACCGTTGCCGGTTTTCAAGACCGGTGCATTCGACCACTCTGCCATCCCTCCGAGCGGCCGAATAATATGACAATGGAGGTTTGGTGTAAAGGGTAAATTGAAAATAATCAGTTAAGTGACGATAAAACACTCAGAAGATGAATAAATAGCGTGTGAATGCTGATTTATCGGCACTGTAAGGTCGATTTAGTGACCCACATGGCTGTCATTTTGGGGGTATTGGTAAATAGCCTGCATTCTTTAAACAGGTTATTTGGTCTTTTGCTAAGCAAATTATGTGATTAAACAGCTGATAACCGCGACTTTGCTTGATTTGATTGGGGTTAATGTTTACCTTTACAGCAAGTAATGTTGCCGATGCCAAGGATAGCGAGATGCTTTCAGAACAAGCATTCGAAATGATAGATATAGTTGCCCGAGTGGGCAGTTTTACCGCCGCTGCGAATAAATTAAATAAAGTCCCCTCGGCGGTGAGTTATGCGATTAAACAAATTGAAGATGACCTTGGCGTCATCTTGTTTGAACGTCATCATCGTAGCGTGAGTCTGACGCCTGCGGGTGAGCATTTTGTGGCTCAGTCACGTGAGATCATGACTAAATTGAATAACATTAAGCGTGATACTCAAAAAGTGGCTAACGGTTGGCGCCCTTCGCTGTCGATTGCGATTGATAATATGGTGCGCGCCGACAAGATAAGCGGGTTGATTGCCGATTTTTATCGCCACTTTACCGACATTGAATTAATCATCCGCCTTGAAGTGTATAACGGTGTGTGGGAAGCGTTATCGACAGGTAAGAGTGATGTTGCCATTGGCGCAACCTCGAGTATTCCTGTTGGTGGGGTATTTAAGTCTCGCGATATGGGGATGATTCAGTGGTCGTTTTTGGTCGGTAAAAATCACCCATTGGCTAAAGCTGAACATGCATTAACTGACGAGGAGTTATTACAATATCCGTCAATTTGTTTACAAGATACCGCGCATAATATCGCGCACAGACCTAATTGGTTATTGAATAACCAGCGACGTATTGTGGTGCCAGATTGGATCCGCGCATTAAACTGTTTTCGTGAAGGCTTAGGTGTAGGTTATATGCCTAACCATCTAGCAGATATATTCATCAAAGCCGGTGCGTTGATAGAAAAACAATTAGACAAACCCAAACAAGATACCGCCTGCTGTTTGGCCTGGAACAATGCCAATATGACCCCTGCAATGCAGTGGGTTCTCGATTATTTAGGCGATACACCTAAGCTTAAAAAAGAATGGCTAAGCTAAACGGAAGCTATTGAAGATTATAAGGTTATATTACCCTAAGCTTTATGGTAACGTAGCGACATGAATCGATGTCATAAATTAATTTATATTTAATGTACATTGCTTACGCTAATAACAAAGATTTACTGTCAACGTGAAAACAATAGGTTTTCGCGTTGAACAAATCATTGAGTTAATCTCTGGAGACGATAATGAGTCAACAATCAGTTTTATCCCCTAGTCTATCGACTACTGAAGTCAATAAACTGTTAAAAAACACCTATATGCTGTTATCAATGACATTGGCTTTTGCTGCGGTAGCCGCAGGTTTAAGCATGATGATTGAAATTGGTCGCTGGCCATCACTGGGCTTATCATTAGGTAGCCTAGTGTTATTGTTTGTCACATTGAAAAAAGCTGATACTGCTGCTGGCATTTTTTGGGTGTTCGCCTTTACCGGTATGCAAGGTGCTTCATTAGGCTATATTCTTAACCATTATGCTGGTATGGCAAATGGCCCAGGCCTTATTATGCAAGCACTTGGCTTAACATCCGTTATCTTTGTTGCGTTATCAGCTTATGCACTGACCACTAAAAAAGACTTCTCGTTTATGGGCGGGTTCTTATTTGCGGGTATGCTCGTGATGATTGGCGCACTAGTGATTAACTTATTTGTGCAAAGTTCGATTATGTTTATGGCAATGAACGCGGGTATTGCATTACTGATGACCGGTTTTATTTTATACGACACTAGCCGTATCGTGAATGGCGGCGAAACCAACTACATCCGTGCAACCGTTTCATTATTTTTAGATTTCTTAAACTTATTTATGAGTCTTTTACATTTAATGGGTATGGGCAACGACGATTAATCGCCGATAGAGTTCAGCGTTAAATTACGATAAAATGGCCCTACTTTAGGGTCATTTTTTTTATCATGAGCAAATTCATTATCCAAGTAAACGGCAGTGTTTATGGCTCCAGCGCCAGTTTTCGGGCGTTAGCCTTTTGCCAAAGTGTACTGGCCAATGGCCATGACATCATCACGGTCTTTTTCTACCAAGATGGCGTGACTAACAGCAATGCCCTTACCTGCCCAGCCTCAGACGAAATAGACATGCATGCTAAGTGGCAAACCTTTGCACAGCAACATAATGTGCCGCTCACTAATTGCGTGTCTGCTGCGCTTCGTCGCGGGGTGCTATCACAGCAAGAAGCGGAAGAAAACGGTAAAAGCCATTGGAATAGTAGTGATCATTTTTCCATGGGCGGCTTAGGCGAATTAGTGGTTGGCATAGAAAAAGCCGACCGTTTAGTCAGCTTTTAAAATCGATAGGATTAATCATGAAATCTGTGGCCATTGTATTTCGCCATGCTCCTTTTGGGTCCACCAGTGGCCGTGAAGGTTTAGATGTGGCGATGCTCAGTGCCAGCTTTGAGCAGCAAGTGAGTCTTATTTTTACTGACGAAGCGGTATTACATCTTCTGGGCGGCCAAACCCCAGAGCAAGCAGGCGCAAAGGATTACTTATCAGCTCTAAAAGCACTGCCGTTATACGACATAGATACCGTTTTAGTGTGCAGCGAATCAATGCAAAAAATAGGGCTTAACGCCAGCGAATTGAGTATTGATGCCGAGGTTGCTAGTGCCGATATGATAACCCAAACACTGCAAGCGGTTGATGAGGTATTAGTATTTTGATTTTACATCATATTCAAACTTCAGTATCAACCGATAATGCGCTAAGTACGTGTTTACGTTATTTGCACCCAAACGACAGCATATTATTGGCGGGCGATGCCGTTAACTGCTTATTGCAAACTCAGTGGCAACAGCGCCTCGCCCAGGTTAATTTATTTGTGCTGCAAGATGATATTCAAGCGCGGGGGTTACAGCAGCGGATTGATATAATTGCAGAACATATGTCAGCCGAACTTTTTCATATTATCGATTATTCAAATTTTGTTGAGCAATCACTAAAACATAACAAGGTCATCACTTGGTAAACTCTTTTGAATTTAAGGGTCAACAGATTGAAGTTGATCATCAAGGTTACTTGAAAAATGTCGCCGATTGGCAAGAGGCAATGGCGCCAGTTATTGCAGCGACTGAAAACATTGAACTAACAGAGCAACACTGGGAAGTGATTCGGTTTGTGCGCAATTTTTACCTAGAATACAAAACCAGCCCAGCGATCAGAGTGTTAGTTAAAGCCATTGGCCAAAGCTTAGGTGCAGATAAAGGTAATTCTAAATACCTTTATACCCTATTCCCAATTGGCCCTGCCAAGCAAGCCACTAAAATTGCCGGATTACCAAAACCGGCTAAATGCTTGTAGATATACACCAAACAAAAAGCCCAGTTAAGCATGCTTAACTGGGCTTTTTACTGTCGCTGTTATTACTGCGGTAAAATGTTATCTAATACGATAATCGCCACTTGGCCAAGCAACACGAATACCAACAAGATAAAAAACATTCCAATTGAAGACGACACAAATTTACTGTTGTTACGCTGACCAGTAGCCACCGCTTATTATCCTTTGCAAGTATCAACAACAAGGTGGCTTTGTCTTACTCATTGAGCAAGACAAACCACTAATTATATTAACCAATAACGCTTAAACCGCCCATGTACGGACGTAAGACTTCCGGCACGGTAATGGTGCCGTCTTGGTTTTGATAGTTTTCAAGAACGGCAACAAGTGTACGACCTACAGCCAAACCAGAACCGTTTAGAGTGTGTAAAAGCGCAGGCTTATTGTCGACTTTGCTGCGGTATCTGGCTTGCATTCTACGCGCCTGGAAATCTTTCATGTTTGAACATGATGAAATTTCACGGTAAGTATTTTGCGCAGGAAGCCACACTTCAATATCAAATGTTTTGCTTGCACCAAAGCCCATATCACCGGTACACAACACCATAGTACGGTGCGGTAAACCCAATAATTGCAATACTTTTTCAGCATGAGCGGTAATTTCGTCTAATGCTGCCATTGAGTGATCTGGGTGTGCAATTTGCACTAGCTCAACTTTATCAAACTGGTGCTGACGAATTAATCCACGAGTGTCACGACCGTATGAGCCCGCTTCGCTTCTGAAACATGACGTTAATGCGGTCATCTTCATTGGCAATTCGCTTTCGTCCACTATCATGTCACGCACGTAGTTGGTTAATGGCACTTCAGCGGTAGGAATAAGTGATAACCCCTGGCCTTCTTCTGTGGCCGGTTTGGTGTGGAATAAGTCTTCACCAAATTTAGGTAATTGGCCTGTACCCATTAAGCTGTCTTCGTTAACGAGTAACGGCACGTATGCTTCGGTGTAGCCGTGCTCAGTGGTGTGTAGGTCTAGCATAAACTGACCTAATGCACGGTTTAAACGGGCTATTTGGCCACGCATAATAATAAAGCGCGAACCGGTGATTTTAACGGCGCTTTTAAAGTCTAATCCGCCAAGTGCTTCACCTAAATCTAAGTGATCCTTAACTTCAAAGTCGAATACTTTTGGGGTGCCCCACTGACGCACTTCAACGTTTTCGCTTTCGTCTTTACCTACTGGCACTGACTCGTCTGGCAAGTTCGGTACGCTCATAGCGATTAGGTTGATTTGTTGTAATAGCTCAGCAAGCTCAGCCTTTTTCGCATCTAACTGCGACCCTAAATCACCCACTTGCGCCATAATGGAACTCGTGTCTTCGCCGCGTGCTTTAGCTTGACCAATCGACTTAGAAATCGCGTTACGCGATGCTTGTAAGTCTTCAGTTTCAACTTGAAGCGATTTACGCTTTTCTTCAAGTTTAGTCAATTGTTCGACATCAAGAGTAAAACCACGGGTGGCTAAACGCTCGGCGGTGACTTCGAGTTCGTTACGCAAAAATTTTGGATCTAGCATGTTGTCAGTTCTTTTTAGTTAAACGCGAGAAAATACAAGTTGTTGACCTATATACACCATCAATAAACACAAGGTGACATTCAACAACACATTTAAAATAGCCTTATGCCAAAGGCCGTCCTGCATTAGCAATAAGGTTTCATTTGAGAAAGTCGAAAACGTGGTAAGCGCGCCTAATAAACCCACACCCACCAGGGCTTTAATTTCAGGGCTAACATGACTCAGTTGCCCGAGCGCATAAACAACGCCCATTAAAAACGATCCGACTATATTGACCAACAGTGTACCAAAAGGAAAACTGCTTCCAAATAGCTGGATCATAAATATTGACAGAAGATAGCGCAAAACAGCACCAATTGACCCGCCAAGCGCCACAAGCAACACATTAGTCATAGCGTTTGACCTCACTTTGTCGGTCAAGCTCGTTGAGCTGAGCGAGTTTATCTTGAATGCGCTTCTCAAACCCACGGTTAGTCGGCTGATAAAATTGGCTGTGCTTGAGTGATTCGGGAAAGTAATTTTCGCCAGGGGCAAATGCACCTGGTTCGTTATGGGCATAGCGGTATTCTTTACCAAAGCCGATTTCTTTCATCAGTTTGGTTGGCGCATTACGCAAATGATTAGGTACGGGCTCATGGCCTGTTTGTTTAGCTAACTCTCGTGCGGCGCCAAATGCACTGTAAACGGCATTACTTTTAGGCGCACTGGCTAAATAAAGCACAGCTTGTGCGATAGCGCGCTCACCTTCTGCAGGGCCAATGCGGTGATAGCAATCCCAGGCATTGAGCGCTACGGTCATGGCAACAGGGTCTGCGTTGCCGATGTCTTCTGAGGCAATGGCCAATAAACGTCTGGCAACATAGAGTGCATCGCCGCCGCCTTCTAAAATCCGGCAAAACCAGTAAAGTGCAGCATCGGGGGCGGAGCCTCTAACGGATTTATGTACCGCAGAGATTAAATCGTAAAATTGATCGCCATTTTTGTCGTAACCAGCCGCTTGATGGCCTGCCACTTGAGTGAGCATCTCTGTTGTAAACTCACCTCCATCGCTAACTAAATCACTCATAAGCTCAAGCAAGTTGAGGGCTTTGCGGGCATCGCCTTCACTGATGTCAGCAAGTTGCTTAGCAACATCTGTCGGTAGCCTTAATTGGCGTTTGCCATAACCACGCTCAACATCCGTTAAAGCTTGATTAACAATTAAGCCTATTTCATCTGGCGTTAAGCGGTTTATCAGGTAAACCCGCGCCCGTGACAATAGCGCGTTATTGATTTCAAATGAGGGGTTTTCGGTTGTCGCACCAATAAAGATAACCGTGCCGTCTTCAATAAACGGTAAAAAAGCATCTTGCTGGCTTTTATTAAAGCGATGCACTTCATCGACAAATAATAGAGTGCGTTGACCGCGACTTTGGGCAATGGCTTTGGCCTGCTCAATAGCGGCGCGAATGTCTTTCACACCAGAAGTTACCGCTGAGATGCGCTCGACATGGGCGTTAGCATAATGCGCAATCAGTTCTGCTAAGGTGGTTTTACCGGTACCAGGTGGACCCCACAATAACATTGAGTGAGCCCGATTTGCCTCTAGTGCTCTACGCAGCGGCTGACCTTCACCCAACAAGTGAGCCTGGCCGATATATTCGCTTATCTCCCTTGGCCGCATACGCGCAGCCAAAGGACGAAAATCGGGTGCAAAATCAAACCCTAAATTAGCCATGAAACGACTTAGTTAACTTGCTTTAAACGCTGATCATTAATATCAACGTTGTCTGGTATAGCAAACTTAAACAAACTGTTTTCGGCTGGCAATACTGCGCGCTGGGCAGACAATTGGAATTGACTTAAATTGCCTTGCTCGTCCGTTAAGTTAAATTGAGTGAGTTTGTTGTCGTTAAAGCACACGCTCACGGCAACGACACTGCTGTTTAACTTTTTAGGTTGGATATCAAAACAATTTGATTTCGCTTTGTTTTGACGCTTTATTACTGTGTATTTGTTCCATGTCTCATCATCGCGATGCACTAATAATGCCATTGGCGAAGCGTCTACGGCTTGTGATACATCCATTACGGTCACTTCTTCGGCAAAGGGGTTAAACACCCACAAATTGGTGCCGTCGGCCACAATCAATGACTCGTCTGGCTCGGTTAAGTGCCAGTAAAATTGATTAGGATAAGCCAGTGCAAATACGCCGTTGCCACTTTGAATAGGCTTATTATTAATGTCGGTCACTTGCTGAGAAAAGGTCGCATGCATGTTGTCTATTGTCGCCAACTTGGTGCGTAATTCTGTGGCATCATCAGCCTGCGCAACGGCCGATAGCATGCTCGTCGCGACAAATAGGCCTAATACTGTAATACGTTTATTCATCATTAATCCTATTGGCTTCTTGGTGGTGGCGGTGCCAACACCTCGCGGTTACCATTGTGGCCTTGCGAACTCACAATACCCTGGCCTTCCATCATTTCAATGATGCGAGCGGCACGGTTGTAACCAATCTTAAATTTACGTTGCACGCTTGAAATAGAGCCTCGGCGCGTTTCGGTTACAAACGCCACGGCATCATCATAAAGCGCATCATATTCTTCTTCAGTATCTGAAGTTTCGCCCGGCAGCAATACTTGCTCACCTTCTGACACCCCATTTAAAATTTCATCAATATATTGTGGCTGACCACGTTCACACCAATCGGCTACTACTTTGTGGACTTCATGGTCGTCAATAAATGCGCCGTGGACCCGGTTAGGAACACTCGTGCCGGGCGGTAAATACAGCATGTCACCCATGCCTAATAAGGTTTCAGCGCCTTGTTGATCTAAAATAGTGCGCGAGTCGATACGTGACGACACCTGGAACGCAATACGGGTTGGGATGTTGGCTTTAATCAAACCGGTGATCACATCAACCGATGGGCGCTGTGTCGCTAATATTAAGTGAATGCCTGCCGCACGCGCTTTTTGAGCAATACGGGCAATAAGCTCTTCGACTTTTTTACCCACAATCATAATCATGTCGGCAAATTCATCGACAATCACCACAATTGACGGCAGCTTTTCTAATGGCGGCGCTTCATCTAGCATGCTCTCAGATGATTTCCATAATGGATCGGGTATGTATTCACCTTTGGCGGCCGCTTCTTTAATTTTGTAGTTGTAACCTTTTAAGTTACGTACGCCTAATGCCGACATTAATTTGTAACGACGTTCCATTTCGCCGACACACCATCGCAGTGCATTTGCGGCTTCTTTCATGTCGGTAACCACTTCGCACAATAAGTGTGGGATCCCTTCATACACCGACAGTTCAAGCATTTTAGGGTCAATCATAATAAAGCGCACATCATCAGGGCCAGACTTATACAACAAGCTGGTGATCATCGCGTTAACCCCAACAGACTTACCTGAGCCTGTCGTACCAGCTACTAATAAATGCGGCATTTTACCTAAATCAACCACAACGGGCTCACCGGCGATGTCTTGGCCAAGTACCATCGATAAGGTTGATTTACTGTCGTTGAACGCTGCGCTGTCTAACACATCGCGCATAAATACGGTCTCACGGAACTTGTTTGGTATCTCGATACCGACATACGCTTTACCCGGAATAACCTCTACAACCCGCACGTTTTCAGCTAATAAAGAACGCGCTAAGTCTTTAGCAAGGTTAGAGATTTTTGAGGCTTTTACCCCGGGTGCTAACTCAAGTTCAAAACGAGTAATCACAGGGCCTGGGTAGACACCAACCACATTGGCGATAATATTAAAATCAGCCAGTTTGGTTTCAACCAGCCTTGCAACCTGATCTAATTCTTCTTCGCTAATCGGGTTTTTCTTACGATCGGGTATATCAAGCAAAGTAATGCTCGGTAACGGATCCATTTTGCGTTTTTCTTGTGGCGCTTGACCATCAATCACCACTAAACCATCAACAATTTTGGCTTCTTTTTTGGGTTGCTTTTGAGCCACCAATGCACCGGTTGAATGCGGCTTTTCAAAGGCGCCGTCAAATGGGTCTGGTGTGACGTCATCGTCAAGATCACGGTCAATATCGCTGTCATCATGCGCACTAAAGCTGACTTCATCGTCATCATCTTTAGTGGCAACCCAGGGTGCAAATGTTGGCTCATCGTCTTCAAGTTTAATCGATGGCTCTTGGCGATCATCGATATCTAATTCGTCATCATCGTGCTCGCGAGGTTCAAATACATCGACCTCTTTAGGTTTACGGCTAAAGAAACTGCGCTTTTTCTTGGCTATTGGCTCAACATCAGCGTTATCATTATGGGTGTCGTGATTAATGACAGGCGCATCTGACCTGGGTTTAGCAAATTTACTGCTCGCCTCGTCTTTAGTGACGGTGTCTTGTTCTTCCATTTCATCACGGCGTTGCTTGAATTTATCAACCAATGACATAAAGCCTTTGGTGTCTTCAGTTTCGCGTTCACGCTTAAATAAAATGGGTAGCGTCCATACTCTTTTGGCACACCAAATAGCCCCAAAGCCAGTCAACTCAATAATCGTTAACCAACTTACGCCAGTGGCTAAGGTAAAACCGGCGCAAATAAAACACATTAATAAGAGTGTGGTACCTAAAGTACTAAAATAAGGCAGCATCGCCTGCCCTATTACATCGCCCGCTACACCACCGGCAGAAAACACAAACATGTTGTCGGCATTCATGCTCACAAGTGCGGCTAGCGCCAACAACATCAGCATAAAACCTATAATGCGTAAGCCGACTGAAAAATAGTCAATTTCAAATACCCGATGAGCACGATTAAAGATGAACCACCCGGTTGTGGCAATAATGACTGGGATTAAAAAGGCAATAAAGCCAAAAAAATAAAACAGCACATCTGCTGTCCAGGCACCTACAGCGCCAGTCCAATTATGAATTTCACCTTGAAAATGCGACTGACTCCAGCCCGGATCATTCGGGTTAAAACTGGATAGCGCCAATAGAATGTAGGTTGCAACCATGCAACAAAGAATTAAACCACCTTCAAGCAAGCGTTGTAAGCCGCTAAGTGTTTTTAGACTATTTTCCTGAGTCAAACGAAAACATCCATAAAAGAGTGAAAAATAAGGGTTAAGATAACAGAATATCACTGTATTTGCAGTGATTATGCACCTTGATTTCGTCAAGCTCAATGGATTGTTATAGGGAATTAATCCAACCAATCAAAAGTGCGATTGAGATGCATAGAATTGAATGATTTATCAACCAAAACAATCAATGATGAACCTATACCCAATCAACTTGAAGATACGTGTTTCAGAGCATCACCGTGTTTTCAATACTAGGCGCGTTAATGCGGTAATGTAGGTACCTTATAAATTAACGCAACAACGCTCTTGATTTAATAATCAGGGAAACACGGTGAAACTCCCAAAGGGCAAGTTTTACACGTGTTTATGCTGTGTTATTGATTTTGGAAAGGGAATAACCATTACCCGCAATCAATGCCTTGCCTAAACGCGTGTAAATTCTTGCTGAAATCGAACATCTTCAGGTTGTTTGGGTATATACGTTGCAGCGCTACGGCCCATCACGATTGAATAAATTGCAGGCTAACAGGTAAAACCACTTACTGATAAAGATAAGGTTATCCTAGATTGTATAAAGCGACTTTATTGGTTTGCTTTACTTCTTCCATCACTACATAAGTACGAGTGTCTGACACAGACGGTAATTTCAGTAAGGTTTCACCTAATAATCGACGATATGCAGACATATCTGATACTCGAGTCTTTAATAAGTAGTCGAAATCACCAGAGACCAAATGACACTCTTGAATATCATCTAGGAGCTGAACGGCGCGATTAAAGCGGTCAAATATGTCTGGCGTGTCTCTGTTTAAGGTTATCTCAACAAACACTAACAGTGATGCCCCTAAAAAATGTGGATTAACCAATGCGGTGTAACCATTGATAAACCCCTGTTTTTCTAGTCGTTTAACTCTTTCTAGGCAAGGTGTAGGGCTTAAGCCAACTCTTTTAGACAACTCTACATTAGAGATGCGTCCGTCAATTTGGAGTTCATGGAGGATGTTGCGATCGATGCGGTCTAAATCTTTAACAGAATAGTTTTTATTACTTGCCATATATTTAACCTTGTTTTGTCCTTAAAACAATATATAAACCTTTTTAAGGGGAATCTTCAGCAGCATAATCTGCTTGACCAGCACTATACTAGAGTTCCCTGAAATAAGCACGTTCAGGTCACAATTAATAACAACTATACCCACTTAAAGTGGGTTTTATGCAAATTGAGGCTCAAAAATGATTATTGGTGTACCAACAGAAATCAAAAACCACGAATACCGTGTTGGCATGGTTCCATCAAGCGTGCGCGAATTGACCATTAAAGGTCATGACGTATTTGTTCAATCAGATGCGGGTGTGGGTATCGGTTTTACTGATCAAGATTATATTGATGCTGGTGCTTCAATTTTAGCAACTGCTGCAGAAGTCTTTGCTAAAGCTGAAATGATTGTAAAAGTGAAAGAGCCGTTAGCAGTTGAACGTGCGATGTTACGTAACGATCAGATTTTATTTACTTATTTACACCTTGCGCCAGATTTAGCGCAAACCAATGATCTTATCGCCAGCGGTGCGGTATGTATCGCTTACGAAACCGTCACAGATGACCGTGGTGGTTTACCGCTACTTGCACCTATGTCAGAAGTGGCTGGCCGTATGTCGATTCAGGCGGGTGCGCGTGCACTTGAAAAATCGCTAGGTGGCCGCGGTATGTTATTAGGTGGCGTACCAGGTGTTGAGCCAGCTAAAGTGGTGATCATCGGTGGCGGCATGGTAGGAACAAACGCAGCGCAAATGGCTGTTGGCATGGGTGCAGACGTGGTTGTACTTGACCGTAGCATTGATGCATTACGTCGTTTAAACGTGCAATTTGGTTCTGCTGTTAAAGCTATTTACTCAACGGCCGATGCCATTGAGCGTCATGTGCTTGAAGCGGATCTTGTGATTGGTGGCGTATTAGTACCCGGTGCTGCTGCACCAAAGCTTATCACTAAAGACATGGTTAAGCGTATGAAGCCAGGCAGTGCAATTGTTGATGTTGCAATCGATCAAGGTGGTTGTGTTGAAACCTCACACGCTACCACTCACCAGGATCCAACTTACATCGTTGATGACGTAGTTCATTACTGTGTTGCTAACATGCCTGGTGCTGTTGCACGTACCTCTACTTTTGCATTAAACAATGCCACGCTTCCTTACATCATCAAGTTAGCTAACCAGGGTTACAAACAAGCTTTATTAAATGACAAACATTTATTAAATGGCTTAAACGTTATCCATGGCAAACTCGTCTGTAAAGAAGTAGCTGAAGCATTAAGTCTTGAGTTTACTGAGCCAAAGAGCATGCTTAACTAATAACCTTTTTGAGGTTAACTCAATTTGGGTTAACTTGGTTTATCTGAAGCAGGTTCAATAAAAATGCCGCATATGATTATGCGGCATTTTTTATTTAGTACTGTCAAACATAAACTTACACTTGAATTCACTGCCAAAATAACCTTGAAACCTCAGCAGACGCTAACATAATAGCGGTTACTTGGTTTGGGCCTGTTTGGCTAATAACTCAAAGAATGCGTGTTCTGGCATCGGTTTGTAGAAAAAATACCCCTGCACGGCTTCAATATTTTGTTGTTTAATAAAATCTAGCTCAGTTTGAGTTTCAACGCCTTCAGCGACAATCGATAAATCTAAAGCACGGCTCATACTGACAATGGCTTCAATGAGTGCTTCATGTCGAGTACCCATTGATATTTTTTGGATGAATGACTTATCAATTTTCACCTGATCAACGGGGAAATTCGCCAGGTATGATAACGATGAATAGCCAGTACCAAAATCATCAACCGATATTTGCATACCACGATGCCTTAATTCGATAAGAAGTTGGTTAATGGTATCAAGCTGCTTCATCATCAGCGACTCGGTGATTTCTAAGGTAATCAATGAGTACGGAAACCCCTGAGCACCGAACTCGGCTTCTTTGGCATCAAAGTACGCTAAAAATCGTTGCTGCAATTCGCTAGTCCAAAACTCGATAGTCGACACATTAATCGATAGTGGGATCGCTAAACCACGTTTTTGTAAGGTAGTAATAGTATCAATAGCCTGGTTTCTTACCCACTCGCCTATTTGCACGATAAAACCAGACTCTTCAGCTATTGGAATAAACTCATCAGGCGAGACAAAACTGCCATCGTATTGCCAACGTAATAACACCTCAGCCTTAACAATTAAACCGGTATTTGGGTTTACTATTGGTTGGTAATAAAGTGCAA
This sequence comes from Shewanella litoralis, assembly GCF_009828585.1. GTDB lineage: Bacteria > Pseudomonadota > Gammaproteobacteria > Enterobacterales > Shewanellaceae > Shewanella > Shewanella litoralis. The sequence goes on along the minus strand of NZ_WSRZ01000002.1, from coordinate 146,818 downwards.
ATTGTTGCTCATTAATGGCCGTTTTTAGCCGCAGGTGAAGTTCGGCATTACGTTCTGCATCTTTTTGAATTTGCTGGTTAAAAAATTTAAAACAATTACGTCCATGTGACTTAGCGTTATACATCGCTTGCGTGGCACAATTTAAAATTTGCTCAACTTTGTCGGCATCGTCTGGGTATCTCGCTAGGCCCGTGCTGATCGTCAATTTAAGGTGTTGCCCGCCCACTGAAAAGGGATTGTCTAATACCGCCGATACATCATGAACCATACTGATGAGCGAATCTGTCGACATTTCGCCTGGGAATACTAAGGCAAACTCATCAGCGGCAATCCGAGACAGCAACACATTTTCAGGGATAACACTCGACAAACGTTTAGCCATCAAGGTCAGTACTAAGTCACCTTTATCATGGCCTAATGTATCGTTAATTTGTTTAAAATGGTCAATGTCTATCAACATCAAGCTAAACTGTTTTTCGTTTTTTTTATGTAAATCATCAGGTTCAATGATGCTTTGTAAGCTGTCGAACAAATATTTACGATTTGCTAAACCGGTTAATTGATCATAATTTGTTTGGAAATGAATGGTTTGCTCGGCATTTTTTCTGGCTGAAATATCATTAATTAACCAGGCAAAACAATTTTGCTGAGTAAACGAGTCACGTATCACCGCTACGGTTAACGATATATCAATAATGTCGTTATCGGTTCTTAAGCCTTTTAACTCTCCCTGCCAGGCATGGCCTCTCGATAAATGATCGAATAAATCGGCAATTTGCTCGGCGGGTGAATGGCTTAAAAATCGCTGTACATCAAATAATTTGAGATTGGCGTAATAAGTTGAGGTTAACGATTTAAAAATCGGGTTCGCCGACAGTACTGAATTGTCTTCAGAGGTGATCACCAGGGCGATGGGTAGGCTGTTAAAAATTTTACTGCTCAAGCGTTGAACATGCATACCACGGCTGCGCTCAATGGCCAGGCTTGCTAGACGAGCCGCTTCTTGAATTAAAATTAAATCCTGATCAGTAGGTGATTTTATGGTGTCGTAATACATGGCAAATGTGCCGAGCACTTTGCCATCACTGTCTTTAATCGGCTCCGACCAACAGGCTTTTAAGCCACAATCGATAGGGATTTCTTTGTATTGTTGCCAATTAGGATGTGTATCAATATCTTCAACAATCACTCGCTGACTTAAAAAAGCTGCAGCACCACATGAGCCAACTTGAGGACCAATTTCAACGCCATTAATCGCCTGGTTATAAGCATCGGGTAAATTAGGGGCAGCGCCCGATATTAAGCGTTTACCGTCATCGCTGATTAATAATACTGATGCGCGAGTGCCTATCTTTTGCGCTTCAATAAGCAACACTAATGCGTTCAGCATTTCGCCGAGTGGCAGACCTTGCAACACCATATTCAAGATAGTGCTATAGCGTTCTAATCTTGACTCATGATAACCCTCTTGTTGAGGTTGTTGGGCGGTATTGTCGGTATTCGGTCCTATATCCATATGGCTCCGTAATGGTATGAGTTAACTCATATTACAGCTCAATAATATGTTAATAAGATTATGCATTTATAGAACGTTTATCAATGTAAAATTCAGCTTTTATTCGATAAAGTGCTATGAAATCTATTCTTTATTGTACAAATAAAAAAACGGTGCCTAAAAAAGCACCGTTAAGTAATTGTTAACTATCAGTTACAGCAAACACTAATTAATTAAGTTGATACAACCTTGCTCAAATATTATTCTGCAATGCGTTCCATCTTAGCAAGATAGAAGCCGTCAAAACCGCGCTCAGACACTAAAATATTTTCATCACCTAATAAAGTAAACTGCGGGTTTTGTGCTAAAAACGCATCCACTTGCTGACGGTTTTCTTCTGGCATAATTGAACACGTTGCGTAAATGAGCATTCCGCCCACTTTGACCATGCGGCTGTAGCTTTGCAAAATATGCTTTTGCAGTTCAATTAGCACTGGCAAACGCTCTGGCGTATCACGCCATTTTGAATCTGGGTTACGCTTTAGTACACCTAAGCCTGAACATGGCACATCTAACAAAACGCGATCGGCTGTAAGCTTTAAACGTTTGATGGTTTTAGAGCTGGCAATAATGCGGGTTTCAACATTATGCGCGCCGGCACGTTTGGCACGGGTTTTAAGATTGTCGAGTTTCCATTGCTCAACATCCATCGCTAATAAGCGGCCTTTACCTTGCATTTGGGCAGCAATATGCAGCGTTTTACCACCCGCACCAGCGCAGGCATCCACCACACGCATGCCAGGTTTTGCACCGACTGCATCGGCCACTAATTGCGAGCCGGCATCTTGTTGCTCAAACCAGCCATCTTTAAAAGCATCGGTACGAAACAGTGCAGAATCTGAGGTCACTTCAACGGCAGAGGTAACATCGGGCAATGTAACGGCTGTTACGCCCTCTTTTTGTAAGCGAGCAATTAGTTTTTCACGGTCGCACTTAAGCTCGTTAACACGTAAGTAACGCTTAGGTTGTTCAGCTAATGCGGCGCGCTCGGCAGGCCATTTGTCGCCTAATTGAGTTTGCCCGAGCTCGTTTAGCCATTCTGGGCATCCATCCCACAACACAGGATCGGCTTTGGCTTTTTCAAGGTTGGCATCAAATGATGCTTGTTCGATTTGCAACGAGTACTGCATTTTAGGCAAATCAAGGCCATGAAATACATGCCAGCCATTTAGCAGTTTTGAACCCTGACGGTCAAACTCATCTGGGGTGATATCCACTAAAAAACAATACAGATTAAGTCGACGTAAAATATCGCCAGTAACTTGGGTGATCCGCGCTTGCTCTGATGGATTAAGCGATAAACCAGAAAAGTGCTCTGAATAAGCTCGGTCTAATGGTTTTCCTCGGGTTAACACCATCGTCAGTACGTTTAATACTAATTCAGATGAACTGCCAGACAGCGGGTAAGTTAACATGGGCTCTCTCATAAAATAACAATCAGTGTAAAAACGTGCCGATCATAGGGATTTAGGCCACTGATAGCAAGAAAAAGCGACCCGAAGGTCGCTTAGTGTGTATGGCAATGAAAGTGATATCACCATTTACATTTTTGACCCTTTCGCGCCATAGAACAAAATAAAGCCATAACACACAACCGGTAAAATAAAGGCTAATTGCAAACCCATAGCATCAGCCATTACACCTTGTAATAGTGGTACTATCGCACCACCGACAATGGCTAAACATAAAATACCGCTGCCCTGTGATGTATGAGGACCTAAGCCACGTAATGCCAGACTAAAAATCGTTGGGAACATAATAGAGTTAAATAATCCCACGGCTAAAATTGACCACATCGCTACTGCGCCGCTGCTAGTCATTGCCACTAATATTAATCCCGCTGCCACTAACGCATTAAACGCTAATAAGGTGCCCGCCGGGATTTTTTGCATTACTGCAGAACCAATGAAGCGACCTACCATTGCTCCGCCCCAGTAATAGGTAATGTATTTTGCCGCATCAGCTTCTTTCAATCCGGCGATATGTTCTTCACCTAAGAAGTTAACTAAAAAGCTACCAATTGACACTTCTGCGCCAACATAAACAAAGATACCTACCGCGCCCAACACCAAGTGAGTGCTTTGCCATGCACTGGTTTTTCCGTTATGGGTAACAACGCCATTATTGTCTGACACTTCATTGTGTTCAGCAATGGTCGGTAAATTTAGTTTAGAAAAGATCAATGCTAGCAAACCCAGCATACCTGCCAAAATTAGGTATGGCAGTTTAACGACTTCAGCTTCGGCTTGTGCATGGCTTAGGCCTTCAACTGCGCCACTTGCCACAGATAAAATCAAAACAGCACCAAAATAAGGAGCGACCGTAGTACCTAGCGCATTAAATGCCTGAGTTAGGTTTAAGCGACTCGATGCAGTTTCAACGCTACCTAAGGCATTGACATAAGGGTTAGCGGCAACTTGTAATATAGTAATACCCGATGCCAATACAAATAGCGCGCCTAAAAATAGACCATATGTGGCCAGCGCGGCGGCAGGATAAAACAATAAACAGCCTACACAGGCGATTAATAATCCGCATACTATGCCTTTTTGATATCCCATCTTTTTGACTAACTTACCGGCCGGCAATGACACTAAAAAGTAAGCACCAAAAAAGCAGAATTGGATCAGCATGGCTTCGGTATAGTTAAGCGAGAACACCGCTTTTAAATGCGGAATTAAAATGTCGTTTAAGCAGGTGATAAACCCCCACATAAAAAACAACGATGTTAATGACACCAGAGCAAAACGGTAATTACCATTACCTCCGTCTGTTGTGGTGTGTTGTGTACTTTGCATTGTTGAAGCCATAATTGGTCTCTTCTTGTTAGTTATGTAGATTGCGTTATGTTGATTTTAATTTAGGTATTTTGGATATCTGCTGTGATATCACTGTGATGACATACCAAGGAAAATTCAATTCGATATACCGCGTTTAGATCAAAAAAGCCGAAGTACTCTGAGTATTTCGGCTTAATTAAATTAGTCTATAAAGGCATAAAAGCTGCTAAAGCTTGGCAACACAATGGTGTTTGCTTGCTGCTTATCTTGATGCCCTGTGGCTAGCCCATGTCCATCAAGCACACTGTTAACCTTAATGTCAGCTAACTCAAACTGTGATTGCTGAATCGATAAGTTAAATAATACCAACATCCGCTGCGAACCCAATGTTCTAACAAACGCCAACACATTTGGGTGTGCATCGACAAATTGGATATCACCGTCAATTAACACATTCTGTTGTTTACGCCATGCTAAAAAGTGACGATAACTGTTTAAAATAGAGTCGCTATCGACTTCTTGTACATCCACTGCACTATCGATGTGCTCTGCTGAGATGGGTAACCAGGGTTGTGTATGGCTAAAGCCGGCATTGTCGGCAGACTTAACCCAGGGCATTGGCGTACGACAACCATCACGACCTTTAAACATTGGCCAAAAGGTAATGCCAAACGGGTCTTGTAACTGGTTAAATTCGATTGGCGCCTCGGTTAACCCTAACTCTTCGCCTTGATAGCTGCAGACACTACCGCGTAACGAAAACAACATGGCATTGAGCATTTTAACCATGGTCGGGTTAGCTTGCTCTTTACCCCAACGCGTGGCAACACGTTGAACATCGTGGTTGCCAATTGCCCAACATGGCCAACCGTCACCAATACTGGCTTCTAATTCTTCTACTGTTTGGCGAATATAGGCCGCACTAAAATCATCGGTTAATAACTCAAAACTGTAGGCCATATGTAAACGATCATCGCCCTGAGTGTATTCGGCCATAGTAGCGAGTGAATCTTCTGACGAGACTTCACCTAATGTCACCGCGCCAGGATAGCGGTTAATCAATGCACGTAACTCTTCAATAAAGCCCACCGTTTGCGGACGGGTATTATTGTAATAATGATATTGGTACGCATAAGGATTGTCTTCGCTGAACCCGCGGCCTTGGCGTTGGTCTTTCGGTTTAGCAGGGTTGTCGCGTAATTGCTCATCATGATAACAAAACGTGATTGCATCAAGACGGAAACCATCGACACCCTTTTTAAGCCAAAACTCGACGTTGTTTAACACCGCCTGACGCACCTGTGGGCAATGGAAATTTAAATCTGGTTGGCTTTTAAGGAAGTTATGTAAGTAATACTGCTGACGACGAGGCTCCCATTCCCATGCACAACCACCAAAAATAGCTAACCAGTTGTTTGGCGCGCTACCATCATCTTTAGGATCCGCCCACACGTACCAATCAGCTTTATCGTTATCACGACTTTGGCGACTTTGCTCAAACCACGCATGTTGATCAGAGGTATGACTTAATACCTGGTCAATAACCACTTTAATATTGCGTAGATGTGCCTGTTCAATAAGTTGATCAAAATCAGCCATGGTGCCAAATAACGGGTCAATTTCAAGATAGTCACTGATGTCGTAACCAAAATCTTTCATTGGTGATTTAAAGAAAGGAGAAATCCATATCGCATCAACATTGAGGCTAGCAATATAATCAAGCTTGGCAATAATGCCCTGCAAGTCACCGACGCCATCGCCATTCGAATCCATCAAACTGCGAGGATAGACTTGATAAATCACTCCTCCGCGCCACCAGGTTACCTGACCCATTGTTTCCCCTTAAAGTAAGTTAACCCGTCCCAAGACCCGAAAGTTAACTTTATGTTGCGAACGAGTAACGGTCCGCTGTTGTTTTATTGTTATCCCTGAGGATACGTGAATAAGGAAATCAGGTTCAATACACCTGCATACGTATGCAAAGAAATAAATAGCTTAATTACGTCACACATAACGATTTATATTATTTATAAACAGCAACTTAGACATTATTTAAATGCTAACCACAATGGCTTTTAAATATACAATTGCCGCTCTAAACCTCTGCAGAGAGCTTTGAATACGTATGCATAATATTGTCGGCAAAAGTGTACTGGGAGTAGTATCGTCACTGTTGTGCAACAATTTGGTCATAACTCCAGCACTTATGCAGTCACTTATAATAATTATTTATCATAGATATTTATCATAGTTATTAAGCATGCTGGGGCATAAACACAATAAAGACTGTAACCAAAATTCAAAAGAACACTAACACTCGACCTAAATCCAGCTGTTAAGTGTTCACTAAAGGGGAAAGATGAATGTTGCTATTTAAACCGAGCCTACTTACGTTAGCATTAGCTGCCGCGGGTGCCAGTATCAGCGCTTACGCTGCAGATGATGTACAAACAACAGAAACCGCTGAAGAAAATATTGAAGTGATCCAGGTCACTGGTATTCGTCGCAGTTTACAAGAATCACAATCATTAAAAATGTCTTCATCTTCAATCGTTGAAGCCATTTCTGCAGAAGACATTGGTAAATTACCAGACGTCAGTATCGCGGAATCTCTAGCACGTTTACCCGGCATTGCCGCACAGCGTCTTGATGGCCGTGCAAACGTTATTTCTATTCGTGGCTTAGGCCCAGACTTTACTACCGCCACCTTAAACGGTCGCGAACAAGCGTCAGTCAACGACAACCGTGGCGTTGAATTTGACCAATACCCTTCTGAATTACTTAACCGTGTTGTGGTGTATAAAACCCCTGATGCCTCGGTCATGGCACAAGCCATCGGCGGCACAGTAGACATGCAAACCATTAGCCCATTAACCCATGGCGAGCAAACCTTTGCCATGTCATTACGTGGCGAAATGAACGATTTAGGTTCATTAAACAGTGGTTCAGAAGACACTGGCTACCGCGGCAGCATTTCATACATTGACCAGTTTGCTGACGACACTATCGGTATTGCATTAGGCTATGCTCGTATGATGTCGCCAAACCAAGAAGAGCGCTGGCAGGCTTGGGGTTACCCAGAAAATGCTGAAGGCGATAGCGTATTAGGTGGAGCAAAACCATTTGTTCGTTCAAGCGAATTAGAGCGCGATGGTGTGTTAGCGGTATTTGAATATGCACCTAACGAGCAATTTACCTCTGTGGTTGATATTTACTACACCAAATTTACCGATGACCAACGTTTACGTGGTATTGAAATCCCAGCAGCTTGGGGTAGCAACGGTGGTGTTTCTGCATTAACGACAGAAAATGGTTTAGTGACTCAAGGCACCATTAATGGCGCTGAAGTTGTGGTACGTAACGATGTCAACAAACGTGATGCTGACTCGTTATCAATTGGCTGGAACAACAAATACACCATCAATGATAACTGGCGCGTTGAAGCTGACATTGCAATGTCAAAAGCCGATCGTACCGACATTGGTATGGAAAGTTACAGCGGCACAGGTCGTGGTACTGGTGTTGGCGCGGTTGATGACTTAGGTTTTGCCTATAATGGCGATGGCGGTTATGACTTTACTCACAACTTAGATTACGCCGATCCAAATGTGATTAAATTAGGCGACCCACTCGGCTGGGGCAGCCCATTAGGGCCTAACACCCAAGACGGTTTTATCAATAAACCAGAAATTGAAGATGAGCTAAACTCGTTCCGTTTAAGTGCTGAGTACATCTTTGATGAAGGCGCTGTTCGTAGCGTTGAATTTGGTGTTAATCGCACAAATCGCGACAAGAGTAAGCTTGATAAAGGCTATTACTTAACACTTGCCGGCTACGATGGGTCAGATAACTACCTAGAAACCGTGCCAGATCAATTCTTACTATCACCAACTTCACTCGACTTTTTCGGTATGGGTGATGTACTTAGCTACGACTCATTAGCATTTTATAATGCCGGCGGTTACACCGAAACTGACGTAGCAGATGTCGATTTATCTCGTGCAACTAACTCTTGGGCCATTTCAGAAGAAGTCTCTACCGTGTTTGTTAAAGCAAACCTTGAATCTGAATTAATGGGTTTCCCACTAACGGGTAACGTCGGTTTACAAGCGGTACATACTGACCAAAGTTCAGACGGCACGGTTGCAACCGTAGAAGATGGTAACGTGGTATTAACGCCTCGCACCGCGGGTGACTCTTACGTTGAATGGTTACCGAGCATGAATTTAGGCTTTGAAGTTGCCGACGGTCAAATGGTTCGCTTTGCTGCAGCACGTACCCTAACCCGTGCGCGTATGGACAAAATGAATGCTAACGTTAACTTTAGCTACAATGAAAATCCAAACGACGGTGTTAACTGGTCAGGTGGTGCAGGTAATCCTGAATTACGTCCTTGGTTAGCGCGTCAATATGACATTAGCTACGAAAACTACTTTAGCGATCAAGGTTACTTCTCGTTAGCTGTTTTCTATAAAGACCTAGAAAACTACGTCTATGACCAACAATCAGCCTTTGATTTTAGTACTATTTTACCTCAAGGTCCTGACGACAACCCAATCGGGCTTGTGTCTCAACCACAAAATGGTCAAGGCGGTTATGTACAAGGTATTGAAGCCTCTTTATCGCTAGATTTTGGCTTGTTTGCTGATCAACTTGAAGGTTTTGGTACCATCTTAAGTGGTTCTTATAACGACAGTGAAGTGAAAGAAACCTCAGATAGCGCGGCGACAACATTACCAGGCTTATCAGAAAAAACCTTTAACGCAACGGTTTATTATGAGAACGCCGGCTTTGAAGCACGTATTAGTTCTCGCTACCGTAGTGATTTCCTAGGTGAAGTGACCGCAATCAGCTTAACGCGCGTTAACGTTAACGTGAAAGCTGAAACCGTAGTCGATGCGCAAATTGGTTATGACTTTACCGAAAGCGGCATCGATGCACTATACGGTCTATCGGTTCAGTTCCAGGTCAACAACCTAACCAATGAGCCCTTTACCTCGTACACAGGTGAAGATGCACGCCACGTTCGTGATTATCAAAACTATGGCCGTAACTTTATGTTAGGTGCTAACTACAAGTTCTAAACGGCTTGTAATATAAAACCTCCCTCAAAAGCCTCTGTACCTTTTACAGGGGCTTTTTTAATTTATTGCACTCATCACACAATAAACAAAGGCGATAACAATGAAACAAACAACAATAAAAAACATTGTCATTGTGGGCGGCGGCACCTCAGGGTGGATGACAGCGGCCATGCTAGCGAGGTTGTTCAACACCCAACTCCATATTACTCTCATCGAGTCTGACGCCATTGGCACTATTGGTGTGGGCGAAGCGACAATCCCACCGCTACAAATTTTTAATAGTGTGCTGGGCATTAAAGAAAGCGACTTTATTAACGCAACCCAAGCCACTTATAAATTGGGCATCGAATTTGAAAACTGGTATCAGCAAGGTGATGCTTACATGCACGCCTTTGGCAATGTAGGCCGCGACCTAGGTTTTACATCATTCCACCATTATTGGCTTTGCGCCCAGGCAGCTCACAACGCTGACTCAAACTCGCAATACAATCCGGCAGACTTTTGGCGTTATTCCATTAATTACCAGGCCGCTAAACACAATAAATTTCAGCCTATTGCCACTATTCCCAATGCACAAATGTCGGGCATTACTCATGCCTACCATTTTGATGCCAGCTTATATGCCACCATGCTGCAACAATATTGCTCGCAACGCAGTGTTAAGCGCCTTGAAGGTAAAATAGATAACACCATACTTGATAGCAGCGGCAATATTGCCAGTGTGATCTTGCAAAGCGGCCAAACCATCGCCGGTGATTTATTTATCGACTGCTCGGGCTTTTCTGCCCTATTAATAGAGCAAGCGCTCGGTGTCGATTATGAAAACTGGCAACATTGGCTACCTTGTGACAGTGCCTACGCCGTGCCGTGTGAAAGTACCCATCCACTGCTGCCCTACACTAAAGCCACCGCACATGATGCAGGTTGGCAATGGCGGATCCCGCTGCAACATCGCACCGGCAATGGCATTGTTTATAGCAGCCAATACATGAGTGATGCACAAGCAAAACAACTATTACTCGCCAACCTTGATGGCACACCATTAGCTGAGCCCCGTAAAATCAATTTCACCACGGGCAGACGGGTAACGCAGTGGCATAAAAACTGTATCGCGATTGGTTTATCGAGCGGATTTTTAGAGCCGCTAGAATCCACCAGCTTACATTTAGTGCAATCGGCGATAATTCGTCTAACTAAATTGTTTCCGCATCACGGCATTCAATCTCAACAAGTGGATGAGTTTAATCGTCAATCACAAACTGAGTTTGAACAAATTCGCGACTTTATTATTTTGCACTACCACCTCAACGCCAAACAAACAGAGCCAGATAACCGCGGTTTATGGCAGCATTGCCGCGACATGAGTATTCCCGACAGCCTGCAGCAAAAAATCGATTTATTTAGCCAAACAGCCTGCGTATTTAGGCATCAAGACGAACTGTTTACCGAAGCCGCCTGGATCCAGGTGATGCTCGGCCAGGGCATTAAACCGGCAGACTTTCACCCGCTCGCGGCAGCGGTTGAGCCAGCAGCATTACAAGATTATTTAGGCAACATAAGCAAAGTGATTAACACCACAGTTGCCAACATGCCTGAACATAGCGCGTTTATTAAGGCGCTTTAACCTGTTTACGTTAACCAATAAGACTCATTAACGTTATAAATAACAAGATAAAAACCACATAGGACACAATATGACTTTATCAACTAGCCATATACACACACCAAAGCCAGCAAAAAACCGTTTGTTTGCCGGCTCAGCTTTTTTAGGATTGGCGATGTGTTGCTGTGCATTGTCTGTTAATGCACAGATTAACGTTGAGCCCCTTTCATGGTGGGCAGGGATGCACAATCCACAACTGCAATTATTGGTTGCTGGCGACAATATTCGTGGCCACCAGGTTAAACTGCTCAACGCCCAGGGTGTAAAGCTGGTCAACGTTGAGCAAACCGCAAGCCCCAATCATTTGTTTATCAATTTAGATTTACAAGATGCCAAAGCACAACAACTAAAAATTGGCCTTTATGATAATGATCAGCTAGTCGAACAATTTGATTATGCCATTCAAGCACGGGAGCCTGGAGCGCGCGAACGCCAGGGGTTTAGCAATAAAGATGTGATTTACTTAATCACCCCAGACCGCTTTGTTAACGGCAATCCAGATAACGATAATCACCCAAGCATGCTCGAAAAGAGCGATCGTAGCTTTGATGGTGGTCGTCACGGTGGCGACATTTTGGGGATCCGCAAAGCGCTGCCCTACCTGCACGATTTAGGTGTGACTCAGCTATGGATTAACCCGCTGCTTGAAAACAACCAAGATAAGTATTCTTATCACGGTTATTCAACCACCCATTTTTATCAAATAGACCCACGTTTTGGAACCAACGAAGAGTACCAGGCACTAGTGCAAGAGGCGCGTAGCTTTGGCATTGGGGTGATTAAAGATGTCATTGTGAATCACATGGGCTCAGGTCATCAATGGATGGCCGATTTTCCGAGCGAAACCTGGGTTAACGGCCAACAAGCCTGGCAGCAAAATCCGCAAGACATTCTCTACACCAGCCACCGCCGCACCACAGTACAAGACCCATACGCTGTGACCAGTGACACCGCTGATTTTGACCAAGGCTGGTTTACCGACACCATGCCCGACATGAACCAAACTGATCCACACATGGCAACTTACTTAATTCAAAACAGCATTTGGTGGGTTGAATATGCAGGCTTGAGTGGTATACGCGAAGACACCTACTCTTATGCAGACAAAGCATTTTTAACCCATTGGTCTAAAGCCATTATGGACGAATACCCAAACTTTAATATTGTTGGCGAAGAGTGGACAAGCAACCCGATTACCGTGAGTTATTGGCAGGCAGGTAAACAAAATAACGATGGTTACACCTCATACACCCCAAGTATGATGGACTTTCCACTGTACGACACTTTGATTGCCAGTTTAACCGAGCCAGAAGGCTGGGACACTGGCTTAATTAATTTGTACCAACGCTTAGCCGACGATGTGGTGTATGCCAAGCCGACAGACTTAGTGTTATTTGAGGGCAATCACGACACCAACCGTTTATACAGCTTAATGAAAAACGATTTAGGCTTGTTTAATATCGCAATGGCCTACGTGCTCACCAGTAACCGCATTCCACAGATTTTTTATGGCACTGAAGTGCTAATGCAAAGCCCAAGTGAAGGCAGAAACGATGGCGCGGTGCGCGGTGATTTCCCGGGAGGGTGGCCACAAGATAAGGTCAACGCTTTTACCGGTGAAGGCTTAGATATCCAGCAACAAGCGACATTGTCGTTTATGCGTAGCCTGCTCAATTACCGTAAAAATTCTGCGGCAATACAACACGGCAATTTACGTCATTTTGTGCCTAAAGATGGCGTATACGTGCAAAGCCGCCATGCAGATAATGAAACCTTGTTGATTATTTACAATAAAAATGAGCAAAGCGTAGCGCTCGACTTACAACGCTTTAGCAGCGTATTTAATGGTAATACTCAAGGCGTTGATATTATCAATCAACAATCTTATCAATTAGATACCCCGCTTAAGCTTGAGCAAAAAGGCGTGACTATTTTGTCGCTCAAACGATAAGCTTATACCATTCCGCGTTAGTAAATGATCTCTCAGCGAGAATTTAAAAGGGTTTAAACAAGGCGTATGACTGAATGAATAGTTGTTCTCTTTCGAAGTCATGCAACGCAGTGTAAGCCCTTTTAAAACTCGCCAGAAAGGAATGCCCCAGCGGCTTTTGCTTTGCGTTCTCGCTATTTGAAAGGGAATAACCATTACTACATAGCGACGCCTTAATCAAAAACCGCTGGATGCATTCTGAGTGGTCACTTATTAATGCGGAATGGTATTACACATTGCTAAGGCTAGGCTGAACCACTGTGGATTAGCCTAGCCGTGATAAACACACACACTTATGCACCACAGCAAGTGGATACCAAGATAAAAGAGTCTCTATGTTATTACCTTCAGTATCAATTAACGTTAGCATGCGTCCCCTCACCTACATAGCCGTGATAGGCTTAAGCTTAAGCATCAGCGGCTGTAAGCCCACCAATACCGACATTCAAAAGACTGAAAATGTGAGAGGATCGGCATTATCAATGACACAAGTTAAGTCATCGCCAACAACCGGTAAACCCGTGGTGTACCAGGTCTTCACTCGCTTATACGGCAATACTAATACCACCAATAAACCTTGGGGCACCATTGCCGACAATGGTGTGGGTAAATTTGGCGACTTTACCGATACCGCTTTACAAGACATCAAATCACTCGGCACCACTCACGTGTGGTATACCGGTGTGCCGCATCATGCCGTCATTAACGATTACACCAGTATTGGGATCAGTAATGACGACCCCGATGTCGTTAAAGGCCGTGCAGGCTCACCTTATGCAGTAAAAGATTATTACAACGTCAACCCAGATTTAGCGGCCAATCCAGCTAATCGCCTGGCTGAATTTGAAGCCTTAATCGAGCGTACTCACGCCAATGGCATGCAAGTGATTATCGACATAGTGCCCAATCATATTGCCCGTAACTATCACTCTCTGTCAGCCCCAAAAGGCGAACTAGACTTTGGTGCCAATGACGATACCTCACAGGTTTATAGCAAACATAACAACTTTTATTATGTGATCGGTGAAGACTTTGCTGTGCCCGATGCTCCTCATGGTTACGCCCCGTTAGGCGGCGAAACTCATCCTCTGAGTGACGGCAAATTTGCTGAATCTCCAGCAAAATGGACTGGTAATGGCTCACGTTTAGCCAAACCTGACGCCAACGACTGGTATGAAACCGTTAAAATAAATTATGGTGTTAAGCCCGATGGCAGCCACGACTTCCCGGTACTACCTGCTGACTATGCAAGTAAAACGGCCGCGGAGCATTTGGCTTTTTGGCAAGTACAGGCCGCAGATGATATTCCAGATTCATGGCGTAAGTTTGAGCGCATTGCCCAATACTGGTTAGCCAAAGGGGTTGATGGATTTCGATATGACATGGCCGAAATGGTGCCGGTTGAATTTTGGAGCTACCTCAACAGCCACATTAAGCATACAAACCCTAATGCGTTTATTCTGGCAGAGGTATATAACCCTGATTTATATCGTGATTATATTCATTTAGGTAAAATGGATTACCTGTACGACAAAGTGGATTTATACGACAGCTTAAAAGCCGTTATTCAAGGTAAAGCCAGCACAGCGGTTATCGCCACTGTACAAGCAAAAGTGAGCGACATTGAACAGCATATGCTGCACTTTTTAGAAAACCATGACGAGCAACGTATTAACACCGCCGATTTTGCTAGTAATGCATTTAATGCTCTGCCGGCAATGGTAGTGTCGACCACATTAAGCCGCTCACCCACACTGTTGTATTTTGGCCAGGATGTCGGCGAGCAAGGCGCTGAAATGGCCGGTTTTGGCCAGCCTACTCGTACCAGTATTTTTGATTATGTTGGCGTGCCTGCACACCAACGCTGGATGAACAACGGCAAGTTTGATGGCGGGCAATCCACTGAAGATGAAAAGGCATTGCGCGCTTATTATCAAACCTTGCTAAACCTAAGTCATAGTGCGCCAGCGTTAACCGGCGAATACCTTGCATTAGACCCCTTACAGCGTCAGCTTAATACCGAGGGCTATGATGATCAGGTGTTTGCCTTTAGCCGGTATAATGCTGAGCAGCAATTGATCATTGCCAGTAACTTTAGCCAAACCGAGCCTAAAACATTTACGCTTACACTACCCAAAACACTCATTGAGCAATGGCAACTTGTTGAAAATGTAACGCTGATGGATTTACTCACTCAGCAGCCATATGAGCACGCTTTGATATTGAATAACCACGACAGCGCCAGTGTGCAAATACAATTACAACCATTGCAATCAGTGGTACTTGAGTTAACTCAAAAAAACTAAACTCAGAATGAGTTGGTTAAAACAAAATGAGTTGGTTATTCCATTGCGCGTTAGTAAATGCTCTCTCAGCGAGAATTTAAAAGGGCTTAAACAAGGCGAATGACTGAATGAATAGTTATTCTCTTTCGAAGTCATGCAACGCAGTGTAAGCCCTTTTAAAACTCGCCTGAAAGGAATGCCCAGCGGCTTTTTCTTTGCGTTCTCGCTATTTGAAAGGGAACAACCATGACTACATAGCGACGCCTTAATCAAAAACCGCTGGATGTATTCTGAGTGGTCACTTATTAATGCGCAATGGTATTAATACAAAAGCGCCGCAGATAAGCCATCTGCGGCGCTTTGTTAATATCTAGCTGTATCAATCGATTAGTTCAATCTTTGTTTCGCAGCGGTATCGCATCGCCATTGACGGACTCTCAACCGTAAAACCAGCAAAAACTTGATATGAACTAGTGATTACAAATCTTATCTGCAGCAGTAGTGATCCCGCTGTCACTATCAATAAACTTGCCTTTATTTTCTAAAAACGTAATCAACATATCCGCATCCATCTCAGTAGCAGAACAAGTGTGATAACGCGTATCGACGCCGAATGTTATGTGCATCATATTTTTAAGTTGCTGTTTAGTGAGTGCTGCGCCATGTTCTAGCATCATTTGCATCACTTGATGCCCATGGATTGATTCAGACATTGTAACTCCGATTAAGATGTAAATTATTTATACTTTATATCTTATTATTGTCAGAGAAACCCTGATCTCGCACACAAATTCATTAACATGTTGCTCATTTAGGGTAAACATCAAAGTAATTTAAATCAGTGATTCACCTTAAATCGAGCTCAAATAGAGATAACGCAATTGCGCAATCTAGCAGGGTAAATCTACCTTACTCGTAAAGTTACTCTCTGTTTAATTTTGATTTTGTATCAAAAAATCAGTTACAGAGATTAATCGCATTACAGCAGACACTAAAACTGTGATAATAAGCAATAAACTTTGCCATTAATCAGTTTGTACATACAAATTAGACTGTTGCTTATTGATTAGCGGTGAAGAGAATCGATGTTAGCTTAATATTTTCCAATAGGATTTACGATGCGCGCTTTTGTAGTTCGAGCCAGAGCGGCTCCAGTTGATAGCCAGCAGTTTTTGGCGGGTATAGGTCAATCTGCTCACACTGAAATTTTAGCCCACACTTTAATGAATACCCTCTTTGTTGCTCAATCACATCGTGATGATGTCGTGGTGTATTTAGTATTAGAAAGCACAAGCGATTTTTCACGCACAATATGCTTTCGTTCAAGTGAGTTAGGTCATATCGGTGGCTTTCATGAGCAAAACCTCACCAATAAAATAGCCAAGGCATTAACGGTATCCAAAGGTATGGATAAAGAACAGTTACGTGACGTAGAAGCAGGCATTACCGTTCGCACTGTGAGCTTTGAAAAATTAGTGCAAGAATTAGCCGAAGATTATCAGCTGTATATGTTAGAGAAAAAAGGCACCCCGGTTCGCGATGTTGAGTTTGCCTCAAAACCATGCTTTTTATTAACCGACCATATCCCTATGCCTAAGAAGAGTTTTAACAGCCTTAAACGTCTTGGTACTCAACACATTAACTTAGGCCCTAAAATGCTGTTTGCATCGCAATGCGTGGTGTTAATTCACAATGAATTAGACATGAGATTGTAACACTGGGCAGCGTTAAGCAGACTTTATTGATTTGAGTGCACAATTCTTACTGTAGAATTCAGACTACAAAATACATACTGCACTCAAGTCTTTAGACATTAACTATTAACGCCATTTTTCATCCACGTTATATCCAGATCATTTCTTTTCTCGCTCTGAATACGTATGCAGATCTTTGCGGTAAAATCTAAAAGCGTCATATATTACTTGTTGATAACAATATAATAATAAACAACAAGGATACCGTATGACGCCCTCATACCCACAGACTGCGGCTTTGTCTCGTAGCGCTGAGACTCAATCTCGATTTAATAAATCCATCATTAGTGTAACCTGCGCTTTAGTACTATCTGGCTTAGCATTTTCTAGCATCGTAAATGCTAAAACTGTGCATGTGACCTCGCCAGACACCCACATCAATATCAGCTTAACTGACGATAATGGCCGTCCCGAATATCAAATAGCCTTTAACGGTAAACCCGTCATTAACCCGAGTAAACTTGGCCTGGTATTTCAGCAACTAGGTGAGTTTGGCAGTGAATTTACCATTAAAAATGTCAGCCGCAGCAGTGTTGACCAAACCTGGCAGCAACCCTGGGGGGAGCGTGAAAATGTGCGCGATCATTACAATCGCATCAAAGCCACCTTGTCTAACGGTCAACTCGATTTTGATATTGAATTTAAAGCCTTTAACGACGGCATTGGCTTTCGTTATCTTGTGCCAAAACAAGCGGGCCTAGCGAACACACCCAAACTGGATATTACCGACGAGCTCACCGAGTTTGTTATTCCTAATCCACAGCTTACAACAGCCTGGTGGATCCCCGGACGTGGCTGGAACCGCTACGAGTATTTATACCGCACCACCACGCTGGATAAAATCGACCGCGCCCATACTCCAATGACGTTTAGAACAAATGATGGTGTGCACATGAGCATCCATGAAGCGGCCCTAACCGATTATGCTGCCATGGTGTTAAATCAAGGCCGTGACGGTACATTACGCGCAGATTTAACCCCATGGTCAGACGGTATTCGGGTGAAAACCCAACCAGGATTCACCACACCGTGGCGCACCATTCAAATTGCCAATAATGCCACAGGTTTACTCAATTCGGACTTAATTTTAAACCTCAATGAGCCTAACAAACTGGGCGATGTCTCCTGGGTTCAACCGGGCAAATACGTCGGTATTTGGTGGGGCATGCACCTAAACGAAAACACCTGGGGTAGCGGTCCAAAACATGGCGCCACCACCAGCGAAACCAAACGCTATATGGACTTTGCAGCGCAATATGGCTTTGATGGTGTATTAGTTGAAGGTTGGAATGACGGTTGGGATGGCAGTTGGTTCCATAATGGCGATGTGTTTAGTTTTACTAAAGCCTACCCTGACTTTGATATCGATGCGATTAGCCAATACGGTAACAGTAAAAATGTTCGCTTAATTGGTCATCATGAAACCTCAGGCTCTGTGACAAACTACCGCAATCAAATGAGCGATGCCTATGATTTATATAAAAAACATGGCGTCACTCAAGTTAAAACCGGTTATGTAGCCGATGGTGGCGACATTAAGCGCATTGACGAAAACGGCATAGTAAGACACGAATGGCACGACGGTCAGTTTATGGTTAATGAGTATTTGCACAGCGTCACTGAAGCGGCAAAACGCGGCATTAGCATTAATACTCACGAGCCAATTAAAGACACAGGCTTGCGCCGCACCTACCCTAACTGGATTGCCCGCGAAGGCGCGAGAGGCCAGGAGTTTAATGCCTGGGGTAGCCCACCTAATAACCCTGAACACACAGCGATATTGCCATACACCCGAATGCTGGCAGGACCTATGGACTTTACCCCTGGTATTTTCAACTTAGCCCCACAAGGATTAGATGCCGAAAACCGCGTACAAACCACGCTAACCAAACAACTGGCGCTGTACGTTGTGTTATACAGCCCCATCCAAATGGCGGCAGATTTACCGCGTAATTACGTGCAACGACTCGATGCATTTCAATTTATTCAAGATGTGCCAACAGATTGGAGCGAGAGTATAGCCCTTGCCGGTGACATTGGTGATTACGTGGCGTTTGCGCGCAAACAACGCGGCGCAGAAGATTGGTATCTAGGAGCTTTAACTGACGAAAACCCGCGTAAACTCACGGTTAAACTCGACTTTTTAACGGCTGGTCAACGTTACGAAGCCCAAATATACCGTGATGGTCATAACGCAGATTGGCTGACAAATCCGTATGATTACGTCATTGAAACCAAGATTGTGAGTGCCACAGACACTCTTGCCCTGTCACTCGCGTCAAGTGGCGGCAGCGCAATTCGTTTTAAAGCACTGTAATATGTTGCGTAAGTGTTTGTGTTAGGTTGCTCAAATGGCATGAATACGTATGTAGCAAGTTGAACCAACAACAGGCTCAAGGCTACTATAAAACCTGCTATTTCGTTCTCAGATTGCAGGATGAGATGGACTAGGTCGTTTCTGGTAAGCCACTTGTTGAGGCCACCAGCTTTAAAGTACCTTAATTGCCTTTATTGATGGTTTATTAGGAAAATAAGCCATCGATAGAGCTTAGGTCTTGGCGAATACTTGTCTTAAGGAGATGCGTATTCGCCATTTTTTTATGTATACCATTATCTCAAGTTTGTATCTGGCAAACCTGAGAGTCACGTAGCATCATTAAAAGTAATAATAAAAAATCAGCATAGCGACTGATAAAAAGGGATATAACATGTCTGCGGAAAATCATCATAAAGTGACTCAACAGCCACAGCTCAGCTTTTGGCAAATCTTTAATATGTGCTTTGGTTTTTTGGGGATTCAATTTGGTTTTGCCCTACAAAATGCCAACGTCAGTCGTATTTTTCAAACCTTAGGTGCTGCCATCGACGACATTCCTATTTTATGGATTGCCGCGCCGCTTACAGGCTTAATTGTGCAGCCCATTATTGGTTACATGAGTGATAACACCTGGAATGCCCTTGGACGTCGTCGTCCTTACTTTTTAATTGGCGCAGTGTTAACCACATTGTCACTGTTTATTATGCCTCACTCACCTACCCTGTGGATTGCAGCGGGGATGTTGTGGATTATGGACGCATCAATCAATATCGCTATGGAGCCATTTCGCGCTTTTGTTGGCGACAATTTACCTAAAAGTCAGCGTACCCAAGGGTACGCAATGCAAAGCTTTTTTATTGGCATTGGCGCCGTTGTCGCCTCAGCAATGCCTTATATGTTGACCAATGTATTTGACGTAGCCAATACCGCAGCAGCAGGTGAAATTGCAGATTCAGTGCGTTATTCATTCTACTTTGGTGGCGCGGTATTATTTGTCGCGGTGGGCTGGACGATTATTTCAAGCAAAGAGTATTCACCTGAAGAATTAGCCTCGTTTGAGCAACATGCCAATCATGTCGACGCCGCAGAAAATACCAACAGCCGTACCAGTAAACAATATCAAACAGGTGGCATCATTTGGATGCTCATTGGCGCCCTCTTTACTGCGGCAATAATAACCCAAGACCTTGATAAACAGCTTTATATTCTCAGTATTGGTATTTTTGCTTTTGGGCCTCTGCAACTGTTTTGTGCCCGTAAACTTACTCAAGCAAACAATACAAGCGTGCAACGCGAAAACTTTGGCATGCTGTTTAACGTGGTCGATGATTTGTTTCATATGCCCAAAGCCATGCAGCAATTAGCCGTGGTGCAGTTTTTTGCCTGGTTTGCCCTCTTTGCCATGTGGATTTATACCACTGCGGCCGTGACCTCACACCATTACGCTACCAGCGACGTGCTTAGCCAGGCGTATAACGACGGCGCCGATTGGGTCGGGATGTTATTTGCTTCATACAATGGTTTTGCCGCAATTGCTGCCATCATTATTCCCTTTTTAGCCAAAGCGGTCGGCATTAAATTCACTCACACCATTAATATGTTTTTAGGCGGCATGGGGCTAATAAGCTTTATGTTTATTGAAGACCCAAATCAATTATGGATCCCCATGATAGGTGTTGGTTTTGCCTGGGCCTCTATTTTATCAGTGCCTTACGCCATGTTGTCGTCTGCGTTACCGGCTAAAAAAATGGGGGTGTATTTAGGGATTTTTAACTTTTTCATTGTTATCCCTCAGTTACTTGCAGCCAGTATTTTAGGCTTGCTGTTAAAAGTCTTTTTTGATGGCCAGCCAATTTACGCCCTGGTATTGGGCGGTGTATTTATGATGGTGTCGGGCATTGCCGTACTGTTTGTCAAACAAGATAACTAAATCAATTAATCGTTTATTAAAAACAATAACAGTGATCTGTCATAGTCACAGACAATATTTTGGGGAAGTTTATGTTAAAGCCACACTCACATCGTAGTGCAATTTCGAGTGCCATAACGGCAAGCTTATTCGGCCTGGTATTAACGGGTTGCTCACCTGCTGACACATCATCAAAGGTTGAAGTATTACCAACAACAGCACCTTTAAGTGTTGTCGCGCCTGGCGCACCGGGCGCTGAGCCAACGTGGGCGTTTTCTGGCAAAACCGGCATAGGTACATCATACGAGCCTTATATCAATGGTCAGTATCAAGACCAGGCCACTAATCCTGTCAGCAAAGTATGGTTTTCTGTTGCCCAGGGCATACTCACCGAAACCATGTTTGGGCTTATTCATAATGCCCAATTAAAAGAGCTGCAATTTATCATCAGCGGCAATGGCTTTGTTGATACTGAAAAAGATAACACCATTAGCACCATTGAATACCTCGACACTGACGAACAAGGCCGACCATTGTCGCTGGCGTATAAGATTATTAATAAAGACGTGGAAGGCAAATACCAAATCGAAAAGCATATTTTTACCGACCCAGATAGAAATAGCTTAATGATGAACGTAACCTTTACCGCCTTTGAAGCCGGAATTACCCCGCACCTTTATGTTAATCCGCACATCGATAACAGCGGTGCAAATGATATTGCCTTCGTTGATGGTCAAGCACTGGTAGCGCACACCAGTGACGCGAGTTCAACCGTTATGACCATTAAAACCGACGTTGATTTTGTCCACGCAAGTGCAGGATTTGTGGGCACATCAGACGGGATGATTGATTTACAAGACGATGGAAAACTCAATAACCGCTACCAAACCACCAGCGATAATAACCAAGGCGGCAACGTTGCACTTACCGCGCAATACCCAACATTAACCAAAGCAAACGACACTTTACGCTTTAATCTTGCCATCGGCTTTGCCCAAGACAAAACCAGCAGCTTAGCCACAGCACAGGCCACATTAGATGCCGGTTACGATGCCGTTAAGCAGGCTTACTTAGGCGATGACAGCCACACAGGTTGGAAAGACTATATTGCCTCTTTAGCGCCGTTAAATGCCATGAGCGCGAATACCACAGATAACGGCAAACTGCTGTATGCCAGTGCACTCGTGCTCAAAGCGCAAGAGGATAAAACCCACGCTGGCGCGCTAATCGCATCCTTATCAAACCCCTGGGGCGACACTGTATCGGCAAAAGTAGGCAGCACGGGTTATAAAGCCGTATGGCCGCGCGATTTTTACCAATGCGCCATGGCATTTTTGGCCATGGGCGATACTCAAACGCCTAAAGTGGCGTTTGAGTATTTAAAGAAAGTTCAGGTTAATCAACAAACCTCTGGCTTTGCCGGCACACCAGGTTGGTTTTTACAGAAAACCCACGTTGATGGTGAAATTGAGTGGGTTGGGGTACAACTCGACCAAACTGCCATGCCAATTATGCTCGGTTGGAAACTGTGGCAAGCTGGCGTGTTAACAGACGCAGAGATCACCACCTGGTATCAAGATATGCTTAAACCTGCCGCTGACTTTTTGGTAAGCGGTGGCAAAGTAAAACTGGATTGGAATGAGCTCGACATCACCCCGCCAAACACCCAACAAGAGCGCTGGGAAGAACAAGCAGGCTATTCGCCTTCGACCACTGCGGCCATCATAGCCGGTTTAGTCGCCGCGAGCGATTTGGCTAAATTGGCAAAAGATCCACAAGCCACTGTGTATCATGAGCTTGCGGCTAAACTGCAAAGCCAACTTGAAACAACCATGGTCACCACTAACGGCTTGCTTAATCCGGCAGACGTCGCACAAGACAACACCGCACCTTATTACGTGCGCATTAGCCCTAATGGCACCCCCAATACCGCTGATAAGCTTTTAGATAACAACGGTAAGCCAGGTTTAGATCAACGGCTGATTTTAGACGGCGGCTTTTTAGAGTTAGTGCGCTATGGTGTGGTTGATGCAAAGGACCCTGTCATTAAAAACAGCGTGATGCTTATTGATAATCAACAGCTTGAAGATAACTTACGAGTTAAGTATGAGTTTACCGCTAAAGATGGCAGTAAAGTACCGGGTTATCGCCGTTACGGTAACGACGGCTACGGCGAGGATACTGCCACCGGCCTAAGCTATGCCGAAAAAGGCAATACAGAAAATCAACGCGGCCGTGTATGGCCCTTCTTTACCGGCGAGCGCGGCCATTATGAGTTAGCACTTGCTAAATCTGAAGGAAGCTTAACCACTGACAGTAAAAAAGCTTTGATTAGCACCTACGTGCAAGGCATGGAAACCTTTGCAAACCAAGGGTTAATGTTACCAGAGCAAGCGTGGGACGGTGTCGGTAACCCAACACGTTATGATTATAAAATGGGTGACGGGACCAACTCAGCAACGCCTTTGGCCTGGACTCATGCAGAATACGTTAAATTGGTGCGTTCAATGACCGATGAGCAAGTATGGGACTTTTACCCTGTGGTGAAACAACTGGCTCAATAATGTTTTGAGACAATGAATAATAGGTAAACGCTTATTTTAAAATGATTAGTATGCGTCTCCCTACTAAAAAGCTGTTGCTAAATGCAATGGCTTTTTTTTAACCAAATCAAAATATAATATTGATAATTAAACACTATTTTGTAAAAATGATTCAGATTAATAAAAATTAACGTTAAGGACTAACGAATGGATTGGTATTTAAAGGTTTTAAAACAATATTTTGATTTTAAAGGTCGCGCGCGTCGTAAAGAATATTGGATGTTTGTATTAATTAACACCATTTTCAGTGTGTTACTGACATTAGTTGATATGGGTACTGGCCTGTACAGTGACACCTCCGGCGCAGGTTTATTGAGCTCGCTTTATTCATTAGCTGTATTAATTCCAAGTATTGCGGTCAGTGTGCGCCGCTTACACGATACTGATCATTCGGGGTGGTGGTTATTTTTATTGCTTATCCCGCTGATCGGCGCGCTGATTATTTTGGTTGTGTTGTGTTTTAACAGTAAAGATGACAACGAATATGGCCCAAACCCAAAAGCCCAGCCAAGCTTTACCGATAACGACAATTTAGCGCTTTAATTAATGCGTTAAAATAAAAAGAGCAAGGTCGATAACCCTGCTCTTTTTTTATATCATTCGCTTACGGCGTTAATTTATATCATGATTTACCGAGCGCTTTAATGCAGTTACGTTAGCTTTTTGATGGTATTAATTTCATCACGCCATTCATTAATAACACAGCTAAACCACCCGCAACCACACCAAATAGTGCATTAAGTACACTTGGAGTTAACAGCCCTAAAACCCCGCCCACAACATTAATTTGCTCAACAATCACGGCAGCATGCTCTATCCATTCAAACACCACATGAATACCGTGAGTTAAAATGCCGCCGCCCACCATAAACATGGCGATGGTGCCGACAACGGTGAGTATTTTCATTAAATAGGGCGCAGCAGACACCAGCATTAAACCAATATTGTGGCCTAAGCCTTCGGCTTTACGTTTGGCAAGGTATAAACCTAAATCGTCAATTTTGACAATGCCAGCGACTAAACCATACACGCCAACGGTCATGATAATAGCAATAACCGATAAGGTTAAAAATTGGCCCATTAAATCCATGTGAGCAGCAACACCTAAGCTGATGGCAATAATTTCAGCTGACAACACAAAATCGGTGCGAATAGCGCCTTTGATTTTGTCTTTTTCAAATGCGGCCAAATCATCAATGTCAGCTTTACCTTTAGCGACAATGGTTTCATCGTCAACTGGTGCGGCCTTTTTATGCGTCATCGAGTGATAAACTTTCTCAAAGCCTTCATAACATAAAAACAAGCCACCAAACATCAACAGCGGCGTAATGGCCCAGGGAATAAAAGCACTGATTAATAAGGCAAGCGGCACCAAAATCAATTTATTACGAAACGAACCTTTGGCAACCGCATATACCACAGGTAATTCACGTTCAGACGCTACGCCAGACACTTGCTGGGCATTTAAGGCTAAATCATCGCCCAGCACGCCTGCTGTTTTGCGCGCCGCCACTTTACTCATTGCTGCTACGTCATCCAAAATCGTCGCAATGTCATCTAACAAGGTTAATAAACTGGCGCCTGCCATAATTGCTTGTGTCCTTTATCAATCAAAAATAGAGTGTGTGATGTTGTATTAATTATTGTGTTTTTTAGCCATTATCAATCGTCAACGACGGCTCGCTTATTCGTCTACCTTAGCACCGCATGAGCTGCGAACCACTAAACTGGTTTTAATTAATCGTTGGCTCACTTCTTGGCCGCGGATTAATTTCAGCACGCTTTCAACTAAAATCTCACCGGCAAACTGTGTATCTTGTTTTACTGTGGTGAGCGCAGGGTTGGCAAAACTCGCTACTGGAATATCGTCATACCCCACTACAGCAACCTGCTCTGGCACTAACACACCACGCTTTTTTAACGCACGTATTGCACCAATAGCAATGAGATCGCTTGCGGTAAAAATGGCTTCAAACTGGGCGCCACTGTCAAGCAAGGCAATGGCAGCCTCATACCCTGATGCCTCGGTATTAATCGCATGATATTGTAATTGCTTGTCGGCTTGAACCCCTGCCGCACTTAGCGCATCAACATGGCCTAAGTATCGGTCACGAAATTCAGGGCTGTGTCCTGAGGCATCACCCAAAAAAGCGATATGGCGGTGACCAAGACTTAATAAATGTTCAGTGGCAATCACCCCGCCCTGATGATTATCACAACCAATCGATAATACGGCTTTATTGTTGTGCTCTGCCCCCCAAATGACAAAGTGGGTGTTTTTTTCAATCAAGGTTTCCAGCTTATGGGCATAGTCCATGTAATCGCCATAACCGAGTAAAATGATGCCATCGGCTTTGTTGCTGTCTTCATAATCGGCGTGCCAGTCTGACGACAATTGTTGAAACGACACCAATAAATCATAGCCTTGGCGCGCTGTTGCGCGGGTAATTGACCCAAGCATGGATAAAAAGAACGGATTGATCATAGAGTCGTCGTTTGTGGGGTCTTCACAAATCAACAAGGCTAAGGTTAGGCTATTTTGAGTGCGTAAATTACTGGCGTTTTTATCGACTTTATAATTCAACTCTTTGGCAATGGCTTGAATACGTTGGCGAGTTTCTAGGTTCACCAACGGGCTATTTCTTAACGCTCTAGACACTGTCGATTGCGACACGCCGGCCTTATATGCGATATCAATAGAGGTCGCTTTTGAGGTCATTGTTATCCATCACCTTTTGTTATTGTTATTATTGTCGTTGCCTTACATTGACTATAAACCAAGCTCACTGAGTAAA
Source organism: Shewanella litoralis (assembly GCF_009828585.1). GTDB lineage: Bacteria > Pseudomonadota > Gammaproteobacteria > Enterobacterales > Shewanellaceae > Shewanella > Shewanella litoralis. Next base: position 120,083 of record NZ_WSRZ01000002.1, on the reverse strand, counting down.
TCATCCGCATCGTCAACCACAAGCCCTTTTACATTGGGATCGTTTAGCATGTCTTTCGATTTTGCAGGCTTTGTGGTCAATGTCTTACGGTGTGCTTCAATTAGCGAGTCAGGGTCAAACTCTTCGTCCATTTCAAAATCGGCCGAACGAATAAATTCGGTTTGGTCCATGGCAAACTCAAGGTAGAAAATATGGTTATTTTCAGTTTTAAATGACACGCGTCTTGCGACGGCATTATCAAGATTAGTATCTACCGATATCGTTAATTCTTTATTAATGGTTAGCATTTTAGGCTGGCTTTGACTGATCGATGTTTGTAATTCTTTTGAGATTTTACCGATAAAATCGCCCAAAATTTGGTTCATCAACTCGCCCATCACATTGCTCACATCATCTGATGTGTGTGAAAACGCCAACTCAGACTCAGGCATCCCCATGTGGATCATATAACGACGATAAATTTCAATGGCGGCATCGGCCGAAAAGTTGATAACAACTAGACCAGAAAACCCGCCATCAAATATCGAAAAACAACCCAGATCAGGCTTTAAGCGAGTACGAGAAATACTTTGCACCATACCGGCATGGCTAACTCTGCTGGCGCTAGTGCTCGACAACACATGAGAAACTGAATGGCACAGCTTTAAAAGAATGTCGTCGTTATTAACAGTGTGAGAAGAATTCATGGCTTTAATACCTTTTTCGTTATTTAGACTAATCTTGCGGGTAAAACGTAAAAAAATCAAAATTAAAACAATTGATTAGCATGTTTAATAATCAAACACATCATAAATGTGATTAACCGCATGATATACAGGTGTTTTTAAAAGGTTCTTTACTCACGCTACACAATTGTAAATAAGCGTTGTTTGCTCACAAAAATACACATTAACAGTTAAATTTTAGCGTATTACCATTATAATTCGAACACTCTATATGGATATGTACTTTAGGAATATAAATGATTGAATTATTGAGACGTTTAACCATTTTGAAACGGCTTTTCATTATGCTCATACTGGCGGCGATTGGCACTGTTGTGTTTGGCACTTTTTCCGTTAAAGAACAATACAATCATTTAGTTGAACAAAAACAAAAGCAACTGACAGCGCAAGTGTCATTGCTCAGCAGTAGTCTTGACGCAATACAACAGCATCAATCGCTCTCTGATACGGAGTTATTAACGGTCATTGCCGAGATTAAGTTAAATGATCATGTAGGCTTATGGGTTGTTGATGAGCAGCAAAAGGTGCTAATTGACAGTGTCACCCCAGCGACGGTAGGTCAGCCGGTCAGTGCATTAGCTCACGGCGCCAGTAGCAGTATGCTGACTCAACTGCTAAATGATGCCAAGCAAAGCATAACTCAAACGCAATTGACGATTAACGCTGCAGACAATAGTGCTCAAACAGTGTTAGCAACAGCCCTTTATTTCCCGAGTCATCGTTGGACACTCATCACCCAGGCCAGTTTACAGGATGTAAATCAAAGTATGACCGGCATCATTATTGATTATTTAATTATCATGATGATTATTTCGGTACCGATTTTTGCCTTCTTTTTATTATTGAATCACTCGATCACCCAACCCTTAAAAGCGGCAATTCACGCAATGGAGCAAATAGCTAAAGGTGAAGGCGATCTCACTCAACGCTTATCGACACAGGGCAATGATGAAGTGGCCCAAATGGCCCATGAATTTAATCAGTTTGTGATAAAAATAGCTGACATGGTCGCCCATTTACAGCCTCTGGGGGTTAACTTGCAAGATGAGGCGCTTCATCTGTTAGGTACGGTTACCGAATCCAACCAGAGTGCGGCTCAGGTGAACAATGAAACCCAAAGTGTCGCCACTGCGATTAATCAAATGTTGTCCACTAGCCAAGAAATGGCACGTAATACTCAAGATGCCGCACAAGGTGCAAATAATGTTAAACATCAGGCTTTGCAAAATCAGCAATTAATGCGTCAAACCGTTGAACATACAGACAGCTTAGTGAGCGAGCTAAAACAGTCTGAAAAAGTCACCTTAAGTTTAAGCCAGTCATCTGCTGAAATTGGCAGTATTTTAGATGTCATTGGCAGTATTGCCGACCAAACGAATCTGTTGGCATTAAACGCGGCAATTGAAGCCGCACGAGCCGGTGAACATGGGCGTGGGTTTGCCGTAGTTGCCGATGAAGTGCGCGCATTAGCTAACCGCACTCAATCATCCACCAATGAAATCAATAAAATTGTCAATCAAATCCAACAAGGCATTCAATCGGTTATTGACAGTAATACCCATACCCAACAACAGTCAGCGCAATTACAAACTAAAGCGATTCAATCGAGTGACGCCATCGCTGAGATTTTAACGCTTATCGACAATATCAGTAATATGACAGCACAACTTGCCAGTGCAACGGAAGAGCAAGCGTTGGTGACTGAAGATATTAACCGTAATGTCACCACTATTTCAGAATTGACTGAATTGTCACTGAGCGCCAATGAAACCCATGCACACGCAGCGCAGTCCCTTCAACGTGTTAGTAAAGACATGAGCCATACCTTAGGCCAATTTAAGATCTAATCCTGTAAATCGTTATGCCAGATATTGACCTTGCTGGCATAACGATTAATCATCCCAACTGCCCAGCAACAGACTTTGCGCCGAGCATCACTTTTAGCCCTGCACACTTTAGGGTATATTAAGCGCTTCAGATTGAATACCTTGGTTTTTCTGGCTTATTCTACACACGACTCACAAAAAAGTGATTATGTAAGCATTTGAAAGATAGCGTTAAATGAGTATTTAGTTGTCATTCATTAATGAGTATTTTCTCTATGTATCAAAAAACGGTTACGATTGTCGCACCTCATGGCATTCACACGCGCCCTGCAGCATTACTCGTAAAAGAAGCGAAAACGTTTGCCTGTGATGTAATAGTAGAGTGCAATGGCAAGCAGGCCAGTGCAAAAAGTTTATTTAAATTGCAGACACTCGGTTTATATCAAGGTGTGTCTGTAACGGTATTTGCCACTGGAGAACAAGCGCAGGCGGCAGTCGATAAAATAGCTTCCTTGCTGGAAGTACTCAGTTAACAGGAAAGTTTATGTCATTCAATGGAATTGTGGTTTCTGCTGGCATTGCATTTGGTAAGGCATTAACCATGACCTCACAGATGCCGCCATTGGACTTTAAACTTCTTAATGCAGAACAAATAAGCCAACAACAACTGCAATTAACCCATGCCATTGACCTGCTCATCCACCATTTACAACATTGCCAACGTCATTTATGCCAAGAATGTGACAATTTTCAGCTTATCGATGCTGATATCATGCTGCTCGAAGATGAAGAGTTACAACAACAATTACAACAACATATTGTGCAGTTTAAAGTGTGCGCGTCGGTAGCAATCGATAGAATATTCAATCAACAAGCCGCTGAATTAGCTGAGTTAGATGACCCATACCTGGCTAACCGCAGCAACGATATTCTGTGCTTAGCCAAACGGTTAACAAGTGCACTACATGGCCATTTACAGTGGGACTTATCAACTCTCACCGAAGACACCATTTTATTAGCAGACGATTTAACCCCTGCAGAATTTGCCATTTTGCCACTTAAACACATTACCGGCATCGTACTAGAAGCGGGCGGATTAACTAGTCACACTGCTATTTTAGCTCGCGCCGCGGGTATTCCAGCGCTGCTCAATTATCAGTTTTCTCAACGTCCTGTAAAAATTAAAGATGGTGAACAGCTGGTATTAGATGGCATGTCTGGCGAGCTGCATATTGCGCCTAGTATTGCGGTATTTGAACAATTACAGCAAAAACAACAGCAAGAACAACTTCGTCGCCAGGCACTGACTGCATATAAAGATAAACCCAGCGCCACCCTAGATGGCCACGCAATTACCTTGCTCGCAAACGTCGGTAATTTAAGTGAAATATCCCATGTGACTGATGTCGGCGCTCAAGGAATTGGGTTATTTAGAACCGAGTTTTTGTTGATGAACGCCAAGGCATTACCGGATGAACAACAGCAGTACAAACTGTATTGTGATGCCTTACACAGCTTGCAAGGACAAGTCTTGTCTATTCGCACTTTTGATATTGGTGCAGACAAAGAGATCCCCTATTTACAACAATCCCCCGAAGATAACCCAGCACTGGGCATTCGTGGGATCCGTTATAGCCTGACACATCCAGACACCTTTATTACCCAAGTTAAAGCAGTACTTCGCGCCGCCAATCACGGTCAAATCAGATTAATGTTCCCAATGGTGAGTCAAATTGAAGAACTTGAAGGCGCCTTAGCATTAATTGAACGCGCTAAAGCACAATTAATTGAACAAGAAAAAGGCTTTGGTGAACTGAGTTTAGGCATTGTGGTTGAAACGCCTGCCGCAGTGTTGAACCTGTCCAGTATGTTACCCTTACTTGATTTTGTTAGTATTGGCACTAACGATTTAACCCAATACACTCTGGCCGCAGATCGGACTAATCCACATTTAGCCAAGCAGTATCCGGCGTTATCACCGGCAGTCATTCAGTTAATTTCAATGACCATCACGTTATGTAAACACGCCAAGGTTAAGGTGTCTTTATGTGGTGAACTTGGCAGCGATCCACAAGTCTTACCCCTATTAGTTGGACTAGGGTTAGATGAAATCAGTATTAACCCAACAAACTTACTCGAAGTGAAAGCCGTGCTGGTCAAAGGCCGTTATCACGATTTTGTTAAACATGCACAAACGGTATCTGCATTAACGCGTATAGATGATATCCGCACAGCTATAAGCACTATTAATTACATTTAAAACTGGTAAAGTTGGCAGAGCTGTTTACAATTAAACACATAAAAATATTAATAAAAGGGGCTTTTTCTTATGGGATTTTTAAGCCGTATTAGACGACTTATTTCAGGTCAGCCACAATTAACGGGCGGCATTGCTATTTTGGCACCGGTATCCGGTGAGATTGTTGCCATTGAGAAAGTACCCGATGTTGTTTTTGCCGAAAAAATCGTGGGCGATGGGATAGCCATCGATCCTAAAGGCGAATTTATTGTTGCCCCCATTGACGGCACCATAGGTAAAATATTTGAAACCAACCATGCATTTAGTATTGAGTCGCCACAAGGTCTCGAGCTATTTGTCCACTTTGGTGTAGGCACAGTTGAACTCAGAGGCAATGGCTTTAAACGGTTAGCCGAAGAAGGGCAACAGGTAAAAGCAGGCCAGCCTATTTTGTCATTTGACTTAGCCTTTTTACGCGACAATGTCGAAAGTTTACTCACCCCTGTGGTATTGGCTAACATGGAAGACATCACCAAGTTAGAAAAAGCTCAAGGCAGCGTTATTGCGGGTAAAGACGTGATTTTTACCGTACAAATGTAAGCTATTGCGCTCCATCACTTATGATGGTTTTACCGCCGCCCATGAACAAAATGCAAGCACCTTGGCTTGCATTTTGTGAAATCTATTCAAATACCTGCATTAGCCTTGTTCATGCTGCGACTCAATGCCACAATATCAGCATCATTTTTAGCAACAACGGCCTAGCCTCTACACAGTCGCTAAAACCATTTATTACCTCACCGACAAAGGGAGTTTTCTTTTGACTTTATACGGCATAAAAAACTGCGATACCGTGCGTAAAGCACGTAAATGGTTAGAAGCAGAAAAAATTGATTACACCTTTCATGATTTTCGTGATGATGGTTTAACGTCTGATACTGTCAATCAATGGGCCAATATTGTCGGCTGGGAAACATTATTTAATAAACGCAGTACCAGTTTTCGTGGTTTAACTGATGCAGAAAAATCAGACATTACCCAGGACAAAGCCATCGCGCTTATGGTGCAACACCCTACTCTCATTAAACGTCCAGTACTGGTCAATCAAGATCGCATTTTGGTTGGTTTTAAGGCTGAGCAATACCAAGCGTGGTTCGCATAATGAATAATGATGTTGTTGAATTAACAAAAGAGTTAATTTCTCGTCCGTCGGTCACGCCGCTCGACGAAGGCTGCCAAACATTAATGGCTAAACGCTTAGCTGCCATTGGTTTTGATATTGAACCCATGGTGTTTGAAGACACCACCAATATGTGGGCGAGACGAGGCAAAGGTAACCCTGTATTTTGTTTTGCAGGCCATACCGATGTTGTACCTACCGGTGACTTAAACCGTTGGCATACCCCACCGTTTGAGCCCACCATTATTGACGACTATATCCATGGACGCGGCGCTGCCGACATGAAAGGCTCGTTAGCCGCCATGATTGTGGCCACCGAGCGTTTTGTGGCAAAACATCCTGACCATAATGGCTCGATTACCTATTTGATCACCAGTGATGAAGAAGGCCCGTTTATTAATGGCACTACTCGCGTTATTGATACCCTAGAAGCTCGCAATGAAAAGATAACCTGGGCGCTTGTCGGTGAGCCATCATCCACTCATAAGCTTGGTGATATCGTCAAAAATGGTCGCCGTGGCAGTTTAACCGGCAATTTAACCGTTAATGGTATTCAGGGGCATGTGGCTTACCCTCACCTTGCTGATAATCCTATTCACAAAGCGTCACCCGCTTTGGCAGAGCTTGCGCAGATGCATTGGGACAATGGCAATGAGTTTTTTCCGCCTACCAGTTTTCAAATTGCCAACATCAATGGTGGAACCGGCGCATCGAATGTGATCCCGGGCGATCTTAAAGTGATGTTTAACTTCCGCTATTCAACTGAAGTTACCGCTGAAGAACTGATAAAACGTGTGGTGAATATTCTTGACGCCCATGGTTTAGACTACGAGATTGATTGGGTATTCAATGGCTTGCCTTTTTTAACTGGGGGCGGCCCACTGCTTGAAGCCACACGTGATGCCATTCGTGAAGTCACAGGCTATGAAACCGACCCTCAAACGACTGGCGGCACTTCAGATGGGCGTTTTATTGCGCCAACAGGGGCTCAGGTGATTGAATTAGGTCCAGTCAACGCCACCATTCATAAAGTAAATGAGTGTGTAAAAGTGTCTGACTTAGAAGTACTCGCTAATTGTTATGAGCGCATTTTGGAAAAATTGTTGTGCGACTAACCTCAAAGCCCAATGTTGATATTCCTCAGCAACAAGCTAAATTGTATGGCTTAGACAGCCAACATTTAGTTGCTGTTGGGGATTTTTTACTGGAGCAGCAAACGGCTGCGGCGTTTGGCAATATGCAACTCGCCGCCGCAAATAGTGGCATAGACTTACAGCTTTGCTCAGCTTATCGACCTTTTGAACGTCAAGTACATATTTGGAATGCCAAAGCCTCAGGCACACGACCTTTGCTGGATAAAGCATCGCACCCTATTGATTATGCTTCTCTGTCTGAGCAACAGCTTATCGACACGATTTTGATTTGGTCTGCCTTACCCGGCGCGTCGAGACACCATTGGGGCACCGATATTGATGTGTTTGATGCCAAGCAAATCAATAAACAATCGCTGCAATTAGTCAGTGCTGAATACCAGGCAACCGGCCCGTGTTTTGCCTTACATCAATGGCTTGTTGAACATGCCGTTGATTATGGCTTTTATTTTCCTTATCAAGCACAACAAAGTGGTGTAAGCCCTGAGCCCTGGCATTTAAGTTACTTTCCTGTCGCCAACGATTATCTCTGTCAGTTTCGGGCAGATGAATTAGCAAAGGTGTTGTCTCACGCTGAAATATCATTACAATCGCTGCTACTTGAACGATTAACCGAATTGGTTAATCACTATGTTTTTTATGTCGCGCCCTCTCCGGCTTAACGCCTGCGTGTCGCCCAGATAGACGAGCCAACAGCTATGCCAACCTTGCTACCCAGTATCATTATCGACAAACAGCCACTGCATTATATTGATAAAGGCTGCGGCCCTGTGGTGGTGTTTTGCCACGGTTTATTAGCCAATAGCCACATGTGGCAAGCGCAAATAGATGCGTTATCGACACAATATCGTTGCATTGCAATCGACTTTTGGGGCCATGGTCAAAGCCAAACCTTACCCGCTAGTTGCAATAATTTACAAGATGTCGCCAATCACGTCTTACAGTTACTTGATGCATTAGCAATTAACGATGTTGCATTGGTGGGTCATGGCAGCGGCGGAGCCATTGCTGCAGAAATGGCATTGCTGGCCCCAGCTAGGATACATGGTTTAGTGATGCTAAACAGTTTTGTTGGTTTTGAGCCACAAGTTAACTGTATAAAATATCAAGGCTTTATGGCGCAAGTGGCCAATGCCCAAGCGGTTCCTGTAGCGCTAGCCGCAAGCTTAACTGAATTGTTTTTCAGTAAAGACGCTAATGAAAGTAGCCAGCATAATATTGCCCTAGCTCAAGCCATCAAGGCGTTTGAGCAACAGTTAATTGCCATTAACGCGCAACAAATTGAGCCATTACTAAAGTTTGCCAACATGGCGATTTTTAAGCGCGATACCTTAGAGTCTGTTGAGGCTTTAACCTTACCGACACTGGTTGCTGTCGGTCTTAATGGCTACCTTCGCACTGCATTAGAAAGCTACTTAATGCACGACTGTATTGATGGTAGCCAATTACTGCATATCGAACAGGCTGGCCATTTAGCGAATATTGAAAAAGCCGATTTGTTCAATCAGCATCTTATTGATTTTTTGAGTAAAGTGAATTTTAATTAATCCACTAAATGGATAGACCAGATCCACAAACATTGCTGATATACTCGTAACTTAATGACATATTGCCTGTCAATCCTAACAGACAAAATACTGAATAATCCGAGCACCAATGAAACTCCTTAAACCATTATTTGATAATAATCGCCGTTGGGCAGAGCGGATCAACAAAGAAGATCCTACTTTTTTTGAACAGCTTGCTAAGCAACAAAATCCTGAATACCTGTGGATTGGTTGCTCTGATAGCCGAGTGCCTTCAAACCAAATTATTGACCTGTTACCCGGCGAAGTCTTTGTTCACCGTAATATCGCCAACATGGTTATTCACACCGATTTGAATTGCTTATCTGTATTGCAATACGCGGTTGATGTGCTCAAAGTTAAGCACATTATGGTTGTTGGCCATTATGGTTGTGGTGGTGTACGCGCCGCAATGGGCACCAAGCGTTTTGGATTAATCGATAACTGGCTTGGCCACCTACGAGACATTCACCGTATCCATCATGATGATCTTGAGCCCATGACAGAACAGCAGCGTTTTGACCGCTTATGTGAACTCAATGTAATGGAGCAAGTGTCAAACGTGATATCAACCAATATTATTCAAGAAGCATGGGACCGTGGCCAGGATGTGGCCGTTCATGGCTGGATCTACGGCATTAATAACGGCTTGCTTACAGACTTGGACGTAACCGTAGACCGTGTCCATGGCCGTAATATTCCGTAAATATCACATCACTTAAATATCGGCCTGCATTATCCTACAAAGGGTATTTCGCAGGCTTTTGTTTATGTTAAGCGTCAATTCTTGCGAGTTAACTTTTTAATAAAACAATATCAACCGCTAGTTTTTTAAACATCCATCCCTTGATGTCGGAATGAATTAACGAAAGATGCAGATTAAAATATTACCTTGTATATACCCAATCAACTTGAAGATCCGTGTTTCAGCGCTTCACCGTGTTTTCAATACTAGGCGCGTTAATGCGGTAATGTAGGTACCTTATAAATTAACGCAACAACGCTCTTGATTTAATAATCCTGGGAACACGGTGAAACTCCCAAAGGGCAAGTTTTACACGCGTTTATGCTGCGGCTTTTGTTAATTTAGCTGATTTTGGAGAGGGAATAACCATTACCCGCAATCAATGCCTTGTCTAAACGCGTGTAAATTCTTGCTGAAATCGAGCATCTTCAGGTTGTTTGGGTATATAATAAACCTCATCAGCTAACCCAAGTTGCGGTTAACTCACAACATATTTTGTTATTGAGGTGTCGTTTATCCTCAATCACTATTGTCGACAAACTGTAAGGCTAATTTAATGAACGTTACTCTTATCATTCCTGCACGTTATGGCTCAAGTCGTTTTCCTGGCAAACCTCTCGCCCTCATTGCGGGTAAGCCGATGATCCAACGCGTGTATGAGCGTGCTGCACTGGCTAAAGGCATTGACAATATTTACGTTGCCACTGATGACGACAGAATTAAGAACACTGTTGAAGGCTTTGGCGGTAAAGCGGTCATGACCGATCCTGATGCCGCATCGGGTACCGATCGCATTAACGATGCCATTGAACGTTTAGGTTTAGGTGAAGATGATTTAGTGATTAACCTGCAAGGTGACCAACCGCTTATTGACCCAAGCTCAATTGAACAAATGGTGAGCTTGTTTCAACAACACCCGGGCGAATTTGAAATGGCCACATTGGGCTTTCAAATTACCGAAGAAAAAGAATTAGACGACCCAATGCACGTTAAAGTGGTGTTTGATAACGACCACAACGCATTGTACTTTTCTCGTGCTCGTATTCCATTTGGCCGTGACATTAAAGACTACCCTGTTTATAAGCACATTGGCGTTTATGCTTATACCAAGCGTTTCATCAATGCATTTGCTAAATTACCAGTAGGCAGACTAGAAGACATCGAAAAGCTTGAGCAATTACGTGCATTAGAAAATGGCCATAAAATTAAAGTCGTTATCAGTAAATACAACGCTCCTGAAGTTGACGTGCCGGACGATATTGAAAAATGTGAGCGCATTTTAGCGGCAAATTAAATGCTACCGACACACACAATTAACAAGGAGTAACCCATGAGTTTAGAAGGCTATGAAGTCTGGCTGATTATCATCCTAGTGCTTGGTGTTATTGCCAGTAATATTGCCGTGTTAAAGTATTCAGCAAAATTTAAAATGCCACAATTTGGTGATCCAAAAGACAACAAGGCGACACCCAAGCAAAATAGCGCTGACACAGACCAACCGTCAGACACTAAAGATGATGACAGTAAGCCTAATGGCTAATATTGAGTCTCTGATCTAATGCTTATTAGAAACAAAAAACGCTAGCCTCTTCGCAGTGGCTAGCGTTTTTATTTATCTCGGTGAAGGCGTTGAAAGGACTGAACTGAACCCAACCGTACTTAATTTAGCAACGCTTAATCTTCGGCAATAAATCGAGCTCGGTTGAATAACATAAAACTAAGCCGGCATTACTCGTTGTCATACATCTCTTTAGGTGAGGCTGCATGAGGCCAGGCATTAATCACTGCTTTAACTAATGATGCTAATGGAATCGCAAAGAAAACCCCCCATACGCCCCACAGCCCGCCAAACACGAGTACCGCAGCGATAATAACCACTGGGTGTAAATCAACCGCATCAGAGAATAATAACGGCACTAATACGTTACCATCTAACGCCTGAATAATACCGTAACCAAGCATTAAGTAACCAAACTCAGGGCTAAACCCCCACTGGAAAAAAGCCACAAGTGCAATGGGTAACGTCACTAAGGTCGCGCCAACATACGGGATTAATACTGACAAACCGGTAAGCACACCTAGCAAAGCAGAGTAGCGCAGTCCCATGACGGCAAAAAAGATATAACTGACCACGCCAACAATCACAATTTCGATTACTTTACCGCGGATATAGTTAAAAATTTGCTGATCCATTTCAAACCAAACATTGCGCGCTAAATCGCGATTTGTTGGGAAAAAACGTTTGCTGCCTTTCATTAATTGATCTTTGTCTTTTAAGAAGAAAAACACCAACAATGGCACCAAAATCGCGTATACCATCAACACTAATAATGACGCAGAATATCCTAACAACTGCTTGCCTAAGTCTAATAAGTGCTGAGTATCAAGCATCTTATTAATCTCTTCCATCATCGAGTCTAGTTGAGATGCACTGACAAACTGAGGGTAATCAGCGCTAAACTCTCTAACAATGATCATACCTTTATCAATCATTGACGGTAAATCGGTGACCAATGACACGCCCTGACGCCAAATACTGGGTGCTAATCCCAACATTAAAATCAGCATTAAGCCTAAAAATACCACTAACACGATAGATGCTGCCGCGGTTCGACTAATGCCCAAACGCGACATTTGCGCCACAGGCCATTCAAGTAAAAATGCGAGCACCAACGCAACCAATAACGGCGCCAGTAAACCTGCACCAAAGTACAACGCAAGGCCGATACCGATAATAATGAACATTAAAGTAATGGCTTGAGGATCGCTAAAACGGGTTTTGTACCATTCAGTTAAAAATGCCAGCATTGAACAACCTTTATATAAAAACACTCATTAGTTTGTTTTGGTAATGATCACAGACAAACAATGCGACTCATCTTTGATGATTTCAATACCAAAACCCATTTTTTTCATTAATAGGGGAACATCTCGACGTGAACCGTGGTCAGATAGAAGTACGTGTAAGGTTTCACCCACTTGTAATTGCTTGAGTAAAAGTTTCACTTTAACTAAAGGATAAGGACAAGAATACGGTGTTAAATCAATAAAAATCATTATCAACTTGCTTTAATCATTCTAGGGCTATTATCCTAGCTTGAACAACAAACCACAAGCGATGTTGCAAAACCAACTTGTGCGTTAAGCCAAGAACTTACGACTCATTTAGCATTATAGGTTTCGCTTGCGTAAATTATCAGTATCGAGCTTTTCAAAAGCACTAACAGCCACTGCCATTAGCATTGTATTTGCCGGCAGTATTGCCCACAGTTTTGCCAATAATGATCTTCCCGATCTTGGTACTGCAGCTGTTAACACCTTCAGTTTAGAAAAAGAAACCGTGTACGGTGACGCATACATGCGAGTCATCCGTTCATCTGCACCCGTATTGGCCGATCCGGTACTGACACAATATTTATCTGAATTAGGGAATAAATTAGTCGCCAATGCGACAGGCGTTAAAACTCCTTTCTACTTCTTCTTACTGCGCAATGATGAAATCAACGCTTTTGCCTTTTTCGGCGGCCATGTGGGCGTGCATACGGGTTTGTTTTTAAATGCTGAAAACGAAAGTGAATTAGCATCAGTGCTGGCGCACGAAATTACCCACGTTACCCAACGACATTTGGCCCGTTCACTCGAGGCGCAGCAAAAAAGCTCGTCGGCGACTATTGCAGGTATGTTAGGCGCGATTTTATTAACGATTGCCGCCCCGCAAGTGGGAATGGCGGCATTAGCGACAACACAAGCGATGGCAACGCAATCGAAAATAAACTACACCCGCCTGCATGAAAAAGAAGCTGACCGAATAGGCATGCAAATATTGGTTGATGCTGGTTTTGACCCTAATGCCGCCTCTACTTTCTTTGGCCAACTGGCGGTGCGATATCGTTTTTCGACCACGCCACCACAAATGTTGCTCACTCACCCGTTACCCGAATCACGTATTACTGACGCGCGTAACCGTGCGGCACAATACCCCAAGCGCTTTGTGCCCGACAGCTTAAACTACCAATTAGCCAAAGCCCGTATTCAAGTGCGATTTTCTAACTTTAGTGACGACGGCGCGTTATCGTTATTTGAACAACAGCTAAAGAAAAACAACTACACATTTGAAGATGCCGCCCTATACGGTAAAGCCTTAGCGTTATTCCGTTTAGAAAAATTTGAACAAGCAGAAGTCATTATCGATGCTTTATTGAAAAAAGATGATAATAATTTGTTTTATCTAGACACCAAAACAGATCTGCTCGCTCAGAAAAAAGACTTCACCGCTGCCATCGCACTACTGGAAGCGCAGCGTAAAATTAAACCTACATCGCAAGTGGTCAATACCAACCTTGCCAATATTTACGTTGAAGCAGACCAACCGCTAAAGGCCATTCCATTGCTTGAAGAGTTAATTTTTTTCGACAAACAAAATATGTTGCCTTACCAAATTATGGCTGACGCTTACCGTAAGCTTGATAATAAAGCGTTAGAGTATTACAGCAATGCCGAAATTATGGCATTAACCGCTAATTATCAAGGTGCGATTGACCAATTAAACTATGCCTATCGTTATTCTGAAGGGCAAACCTTACAACTTGCCCGAATTGAAGCCAGGATCCGCCAGTTTAGACAGGCCGATAGAGAACTTGATCAGTTTAAGTAACCATAACGATGTAACTTAAGCGGTCTTTTTTTGATAGAATAATGGCAAACTGAAGGTTTGCCATTTTTTATGACGGAAAATAAACATGACAAAAACTAAAACGACTATTTTACACAATCCTCGTTGCTCAAAAAGCCGTGAGACGTTAGCGTTACTTGAAGCCCAAGGTGTTGATATTACTGTAGTCGAGTACCTAAAGCAGCCTCCGAGTGAGACCGAAATCAGTAATATACTTACCCTTTTAGGTTTAACAGCACGCCAAATGATGCGCACCAAAGAAGATGAATATAAAGCGCAAAACTTAGCAGACCCGGCACTGACTGAAGCACAGCTTATCAGCGCAATGGTTGCAACGCCAAAATTAATTGAACGTCCAATTGTACTGGCTAATAACCAGGCTGCGATTGGCCGACCACCTGAAACTGTTTTATCTATTCTGTAACGAGCAAAATAATGACCACACAAACCTTATTCCAACTCAGCCGTATTGGTTACCTTGCATTACTTTTGCTGCTTAGCGGCTGGTTTATTCAACAAGGCTTAAATGGCACCTATTCTCTTGGTTTTAGTTTAATTTGGATTGTCCCATTACTCTTTCCGCTAAAAGGCATTATTACCGGCAACCCATACACCTATGCCTGGGCGAGTTTTATTTTATGTGTATATTTGCTACACGGTTTGACCCTAGCGTATATCACCACTGACGCGTTTGCCTTTGCACTGATTGAATCTGTGTTGATTTGTATTTTGTTGGTTACCTTTCCTTTCTATGCCCGCAAACGCGGCCGCGAATTAGGCTTAGGATTAAAGAAGAAATCTGAACAAAAATAGTGTTCTAACATTTAAATTGTTTTATTAATAAAAGCGCCTTGGGCGCTTTTTTTGTTTATTGCATTTAATAAACAATGCGTGTTAGGTTAATACGTTAACAAGATGTTATATAAGTGTATTTTATAATTCTAACAAATAAACATGGAGTCGTTTAATGAATGCATCGCGTAATGTAGGCTTTTACAGTCTTATAGCCAGTGCCATATTAGTCAGTGCGTGTGGAGGAGACTCTTCTGATGATAACTCAGGCATACCATTCTCTTCAGCTTTTGAGATCTGCAGCGACGATTCAAGCTCAAGCTTAATCTCTACCGATTCTGAACTGGTTTTTATCGTTGAAAAAAATTATGCCGCCAATAGACCTGGCAGTATTACCGCGTCAATAGCCGATCAAAATAGTGCCGGCCGTACGTTTCTATGGCAACAAGTCTCAGGTCCTAGCCTTGAATTAGCCTCAGTGAATAGCCCAGTATTAGCCTTTACACCCAGCAGTAACGATAACTACAGTTTTAAAGTGACGGTAACCGGCGCTTCGAGCAATTATGAAGAGGTAGTGACAATAACCGCTGACTCTACTGATAATATTTTACGGATTAACAATGACCATCAAATGGTGGCAAATATAGATGCTAGTTTAAGAATTCAAAATATAAATGGCCAAATACCCACAGATATTAGCTGGTGCATGTACCCAAACATCGACAACGTTGGTTTTAATAGCGTCGATTTAACTGACCTTAATCGACCACTGTTTAACGCACCAGACGTAAACAGCGACCGACGTATTAGCCTAAAAGCCACAGCAACCTTTGACGGCCAAACCGTCAGTGATGATGTACATTTACTTGTCACAAAAGAGCAAGCTATCCCATCGAAGGCTTACTATAATTACCCTCTTGCACGGGTACATCCCTACAAAGCAGATTCAGCTTATGCCGATAACCTTGTTAACTGTACTTACTCTAACCAGCAAATTGACCCATGTAACATCCTCAACGAGCTACCATTTATTAGCCAAGACAGTCAGCCAGACCCAATTGATACCATAATGGACAGAGTCGTAGTGTCCCACGACTGGATGGGACAGAATTTTGAAACTTACCTTCGTACACAAACAAACACTGACTTTGTTGAGCTATTACAATCAGTGACTGCAGTCATTATTAGTTACGATATCAGGCCAGCTTATTATTCGGGTTATATCGGAGCTATCTATCTCGACCCTGAAGATTTATGGCTGACGTCTGCCCAGCGTGACACCATTAACGAAACCCCAGACTTTCGCAGTAATTTTGGTAAAGACTTAAATTACTTATCTCCATACCGTTATGTTAAAGATAACGATTATGCTAGCGTATATATAGAAAAAGATAACCGAATCAACCGCACCATGGATAATATGTCTTATAATTTAGCAGATCTCCTGTACCACGAACTGGCCCATGCTAATGACTATTACCCGCAAAGTATTCATGCCACGCTGCAAGGGCCAAGCCTAAGAGAAGAGTTTGATCGTCGCGCCGCTTCAGATGACATGCCATCCAACCAACTTCAAATGCGTTATCCATTACTCAGTGATGAAATGTATGGCCTTGCTAAGGTTCAATACATAGGGGAATCTGCAAACAGTACTCAAAAAGCGTTTAGTCCCAGTGATGTCGCTGAATTTTTTGCTAATGATTTAGCCAATGATGATTATGCTTACTCGTCAAAACGTGAAGATGTTGCCATGCTGTTTGAAGAAATAATGATGAGCCATCGCTATGACACTTCACGTGATATCGCCATTACAGATAAACCTGAAGTACAAACAAGCTCAACCATTACTGTTGAATGGGGAGTGCGCGGCCGAGTTGGACAGGCTGAATTGCGCGATCGCGCCAGCTACGTTCTCGGACAAATGCTGCCTGATATTAACACCCAACTGGTGATGGACGGTTTACCAGAGCCCGTTGCATTAGTGAAAGGTCAAACCTGGGCACAGAATTTAGTCTTAACTGCGGATCAGTCTAAATCGCTACAAAAAGTCTCTAACCAGTCTGATGACACTGTCATTGATAATCGACCATTGCAGTTTAGTGGCGACCAACATGCACATTAGTCACTGTATTTAACCTGAGTTCAGGTTATTTAGATAAATAAAAACGCCAAATGAATTCATTTGGCGTTTTTTATTGTCATTTACAATGTATGACTGCATGCTCGCGGCATACATAAGCGTGATTTATAGCCTAAGCATTTCTTTAATGAACGGAATCGTCAGTTTACGCTGATGCACCATCGAGGCTTTATCAAGCTTATCAAGCACGTCAAATAACGTACGTAAATCACGTGCCATACGGGTAAGCAAAAAGCGCCCTACCTCATCAGATAACTGTAAACCGCGCATTGCAGCGCGGCGCTGTAAGGCGGCGAGCTTTTCATCATCTGCCATAGGTTGCAGCTGATAAATTAATCCCCATTGCATACGCGAGACTAAGTCAGGTAAAGAAAATCCCACCTCGGATGGCGAGGCGTTACCGCTGACAATCAAACGACAATCTTGCTGCTCTGCAATACGATTATACAGATGAAAAATAGCTTCTTCCCATACAGGGTGGCCGGCAATGGCTTCAACATCATCTATACAAATGAGCTCTAATGATTCGAGCCCTTCAAAAAGTGCTGGCGAAATACTGGCGTGGATCCCAAGTGGAATATATAAAGTGCGTCGCTCTAAATCGTTCGCGTGGGCACAAGCAGCATGCATTAAATGTGTGCGACCTGATTTTTCGGGACCGTATATATACAAAGAAGACGCAAGAGATCCTTCAGCACTGGCTTGAAGTTTTTGGATCAGTTCATCGTTACCCGAAGCAGGATAATAACTTTGAAAGGTTTCATCGTCAGGTAAGTAAACGGGTAAAGATAATTGTCTTGGTGAGTTTTGTGTCACTCAGATAGGTCTCAAAATCATAAACGAACAAACGTTATTATACATGTAAGCGCTCTATAATCACAGAGCGCCACCTTAACGACTTATTGGCCGAGCCATTGATACATTAACGAGGGCTGCGAAACCTCAGTTTTCTGTTGGTAAAATGACTCCACACTGCCCATTGTGTCGAGTTTTGACAGGCGACTGTCGATATCCAGTAAACGCTGTAAGTCATCAACACTACTATACAGTTCTACGTTATAGGTCGCAGTGCTGCCTTTAAATGAATGTAAGCTTATTGATTTAATGGCACTTAATTGGCGTAAATAGGCTTCAATATTGACCACTTGAGTCATATTGTTTAAACCTGAAAAACTCACTTCTGTGGCCGCATTACTGCCCGTTGATGCTATCGCATACTGGCTAATGTGGTAATCGGCTAAAATCGTCATCATGCGTTTAACCGCTTGTTGATTATTCGCCGCCTCACCTTGCTGAGCCACTAAAGGTTGTAATACCCCGTTGGTTCGAGTTTTATTGAATAAACTTATGGTAAACATCACGCGACTGCCTTGGTTTTCAATATTGGCAATCGCAAAATAATCTGACTGATAACGGGCAGAGGCAACAAATACTACATCGGTAAAACCGCCACGCACATCATTGACGGTGACCCCCATAACATCATCAAGATCCATTACCGGTAACATCACCGGAATGCCTTTATTGGCAGACGCTTGGGTGAAGTCATCACGAATTTCAGATAATGAGGCATCAGCTAAAATAGTAGGCTCGGTGTTTTCATCGACTGTTAACCATATTAGCGTTAATGGGCGTTGGCTTCCCCATACAGGCAAACCAGCCTGACGTAGCTTGGCAATCACTCTTTGATGGTCAAAACTGGCTTTAAGCATCAGCTCGCCGTTTTGTTCAAAATAGCCGTATTGAGTCAAAATGACTTCTGGCTCGTTTATCTGCGCTTTAATAAGTGGGTTTAACACCACACTTGGGCTACCAGAGTTTTTTAAAAACACTGCCGCTAACGCTTCTTTCAACGCACTATTTTTAACATCGTTTGCACGTGAACTCACCGCAATATCAGCCTCATCAAGCTTACTGACTTCAGCAGCTTGCACAAGCGTAATTGAGGTTAACGCAATTAAAGGTAACACAATGAGATTAATTAGTTTTTTCAGCATCTGATAACATAAACGCAGTAAATATAAGTGGCAAAATTATATCATACTAAAAAATGGATAACGAAAACTCTTTTTGATAGCAGGTTAACACTTAGGTCAATTTGACTAAGTATTGTAGCGATATCAAATAACTATAATCGCCACACAGACCTAATACAGGTTATGAAAACACAGGCTTTTATGTGACAATTCGCGCCGTTTAATCACACGCCTGCTTCTAGATAATGATGGAGAAAAATATGAAACGCGTGTTAATCCCGCTTCAAGGTGCACAAATGTTATTTGTCGCCTTTGGTGCACTGGTACTTATGCCATTACTAACTGGCCTAGACACTAGCGTCGCCCTGTTTACTGCCGGTTTCGGTACCCTTTTGTTCCAACTCGTCACTAAACGCCAAGTCCCTATATTTCTTGCTTCTTCTTTTGCCTTTATTGCGCCGATTTTATATGGCGTACAAACCTGGGGCATTCCGGCCACTATGGGTGGATTAATGGCGGCTGGTGTGGTGTACATGTTACTGGGCTTATCGGTTAAGTTACGCGGCACCGGCTTTATTCATAGGCTATTACCGCCTGTGGTTGTCGGCCCTGTCATTATGATTATTGGCTTAGGCTTAGCCCCTGTTGCGGTTAATATGGCACTGGGTAAAAGTGGCGATGGTAGCATAGTAATTGTTGAGCAAAACACCGCGTTATTTATTTCACTTGCCGCTTTAATGACGACGGTGTTGGTTGCTGTATTCGCCAAAGGGCTTGTGCGTTTAATGCCGATCCTTGCCGGTATTTTAGTCGGCTACGGCGCCAGCTTAGCCTTTGGCATTGTTGACTTTACCCCGGTAACACAAGCGGCGTGGTTAGCCATGCCCAACTTTGTCGCACCAGAGTTTAACTGGCACGCCATTTTATTTATGATCCCGGTCGCCATTGCCCCAGCGGTTGAGCATATTGGTGATATTTTGGCGATTTCTAATGTGACGGGTAAAGATTATCTTAAAAAGCCAGGCCTGCACCGCACCTTAACTGGTGACGGTATTGCAACTATTGCAGCATCGGCACTAGGTGGACCACCAAACACCACCTACAGTGAAGTCACTGGCGCCGTCACATTAACCAAAAGCTTTGACCCACGCATTATGACATGGACGGCTATCACCGCGATTACACTGGCCTTTGTTGGCAAACTCGGTGCATTAATGCAAACAATCCCTGTACCGGTGATGGGCGGCATTATGTGCTTGTTGTTTGGCTCTATTGCGGCGGTTGGTTTAAATACCTTGATACGCCATCAGGTTGATTTATCTGAACCACGCAATTTGAGTATTGTTGGTGTAACACTGGTATTTGGTATTGGCGGTATGGCCTTTGGTATCGGTTCGTTCAGCTTAACTGGCATCAGCTTGTGCGGTATTGTGGCTATTTTAATGAACTTGATTTTACCCGCAGCTAAAAAGCATAAAGCAGACGCCTAAACATTGTGTGAACAACTAAAGGCTAACAAAAAGCCCCGATGGCACTATGCAATTGGGGCTTTTTCATTGTGTGTAAATAAACACACATCTAAAAACGGTTATTCTGCAGCATCTTCTGTACGGAATTTATCTGCAGTGGCTTTAATGATTGGCTGAAGCTCACCTTTTTGGAACATTTCTGTGATGATGTCACAACCACCAATCAACTCGCCTTCAACCCATAATTGTGGGAATGTTGGCCAGTTAGCAAATTTTGGTAATTCAGCACGGATATCTGGGTGCTGTAAAATGTCTACGAATGCAAATTGTTCACCACAGTTGATCATCACCTGAGCAACCTGAGATGAAAATCCACAGCTTGGTAATTTAGGCGAACCTTTCATGTACACAATAATTGGGTTTTCGCTAATTTGCTGTTTAATCTTTTCTACAGTTTCCATTTGATTTCCTAAGTACGACGACTGAACACATAATAGCTATTGTACGACACCTAGACAAATAACAAAATGCTACGATTTGTAAGGTTAATCTAAAATCCAGCAAATCAATTAGTCCAAGCGCGATAATTCCCTAAACAATGATTCACATCACAAAAATAATCAGTACAATAGCAGTAGAGCAATGTTACCTGATTGGTAAACAAAAACGATAACCTGAATCCATGGAGAGATACTAATGGCTTTCGAACTACCAGCATTACCTTATGCAAAGAACGCACTTGAACCGCACATTTCACAAGAAACTATCGAATACCATTACGGTAAGCATCACAACACTTATGTGGTAAAACTAAATGGTTTAGTTGAAGGAACTGAATTTGCTGGCAAGACGCTAGAAGAAGTTGTTAAAACTTCAACAGGTGGCATGTTCAACAACGCAGCTCAAGTTTGGAACCACACTTTTTACTGGAACTGTTTAGCGCCTAACGCTGGCGGCGAAGCAACTGGCGATATCGCCGCTGCTATCAATGCATCTTTCGGTTCTTTTGAAGAATTCAAAGCTAAATTTACCGATTCTGCAGTAAACAACTTTGGTAGCGCTTGGACTTGGCTTGTGAAAAAAGCTGACGGTTCTTTAGCTATCGTTAACACCAGCAACGCTGCGACTCCGTTAACAGACGAATCAGTTACTATCCTATTGACTGTAGACGTATGGGAACATGCTTACTACGTTGATTACCGTAACGCACGTCCAGAGTATTTAGCTCACTTCTGGCAACTTGTTAACTGGGAATTTGTTAACAAGAACTTTGCTGCTTAAGCTTCATTAACAGCAAAACTTAAGGAGCCTACGTGGCTCCTTTTTTGTGCCTGCTCGTTATTAAAAACCAGACTTTATGACGACTTCTATTTTTGCAACTATTGCAAATGCTACTGTTTGTCTTTGTTTTTATTTAATTTATTTATTAATAAAATTTAGCTAAGTCGGTTGCCCTGTCCTACACTTTAGTCGTAAAGCCTAATATAGCTGGATAGGTCTAGCAGCATACTCCACTAGATCCTCTCCCATCACTTTGGCTTTTAAAAGTGAGACAACTGTCTGTTTTGAGGGGGTTACCATGGGTATATTTGAGCATTATCAACAACGTTATGAAAAAAAACTCGACGAGGAATACACCCTAGCGCAATTTCTTGATATTTGTCAGCAAGACAAAAGCTCATACGTTTCTGCTGCAGAGCGTTTATTAATGGCCATTGGTGAAGCCAAAATGGTCGACACGGCTAAAAATCCTATCTTGAGTCGGATTTTCTCTAATCGGTTAATTGCAAGTTATCCCGCTTTTAAAGATTTTTATGGCATGGAAGAGGCCATCGAACAAATCGTGGCCTATTTAAAACATTCAGCTCAAGGGTTAGAAGAATCAAAGCAGATCCTGTATTTGCTTGGCCCTGTCGGTGGCGGTAAATCATCGCTTGCTGAAAAATTAAAAGCCTTAATGCAACAGGTGCCTATTTATATCCTCAGTGCAGATGGTGTGCGCAGCCCGGTTAACGACCACCCTTTTTGTTTATTTGATCCCGAAGAAGACAGCACGCTTTTACAAAGCGAATACAATATCCCTGCCCGCTACCTTAAAACCATCATGTCGCCCTGGGCAGTCAAACGCTTGCATCAGTATGGCGGTGACATTTCGAAATTTAGAGTGGTTAAAGTTTATCCGTCGGTATTAGATCAAATCGGTATTGCGAAAACCGAACCCGGTGATGAAAACAACCAGGATATTTCAGCCCTTGTCGGTAAGGTGGATATTCGTCAACTTGAACATTTTTCACAAGATGATGCCGATGCTTACGCTTATTCAGGCGCCCTGTGTCGTGCTAACCAGGGCTTGATGGAATTTGTCGAGATGTTTAAAGCCCCAATTAAAGTGCTACACCCATTATTAACCGCCACTCAAGAAGGCAATTACAACGGTACCGAGGGCTTATCTGCATTGCCCTACAACGGAATTATTTTGGCCCACTCAAATGAGTCGGAATGGTCGACATTTAGAAACAACAAAAACAACGAGGCGTTTTTAGACCGTGTGTATATTGTTAAAGTGCCTTATTGTTTGCGCGTGTCAGAAGAAATGGCCATTTATCAAAAGTTGTTAGCTAACTCTGAATTATCGATGGCGCCGTGTGCCCCTGGAACCTTAGAAACCTTAGCGCAGTTTAGTGTGTTATCACGCTTAAAAGTCCCTGATAATTCATCGATTTATTCAAAAATGCGTGTCTATAACGGCGAAAGTTTAAAAGACACCGATCCTAAAGCTAAATCATACCAGGAGTATCGAGATTACGCCGGTGTAGATGAAGGCATGCAAGGGTTATCAACCCGTTTTGCCTTTAAGATTTTATCGCGGGTGTTCAACTTTGATAGCGCTGAAATTGCTGCTAATCCAGTGCATCTTTTTTACGTACTCGAAAAACAAATTGAACAAGAGCAATTCCCAAGTGAAACAGGCGAGAAGTACCTTGAGTTTTTAAAAGGTTACCTTATTCCTAAGTATGTTGAATTTATTGGTAAAGAAATTCAAACCGCCTATCTTGAGTCTTATTCTGAGTATGGCCAGAATATTTTCGACCGTTATGTCACCTACGCAGACTTTTGGATCCAGGATCAAGAATATCGCGATCCTGAAACCGGGCAGTTATTTGACCGTGGTGCATTAAATGCTGAGTTAGAGAAAATAGAAAAACCTGCAGGCATCAGTAACCCTAAAGACTTCCGTAATGAAATCGTTAACTTTGTTTTACGTGCCAGAGCCAACAACGAAGGAAATAACCCATTGTGGACCAGTTACGAAAAACTGCGCACAGTGATTGAAAAGAAAATGTTTTCTAATACCGAGGATTTATTACCCGTTATTTCGTTCAATGCCAAAACCTCAAATGATGATCAACGTAAACACGATGATTTCGTCAATCGGATGATGGAAAAAGGCTATACCAAGAAACAAGTCCGATTATTGTCTGAATGGTATTTACGCGTTCGAAAATCATCATAATCAACACCCAGCCCTGGCTGAGGCTTACTCAGCCAGAACGTAGACTTGGGGGGGCGTATGGCAAATTTTATTGATAGACGACTCAACGCTAAAGGAAAAAGCACAGTTAATCGTCAGCGGTTCATTGAACGCTATAAAAAACAAATCAAAAAGGCCGTCAGTGATGCGGTGACGCGTCGTAGTGTCACCGATATTGATAAAGGTGAAAAAATCAGTATCCCTACCCGTGACATCAGTGAACCACTATTTAGACAAGGCCAAGGTGGTAAACGAAATCGTGTCCACCCAGGTAATGATCAGTTTAATCGTGGCGACCAAATACAGCGCCCGAATGGCGGTCAAGGTGGTACTGGCCAGGGTGATGCTTCAGACAGTGGCGAAGGCAATGACGATTTTGTCTTCAATATCTCAAAAGATGAATACCTAGAATTATTATTTGAAGACTTAGCACTACCCAACTTGCAAAAGAATCGCCTTAATAAGTTGGTTGAATATCAAACTTACCGGGCGGGTTTTACCAATGATGGCGTGCCAGCCAATATCAATATTGTCCGTTCACTGCGATCATCTCTTGCCCGAAGAATTGCGATGTCTGCCAGTAAAAAGCGCGCCCTTAAATTATTAGAAGCCGAGCTTGAGCAATTACAAAATACACCTGGTTCAAAAGCTGAAAACATTCTCGCATTAAAAGAGCAAATTGAATTACTCAAAAAACAAATCGCCAATGTACCTTTTATCGACACCTTTGACTTACGGTTCAATAACTACTCAAAACGTGAAAAACCGTCCAGTCAGGCAGTAATGTTCTGTTTAATGGATGTATCAGGCTCGATGGATCAAGCGACTAAAGATATTGCCAAACGGTTTTATATATTGCTGTATTTGTTTTTAACCCGCAGCTATAAAAATCTTGAGGTTGTCTATATCCGTCACCATACCCAAGCCAAAGAAGTTGACGAGCATGAGTTTTTTTACTCTCAAGAAACCGGCGGTACCATAGTATCAAGCGCGTTAAAACTGATGAATGAAATCCAACAAGCACGTTATCCTGAAAACGAGTGGAATATTTACGCCGCGCAGGCGTCGGATGGTGATAATTGGGCCGATGATTCGCCCCACTGCCATGACTTATTAGCTAAGCATATTTTACCCAAGGTGCGTTATTTCAGTTATATCGAAATCACCCACCGAGCCCATCAAACCTTATGGGATCAGTACCAGGACCTGCAGAAACAATTTGATAATATTGCTGTGCAACACATTCGTGAAGTTGAAGACATTTATCCGGTATTTCGCGAACTCTTTAAAAAACAGGCTGTATAGGGGGCAATCATGGTTAAAGCAACTCGCAAGCCGTTAGATGATGGACCCGAATGGACATTCGACTTACTAGACCAATATCAGCAAGCCATTGCTGAAGCTGCAGATTATTTTAAATTGGATGCCTACCCCAACCAAATCGAAATAATCACCGCCGAACAAATGATGGATGCCTATGCCGGCATTGGTATGCCCATTGGTTACACACATTGGTCTTTTGGTAAACGTTTTATTGAAACTGAACAAGGGTATAAACGCGGGCAAATGGGCCTTGCATACGAAATTGTAATTAACTCAGATCCATGTATTGCCTACTTAATGGAAGAAAACACCATCACTATGCAAGCACTTGTTATGGCCCATGCCTGTTATGGTCATAACAGTTTTTTTAAAAATAATTATTTATTTAAAACCTGGACCGATGCTAGCTCCATTATTGATTACTTAGTATTTGCTAAAAATTACATTCGAGAATGCGAGGTTAAATACGGTATTGAGCAGGTTGAGCTAACCCTCGACTCTTGCCATGCTTTAATGAATTATGGCGTGGACCGATATAAGCGCCCTGCTGAAGTGTCGTTTAAAGAAGAGCAAGCACGCCAACAGGAGCGCGAGGATTACCTGCAAACTCAAGTGAACGATTTATGGCGCACCATCCCCGTATCACCGCAAAAAACACCCGAAGATAGCCGTAAAATTTTCCCTGAAGAACCACAAGAAAATATTCTGTATTTTATCGAAAAAAACGCCCCTTTATTAGCCCCATGGCAACGTGAACTAGTGAGAATTGTGCGCAAAATGGCGCAATATTTTTACCCACAAAAACAG
Organism: Shewanella litoralis; assembly: GCF_009828585.1. GTDB lineage: Bacteria > Pseudomonadota > Gammaproteobacteria > Enterobacterales > Shewanellaceae > Shewanella > Shewanella litoralis. The sequence continues at coordinate 93,941 of NZ_WSRZ01000002.1, read as the reverse complement.
ACTCAGGTTATGAATGAAGGTTGGGCAACCTTTTGGCATTACACCATTTTGAACCACCTGTACGATACCGGCAAAGTCAGCGACCGTTTTATGTTGGAGTTTTTGCAAAGCCACACCGCTGTTGTTGCGCAGCCCTCTTACAACAGCCCGTACTATAATGGCATTAACCCTTATGCTCTTGGTTTTGCCATGTTTGTCGATATCAGACGCATTTGCGAACACCCAACGGATGAAGACCGTCAATGGTTTCCTGATATTGCGGGTAGTGACTGGTTAACCACAGTGCATTTTGCGATGCAAAACTTTAAAGATGAGAGTTTTATTAGCCAATATTTATCCCCAAAAGTCATTAGGGATTTTAAATTATTTGGCATATTAGACGATGAAAAGCGCAGTCATTTGGCTGTCTCAGCGATTCACGATGAGCAAGGTTATCAAGACATTCGTAATATCATGTCGCAGCAGTATAACTTATCCAATATCGAGCCCAATATTCAGGTGCAACAAGTACAAGTCAATGGTGACCGTTCAATTACGCTACGCTACATTCCGTTTGATAACATCCCGCTGGCTGACAACCATCAGGAGGTGTTGAAACATCTACATCGATTATGGGGGTTTACTGTGACACTAGAGCAAGTTGATGAACTTGGCATGATAAAAGTAATATCAACATGCCCTGAAATGGAATCACAGCCTCACCATTCTTCTTATAACGTTATCGCTTAGGCTCACTAAATCAGTTAACTATACGAGCTAAATAATATTATAAGCCCTTAGCTTATGGGCATAAAAAAACCAATCACTAAAGGATTGGTTTTTTATACTTGAGGTCTCAAACTGATTTAGCTGTTGTCATGACCGATTTCAGCGGGCATATCATCACGCAGTTTTTGCCATAATTTACCGCTTTCGATACCATTGTTACGCATTAACGTTGGCACTTCGGCATAGTTTTTATCTTTGGCCAGCTTTTCAAGTTTGATATAGAAACGCATGGTCAATTCTCGAGCTTCTTGGCTTGAAAAGTAGAAACGCCCCACACGATTATATAAACCTTTAAACCCATTCAAAATCAACACGTACAGTGGATTTCCAGACGCAAAAGCCAGGGTATGATGCAATTGATAATCAAACTCGGCATAGGCTTCAGCATCATTTTCTAACGTATGAATTCCTGCAAGAGCGGCTATGGCTTTGTCTGGATTGTGTCTAATCGATGCTCGGAAATAAATATTACTCACGTTGCCACGTGCCGACATTAACTGATCGACCAATAACGGAAATCCATCTGGATTCAAATCCGCAATGGTCTCAAGAATATTCAGCCCAGATGTTTCCCAAAAGTTGTTTACTTGGGTTGGCTTGCCGTGTTGAATTTTCAACCAGCCATCGCGTGCTAAACGTTGTAGCACTTCACGTAATGTTGTACGCGTAACCCCAATAAGTTCAGAAAGCTCGCGTTCAGCTGGTAAAATTGATCCGGGTGGAAATTTGTTTTCCCAAATAGAACGAACAATGTATTTCTCGGCAAAACTTGCTGGGCCTTTGGCATTGATGATCATTAGCCTTCATATCCTATTGCTAAACAATGGCGAAACTATTGCACTGATCATACCAGAGCGGTGGAAAATAAAAACCATTGTTTATTCACAACACACATAATGCTGCTTTTTTAAACAAAGCACGTTAATTCAAATAGAATTAACGGAATTAACATCACATTAATCGACTAATATCATCAACATATCAAGATTTATGTCGATATAATCAAACAAGTTTAGTATATACTCATGTAGCTAGTTTGTTATTGCTGTGTAGTAATTTTTGCTAGAACAACGGCATTACAATTTGTTTCTTTTAAGCTAAACTAGCGACGAAAATAATGAACCATACTGAGTTTGCCGCATAAAAATGTGTGCTAACACCTTGTTTATCATATCAATGCATTACTATTTACAACTATTTCACAGGCTGTTTTGTAATACAATAGTAGGTAGAGTTTTAATGGAAATGAATGAAATATTGATTTTCATCAAGTTTTAAATCTGAACTTGCCTCTATTCTCCCAAACCTGTTGAAAATAAGAATGTGTTGTTTGCTATCAAGAAATGGTACCAATACTGTCACAATAACAATATCGGAGAGGCTGCTATGCAGGCAACCAAGGGTCAAGCGCTGTTTGTTAACTTTTTAGGCAATTCGCCTAAGTGGTACAAATACGCCATTTTGGCATTTTTAATTATCAATCCCCTGCTGTTTTTTTACGTCAGTCCATTTGTCGCAGGATGGGTACTCGTCGTTGAATTTATTTTCACCCTTGCGATGGCATTAAAATGTTATCCATTACAACCCGGCGGTTTACTTGCCATTGAAGCGGTGATGATTGGCATGACATCGCCCACCCAGGTTTTGCATGAGATTGAAGCTAACCTGGAAGTGCTTTTACTCTTAGTGTTCATGGTTGCAGGTATCTACTTTATGAAACAGCTGTTGCTGTTTGTATTTACCAAAATGATCACAAAAGTGCGTTCTAAAATTGTCGTGTCATTAATGTTTTGTACGGCATCGGCTTTTTTATCGGCCTTTTTAGATGCCTTAACCGTTATTGCGGTAATTATTGCTGTGGCAGTAGGTTTTTATTCTATTTACCACAAGGTCGCGTCTGGCAAAAGCTTTAGTGATAATGATGGACACGACCATACGTCCGAATCATCTGGGCAACTCAACGACGATGAGTTAGAAGCATTTAGAGCGTTTTTACGTAACTTATTGATGCATTCTGGTATCGGTACAGCCTTAGGTGGTGTATGTACCATGGTGGGTGAGCCACAAAACTTAATCATTGCAGCGCAAGCGCATTGGCAGTTTGGTGAGTTCTTCTTACGTATGTCACCAGTAACAATGCCAGTGTTAGTTGCCGGTATTTTTACCTGTTTCCTTGTTGAAAAATTAAAGTGGTTTGGTTATGGCGCGCAGTTACCCGATGCTGTGCATCGTATTTTAACTGACTACGCCGCTCATGAAGATTCGCACCGAACCAATCAAGATAAAATGAAATTGGTTGTTCAGGCGTTAATTGGTGTGTGGTTAATTGTTGGCCTAGCTCTGCATTTAGCCTCTGTTGGCTTAATCGGCTTATCTGTGATTATTTTAGCGACTGCCTTTAACGGCGTCACAGATGAACATGCACTGGGTAAAGCATTTGAAGAAGCCTTACCCTTTACCGCGTTATTAGCCGTGTTTTTTGCGGTTGTGGGTGTAATCATCGACCAGGGCTTATTTGCGCCAGTAATCCAGTGGGCACTTAGCTATGAAGGCAATACGCAGTTGGTGATTTTCTATATCGCAAACGGCTTACTGTCTATGGTGAGTGACAACGTGTTTGTGGGTACGGTGTACATTAACGAAGTTAAATCAGCATTACTGAGTGGCCAAATTACCCGAGACCAATTCGACTTACTGGCTGTCGCCATTAACACAGGTACTAACCTACCGTCGGTTGCCACGCCAAATGGTCAAGCTGCGTTCTTGTTCTTGTTGACCTCTGCTATTGCACCGCTTATTCGTCTGTCTTATGGTCGCATGGTGTGGATGGCATTACCTTATACCATCGTATTATCGATTGTGGGTGTGATGGCCATTGAAACCGGTTTCTTAACGGATATGACACAAATACTCTACGATACGCAGTTGATTATTCACCACTCTGCGAAAGATTTAGGCGGTATGGTTAGCGGCCATTAATGCGCTAGGATGTTGGACTTACTGGATAATTTATCTTAAAGTCGACACAACCCATTTGAACACCCTCAATTGAGGGTGTTTTTTTATCTCAAAAATGCACTAGGAGCAGTACTTGTCAACGTTACAACTCTTTTGTCGTGGTCGTTTATCGTGGGGATTACTCGCACTGTCTGGGGTCGTGCTAGAACTGGCAGCACTGTTTTTTCAGTACGTAATGGATTTGGCTCCTTGCGTCATGTGCATATACGTGCGCGTAGCCGTTCTTGGCCTTATATTGGCTGGATTGATTGGCTTGCTACAACCGAAACTGTGGATAGTACGCTTTATAGGCCTAGTCAGTTGGGCTGTGTCTTCAGTGTGGGGGTTTAGATTAGCCTATGACCTTAACGACATGCAGGTGAACCCATCCCCTTTTGCGACGTGTTCTTTTTACCCTGAGTTTCCAAGCTTTATGCCGTTAGATGTGTGGTTACCCTCGGTGTTTTCACCGACCGGAATGTGCAGTGACCTTCCCTGGACATGGCTCTCTGTGAGCATGGCACAATGGATGATGGTGTGTTTTGTTATCTATGCGGTGATTTGGTTAGCCATGCTTGTTCCGTGTTTAAAACCGGCAAAGTAACTTATCCCAATTGATGAACAAAAAAGACCTCAATTGAGGTCTTTTTGATTCAAAGTGACGCATTGATTACCCGTGGTTGAACTATTCAACGTCGAGTAATGGCCACAGCACTATACAGTCTTCGAGGTATTTAACCTTCATCTCGTTAACCGTTTTACCTTGCACCGAAATACCTGCAGCATGCATAGCCTGTTTGTCACCGGTTAATAATGGGTGCCAGCTGGGCAACGCTTTACCTAAATATAAACGACGATAAGCACAGCTGTCTGGTAACCAGGTTAATTCACTAATGTTAGCAGGCGTTATTGCTGTGCATTCTGGCACGTATTTAAAACGTTCAATGTAGCGTCGACAACTGCAACTGTCTGCATCGAGCAAATGACAAGCCGCATTGGTGTAATACAGTTCATCAGTTTCATCATCAATAATTTTATTTAAACAGCATTTACCGCAGCCATCACAGAGCGACTCCCATTGTATGGGCGTCATTTCATCTAAGGGGGTTGTTGTCCAGAACTGAGTCATCATGGTCTATCTAAAGAGTTATTCATCAAAATTTGTAGGTATTTTACACCGAAAACGGTACAAGTTACTGCTTAATTTTTTCAGAAAGGTAGGTTAACGCTAAGGTGTCATGAAATGAAGGCGTTAACTGGTGTAATAATCGAAAATTATCGTAAACCAAATAAAAGCGTCCTTTGTTGCCGTCAGGAGCAATTAACGACACATTCATGTCGCTGCGAGATGGCAAGTTATCACCATTAAAACGCCTAATGCCATAAGCCTGCCATTGTGGAAAAGTATGGGTCGTGGCCAACCCTAACAAATTAGGGTCCAACATCATGGTCGCTTTAACTTGCCTGCCCCAAGTAGAGTCAAATTGCCAACCTTGTTGATGTAACATATTGGCAGCGCTGGCAAACGCATCTTCTGTCGTATCCCAAATATCAATTTTGCCATCTTGGTCACCATCGACAGCATAGCGTAATAGTTGTGAAGGCATCATTTGCATTTGCCCCATAGCCCCCGAAGATGAACTGCGAAGTAACGCTATGGGGATCTGCTTTTGCTCGATGAGTTTAAGCGCCGCAATAAACTCATTAATATAAAAAGCTTCATTTTCACCTTTAAAAGCAAGGGAAGCTAAAACTGATAATGTTGAAAACCGGCCAGACTGCTCGCCAAAGCGCGAATTAACACCCCATAAGGCAATCAGAAAACGAGGTTGAACTTGATAACGCTGGCTGAGCTTGTTAACTAAAACTTCATGCTGTTGCAACATGGCTCTTGCGGTACTGACGGTAATTTCGGGTATAGCTTGCGGAATGAATGTCTCAAGGGTGTATTGTGGATTAGATGCTATATTGGCTTTTTTAAAAATTTTAATCTGTGAAATATACCGCTCTGCGGTCACAGCTGAAACACCGGCATTAATGGATTGCTGTTGCAAAGAAAGCAAATAATCCGCAAATTGGTGATGGCTACTATTAGCCATCACTAACGGAGAAAGTAAGAAGTAAATGGTTGTGCTTAAGATGATTTTTAGAATCATATGAGTCCTGTTTACTCCTCAAAAGATTCAGTTTATTGCTTAAAACCTATCTCTTGTTTGTGTTGGTCGAGTAAATTAATGATCGGTGGCGGAATTTGTAAATAAAAGCCTTGTTCTTCTAATGCCGCTTTTACTTTGCCAATATCAGCAATCCCCAGATGATCACGCTTGGATAAAGGCACAACCATCACTAACGTGGGCGCACCAAACATGTCCATTAGCGGAGCAGGAACATCATCAAAAACATCACGTTTTTTGACAAAAAGGTAAGTATCGGCTTTTCTACTACTTTTATATACTGCACAGATCATTTTAGTGTAAATTTCCAAAGGTTCAAACTTGATAGTCAACTAAGCACACTATAACATGGTGACTCAAGAAAATAATTGTAAATCAGTTTATAGCTGATGTTTTGGAGAATGATGCCGGGATGGCTAAACAAAATCTCGAATTAAAAGCCACGTCTTTTACATTATCAGTGCTGCACATAAATAATAGTAATCTCGACCTTATTGCGACTGAATTAGATAACAAACTGGCACAAGCCCCACAATTTTTTTTGGGGGCACCTTTGGTGTTAAATCTTGCTGCGATTAAACATTCCCAAATCGATTTTTACGCGCTCAAACAATTATTAACTGACCGAAATTTAATTATCGTTGGAATTACCGACGCGAATGAAGCGCAAATAGAACAGGCTAAAAACATGGCGATTGCCGTGGTAAAATCAGGTAAACAGGCACCAAAAGCTGAGTTGCCTAAAAGGGCCACTAAAATTGTTAAGCAAAATGTGCGTTCTGGACAACAAATATACGCACAAAATGCTGATTTAATCATTTTTGGCGCCGTTGGTAATGGCGCTGAAGTGATTGCTGATGGTAGCATTCATATATATGGTGCACTTCGTGGTAAAGCCATGGCAGGTGCTGCGGGCGATAATCAAAGTGTGATTATCGCCAACTCGCTTGAAGCTGAATTAGTGTCGATTGCTGGGCAGTATTGGTTAACTGAACATTTACAACAATACGCTCTCGATCAAAGAGGTTGTGTCCGCCTTGAAGGCGAGTCTCTCACAGTTGAATCATTGCCTCAATAATTGGCAAATAAAAGGATATAAAACAAAATGGCGCAAATTATTGTTGTCACATCAGGTAAAGGTGGTGTGGGGAAAACAACATCCAGTGCAGCAATTGCCACGGGATTGGCTTTAAAAGGAAAAAAAACCGTTGTCATCGATTTTGATATCGGCTTACGAAACCTTGATTTAATTATGGGTTGTGAGCGCCGCGTAGTGTATGACTTTGTCAACGTGATTAATGGCGAAGCAAACCTCAATCAGGCCTTAATTAAAGACAAGCGTTGTGACAAACTGTTCGTGTTACCGGCCTCGCAAACACGTGACAAAGATGCATTGACCAAAGAAGGCGTAGGCAGAGTTTTAGACAATTTAGCCAAAGACTTTGACTACATTGTTTGTGACTCCCCTGCGGGGATTGAGCAAGGCGCCATGATGGCATTGTATTTTGCCGACATCGCCATTGTAACGACAAACCCAGAAGTTAGCTCAGTACGCGACTCAGACCGCATATTAGGCATGTTACAAAGCCGTTCGCGCCGTGCAGAGCAGTCACTCGAACCTATTAAAGAATATTTATTACTGACACGCTATTCACCTGCTAGAGTCAAAACGGGTGAAATGCTCAGTGTAGAAGATGTACAAGAAATTTTAGCCATCGAACTACTTGGGGTTATCCCTGAGTCTCAGTCGGTACTTAAAGCGTCAAACTCTGGTGTACCAGTGATTATTGATCAAGAAAGTGATGCAGGCCTAGCCTACAGCGATACTGTCGCACGCTTATTGGGTGACGATGTACCGGTTCGATTTATCACAGAAGAAAAAAAGGGATTCCTTAAAAGGATTTTTGGTAGCTAACTATGTCGATACTTGATTATTTCAGAAGCAATAAAAAACCTAATACTGCATCCTTAGCAAAGGAAAGATTGCAAATTATTGTGGCACATCAGCGTGGAGAACGTGGTGCGCCCGATTACTTCCCGAAGATGAAGCAAGAAATCATCGAAGTGATCCGCAAATATGTTCAGATATCAGATGACCAAGTCTCTGTGCAACTCGATCAAAACGATGATAATTTATCGGTATTAGAACTTAACGTTACCTTACCAGATTCAAAGTAATTGGCTATGGTGAAACTAAAAAGGATACTGGCATAATGCGAGTATCCTTTTTTATTGGCTATCGAAAATAAGGACATTTACGATAAAAGTTAAAGCTACTTAACTAAACTGAATATCGGCCAATAAGTCACCAACTAACTGCCCTCTCCAACCGCACAATAATAATGGTGTGGCTGTTTGTTTATTGTGATAAAGCCACAACAAATATTCGTGAATATGACGTTTTGAACCGACAAATTCTAACGCCACCTGCTCACGTTCACACAACTCAGTTAAACGCGTTTTAAGATCTTTAAAGGCTGACTTGTAACCTGACTTTAAAGCAACAATATCAACTTCTTCAGGCAGATTAGTTAAATCGGCTGTGGCCATCACAGCTAACAAATCTTTACCATGAATGCGTTTTTCTTGCTCAGTTAAATCGGTTAAGCGGCTTAATTCAGCTAGGGTTGTAGGCTGCTTTTTAGCCAAAGCAATCAGCGCATGGTCTTTAACGACAAACCCCAGCGCTAAATTACGGCTAACCGCTTTGTTTAAACGCCATTTCGCCAGTACTTTTAAATATGCGAGTTGTTGGCCATTGAGCTGAAATGCGTTTTTGACTTTAAGGTAGATACTGTCACCGTCAGGTAACGTCATTCTTCCCTCGGTCATGCGCTGACCTTCTTCAAACAACCAGGCTTCACGCTGGTTTTCAGCCAGCTTTTGTTGTAATTGCGGATACAGTTTATACAAATAATACACATCGTTTGCAGCGTACTGCAGCTGCGCTTCAGTCAGTGGGCGTTTCATCCAGTCAGTACGAGATTCGCCTTTATCCACTTCTACTTGCAAACAAGCGTCAACCAGCTTGGCATAGCCTAAGCCGTGACCTAAACCAGCAAGACTGGCTGCAATTTGGCTGTCAAATAACGGGCTTGGCTGACATTCACCATAATGGGCAAACACTTCTAGGTCTTCACTGCAAGAGTGAACCAATTTAACAATATTGGGGTTAGTCAGAAGCTGCCAAAAAGGACTGAGATCGGTAATCGCAACAGGATCAATTAAGGCCAAGGTCTTGCCATCATAAGCCTGGATCAAACCTAATTTTGCATAATAGGTGCGGGTGCGGACAAACTCAGTATCAAGTACCAACAAGGTACTTTGTTGGTATTGCTCAACTAATGATAAAAGACTCGCATCATCACTGATATATTCAAACGTTAACAAAATAAGCTCCGCTAAAAAATACAAATGGGGAAAGGCACCAATAAAAAAGCCGGCTCAATTGCCGGCTAGTATTTTATGCTTTCTTCACTTCATCTCGAAGTTGTCGGCGTAAAATTTTACCCACATTCGTTTTTGGTAATTCGTCCCTAAATTCTACCAGCTTAGGCACTTTATATCCCGTTAAATGATGTTTACAGTGCTTAATTAGCTCTTCTTCGGTAAGTGACTTATCTTTGGCGACCACAAAAATTTTCACTAATTCACCACTGGCTTCATGCGGTACGCCCACAGCGGCAACCTCAATCACCTTCGGGTGCATAGCAACCACCTCTTCTACTTCGTTGGGGAATACGTTAAAACCTGACACTAAAATCATGTCTTTTTTACGATCCACAATAAAGAAAAAGCCCTGCTCATCCATGTAACCAATATCACCTGTCGCAAGCCAGCCGTCTTTGTCGATAACTTTGGATGTTTCCTCAGGACGTTGCCAGTACCCTTGCATGATCTGCGGGCCTTTTACATACAGCTCACCGGTTTCACCCTGGGCCAACACTTTTGAGTCATCATCGCGAATTTGGATTAGGGTTGAAGGAGCTGGAAATCCAATAGAGCCGTTATAACCATCTAAGTTATAAGGACAACACGTCACCAATGGTGATGCTTCGGTTAACCCGTAACCTTCTAGTAAGCGAGTTTTGGTAATTTTTTGCCATTTGTCTGCAACAGCACGCTGCACCGCCATGCCGCCACCAATTGAAAATTTAAGCCTAGAAAAGTCTAGGTTATTAAATTCGTCATTGTTAACTAATGCATTAAATAAGGTGTTTACCCCGGTAAGTGCTGTAAATGGGTATTTTTTCAATTCGCCCACAAACGCAGGAATATCACGAGGGTTGGTAATTAATAAATTCTTGCTGCCTTTATGTAAAAACAATAAACAGTTAACCGTTAACGCGAAAATATGATAAAGCGGCAATGCGGTGACAACAAACTCAACACCATCGTCAAGGGCTGGAGAATAAGCACCATTGGCTTGCAATACATTACTGACCACGTTTTTATGGCTGAGCATTGCCCCTTTAGAGACGCCAGTTGTTCCACCGGTGTATTGTAAAAAAGCTAAATCATCGCCGTTAATATCAGCTTTAATGTACTGCAGGCGACGACCTTTTGTTAACGCATCACGAAATGACAATGCATGTGGTAGATGATATTTGGGCACCATTCTTTTGATATATTTCACCACAAAGTTAACGAGTGTACGTTTGGGCGCACTGAGCTGATCGCCAAGGCTAGTAATAATGACCGACTCAACCGGCGTTTGGTCAACGACTTCTTCAAGGGTATTGGCAAAATTTGAAACAACCACAATGGCTTTTGCGCCCGAGTCGATTAGTTGATGCTTCAACTCACGAGGGGTATACAGTGGATTAACGTTAACCACCACCATGCCTGCGCGTAAAATACCAAATAAAGCAATAGGATATTGCAATAAGTTTGGCATCATAATGGCGACACGATCACCTTTATTTAAATGCAGATCATTTTGTAAATAGGCTGCAAATGCGCGGCTGCGTTCTTCAAGCTTACGATAGGTCATCGTCGCGCCCATGTTGATGAATGCAGCTTGGTCGGCATATTTAGCCACTGAATCTTCAAACATGTCTACTAACGAACTAAATTGAGATGGGTCTATTTCGGCCGGAACATGTTCAGGCAGGTGATTAATCCAAGGCTGGTCCACAGGTGTCTCCTAATCATTCCACTGTGCTAAGACGTGCATTCCCCGTCAGTGGTAAAAATTTTATAGCACTGCGTATCATTAATATTGTTATCGCAGGCTTTTTTATGTTTACTGTAATGATAAATTGTCGTGACAAAAATCATACAAGTGTTTTAATTTTTGACCATAATCACATAAATGCTTTCAAAATAACAGCGATTTTAGCTGTCTGAGCCACTAATTTAGAACAAAAGCTCCAATCGTTTCTGCAACGAGATCAGCATTGCCCATATGTAGGTGATGATCGCCTGCCAATGTTACCATTTTAATGTTGCTAAACCAGGTATTTGCATGCTGTTCTGTTAAGGTGAGTTGTTTATAACCGTCTTGTGCACCAATGAAGAGTGTTTGCGTATCACTGGTGGACATTAATGCATCAACCTGTTCAAAAGTAAAACGATTTAATGAATCAAGTTTCAATCTTGGATCGCTTCGCCACGCACATTTATCATCGATAAATTGCATATTTCGTTGCGTTATTAACTCGCACCAGGGCAATGCAAGTCCAGTCAATTGATGGCGAGCCTGAATGGCCACATCCATCGAGGAATAAGTCGGTATTGGCCGCGATAACTGCCGATTAAAACGTTGTTGTTGCTGTAAACCTTTACGAAGCCGAGTTTTAGCGTGCTCTGCCGATTCATACAAAGGCCCGAGTGCTTCAATCAAGATGAGCTTGTTAATATTCTCTCCCATACAGGCATTATACGCAGAGGCAATAATGCCCCCTAATGAATGCCCTATCAGTGTTACAGGCTGTCCTTCAATTGATATCTCCTGAATAACGGCTTGTAAGTCATAGATATAGTCAATCCAGTGTAAGGGGTAACGTCCGGGGCGATGTTCAGATAATCCGTGGCCGGGCAAATCAATACAGATCAGTTGATGCGACTCAAATAATCCATGTTGAGCAAATGCATTGGCGAGTGGAACAAAACTGTCGGCGTTATCTAACCAACCATGCAATGCCAATATAATCGGCATATCGGCTTGGCCATAACGCTTTGCTGCAAGGGTAATATGCGCCAATGGTATTTGAAATTCGGTTGAGTTCAGTGTCAGCATGCTTGGCTCACTTTTTTAACGGTAAAACGGCTTTGATAGAGATAAGGATGAGTAGCAGAATAGACCATAATCAATGATCAATAAGGAAGTCATTAAGAGAACAGGGATAAGCCACAGCATAAACGCGGTAGATTACCCCTTAGCAGGTTACTTAGCCGCTGTTTTGGTGAATTTAAGCGTCATACGATCACTTTCACCAATGTCGATGTATTTTTGCTTATCTTCTTCACCCATAGCCAAACGTGGCGGAAGAGTCCACACACCTTTTGGATAATCTTTGGTGTCTTTAGGATTAGCATTAACTTCGGAGCTCGCGGTTAATTCAAAGCCATACTTTTTCGCCAATTCTACCATTTGGTTTTGGTCCATATAACCGCTTTCTGCAGCCATACCAATGTTAGCACGATGCTCAACCACACCAAATGAACCACCCACTTTTAGCACATCATGAGCGGCTTTAAACACACCTTCTAACTCGCCTTTCATTGCCCAGTTGTGCAAGTTACGAAATGTCAGTACATGATCAGCAGAGTTATCTTTACCTAATGAGAATTTAGCCGGTGGATCTAAGGTCACAAATTGCACATTGCCCACACTGGCTTTGTTGTCGCTGACCCATTTTTCAAACTTTAATCCAGCCGATTGATAATAAGCAGTTTGCTTGGTGTCTGTCGCTGGTTTTGTTTCAAAGTTAGCCGCAACGTATTGACCTTTTTCGGCTAAATATGGCGCTAAAATTTCAGCATACCAACCACCGCCTGGCCACAACTCGATGACGGTTTGCTCTGGTTTAATATCAAAAAACGATAGGGTTTCTGCCGGGTGACGATAATTATCACGTAATTTATTTTCTGCAGAACGAAACTCACTTGCAACGGCTTTAGCTAACGCAGCATTGATTTGCGGCATTGCCTCTTGTTTAGCTGGCACAGCATCTGCTGCAAGTACAGTGGTGGTAAATCCAAGGCTCGAAAAACCAATTAAAGCGCCTAACATCATGTTACGTTTCATTTAATTACTCCCTTTTTATAATCTACTTTTTGCCAACACAGCCACAGCATAACACCACTGAATAGTAGCCATGTCATAACCCATATCCATGCAGGTATCCAGGTCAGTTGCGCAAGCATGACCGCATCGCCCTGACCGCTTAAACCCAATAATACCATTGGGCTTGCCATGGCATTCAAAATTATCATGAGTCCTAATATACGCAGTAAGGTGTTTAACACACTACTGTTTTTTAATTTAAGTGGTAACAAAAAAACAATGGCTAACACCAGTAAGATAGCAATGGTGAGCAAATCGCGTGCCCAGAACACTAATGATGCCGCGACAGTTAGCCCGAGTAGGCTGAGTGTAAAGCGAATAATGCTTTTTTTCGTCGCTAATAAAAAAATCACATAACCCCATAACGCTGCACCAAAATAGCCTGCATAAGCAATGAAAATGCTGCTGCCACCCTGGCTAAAACACAAACCGGCGCCATTAGGAAATAATTGAATATGGCTCACCATACCACCGGTTAATAGCGTGGCAATACCATGGGATAATTCATGGAAGTAGCTTTCGAGCCATTTAAACGGAACGGATATGTATGGAAATCGTGTCAGTAAAAAAGCCACCAGCAATTCAAGCATAAAACGGCTGCGACTAGGCGTTGCCGAAACCGCACTAGGCATATAAGTCGATACCGACCATTTGTTGGATTTCGTCACGCTTAGCTGAATGTTGTGTAGACAAGTATTGGGCTATCGCGCCGCGTTGGCTCGTTGTGTCACGATCATATTCAACGCGAGCTTGTTGCTTTGCTGATAAAGTGACATCATCAACGATTGCAAGTTTCTGACTATCATTGTTTTGCTGAGCAGCATCTGTAGGAATAGGGTTAACAACAATAGGGTCACGGGCTGGCGCAATAGGACGATTTCCGGCAACAGCTTGACTCAGGCTCACTGGGCCTGATTGATTATGTGCTGTTGATAGTGCTGGATTAATCGTCATTTACGATTCAGTTACCTTATACTGTGATTAACACGTCTATGTAAATAATATGTCAAAATATCGCCAATGGCTATTCTCGACCGGGAAGTTTTTTCCAAGTGACGGTATCACGCAAATAAACCGGTGCAAGCTCATCAACGCTGGTATGCAAGCCTTGTTGTTGACCTTGCTGAGCCAAAACAAGCATATACTTGGCATCGGGATAACGGGCTTCGGTACAGGGCATCGTTTGAGGCGTCAGTGTTAACAGTTGTGGATATGCATCAAATCCGGTACCACAAGCATGAATATCTTGGCGTGGGTCAAGTAATAATTCAATCGATTCAGGCGCACTCACATGCTCCTCACCCACTAATATCGCCATGCCATCTTGAGCAATATATTGTCCCCAATACACTTCATTCATGCGCGCATCAATACAGCAAAGCACTTGAGTTGCGCCGGCTTCAGTAATGGCAGCTTGTGCCATTGCCGCAAGTGTAGAAATACCAATCACTGGTAAATCAAGACCTAGTGCTAAACCTTGAGTCATACTGGTGCAAATACGTATTCCGGTAAAACTGCCAGGGCCGCGGCCATATGCAATTAAATCCACATCGGCTAACGTCACTTGAGCTTGTGCTAATACGTCATCAACCATAGGTAATAAACGCTGGCTGTGCTCACGTGGGGCATCAGCAATCTGGGCAAACACCTTGCCATTGACAGTAAGTGCTGCAGAACAGGTTTCGGTGCAGGTATCAAGCGCAAGGATGGTTAACAGCTGTGACATTATAAAAAAGTACCCAGTAAAAAAGCATCAAATAAGCCGAGTATGATAACTGATGCGCCGCGTTTTAAAAAGCTTAAGGGATGTGTTTTAGAAACTGCAGCGCTTTGTCTAAATCACGTGTGCGCTGCATTGGCGGCAATGAATTAATAAAAGCTTGCCCATAAGCGCGATTAACAATGCGGTTGTCGCACAAAATCAACACGCCACGATCTTTCTCATCACGAATAAGCCGACCAACACCTTGCTTTAAACTAATCACCGCCTGGGGTAACGATATGTGGCTAAAAGGGTCTAACCCTTGGCGCTCTGCATTGGCTGCTCGTGCTTTATAAAGCGCATCATCAGGCGACACAAACGGTAACTTATCGATGATGACACAACTGAGTAATTTACCGCGCACATCGACCCCCTCCCAAAAACTACTGGTGCCGAGCAGTACCGCATTACCAAGTTGCCTAAATTTATTTAATAAGCTTTGTTTACTTGCCTGCCCCTGCACCAATAACGGATAAGTTGTACGCCCATGCAATGACGAGGCGACTTGCTCAAGCATTTGATGGCTGGTGAACAATATAAATGTTCTTCCCTGAGCGGCATTAATGGCTTGAATACACACATCAACCAATTGTTTCACCGTATGTTGCGATTGCCCTACTTTGCCTAAATGTCTCGGTACACAAAACATCGCTTGGTTGGGGTAATCAAACGGACTGTCTAAAATGATTTGTTTGGCTGATGTTAAGCCTAACTCGGTGGCAAAGTGACCTAAGCTGCGGTTGACCTGTAATGTGGCCGAGGTAAAAATCCAGCGGGTGTTAGCATCAAATAATTGTTGGCATTGCTTAGCCACATTAATTGGGCTTAATCTTAGCATGACAAACCTTGCACCTAATTCAACGCTGTAGGCAGCTTGCATGTCTGTGCATTCAAAATAATCTTGTAGTTTTTCAGCGAGATCATGCAGTTGCTCAAACGCTAAATCAAGCTGATCGTCGCGACCAAGATGATGTGTCATGAGTGTTGCTAAATCAGCTAATGCTTGTTGTAAGGTCCACGACACTGTAGCTAACTGTTTGTTAGCCAAAACTTTACGCCAGTCAGACACCTGATTGTCGTACATGGCGTTATGCCAATCACTTAGCGCCTGCAAACCACGCTGGGCTAATTGCTCTATTTGAATACTGTCGCGGATCACTTCTCGATGAAGTTTGATAATACCATTGAGTAAGGTGTCGATTTCACGGCTGGATATATGGCTGCCAAAGTAATTAATGCAAATGTCTGGCACTAAATGGGCTTCATCAAAAATCACCACGTCGGGATCGGGCAGTAACTCTGCAAACCCAGTGTCTTTGAGTAATCGGTCAGCAAAAAACAAGTGATGATTCACTACTACCACTTTCGCATCCATAGCCCGCACACGTGCTTTACGAGTAAAACACACATCGTAATGTTCACACTTTTTACCGGTGCAGGTTTCTTTAGTACTTACCACACTGGGTAATACCTCAGAATGTTCGGCAACCGAGGTTAAATTACCTATGTCACCGTCTTTACTTAAATTCGCCCATTGATTAATTTTGAGTAAATCGTCGATGTAATAGTCACTAAAATGCGCAGCATTTTGCATTTGTTTTTCAAGACGTAACTGGCATAAATAGTTATTACGCCCTTTGAGCAATGCAATAGGTACATGTACATCTAGCATGCCGAGTAAGGCGGGTAGGTCTTTTAAAAATAGCTGTTCTTGCAAATTTTTACTGCCAGTACTTATCACTACCTGTTTACCACTGAGCAACGCAGGGATTAAGTACGCAAACGTTTTGCCCACTCCCGTACCAGCTTCAAGGATAAGGTTATGTTTTTGGCCTATGGCCTCACTCACTGCCAGCGCCATATCGGCCTGGCTTTGACGATGATGATAATTGTGCACATTTTTAGCCAAGGCACCGTGCTGGCTAAATTGATGCATCACGGTTTGCGTAAGTCTTGAGCTCAAAATATCCTCAATTTATGTAATGTACCCAATAATAGGCAAACATTGGACGTATTATGCTGTTATCCGCAACATCTTCCAATCATTAATCGCATTAATACTGTTGATATGCAGTTTTTTATTTCATGATATCTTTACAGTATTTTAATACTACCCGCTTGACCCCAACGCGACTCTATAGAATAGTTAGCGTCCTTTTAAAAATTCAATAGTGACTGCATTTCCTCTAGGGCGATATGAATACAGCTGCGCTTATTTTGGCTTTCTCGTTGCAACTACTAATCATCATTGTTGCATCTCAAATAATGGGGTATTTAGCAAAATTTATTGGCCAACCCAAAGTTGTTGGAGAAATGATTGCAGGCGTAATGTTGGGTCCTTCTCTTTTGGGGCTCATGTGGCCAGAATGGCAACAAAGCGTTTTTATTGAACAAACCCAATCTTGGCTATATTTGGGTGCCCAATTAGGGGTTGGCATTTACATGTTTTTGGTTGGATTAGAATTTAACACCGCTTTATTTAAAAAACAGGTAAGGTCAGCACTGGCAGTGTCATTAGCTGGCATGCTCGTTCCCTTTGTTGTCGCGATCATCTTATGCATTTGGCTGGTAGATGTACCCGGATTATTCACCGAAAATATCAGTTTTACGCAAGCTGCGTTGTTTATGGGGGCTGCAATTGCCATTACCGCCTTTCCAATGCTGGCTAGGATCGTTTATGAACGAGGATTAGCAGGCACATCTTTGGGCACATTGGCGTTGGCAGCGGGTGCCATAGACGATGTTGCTGCCTGGTTTATTCTTGCAATTGTACTTGGCAGTTATGGCGGAGGTTTTTTGTTGGTTATAAAAGCTCTGTGCGGAGGCGCCTTTTATGGGTATATCATGCTTACAAAAGCAACCACCTGGCTGCAACCTCTCGCTAATCATGTGCAAACGCGTGGTAAGTTGGCCTTTGCTCCCTTTATGGGAATTTTATTGTTATTTGCCATCTCCGCATACGTAATGGATTGGGTTGGGCTGCATGCTGTATTTGGCGGTTTTTTACTCGGTGTCGCGATGCCTAGAGGTAAACTGACTGACATACTAACAGCAAGATTACTCTCGATTACGGTAATCATTTTGTTACCCATGTTTTTTACCTATTCTGGTTTAAAAACCGAGTTAACCTTACTAGCTTCATGGCAATTATTCGGCATTACCGCAGTAATTTTACTGGCCTCCATATTGGCTAAAGGACTGGCATGTTGGGCTGCTGCTAGGTTAAGTGGTGCCGACAACCCAACCGCGATGGCCATTGGTGCTTTAATGAATGCCAGAGGGTTAATGGAGCTTATTATTATCAATATTGCACTACAACATGGCATTATTGAACAAGGATTATTTTCGATTATGGTGGTTATGGCAATAGTAACAACATTTATGGCTACGCCTTTATTTTCGATAGTATATACCCAATCAACTTGAAGATGCGGGTTTCAGAGCTTCACTGTGTTTTCAATACTAGGCGCGTTAATGCAGTAATGTAGGTACCTTATACCAATTCCATTAATTATCTGGTCATTCAGCGGGAGTTCTGTGCCTTCTAGGCAAGTAATAGAATTGTAGGCATAGTTGCTCTCGGCAACGGCTCCTGCGTTGCTCTACCTCCTGCATCCATGCAGTCGTACGTCAAAATGCTATTAAGCAGCATAGAAGGCACAGAAACCCGCCTTGCAGGAGGCTCTCAGACCGTTCATTTCTTTGTTGCATTGCCTTAGAAGGGAATAACCATTATTTCAACAATGCGCCTCAAACTGAACAATCTGAGTGACTCTGATTGGTCACATAATTAATGGAATTGGTATTATGAATTAGCGCAACAACGCTCTTGATTTAATAATAAGGGGGACACGGTGAAGCTCCCAAAGGGCAAGTTTTACACGCGTTTATGCTGCGGCTTTTGTTAATTTAGCTTATTTTGGAAAGGGAACGACCATTCCCCGCAATCAATGCCTTGCTTAAACGCGTGTAAATTCTTGCTGAAATCGAGCATCTTCAGGTTGTTTGGGTATATGCAAGAAAGTCGTCTAAGATGAACAATGTCGTTACGCAGGTGCACTAATGAAATTTATTTTATTGTTGTTTGTATTATTGCCAATCCCCTCTTGGGCCGAAAAGTGTGAAAGGCTCTCTGACCTAAACGCGTTATTAGGCACCTGGCAGAGTGTGCAATCGCAGATAACTCGGCAAGAACAATGGTTACAAGTCAGCGACAACACTTTTGAGGGCAACGGTCAAACCTATAACGAACAGTGGAAACACAATGAATCTTTGCATTTATTGAGCATGCCTGAAGGGATTTTTTATGTGGCAACAGTGGCGCATAATCCTTTGCCTGTGGCATTTAAATTAACCCAATGTGAAAAAACACGACTTGTATTTGAAAATAGCTCACATGACTTTCCAAATAAAATTGAGTATGACTTTATCGACCATGATCAGATCACAGTGAAGATCAGCGGCCATAATAACAAAGGCTTTAATATTGAGTTTACTCGCCTATCAGAAAATAATAAGGCAAATTAATGCAACGTAGACAGTTTTTAAAAGTGGGCATGATAAGTACCGTTGTTGGTATTAGCGGCGCAAGTACGCTTTGGTTAAGTCAAGGTGCCGATACCAAATTACTGACAATTGAAGCATTACTGTCTAAGCTGCAACAGCTTGCTGTGCTGCCAGCAGAGGAACTAGCAGACTTGAGTATAGGCCAATGGAATAGTGCACAAATCTTTACGCATTGTGCTCAAAGCGTTGAGTTTTCAATGAGCGGATTTCCTCAGCACAAATCTGCAATGTTTAAACACACAATAGGTGCGTTAGCATTCTCTGCTTTTGCCACAAAAGGCGCAATGACTCACAACCTTACAGAAGCTATCCCTGCCGCCCCCATGCTTGAACCACTAACTGATACTCATCAAGCTTTAGCTCGACTAATAACGTCATTGCAAGATTTTTCGCAATATCAGGGAAAATTAGCGCCGCACTTTGCTTATGGTGAACTCACTAAACAAGATTATGAATTCGCTCATGTACTGCATTTTTATAACCATCTAGACAACTTCAAGCAACTGAGTAAGGGCTAATTCATCTCAATTGACATACTCATAAAATGACATTTATTAGCGGTACTTATTTTAGAGCTAGTGATTAGTGGCAGTGATTAGCGGCACTGATTAATGATACTGATTGGCGCCGCTCAAACGTAATGCCCAATTGCCATGGTGTTGTTGTGCGCATGCAGCTTCGGTATCAAACTTAACATGTTGCTCGATATTGTTGAGCACAATACCATCTTTAGCCAAAGTGCCTTTAATTAACTGAAGTAATTCAAGTTTATGGCCGTTGTGGTTAAGTTGAGTAAGGAGAGCCTCGGTGTCAAACACGCACACAATGCGTAAACTTTTAGGGAATGTATTGTAGTCAACAGTGTGTGTTAACCATTCAAATCCCGCATATGCAGCCAAAGCATGATCACAAACTTCAGTGAGTGATTGCCTAAGTTGGTTATCTATTTTCTTATCTGTTTTACGCATAATGTTCCGTTAGTCGTCTATATAGTGCTTGAGTCAAATAGCATGCAGGAGTGCGAACCCGGATTCACCATAAAAGGCTTTTCCATTTTGCCAACCTGAAATCTCAACATTTCATTGCAATCTAAATGGCATCATAATACCGTAAACATCATGATTTTTTTAAACACAGCTTAAGGAAAAGCAATAATGAAATGGTTAATCGTGGTCGTCATCAGTTGGAGTATCGGTTTTGTCAGTTACCCACTGCTTTGGCCTAGCGACGCTCACAATACCACGAGCAGTGCCAATGTTTTAAACCAAAGCACGGTAGTACAGCATACATCTTCAGCATCATCAAACCATACATCGCCACAACAGCCTCAACTCATCGAGCAAAAACAGTTTGATCGTGACGCGCTAAAAGCCTCGTTAAATACTGATGAAACACCGTACATGTCGATTTTCAAAATCATGCAGCTCGCAGAACAAGATCCTTTAGAAGCCCTACTCATTGCTCAAGAAACACAACATGAAGACTTATACGGCTTTATCTTAGAGATTGCCGGTAAAAAACAATTTTCGAACGTGATTTCATGGCTTGAACAACAAAAAAGTACAGAGCTATACGAATCGTTACTGGACAGCTACTTACGCGGCTTAGCCTCAGTTAACCCACAACAAGCATTAAGCGATGTTGAACTGTTAGCAGTAGAACCAATGAGATCTTCGATTGTCATGTCGATTGTCGATTCATGGGCCAGCAGCGATGCTATTAGCGCATTTGAATGGTTAAAACAGCAATCAGAAACACAATCGACTTTAAAGATGTATTTGAACACCATGTACTACTACATTGAGCAATCGCCCAATGAAGCGGCTAATTTAATCTCATCATTGCCTTTGAATGAATCAACCAACTATTTGGTCACGTCGATGGTTTATCAGTTAGTGGAAAAAAACATTCAAGATGCTGTCGACTGGTTAGAGGGTATTTCGGTTGAGCAGCGTGCCAGCGGTGTGTTTATTATTTCTCGCAAAATGGCTGAAACCGATCCCGAGGCGGCATTAGTGTTTTTAAATAATCAAAAACAAGCTTACGATTTAAACCAAGACTATTTCAACAGTGCGTTAGCTGAAATCGCCAGCGTAGAACCCAATATGATGCTCGCCAGAATCGATAATTACGATGCTAATGTGCAGCGAGATATTATTATTAATGCCAGTTATGCGCTAGCAGATTATTCTGAATCAAGCTTTTTACAGGTAGTAGAAATGCTATCAGATGACAATAAAGACATTGCCTACCGCCAAAGAGCAAACCAACTCAGCCAAAGCGATCCACAACAAGCCTTTAATGTCGCAGAGAGGATTAGCGACGCCGCCTCACGTGAAGAGTCGATTGTCAGTACGGTGAATGTCTGGAGTGGATTTGATAAACGCGCTGCACTGAGTGCCATTGATAATTCAACGCAATTAACGGCAAGTCAAAAAGTCGATATAAGCAATCAAATACAGTTGCAACTCACTTCATCAAACATGATTTATCCATAAAATGGACCCACAGACTCAAGAGAATATTTGAAAAAAGGGTTAAATACGCTAATAACTGACGTATTAGCTATTGAATTTCAATGCGGTTGCCGCCCGCATTTTTGGCTTTGTACATGGCATTATCTGCATGTTTGAGTAATTGTTGCTCGTTGTCACCATGCTCTGGATAACGCGCCACACCAATACTGGGTGAAAGCTGTAAATTATGCTGTTCGAGTTGGTATGGCCGTTCAAGCTCTGCACGAATGGTTTCAGCAATAAGCAATACATCAGTCAATAAATCAATTCCATTGAGCACTACAACAAACTCATCACCGCCAAAACGCCCTACCGTGTCAGAATGTCGCACACAATCCCTTAAACGTTGCGCAATGCACTTTAACAGTTTGTCGCCGATGAGGTGGCCATAGTTGTCATTTACATGTTTAAAGCCATCAATGTCGATAAACAATAAAGACAGGTGGGAACCTTCGCGACGCGCTAGACCGAGAGAGGTTTGTAAACGGTCAAAAAACAATGCCCTGTTAGGTAAGTCGGTTAATGGGTCGTGTCCGGCACTATAATGAAGCTGTTGTTCCATCAGTTTTCGCTCAGTAATATCATGAGCAATGGCGATGCGAAATTGGTGGTCTTCAGACCAACGCGCAGACCATAAAACATGAATAATAGTGCCATCTTTACGGATCCAACGATTTTCAAACCGAGGCAGAAGATTGCCATCCAATAAACCGGCGACAACATTGAGTGTCACGTCACCATCGTCCGGGTAAACATGATCAATCATAGGTTTGCCGATAACTTCGTCTGGAGAATAACCAAAAATATCTTCAAATGCGGCACTGACAAAAACAAAATCGCCTTTTTTGTTTACCACACAAACCGCATCTAGCATCAGATCCATCACATCTTTAAGTGCCACTAAATCAAAGGTCTTCATGCATACACACCTCGAGTAACGCTTTATATTATAAAAGGATAATACACCCTAGCCTGCAAGGCGAATCAATAGCTTTATGGGGCGTGCAACATTACGTTTATGTGGGCTGACTTAAACAGGACTTTTAGGCCGTTATATCACAAGAGTCAAACCCCATGATGACATGACACAATTTTAGCACTTGTCATATATTGCGTGATGTTAACTGCATTATTCCTAACAGCCATTAACATCACGGCGTTCAAATTTTATCCTTAATGGGCGTAATTGATCGCCAATTAACAACAAAGCATAACTTATGCAAAAAATCTGGTAATTAAATGACATTAATGCATTCTCCACTATTGCAAACAAACATAAATGCGGTTAAGTTAACTGCAAGTCGATTTACACGACATTTAATGAGTGAATAACTCCTCATTAAAAATGACTAAGTAACACAGAATTAAGAGATCAATTATGAACATCCAAGTGACTACATTCCATCATCATCACCATATGCGGTAGCCTTCGGATGCTTACTGCCGAAGGACGTTATCCTTCTGGTGGTGAACATATTTTCACATAAACCCCTGGAAGGAATTTCAGGGGTTTTTTGTTTTCTACCGTATTATTTTTATTTAAGCTTTTAAATTTACAACATTTTATATTTGACACATTAAGGAAGTATCACATGAGCCAGTCTAAACGTTTACGCATCGCCATTCAGAAATCAGGCCGTTTATCAAAAGAATCTCAGCAGCTACTTAAAAGTTGTGGTGTGAAATTCAACGTCAACGAACAGCGCCTTATCGCTCACGCAGACAACATGCCAATCGATTTATTACGCGTTCGTGATGATGATATTCCAGGCTTAGTCATGGACGGCGTTGTTGACCTCGGCATCATTGGTGAAAACGTACTAGAAGAAGAACAAATTGAGCGTCAATTAGCGGGCAAACCAGCACAATGCACCAAGCTACGTGAATTAGATTTTGGTTCATGCCGTTTATCACTTGCCGTACCAAATGAGTTTGCTTACAAAGATGCTACGTCACTTGAAGGCCTTCGCATTGCCACCTCTTACCCAAATCTGCTACGTCGTTTTATGCAAGAAAAAGGCATTAACTACAGCGACTGTATGCTAAAAGGCTCTGTAGAAGTTGCCCCACGTGCAGGTTTGTCAGATGGCATTTGTGATTTAGTCTCTACCGGTGCCACACTTGAAGCTAACGGCTTATATGAAACGGAAGTAATTTATCGCTCGATGGCTTGCATTATCCAATCAAATGAAACTCAATCGACTGAAAAACAAGCACTCATCAATAAAATCTTATCGCGTATTAATGGTGTTATTCGTGCCCGCGAAAGTAAGTACATCTTATTACACGCACCACTTGAAACCTTAGATCAAATTGTTGCCCTACTGCCAGGCGCTGAAAACCCAACAGTATTGCCATTAAATGATGACACTAACCGTGTGGCTATTCACGTGGTAAGCACAGAAGATTTATTCTGGGACACGATGGAAGAGTTAACCGCACTGGGTGCAAGTTCAATTCTTGTGATGCCAATTGAAAAAATGATGGGGTAACACACATGCAAATTCTCAATTGGGCGTCTTTATCTAAAACTGAGCAACAACAAACGTTAGCGCGTTCGCCATTAATCGGTGACGCCAGTGTTGAGCAAGGTGTGCGTGATATTATTGAACAAGTCAGCAGCCAGGGTGATGCGGCGTTAATCAACTTTAACAAGCGTTTTGATGGTGTTGAACTGACCGAGCTCGCGTTAACTGCTGAGCAAATTAATGCCGCATGTGCTCGTGTCAGTGACGATGTTAAGCAAGCTGTAGCGCAGGCTGTTGCCAACATTGAGACATTCCATAACGCACAAGTGTTTAATGGTGTCGATATTGAAACCCAAGCGGGAGTGCGCTGTGAGCTTCGAAGTGAGCCAATTGAACGTGTAGGCTTATACATTCCTGGTGGTACTGCGCCACTGATTTCGACCGTGATGATGCTAGCGTTACCCGCAAAAATTGCCGGCTGCGAAAAACGTGTATTAGTAAGCCCACCGCCGATAAATGATGCCATTGTGTATGCAGCCAATGTGTGTGGCATTACCGATATATTCCAGGTCGGTGGCGCCCAAGCCATTGCAGCACTGGCATTTGGTACCGAATCTGTGCCAAACGTCGATAAAATTTTTGGCCCTGGTAATCGCTATGTTACCGAAGCAAAACGTCTTGTATCGCAAGACAATCGTGTCAGCGTGTCGATAGATATGCCTGCGGGTCCGTCTGAAGTGCTAGTGATTGCCGACAAAGACGCTAATGCGAGTTTTGTGGCCTCAGACTTATTATCACAAGCTGAGCATGGGGTTGATTCACAAGTGATGTTAGTGACTGACTCAGTTGATTTAGCAAAAGCGGTTAACCAAGCGTTAACTGAACAACTTGCGCAGTTGAGCCGTAAAGACATTGCCGCAACTGCACTAGAATGCAGCCGCAGTATTGTTGTCAGCGACATGAGTGAAGCCGCTAAAGTGTCTAACTTATATGGCCCAGAACACTTGATTATTCAAACCGATTCGCCACGTGATGTGCTTAAACAAATACGCGGTGCAGGCTCAGTATTTTTAGGCGCTTATACGCCAGAGTCTGTTGGGGATTACGCTAGTGGCACCAACCATGTATTACCAACCTATGGATACAGCCGCTCAGTATCAAGCTTGTCTTTAGCTGACTTTAGCCGTCGTTTTACCGTGCAAGAGCTCAGCAAACAAGGGTTACAAACTTTAGGTCAAAGTGTCATGGTACTGGCCGAAAATGAGCTGTTAGATGCGCATAAAAATGCCATCGCAATTCGTTTAGCCAGTTTAAGTTAAGATCGCAACAACAAAAGATCAGTTAACACCTATAACGTGTAGAAAGTAGAGAGCAAAACCATGAGCCAAACCTTAGCCGCGCCTTTTGACCCAAAGCAATTAGCCAGACCAGAATTGCTACAGTTAACCCCGTACCAAAGCGCCAGACGCATTGGTGGACGTGGTGATATTTGGATCAATGCTAACGAGTCACCGTTTAACAACAGTGATTTAGATAAAGTAAATCGTTACCCTGAGTGCCAACCTCCTGAGCTGATTAATGCATACAGCAACTATTCAGGCGTAAAGGCCAGTAACATTATTGCAAGTCGCGGCGCTGATGAAGCTATTGAACTGTTAATCCGCACCTTTTGTGTGCCTGGTGTCGACAGTATCGCTTGTTTTGGTCCCACTTACGGTATGTACGCCATTAGCGCAGCTACATTTAATGTTGGGGTAACTGCATTAAATTTAACCGATGATTATCAGCTACCACAGGCATGGCCAACTCAAATTGGCGCCGCTAAAATCGTGTTTATTTGTAACCCAAATAACCCAACAGGGACAGTGATATCAAAAGAGAAGATTGAGCAAGCCATTCAAGCTGCGCCTAATGCTATCGTGGTGGTTGATGAAGCCTATATTGAGTTTTGCCCACAATACAGCGTGGCAGATTTACTCAGCACCTACCCTAACTTGGTCGTACTGCGCACCTTATCAAAAGCATTTGCATTGGCCGGCGCGCGTTGTGGCTTTATGCTAGCCAATGATGCCATTATCGATTTAGTCATGTTAGTGATTGCACCTTATCCTGTGCCACTGCCCGTGTCTGAATTAGCCACTAAAGCCTTAAGTGCGCAAGGCCTTGATACCATGCAAACCCAGGTGGCGAGTTTAATCGAACAAGGCCAGCGGTTAAGTGCTGCATTAAGTTCATTTGGCGCTAACGTTTTGCCTGCAAATGGTAATTATGTATTAGCCAAATTTGAGGATGTTGCTAGCGTAGCTGAGCGCCTACGAGACTCAGGTATTGTTGCCCGTGCATACAAAGATCCACGCTTAGCTGATGCTATCCGCTTTAGCTTTACCAACGAGCCACAAACCAATGCCATTGTTGCGTTATTTGACGGCTCTGCGGCATAAACCCAATTAAACTTGTAAAAGTTAACTATAAAAATTACACCCTATTGTTAAGGTAGTCACATGAAACAGAACATATTATTCATCGACCGCGATGGCACATTAGTCGAAGAGCCTGCAATCGACAAGCAATTAGACCGCTTAGAAAAACTGGTTTTTGAGCCGCAGGTTATCCCGGCATTACTCAAGCTACAAAAAGCCGGCTTTCGCTTAGTGATGGTGAGTAATCAAGACGGTTTAGGCACGCCATCGTTTCCAAAAGAAGACTTTGATGCCCCGCACGATATGATGATGCAAATCTTTGCCAGCCAGGGTGTAAAGTTTGACGATGTGGTCATTTGCCCACACTTTAATGACGAAAACTGCAGTTGTCGCAAGCCAAAGCTTGGCCTGGTGAAAGACTACTTAACTCAAGGTAAAATCGACTTTACCAACTCCGCAGTAATTGGCGATCGCGACACTGACGTAGAACTTGCTAATGCCATGGGCATTAAAAGCTTTAAATACGACCGTCAAAGCCTTAACTGGGACGACATTGCCAATGCCCTGCTAAGCAAAGGTCGTATCGCAACGGTAGTTCGTACGACCAAAGAAACCAACATCAAAGTCACTATCGACTTAGACAGTCAAACCAAAGGTTCAATTGAAACCGGTATCGGCTTTTTTGACCACATGCTTGACCAAATTCAAACTCACGGCAATT
Source organism: Shewanella litoralis (assembly GCF_009828585.1). GTDB lineage: Bacteria > Pseudomonadota > Gammaproteobacteria > Enterobacterales > Shewanellaceae > Shewanella > Shewanella litoralis. The sequence continues at coordinate 66,258 of NZ_WSRZ01000002.1, read as the reverse complement.
TCAAAATGGACGTGCACGTCGACGGCGATTTAGAAATTGACGATCACCACAGTGTTGAAGACACCGCCCTAGCCATTGGTGATGCTATTCGCCAGGCACTCGGCGACAAACGGGGTATTGCGCGTTTTGGTTTTAGCTTACCGATGGATGAAGCCAGCGGCGAATGCTTAATGGACATTTCAGGTCGTCCATTCATTAAATTCACGGCTGATTTTGATCGTGAAATGGTCGGCGAAATGGCCACTGAAATGGTGCCGCATTTCTTCCGCTCATTTGCAGACGGTCTTCGTTGTACATTGCACATTGGTTCAACAGGCGATAACGATCACCACAAAGTGGAAGCACTATTTAAAGTATTAGGCCGCACACTTCGCCAAGCGGTGAAAGTCGAAGGCGACATACTGCCATCAAGCAAAGGCGTACTGTAAGGAGTTAACGTGACACTACAATCAGTTTCTTCAAGCAATGACCTTACAGTGATTATCGACACGGGCTGCGCCAATTTAAGCTCTGTGCGATTCGCTTTTGAACGTCTTAACGCCAATGTCGTTGTCAGTGCTGACTTTGATGTTATTCGCAGCGCTGCGCGCGTAGTACTGCCAGGTGTGGGCACCGCTGGCGCTGCGATGGATGCGTTAAAGCAAAAAAACTTAATCGAGTTAATTAAAAGTTTAACTCAGCCGGTCATGGGTGTGTGTCTTGGCATGCAAATGCTTGCCAGTTTATCAAATGAGCATGGCGGGCGTAGCGAGCAAGATATCACCTGTTTAGGCCTTGTACCGACTGATATTGGCGACCTTGACAGCAAAGGCTTGCCATTACCGCACATGGGTTGGAACCAAATAGATGTAGGCGACCACCCGTTATTTAGCGGGATTGAAAATGGCAGTTATGTGTACTTTGTACACAGTTACCGCGCGCCCATCAGTGAATACACCTTAGCCAGCAGCACTTATGGCGAATCATTTAGTGCAGCCATTGGCAAAGATAACTTTTTCGGGGTGCAATTCCACCCAGAAAAGAGCGCTAAAGTGGGTGCTCAAATCTTGCAAAACTTTTTAAATATGGGGATACCACAGTGATTATTCCAGCCATAGATTTAATTGACGGCCAAGTGGTGCGCCTATACCAGGGCGACTACGACAAACAAACCACCTTTGACTTAAGCCCGCTGGCACAATTGCAGTCTTATCAAGCACAAGGTGCTACGTTACTGCACATTGTTGACCTCACCGGCGCAAAAGATCCCAACAAACGTCAAACCCAGCTGATCAGCGAATTAGCCGCAGGGCTCAATGTTGATATTCAAGTTGGCGGCGGTATTCGCAGTGAAGAACAAGTTGCAGAGCTATTAAAAATTGGCGTTAAACGTGTGGTAATTGGCTCACTAGCCGTTAAAGAACCTGAACTGGTAAAAAGCTGGTTTGTAAAATACGGCAGCGATGCCATCTGCCTAGCACTTGATGTCAACATCAATGACGCTGGCGAAAAAATTGTTGCGGTTTCAGGCTGGCAATCAGGTGGCGGTAAGTCACTCGAATCGTTAGTCGCCGAGTTTGAAACCGTTGGTTTAAAGCATGCTTTAGTCACTGACATCAGCCGTGATGGCACCTTAACCGGCGCCAATACCGAGCTTTATACAGAGCTGGCATCTGCATACCCTCACATTTTGTGGCAAGCATCAGGCGGTATCGCCACCCTTGATAACGTTGCCGCGGTGCGTGACAGCAAAGCGTCGGGCATTATTATCGGCAAAGCCTTGCTGATTAATCAATTTACCGTTGAGGAGGCAATACAATGCTGGCCAAACGCATAGTTCCTTGTCTTGACGTTCGTGAAGGTAAAGTCGTTAAAGGCGTACAATTTCGCAACCACGAAATTGTCGGTGACATCGTTCCCCTAGCCGCCCGTTATGCCGAAGAAGGTGCAGATGAGTTGGTGTTTTATGACATTACCGCCAGTGCCCATGATCGGGTAATCGATAAATCCTGGGTGAGCCGTGTCGCTGAGCAAATTGATATCCCCTTTTGTGTTGCCGGTGGCATTAAAACCATTGAACAGGCACGGGAAAAGCTGGCTTTTGGCGCCGATAAAATCTCAATTAACTCGCCTGCATTAACCGATCCTAGCTTAATATCACGCTTGCAAGATGAGTTCGGCCGCCAGTGTATTGTGATTGGGATTGACTCATACTACGACGAAGCAACCGACAGCTATAAAGTGAAACAGTTTACCGGCGATGAAGCCGCCACCAAAGATACCCAATGGTATACTCAAGACTGGGTTGAAGAAGTGCAAAAACGCGGTTGTGGTGAAATTGTGCTTAACGTCATGAACCAAGACGGCGTGCGTGGCGGTTACGACATCAAACAACTCAGCATGATACGCGCTATTTGTGATGTACCATTAATTGCTTCAGGTGGTGCCGGCACCATGGAACACTTTAAAGACGTGTTTGAACTTGCCAAAGTCGACGCCGCATTAGCGGCAAGTGTATTCCACAAAGGCATTATTGATATTGGCGAATTAAAGCAATACTTACACGCCAATCACATCGCCATTCGTTTATAACGTTGCCGAAAAAAGAGAACCTCAATGACTGATATCGTATTTGACAGCACAAGCGTAGATTGGGACAAACAACAGGGGCTTATCCCTGCAGTTGTTCAACATCACCTAACCGGCAAAGTACTCATGCTTGGTTACATGGACCAGGCCGCGCTAGAAAAAACCCTAGCCACTAAGCAAGTCACTTTTTTTAGCCGCTCTAAGCAGCGTTTATGGACCAAAGGTGAAACCTCAGGTAACACACTCGACCTTATCGCTATCGACAAAGACTGCGACAACGACAGCTTTTTAGTGCAAGTCATTCCAAACGGCCCAACCTGCCACACAGGCACAGAAAGCTGCTGGAAAGACGGTAACGCGCACCCTTTTATTGATAATCTGACCAATTTGATTATTTCACGTAAAGGCCAAAGTGCTGACTCAAGCTATACCGCATCATTATTTGAACGTGGTACTAAGCGTATTGCCCAAAAAGTCGGTGAAGAAGGCCTTGAAACCGCACTTGCTGCAGCCACTCACGACAAAGAAGAGCTGGTCAATGAAGCCTCTGATCTGATGTATCACTTAATCGTGCTACTTGAAGACCAAGGACTATCAATGGCTGATATCAATAAAAATTTGTTGGATCGTCACACTAAAGCCAGCAAATAACATCCATTTAGCCATGCTGCTAAATAAACAACAAAAAAGACGCCGCGGCGTCTTTTTTATTGTTTTAAAATGGTCAACAGTTAGTTTTTATGGCTTTGAGTAATGGTTAGGTTGCCATCTACATGTAAATCACGTTGTGGGTAAGCTATCACCACTTGATGCTCATTAAACAACTCATACATTCTAAAGCGAATTTCGCTGCGACGACGGCGAATATCTGTTTCAGATACCGCACTCACCCAAAAGATTAAGTCAAAAATAAGTGCGTTATCGCCAAAGTCTTCAAACAACACTAACGGTTTAGGTTGTGGCAAAATATCATCGCGCTCACCAATGACTTGATAGATTAAATCGCGCACTTTAATCACATCAGAGCCATAAGCCACACCAACACGGATAAAGGTACGGGCGTTTTTATCAATTAAGGTCCAGTTGGTCACCGTGTTTTCAAGTAATTGGCTATTTGGCACCAACATGTGTACACCATCGTTACGACGAATTAACGTTGAGCGAGTATTAATACACTCAACTACTCCCCGCGCCTCACCCACTTCTAAAAAGTCGCCAATACGAATGGGTCGCTCCCACATTAAAATCCAACCACTGATAAAGTTGTTAATGATATTTTGCGCACCAAAACCTACACCAATGGCTATCGCACCAGACACAAACGCAAATGCGGTTAATGGAATATTTAAAATCTCCATACTGGTAAATACCAGCACCGCAATACTGATAATAAAGTACATGCGGGTAAATAAATGAATCGCATCAGCTCCAACATTACGACGTTTAAGCGCTTTGACAATTAATCGCCCAGCCCTGCTAACGACAAACCAGGCCAAAAAGATGTATAGCGGCACTTGCAACAATTGCAGCAAGGTAATCGGACTATTGTCGTAGGTGAATACCACAAACGATAAGGCAGATAACAATTCGTTAAAATCCATATAAACCTCTTTTTATTTTTATAATTAGTATTGTTGAGCTTGTTAGCGCACCTTTAACACTTAGTAATGTGCGTATTAGTAAAAGCGCTGCTCACCCGGTGGACGAGTTTTAAGTAGCTTTAAAAACCACATGTATTGTTCTGGGTAAGCTTTAATCACCTGCTCAACCGCTTTGTTTAATGCCAAGGCTTCGTTTTCTTTACCTGCCATATCTTGTGGATCTATCGCAGGCATTACCGTCATAATAAATTGCTTATCTTGTTCATTATAGCCAATTTTTACAGGCATCACTTGTGCATTGCCTGCTTGAGCAAGGCGACCTACTACGGGTAATGTCGCTTTGACTGTACCTAAAAACGGCGTAAATACGCTTTTATCTGGTCCTAAATCTTCATCGGGTAAATAAAAGAAGCTGTTATCTTTTTTAAGTTCAGCTAATAACGCGCGGATCCCAGCTTCACGCATGTATACACGGCCATTTTGGCTGGTGCGCATAAGATTACTAAACCAGTTAAACAAACCGTTACGATGTGCTTTTGCCATCGTTACTAAGGGAATTTCCATGTTGACACGCAGCCCAGCGTATTCCATTGGCCACACGTGAGGCATAATAAAAATAATAGGTTGACCAGCATCTCTGGCCGCTTTGACGTGCTCAAAGCCATTCATTTGGATACGACGCTTTAAATGAGCCGTAGATCTAAACAGTAATTCCGCTTGTGAAAGCAGCACCAACACAAACATCTTCACATTTTGCTTAACTAACTCTGCAACTTCTGCTTCTGACATTTCCGGAAAACAATGACTGATGTTAATTCGGGCAATATTGATGGGCTTTTTGGCTATTTTCATCACAATGACCGCTAAAAATCTGGCAATAGGATCGCGCACACTGGCGGGTAAAATACCAAATAAAAACAATATCGCTATGGCTAACCATGTCAGCCAAAAACGCGGATGTAATAAGGCCATTTTAAAGCGGGTATCAAAATGTTTTGCTTCTCGAGACAAAAGGAACACTCCAAATTAACGTGCACGAACAATACACACTTAAGGTTGATATCTAGGATTATACCAAGGCTTTGGCAAACTCAAAAACAAAAGAGCCACTCAATAAAGAGTGGCTCTTAGTAATACAGATCCAGTAAACGGATTTGGCGTATTAACCAGTGATCTATTTCTTACCCGAATTTGCCGCTTCAACGCGTGATTTTAACTTCTGTCCAGGACGGAAGGTCACAACACGACGTGCAGAAATGGGAATATCTTCACCAGTTTTCGGGTTCCTTCCCGGTCTTTGATTCTTGTCCCTAAGGTCAAAGTTGCCAAAGCCAGATAACTTGACCTGCTCACCATTTTCGAGTGCTTCTCGAATTTCTTCAAAAAAAGACTCAACCATCTCTTTGGCTACACGTTTGTTAATGCCTAACGTTTCAAAAAGATGTTCTGCCATTTCGGCTTTGGTAAGTGCCATACTTTAATCCCTCAACGATGCGTTGAACTCGGTCTTTAGAGCAGATAATACTGAATCCATAGTTTCGGTAATATCTTTTTCTTCAAGTGTACGAGTAGTGTCTTGTAATGTAAGTGCGATAGCGAGGCTCTTTTTGCCAGCCTCAACACCTTTACCTTGGTATACATCGAACAAGTTTAAGCCAACCAACTGATTTTCGCCAACTTTTCTTATCAAATTCATAACATCAGTTGCAGAAACTGCTTCGTCTACTACTAGCGCTATGTCGCGACGGTTAGCAGGAAACTTAGATACAGCTTGGGCTAGCGGCAAACGGGCGTGCAATAATGCATCCAGTTCTAACTCAAAAACAATTGTTTTGCCATTGAGTCCAAACGGCTTTTCCAAACTAGGATGGATAGCGCCGATGTAACCAATGACTCGATTATTTCGTAATATTTCAGCACATTGACCTGGATGCAGCGCAGGATGTGTTGCCCCTTTAAAACTAAATTCTGAAGCGGCAACTGTCAAGCCGAGAATTGCTTCTAAATCACCTTTTAAATCAAAGAAGTCGACAGTTTTCGACTCCATTGACCAATGTTCTTCGTTTTGTACACCTGAAATAACCGCGCCCAGCATGGCTTGCTGACGAACGCCAGAATCTGCTTGTGCATCAGGAACAAAGCGTAAACCGGTCTCAAATAATCTTACTCGACCTTGTTGGCGACTCTGATTATACCCTACAGCAGTTAATAACCCAGTGAACATAGACAAACGCATTGCCGACATTTCGATTGAAATTGGGTTTGGTAACACCATGGCTTCTTGACCTGGATGCACTAAATTTTGCATTTTAGGGTCAACAAAGCTGTAGGTCACTGCTTCTTGGAAACCTCTCGCAACAAAAATGCTACGAACACGCTTAAGCGAAATGTCCGCTTCTTTGTGATCTGGCATAGTAAGCGCTGCTTGTGGCGCGGTGTTAGGGATATTGTTGTAGCCGTAAATACGCGCCACTTCTTCGATTAAATCTTCTTCAATCGCCATATCAAAGCGGTACGTTGCAGTTGTGACCTGCCATGCATCATTAGCCGCTTCAACGTTAAAGCCTAAACGCTGTAAAATATCAACAATATCAGCATCAGGAATATGATGACCTAACGTTTTGTCTAACTTATTACGACGTAAAGTAATGTTGGCCGCTTTTGGCAAATGTTCAGCAGAGACAGCTTCAACCACCTGGCCAGCTTCACCGCCACAAATATCAAGTACAAGGCGTGTAGCGCGATCCATTACTTTATGTTGTAGCTGGGGGTCTACACCACGCTCAAAACGGTGTGAGGCATCTGTGTGTAAGCCTAAACGACGAGATTTACCCATAATGGCAAGTGGTGCAAAAAATGCGCACTCTAATAAGATATTTTGGGTGCTTTCATTCACGCCAGTACTTTCGCCGCCAAATACACCTGCAAGTGCAACGGCCTGTTTGTCGTCGGCAATCACTAAAGTGTCGTTAGGAATGGTGATTTCGTTACCGTCAAGCAAGGTTAACTTTTCAACGCCGTCAGCTAAACGCACGGTAATACCGCCGTTTAAGGTGTTTAAGTCAAACGCGTGCATAGGTTGACCGAATTCAATCAACACATAGTTGGTAATATCGACAATCGGGTCGATTGAACGAATGCCACTGCGACGTAATTTTTCTTGCATCCATAACGGCGTAGCGGCTTTCACATTGATGTTTTTAACCACTCGGCCTAAATAACGTGGACACAAATCAGGCGCAACCACATTGATGCTAAATGGTGCATCAATTGTTGCATCTGCAGCTTGCCATGTTGGCTCGGTCACTGCTTGACGGTTTAACACGCCCACTTCGCGCGCAAGACCTGCCATGCCTAGGCAATCTGCACGGTTAGCCGTTAAGTCAACATCAATGATGGCATCATCTAATTGTAAAAACTCACGCACATTTACACCAAGTGGCGCATCTGTTGGTAGCTCAATAATGCCATCGCTTTCGATATCGATACCAAGTTCACCGTATGAGCAAAGCATGCCCATTGATGGTTGACCACGTAATTTGGCTTTTTTGATTTTAAAATCACCAGGCAATACTGCGCCCACCATAGCAACCGCAACTTTTAAGCCTAAACGGCAGTTTGGTGCGCCACAGACGATGTCGATAAGCTCATCGCCACCCACATTGATTTTAGTTACACGTAGTTTGTCAGCATCTGGGTGCTGACCACATTCAACCACTTCACCAATAATCACGCCGCTAAAATCAGCCGCTACTGGGTCTACGCCGTCAACTTCAAGACCAGCCATAGTAATTTGGTGTGATAATGCGTCACGACTTACCGATGGGTTAACCCATTCACGAAGCCAAGATTCACTGAATTTCATCTAATATTGCTCCGTTATTTGAATTGCTTAAGAAAACGTAAGTCGTTTTCAAAGAAGGCACGTAAATCATTTACACCGTAGCGCAACATGGTTAAACGCTCAACGCCCATACCAAAAGCAAAACCAGAGTATTTTTCAGGGTCAATGCCCACACTGCGAAGCACATTTGGGTGCACCATACCGCAGCCTAAAACCTCTAACCATTTACCGTTTTTGCCCATTACGTCCACTTCAGCTGAAGGCTCTGTGAATGGGAAGTAAGATGGACGGAAACGCACTTCTAAATCTTCTTCAAAGAAGTTACGTAAAAAATCGTGCAAAATGCCTTTTAACTCTGCAAAGTTGACATTTTCAGCAACCATCAACCCTTCAACCTGATGGAACATTGGTGTGTGAGTTTGGTCGTAATCGTTACGGTAAACACGGCCAGGAGAAATAATGCGCAGCGGTGGCTTTTCGTGTTCCATGGTGCGAATTTGCACGCCCGAAGTTTGGGTACGCAACATCACTTTTGGATTAAAGTAAAAAGTATCGTGATCGGCACGAGCTGGATGATGTTCAGAAATATTTAACGCATCAAAGTTATGAAAATCATCTTCGATTTCAGGCCCATTTTTAACCACAAAGCCTAACTCGCCAAAAAAAGTTTCAATACGTTCGATAGTACGCGTAACCGGATGTAAGCCACCGATTTCTAAGGTACGACCTGGTAAAGTCACATCGATTTTTTCAGCAATTAATTTTGCTTCTAATTCCGAGGCTTTCAATCCGTCGATACGCTCAGTCAGCTGTTGCTGTACGGCTTGTTTGGCTTGGTTGACGGCTTGACCAAAGGCAGGTTTTTCTTCTGCACTTAATGATCCCATCATTTTCATCATGTCAGTGATTTTACCTTTTTTACCAAGGTAATCGACACGGATATCATCCAATGTCTTTAGATCACTGGCCTTATCAATGACCTCTAAGGCTTGTTCTACGATCTCGGTTAACTGCTGCATGTTATCATCCACTGCATCTGTGCATATCAATGCGATTGGGCGCCTGATTCGACTATCAATTACATCAATCAATCGATAGTGCCGACGCGATAGTTTAACTCTTGTAATTTGTCACAAAGAGCCAAAGCTAGGGTTAAAATAAAAGAGTGAAATTTTACGTGAGCGACCACGATTTTACTAGTCATTATTAGACTTTTTAGTGGCAAATAGCTGTATTTAACTGCAATTTCTAATTGTGAGCTTATCTGTCATGATAAACACGCCAGATTATCAATTATGACCTTCGCCGTTTCGACGTTTTATCATCGGCGTCTTTGCGCTGACAAGCTCAAATATGCCAAGAAAAGTGTAGTGAAGGTTTTTTAAGTCTGCTCCCTTGCAACGCCTAGATTTCAATACGAAGACAAAAGCTCGATGGCGTAACTGCCACATTAACGGAATATAAATTAGGGGATTAACATTGGGGGTACAAAAAACCGCTCAACAAGAACGGTTTTTTTAATAACATTTTCGAATAACATTCGCTTTTGAACAACGTTAGTCTTAAATAGATTTATGCGGTAGAGACATATCGACCACATAATGGCCTTGTAACCAATTTCGGCCTATAAGCAGTTTATAACCCATTTGACTTCTATCTGTTAAATTAACATCGACAAAATACTCCTTGGAAGGTTCGCCAATGCTTAACCTAACGGTGTATCTAATTTCGGATCCTTGAGCATTTCGAATTAACGTAGCGCCCCTAATGCGTGTGGTAAAGCTAACGGTTTCACCATTTTCGTTTTCAGTATCAAAACGGATCATTTTGCCGATGTTGTTTTCCATCACTTGCGTATCTTCATTTTCAACCTTGATGTTAACGGCATGCAAAGAATTTTGCCCGGCACCAGTATCGATACGAGTGTTATAAACTAAACCAATTTGCTTAATGCTAAGCTGAGCAACAGGGCCGATTGTTTTTTTAGAGGCCACATCAACGACATATTTTTGTTTTAAAAAGTTACGGCCTATCAACAACTTGTAATCCATATGGCTGCGATCGCGCAAATTAACGTACAATGGCTGTAAGCTATCGGCAAAGCCCACTTCTAATTTAACGGTATATCGGCTTTCAGTTCCTAAAGCATTTTTGACTGTGGACACTTTCACGATTTCAGCTTGAAGACGTTGTTGATCGCCCTGCTCATTTTCTGTTGTAAACTCGACCAGTTTACCTATATTGCCTTCCATTGTTTCAGCAGAACCACCAATAATCTCTATATCCACAGCATGTAAAGACGTATTCACTGCTCCTGTGTCAATCCGTGCTTGATAAATGAGTTCAGATTGCGAGACTGTCATCTCTTCAACTTGGCGGATTATCGTTTTACTATTGGCAAAAACCGGTAATGATAAAAAACTCAATGCTACAACAATTGCTATTTTTCTAAACATGTCTATTCCACACATCCACAAATTTCTTTAACGCGGTAAAAGTATTACGTTTAACGCAATAAATGATCAATTTCTTGATCAAATAAATTTTTAATTAACCCAGAAAACTCAGTAATAAAAATACTTTGTTCTGCGGTTGCTTGTTGATTTGCTACCGAAGCTAAAATCTCTTCTAAATCATAAACTATCGCATCAATTTCACGGATCACCATATTACGTTGTGCGAAAGACAATTGCGGGTTTTGACCGCATACCATAATAATCTGCGCAGACAACTGTTCTTCAAAGAGCTCCATCACGGTCTCCGTGGCGGCCGCATTAATTTCAGGCCCTTCAAACAAGCCTAAATGTTCAGTTAAATACTGAATTAAATGCATATATCCGTCTTTATCGGTAACCATGTTATTTCACCTTTATGTACGATTATTTAATGGGCTATGGCTTAGGTTTACATAACCAAAAGCCATTGCCTCATGGTGTTCTGTTATTGCGCTAAGGTTAGCACAAATGACACAGGCACCGCTAAACTGATACTGGGTAAACCAGCAATTTCTCTTAGTTTTTCGACACCTGTAACAAAATTAAACTCATCGGCTTGAACGATCATTGGCGCAAAACTGCTCACTACCATTTTGTTGTCTGACAATTTCGCAACTAACACATCAATATTTTTCTTTTGTTTTTTACCGTGCATTTCAACAGTGGCATTTATTTGTGTGGTTAAGGTGTCGCCAACTTTCATCCCCATAAGTAATTTAGGGTTAATCACTGCGTCAACTTTTAACTGTGGAAATTGTGCCACTTCAAACAAAATTGTTTGCATGCGTTCATCACGAATTTGAATGCCTGTATCAACCGAGTTGAGATCGATAGTTAATGCAAAGGCACCGGCTTGGGTTAAAGAACCAGCAACATGTTTAAAATGGTGTATTTCAGCGATATCATTTTTCTTTATCGATATAAAACTCACACGAGAATGATCTTGATTAATTTGCCAATCGCCTGCCATGGCCTGAAAACTTAACAACCCAGCAGCGAACAAAGGTAATAGTATTTTCATCTTGTCGTCCTTTTGTTATCAATAACACGTTAAGTCACTACAAAATAAGTATAGATGACGGTTTATTCAATGAGACAATTGCCATTATTTTACTTTAGCCAGCCATTTGTCTAATGCCTGCGCAAACGCGTGTTTATCCGCTTGAGAGAAACTATTAGGGCCACCAGTGTGTATCCCACTACTGCGCATTTCTTCCAAAAATCACGCATGGTTAGCGTTTGTTTAATATTTTCTGTGGTGTAAACCGTACCACGAGGGTTTAGTACTAACGCTCCCTTTTCTATCGCATCAGCAGCCAACGGAATGTCGGCAGTGATAACTAAATCACCCGAGTTAACTTGCTCAACGATATAATTGTCGGCTTCATCAAAGCCCGAGCTCACTCTAATCATCGAAATCAATGGAGAGATTGGCACTTTAATCAATTGATTAGCCACCAATACTAATTGAATCGATTTACGCTCTGAGGCACGAAATAACATGTCTTTTACGGCATTTGGGCACGCATCAGCGTCAACCCAAATTTTATTGCTTATCACGCGATAACGCTCCTATTTATTAACAGAGATTAAGGTGCTAAACGATCTATTTGCCAATCGCTGTCAGTCTTACTGTATATAAATCTGTCGTGTAGGCGATGTTCGCCACCTTGCCAAAATTCAATGCTGTTTGGGCGCACTAAATAGCCGCCCCAAAATTTAGGTAGAGGGACTTCACCTTGAGCATATTTGGCTTTCATTTCAGCAAATTTACCTTCTAAAGCCTGACGCGCTGAAATTTTACTCGATTGCTTTGATACCCAAGCCGCGATTTGGCTATCTTTAGGGCGGCTCATAAAGTATTTGGCCACATCTAACATCGATAAAGGTTCTGCCTCACCGATAACGGCAACTTGACGCTCTAATGGATGCCAGGGGAACAACAAACTGATTTTGCTATTTACCGCAATTTGTTTGGCTTTACGGCTCTCAAGGTTTGTAAAAAACACAAATCCGTTATCGTCAAAACGCTTGAGCAACACAATACGTTGAAAGGGTTGGCCTGTTTCATCGACTGTGGCGACACACATGGCGGTGGGATCAGTTAATTGCGCATCTTTAGCTTGCTGCATCCACTTTTCAAATAAAGCCATTGGATTAACAGGTAAGTCACCACGTCTTAAGCCACCTTGGGTGTACTCGCGGCGAATATCACTTAAATCACTCATTGTGTTTCCTTGTTTATGCTTGCTAGACCTATTTTACGCTGAGCAGGCACAAAAAAGCCAACGTCTAAACGTTGGCTATAGCATTTAAAATTATTTTTAATTAGGACTTTACCTGTTCTTAAAAGGAGTAACATTTAAAGACCTAACATTGCGCTCGCCGAGTGACATAAATTCGTTACATAAAATCGGGGCTCAGCACTTCTGAATCAAGCTGCTGAAAGTGGCCAAAGTGGACATGATAATCTGGCTTAATCGGGTATGAACAATGGGCTAGACATAGATTTTTAGGCTTGGAAGATGCAATAACGGGCGTATTAAATCCGATAGTGTCCCAACTAATTGGCTGCAATAAAGCCAGTAATTGCGCCGCGATGGGGTTATCGGGTGAGTTAATATCGACATTGGTCTCAACACTGACATAAGAGCTCTGCTCTTGCGGCGTAATGTGAATGGTAAAGTATTGCTCATCTTTGATGCCGTTAACTGAAAACCCTAATGGGGAAAATAAGTGACTGTCATAGTCAAAATCAACAAACAATGTGTCGAGTTGTAATAACTGGAAAATTGTTTTTTCAGATTGTTTCTCGCTAATTAAATACTGCGCGACCGGTCCGCTAATGTGGTACATCAAAAGTTCGCTAGTGTTATCTTGCACTGTTAACAAACAAGGTTTGTCACTGGTGAAAATAAAATGATGATGGCTGTCTAAGTGACCAATTCGGCACGCTGTACCGGGTATATATTGACGTAAGCGGGCAATGTCATCGGCAAACGTTGAAACTTGTAAATGCGCTAAATATTCATTTTTACGCTGATAACTCACAAACGCTACATGGTCGACGCCAATATGTTCGAGCATGGCCAATAAGCTGTCTATCAGGGTCGACAAGCCGCAGGTCAGCATGACGATACGGTTATCCCAGACAAACAAACTCGACTCGCTTAATAAATACGCATCGCAATATTGATTATGAATAACCGAAATAATATCCGCTTTGGCGAGGCTGACTATTTGAGTCCAAAAATCTGAACCAAGCGCCCGCAATGAACCGTGAGTCGGTGCGGTTATAAGCTCAATTTTTTTTTCAGAACCTTCAAAAAACATCAGTATGGTTAATCCTCAACTACGTTATATCTTTACTATCATAAATTAAGCCCTAGAGATAAATAAAGGCTTAGTTATTATTCATAACTAAGCCTCTTATCTGTCGCTGTTTATTTTACACTTAGCTTTAGAAATCTTCTAAGTAAGTGTAACCGTCAAGACCGACTTGTAACTCTTCTAAAATACTGGCTCTTTCATCTTCAACAATATGTTGAGTCACTAGTTCTTCAAAAGTGCGCATGAACTCTTCAGCGTCTAAGTTAACATAACGTAATACGTCTGCAACAGTATCGCCTTGAAGCACTGACTCAATGTTTGCCGCACCGTCTTGATCAAGACGAACAACTGCTGAGTTAGTGTCACCGAATAAGTTATGCATATCACCCAGGATTTCTTGGTAAGCACCGACCATGAAGAAGCCGATTAAGTATGGGCTTTCTTCGCTCCACGCAGGTACCGGTAATGTGGTTTCAATGCCTTGACCGTCTACGTATTGATCAACAATACCGTCAGAATCACAGGTAATATCCAGCATAACAGCACGGCGCTCAGGGGCTTTATCTAAGCCAGATAATGGCAATACCGGGAATACCTGGTCAATGCCCCATGCATCAGGTAATGATTGGAATAAAGAGAAGTTAACAAAGAATTTGTCGGCTAACTTTTCGTTTAATTCATCAATCACTGGACGGTGATAACGGTTGTTATTACTCAACAAACCTTTCACTTCATGACATACCCGTAAGTGAGTTTGTTCAGCCCATGCACGGTGCGCTAAGCTAAATTGACCGACCGCAAATAAAGAATGCGCTTCAGCGATATCACTTTGAGTATCATGATAAATCTCGATAATCGCACGTTGATCATGACCACCGCTGATTTCTTCCCACGACTGCCACATATTGTGTAACAGTTGTGGAGCATCTTCATCCGGCGCTTCAATCACTTCTGGCATGTACGCTTCGGTGCCGATAACATCAGTAATCAATACCGCGTGGTGCGCAGTTAAGTGACGACCAGATTCAGAAATAATACGTGGCATAGGTTGCTCGTATTCGTTACATAAATCAGTTAACACATTGACGATGTTGTTAGCGTATTCACTCAAACCGTAGTTCATTGAGTTATTGCTTTGGCTACGAGTACCATCGTAATCAACCGCTAAACCGCCACCCACATCAAAACATTTAATGTTGGCACCTAGCTGGCGCAACTCGCAATAAAAACGCCCCGCTTCACCCACCCCCTGGCGAATATCACGGATATTGGCAATTTGCGAACCGAGGTGGAAGTGCAATAACTGCAGCGAATCAAGCATGTCAGCATGTTTTAATTCAGCAACCACTTTTAATACTTGAGCCGCCGACAAACCAAACTTTGACTTTTCGCCGCCGCTTGCCTGCCACTTGCCTTTGCCTTGGAACGCTAAACGTACGCGAAGACCAAGACGCGGAGTGACACCTAATTTTGACGCTTCTTCAAGTACCATTTTAAGTTCAGACATCTTTTCAAGCACGATGTAAACTTTATGGCCTAACTTCTCGCCGATTAAGGCTAAGCGAATGTATTCTTTGTCTTTATAACCATTACACACAATCACAGAGCTGGCTTTTTGCGCCATTGCCAGTACAGCCATTAACTCTGGTTTACTGCCGGCCTCAAGGCCCAATTGTGGGACTTCTTTCGATTTTTGACTGGCAAGAATTTCTTCAACAACGGTTTGTTGTTGGTTAACTTTAATTGGATAAACTAACAAATAATCATTTTGATATTCGTACTTAGTAATCGCATCGTTAAACGCTTCACATAAGCTTTCTACTCTGTGGTGTAAAATTTGTGGGAAACGTACCAGTACCGGCAACGAAACGCCCGCTTTTACCATATTTTTAGCTAATTCATTTAAGCCAACTTTATGATCAGGGTTTTGTGGATCAGGTGACACGGTCACTTCGCCATCTTCACGAATACCGTAAAAACCCTGGCTCCAGTGAGTCACGTTATAACCAGCGCGAGCATCTTCGATAGACCAATCAGACATAATTATTTTCCGTATTTGTATCAAAGTAAGCAGCAAGCGTTGTGCTGCTGCTTGTTAAAATCCAGACAACGACTACGCGTTGTCTCAGGTAAAGTTGTTGATATTAGCGGCGGGCTTTATTGACCAACCGTTACAACAAGCTTTATGTTGCAATCCACAATTTAAGGATAAACGAGCTTACATATTAAAGGGTAAAACCACTCGCCGCCTTTACTGCGCTTAAGCTGTTTGTAAATACATATTAGTCTTACATCAGCATGGCTTGCAAATATTGTAGGTGAAACATCAGTGTGTACCCACAGCCAGTGTTTTACTGAAATAATCGATGAATAGATCACTTTCACACACTGAAATATCACTGACGCTCGCCTTGATAAAATCGGCGCAATTAAAACCTGCAATGCAGTGTAATGCAAGTAAATTACCCATTAATTCCTATAAAAAGTCACATTTATTGCAATCGAAAGAGTTCAATAATCTTGCCAACCAAAAAAACGTTTCACAGCAAGGTAATTGACATAACTTAGTGGTGATTTACGTGTATAATTAATCGATTTTGATTAAATCACCTTTTCATCTTTTATTAAGTAGAGTCATTCATGATACAAATCGGTAAACGTTATTCATTAGAAGTCGTAAAGCAAGTGAACTTTGGGGTTTACTTAAATGCTCAAGAGCTAGGACAGGTCTTGCTTCCTAATAAATTTGTCCCTACCGGTTGTAATGTCGGTGATATGGTCGACGTCTTTCTTTATTTAGACTCAGAAGATATTGTCATTGCCACCACTCAAAAAGCACTTGCCCAGGTCGGTGAGTTTGCTTACCTAAAAGTGGTCGCAACAGGTCCGTATGGTGCATTTTTAGATTGGGGCCTGGACAAAGATTTACTACTGCCCTTTGGTGAGCAGCATAAACCAGCAGAAGAAGGCCGTTCTTATTTAGTTTATGTCCATGCAAACCATGCCGATGAGCGCATCATGGCATCGTCTAAACTCGATAAGTTTGTCGACAAAACTGACGCACATTATACCGACGGCGAACAGGTTAACTTAATCATTGGTGGCACAACCGACTTGGGTTACAAAGCCATTATTAATAACAAGCATTGGGGCGTGATTTACACCAATGAAGTATTCCAAAAACTTCGTTTTGGCCAAAAAGTGACTGGTTACATTAAATCAATGCGCAGCGATGGCAAAATTGATTTAGTACTGCAAAAAAGTGGTAAAGAAGATTTAGATAAAAATGCACGCCTGATTATCAACAAACTGCGCAGTGCTAATGGTTTCTTGCCGTTACACGATAAAACAGACGCTGATATCATTTATGACCAACTCGGTATGAGCAAAAAAGCGTTTAAAAAATCCATTGGGGGTTTATTTAAAGCCGGTGAAATTAGCATCGACAGTGACGGCATTCGTCTCACTATGTAAACCTAGATGCGATAACCGCTTGAATCATGAGTAAGTAACATGTGGTTTATCACTTATGATTCAAGCAATGCTTTATTTATTGTTTAAACGGAAAAATGGCTCTTACGCCACTAATTTTTGCCTCGATTTGTTTACATGCTCACCTGCCTGAGTGACATAAGTCCGTAACCTGATGGGTATCTTCTCTAAGCTGCTATCAACACTCATAACGATTATTTATAATAAGGACAGTGTATGGAATTATCGCCGTTAGAAGCCCGAGTAATAGGATGTTTACTCGAAAAAGAACTCACCACACCAGATCAATATCCCTTATCGCTTAACTCATTAACTCTCGCCTGCAATCAAAAAAGCAGCCGTGAACCTGTCTTGTCATTAACGGAATCAGATGTACAAGCCATTATTGACGACCTCAACAAAAAGCGTTTAATCAGTGAGCAGTCAGGATTTGGTAGCCGTGTCGTTAAATACAAACATCGATTTTGTAATACCGAATTTAGTGAGTTACAGCTTAATAGTGCTGAGGTTGCGCTGATTTGTGTGCTGTTATTACGTGGGCCGCAAACTCCTGGCGAACTTAAAACACGTACTGCTCGATTACATGAATTTAATGATGTGGGCCAGGTAGAAACGGCCTTAATTGGATTAAGCCAACGTGAAACATCACTAGTTGTCCAGCTCGCACGTGAGCCTAATAAGCGAGATTGTCGCTTTATGGAATGCTTTAGCGGCAATATAGACGATCACCAAGTCAACAGTAACGACGATCTACACGTCTCTGCGCAAACGCAGCAAAGTATTGCTCAAGACAGCCGTATTGATGAGCTGAACCAACGAGTCACCGTGCTTGAAGAAAAAATAGCTCAACTTGAAAGCTTATTAAACTGATTCAATAAACCTAATTTTTTAGCGAAAATAACGCTTAAGCAAGGAAACGTTTATGCCCGTTACGACTCCCCCATCGGGGATATCTCACATTTGGTTATTAGCTCAATATGAACTCACCAAACGCTTTACCAATAAAAGCGGCATGGTTGCATTAATCGCCTTTATGCTCGTTTGGGGGATTTTATTACTTTACCCAATCAAAAGTGCATCTGAATTTATCATGCAGCCCAATTTTAAAGCGTTTACAGAAGCCTTGTTTGGCCCGGGTAGTTTGCAACATCTATTTGAATGGCCTGTGGCTGAATTGGCAGTATTTTGGCTTGCTGCATTGTACTTGTTCCCAATGTTCAGTATTTTTATAGCCTCGGACCAATTTAGTTCAGACAAACAGCGTGGTAGCTTACGATTTTTAACCCTAAGAGTAAGCCGTAGCAGTTTGTTTTTTGGTCGTTTTCTAGGACAAATGCTCATTCAATTCGCGTTAATTACATTCACACTTTTGGCTACAATTGCGATGGTAATGACCCGTGACATTAGCCTATTACTGCCCTCATTAACGACCAGCTTATTAGTCATGATAAACCTTGTCATTGTGCTACTTCCTTATACCGCTGCAATGGCTGTTTTATCCTTGTATGCCAACTCGGCAAGACAGGCCAGTATATTTGCGGTGATATTATGGGCAATAGTGTCCATCATCATTGCGATTATTAATTTTCAGTTTCCGCAATTGAATGGCTTAAGCATGATATTACCTGGCTCACAGATCTCCAGCATGATTAACACTCAAGGGCTAGACTCATTAGCTTTTTCACCCATACCACTAATGCAAACCGTGGTCATTTTAGCCCTGGGTAATGTATTAATGAAACGGAGTGCTCTATGATCCTTATTCAATGCGATAACTTATCAAAACAATACCCAAATAAGTTAGCGCTCGACAATGTTAGCTTAATCCTTCAACCGGGTGCACCAATAGCATTAGTCGGCCCCAATGGTGCGGGTAAAACCACATTATTTAGCTTGTTATGCGGTTACATTCAACCGACTCATGGCAGCATTCGCATTCTTGGGCACGCTCCCGGCAGCCAAGCATTGCAAGGCGTGTTATCTGCACTGCCACAAGATGCGGCATTAGACCCTAACTTTACGATTGCTTCACAATTACAATTTTTTGCTCAGTTGCAAGGCTTTAACAAAACTGATGCAAAACAAGAAGTCATACGAGTATTGGAACTGGTTGAACTGAGCGACTCGGCACAAGCAAAACCGAAAAGCTTAAGTCATGGCATGAGCAAACGCGTGTCGATTGCACAAGCACTTATTGGTGCCCCTGAAATCGTATTGCTTGACGAGCCGACGGCTGGCCTTGACCCGGCTAATGCGAAAAAAATTCGTCAAATCGTAAAAAATTTAGCAGGCGAAACAACGTTTATCATTAGTTCTCATAATCTCGATGAACTTGAAAAGCTGTGTGACCATGTTATCTACCTCGAGAAAGGCCAATTACAACAATCGGTCTCGATTAAAGCCAGTCAAGCAACTGACTTTATTACACTCACGATGCAAACATGCGACATGGACAAACTCCATCAACAACTACTCAGCTTAATCAATGTCATTGAAGTTAAACGTAGCGGTGATGAGCAATATGTAATTGAATACCATAAACAAAGTGGCTTTGAATTAGAATCTCAATTACTGGCGGTCTTCAATGAGCAGCAGTGGCAATACAAAGCTATACTCAAAGGCAGAACATTAGAAGAAACGCTGTTCTCATAGACCATACCAATACAGAGGCCCGCTAAACGGGCCTTATTGTCCACCTGAAAGGGAACAACCATTACTACATAGCGACGCCTTAATCAAAAACCGCTGGATGCAATCTGAGTGTTCACTTATTAATGCGCAATGGCACTATTACACTACCGGCTCAGTGCTCAAAAAATCCATGCGAGCATACTCCCATAAACATTTAGGCAGATAGATGCATTGTTGATATTCAAGATCAATCCGTCTTTCAAGCTGATCTCTTTGGGTTATTTTAGAAAACTCATTTAAACTTATTATAGCCATTCTACTAATTATCTGGTCATTCAGCGGGAATTCTGTGTCTTCTAAGCGATAAGCGATAAGCGATAAGCGATAAGCGATAAACGATAAGCGATAAGCGATAAGCGATAAACGATAAGCGATAAGCGATAAGCGATAAGCGATCCAGTGTAAACCAATTTCAGAGCAACATGACAATCATAAAAAAAAGACAAAAAAAACTGCAGCATGAATGCTACAGTCTTATTATCAATATCTAGTCGAAACTAGATAGAAATATTAGCCAACTACTGAAACGTTTTCAGCTTGAGGACCTTTCTGACCTTGAGTCACAGTGAAAGATACTTTCTGACCTTCGTCAAGAGTTTTGAAACCGTCAGAGTTGATAGCACGGAAGTGAACAAATACGTCTGGACCAGACTCTTGCTCAATAAATCCGAAACCTTTGTCAGAGTTGAACCACTTAACAACACCAGTAACTTGAGACATGATATAAATCCTGTAAAATATATAATTAAAGCCTTAACGGCGGTAAAGCTGGAAAATGCCGGTATTACTTATGTTCACAGGACGAAACTGGTCGTATTGAAACACATAAATATAAGCCCAACCTTCAAGCTAACTAGACTATAAACCATTCTCAGAATAAGTCAACAAACATCAAGGAAAGGTCAATATTTTTTTGACGATTAAACATATCGGTTTATCTTTGAGCATCAGATAGTTATTTGTCTGATTTAATCAGCCGTAGATTGTTCGCGCTGGTGAATTTCGATTTTAAAATCGATTTCACATTCGAGTCCTTGCTCTATTATTTGCCGCTTTTGCATATCACTTAACTTCCATGCGTACGGTGTCATATTGAGGAAGTGATGAATATCATCCTCTTGTGTCAGGCTAAGCGAATACGTTAATGATTCATGCTTGAGGTAGTTAAACCCCTCAAGCAACAACGACTCCTGCGGATGTAATCTTGGTTGGCTGTATATCTTTTGTTTCAACGCAAAATGATGCATTGGTCCAGGCGATACGGTAATTAAAGTACTACCCGGTTTCATGACTCTTTGTAGCTCTTCAACTTTTGACGGGGCATAAATGCGGATTGCAAGATCGATACTGTCATCAGCAAATGGCATTTCAAAAACGCTTGCCACACAAAAATGTAAATCAGAATATCGCTTGGCAGCTGAGCGAATAGCCGATTTAGAGATATCGAGGCCATAAAGCGCGCAATGCTCAGCAGATGTCTGCATGGCTTCAAATAAACGATGGCTGTAATACCCTTCACCACAGCCTATATCGAGCAGCATTTTTGCCTGTGGATGATGCTGCACCGCTAATTGATTCACTTTGTCGCTCAGGGGCTGATAAAAACCTTTGTTTAGAAATTCTCGCCTGGCGATCATCATTTCTTTGTTGTCGCCAGGGTCTTTGGTTTTTTTCTTTTGTACTGGCAATAAATTTACATAACCTTCTTTAGCGCAATCAAACTGATGGCGCTGGGAGCATGCCCAACTTTTATCGCCTAGGATTAATGGCGCAGAACAAATAGGACAAATATACGGCATGAGTGGGCTCTAAATGGTCAAAATTACATTTCGTCATCAGACAGTTTATTCACCATATCTGACACGTCTTTAGGGGCTAGCAGCTCAAAACAGTCTAGTTTTCGCTGCAATTGTTCAATATTACACAGTTGTTCATTGGATGAGCGACCTAAGTTTGGTCGCTCTAAAGATTGATGATAAGTTCTGAGTAACCATTGGTGCTTATTTTGCAATAAATGATCAAGCTTTAACAGCTCAGTTGACACACCAGGATGAATTTTACCCGACTCACCTTTAAGGTATTCTCGTAAATCGCGTCGGACTTGTTCCAGCTCGCTAATATGTACAGCCAGCATAGAAGATGGTTCATCGTAATCAAATTTACGCCCTAAAATCGCTTTCGCCATCACTAACGCGTGGGGTTCACTTAAAATGCGCAGGTCTTGCTCAAGGGAAATTAACTCAAAGCGAGCAAGGGAATCGAGACTAAAATAAACATGCTCATCGGCCTGTATATCAACGGTAATACCTTTTCTGAGTTGATCAATACACACTCTAGGCGCTACGCCCAGTGTTGGATATAACCGTGTGCCTTGCCCGAGCGATCTTATCTGATCGTACTTATCTGCAACCTGCTTCGTATGCTGGTAAACCAATTCAACAAAAGGTTGATGACGCACAATCAATGTGGCTTGAGTTGCATTGACCTGGCTGACCACAAATTCAGCGATAGGATTTGTCATCGCAGATAACACCAATAAATCACTCACCGACTCTAATAAGCGAAGGGTCAACAACGTGGGTTGTTTAATTTCACTGACAATGGGTTGAGTAAATATATGTTGGTGCATTCAATATCCTTTTAAAATCGATACGACTTGTATAATTTATCTTACTTATTAAATTGAAACTAGCAAACCAATTGAGAACATAGTAAAAAATTTGCAATATTCACGCTATTATCAATTTAATGCTCATCAATGTTAATATGCCAGTAATCGCGAAAAGGATCTTATTTTTATTATGGCAAATGCAATTCAACCCAGCCTATTTTGGCACGATTATGAAACCTTTGGTGCAAACCCAGCCAAAGATCGTCCGTCGCAATTTGCAGGGATTAGAACGGATCTTGAATTAAATATTATCGGTGAACCCGAAACCTTTTATTGTCAGCAATCGCCCGATTATTTACCTTCACCCGAAGCCATTCTTATTACCGGCATCACCCCACAATTGGCGAACATGAAAGGCATACCTGAAGCCGAGTTTATGCGTCGCATCAACAACTTATTTAGCCAACCTAACACTTGTGTTGTCGGCTATAACTCATTACGTTTTGATGATGAAGTTAGCCGCTATGGTTTTTATCGCAACTTTATTGATCCTTACGGCCGTGAGTGGCAAAACGGCAATTCGCGTTGGGACATTATCGACTTAGTCAGGGCTTGTTATGCTTTTCGTCCACAAGGCATTAACTGGCCGATGAAAGAAGATGGTTCGCCAAGTTTTAAATTAGAGTTGCTAACACAAGCAAATGGTTTAAGTCATGAAAAAGCTCATGACGCGATGTCAGATGTGTACGCAACCATTGCAATGGCGAAGCTGATTAAAGAAAAACAGCCTAAATTATATGACTATTATTTCAATTTACGTCGTAAACAAGCGGTAGCAGATCACATTGATGTATTAAAAATGCAGCCATTAGTGCATGTGAGCTCCAAAATCAGTGCATTAAATGGTTGTACCACTTTAATTGCACCTGTGGCTTACCACCCTACCAACAAAAATGCCGTTATTTGCATTAATTTAGCAATGGATATCTCACCGCTGCTTGAGTTAACCGCTCAAGAAATCAGCGACCGTATGTACACACCTCGCCATGAATTAGCAGAAACAGAGATGGCAATCCCAGTAAAACAAATCCATTTAAATAAATGTCCTTTTATTGGATCTGCAAAATTACTTGACGACGAGGTAGCCACAAAATTACAGTTTGATAAAGACTTTGCGCGTGAGCAATATAAACGCTTAAAAAACCATCCCGAAATACGAGAAAAACTGAATCAAGTTTTTGAGTTAGAGTCAGATCGTAAGCCAATTACCGATCCTGATTTGATGCTGTATAGCGGTGGTTTTTTCAGTCATGCAGATAAAACTAAAATGGACATTATCTGCCATACTGAACCGCGCAATCTTGCCGCGTTAGCATTGCAGTTTGATGATCCGCGCATTGATGAAATGCTATTTCGTTTTCGGGCTCGTAACTACCCAGAAACATTGTCCGATAATGAAGCACGTCGATGGCGCGACTTTTGCCAACAACGGCTATCGGATGCCGATTATGTGATTAATCTCGAAAACTTGGTCGAAGAAACCAGCGAGAATGAACACAAACAAAAGTTACTTAAAGCCCTATATCAATACTTACAGTCATTATAGTGAATCATCACTTTTACCCGATTTATTTCATTTAAGGATTAAGGGAATGCAAAATCGTTTTTTAGACAGCATTACTCAGTTAGACAAACCATTAGCGACCGCACTTGCACCATTACTGCATGAGCAATTTTGTGGCCACATCGATGCCAGCCAATTTGCAATGTTAGTCGACGCTAGCGGTAAACCAGAAGAACAAGTACTAATGGATTTATTGCCTATTGCTGCTGCTCTGGCCAACCCACCTATCAGTGAGTTTTATGTCGGTGCGATAGCTAAAGGTGCGAGCGGCGACCTGTACATGGGCGGCAACCTTGAACTACCCGGTGAAGCGCTATTTCACAGTGTACATGCAGAGCAAAGCGCCATTAGTCATGCATGGTTAAGCGGTGAAACAGAAATTGTAGATATTATTGTTAATTACAGTCCGTGTGGCCACTGTCGTCAATTTATGAATGAATTGTTCAACGGCAGTAATATCAAGATCCATCTGCCACAACAAGAAACTAAAGCCTTATCTCATTACTTACCGTATGGCTTTAGCCCTGCCGACCTCAATGTTACCTTGCCACTACTGTGCAAACGTGAAAAAGAATTTAGCCTAAACTCTGACGACCCAATGATCATTGAAGCGGTAGATCAAGCTGGCCTTAGCTATGCGCCTTACACTGACAGTAATGCCGCTGTGGTGCTTGAAACCATCGACGGAGCAACATTCTGTGGCCGTTATGCCGAAAACGCCGCCTTTAACCCATCAATGCAACCGATGCAAATGGCGTTATCGAACTTGATTAGACACAACCGTCAATACAGTGAAATTAAACGTGCCGTATTGGTTGAGTCATCTGAAGGCAAAATTAGTTTAGTGGGCGCAACGATGGATGCATTACACGCAATTGCTGCCATTGAGTTAGAGCACATTGTTGTTGAACCTATGCCAGCTTAATCGATTATTGTCACCCAAAGGCGCTTAATTGCGCCTTTTTTATTGGCTGATTAGCGTACTAAAGGGATTAATTATCTTTTATAGGCTAATTCAATCAACCTGTTAACATGCTAATCTTGAGTAGAATCAAACGACTTTATCTACGGTATTGAGCCGTAGTAACGCTAAAATAGAGCAAAAACAAAGCAACGAGTGAGCCACTATTGCGCCTATTTACCCTAAAACGACTGTTACTTTTTATACTGATATGCACAGTAGGTTTAGTGTGGGCCATTATCGAACATGCCAAACCACTGACAGTAAAATTACTCAATAACTTACTGGCAGACAATCACATTGAAGTCCTGAATTTCGATGCCGAATACGTATCATTAAATCATCTTTATATTCCAAGGCTAATTATCAAAATTGAAGACAGCCATATTGCCGTACAAGAGTTTAATCTCGAACTGCGCGACAGTATTGAAATGCTTAAAAATCAGCAATTCAATGCCGACGATATTGTCAGCATTAAAACAAAAAGCGTGTATGTCGACTTAGGTGAAAGTTTTTTTATTAGGCAATCAGAGCAAACCGAAGACTCGCCCGCCACCTTACAATTAAATCTCGCGAAACTCCCAACGATTAATTTAGGCAATATCACCATAAGACTCCCCGTCTTAGAGACCGCACAAGCCAACCAACATAGCTTAACCATGGATAATCTAATCCTGTCAGAAACTGGTAAACTCAATACCGTGTGGCGCTTTGATGATTTTCCACTATTCAGTGTTGATGCAACACTTGGCAAACGTGCTTGGAAATTTGACACTCTGGTCGACTTAGGTGCTAGTTATCAAGGGCTTGAGTCGTTACAGCAATATTTAAACCTGTTGCATGATAAACAATTTAAGGCTAATCCAAACAGCAACAACCTATTAAGTGGCTTACAAAAACAACTGACACATATACTCAACCCTATCACTGAGCAGCAATTATCAGTTCAAGGACAATGGACAACTCACACCCAACTTAACTTACTCAATGGCGAGCTTAAGAGCCAACAATCCATACGCGATTTATCATTACACTCAGCACGTTGGCCAAGTGTGTTTTTTACGCCACAACAACCGATCAATTTTACCTTAGATATAGGTCAGTACCCGATTAATGATCCATTCAAGGCACTGCAACCGATTGAAACACTTGCGCTAAAATTGGTCTTTGCGCCCATCAATTATCAACTAACCCCGAGTGATGCTGACATCAATCAATTAGTGGATTTATTGATAACCGACGCTGAAATTCAGCAACACATTACGCAACTAATACAGCAGTTTGCACCGTCATCTGAGCAGCCACAAATAGCCATTAATATGACAGAGCCAGTTGAAGTGATTATTCCCATTCAACATGATACTGCGGTAACGCAAGTATCGCTGCCAAATGTCACATTTAGCCTTAAAGGTTTACGCTTGCAAACCCTATTGTCATTAAACCACATTAAGGCAAACAGCCAACAACAATGGCGCAGCGATGTTAATTGGGGGACGCAATTCTTGGCTGCAGGCACTACATCTACCCCGCCCCAATCCATTGATATAAAAACTATCTTTCCAGACATTGATATTCAACATCTAACGTTCAACACCGCGTCAATTATGCTTAACGGCTCAATAGGAAGCCAGCATGCGAGTGATATCAATGTTGCTTTGCATCCTAGTTCAACGATGACATTTACAGATCTGAATTTAGCGCACCAAGATGGTGATAAAACCACCCATAAAATTCAGAAAAATACTGCTGTGCAACTCGCTTCACTCACGTTTAATTTATCTGAAACATCAACTATTAATAAAAGCCAAAAACTCGATATTCAGTTAGCGCCGTTTAAGGTGACTGCAAAACAATTTATCGGCCAGCACATTGTCAGTCAAAAAAGCATTAAAACCATCACGAGTTATGCAACCGTCGACCAGGCGAGTATTGACGTTCAACAAGCTGTTTCATTTAGCCTAAGTGACGATGAAAATATTGAACAGGCCATTGCCCGCTGGTTACAAACTCCTACTGCAAACCATGTTGTTTGGAGCATAAAGCAACTTGATGCCGTTAAACAGGTTGGTAAAAGTCGTCGTCAACCCTTACTTGCACTGAATAACGTTAAATTGCAGCAGCAACTTAATTTGTCAAAAGGTTTATTGGTGGGCAGTGAGCAATGGCAATTAGATACCCTTGCATTAAGCAGTTACCATTTATTAAAGTTTGCCGACGCCAAGAGTCCGCTTTCATTAGCTGGCCAATGGACATTTGACACCGACATAGAACAGGCTCTGAGCACGCTTAAAAAAGTGCAGCCATTACCTGACAACTTCAACCTTCAAGGTCATAGCCATTTGGTAGCAGGCTTTGCTCTGAGCGAACTTGATAACAGCAGTCAATTTGAAATGAAAATTCAGCACCAACTTTCATCATTATCTGGCCGCTTAGCTGACAAATCATTTATTGGTGGAGATGTGTTTGCACAGTGCCAATTTAACTGGCAACAGCAGCACGACAAACCAAACACACCGCTGGCAGAGCAACACTTTGCACAAAGCCAATTGGTGTGCCCTCAAACTGCTATTAGCTTACAAAAAGCCAATGTCGGCTTATTAATGACTAACCTCAACGTTAATGCCAATATTGAATTAACCAAAGACGGCAATAAAGTGCCCGAAAATTGGCTGCAACAAATCACTGGACTCAGTGAAACCAACGTCAGTTTAACAGCCAGTGGCGACATGCTCGATGGCCGCTTTTTATTGCCAGAGTTTATACTTAAGTTGCATGATAAATCCCACGGCTATCTTTTATTACAAGGGTTAAGTTTAGCCACATTTTTAGAAGAACAACCTCAAGTCGGTGTAAAAGCCAGCGGTCTATTTGATGGCGTACTCCCTGCTGAACTTGTCGATGGTAAAGTGACGATTGCGGGCGGGAAGCTCGCGGCTCGTAAGCCTGGAGGATTAATTGAAGTTGCAGGAAATCCAGCAATGGATCAACTGGCCCTATCTCAGCCTTATTTGGAATTAGTGTTTACCGCACTGGAGCATCTTAACTACACTGAATTATCGAGTACTTTTGATATGAACCCAAACGGTGATGCCTTTATTCATGTGGGTGTAAAAGGTAAAAGCCGCGATATTGAGCGCCCTGTTCATCTCAATTATGACCATCAGGAAAACCTTTTTCAGTTATACAAGAGCACTCAAATAGGCAACCAATTACAAAACAAGATTGAAACCAAGGTTCAGTACTAAATGTTCAACAGCATACTCTCAGTAACACAAGCTCAGTAACACAAGTTGAATAACATCAGTCAAGTCGCATCAAAAGGAAATACAGGTGAAATACTCGTCGATATACATTGTTAGTATCAGTACCCTGCTGGGCTCATTGTGGCTCTCAGGTTGTACACCCACGGTGAAAATTGAGCCGCCAGACAAACCTATTGTGATTAATCTTAATGTCAAAATTGAACATGAAATTAAAATCAAAGTGGATAAAGCGTTAGATACTTTGATAGAAAATGATGAGTTATTTTAGGCGGTCACTATGATGAAATCTTCATTCGCTATCGTGACGCTACTGTGCGCCACTAGTCTATTATGGTGCTCAAGTGTGTTGGCTGCAGTGACCTTACAACAAGCCAAAGCATCGGGCTGGGTTGGAGAACAAACCAATGGCTATTTAGGTGTAGTGGTGGATAGCCAAGAAACTCAAACATTGGTGTTCGCGGTAAACGAGAAGCGTAAAAAGTATTATCTGGTGATTGCAGAGCATAATCACATTACACTTGAAACAGTTGCTAAGCTTGCTGCACAAAAAGTCATACAAGCAGCTGATACCGGCCATATAATACAAACGCCGCAAGGAAAATGGCTAACTAAGTAAGGCTTAATTAACGACATATCCACTCGCGGCGTATTCTATTGATGGACTGCACCATCGATACTTTCAGGCAGGTTTGTATTACATGGTTGCCATTGTCCAGTAATCTAAACGTTTTTGCGGATCATCAACTAACGTCTTGCAAGCATCTTTATACTGAGCCATCAAACCACCAAGGTTGTTTGAGCCAGCGAGCTTTTTCACTTGGGCCTCTTTAGCTGCAGCCACATCTTGTGCTACTTGCTCTGCGCCACGATATTTACTGGCAAGCGTTACCGCATCAC
The DNA here is from genome assembly GCF_009828585.1 of Shewanella litoralis. Taxonomy (GTDB): domain Bacteria; phylum Pseudomonadota; class Gammaproteobacteria; order Enterobacterales; family Shewanellaceae; genus Shewanella; species Shewanella litoralis. Next base: position 36,881 of record NZ_WSRZ01000002.1, on the reverse strand, counting down.
TTGCAGAGGTATTTAGACGCTCGCCTACCGCTTTCATTTGTGGAGCATTCATCGCAGCAATAGCCTCAGAGCTAATTTGGTAATAAGCAGCACATTCAATTAATTCATTAGTAAAGGCTTTTTCGGCGGCATCTTCTGCAAACGAAACCGTGCTGAAACACACAAATGATGAAGCCAAAATCCACATTGCTGGTTTGAACATTCTATTGTCTTCCTTATGTAAAATAGTTTTTTTAGCGTCTCGCTCGCCAGTATCTAAGTCATCTAAAAATGACTACTTACGCGTTCAACATATAAACAGTCAACGTCGTGAGAGTTTTTGCTGCGATTAATAAAATTTGAATTACCACAACATAAACAGATGGTGAATACGATATATATCACATAATCGTATAGCAATAGTGACTAAATTGAAAAGTATCACTGCAGGCACGCAGTTGATTTATTGTAAGAGAACATGGCAGCGATGGCGGCTTACAAAAAATTGCAGATTGATATGAATTATCAAAACACAGATAATCGTTGTCTACATCATTATCTGTGTCTGAGTGATAACCCATTAACGATTAAAAGCCGTGATTAGCGTTACTGACCCTAAACCAACCGGCAATACTCTTACGCGTTTTAAACGTTGGGCGCACTTCATGAGGAAATCGCTCACTCAAAAACAGTACTAGCGTACCAATTTGTGGATTCACCACATCGAGTTGCTGGTCAAGCTCATCATAAATCACCAACTCACCACCGTCGCTTTCTTGCCATTCTGGATTCAAGAAAAATACCGTCGACAAAATTCGATTTTGGCTACCGTGCAATGCATCAACATGTTTTTTATAAAATGCACCAGGCTCATAAACAGCATAATGGCTTTCAAAATCGAACAACCCCATAAATAAGCGCCGATTTAAGCCCTCTTTTAGTTGATCCATAATCGACAAGTATTCGCGATCGGTATGATCTTGATTGTCTAACCAACTAATTTTATCCGAGCGAATTTCAGTATTGATTTGTTGATCAATACCTCGACCTATGGCTGCGTCTTTAAAGTTAATATCTTGCTCAGCTTGCATTTTTTCAAGCAAGGCTAAGCTTACATAATCAGGAATGATGTCAGATAAAAGAATATATCCTTTATCGACTAACGCATCTGCGATCACATCCAGCATTGCTTCACTTACTTGCGAAACCATACATGCCACATCCAAACAGAAAGACTACGCTTTTTACTTTACTTAAGGACTCAGAAAGGAAGTTAAGAGTCTGATTTTCGAGGGGGCGTCGTTACAAGGTATGATTGCCATACCTCAGTTATTTCGGGCGATTTTATAGAATAAAGCCGCCCTCGACAACAAATATTAAAAACATTTAAAATCAATTATTTAAATGAATAGCGCTCACTTATATTTGACTGTGAGTTAACACAGACTGTTCGTCAGCCGTCATCTGTTGCTTAACCTCAGGCACTATTGTGGCCGCTAAGTGACTCTGGTGTAATTTAAGCGCTAAATACAAATCCGAGCGGATGGTAATCCCCTCATCACCCGACACCATATCTGTTTGCTCAAACCAACTGATCAACTGCCGTTTTCTGCCTGCTAACACCAAGCTTACGCCACGTTTACGCAATAATGCTTCAATGTCGGTCAACATGGCCATCACACTCAAATCTAAATGTGTAAAACAAGGCACTGCATCAATAATCACACAATCAACAGGCTCAAGTTGATTCTGGCGTGCAAAACGTTCAAGTAACCTGCGTTTAAAGTACGTTGAATTAAAATAGGTCAAAGGCGAGTTAAACCGATAAATAAACACACCGGGTACCGCAGCCGCTTTATCGCTGCCGTCAATACTGCGAATAATCCCTTTGGCATCAAGGCCTAACACTTGATCTGTTGGGCGCATTACCGTGCGTAAAAATTGAAATAAGCCAAGTAATACCGCAAGCGTAATCCCCGGGATAACCCCAATAAATAACACCGCAAATAACGTGGTCAGAGCCAGGTAAAATGCTTGACGATCTCGCAGGCGCAACACCCAAATCGCTTTAAAATCGATAAGGTGAATTGATGCTATAACGAGTACAACCCCTAATGCTGCACTGGGGATGTATTCAAGTGGTGCGGTTAAAAAAACCGCCACTATGGCTATTAATACCGCGGCAATAACCGACACAAGTTGGGTTTTACCACCATTTGCATCATTAACGGCAGTGCGAGAATCGGCGCCACTGACAGCAAAACCTTGCGATAACGCCGATGCAATATTGGCTAGCCCTAAGGCTTTAAATTCTTTGTCTGCATCGATGTCGTAACCATTTTTAGCGGCAAAACTGCGCGCTGTGAGCATCATACTCACAAAGCTCACCATCGCTAAGTTCAGTGCAGGCATCACCAGTTCACGGGCAATACCAATATTAAATGCAGGAGTTTGAAATGACGGTAAGCCACCCGCAACAGAGCCAATGACTGCAATATCGTATTGGGTAAGCTTAAAGCCCCACACCAGTAATGCACTGACAGCAATGGCAAACATTGACGCTGGCCATGTCGGTTTAATCCGCTTCATCACAAAGTAAACAATCACGGTTAATACAGCCATTAACAACGTAGGCACATGCGTTTGTGACAAGTAGCTAGGCGCGCCACCTAAACGTTCTAGTAGGTATTTTTCATCGAAGGTAAAGCCAAATATTTTGGAAAACTGACCCACAATAATGGTAATCGCGACCCCGTTAAGCAGGCCCATTAAAATCGGTTTTGATAAAAAATCGGCCAACACGCCTAACTTAAATCGACTGGCAATTAAACACCAAAAACCCGTCATCACCGTCATGGTCATTACCAGTTGCCAATGCATTAAGCTGTCGCCCGCAGCAAGTGGCGTAACCACCGCGGCAATCACCGCACAGGTGGCTGCATCAGGGCCAACAATAAGTTGTCTTGATGTACCAAACAGGGCATAAACTAGCATAGGTAAAACGCAAGAATACAAACCAACCGCGGCATTAACACCCGTTAGCTGCGCATAAGCAATCGCCACAGGTAATGCAACAGCTGCAACAGATAACGCTGCGGTGACATCGTCTTTGAGCCAGCTTCGCTCATAACGAGAAAAGGTCTCTAAACCAGGCATAAACGCATACAATCGACTCAGAAACACAACACCCCCACAGCTTTGACTTTGACAGTTATCATAGTTTTATTTCAAAATAATTACGACACATTCAATCGCGCTAAACAGGTAAATTTTTGTTAACGCTGTAAAATTGGTAATAAACCCAGCCCTACTTTCAAATGCAGCCACTTCATGAACGACAAGTGCAGCATAAAGGTTATGACACCCAAAGCACCGATGCTAAAGCGATCATGAGATCGTGCCAAATTCGCTTACAAATATGACGGTGCCCCCACATTTTTACATGCTAAACTGTTACATCTTTTGCGCACTTTGCGCAGTTTTTACGTTTTTCTGCTTTCGAGGTTTATGTGGTAACGCCAGTAAAATCAACGTCATCGCCCATCAATACCGGTATTCCTAATTTGGCCATGCTGATCCCTATGTTGGCCGCAATCGTGGCGATAACCCCTTTAGCCATCGACATGTATTTACCGGCAATGTCGGTCTTGGCTCTGGGCTTTGACACCAGTATTACCACGGTGCAACAGTCTTTAAGTATTTATTTGGCAGGCTATGCCTTAGGCATGCTCACTTTTGGCCCATTAGCCGATAAAATTGGCCGCCGACCATTAGTGATTTTTGGCTTATCCGGATTTACGGTTATTAGTTTACTCATTGCCTTGAGTACCAGTATTGAGCAATTTTTAATTCTACGTTTTGCCCAGGCATTTATTGGCGCTGCAGCCACAGTTGTGGTGCCGGGTTATATAAAAGAAGTCTATGGCGACAATACGGCTAAAGGCATGTCTTATGTCAGTTTAATTATGATGTTGGCCCCTTTACTTGCTCCAACATTAGGAAGCTTGATTATGGAGCTAGGCGACTGGCATTTAATCTTTTTAAGTCAAAGTTGTTATGCCATCACCTTGTTAGCACTGGTGCTGTTTAAATTAAAAATGCCCAGTGATAAAGATGCTGATAGTCGCAGTCAAAAATCTTTTCTGCGGGCCTATTACACCGTATTTGCAAGGGATGGCGTCAAGCTCAATATTACCAGTGGTGTATTAACGGCATTTGCCTTTTTTTGCTATTTAACCGCATCCCCGTTTATCTATATGGAAGTGTTCAATTTAGACAAATCACTGTTTGCGATCTTATTTAGTACTAACGTTGGCGCTCTGATGCTGGCGAACATTGTTAACTCAAGAATTGTCAGTCGCTATGGCTCAAAACGCATGTTGCACGTCTCGACATTTTTTGGCGTGATTGCCGCTTGCGGTTTATTGATGGTTAATCTGCTGGATTCAAGCTACCACTTTACTGTGTTGATGCTCATCCCCTTAATGGGCTCACTTGGGGTGATGTCGGTGAATGCTGATGCCATTGTATTATTAAAATTCAAACAAGAAACCGGTACAGCGACTGCTGTCATTGGTACTCTGCGTTTTGGATTTGGTGCAACTGCAGGGCCTTTACTGGCTTATTTTTACGATGGCAGTGCCGTGCCCTTCTCTGCACTTATGCTTTGTGCCATTTTGCTTGTGGGTGTATGCCAATTTTTACAATCTCGACTGCCGAAAACACCCAGTATCGAGGCACAACCTTAAGTCGTAAAAATACCTAAAAATACACAATCAGGCCATCAATATTGATGGCCTGAACGTTTTTGATGTGGTGATAAATTGCCCTGCTACAGAAATTTAAAAATCATAAACATGAAATGATTTCAACCTTGAAAAATATTTAACTAAAGAGCTTGCAGTAAATTTTAATTTACATAAGATGGGTGTCAGTAACTCGTCTGGGTTGCTGAATGAACAAGTCATTGAATTTAGCTACTGTTAAATTCAATCGTCGAGTTTGAATTACCGTTCAAACTTATTTTTAAAGCGATTACCGTCGTTGTATAACAAGATACTGTTTACCATACGGTAACTTAAAAAGGACTCATTTCATGGAAAAGCTTTCTGGCGCGAGTATGATCGTGCGCTCTTTGATCGATGAAGGCGTAAGCCACATCTTCGGTTATCCCGGTGGTTCAGTTTTAGACATCTATGATTCTCTTCATAAAATTCCCGGCATGGAGCACATTCTTGTGCGCCACGAGCAAGCTGCTGTGCACATGGCTGACGGTTACGCTCGTGCTACTGGTAAAGTCGGTGTCGTACTTGTTACATCTGGCCCAGGCGCAACTAACGCCATTACCGGTATTGCAACCGCTTATATGGACTCTATTCCGTTAGTTGTGTTATCAGGTCAGGTGCCGAGTAACCTTATCGGTAATGATGCATTCCAAGAATGCGACATGATTGGTATTTCACGCCCTGTGGTTAAACACAGCTTTTTAGTGAAAGATGCCAAAGATATTCCTGAAATCGTTAAAAAAGCTTTTTTCATCGCATCGACAGGCCGCCCAGGTCCGGTTGTTATCGATATTCCAAAAGACTGTTTAAGCCCAGACATACTTCACGATTACATTTATCCAGACAGCGTTAAAATGCGCTCTTATAACCCGACAACCACAGGCCATAAAGGCCAAATCCGCCGAGGATTACAAGCCTTATTAGCCGCTAAAAAACCTGTGTTATATGTGGGCGGCGGCGCGGTGATATCGGGTTGTGACGCACAAATTCTTAAACTAGCAGAACGCTTAAACATTCCTGTCATCAGTACCTTAATGGGCTTAGGCGCGTTCCCTGGTACTCATAAGCAAAGTTTAGGCATGCTGGGTATGCACGGTCTTTATGAGGCCAACATGGCCATGCATAACACCGATTTAATTTTTGGTATCGGTGTTCGTTTTGACGACAGAACCACCAACAATGTTGAAAAATACTGTCCAAACGCCACTATTTTACACATCGATATAGATCCCTCTTCAATCTCTAAAACGGTACGCGTTGATATTCCGATTGTCGGTTCAGCTGATAATATCCTAGACAGCATGCTAGAGCTGTTAGATGAATCGAGCGAAACCAACGATACTGATGCACTTGCCATATGGTGGCGCGAAATTGATATTTGGCGCTCGCGTAAAAGCTTAGAATTTGACCGCACAAGTGATCGCATTAAACCGCAACAAGTGATTGAAACACTGTATAAATTAACCAATGGTGATGCCTATGTTGCATCCGATGTCGGTCAACACCAAATGTTTGCCGCCTTATATTACCCATTTGATAAGCCACGCCGTTGGATTAACTCAGGCGGTTTAGGCACCATGGGCTTTGGTTTACCTGCGGCTATGGGCGTTAAGATGGCATTTCCTGATGAAACCGTAGTGTGCGTCACCGGTGACGGTTCGATCCAGATGAACATTCAAGAGCTATCAACTGCATTGCAATATGATACTCCAGTGAAAATCATTAACTTAAACAACCGTTTCCTAGGCATGGTTAAGCAATGGCAAGACATGATTTACTCAGGTCGTCATTCACAATCCTATATGGACTCTGTGCCTAACTTTGCCAAAATTGCTGAAGCTTATGGCCATGTCGGCATGAACATCAATCACCCTGATGAGCTTGAATCAAAACTAGCTGAAGCCTTAGCAATGAAAGACAAGTTAGTGTTTGTCGATATTAGCGTAGACGAAACTGAACACGTTTACCCTATGCTCATCCGCGGCGGCGCGATGAACGAAATGTGGTTAAGCAAAACGGAGAAAAGCTAATGCGTCGTATTATTTCTGTATTACTTGAAAACCAACCAGGCGCATTGTCACGCGTTGTAGGGCTTTTTTCTCAGCGCGGTTATAACATCGAAAGCTTAACCGTAGCGCCAACGGAAGACACCACGCTATCACGCCTCAACATTACCGTGATTGCCGATGAAACCGTGTTAGAACAAATTGAAAAGCAATTGCATAAGCTTATCGATATTCTAAAAGTGGCTAACATCACCGAAGCGGCGCACATTGAGCGTGAAATTGCATTAGTCAAAGTGAAAGCTCAGGGTGAGCAACGCGAAGAAGTTAAACGTACTGCGGATATTTTCCGGGGGCAAATTGTCGATGTCACGCCCAACTTGTACACCATACAAATGGTGGGAACTAGCGACAAAATCGATGCGTTTATACACGCTTTAGGTGACACCACAAAAGTGATTGAAATATCGCGTTCTGGTGTGGTCGGCTTAGCACGCGGCGAAAAATCAATGCGCGCTTAACCGTTAAGTATCAACAAATAAAAACCGCCTAATGCGAAGTCCAGGCGGTTTTTTATGGCTTTATATTAAGCCTCATCATAATGACGGGTTTTTAGCGGTCCAGGCTTTGTCGAGCTCATCATTGTCAGCATGTAAATCGCGCGTCATTAAGGCTTCTAACTCAGCATGCTTTTGTTGATAGTGAGAAATATAATGCTCTTCTTCACAGTGCCACTTGTAGAGTTCTGGCATCATTTCTTCGTCTTTTTTACGGAAAATACGCGCTAAACGGTAAGCCTCGTACGGGTCGACACCTAATTGTTGCAAAGCATCTTGGCCTAACGCCAGTGCACTGCCAAAGGTTTCACGACGAATATGATCAATATTTAATTCCATCAATTTAAAGCTTGCCTGACGGTCATCGGCATTCACCACAATTTTGAGGTGCGGATAATGCTTTCTTACCAGCTCAATTAAGGTCGTTGACTTCTCAATGTCACCAATGGTTATCACTAATAATTTCGCTTCTTTAGCGCCAGCAGCTTCCAGCAAGTCTAAACGGGTAATGTCGCCATAATACACCTCGTAACCCAGTTTACGCAGTACATCAACGTTAGTTGAATCATGGTCAATAATCACTGGCTTAACCCCAGCAGAGATTAAAAAACGTCCTAAATCAGTACCTAAACGGCCAAAGCCAGCTAAAATTACCTCATGACCACTGTGGTTGATGGTGTCATCTTCGCGTGCATTCAATTGAGTATCGTCTTTCGATATCGCCAGTTTTTCATAGGCCATAAACATCAATGGGGTTAAAAACATCGAAATCGCTACTGCAGAGATTAACGGCTCAACAGTCTCGGCGCCCAGTACGCCATTGACCTTGGCAAATTGAAATAACACAAACGCAAATTCGCCGCCTTGTGCTAATGCTACGGCAAATAACGCTCTGTCTTTTTTTGCCACCTTAAAGGCCTTGCCAGTAATGATTAATATCAGCCACTTAATCACAATTAAGCCCGCGGTTAAGCCTGCAATAAGCGCCACATTATCGCCAATTAAACTGAAGTTAAGGCTGGCACCAATTGAAATAAAGAACACCCCAAGTAATAAGCCTTTAAAGGGTTCAATATCGCTTTCAAGCTCATGGCGGTATTCACTGTCAGCTAACACCACACCGGCTAAAAATGTCCCTAACGCAGGCGACAAGCCCACTACGGTCATTAATAATGAAATCCCAACCACCAGTGCTAATGCCGCCGCGACAAAAATTTCTCGAACGCCAGTGGCTGCAATAGCTCTAAATATGGGCCGACTGGCATAACGCCCTAATACTAAAATCCCCACAACCGCCAGCAGGGTCGCAATCACTTGTAAATACGCTGGTAAGGTATTGATATCAAATAACACCGAACCATGATGTCCATCATCGCCTAAGGTTAACGTGGCCAATAGTGGCATAAACGCTAACATGGGGATCACGGCTAAATCTTGAAATAACAATACTGAAAACACCGAGCGACCAGGCGCGGTATTCATTAAAGCTTTTTCTTTGAGGGTTTGTAGCACAATTGCCGTTGAGGATAATGACAAAATTAACCCAATCGCCAGTGCTTGTTGCCAAGGCAAAGCCCATAGCGCAATAGCCGCCATGACAATACTCGACAACACCACTTGCATGCCGCCCATGCCTAAAATGGGGGTGCGCATTTGCCATAACATGGAAGGCCTTAACTCTAAGCCCACTAAAAATAGCATCATCACAACACCAAATTCAGTCAAATGCATCACCACTTCAACATCGCCAATCAGTGAAATACCAAACGGACCAATGATCATCCCGGCAATCAGGTAACCGAGCACCGAACCCAGTCCTAAACGTTTGGCTATCGGCACGGCAATGGCTGACGCGGCTAAGAAAATAAATAACTGCAGTAAAAAGTATTCCATTGTTTATGCCCTTAACATGATGTCGTCAAGATTTGCGTTTAAAAACTCAGCTTGTTGAGCTTTGTCTTTATCCAATACGCCATCACGAATAGCGATAATAAGGCGTCGATAATCTTCGGCGTGGCCGGTAACTTGTTCTGTGGGCAAGCCACGGTGAACGCCCATTACCGCAAAAGGCGGTAGCCATTCCATTAAGCATAAATTGGCGGTAGCACGCATTGGCGAAGTTAACTCGGCAATGGTAAATTGATTGGCGCCATCAACCCGATAGGTTGTCGCATCGCCACCTGCGCTAATGGCTTGAAAGCACCATTTATCTTTTAACGCCGTGCCGGTTTTACCATAAGCCCAGCCGTGCTCTAGCACTAAATCTAGCCACTCTTTAACGATTGCAGGCGTTGAATACCAATAAAATGGATGCTGAAATATAATCACATCATGGCTTTCACACAGCTTTTGCTCGCGAGCGACATCAATTAAAAAGTCAGGGTAATTGGCGTACAAATCATTGATGGTCACGCCTTCAATGTTTTCTACGGCCGCCCTAAACTGGGCATTAATGTTAGATCGCCCTTTGGCTGGATGGGCAAAGTTGATTAATATTTTCTTCATGGCGATCCTTGAAAACTAATGATTTATTACACTACGTTATTAGCGGTAAACAACAGTCGGAACGGTTGCCGCTTATTACCGAAGATAATAAACAGCACGCAAGTAATGATTTGATTAACGTTGATGAATACGTTGGTACAACGAATCTTTTAACACTGAGCGTTTATGCTTTAACTGGTGCATATCTTCGTCATTAATTGGCGCACCGTCTAACTCTAAGGTACGGATTTCTTGATCAAGCTCGTGGTATTGCTTTGCATCTGCAGCAAATTAACTGTCGGCAGCATTTAGCTCAGTAATGCGCTGGGTAAATTCTTGAAAATCAAGCACTAAACAATGGTTTTCACCTAACATAACAACCTCTTTATCCTAAATTGACTTGGGCAATAATCGATTCAATTGCTGCCACTAACTGTTGATTTTTAACAATGTTTAACGCATCTGCATGGGGCGAAGTAAATTGACCCTGGTCATTATCGAAATAACGCCCTGATGCATGAGCAAACTCATCAGACAGTGCCGCACGACATAAAATATCCGCGCCAATATTTAAGTCAGCACCGGCCATACCGTAGGCTTCTTTTACTAATTTACTGCCCAAAAATGATGCTGGATTAACGGCAATAAAAGCCGGTCCGCTATTTTGTAATGTGGTTGCTAAATGTACTGACCACATAGTGATAGCCAGTTTACTTTGTGCATATACCGCGCCATCAGCAGGCCCTGCATTTGCGCTGGCTAATGCAGCTAAATTAACGCTCGCTTGCGCCGCAGAAGATAAATTAACCACTCGGCCAGTACTGTCTAACAATGGCAGTAATCGCTGTGTTAATAAGTAAGGCGCAATGGTGTTAACCACAAAACGCACATCTAAATTATCTATGCTGGTAATTTGCGGCACTTTGTACACACCGGCATTATTAATAATCACATCAAGCTTATTGTGCTGAGCACTTATGGCATCAGCCAATGCAGCAACATCACCTAGGTTCGATAAGTCAGCGCGGAAGCTTTCTATTTCGCTTGCACCGGGTATTGCTTTTAGCTCGGCTTCAACCTGGCTGAGTTTTTGTGCATTACGACCGTGAATAAGGACGTGATGACCTTCTGCAACCAACATTTTGGCTGTAGCTAAACCAATACCGTCGGTGGCACCAGTGACTAAAATAATTTTTTTCATAGTGTTATTGTCTCGTCTAATTAAATGGGTCATTAACGCTGACAAGGCACATCAGCGTTAATGATGAATCACGAATAAGGTTAGTTTATTTCTTGCACTTTCATCACTAACTCATTCCAATGACGTTGATTATCAATGTCATGCTCAAGCCCTTGCTCATCAGCAATGGTGAAACGTTTAATGGCAGGAGTTTTGCTGGTTGCTTGATATAACCAATAAGCTTCCGCTTTTAGGGCTTCATCTATCGGCTTATCGATAGATTCGTATACAGCTTGTTTACAGGCATTAATTGATTCAGCAGGAAATTGAGCAATGCGCTGTGCTAATGCATCAACATAAGGGCCAATTTCGTCAGGGTCTAATGCTTTGTTGATAGTGCCGTACGCTTCTGCTTCATCGGCAGTAAAGTCACGAGCACTTAAAATAATTTCTAATGCACGGCCTAAACCGGTTTGACGTGCCATGCGTGAAGCACCGCCGCCACAAGGTAAGATGCCCATGCCCACTTCCATTTGCATAAACTTATATTTACCGCGTGCAGCAAAACGCATATCACACGCTAAAGCAAACTCATGCCCGCCGCCACGCGCAAAACCTTCTAACTTAGCAATGGTCGCTTGGGGTAACTTGCTAATTCGTTCAAGGATCACCTGTAAATCAAGTAACTTAACATCTTCACGAGACACCGCTTCTGTCGACATATCTTTTAACAGGTTAGTGTCGTAGTGCGATACCCAAATCTCAGGATTGGCAGATTGAAACACTACCACTTTAGTGTCGCGGTCACGCTCAAGTCGCATTGCTAAACCATTTAAATCCGCTAACATCTCCTGGCCTTGTACATTAACAGTACCAAAATCGAATGTGACCGTTAAAATCCCGCCCTCTTGGGTCGCGTTAAATGTTGTATAACCTTGATATTTCATTGGATTGTTCCTTGTTATTTATTAGCTATTTATTCGTTATTACTTATTAGGTGATGAGCACATGCTGTTCATCAATATTTTTAGCAAATGTGTAAATTTCGTTAATAAGATTAACAAGGACTCTCTCAATTGATAATTGCCGCTACAGCATAAATAGTTTTAATATATTATTAATAATTAGCGGCTTCTTACGCTTTGTGATTAATTTTTTATTAATAGTGATTGTAATAACTGGCTGTTTTTTATTCGAGTCGACACTGATTATTAATAAAAACTTAAAACACATTGTTGTTTACTGGCCATTATCATTAACCCTCAAACGCCTATACTAGCTTCACACAAACACAACGAGGTTTTACACAATGAAAGCTATGATAATTCGCGAATTTGGTGCAGCTGATGTTTTCGAGTCGGCAGACATTCTTAAGCCAACAGTAAGTGTTGGTAATGTATTGGTTCGCTTAGCAGCTACCAGTGTTAATACCATTGACATGATGATCCGTGAAATGGGCGAAGCATTGCCTTTCTCACCTAAAGCCCCTGCAGTATTAGGAATGGACTTTGCCGGTACCATTGAAGCAGTCGGTGAAGGCGTTACTGAATTTAACGTTGGCGATGAAATTTATGGCTGTGCTGGCGGTTTAGGTGACTTACCAGGCACACTTGCTCAATACATGTTGGCTGACGCTAAGCTTATTGCTCGTAAACCTAAAAACCTTTCTATGCGTGAAGCGGCTGCATTGCCTTTGGTGGGGATTACTGCATACGAAGGCTTAACACGTGCAGGTATTGCAGAAGGTAAAAGCGTACTTGTACATGGTGGCGCCGGCGGTGTGGGTCACGTTGCAGTACAGCTTGCAAAACATTTTGGTGCAAACGTTTTTGCTACCGGTGCTGAAGGCACTCAAGCAGAATTAATTGAAAAGTTAGGCGCTAAAGCCATCAACTTTAAAACAGAAACAGTTGCCGATTACGTGGCTAAACACACTGACGGTGCAGGCTTTGATGTTATTTTAGATACCGTTGGCGGCGCAAACCTCACCAACTCTATTGAAGCCGCTAAATTAAACGGTCAAATTGCCACAACCTTATCCTTCATTGAATTAGATTTATCAATGGTACACATGAAAGGTTTGTCATTACATGTGGTCTTTATGTTAATCCCAATGATGCACAACATAGGTCGTGAAGTTCATGGCAATATTCTAGCTCAACTGGCTGAGATTGTTGAATCTGGAGCATTAGTACCTGTAGTTGATGAACAACGCTTTGGCCTAGAGCAAGTGACTGATGCACATCAGTATTTAGCTAGCGGCAAAGCCATTGGTAAAGTGGTTATTGATATTAACTAAACCACTTTAGGGCTCACATTGGTTATGTGAGCCCTAACCTTTCACCATGATGTTGTCACGCTACCCCAAATTGATCCGACATTAAGCTGCGTTTCATCTTGGCTTAATCTTTACCCTCATATCGTACGGAAAGTATATGTTCGCTGTTTCTTCAACACTTCGTACCCTTATCAGTAAAACATTGCCTTTATGCATTGGTTTATTTGCCATCATGTCGGTGCAATTAGTTGATTCGGTGTTTATCGGCTTATTAGGCGTTAATGAACTGGCAGCACACGGCATGACATTACCGTTTCAAACACTGTTAATTGGTATTCAGGTGGGTATTGGCGTTGGCGCTACCGCGATTATGTCTCAAGCGATTGGCGCAAAAAAACATTACAAAGCCCGTGCTGTTGCGACATTATCAGTTAACGGTGGCATTGTATTTATGGCATTGTTTTGCTTACTTTTATGGCAACTCGATACATTTATAGTGCGTGTATTTATCAGCCCCAATATAGAAAACCCGCACTACTTTTTGTTAGTCAATTTATTTATCACTTACTGGCCATATTGGTTATTTAGCGCCTTGAGCGTGGCAGTGCTGTACTTGCTCACCAGTGTTTACCGTGCCCATGGCGACACCAAAACCACTGGGGCGATGTTTGTTACCGCCAGTATTATTAACCTAGTATTAGATCCTTTATTAATATTCTATTTTGATTTAGGCATTAAAGGTGCAGCCATCGCCTCTAGCCTAGGTTATGGTATTGCCACCATCTATGTGCTGTTTGATGTAAAACCAAAACAGTGGTTTATTGGATTACAGCGCCATATCGGTACCATTAAATATGGTATCGAACTGCTCAATGTCACCTCTGCGACCATTACCAATCAATTTTTACCTGCTGCTAGCGCGTTTGTAGCCATGATGCTTATTGCTAAACTGGGTACAGATGCTATTGCATTTTGGAGTTTATTGGCGCGTATTGAGAGTTTTTCACTGGTATTCACTTTAGCACTCACCATGTCAATTCCGCCTATGATTGGTCAGTATTTAGGGGCGCGCCAATACCATGCCATAGACAATTTATTAACCACCACTGCAAAACTATTACTCGGTTTTACTGCCGTTCTCGCAGTGCTATTAGCACTGAGCGCTGATTTAATGTTGCCACTTATCACCCAGGACCCGTCATTAAGTGCATGGTTAAAGGCGGCACTGTGGATTATGCCCATCAGTTATGGGCCATTAGGATTATGCATGGTGGTAGTATCGGTATTTAATGCGTTAGGGGCACCCAAAACAGCATTAATCGTGTCGTTTGCGAGGCTGTTTATCCTGTATATTCCAGCTGTTGCCATTGGCACCGCAACGGGTGATATGTTAAATACTATCATCGCGGCCACATTCGCGAATCTATTGGCAGGCACCTTCGCATGGTTTAAGCTTAAAGATTACCTAAAAAGCACCCTAGATCATGCGCAACCTTGTATTGCAAACACCTAGATATTTCATGACGTTAACTTAACACGGGCTAAAAAGATGAATTTTGAACACCTAAAACTGTTTGTCCGAGTCGCGTCGACCCACAATATCAGCCAAGCAGGGCAAGAGTTAGGCTTGTCGCCTCCGGTTGCCAGCATGCATATCAACCGTTTAGAAGAAAGCCTAGGTGCGCGCTTAATTCACCGAACCACACGTAAAGTTTCGTTAACCGAAGAAGGCATGGCGTTTTTACCCCATGCAGAAGAAATCATTCAAAGTGTGGTGGCCGCCCGTGCGGCGGTGGGTAGTGGCGATGCTCAGCCCCAGGGGACATTAAGGATCACCGCGCCAGCGTCATTTGGCCGGATGCATTTAATGCCAGCCTTTAAAGCTTTTATTGCTCAATATCCCGCTCTGTATATCGATATTCGCTTAACCGATTCGATTGTAGATTTAGTTGAAGGTGGGTTTGATGTCGCCATTCGTAACGCACAATTACAAGACTCAAGCTTAATTGCTAAAAAATTGGCTGTTGATAAACGCATTATGTGTGCCTCGGCAGACTATGTCGCCCAATATGGCAAGCCAAAAACACCGCAAGATTTATACAATCATCAATGCATCAATCAAGCGGGGCTTGAAACCTGGGCATTTAGCACACCAGATGGCCCGCTGAGCATGAAAATAAAAGGTTCAATTCGCATTGACCACGGAGAAGCGGTGCGTGATGCCTGTGCCAATGGCATGGGGATAGCTAAATGTGCCACATGGATTGCTTATGAGCATTTAAAACGTGGCGAAATGGTGCAAGTGTTAGAGGATTACCCGTTAATTGATGAAGCCGCCATTTGGGCTGTTTACCCGAGCTCACGGTTGTTAGCCCCCAAAGTGAGAGCTTTTATTGACTACTTTTCCAATTATTATGGCAACCCGCCCTATTGGGATAAATAGCAGTGATAAAAAAAGACCCTAAAAAGGGTCTTTTTTGTACAGAGTGTTAATGATTAGAAGCGTTGTTTAAACGATGCATATAAGTAACGACCAGGAATACGGTACGAAGG
Organism: Shewanella litoralis; assembly: GCF_009828585.1. Classification (GTDB taxonomy): domain Bacteria; phylum Pseudomonadota; class Gammaproteobacteria; order Enterobacterales; family Shewanellaceae; genus Shewanella; species Shewanella litoralis. Next base: position 21,063 of record NZ_WSRZ01000002.1, on the reverse strand, counting down.
ATCGTAACTGTTAGCAAACGCTGAGTAAGCAACTGGAGGCTCTTTATCAAATAAGTTACGTATACCTACTGATACAGTGCTGTCCCATGACGTATTCCAACCTGCTTGCGCATCGAAATACATTGTTGGAGACAATTTATTTTCAGGTGCAGAGACTTCAGTTGCAACGACATCTGTTGTGCCAGGTGTAAAGGCATAACTCATTGCCATATTGTCTGGGTCGCTACATAAATCACGTAGTTCAGGTTGGCCAACACCCGCTGCAACGGTGATCACGTTTGAGCAACTTTCTATTTGTTTAGATAAGAACTGAGCTGTGACAGATGCGAAGAAATCATCATTACTCCAACCCACTGTTAAGTTTGATTTCAATCTAAACTCACTGCCACCGCCAGACGCACCTGCGGTAAGTTTTCCGACACTGTTACCGCCAGAAATATTGCCGTCAACGTTTACCTCACCACGATCAGGCTGACCTATGTCGCCTGCGTAATCAACATAAGTTGAGTCCCAGTTAATCTGCCAATCGCCCAAAGATGTGGTGAAATTATACGTCACATTGAAGTCATACCCTTCGGTTTCATAACCACCAACAAAGTTTTGAGACAATGCCAGTAAGTTAGAAATCTCACCAGGATTACTGTTTAGTGCGCCCGTGGTATCACGAGTGATCAAGTTACAGTATTGAGAGATCCCTTGAATATAACAACGATTAGCAATGGTTTGTGCGGTGTTAGTACCAATCAAATTTTCAATTTGTACGTTAAACCAGTCTAGTGTTAAGCCCAGCCCTTCGATTTGACTTGGGTTGTACACAACACCAACAATTTTTGATGTAGATGTTTCTGGTTGTAAATCTGGATTACCCCCAATTTTTGAACGGAACTGTGGATCTTTCTGTTCAAACGTTGTGCTCACACCCGCAGCTAAACAGTTAGCACGCGTTTGCGCTGAACTGGTATAAGCAACTGATTTAATATCACATGGGTCAGTCGCCGCAGGACGAGAGTCATTTTGACCACTGTATAATTCGGTTAACGATGGCGCACGGAAACCGTCACTGATACTGGCGCGGAACATCACGTCATCAACAGGAGCATAAGTCAGCTTAAAGCTTGGGTTAGTGGTATTACCAAAGTTTGAGTAGTCAGACACACGCACAGCAGCATTTAACTCAACTTTTTTAACATATGGTAAATCAGCGAGTAATGGGATTACCGTTTCAGCAAATGCTTCAGATACCGAGAAACCACCTTCCGTAGGCTGTGAAGCGTTATCACCTAACACTTGGCCAGCAACGGTTAAAGGATCGGGTGAGTCGTAACCGGCATGGCGTTGGTACTCAACACCAGCGACAAAAGCTAACATACCGGCAGGTAACTCAACCACATCACCGCCAATACTAGCGCCGTAGTTATGTAATGTTTGTGATGCTAAATTACGTGGCGATACTGAAATGTAATCTAACATTTCTTGTGTTACCCCATCAGGGCCACCAAAAATGTTTAATGGTACACAAGCTGCGTTGCCGTCACAGGTTGCCACGCCATTGGTGATGCTAGACGCACCTAAGGCTGCTTTTACCTTGTTAGTATCAAAGAAACCATTTTTTAAGAAAACCGAATTCGTTTCAGAAAATGCTGCAAATGCATCCCAATAGAATGAACGATCGGCTAATTCAAAATCACCTTCAAGACTACCACTGACGCGCCATGTATCAACATCTGCTGCAAATGAACGCGGTGCCACGATTGGACGGAATGAACCGCCTGTAATATCTTGATTAAATGGGTTATAAACAGAATCTTTAGAAATTGCTAATCCCCCCATTGGCTGAGCGGCAAGTTGTGCTTCAGAAGTTCTTTGCGAATACATGACGTCTGATTTTGCCGTAATCGAATCATTGAGTTGATGCGCGGCTTGCAAATATAAACTCGTTGTTTCAGAAGGCTGTTGAATGTAGTTTACCGGAGCAAAGTTATATCCGTCAGTTAAGCGGTCATATAACTTAAAGTCACCTACGCTGGTACACTCTTGATTGGCAACACAACCCGTTTTAGATTGATCTAATGTGTACGAACCTTTAACTCCGTCCACTGTTGCGGTGTATTGACCGTATGGCGTAGTAGGACTAGCACGGCCACCAGAACCCGAAATGTTCGCTGGTAGATTGTAAATAGGTACAGATGAAATATCACGATCGCCCCCTAAAATTGATTCTTGCTTGGTATAAGCAACGTTCATCAATATTGAGGTTTTCTCTCCCGCACCGCCAAAAGTAATCGACGCAGTTTCTTGCTCGCCATCACCTTGTTCGTATCCACCCATTGAACCTGAAAACTCTGCGCCTTCAAAGTCATTACGGGTGATCACGTTTACAACACCACAAATGGCATCGGTACCATAAATGGTTGATGCACCATCTTTTAATACTTCAATGCGTTCAACTGCGGCTAAAGGAATCGTTGAAACGTCAACGTTACCACCAAGTTGTGGGATCCAACGGCGTCCATTGATTAACACTAATGTTCTGGCTGAGCCACAGTTACGTAGGCTAACAGTAGCAGCACCACCGGTATTACCATTGTTAGTTTGTAAGCCAAGAGAAGCACCGTTAGTGGCGATTTCTTTTAATAAGTTAGATAAACTGCTTAAACCTGAACGGTCAATATCATCACGGCTAATATTCAATAGTGGTTGCGCCGTTTCTAGGTCGGTACGTTTAATACGAGAACCCGTTACCGCAATACGTTCAACTTTATTGGCGCCTTCTTCTGTTTCTGCAGCATAAACTATGCCTGACGACGCAACAGTTACACCCAGTAATGCCATATTAATCGCTAGCACCATTTGTGTTTTTTTCATCTAATCACTGCTCCCTAAAAGCCATTTCTATTCTAATTGTTTTGTTCCAATCGGTAATGATTGGTTAATGCAGAGCATCTGTTAATGACATGTAACAAACAACAATCGAGAAGTGATTTGTTGGTGATTTGTTAGTGATTATGATGTGATATTAGGTGACTTTTGTTATGAATTTAGTATTATCGCGCCAACTAATATTGCTAAATACTACGAATAAAAAAAAGCGAGCACGAGGCTCGCTTAAAAAATCCAGGTACAACAATAAAGATGGAACAGTTCGATTATTTTGTTTATCCATTGTTGATATATCAAGATTAACAAACTTCTCGAGTGATGAAATGAGCACAAAGTGATTTATTGCTGATATTGTGCCATTTCTCAACGGACTGATAATGTAAAAAATAGCAACGGATTGGATATGCTACTCACACATAAAAACTATAAAATAAGTGCATTAACATTAGATTTTGCAACACAGACCTTAGCATTAAACACTGAACAAATTGTTCAACTAAAGCCTCAATCATTTCAACTACTGTACTATTTTTGTACAAACAACCATAAAATTGTTAATAGAGAAGAGCTAATTACGCACGTTTGGCAAAATAGAATTGTCAGTGATAATGCAATTAACCGCGCAGTATCTCAACTACGCGCCGTAATTGCACAATTAGATCCAGCCCAAGAATATATCCAAACCTTACCTCGAGCAGGGTATCGTTTATGCGTTGCAGTGACAGCTTTAGATACGATAAATACTCTAACAACATCACACAACCTTGACACAACCAGCGCAGAATTACCGCTTAATCAAACCAGTACTTCACCACATATAAAAGTTAAACAAGCCGACAATGACGAGGCCAGTCAACCTACTAACTTAACGGCAAACCATTACGCTATGGGCGCAACTCACGAGACGGTATTGCAACAAAAACATCGACCTAAAGTATGGAGGCTAGCTGTAATGCTGAGCTTTATCATACTTGTTGTATTGTTACTGTTTAAATCATCGCCGCTATTATCGAAGGCTGAACCACGATTAAAAGTCGTCGAAAGTGAAACGGTCACATATGCACCAGGGGCTGAGTTTGACACAAGCTCGACGCGAGATTGGTTGGTGTACATCAATAAAAATGATGCGGTATTTAATGTTATTGCACGTCACCTAGACAGTGACAAGCAGCGTAATATTTATCGTAGCGCCGATACAATAAGGCAACCAAAGTTATCACCTAATGTTGATTTAATGAGTGTTTTTTTACGTAAAAATGAAGCTTTAGGGCTGCGTAATTGTCAATTAAACATCTATCGATTTCATACTTCTGAGCAACTCAAACAATACTCTTGTGGTATCGCAAATGTAGTCAGCCAACGCTGGAAAACAAACGCTAAAATACAGGTAGTGACAGCAACAGAAGGCCAAGGGATAACCAGTTTCGACATCGATTTAAACCAGCAACATCCCTTACCGGCATTGAGTATTGCATTTGCTGATGAACGATTACGTTTTATCAGCGTCCAGTTTTCACCAAATGGACAACAGATTGCTTTATTGAGCCGTAATACGCTTAACAACCAAACTCACTTACATTTATTCGACGTACCAACCTTAACGATACAAAGGACAGTCATCATGCCTGGTATCAATATTTCAGCGGTGCAATACCTCGATAACGGTGATTTAATGTGGTTATCGGCAGGTAAATTATTTATCACCGACAATGAAGGTAATAAACATACCGAACTCATGTCTGATTTAAATAATATTACCCAACTAAGCAGTATTAATGGTGGGAATGTATTTGTTAGCCATGGATTAACTCGAGCAAATTTAGTTAATGTCGATACTCATGGTAAAGAGACACTCATCGCTTTGTCATCTAAAGATGAATACATGCCCACTTATGCCCATCATTCCGAACAATTTGTGTTTTTCAGTAATCGTACTGGTCGTGACGAAATATGGCTTAGCCAAGCTGACGGTGAGGTAAAAAAACTGCCATTACCTCGACAAGATCTTCAAATAAAACCGTTACAATGGTCGCCAGATGACGCAAAAATAATCATCTCTACCGTGAATGCGATTTGGGTTTACTCTTTTGCAAATGACAACGTACAAACGATTGATATTAACCACGCCCATCAAGTACGCTGGTTAAATAATAACCAGCTAGCCATCTTAAGTAATACCAACAATCAACAACTGCTTGTTATTGACGTGATTAGCGGTGTTCAAAGCAAAATAAGCCTGCCATCAACTATCACTAATTTTGATGTTGTAGATGACGTTATCTATTTTACGCAAAGTAACAGCCAAGACTTCGCTCGCTATAATTTAACGACCCAGCAGCTGGACTTTTTAGGCGTCGAAGCCAATACCAACGTTGGGATGTGGCAAGTCAAACAAGGTGAACTGTATTACGTACCGGTCAGCCAAGAGACACTGCATATTGAAAAAATGAACCTCAGCACAGGTGACTCGCAACCTATTTATTATTTTAAAATGGCAGACGCCCCAGTATTTAGCGTTTCATCAACGGCACATATATTACTGCAACGCCAGGTTCATGATGAAACCGACATTAGTAAAATAAATATTCACTAGCCTGATTAAAAAGCCCAAATTAATCTGAATAGGGCTTTTTTTAATCGTTACACCAATGGCGTAGCTTCGACGATATAGCGGTATTCAGCATTGCCCGCAAGCTGATCAAATGGATAACAGGTAATTAAGGTTAGCTTGCTGCTTTCTGTTTGATCTAGCACCTCGGTTGCGGTTTCATGCACTACTTGCGTGGCGGTAATTTGGTACACCTGCAATTGCCCTGTTGCGCTGTAAAGCTCAATCATGTCGCCGACATTAACATATTGTAAGCGCATAAAATGGCTGTCGCGGTGTCCGGCAATAATCATATTTCCCTGCTCGCCAACGCCTGCCCCAGCTAACATCAAGCTTGGCCCAAAGGCGAGATTTCGGCCTGAAGCCCCAGCAAGCACATATAAATCCTGGCCAAGTGGCTGCTGCCCTCCTTGTGCATTGTGTTGCAGTAAACGCATTTTGGCGACCGGGTGCGTGTCGGCCCATGACCAGGGCTTATGGGGCTGATTATCCACCAGCGTTTGTTCAAATGCGCGCTCAATTAAAAACTGGGCGAAATGGGCTTTAGCTTGCATATATCCTCCTTGAGCAATGAGCCCAAGGCCCACTAGTATTATCAGCGCCATAATCCACAAATGTATTTTGGCATGTAGAGATGGCTTCATTAGTTATCTCCTTAAACATTGGCTTCTATTACCAATACCTGGCCAGGTAAGCGCTGTCTAAGCCACAAAAAGTGCAAGATACCTAAACCCAATAAGCTAAATCCAATCAATAACCATAAACGGCTCGATGTCGCGGTTTGCGGTAAAATTTGTGCCTGATTGCCCACTTGTAACCCGTGAGGCAAATGCGATTGCACATTGGTATCAATAGTCGTGTCACTCATTGGGTTTACGGGGGTCACATCGACGGCAACTAAGCTGGTTTGGCTGGTCACTAAATGGTATTGCATGCCTAAGGCTTCGACTTGCTTATTCACTCGTGGGCCGCTGGCGGCATTTTTATGTAACTCCAATGCGGTAATTTGTGCATTCGCCCATAACAGATCTATACCTCTTGCTGGTTGATTATCAGTAAAATCAAGTTGTTGCTGCCAGTATTGACCATTAATGTTGCCCGACACAATCATCGGCTGCAGTAACTGGCTTGGTGATTTAATACTGACCCACAACGGCTCGTTTTGATATAAGTCGCTAATGGTCGATGGCCAGTAATCCGGTACACTACCGTCGAGGTAATACAGACCAATATTGGTTAAAACCGGTTGTTCTATTTTAGTCAGTAGTTGCTCAATTTTTTGTTGCACTTCGGTTTCTTTACCAATATAGGTAAAGGTACCTCGGCCCATGCTGGCAGCTCGGCGCATAAAGTCTGAATTGGGCGCAGAACCAATGCCAACGGTAAAAAAGCGACTGTCACCCAGTTGATCGCTAATTAATTGATACAACTGCTGCTCATTACTGACCGCACCGTCGGTCATAAATATCACCTGGCGTAACATTGATTCACCAAGCACATTAACCGATTCACTTTGCAAAGTGTCGACTAATGCAGCTTGGATAGCTGGCGCCATTTCTGTGCCACCATCGGCCTCGAGCGTCGAGATAAAACGATTTGCCAAGCCCAAATTATGACTATTGGCCGTTAATGGCTCGGGGGATAATAAACTGATGTCTTGATTAAACTCGATAATATTAAAGGTATCGATATCGCGCAGGCCTGCTATCGCAAATTGCAGTGCTTGTTTGGCTTGAACAATGGATTGGCCAGACATAGACCCCGATGTATCAATCACTAAAATCAATTCGCGGCCGATTAAATGTTGCTCGCTCACTTCAACGCTTGGCGGCATTAACATCACTAATGAATACACGCTTTGATCACCCGCGGTGATGGTTATATTGTCGTCTGGATTAACCGCTACGGTATGGGTTTTACCGGTTTGATAAAAGGTTGCCGCTTGCGGCAATGCGCCAACATCAGCTTGCCACTGCAACACAAAATCACGATCGGCAATTTGCTTACCTTCAAAACTCACCGTATAACGTTGGCCATTTACGCTTTGCTTAATAGGGTGATACAGACTGTTAATGATATTTAACGTAAAGCCTGCATCAATGGTAATTTGCATATTGACATTAATGCCCTGATTTTTGCTGGTTTCAGCGACCCTATTTGGCAACACGGTTGGGTCAATATAGGCTATCGCTAAAGCCTGTTTGTCTTTGTTGCTGGTATTGTCTGGGTGATATCGTGGCGTAATAGCCATAGGAAAACGCAAACTAAACAGACCATCGTTAAAGTCCAATGTTTGTTGGTAACTGAGTTCCACCACTAATTGATCGTGCGGACCTAAGTTGGCCACTTCTGAGGTGAAAATATTTCGGCGCTGTTGCTGTAGTAAGCTGGCTTGTTTACCTTGCTTTTTAGCTGTTTCAAAGGTTTTTATCGCTTGTTTTTTGGGTTGAATTTGCCCTGCGATAATCTTGTCTCCAATACGCAGTTGCATGCTATCTACGGCGGCATTTTCTGGTAACGGAAAAACATAACGGCCATTGAGCCATTGGTCTGTATCGTTAATAAAGACTTGCTTAACCGTCACGCGATTCAGTAAACCAGACACATCCATGCTCACTTGCGTGTCCATCGCCAAAGCTTGTATCACTTTATCTTTAGCAAAATAAACCAAGGTACCTTGCGTAATATCCTCATCGGTTGCACCTGACGGTGAGGCTTGCACTGTGGCAGTAAAAATAACCAACAACACACTAATAAACCACTTTTGATAACCTAAACGGTTCGATAAACACGACATACGAGATAACCAGCACATAGCAGCTCCTTGCTCTATTACGCATGCTCTTTAGGCATTGGCGTAACAGAGTCGGTATAAAATAAAAATGAATAACAATCGATTAGTTTGCGGCTAGCTCGGCACCTGGAGACATTAACGTCAGGGTGACTCTGCGATCGAAAAAGTCATTTTCGTGGTTTTGCTCAGTATGTAATGGTGAGGTTGCACCATAAGCTCTGCCTTGCAGGCGTTGACTGTCGATACCCTGTAGGACCAGATATTGGGTCACTTCAGCTAAACGCTGCTCAGACAACGCCTGGTTATATTGGTCTGCACCTCGGCGGTCAGCATAGCCGGTTAAATCAATGGTCAGCTCAGGTGATAAGGTCATCATATAAGCCACATTATCTAACTGCTGTTTAAACAAAGGCTCTATTTGGCTCGAACCCGTTTTAAATTGCACATTCATGCCGATGGTCAATTCATTAAGCGTTTGTTGTTGATTGGCATTGAGTTCTGCAAGGTTCGTTTGTAACTGATAGTATTTTTCAGACACCTGCACTAACTCTTGTTGCTGCAAATCCATTGCGATGAGTTGCTGCTGCGTTTCGATTAATTCATGTTCTTGTTTTACCAGTTGTTGGTTTTTATCAGCAATCTCTGCTTCATCGCCTACCGTTTTACCAATCATGGTGCCAGTGAACGCTCCAATGATGGCGCCAACTGGGCCCGCGATGACCGCACCTAATAATATGCCTGAGCTTAGGCCAACTAATTCTTCTGTGTGCTCGCGCTCGTCTTGAGGTTCTGCCACAACAGCCCATGAAGTGTGAGGTAATAAAATTGCGCTAATAATAGTGGCGGCGATAAGTTGCTTTTTCATAATGAGTCCCTTTTAGCAATGATGTGTAAAGTGAAAGTCATTGGGTTAACGTGCAACCTCATAACTTTATGCCCTCATTAAACAAAATATAAATGGCTTTATTGGGGAGTAAAAATGGCAATGTGGCGATCAAATGTGGCAACAATATGGCAATTGGCTTTAGCGGCTTTTTTGGTGGATAAAATCCTGTATAGTCAGCAGGGTATTTATTTTTATCCCTATTAATTGAAGTCACGCCATGAAACGAATTGCCATTGTTGAAGATGAAGCGGCTATCCGCGAAAATTACAAAGATGTGCTGCAACAACAAGGTTATAGCGTCCAAGCCTATGCTAATCGCCCTGCGGCGATGTTGGCCTTTAATGCGCGCCTGCCCGATTTAGCCATTATTGATATTGGTCTTGAGCATGAAATAGACGGTGGCTTTACCTTGTGTCAGGCACTGCGCGCCATGTCGAGCAGCTTACCGATCATCTTTTTAACCGCGCGTGACAGTGATTTCGACACTGTTTGCGGCTTACGTTTAGGCGCCGATGATTACTTAACTAAAGATGTGAGTTTTCCGCATTTACTCGCACGGATTGCGGCATTATTTCGCCGTTCAGAGCTGATTGGCTCAAGCCCTGTAGAAGACAATCTACTCGAGCGCGGCCATTTAACCATTGATGGCAACCGCATTCAGGTGTACTGGAAAACCCAACCCATTGAACTTACCGTCACCGAATTTTGGATGGTCCATGCCATGGCCAAACACCCGGGGCATGTGCGCAGTCGTCAGGATTTAATGCAAGAAGCCAAGATTTATGTCGATGACAGTACAATTACCTCCCACGTAAAACGTATCCGTAAAAAGTTTATTGCCATCGATAATGAATTTGATTGTATCGACACGGTTTACGGCATGGGTTATCGCTGGGACAATATTTAATTGATGTACTTACCTTTAGGGCTACGAGCCAAAGTCGTTATCTTGTCACTCTTTTTACTCTGTCTCCCCTGGCTTGGGTACGAGTACGTATGGGAGATGGAAAAATACCTACGTCATGGTCAGGAAAAAACCCTTGAAGGCACAACACAAGCACTCGCAACCGCATTACACGAGCGCCCAAAACTGTTTGACAACCAGGCCAGTTTTTTAAATCAGGTTGAAAAAGGCCGCGACTTATATGCCTATCCCATTGCCGGCCCCATTCAACTAGACGGGAAATTAAGCGACTGGGACTTATACCAACATCGCACACTAAATTACGCCGATAACCACCTGATTTATCAACGTAATGAAGCCGAACCTATCAATATCAGCTTTACCCACATGGTGGGGAAATACGGCGGTTATTTGTATGGCTTTTTCCAGGTAAGAGACCCAGAAGTGGTGTTTCGTAGCCGTAAAAGTTTACGGGTCGACAGGAACGATCATTTAGTGATGGCCACGCAATCACCAGACGGCCAATTTCGACGCTACATTATTGCTAATACCAAAAGCGGTTGGCTCAGTGCATTTGAATTGCCAGCCGATCCGACACAATCAACCCCGGTAGAGCCTGAGTCGCGGATTCAGGGGCAATGGCTGCAAACAGACCAGGGTTACAATATAGAATTTAGATTACCCCTCACCATGGTGGGCAGTAAGTTGGGCTTTGCCATTCATAACGTTAACGATACCAATAATCGTCAATTGGTAAATGTGATTGGTACTTCTGCCACTGATTCTGTTGCCAGTTTAGGCACGGTACTCGTGCCCTCGCCTGAAATAGAAAGCATTATTAAAGGCATGAGCCACAACAGCTCACGTATTTGGGTGGTCGATAATCATGGCCGCGTATTAGCAAAATCGGGCGATATTCGCACCTCCTCTAACACCTGGGCAGACGACTTAGACGTGAGCCAGTCCAGCTCATTTTGGCAAGGTATTAAGCAAAACTATATATTGCCTTTGTACTACAAAATACTCACCCGGCCGCCACAAGATTTTATCGACTCACTGCAAGACTCAACCGAGCTTACGGGCAGCCACATTGAAAAAGCCTTAAGCGGTAAACAAGGCTCAACCTGGCGCTTAACCCCCGACAATAAAGCGGTAGTGTTAGCCGCAGCGAGCCCGATTTGGATTGACGATAAAGTGATGGGGGTAGTGATAGCCGAAGAAACCACTCATGGCATTCGCAGCTTGCGTAACCGCGCCCTTGAAAAACTGTTCAACGTTATTTTAACCATTATGAGCATGGGCACGCTGGCGCTGTTTATCTTTGCCTCGAGTATTTCTAGCCGTATACGCAGTTTGCGCGACCAAGCCGAACTGGCTATCGACAGCCAGGGCCGTGTACGCCAGCAAATTGAAGCCTCTAAAAATCGTGATGAAATTGGCGATTTGTCACGCAGTTTCTCGAGTATTGTCAGTCGTTTAGGACAATATACTCATTACCTGGAAAACATGTCGTCGCGCTTATCGCACGAGTTACGTACGCCAGTCGCTGTGGTGCGCAGCTCGCTTGAGCATTTAGGTTTGCAGCAACTTGACGAGCAATCGCAAAAGTACGTTAATCGCGCCCAGGAAGGGGTGAATCGCCTGCATTTAATCTTAAATAATTTAAGTGAAGCCACCCGATTAGAAGCCAGTTTAACTCAAGCAGAAAGCTGCCGATTCTCGCTTAAAAAAGTCATTAGCGGCTGCATGCAAGGTTATCAACTCACTTATCCTGAGCAATTGTTTACCGTCCACATTGAAGACAAAAACATGCAATGCCAGGGCGTACCGGAATACATCGCTCAGTTAATGGATAAGCTGATTAATAATGCGATTGAGTTCAGTGACAAAGGCACCGCCATCACGGTAAGCCTGACACAATACCAAAAGCAAGCCATCTTAAAAGTCAGTAATATCGGACCTTTGTTACCCAAAGACATGAACAGCCAAATTTTTGAGTCCATGGTGTCTATTCGTCCACAGGGCGTGAATGGCAAGCCCCATTTGGGCCTGGGTTTGTATATTGCGAGGTTAGTGACCGATTTTCATCATGGTAAAATTAAAGCCACTAACCTTTTAGACAATAACATCGAAGGCGTAGAAATTTGCCTTACATTACCTTTAGTTGATGAAAAATAGTCAAGCTTGTCAATTAGGCGCTTTTATTTACGCTTTTGGTGCTAGGATGACATTCAAATCTTATTTATTGATAGGCAAAGTCAGCGCTAATCGGCTGAATATGGAAGTGAACACATGAGCAAAAACGACAAATTAGCCACTCAAATCGTCAGTGTCGGTCGCGAGAAAAAATTCACCAAAGGTATTATTAACCCGCCAGTATTTAGAGCTTCAACCGTGGTTTTTGACACTATGGATGAGATGCGTTTTGCGATAAAAAACAAAACTAACGGCGAAATGTTTTATGGCCGCCGCGGCACGCCAACCCACTTCTCATTTCAACAAGCCATTAGTGAACTTGAAGGAGGTGTGGGCACTGCATTATACCCATCAGGGGCTGGCGCAATCAGTAGCGCATTATTATCATTCTTAAAAAGTGGCGACCATTTGCTCATGGTCGACACCGCCTATGAACCGACACGTGATTTATGCAATAAAATGCTCGCTGGATTTGGTATCGAAACCACTTATTATGACCCAATGATCGGTGAAGGCATTCGAGAACTTATTCGTCCTAACACCAAGGTGTTGTTTTTAGAATCGCCAGGTTCTATCACCATGGAAGTACAAGATGTACCAACATTAAGCCGCATCGCTCACGAGCACGACATGATTGTTATGCTCGATAATACCTGGGCATCACCGATTAACTCGCGCCCATTTGATATGGGGGTTGATGTATCGATTCAAGCCGCGACTAAGTACATTGTCGGCCATTCTGATGTGATGATGGGCACCGCAACCGCTAATGAAAAATGCTGGGATCAACTGCGCGAAAACAGTTATTTAATGGGGCAAACCACCTCACCAGACGACGTGTATTTAGCTGCCCGCGGCTTGCGTACCTTAGGGGTACGTATGGCGCAACATAATAAAAATGCCCTTAACGTGGCTAATTGGTTAGCAAGTCGACCAGAAGTCGACCATGTGCGTCACCCTGCCTTTGAAACCTGCCCAGGCCATGAGTTCTTTAAACGTGACTTTAGCAGCGGTAATGGCCTGTTTTCATTTGTATTAAAGCAAGGTGACTTAGCCTCTGTTACCGCATTTGTTGAAAACATGGCCCACTTTAAAATGGGTTTCTCATGGGGCGGTTTTGAAAGCTTGATTTTAGGCGTATTTGGCATTAATAATATCCGCACAGCAACCCAATGGGATAGCAGTAAACCGCTGATTAGATTGCACATCGGATTAGAAGATACCGATGACTTAATTGCCGATCTTGAAGCGGCTTTTGAACGTTACAATGCAGTGTTAAACAAGTAAGTTTTTTTTCAATCATTTAAAAGGACACAAATGAACTTCATCAGATTAGTGATACTCAGTTTATGCGTAGGCATAGCTTATTTCGCGTTAAGCATCGCAGCGATAGGACAGTCGGCTGCGGGCAATGTTTTTTGGTGGTTTAACATCAGTGGCTACCCCACCATCACCCATTTAGCTCAAAACTTTGTCGGGATCGGTTTGGTGGCGTTTATTCCTGCATTTGTGATTAAAAGCTATGAGCCAGGCAAACAATGGTTAACAATGACAGTGGTGGTTTTAGCGACCATTTTTTTACACGGTAATCTGAATTACATGCCGTGGGACCCGATGGGTATTGTCAGGTTTATTTTTAGCACTTTATTGTCCGGCGATATCGGCGCTACAATGATGTTTTTTTATATCACCTTATTGCCTGCATTGTGGCTATGGATATTAAAACGGGCGGCACGGGTATAACTCGCTAGCTCATCATAAAAAAAGGCAAATAACCTGAGCTCAGATTATTTGCCTTTTTTATTATGGGTTTACTTTTTTATTATGCATTTACTGTGTGGTTAATGGCTTTTGCCAGGCTGCAGTGCCGTATAGCGGCACGGTAGACAACGCATGTTTATGACTGCCGTTGGTTTCTTTGGTTGAGTATGATAAATACAATAACGTTTGATTTTCAGCATCAAAAATACGGCGCACTTTTAAGCTTTTAAATAAAATACTCAAAGATTCTTTAAACACCACCTCGCCATTTTTCGACTTATCAATATCGGCTAATTCAGCTTGGCTTATCGGGCCGGTTTGACGGCAACTGATGCTCATATCAGACGGGTCGGCTAAGTCTAAATTGGCCTCAATACGGCTAATATGACAAGTCACCCCTGGTATTTTAGGATCGTGTTTAGCATCAATAATCACATCTTTAGTGGTAAATAACCCTAAACTGACTTTACCCACATCATCACTACAGCCACTCAGTACTACACTGCCTAACAATGTGGCGAATAACAGTGATGCCGTTTTAGACGCAACCTTTGCAAACTTAAACCTTAATTGACTGTGCATATTATTGACTCTATTTAGTTAAATGCATATTGGGCACAACGGGTTAACCCTGCCGTTACCGAACCAAAGTGATCACCAACCACCACTTTTGCAGACGGATAAACACTGGCAATTTTTTGGTAAATCGCAGGGCTACGAGCTGTACCACCGGTAACATAAACAATATCAGGACTGCTTGGCAAAGCGCAATCTTGTTGTTGTGCCTGTGTAATCGCCGTGTTCATGGCTTGCTGCATTAACGCTTCAACTTTAGCTAATGGGTCGCTAATCGCTTGTTTAAACTGTTCAGCCGATAAAGTAACAAACAAACCTTTTTCAATAAAATCAAGCGAACACTGGGTGCTCTCTGCGTCAGATAAACTGATTTTTGCCGCTTCAGCCTGGCGCACCACTTGATAGCTCATTTGATTTTTTTGTACCGTTTGTAAGCGTTGTAGAAGTTGTGGTTGTTCAGCCTCTTTGATCATCGACTCAACCAATTTACGCGACGCTAAACTGACAAAATCACGTTGAGCACTAATGTCGTTCACCGACACCGCATTCCAAAATGGCGCTCTTGGCATAGGTTTACCGTTAGTCATTAAGGTATCTGCGCCAAAACTCGGCATTAGGCCTGTCATGGCCAGCGCGATATCTAAATCATTACCGCCAATACGTTGCCCAGAGTGGCCTAAACAGTCTTGAGTGCGATCGGTATTGTTACTGTGCGAAGGCCCCATCGTTACCACTGAGCAATCCGTTGTACCACCGCCCACATCGACCACCAATACGGTGTTATCGCTGTCTAGGGTTGACTCAAAATCCATCCCTGCGGCTAACGGCTCAAACAAGAATGTCACTTCAGTAAACCCTGCACGAGATGCCGCAAGGCGTAAAATGGTTTCAGCTTGCTGGTTACTGTCTTCGCCGCCTATGCCTTGAAAGTTGACCGGCCGGCCAATAACTGCATGGGTTGCTGGCGGCAACGACTTTTGCTGTAAGGCTTTATCTGCTAGTTTTTTAACGTGTTGCATCATTAAAGTGACGATATCTTCAAACAAGCCTATCTGATCTGGACGCAGGCCGTTAGCGCCTAAAAATGATTTTGGCGAACGGACATAAAATCCTTCTTCGGGCATTTCAAGGTATGCATCAATGGCGGCCTGGCCGACAAATACGGCTTGTTCATTGGGCATTAAGTCCAATTCATGGCGCATTTGCTTAGCGCGCATTAATTGCGAGCTACGAAGGTGAGAATATTCCGCTTTTAACGGCTCTGGTAAACCTTGATAAACCGCCTCGGCAATCAGCTCGCGGTCCATGGCGTATAAGGTTGAAGGCATAAAATCAGAATTGGCGGATAACGGCAGTAAGGTTACCGCATCGTCAATCATTACCCCTATTGCACAGTTAGCACTGCCATAATCAAATCCAACAAACATTGGCTTACCTTCAGTCGTCTAATCGAAAAAAGCGCTCAAAATAGCACACTTATGGCGCTTGCTAAACCATTTATACGGGTTTAATGTCTGCTTTGCTCAAATACTCTAAATAAATTTTAAATATGAAGCACTTACAATGCTGCGTTACATTCGCTATCTCTGGAATTTGGCATTCAACGAGCATACAAAAAGCCCAACCGTTACCGATTGGGCTCATTTTAAAATAAGGCCTAATAGGCGTTATTTTTTATTCACTTTCTCTTGCGCTTTACGCTGCGCTTCTTTTTGTTGACGACGAGCTTCAATCACTTGATTAACATCGCTACCAATGTGTGCTTCGCCGCGTTGCAACGCCAATTGCACCTGGCGTTCACGCTCAATAAAACGTTGACGCTGCTCTGCTGGAATTTTGTCAATACAATGCGGGCAACTCACACCTTGTACATAAGCTTCAGACAGTTTCTCTTCTTCGGTGATCGGCATACGACAAGCATTACATTGGTCATATTGGCCTTTCTCTAGGCTGTGATTAACCGCCACGCGATTATCAAACACAAAACACTCGCCTTCCCACAGGCTTTGCTCTTGTTCAACTTCTTCAAGATATTTTAAAATGCCGCCTTCAAGATGATACACCTCATCAAAGCCCTGCTCTTTTAAGTATGCGGTTGATTTTTCACAGCGAATACCACCAGTACAGAACATCGCCACTTTTTTGTGTTTCGCAGGATCTAAATTCTGTTTTACGTACTCAGGAAACTCACGAAAGGTTTCTGTTACAGGGTTAACGGCATTTTTAAAGGTACCAATTTTCACTTCGTAATCGTTACGCGTATCGACCAAAATGACATCTGGATCAGAAATCAGTGCATTCCAATCCTTAGGCTTAACATAAGTACCCACCACTTTACGTGGATCAATACCTTCAACACCCATAGTCACGATTTCTTTTTTAAGCTTCACTTTGGTGCGATAAAAAGGCATCTCAGTGTCAAACGACACTTTGGTAACGATATGATCTAACCCAGGTTGCGTATCTAACCAACCCAGTAAGTTATCGATACCTTGTTGTGTACTCGCCACAGTGCCGTTAATACCTTCCTGAGCCAATAACAAAGTCCCTTTCACTTCGTTTTGCTCCATTACTGACAATAATGGCTGACGGATCGACTCAAAATGAGGCAAAGCGACAAACTTATAAAGGGCACACACAACGACTTGAGTGGGTGATGTTTGGGCTAAATGAGTGTCTTGCATATAATAATAACTCCGCTGGCTGGAACTTAACTTCCAGTGCATATAAGGCTAACGCACCGTGCGCTAACTCAAAAAAACGGCGGAAAGTATACCCAAGTCACCATTAAAACACACTCAAAAATTCGATCTGCAAGTAAATTAGCCTTAAACTGTCGACCTCAGCGGGTGTCTTGGTTGTTTGGCACAAATGTTTTCTCATTTTTAGAAAAGTGACTTTATGAATTCAGCTATTTTGTACACGTTTCGTCGATGCCCCTATGCTATGCGCGCCCGAATAGGTTTACATTTAAGCACGTTAAACCCCATCGTGCGTGAAATCGAACTCAAAAATAAACCGCAAGAGATGCTCGCCGTATCAGCAAAAGGTACTGTGCCAGTGTTGATCACCGCTGAGCAGCAGGTGATAGCAGAAAGCATTGAAATAATGCAATTTGCCTTAACTCAACACCTAGACCCAAGCTCGCCCTGGTTAACGCCCGAGGCTTATCAAACATTACTTGATGAGTTACCAAAGCCACAAACACATGCGTTAATTAAAGCAAACGATCATGATTTTAAGCCCTGGTTAGATAAATACAAATACGCTGACAGGTTCCCTGAACACAGCCAAACCTGGTATCGCCAACAGGCAGAAATATTTTTGCAGTTATTAGAAGATAAATTAGCTCAACAAGCGTTTTTATGTGCAGATAGCCCAACTATGGCTGACTTTGCTATTTTTCCATTTATTCGCCAGTTTGCGAATGTTGAACCGATTTGGTTTAACGCTTTACCCTACCCCAATGTTTACCAATGGTTACAAAGCTTAGTGAACAGTTCACTCTTTTTGGCCGTAATGCATAAGTACGCATTGTGGTTACCTGAAAGAAGTATGATGCAGTTCAAACAATCACAACATCAACAAGTAAAAATCATACCTTTGTGTAAAAATGAAAAAATTATGAATATTTAATGGTTTACTGACTATTATTCTGTTTAATTTTGCAGTAAATTAGCAATGTAAGAATGAATTGCAGAGTTGAAAGCGGATCTTCGAATTTTTTACTGCAGAATTTTAATTTAAGCTTACACTTAATTAACGTCATTGCTGCAATGCAAAGGAACATGACATGAATAATATGGATATTACATTAGTCTTTATGCTTATCGCTTTAATGATATTGCACATTCACTTTTGCTATAGAGCCTTTACCTCGAAAGCACATATCAAAAATGCCCAACGCTTGTTGTGGTCCATGTTAAGCCTACTGATGGGCCCACTTGGTTACTACGTTTATCAAAATATCTTACCCCTCGAATTTTACGATTAGATTTGTTTTAGGGCATTGCTTTGGCGTTTAGCGTTTAACGAATAAACGAATAAACGAATAAACGTCTGATTGTTTCTTGTACCAATCCGCATGAATACATTACTGAACAAAGCTTGTTACCCACCTTATTGTCGTCCCGGCAGTGCTTTTTAGCCGGGATTGTTATCTTTATGACCAGGGTGAGATCGTGAACGTTTTTTGAGCTGATGATATTGACACACAATCTGTTTGACGCCTTGGCTTAGCTGTGATCTTATACTCTCTTTTAGGAGAGTAAACTATGTACCTTGAAGCCTTCACAACCTTTTTGAGTGAGCTTACCGACACTCGTCAATCGGCTAAAATCACTTACCCTCTCGAAGATATTTTATTTGTTACCTTGTGTGGCGTTATAGCAGGAGCCGAGGGCTGGAGCGAGATCCGTGATTACGCTGATGGTCATCTTGATTGGTTTCAACAGCATGGATATTTAAGTGATGGTGTCCCTGTCGATGACACCATCGCGAGGACCATCTCACGTAGGAATACTAGCCACCCATAATTTGTACAAGTAACTTAACTCGTTTTCATTGCTTTGGCGAGGGTTATACTTGATGTACTCAACTCATCAATTTATATCGATATGACTAAAATATTAACGTTAAATGAGTGGTTTACCTGTCATGTCCAGAATTCTGCACAACAGAACATCTTGATAGCAATCAAGTATAAGGAAATGGTAATTCGATTGGGGATGATGACTTAAGCGCACAGCCAACGCTGACAATTTGCAGCGCCTTGTCGTCGTTTTCGCTCTAAATGCTCACAGTATTCGGTTAACGCAGGTAATGCGCCGACAGCGCCTTTAAATAAGAAGGAAAAGTAGCCACCCATAGCAAGAAGGAAAAGTAGCCACCCATAATTTGTACAAGTAACTTAACTCGTTTTCATTGCTTTGGCGAGCGTAGGAATACTAGCCACCCATAATTTGTACAAGTAACTTAACTCGTTTTCATTGCTTTGGCGAGGGTTATACTTGATGTACTCAACTCATCAATTTATATCGATATGACTAAAATATTAACGTTAAATGAGTGGTTTACCTGTCATGTCCAGAATTCTGCACAACAGAACATCTTGATAGCAATCAAGTATAAGGAAATGGTAATTCGATTGGGGATGATGACTTAAGCGCACAGCCAACGCTGACAATTTGCAGCGCCTTGTCGTCGTTTTCGCTCTAAATGCTCACAGTATTCGGTTAACGCAGGTAATGCGCCGACAGCGCCTTTAAATAAGAAGGAAAAGTAGCCACCCATAGCAAGAAGGAAAAGTAGCCACCCATAGCAAGAAGGAAAAGTAGCCACCCATAATTTGTACAAGTAACTTAACTCGTTTTCATTGCTTTGGCGAGGGTTATGTTTGATGTACTCAACGACTTAATTTCAATCGATATGACTAGAATATTAACTTTAAATCGAGAAGGAAAAGTAGCCACCCATAATTTATACAAATAACATAACTCGTTTTCATGGTTTTGGCGAGGGTCACGAACTATGTGATCAACTCATCAATTTATATCGATATGACTAAAGTATTAACGTTAAATGATTGACTTACCTGTCATATCCAGAAATCTGCACAGCAGAAAAACCTGATAGCAATCAAGTATAAGGAAATGGTAATTCGATTGGGGTTTATGGCTTAAAGGAAAAGTAGCCACCCATAATTTGTACAAGTAACTTAACTCGTTTTCATTGCTTTGGCGAGGGTTATGTTTGATGTACTCAACGACTTAATTTCAATCGATATGACTAGAATATTAACTTTAAATCGAGAAGGAAAAGTAGCCACCCATAATTTATACAAATAACATAACTCAGGGTGAGATCGTGAACGTTTTTTGAGCTGATGAAATTGATACACAATCTGTTTGACGCCTTGGCTTAGCTGTGATCTTATACTCTCTTTTAGGAGAGTAAATTATGTACCTTGAAGCCTTCACAACCTTTTTCAGTGAGCTTACCGACACTCGTCAATCGGCTAAAATCACTTACCCTCTCGAAGATATTTTATTTGTTACCTTGTGTGGCGTTATCGCTGGAGCCGAGGGCTGGAGCGAGATCCGTGACTACGCTGCTGGTCATCTTGATTGGTTTCAACAGCATGGATATTTAAGTGATGGTGTCCCTGTCGATGACACCATCGCGAGGACCATCTCACGCATTGACCCCGAGCAATTTAGGCTGTGTTTCATAAAGTGGATGCAAGCCGTGCATGAAATAACGCAAGGTCAACTTATCGCGATAGACGGCAAGACATTAAGAGGCTCCTATCAACGTGGGAACCGACAATCAACAATTCATATGGTGAATGCGTTTGCATGTAAAAACAAACTCGTTCTTGGGCAAGTCAAGACCTCTGAAAAGTCCAATGAAATCACAGCAATCCCAGAGCTAATAAAGCTTCTGGATATTGAAGGTGC
>NZ_WSRZ01000029.1 GCF_009828585.1 Shewanella litoralis | reverse complement strand
AGGTGATAATTGTCATTGGCTTTATTTATTGGTCATGTTGATTTGTTTGGCGACAATTATCAGATCATAAATAAGGCCTTTTTTCTATCTAAAATATAGGTTTATTGCTAAAGATCCTGTCTATGTGTAAGGCTTAGCTAACAGTGATTGTTTACTAAGCCATTTGGGGTAAGACCTGTTGCTAAATACGATTAAATTAATGGCAAAAGAACCATTGCCCAAGTGATAGCGCACATTGCTAAACTGATAAACACGGCTGCAGATGCAATGTCTTTAGCTTGACCACTTAATGGGTGAATTTCATCACCGATACGATCCACTACCGCTTCAATGGCTGAATTGAGTAATTCAACAATCAACACAATCATCACTGTCATGATCATTAATATCCGTTCCGATATACTCACCTCAACGAGTAGGGCGATGGGTAACATCAGTATGGCTAAAATGGCTTCTTGCCTAAATGCTGCTTCATTTTTCCATGCGGCTTTTAGGCCTTTTATTGAGAATCCCGTTGCTCTAAATACGCGTTTAAGGCCATGATTATTTGCTGGTTTCATTATTTTTATTTCTTTTTATTCACATTGTGCTGATTGTAACATTCACGACCACAGCTACCAGTGTTTTTGGCTATATGTGCACATCTATTCGACTTGTACTAGGCTTTAGCTTGCCATGAGGCTCAAGCTATTATGCAAGGATTGCTTATGTTACGTGTCCACTCTTTTCTATTTTCCGTTCTATTCTTGATGAGCTGTATGGTGTGTCAAAGTGAAACGCTTCCCAAGCCTGAAATTCAACTTGCGAGTCACTATGCTGCCGATTTAGATGTAACCGATTACCTTGTAAGCGAAAAGTTAGATGGGGTGCGAGGATACTGGACGGGTAAACAGATGCTAACGAGAAGTGGACGCACTGTTGACCTTCCTGCAACTTTTACGCAAGGCTTTCCTCAATACCCTATTGATGGTGAGTTATGGCTCGGCCGTGGTCAGTTCGAGCAAATATCTGCACTGGTTCGTCGACAGGAAACTCAAATGCAAGATTGGCAATTTGTGTCTTTTATGATGTTTGATTTACCGCAACACAATGGCTCTTTTGAGCAGCGGTATTTGGCGATGCAACAATTAGCACAAAAGGTCAATTCAGTACATTTACACGTTATTAGCCAATTAACGTTTACCGACAATAAAGCGCTTTTTTCTGAGCTCGACAGTGTGGTTGGAGCTGGTGGAGAGGGCTTAATGCTGCATTATAGACATGCTTTTTATACTGTGGGGCGCAGTCAGTTTATTGTAAAATTAAAACCTAAATATGATGCAGAAGCGGTAGTGATTGGCCACACAGCAGGAAAAGGGAAATATACGGGGCAAGTCGGCGCATTAACGGTGAAAACGCCTCAAGGGAAAGTGTTTAATATTGGCAGTGGCCTCAGTGACAAGCAAAGACAAAACCCACCCGCTATCGGTACCACAATAACTTATCAGTATGTGGGCTTTACCCAGAAAGGGACACCGCGTTTTGCCACTTTTTTACGAGTTAGATCGGTGCAATAGAAGCTTGTGACTGGAGTATTGAATCACTTAAACATTATCAATGTGAGATAATAGAATGAATCAAATAAGTTACGGTCAATAAACGTTAATGAATAAAATGAGCTCGATATTAATTGGCTAAAGGCTTAGCTCAAACAAACAGGTTTATTTCATGAACAACAATACCAATTTAGCGAACGTGTCGTCGGTGTTATTTGTATGTATGGGGAATATTTGTCGCTCTCCGACCGCAGAGGCAGTGTTTAAGCAGCAAGCAAAATTACACGGGTTATCGCTTAAGATAGACTCCGCAGGCACAATTGCGTTTCATCAAGGTAATCCCCCAGATAGTCGCAGTATGGCGGCAGGGCGCAAACGGGGGTTAGATTTTTCAGGCATGAAAGCCAGACAAGTCATTGGCAGTGACTTTGACACATTTGATTTGATTTTAGCCGCAGATGAGGCCAACTTAATCGATTTGAACTCACGTTGTCCTGCGCATTTACAATATAAAATCCGCTTGATTTTGTCTTTTGTGGGTGGTGGGGTAACCGAAGTGCCCGATCCATACTATGGTGGTGAACTGGGGTTTGAATTAGTTATCGACCTGCTTGAGATAAGCCTTACAGAATTAGCGAAACAATTGGTATTAGCGAAAACGGGGTAAGTTGTTACCCCGTTTAAAGGTGATTGTTATTCTTGGTAAGATCGTTTTATTGCGATAAAGCTCATAATTAGTCGTTGTGGCGTTTACCTGAACGCTTGAGTTTTTCTTGTTCAATCTTTTGTTGCTTTAAAGCTTCTTTTTCTGCAAGTACACGGGCAACTTCGATTTTTTCCGCTTCAGCCATTTCTGGCGTTTCTAAGCTTAACAAGCCAATACGTCCCGAGCGGTAGTCATGTAATAACAGCTCCGACACTTTGTGGTAATCAATACGACCACCAGGACGAAGTGCACCGCGAGAGCCTGCGATAGCTTCAAGCAAACCAATGTCAGTATCGGGTAATGAACTCAGTTTATAACGCTCGCAAATGGCTTCTGGGTAAGCTTTTAAGAAGTATTCTGCAGCGAACATTGCTACATCTTCATACTCCATTGCCGTGTCTTTAATGGCGCCGGTTACTGCAAGGCGATAACTACTGGCTTCGTTGTCGACTTTTGGCCATAAAATCCCTGGCGTGTCAGAAAGCACAATACCGTTACGTAAATTAATTCGTTGTTGGGTTTTAGTTACTGCAGGTTCATTACCCGTTTTGGCGATAGTGCGACCTGCAAGGGTATTGATGATGGTTGATTTACCTACGTTTGGAATACCCATAATCATAGTGCGAATATCTTTTTCGATGACATCACGGTGCGGCACAAGTTTACGGCAAATATCAGGAATACTTTTGACCATGCCCGGTTGCAAGGTGGTAATCGCTGATGCCTTAACGCCTTGTTCGCGTTCGAGGTATTCAATCCAACGCTCGGTTACTGCAGGATCGGCTAAATCAGATTTATTCAGTAATTTAATACACGGTTTATCACCACGAAGTTGTGACACCATTGGGTTTTCACTGCTGTAGGGAATGCGCGCATCGAGCACTTCAATAACCAGATCAACTTGAGGCATTGCCTCTTCGATCTCTTTGCGCGCTTTGTGCATATGTCCTGGATACCACTGAATTGCCATGATGTTGCCTTATAACCGAATGCGAATTCGACTGATTAACTGAATAAAGAATCGAATGTAATCAAAAGCGCTATTGTACCTTGTTAGCGGACTAAAAGCATAAAAAAAGCGCCCTAAGGCGCTTATCAAAGGTTAATGGATTAGATAACACCTAACTCACGTAGTCTTTCCATCAAGTAGCTGTCAGCGGTATAACGTTCAGACAACACAACGTCAGGATTAGGATGTAAAAATA
Source organism: Shewanella litoralis (assembly GCF_009828585.1). Taxonomy (GTDB): domain Bacteria; phylum Pseudomonadota; class Gammaproteobacteria; order Enterobacterales; family Shewanellaceae; genus Shewanella; species Shewanella litoralis. Next base: position 43,428 of record NZ_WSRZ01000029.1, on the reverse strand, counting down.
ATGGTAATGAGATGCGCGACTTGGTTTTGTCGGTGCCTTCAGGGTTAACTACCCGGTGAGAGGTCGACGGGAAGTAACCACCAGAGGCTTCTTGAAGCATATCACCGATATTGATAATAATGCTGCCGAAATCACTTGGCACATCAATCCATTCACCTGTTTTGGTTTTCACTTGTAAGCCAGGCTCATTGGCTGCAGGCAATAAAGTAATGAGGTTAATATCTTCATGTGCTGCAGCGCGAATTGCGCCCATTTCTTCATCACCTTTCATTGGCGGGTAATGCAAAATACGCAGTAAGGTTTTTTCACTTTGGGCGATCATGTCTGGCAGCGGTATTGAATATTTTGCTGCTACGTCCGCAGGAGTGTATTGTTCAATCCAACTCAGAAGTTCTGACGCTAATGCATTAGCGTGCTCATAATACGCAAGAATATTCGCGCGCAGCGAGTCAGGAATACGGCCCCATGGATACACATGATAATATTCTTTGATATCTTTTACTGTGTTGCCTTTGGCTGTTTCTGATATTGATGCAGGGAAAAAACCATCATGAGTTTCTTTATTAAATAAGAAATCATTTTTTTTTTCAGACTGAAAAAACGCATACCATTCTTGGTAGATGTCTTCGACAAGTTGCTTTTGAATAGGGTGGTTTGTTAATACCCCAAAACCGGTTTCACGCAGTGACTCGACAAAGCGTTCAGCACTATCATGTGCTAAATAATCAATTGTATTAAGTTTCATTATATATTTCTTATTAGTGTGTTGACCCACCCTAATGGTAACCTTAGTCACACTTTGTCGCAATTATTTGCGCGTAATCAAAGAGTATTGGTTGAACTGATGCTTTTGATATTGCGTATTATCTACCAAAGCGGCAAAAAATCAGTGAGAACAAGCAATGAATACTCTAACCGAATTTGAAAAATACGTGATTGAACAAAAAGGCACCGAACGTCCTTTTAGTGGCGAATATGTGGACCATGATGCTCAAGGCGTGTATTGCTGTAAAAAATGTTTGGCACCTTTATACAAGAGCGAACATAAGTTTAACGCTCATTGTGGCTGGCCAGCATTTGACGATGAGATTACGGGTGCAGTTAAGCGCACCCCTGATGCCGACGGGCGTCGTGTTGAAATTACTTGCCAGCAGTGTGGCGGTCACTTAGGCCATGTATTTGAAGGCGAATTTCTGACGGATAAAAATGTACGTCATTGCGTTAATTCGGTGTCGATGGTGTTCAAATCAATCGATGAATTAAACGCATCAAATATGGCTGTTAGTCGTAATCAAAAAGCCACTTTTGGTGCGGGCTGCTTTTGGTGCGTTGAAGCGATTTTCGCTCAACTTGAAGGCGTAATAAGTGCCAAGTCAGGGTACTGCGGCGGCGATGCAAACGAGGCAAACTATGATGCGGTATGTTCGGGGCGTACTGGGCACGCTGAAGTGGTGCACATTGAGTTTGATGCCGCGGTGATTAGCTATGAAACACTTTTAACCGTGTTATTTGAAAGCCATGACCCAACGACATTAAATCAGCAAGGCAACGATAATGGACCTCAGTATCGTTCGGCTATTTTTGCGCATAATAGTGAACAAGTTGACTTGGCCAATGCGTTTATCAATCGTTTAACGGAACAAGCTATCTGGCAGAATCCGATCGTCACTCAGATTAGCGCTTTTGAGACATTTTACCCAGCAGAAAATTATCACGATGATTATTTTGCTAAACATGGTGAACAACCTTATTGCCAGTTAGTGGTAAAACCAAAATTTGATAAAGTAATGCGCAAATTTGCTGATAAACGCAAAAAATGAAGCACAGTAAAAAAAGTATTGGCTAAAGGTAGTGGATTAGTTAAATACAAAGGGGGAGGTTGAATCATCAATCTCCCCCTTTTGATCTTTATATTGCCGCTTTCAAAAGACTTTGATGGCGTTTATACGTTGAGCCAGAGACGTGTGAATATTAGCACTTAATTGCATTTCATCCGTTTCAATCATAGTAGCTTTAATCAAATATCCTATCCGATGTAAATCATCAGGCACTGCATTTCTATCAACAACTACCGGACAGGTGGTTAGGCAATTTTACACCGCTAAACCACGCCGCAGAACTAAAAATGGCCCAATAAAAAAGCCATGCTAAGCATGGCTTTATGGTTAAGAAGTGTGATTACTCCTTATGATATTACTTGCCAGGGCGAGCCATATCAGATGATGCGCTGTTACCCATTGTCACTTTTGGGGTATTGTTTTCTGCTGGCGCTTCATAGGCTCTACCTTGCGGTACAGCTTGTTGTTCGCGAACATCAACAGTCGGTTTCGTCATATCTGAAGAGACCATAGAACCAAAGCGACTTGCTTTAGCTGGTGCTTTAGGTGCAGCTTCAACCGGTACACTCACCTCTGCTTTAGCGTCAGTAACTGTTTCAGTTTTAACTTTGCGTACCATAGCCGCAGGTTTAGCCATTGGCGCAGAAGCATTTGATGCTACCGCTTTTTCGCGAACGACATTGACTTCTGGTTCAGATTTAACCGTTTCCGTTACCACTTCAGCTTTCACGACTTCCGCTATCACTTCAGGAGTCACTTCAGAAGTAACTTCTGCTTTAACAGCTTCAGGAGCAGCTACTGCAAGTGGTTCAGCTTTCGGCTCGACCGCTTTTGGTGCTTCAGCGATTTTTTCTGCAACTGGTTCTACAACTGGCGCAGGTTTGGCTTCAACAATGACTTCAGCTTTTGGTGCATCAGTTGGAGTTTGTGTTACTGCTTGAGTTTCAACGGCGGTTGCTTCAACAGGTGCGTCAGTTACCGTTTGAACACTGGCATCAACGTTTGCTGGCTTTTGCGCCGCTTTGTCTTGAGATTGCTCTGCATCTAGCTGTTTTTCTAACTCATCAACTGAGGTAAATACTGCTTGTTGAGTTGCATCGCTATCATCACGACGACGACGTTGACCAGCAGCTCTTAGGTGGCGAGGGCTACGACGGCTTCGACGTTGACCTTCACGACCATCTGCTTTTCCATCTTCAGCGCCTTCTGTATCATTGTCATCAGTCGTGTCATCACTTACCGTATTTTCTGTGGTGACAGGTTTTTCTTTGTCACTTACGGTGTCATTTTTTTCCGTTGCCTGCTCCGCATTAACGGCATTAGCTTCAACTTGAGTATCAGTAGCTTCAGCGTTGACTTCGTTAGGTGCTTGTGGCGCAGAGGCTACAGTGGCTTTGTCGTCAGTATCAGTTGCTGCAGTGTCGTTTTTAGCTTGCGCTTCATTCGATTGCTCGCCTCTTTCTTTACGTGGTTGACGACGGCTACGTGGCGCTTTAGTGTCTGATTTCTCTTCAGCTACTTTAGGCTCTACCGTGTTGGTTTCTTGTACATTAACGTCTGGAGCGCTTGCGTTTACATCAGCGGCTTTTACTACTGACTCTTCACTTTGCTCATTTTCGATACGTACTTTACGACGCATGTTGCGGCGTTGACGACGCTCACGTGCCGCTTCCTGTTTAGGTGATTTCTCAGTATTGGTATCAGCAGCTTTAGGCTCATTAGTTTGCGTTAATGGCTTATCTACTTTCTCATTACGAGGCTTGTTTTTGGCGTTATCGTCTTGAGCATTGTTTTTGCTATTACGATCATTGCGCTTGTTACGAGTACGTGGCTCGGTACCGTCTTTTGGCTTATCGTTGTCATTGCGCTGACGACGGCTGTCGTTGCGGCTAGCATTGCGATTGCCGTTTTCGTTGCGGTTATCATTACGACGTGGGCGACGATTATTAGCCTGTGATGCATCTTTTTCAGGCGTAGCTGGTTTCGTTTCTTTGCTTTCACTATCGCTAGTAGCAAACAACCCACTAATTGCTGACACGATACGGGCAAAAAAGCTTGGCTGAGATGGCGTAGAAGCAACGGGTGTTTTAGCTACAGGCGCCTGAGTTGGGGCTACTTCAACCGCGGCTGTTTTTTGTGGTGCTGCAAAACCTTTTAATGCTGGCTCAGGAGAGGCTGCACGTTCAAGTTTACGAGGCTCATATAATTTTGATGACGGCTTTTCGACACGTTTATAGCTCGATTCGCTCACTTCATCATCGCTCTTACGACGAACAACACGGTACTCAGGTGTTTGCATGTGTGCATCTGGAATGATGTACACTTCAACTTCATGACGCTCTTCAGTAATACGGATTGCTTTGCGTTTTTCGTTTAACAAGAATGCCGCCACATCAACCGGCACTATGGCTTCGATTTGAGTGGTGTTTTCTTTAATGGCTTCTTCTTCCATTAAACGTAAAATAGATAATGCGAGTGATTCGGTACTACGGATCGTGCCCTGGCCATGACAGCGTGGACATAAATGCGCTGCCGACTCTTCTAATGAAGGACGTAGGCGTTGACGTGACATTTCCATTAAGCCAAAACGAGAAATACGGCCTAATTGTACACGTGCACGGTCATGATGTACGGCATCACGCATACGGTTTTCTACTTCACGTTGATGACGAACTGGCGTCATGTCGATAAAGTCGATAACCACTAAACCACCTAAATCGCGAAGACGTAATTGACGGGCAATTTCATCAGCTGCTTCTAGGTTAGTGTTTAATGCGGTTTCTTCAATGTCGCCGCCTTTAGTGGCGCGCGCCGAGTTAATATCGATAGAGGTTAATGCTTCTGTTGGGTCAATAACAATTGAGCCACCAGATGGTAAACGCACTTCACGTTGGAATGCCGATTCAATTTGCGACTCAATTTGGAAGTGAGTAAATAAAGGCACTTCTGAATCATATTGTTTAACACGTTCAACGAAATCAGGACGCACTAAACCGATGTGCAGTTTAGCTTCTTCGTAAATACGTGGGTGATCGATAAGGATTTCGCCAACGTCACGACGTAAATAATCACGAATAGCACGAACAATCACGTTACTTTCTTGATGAATTAAGAATGGTGCAGCTTTAGTTTGAGCCGCTTCTTGAATGGCATCCCAGTGATGCTGTAGAACTTTTAAGTCCCATTTTAATTCGGTTGACTCTTTACCGACACCGGCAGTCCGCACGATTAAGCCCATGCCATTTGGCACTTCAAGCTCAGACATCGCTTCTTTTAATTCGGTACGCTCATCACCTTCGATACGACGAGAAATACCGCCTGCACGTGGGTTATTTGGCATGAGGACTAGGTAAGAACCCGCTAAACTGATAAAGGTTGTTAATGCAGCGCCTTTGTTGCCACGCTCTTCTTTATCAATTTGCACGATGACTTCTTGACCTTCCTGCACCACTTCTTTGATGTTAGGACGACCTTGGAAAGAGTAACCTTTAGGGAAGTATTCGCGGGCAATTTCTTTAAGCGGTAAGAAACCATGGCGGTCTGCGCCATAATCAACAAACGCCGCTTCAAGTGAGGGTTCTACGCGAGTGATTTTACCTTTATAGATATTTGATTTTTTCTGTTCGTGACCAGGACTTTCAATATCTAGATCATACAGTTGTTGCCCGTCTACAAGGGCAACACGCAACTCTTCTGATTGAGTTGCATTAATTAACATACGTTTCATGATGACGTGATTCTTCTAAATGAGGTCATCAAACAACACGATCTTTCTGCATTACGGGCCTGAATTAATCGGTATAACCTCACGGTTAGCTCCAGGCAATTAGGTGCTCATCACTGTAAAACGCAGTCGCTGCGTGTCGCATCCTATTTATGGCTTATTTTCTAATATTTACAAAAACAAGGAATTCGTTGACTTACAACCAACCCCATAAATTATGGTAATTTAATCCGTTAATGCCCAAGTCGAATCGGTTTGTTTGATAACAAGCTAAAATATTGTTCGAATTTGGGGCGATTTTCTGCACTTAAATTGAAATCTTTACTGAAAACTTACGGTTTAATTGTCGAAACGTTTTTTGTCGTTTTTTATTTAAATACAATTTGCAAATCAATGGTTTGCTACCGATAAAGCTCATTTTCTTAATTGCAGTTTTTTCGCATTTGGTGAAAGTTGTGAACACTTTATCCACTGTTTACTCTCAACCTGAGCGCAAATATAGCAACAAACACTATTTTCATCAATCAAAAGCCCATATTCTTTCGTGTATTTATTTCAAGTCAGCCATGGTAATAGCCAATCATTTGCAAGATAAGGTACACTATTGCGGTTACTACTATATGGCGCATCATGAATACTGAAACCACCCCCCAAGTTGAATACGTGACTATCGACGAAGATCATTTTGAACAACGCATCGATAATTTTTTGCTGACTAAATTAAAAGGCGTACCGAAAAGCATGATCTATCGGATTGTGCGTAAGGGAGAAGTGCGTGTTAATAAAAAACGCATTAAGCCAGAATACAAATTACAGATTGGTGACATAGTGCGTGTTCCGCCGGTGCGCATCGCCGAGAAAGATCATCGCACTGCACCGTCGGCAAATTTATCTCGAGTATCGCAACTTGAAGATCGAATTATCCACGAAGACAATCATTTAATCGTTATGAACAAACCTGCTGGTATTGCAGTGCATGGCGGCAGTGGTGTGGATTATGGCGTAATTGAAGGTTTACGCTCACTGCGTCCGCAACAAAAGTTTTTAGAGTTGGTTCATCGTTTAGATAAAGACACCTCAGGTGTGTTACTTGTTGCTAAAAAACGCAGTGCATTAAAGCATTTACACGAGCAACTGCGCAGTAAAACCATGCAAAAAGATTATTTAGCCCTGGTGCGCGGCGAGTGGCAGGCAAGTGATAAAGTGGTTAAAGCGCCATTATTAAAAATTACCTTAAAGTCTGGTGAACGTATTGTGCGCGTTAATAAAGAAGGTAAAGAGTCTGAAACGCGCTACAAAATCATGCAACGCTATCAAGGGTGTACCTTGGTGAAAGCCAGCCCTGTGACAGGGCGAACGCACCAAATTCGTGTTCACTGCCAGTATGCAGGTCATGCGATTGCCTGTGATGATAAATACAGCGAGCAGCAATTTGATGACAGTATGAGAGCCTTAGGTTTAGACCGTCTGTTTTTACACGCGGCTGAGCTTAAATTTACTCATCCTGAAAACAACGAAATCATGCAGGTCAAAGCACCATTGGACGAAGTATTACTCAATACATTGGATAAGCTTAAACGCACTTAAGTAGGTTGTCGCTGTGTGTTAAATTAATAAAGTAAGGCATAACGTGAAGAGTCAAGACAAAGCATTTGATTTAGTCATCTTCGATTGGGATGGCACATTAATGGACACAGTCGGTAAAATTGTCACTTGCATGCAAAGTGTGGCGCAAGAGTTGGCGTTAACAGTGCCGACTGAGCAACAGGTGCGAGATGTGATTGGATTGTCTTTGCCGACCATTATGCCGATTTTGTTTAGCGAGCATCAAAACCATCAACAGATTATTGATTGTTACCGTCGCCATCATTTAGCGAGCGATTATCCAACGCCGTTATTTGACGGGGTGGAAGTCTTGATTAAGCAGCTGCATGAAGCGGGTTATCAATTAGCTATCGCAACGGGTAAAGCGCGGGAAGGGTTAGACAGGGTACTTGAATTGACCGGGCTGGGTCAGTATTTTCATGCATCACGTTGTGCCAGCGACTCGCAAAGTAAGCCACACCCAGAAATGCTCCATGCTTTATTAAGTCATTTTGAAGTGAGTGCCGATAAAGCCATTATGATTGGTGATTCCATTCATGACTTAACCATGGCCAATAACGCTAACATGGCCAGTATTGGGGTGAGTTATGGCGCCCATGATGAAGCTCGGCTACTTGGGCTTCAGCCTTTGGCTATTGTGAATAGCCCTTCAGCAATCCGCCAGTATTTATAATATCAATTTGGGCTTTCTGAATATTGTTGAAAGCCCTCATTTTTGCATCATTCCTGCTGACTAAGCACGTCCAATCCCTGTTGTTGTAATAACTCAATAAGCTTAATCAGTGGCAAACCAATCAAGGTATTGGGATCATCACCTTCTAAGCGGCTAAACAATGCAATTCCAAGTCCTTCACTCTTAAAACTGCCAGCACAATAAAGTGGTTGTTCCTGTTCGACGTAATAACGGATCTGTGCTTGGGATAACGTTTTAAAATGAACGATAAAAGGTTCGATGCACGACAACATTTGTTTGGTTGTTTTGTTATATACCGCAAGTCCAGTATAAAACGTAATGGCCTGACCAGATGCGGCCGTAAGCTGGGCTATTGCATTGTCGACCGTATGAGGTTTACCTATGATCTGTCCGTTGATGACCGCAACTTGATCTGAGCCAATAATTAATTCCGTCGCCTCTGTGTGTGGCGTTAATGTTGCCCCTTGGAGTGCTTTTTGTTCAGCTAAACGTTGCACCAATGCTATTGCTGTTTCGTTTGGTTGGGGAGATTCGTCTATATCGGGGTTAACGCAGTCAAATGTGAGCATTAATTTTTGTAATAATTGCTGACGAAAAGGCGAGGTTGATGCAAGTACAATATTGAAATTCATAACGTTTATTTTACTTATCCGTGGCCAATACTCGATTATTGCTCAGTTTACTGCATTCATTGGGTTAAATGGAGTATTTTTCACCGAGTAATGCTTGTGTGATGGGGTTTGGTTCGGTAAAATTTGCCAACTTTCAAATTCAATGCCGGATTAAAGAATACCTAAATAGTCAGTGTTAGGTGAGATGACCGTATTTTTACGGAAATTTTCTTTGACTCCAGCGTTTTCAAACTATAATATGCGCGCCTTATGCAAACAGTAAAGATACCGGTTTCAATTGATCCTATACGCGCTGCCTCAAGCGGCCTTCGTTATGAAGGTTACGTGCCAGGCCAGCAACTAAAGCGATTAAGCGAGTTATGTGCCGGCGACTGTTCCAACGTAGTTGTGTCGTTGGAATGTGGCGTCGACTTACAGGGGATAGTCTACCTTCGCGGGAAGGCTGTGACGGAGCTCACTCTGCTATGTCAACGTTGCATGACACAATATACTACTGAGGTTACGGTCGACTTTTGTTTTAGTCCTTGTCGGACTGAGGCAGAAATCGATGAGCTCCCGGATGCGTATGACCCAATTGAGTGTAATGAGATTGGTGAAGTACGTCTGCATCAATTGATTGAAGATGAATTGATAGTCGCTATGCCTATCATCCCTATGCATGAAGATACTGATTGCAGCCAGGGATCGAAAGATGTAGTTGTAGGCGAGATCGAACCCGCTCATGAGGAGCGTCCAAATCCGTTTGCAGTGTTAGAAAAACTGAAGAGCAAGTAATCTAGGAGACAGGTCAAATGGCTGTACAACAGAATAAAAAATCACGTTCAAAGCGCGGCATGCGTCGTTCACATGATTCATTGAGCACTGCTCAATTATCAGTAGACGCGACTAGCGGTGAATTACATCTACGTCACAACGTGACTGCTGATGGTTTTTACCGCGGTAAAAAGGTAATCAACAAGTAATTTGTTGATTATCTGATGACAAATCTGACGCTTGCGTTAGATGCGATGGGGGGCGATCACGGTCCCCACGTGACAGTGCCTGCAGCAATGCAGGCATTGAAATTTCATAGCACCCTCAAGATCATTTTGGTTGGTAATCAAACCGACATTCAAAAGTATTTACCTCAAACACCTTCTACCGATTTAGACCGCATTGAAATAATCCATACCACTGAAGTTGTCACCATGTGTGATAGGCCTGTTCATGCTTTACGTTCACGTAAAAACAGTTCAATGAGAATTGCACTGGAATTAGTACGAGACGGAAAAGCGGCCGCCTGCGTTAGCGCGGGGAACACGGGGGCATTAATGGCAATGGCTAAGGTGTTATTAAAAACCTTACCGGGGATTGATAGACCTGCATTAGTGTCATGTTTACCGGCGGTTACTGGTAAGCCGGTTTATTTACTCGATTTAGGTGCTAACGTCTCTTGTGACTCTGAAGCATTATTTCAATTTGCCATTATGGGTTCGGTTTTATGTGAAGCCGTCCATAAAAAAGCCCGTCCGAAAGTGGCATTATTGAATGTGGGTATTGAAGAAGTCAAAGGTAACGATCAAGTTCAACAAGCTGGGCAGTTGTTACAGCATACTGATCAAATCAATTACATTGGTTTTGTTGAAGGCGACGAAATCTATACCGGTAATGTTGATGTCATTGTTTGTGATGGGTTTGTGGGCAACATTACCCTAAAAACCTCAGAAGGCATTGCCAAGCTATTAGTACATCAATTAAAGCGTGGTTTAAAAGACGGCTTTTTTGTACGTTTACTCTCCAAACTTATCGCTCCACACATACAAGCTGTTCTCAGTAAGATGAACCCCGACCACTATAATGGTGCAAGTCTGATAGGATTGCGCGGAATAGTAGTAAAGAGTCATGGTAACGCGGATGAAGCTGCATTTTTACAAGCATTAAATTTAGCAGCAACAGAAGCAAAACGTCGTCTTCCTGAAATGATTAAAGATCGTTTGGAGTCGATTCTTTTAGACATCAATAGCTGATCTCATATATGCACACAAAAATTCTCGGAACAGGCAGCTATCTGCCTGTGCAAGTACGTAGCAATCAAGATCTCGAAAAAATGGTTGAAACCAATGACCAATGGATTGTTGACCGAACTGGTATCTCTGAGCGGCGCATCGCTGCTACAGACGAGTCGGTGGCAACCATGGGCCATCAAGCGGCATTAAAAGCGCTTGAAATGGCCGGCATTGATGCCAGCGAGCTAGACATGATTGTCTGTGGCACCACCAGTGCAACCAATGCATTCCCAGCAGCTGCCTGCGAAATTCAAGCCTTACTTGGCGTTAAAAATATTCCAGCCTTTGATATTGCTGCCGCGTGTTCAGGGTTTGTGTATGCCTTGTCTGTCGCCGACCAATTCGTCAAAACAGGTGCCGCTAAAAAAGTATTAGTCATTGGCTCTGATGTATTGTCGCGCATGTGCGATCCTGCCGATAGAACAACCGTTATTTTGTTTGGTGATGGCGCTGGCGCTGCTGTTATTGGCGCAAGTGATACACCAGGTATTATTGCGACCCATATTTATGCCGATGGTAGTCAAGGCGACTTGTTAAAATGTGCTTTTCCTCCTCGCTCGGGTGAAGGTTCAGAAGCCGTTAGTTTCATGACAATGAAAGGCAATGACGTATTTAAAGTCGCGGTGACGCAGTTATCGAATGTCGTGACTGAAACATTACGCCTTAATAATGTCGATAAGTCAGAGATTGATTGGTTAGTGCCGCATCAAGCTAATTTTCGCATCATTAATGCCACCGCTAAAAAACTCAGCATGAGTTTAGATAAAGTGGTGCTTACCCTGGCTAAGCACGGTAATACCTCTGCAGCTTCAGTGCCTATTGCCCTAGATGAAGCCGTGCGTGATGGCCGTATTCAGCGTGGTCAATTATTACTGCTTGAAGCCTTCGGTGGCGGTTTTGCCTGGGGCAGTGCCCTAATTCGTTTTTAATTTTTAAATGTACTGTTATTTAATTCAATTCTTATACAGGTAAGTGTTTATGGAAAATGTTGCTTTTGTATTTCCAGGTCAAGGCTCTCAGGCCGTAGGAATGTTAGCTGAATTAGCTCAATCTTATGACATTATTGGGCAAACTTTTGCCGAGGCGAGTAACGCATTAGGTTATGATTTATGGGATTTAGTGGCAAATGGCCCAGTAGAAACCTTAAATGAAACAGACAAAACTCAACCAGCGTTATTAACCGCAAGTGTCGCTATTTGGCGTGCTTATCAAGCGTCTAACAAACCGATGCCTTCTTTATTAGCTGGTCACAGCCTAGGCGAATACTCAGCATTAGTGTGCGCCGGTGTGATTGAGTTTACTGATGCGGTTAAATTAGTTGAGCTGCGCGGTAAATTAATGCAACAAGCCGTGCCAGCAGGTTCTGGTGCGATGTTTGCTATTATTGGTCTTGATGATGATGCCATTGCCGCCGCGTGCGCAGAGTCTGCTCAAGGTGATGTCGTCAGTCCTGTTAACTATAACAGCCCCGGTCAAGTGGTCATTGCCGGTGAAAAAGCCGCAGTTGAACGCGCAGCCGCTGCGTGTAAAGCCGCTGGCGCTAAAATGGCCGTTGCCTTGCCTGTTAGCGTGCCATCTCACTGTGCGCTTATGAAGCCTGCCGCAGATGAATTAGCCAAAGCATTAGTTAACGTCACGTTTTCTACGCCAAACATTAATGTGGTTAATAACGTTGATGTGGCAATGCCAACAGATGCAGATGCGATAAAAGATGCATTAGTACGTCAATTGTATTGCCCAGTGCGCTGGAGCGAAACGGTTGAATTTATGGCGACACAAGGTGTTACAAATTTAGTTGAGTGTGGTCCGGGTAAAGTATTAACCGGTTTAACAAAAAGAATTAATAAATCAATATCCGCTCAAGCGGTAAACGATGTTGCTTCATTTGCGGCATTAACCGAATAAAGGAGTTTTTATGAGCTTTAACATCAGTCTAGACGGCAAAGTAGCCTTAGTTACCGGTGCTAGTCGTGGCATTGGCCGTGCCATCGCTGAATCGCTACAACAAGCTGGTGCAGTCGTTATCGGTACCGCGACCAGTGAAAAAGGCGCTGCAGCAATTCAGCAATACCTAGGTGACAAAGGCTTTGGGATGGTGTTAAATGTCACTGATAGTCAATCGGTTGCCGATTTATATAGCCAGATCAAAGAAAAAGCCGGTGATGTTGATATTCTTATTAACAATGCTGGTATTACCCGCGACAATTTACTGATGCGGATGAAAGATGATGAATGGCAAGACATTATCGACACTAATTTGACGTCATTATTTAAATTGTCTAAACCTGTAATGCGATCTATGATGAAAAAACGTTTCGGACGTATTATCAGTATCGGTTCAGTAGTAGGTACAATGGGTAATGCTGGTCAAGTAAATTACTCGGCGGCAAAAGCGGGTTTGATAGGGTTTACAAAATCTCTTGCAAGAGAGGTTGCATCTCGTCAAATAACAGTGAATGCTATTGCACCTGGATTTATTCAGACAGACATGACAGATGAGCTGACACCTGAGCAGCAACAAGCTATTATGTCGCAAGTTCCGATGGAACGTTTAGGGCAAGCACAAGAAATTGCCAACGCAGTATTGTTTTTGGCCTCGGATTCAGCCGCTTACATCACAGGCGAGACATTGCATGTGAACGGCGGTATGTACATGGTTTAAGGGCGATAGGTAGGAAACTACCTTCATTTGAGTCAGGGTTAGTGACAATTCAATGTTAATTTTTGTGGTTAGACCACAAAATCTAAGCTTGCATTGTTATCTAATTCGAATAAACTACTCGCAATCTTACGCAAGTGCGTAATTTGAATAGGAAAGAAAACTAATGAGCAACATCGAAGAACGTGTAAAGAAAATCATCATCGAACAACTTGGCGTTAAAGAAGAAGACGTTAAATCAGCTGCTTCTTTTGTAGACGATTTAGGCGCTGATTCTCTAGACACGGTTGAATTGGTTATGGCTCTAGAAGAAGAGTTTGATACCGAGATCCCTGACGAAGAAGCTGAAAAGATCACTACTGTTCAAGCAGCGATCGATTACGTTTCTAAGAATCAGTAATCAAGAATTCACATTAACAGGCGGCATTTATGCCGCCTGTTTTTGTTTAAAGCATTTGTAAACGCTCGTTCCATTTAATTGCACTAACATATCCCTTCTTATACTTCTTTAGCGTTATCGCAATAATGGCATCGTGGCAGATTTTATTTAAAGGTGAATATCATGTCTAAACGTCGTGTCGTCATCACAGGTCTTGGACTTGTGACTCCAGTAGGTAATGATGTCGAGTCTTCTTGGAATGCCTTATTGGCAGGCCAAAGTGGTATTGCGCCAATCACTAAATTTGATGCCAGCGAATTTGGCACCCGTTTTAGTGGTTCGGTGAAAGATTTTGATGTCGAAAAATACTTAACAAAAAAAGATGCACGTAAAATGGATTTGTTTATCCAATACGGCATGGCCGCAGGCATTCAAGCCGTTACTGATTCTGGCTTAGACATGAGCCAAGAAAATCCAGCTCGTGTGGGCACTGCAATCGGTGCAGGCATGGGCGGCATGTGGTTAATTGAACAAGGCCATTCGGCATTATTAAATGGTGGACCACGTAAAGTATCGCCATTCTTTGTACCAAGCACCATCATTAACATGATTGCTGGGCATTTATCGATTATGTATGGCATGACTGGCCCTAATTTTGCGGTGACTACTGCATGTACAACCGGTGTGCATAATATTGGTTTTGCAGCCCGTACTATTGCTTACGGCGATGCCGATGTGATGGTCGCTGGCGGTGCAGAAGATGTCACCAGCCCATTAGGCGTAGCCGGTTTTAGCGCCGCTAAAGCATTATCGACCCGTAATGACGATCCAACTGCAGCAAGCCGCCCTTGGGACAAAGACCGTGATGGCTTTGTGATTGGCGATGGTGCGGGTGTGATTGTGATGGAAGAATACGAACGTGCTAAAGCGCGTGGCGCTAAAATTTACGGCGAATTAGTTGGCTTTGGCATGAGTGGCGATGCATTTCACATGACATCACCGCCAAGTGATGGTGCAGGTGCTGCCGCAGCGATGGTTAACGCGATTAACGATGCACAAATTCAAAAAGAGCAAGTGGGTTATATTAATGCCCATGGCACTTCAACCAATGCCGGTGATAAAGCAGAAGCTGCCGCGGTTAAAGCGGTTTTTGGTCCGCATGCTTATGATTTGTTGGTAAGCTCAACTAAATCAATGACAGGGCATTTACTCGGCGCAGCAGGTGCTATTGAAGCCATCATTACTCTGCTTGCACTGCGCGACCAACATGTGCCGCCAACAATTAACCTAGATAACCCTGATGAAGGGTGCGATTTAGACTTTGTTGCGCACACTTCTCGCCGTCATCAATTTGATTATGCGTTATGCAATTCATTTGGTTTTGGTGGCACGAATGGTTCGCTACTATTTAAAAAAATAGATTAATATTGTTCAATATAAAAAGCGCCTAGTGCGCTTTTTTTGTATCAGTACAACGTGTATCGTTGATACACCATCGAATGACTTGGAGGCTTTATGGCCGGTAAAGATAGACAGCTTACATTACGTTTTTTGGCCGAACCTGCAGATGTGAACTTTGGCGGTAAAGTGCACGGTGGTGCGGTAATGAAATGGATCGATTTAGCGGCCTATGCCGCCGCGGCGGGTTGGAGCGGTAAATATTGTATTACAGTTTATGCGGGCGGCATCCGTTTTGTTAAGCCCATCCATGTCGGCAATATTGTTGAGGTGACGGGTAAAGTGATTTATACCGGTACAACATCAATGCATATTGCGATAGATGTAAAAGCAGGCGATCCAAAAGAATCTGAACGTCATTTGACGACACATTGTATTGTTATTATGGTTGCTGTTGACGATGAAGGTCATCCAACATCGGTTCCTGAATGGATACCGGCAACGGCAGATGATGTTCGATTACGTGATAGTGCATTACGGTTAATGGATATGCGCAAACGTATTGGTGCTGAAATGGAAGCACACGTTAAACCTTCTGTTGAATAAATAAGGAAAAAACATGGCCAAGGTCGCATTTATTGGTTTAGGCGTTATGGGGTACCCGATGGCAGGGCACTTAGTTAAAAATGGCCATGAGGTCACCGTATATAACCGTACAAGCTCAAAAGCGGCTCAGTGGGTTGAACAATTTGGTGGTCAATCTGCCGCGACACCAAAAGATGCTGCGAAAGGCCAGGATATTGTGTTTACCTGTGTCGGTAATGATGATGACCTTCGCCAAGTGGTGTTGGGTGAGCAAGGTGTGATTCACGGCATGCATGCAGGCTCAGTGTTAGTCGATCACACAACGGCCTCAGCTGATGTTGCACGCGAGATTGCTACGCACATCAAACCGCTTAATATTGCCTTTTTAGATGCGCCAGTATCTGGCGGCCAGACTGGCGCCGAAAATGGCGTGTTAACGGTAATGATGGGTGGCGAGCCTGCCGATTTTGATGCTGTTAAATCTGTAATTGCTGCTTATAGTCGTTGTGCTGAACTTTTAGGGCCTGTGGGATCAGGGCAATTGACCAAAATGGTCAATCAAATTTGCATAGCTGGTGTGGTACAAGGCTTGGCAGAAGGGCTTCACTTTGCGAAAAGTGCCGGCTTAGATGGCCTTAAAGTGATTGAAGTGATTAGCAAAGGCGCTGCGCAAAGCTGGCAAATGGAAAATCGTTATCAAACCATGTGGCAAGGTAAATATGATTTTGGTTTTGCAATTGATTGGATGCGTAAAGATTTAGGTATTGCACTAGATGAAGCGCGCCGAAATGGCAGTCATCTGCCTGTTGCTGCATTGGTTGATCAATTCTATTCAGAAGTACAGGCGATGAAAGGTAACCGTTGGGATACCTCGAGTTTATTAGCTAGGTTAGAAAAAACGAGAAATTAACTTAGACAATATATTCAGTTTACGATTGTTAGCCTCAACATTGATTGGGGCTTTTTTTGGCCTGTAAAAACCTAATACCTTTGTGCATTAATAAGTGACCACTCAGGATGCGTCCAGCGGTTTTTGATTAAGGCGTTGCGTAGTCATGGTTGTTCCCTTTCAAATAGCGAGAACGCAAAGCAAAAGCGGCTGGGGTATTCCTTTGTGGCGAGTTTTAACAGGGCTTACACTGCGTTGCATGACTTCGAAAGAGAACAACTATTCATTCAGTCATTCGCCTTGTTTAAACCCTTTTAAATTCTCGCTGAGAGATCATTTACTAACGCGCAATTGTATAAGATATGCTGGGATAAAAGTTGATTTAGTCACTGAAAACCATCGAGTTACATGATGTAGCGCACATATTCCAATGAGTAAGGCTGCTATTATTGTCTAATCTAAATTAATTTTGCTTAAAGTGGATTAGTTAACTATTTTTATATTGTCATTAATTGGTTTTTGTCGCTACAAGATTAGTTTTTTGTCGATTTAGAGTCGATTTTCGTCAATATAGAATGTTGAATGGGTCCGTAAGTAAAGTGTCGTGCTTCAGTGTAAGACCCGTGTCAGTTAAAAAGAATGCGGGCATACACTCACTTGGAGGAATGAATAATGAGCAAAAAACTACTCAGCGCATTGTTTGCGGCAGGTTTCGCGGTAATGATGTCTTCTGCATCATTTGCTGCTGATGAAACCCTCGCAGAGTTTCACGTTGAAATGGGTGGCTGTGAAAGCTGCCATGCAAATGAAGAACCATCTGCTGATGGCGCATATGAATTTGAACAATGTCAAAGTTGTCATGGTTCTCTTGCTGAAATGGATGATACCCATAAAGCACATGATGGCGCGTTAATGTGTGCAGATTGTCATGCTCCGCATGAAGCTAAAGTGGGCGTAAAACCAACATGTGACACCTGCCATGATGATGGCCGTACCGCAAAATAAGTACTCTCGCGGTTTAATAAATACCGACATTACTGTCGGTATTTTTGTTTCTGCCCCTTCTTGATATCCCCCTTACAAATGACAGGTATACCTCTTTTTAGGTATATAAATCTTATTATTTTCAAGTAGATACGCACTTTAACTGTGCTGCCTTGCACTTTTGTTGCGCAAATGTTGAGGCAAACCCAATATTATATTTTCTAATTCTACGTTAAATCAGTAAGTTAATTTTTTGGCACAGCTTTCGCACAAGTAATATCAATAAATGATGAATGCGAAAGGGTCAAAGTATGTCAGCTATCCAATCAAGTTGTGCCTATTGTGGTGTCGGATGCGGGGTTAGTGTGGCCTCAACTCAAGCTGATTGGGAAAATGTTGATCGCGCAAATTTAACACTTACAGGTGACATTAACCATCCCGCCAATCATGGACATTTATGTGCTAAAGGTGAGCGACTCCTCGATAGCTTAACCCAACCTAATGTGCTTCGTTATCCGATGATGCGCTCCGGTAAGCCGATAAACTGGGATGACGCAAGCAGCTTAATAGCCGATAAGTTTGCCAATACCATTGCTGAATTTGGCCCAGATTCAGTCGCACTGTACCTTTCTGGACAGCTACTTACTGAAGATTATTATGTCGCAAACAAATTTGCCAAAGGCTATTTAAAGACCGCTAACGTCGACACGAATTCACGCTTGTGTATGTCATCTGCAGTGAGCGCCATGCAACGGGCATTTGGTGAAGATGTAGTGCCAGGTTGTTATGACGATATTGAACATGCAGAGGTAATTGTTTTAATCGGTGCTAATACCGCCTGGACTCATCCAGTGTTATTTCAACGGATATTGGCAGCAAAAAAAGCCAATAACACAAGGTTAGTGGTTATCGACCCAGTGACAACCGCGACAGCAAAACAAGCTGACCTTCATTTAGCTATTACGCCAGGAGCCGATTTAGCCTTGTTCCATGGATTGTTAGGTTATTTAGCTGATAACGGACATGTTAACCATGGATACATTAAGGCCCACACAGAAGGTTTCGATACTGTTGTGAGTCACGCCAAACAATTAAGTAGCGGTTTGACTGACTTAGCTCAGCAAGTGGGATTAACTGAACAAGCATTAAAGCAGTTTTATCAATTGTTTATTCAACATAAAGCCATACTGACAGCATCATGCCAAGGCGTGAATCAATCTGTTATTGGCACCGACACCACGAATGCGATTATTAATTGTCATTTAGCCTTAGGGCATATTGGCCAGGCGGGATGTGGTTTTTTCTCATTAACGGGCCAACCCAATGCTATGGGGGGGCGAGAGGTTGGCGGTTTAGCGACTCAACTGGCTTGCCATATGGGATTTTCTCAACCGGAACGTGAACTACTCGCCAATTTTTGGCAGGTCGATATGGTCGCTGACACCAAAGGCTTAGCCGCAGTCGACATGTTTGATGCAGTGGCCGACGGGAAAATAAAAGCGATTTGGATCATGGGGACTAACCCTGTGGTATCACTGCCAAATAGCCAGAAAATTGCTAAAGCGTTAACAGATTGCCCCTTTGTGGTGGTGTCTGAAATAAGCCCTGATTCTGATACGGCAAAGTATGCAGATATATTATTACCCGCTCAAGGCTGGTCAGAAAAGTGCGGTACGGTAACCAACAGTGAACGCACCATAAGCCGCCAGCGAGGTTTTATTACCCCTAAAGGGCAAAGTAAAGCAGATTGGTGGGCCATAAGCCTGGTGGCGCAAAAAATGGGTTTTCAAGGATTTGAGTTTGACAACAGCGCGAGTGTTTTTCGTGAGTTTTCTGCGTTGTCAGCAAAGGTTAAACAGGCATTTCCCAATAAAATGTTTGATTTAAGTGGACTCACCAATCTCAGCCAACAAGAGTACGACAATCTATTGCCGACCCAGTGGCCCATTGCATCAGCAGAACTCATTGGTCAGCAAGGGCTGCGAGTATTTAGTGATGGCGTGTTTGCGACGTCGTCAGGTAAAGGGCAGTTTATTTCACCAGCAAAGTCCGTAACGCAAGTGACTGACTATGATGGCAAACACGCTAGCGTGTTACTTAACAGTGGCCGCAGCCGCGATCAATGGCACACCATGACTCGCACGGGGCATATTGCAAGTTTGCGAGCAAGCATTCCAGAGCCCGTGATACAACTTCATCCAAATAAACTCGCGAGCTTGTCTATTGCAGATGGCGATCTGGTGACTATCGGCTCTGCAACAGACAAGGCATCTTCGCCATTTGCACTGGCTAGAGTTGCAGTCGATCAAGATATGCCGTTTGAGATGGCAATGATGTCCATGCATTGGTCTGAGCAATTCTCATTGGGCAAAGGCGTAAATCAATACCTTGATAGTCGAGTTGACCCAGTATCACAGCAACCTGGATTTAAGTGTCAGGATGTGGTGCTGCAACCGGTCATTATGGCATTGCAAGGTGTCGTGTTTGGTTTGCATGACCCTGCGGCAAAGGGTTTATGTTGGCAAGTCGCCCAGACCTTAACCACCGGAATATGTCATCACGTCGGTTTTACTGATGCTGATAAAGGGTTTGCTTATCAAGCTACTGCCCACTCGCTTACCTGGTCGACTAACGTGAACGGCCAGCGCCTGCATGTGCAGTGCAATATGGAAAAAGGCTTCGTGAGCGCGATAAAAGTCTTGTCTCAGTCACGCGTTAATCTTGCCGTCGAGCCACTGAATGCCTTCATTGGCAAACCTGTCGATAATGCTTTTATAAAACAATTACATCAACAAATTAATGCAGGTAATAGCCCCTTGATTTGTGCTTGTACTGGTGTGAATGATGCACAAATTGCTGATGAAATAAATGCACAATTTGACCAACAAGTGTTTCATGATGGTAAACAGCACCTTCATTTTGCTAAGGCTTTAGACGTTATGCAATCAACATTGGGCTGTGGTCGTCAGTGTGGTAGCTGCAACAGTGAAGTTAAGCAATGTGCCCAAAATCATTGGCAACAGGCTTTATCGTATATTGAACTTGAGTACCCTAATGCAGCAAAAGAGGATGTCGCCTAATGAATACAGTAGATGGATTAATCCACAATGTTAAGCCTATTGGCTGCGGTGGTTCAGGTGCGCTGCAAGCCGGTGAAGTTGCCATTGTAGGCGCAGGATGCGGCCAGCTTGATTTAATGACCATAAAAGCGGCACGTATTGTCGCCCAGGCTGATGCATTGGTTTACGACAGCCTGGTAAGCAGTGACATTTTGACTTTAGTCAGTAGCCACTGTCAGCGTCATTTTGTCGGCAAACGTTGCGGCCAGCCGAGCATTAAACAAGAAGACATTAACGCATTATTACTTAAGCTTGCTAAACAAGGCCGTAAAGTGGTGCGCTTAAAAGGTGGCGACCCGCATATTTTTGGCCGCGGAGCTGAAGAGGCGCTTTATCTCGCCAAGCAGGGTATTCGCTCACAATTTATTGCAGGGGTCACCGCGGCATTAGGCTGTGCATCAAGCACCGGGATCCCGCTGACATTTCGCGGTATGGCGCGCAGCGTCACTTTAATTACGGGCACAAAAATGACCGATGCCGACAACGCTGGCGCTCCAACGCAATGGCAAGCATTATTAGCCGCCCAATCGACCCTGGTGTTTTATATGGGCAAAGAGCAAGCCAATCGCATTGCAACAGGGTTGCTCGAGGCCAATTGTCAGGGCTCGCTACCGGTGGCATTTGTCACTAACGGCGGCCGACCAAATCAAATCATCACGTATGCAACGGTATCTTCAATGGCACACGCGGCAATGTCGATACGCGATGCGGGGCCTACATTGATTATTATCGGTGAGGTTGTCAGCGTCGGACAACAATTAGCGACGTTATTAACAGATATTGATGACACAACTCAGTATGAGGCTATGTATGCCTAAAATAGGTGAGTTAACCTTAACCTCAGTGGCTGAATTTGACTTTAAATTACTGATCAAAGCCTTAGGTAAAGGTGAAAAAGGTTCACGCAGTTTAACGTTCGCCGAGGCAAGCTTACTGATACAGGGCTTTGCGCAGGCGAAAGTGACGCCAGTGCAAATGGCCAGTGCGATGATGTTAATGCGGGTCCGCGGCGAAACGGTGGCAGAAGTAGCAGGTGTTGTCGCTGGGTTACGTCACACCATTGATGTGGGTTGGAGCCAATTAAACGTTGAAATTGACTGGCCAGTATATGCCGGTAAACGTGAGCAATTACCCTGGTTATTACTAGTGGCAAAATTACTGGCAAACCATGGTGTGCGAGTCTTACTGCACGGAGATAGCCAAGCGTTACCGCATCGTCGACATGTCGAGTCATGTATTGCTGCACTTGAAATTGTGCGCTGTAAAGATCCATTAACCGCTAAATCTGAATTAGACCGTTCAGGCATAGTGTATGTGCGAGCCGGTGATATAGCGCCAGTGCTCGATGAATGTCGTCAATTACACCAAGAGCTCGGATTGCGCAGTTTAATTCAAACCGCTGTTCGTTGTATTAACCCGAGCAATGCGCCACTGAGCTTACGCAGTTATTTTCACCCAGGCATCGACAAAATTCATCAAGGCGTGAGCCAAAAGTTATTTGAACAACGCAGTTATCAACCGGGTGTAGTCGCCATTTTTAAAGGTTTGCAAGGCGAAACAGAGCTGAATCCCCGCGTAGAAACCACAATCAGTATCGTTAATGGTTTGCAAAGTGAGATCGCGATGTCAAAAGTCGATATTGCCACCTTATTAACGGCTTTTTCTGGTGCAAAAGTCGGCCAGGCAGAGCTATCGGAGCAGGCGCTTGCACTGTTGTGGCGCGAAATGACGCCTTTTGACAGTGATGCGATGAAGGCATTGATGTCTTGTTCGATGATTGAACAAGCCCTGAGCAGCGTACAGGCTACTTTGATGGCTATTTTATATTTACTGCATTATAAATCAGATGATTACGAATCTGATTTAACAACAGAACAATTAAAAAAATTGAGTCTACAGTATTGGTCTACACGATTAATCGTCACAAGCAAGACGGATTCAATGGTTAATAAGGAGTGGTTATGCGCAGTTTAATTTATTGTGATGCTAGCTTTTCGGCGGTACCGGTTGCTGATTGCGACATTGCACAATATCAAGCCTGTTTAACCGCCTTTGGCCCTGTCACTGTATTCACGTCAATTACCAAAATTGAGCAACGTTTGCAGCAACAAGATTTTGATACCTTATTGGTGCTAACGGATTCTTTACAAGCTCATATTTTGGGAGTGATCCAACGGATTTTAGCCAGTAAGCCCTTGGTGATAATTGTTAACGCTAAAACATGGCAACAAACTGAACTGACTCATTTACTTGACTGTGGCCGCATCACATTTATACCAGAAATGTTAACGGTTAATCGGTTAACTAGCGTGGTGAGTTTAGCCCAAGCCCGTTTCAGTGCGGCAAGCAAAACGATAGCAGAATTCAAAAAATTAGATGAAGAAATTCGCGGTATAAAATTACTTAGCCAAGCAAAGTTAATTTTAATGCAACAAGGTTTTGATGAAACAAAAGCACATCAAATTATTCAGCAACAAGCAATGCAAAAAGGTGTCACATTGGCGCAAATGTCAGCGCAAATTATTGCTGTTGTGAGTCGCACTAAACCATCAACAAGCCAAGCGAATTCAGTGGCGAGCAAAAGTGGTGCGCCTCATTATGGTGCGGCTGCGTCTAAGGTGGACATGTCGGTCATGCAGCGTAAAGGTTGTTGAGTGTTTTTTAATTTAAAATCAGGTGTTTATGATTTATTTGTTGTTGGCACGTAGCCTGCAAGAGCTTATTAAGATACTGAATAAGAGCAAGGGTTAACCACCGTATATTCTTAAACAGTTAAATTTAACATTAAGATTGTAACTGGCAATGGCGCCAACTCTTTAAGTGGAGTTGGCGCCTTTTGTTTTTTTACAGGACAAGGCGTGAAGGAGCAGGAAATGACAGTCTCAAAACCCAAATTAGTGGTCGTTGGTAATGGCATGGTGGGTCATCACTTTATTGAGCAATTATGCAGTCTAGGTTTGAATAAAACCTTTGAAGTACATGTGTTTGGCGAAGAACCTCGTCCAGCATATGACCGGGTGCAGTTATCTAAATATTTTGAGACAGGCAGTGCTGATCCGTTAATGCTAACCAGTGCCCAGGATTATCAAGATTGGGGCATTAATCTGCATTTAAATACTCCCATCACGGCGATTGATATCGCGGCGAAAACCGTCACAAGTGCCCAAGGTGAATGTTACTCGTATACCCGTTTAGTGTTGGCGACGGGTTCGTTTCCATTTGTGCCGCCAATACAAGGTAACGATCGTGCTCAATGTTTAGTCTATCGTACCATTGAAGATCTTGAGGCCATTCAAGCTGCTGCACAAACTAGCCTGGTCGGAGTTGTTGTCGGTGGTGGACTACTGGGCTTAGAAGCGGCAAATGCCATGATGCAACTTGGGGTCAAAACCCATGTTGTTGAGTTTGCACCACAATTGATGCCCGTTCAGCTTAATGATAAAGCAGGTGAGTTACTGTGCAGTAAAATCGAGCAACTCGGGGTGAGTGTGCATACGTCTAAAGCCACCACCGCCATTATCGATGGTGAAACAGCACTGCACCGCATGACATTTAATGATGAATCTTTTCTTGAAACCGACATGATTGTCTTTTCTGCCGGTATTCGCCCACAAGACGCTTTAGCCCGCGTGTCAAATATCAGTATTGGTGAGCGTGGCGGTATTGAAATTGACGATCACTGCTTAACCTCTGCCCCCGATGTTTATGCCATTGGTGAATGTGCATTATGGCAGCAAAAAATATTTGGTTTAGTGGCGCCTGGTTATCAAATGGCACGAGTTGTTGCTTCACATATTGCTTCATTATCATCAGATTCCCCAAGTCAATCGTTTACCGGTGCAGATATGAGTACCAAATTAAAGCTACTGGGTGTCGATGTGGCCGCGATTGGCGCAAGTCGTGGTTTTGACAATGCCCAATTTGTTGAACTGTCTGATAATCAGGCCGGTATTTATAAAAAACTCTGGCTTGACGACAGTGGCAAGTATTTAAAAGGTGCGGTATTGATTGGTGACAACAGCGATTACAGCCGCCTACTGGATATGTATTTATCTCAGGATGAAATTGCAGGCTCGGCTGTTGAGTTATTACTTGCTGGTGCTGAAGATGAAGCGGACTTAAAAGACACCTCTATTGTGTGTTCTTGTCATCAAGTGACGAAAGGCGACATTGTTGATGCGGTTAAAGCGGGCAGCCACAAAATGGCTGAGATTAAATCCTGCACTCGAGCAGCATCGGGATGTGGTGGTTGTGCGCCATTAGTGCAAAAAATTATAGATCAGACTTTGCAAGCAGCAGGCCTTGATTTTAATGCCGGGATTTGTGCTCACTTTGATCATGACAGACAAGCCTTGTACCACCTATGCCAAGTGGAAGGTATTAATGATTTTGACTCGTTAATGCGTCAACACGGCAAACCTTCAGCAAGCGGTCACACGTATGGTTGCGATATTTGTAAACCCGCCGCGGCTTCTATTTTTGCCAGCTTACAAAACCAATATGTATTAAATCAAGATAGCGGCCATGTGCAGCTGCAAGACACCAATGATGCGTATTTAGGTAATATCCAAAAAGACGGCACTTATTCTATTGTGCCACGGGTTGCCGGTGGCGAAATTACTCCAGCCAAATTAATTGCAATGGGCCAAATTGCTCAGGACTATGATTTGTATACCAAAATCACTGGTGGTCAACGTATCGATATGTTTGGCGCAACCTTGTCACAATTACCTGAAATTTGGAAAAAGCTCATTGATGCAGGCTTTGAAACGGGGCACGCCTACGGCAAATCTCTGCGTACAGTTAAGTCTTGTGTGGGCAGTACCTGGTGCCGATATGGCGTGCAAGATGCGGTAGGTTTTGCCATCGATTTAGAAAATCGTTACAAGGGCTTACGCAGCCCGCATAAATTGAAATTTGCCGTATCGGGTTGTACTCGAGAATGCGCCGAAGCACAAAGTAAAGACATCGGCGTAATCGCAACCGACAAAGGCTGGAACCTCTATGTTGCCGGTAATGGCGGCATGCGTCCACGTCACGGTGACTTATTTGCTACCGACTTATCTTCTGAAACGCTTTATAAATACATCGACCGTATTTTGATGTTTTACGTCAAAACCGCCGACAAACTGCAACGTACCTCTACCTGGATGGATTCATTAGAAGGCGGCTTAGCGTATTTAAAATCGGTTGTGATTGATGATGCGCTAGGGATCAATTCAACCCTAGAACAACAAATGGATTTGATTGCTGCAACCTATCAATGTGAATGGAAAACCAGCCTCGAACAACCCGAATTTTTAGCGCGTTTTAATGAATTTGTTAATCCAAGCGATGCACCAGTCGCTGATGCTAATGCTTATCAACGCATACGCGAACAGCGCTTTCCCAACATTAAAGATGTCGGTGCAGGCACCATTGCAATAAAAGATATTACCGAGCAACAAACCACGACAGATGAGGTATTAGCATGAGTTGGATTAATGTGTGTGAAGAAACAAGCTTACCTATAGGTACTGGTGTTGCAGCCTGGGTAGCCGGAAAGGCAGTGGCTATTTTTAATTTGGGTAAAGATGGTTTGTTTGCCATCGATAATGTTGACCCCGCCACAGGCGTGGGCTTATTAGCCCGCGGATTAATTTGTGAAATGGAAGGGGAGTTATGTGTGGCTTCGCCATTGTATAAACAACATTACCGTTTAGCGACCGGTGTATGTATTGAAGACAATAGCCTAATAGCCAGTCCATTTGATATTAAAACCGAACAGGGCCAGGTCCTTGTATTGGCTAAGGCATAGGGAGTATGACTATGAGTGCTGACAAATTTAAGTTGTTTTCTTTTAGCGGCAAAATGAAAATTATGCATTTAAGCTGGATGGCTTTTTTTATCACCTTCGTTGTGTGGTTTAACGCCGCACCGCTGGTGAGTGTGATTGCTGACAGTTTGGGGCTGACTACCGCGCAAATTAAAACCTTGTTAATCCTCAATGTAGCCTTAACGATTCCGGCGCGAATCATCATTGGGATGGTGACCGATAAATATGGCCCACGTATTACGTATTCTGCGCTGCTGGCGATTTGTTCAATCCCGTGCTTTATGTTTGCCGTTGCCGACTCATT
The DNA here is from genome assembly GCF_009828585.1 of Shewanella litoralis. Classification (GTDB taxonomy): domain Bacteria; phylum Pseudomonadota; class Gammaproteobacteria; order Enterobacterales; family Shewanellaceae; genus Shewanella; species Shewanella litoralis. The sequence continues at coordinate 16,758 of NZ_WSRZ01000029.1, read as the reverse complement.
TGAGCAGCTCGCACTAGCCCGTTTTTTAATTGGTTTTATTGGTGCAGGCTTTGTGATTGGTATTCGTATGGTCAGTGAATGGTTTCCGGCCAAAGAGTTAGGCACCGCTGAGGGCATTTACGGTGGATGGGGTAACTTTGGCTCTGCCGCTGCGGCCTTTACTTTACCTGCTGTTGCCCTTGCATTTGGTGGCCCGGACGGTTGGCGCTATGCCATTGGTATTACAGGTTTAATGAGCTTGTTGTTTGCGTTTGTTTACTACTTTAATGTTACCGATACACCAAAAGGCTCAACATACTTTAAGCCCAAAAAAGGTGGCGGTTTAGAAGTCACCAGTAAAAGTGATTTAGTGTTATTGATTGTCATGAAAGTCCCCATGTACGCGACCTTAGCGCTATTAGGATGGAAGTTGTCGCCAGCGGGTGTCAGCATGTTTACCCAAGATGTCACAAACTTGATTTACGCCGGTTTAGTGTTTGTGTTTTTAATTGATTTTTATCAAACCTATCAAGTCAATAAGCATCTGTTTTCTGTGGAAGTACCAGAGTTCGAGCGCTACGAGTTTAAACAGGTGGCAGTATTAAATGTGCTGTACTTTACCACCTTTGGTTCTGAGCTGGCTGTAGTGTCTATGCTGCCGCTATTTTTTGCCGAAACCTTTGCCTTAGGCATGGCACAAGCAGGTATGGTGGCATCAAGCTATGCCTTTATGAACCTAATGTCTCGTCCTGGTGGTGGCTGGTTAAGTGACAGGTTTGGTCGTAAAACCACGCTATTGATTTTAACTGCAGGCTTAGCAATTGGGTACTTATCGGTAGCACAAATAGATTCAAGTTGGTCATTACCTCTTGCGGTAGTAGTGGTGATGGCGTGTTCTTTCTTTGTTCAAGGCGGTGAGGGCGCAGTTTTTGCTGCCGTACCACTCATTAAGCGCCGTTTGACGGGCCAAATTGCCGGTATGACAGGCGCGTACGGAAATGTTGGCGCAGTGTTTTTCTTAACGGTATATTCAATGGTGTCGACACAAACGTTCTTTTATGTGATTGCAGTGAGCGCCGTATTTGGTTTTATTACCTTATTCTTTATGAATGAGCCTAAAGGTCATATCGCCGAAGTGAATGAAGACGGCGAAGTCACCTTGATAAGCGTCAGTTAGGCGAACCGTTCGAGTGGGATCGTTATTACAGCAGGAAACCTATGCCTCCTAAGTTAGATACACATGCCAGCCCTGTGATAGATGACACGCTGCCTTTTGCAACCAGCTTGCAATTGGTAGTGGGGCAAGCCTCTGAAAAAGGTCATAAATCGCAAAATGAAGATGCGATAGGCATACGCATTCCTAGCGGTGTATCTCTTATGACTAAAGGGATTGTGAGTGTTATCAGCGACGGTGTCAGTACGGCAGAGGGAGGCGCACAAGCTTCAGCCATTAGTGTGAGTAACTTTTTAGCAGATTATTACTCAACACCAGATAGCTGGAGCGTGCAAACTTCAAGCGGCAAAGTATTAACCGCATTAAACCGTTGGTTGTATGGATTAGGGCAAGATTATCGCGATGCTCGGCGCGGATTTGTATGTACCTTTAGCGCATTGGTGTTTAAGTCGTGCACTGTGCACATGTTGCATGTGGGTGATTCACGCATCTATCGTTTTCGTCGTGGCGAATTAACTCAATTAAGCCATGATCACAGCACAAAAATAAACGCATCGCATCAATATTTAACCCGTGCATTAGGCATGGATGTCAAATTAGATGTTGATTATAAAGCATTAACGGTTGAGCAAGACGATCTTTACTTGCTGACTACCGATGGCATACACGACCAATTTACAGAGTTTGAATTACTGCAAAAAATAAGCAGTTTTTATCAATCTCACCCGCAATTAAGTGATGATTTATGTGAGCAGTTTTGTCATACGCTCATTAAAAAAGCATTTGAGCTCGGCAGTAAAGATAATTTGAGCGCGCAATTGTTGTGTGTACAGCAATTGCCGAAACAAGCCATTGATGATGTTTACCATCATTTATCGCAGCGTCCATTTCCGCCTCCGCTGAGTGTTGGGATGAAGCTCGATGGATATAAAGTCACTCATATTATTCATCAATCGCAACGCAGCCAGGTGTATCGGGTTGAGAATGACCAGAAACACGCTTTTTGCATGAAAACCCCATCAGTTAATTACATTGATGATGCGGCTTATATTGAACGTTTTATGTTAGAAAGCTGGATTGGTCAGCGTATAAACAATGCCCATGTCGTCAAAGTTGTTGAACAACATAAACCTAAATCGGCATTGTATTATTTAACTGAATTTCTTTCTGGCGTGAGCTTAGCGCAGTGGTTGGTGCAACATAAAAAAGCCCCGGTGGAAGAGGTGCTATTACTGCTTAAACAAATTGAATTAGGTGTTAGGGCATTTCATCGCCGAGAAACACTGCATCAAGATATAAAGCCGGATAATATTTTTATTACCCGTGAAGGGGTGGTTAAAATCATTGATTTTGGCTCTTGTTATATCAAAGGCATTGCTGAAATTAGCACCCCATTAACCCGAGATCATATTTTAGGTACCGCAGATTACACCGCTCCTGAGGTGATATTAGGTTATCAAGCTGATGGCCGAGCTGATTTATTTTCCCTTGCGGTGATTGCTTATGAAATGTTAGCCGGTGAGTTACCTTTTAACGGTAAATTAGCTCAATGTAGTACGAGACAAGCTTTTTTACGTCTAGAGTACGTTAATGCTCATAAACTTAATCCCATGGTGCCCATCTGGATTGATGATGCCCTAAAAAAAGCCTTAAACATGGAGCCAAATTTGCGCCAGGCCGACACCTGCGAGCTTATTCACCAATTAACCACTGTTAGCGCTCATCAACGCCCAAAACATTTCGTGCCACTTATCAATCGTAATCCAGTCAAATTTTGGCAAGCCACCTCAATCGTACTTTTTCTGGCTTTAATCACCAGTTTATTGGTTTAATATGGTCTCTGAACATAAAAATTGAGCATTAATGAATTCAGTTAACTAAAATAATCTTACACATAGATAATTAGTTAGTATTAATACTAAAGTCTAGTTTTGTTGGTTTGATGATTCTTTTGGCTTATTTTAAGTCGTGGTGATGATTGGTATTATTAACCAGTTAGAAGATTACTTGGCAATGAAGTCGTTTAGTTGGTTCACATGGAGTGTTTGGGATGTTTAAAGTCGAAAATTGGATGATAGTATCACGATCTCAGTTGCTCATTGATCTACTTGAATGCCGTTGGCCACAAGAGTTTTTGGTTAAATTAACCCAAACTCAACCAGGTAATATGGCAAATAAGTTGGCTGATGAACCCATTTCAGTGGTCTTTTTTGACTTATCAACCATAGACATCCAACAGGCTTATCAATTACAACGTCTTATTGAGCGAGAATATTGCTCTATCCATACTGTGTTTATTAACTTCCCCAAACAACTTGATACGCGTTTTCTTATTCACCCTTCGACGACTCTAGGTGTTTTTTACGCTGACACCAGCTTAACGGAAATCAGTTTGGGATTGAACGACATAATGAAAGGGCGAAGTGTCATGCCGCAGGAGTTATTACATTCGATGATGAATGATGATAACGAAGTGGAAGGCGATCAGTTGACTATCCGCGAACGTGAAGTGTTGCACGCTTTATTGTCAGGCAGTACCAATTTAGATATTGCCAATCAATTATTTGTTAGTGAGTCGACAATCAAAACTCATTTGTATCGTGCATTTAGAAAGATTGGGGTTTCAAGTCGCGGCCAAGCTATCGCATGGGCACAAACTCACATGCATGAGGTGAGGGTATAATCCTTAGCTCAACAGCTTTTGTAAATAAAAATGGGTATCAGTTGATACCCATTTTTGTGTCTGCTTTTTGTGGACAGTTTAACCGTGGCTAATGTTTCTGAAATAAATTAGCCAAGATTTAATTAACCGTGATTAGTTTAACTTCTATCAGTTAACCCCATGTTAGTTAAGCCAAAGTGCGGTTTTACTGGCATCGTTAATGGTTAAAGAAATCGTGTCGGCAACAGCTTCTCGCACTGGCAGTTGGCCTTGCATTAATTCATCGCGTCTAAACCAATGTAAGTTAAGTTGTTGGCCTACGCTATAGCTTTGCAGTTGTTGCTCAAACTGGGCGTTGACTTGTAAATTATCAGCGGCAATCAGCAAATCTCCAGCGCTGAGTCCCGCTTGGTGTGCAGGGCTGTTTTGGCTAACCGCTAAGACTTTAAGGCCGAGTGATTCAGGCTTGGTTTTAGCCCCAAAGGCGATTTTATAGCCTTTAGCATCTCCGCCACCTAAATCTGCTGTACCTTCACTGGCACGCACTGTCATGCTAACACCGACCTGTTCGAGTAAGCGGCTTAGCGGTATGTCTTGGGTGTTGTCTAAATAAGCAAAAATATCATCACACGAGCGATTAAGCAGTTTTTCAACAATCTGTTGGTGGCTCATGTTATTGGTGCCAATTTGCGGCAGGCCATATTGTTGCCATAACGCGCGCATCACATCATCAAGGCTATGCTTGCCCTGGGTTTCTATACGGATGGTTAGGTCTAAATACAACGCAAATAGTGCACCTTTGGTGTAATAACTGACAATGGCATTGGCCGCATTTTCATCTTGCTTGTAAAACTTGGTCCATGCGTTGAAGCTCGATTGCTTAAGGGTTTGCTTAAAACGTCCTTCGCCGCGATACACTCGTGTCATGATTTGGCTAAGTAAGGTTAAATAGCCTTTTTCATCAATACACTTAGACTTAAAAGTAATTAAATCATCGTAATATGAGGTAATCCCTTCGTATGCCCATAATTGCTCTGTGTACGACTCTTGCGATAAATCAAATGGGGTAAACTCGGCAGGTTTAATCCGTTTTACGTTCCATGAATGGAAATATTCGTGACTGCAAAGTGACAAATAGGTACGGTAGCCTTTATCAACCGGCGCATCGAGTGACAAAGGTAGGTCATTGCGCGAGCACATTAAAGCGGTTGAGGCTTTATGTTCGAGTCCACCAAAGCCGTTATCTAATACGGTGGTCATAAACACATAACGCTCAAACGGCGCTGGCGTGCCAAATAAGTTAATTTGATACTCGCAAATGGCGGTTAAATCCTTAGCCAGGCGAGCCATATTGGCGCGATGTTTACCACTTAATACGATATCGTGGGGCACTCCATCAGCATAAAAGGTTTCTATGCTGAGCTCACCCATTTCAACGGGATGATCGATTAAGTCATCGTAGTTTGGTGCGTTAAAATCGCCAAAACCAAATTGTTCGCCAGCGGTTCTGTTCATGCTGGTGGCTAAAGTCCAGTGGCTTAACTCGGCTAAGGCGGGTTTAGCTATGGTGACCTGGTGCGGGTGTAATTCAAGCCCTTTGGCGGCTAAAAACACGCTACTGCCATTAAAGAAACCGTGGTTTGTATCAAGGTGGGCGGTACGTACCGATAAATCCCAGGCGTAAATTTGATAGCACAATACGATGTCGCTACCCTGGTTATTTAGCTGCCAGGTTTGCTTATCTAACTGAGTGACGGTTAACGCTTGCTGATTTTCTTTGGCGTCGATTTCAATAATGTTTTTGGCAAAATCACGGATCATATAACTGCCAGGTAACCAAGCGGGTAAACAAAATACCTGTGATGGTGAGGCTTGGGTGACAGTGAGAGTGACTTCAAATAAGTGCGCTTTAGGATCGATCGCATGGATATGATAATGCATAAAGAATTCCAAATAGTAGAAGCGTTGCAATCAAAAGGATTGAGCTATAATCGACAATGCTGCCAAAAATGACCCGGTTAAGCAAACGAATCCCATTTTCTGTAAAAGATAGCTGATTAATTGAGTTTTTTCTGGAGTCAGAGATCAAAGACTTGTTACTATTATCATAAGCAAAATGCTGTCATTCATTAAGGATCCTAAAATGGCCGAAGAAACCATATTCAGTAAAATTATTCGTCGTGAAATTCCAGCCGATATTTTATATCAAGATGAACTTGTCACTGCATTTCGCGATATTGCGCCGCAAGCGCCCACGCACATACTTATTATTCCTAACCATTTAATCGCCACGGCAAATGATGTTAAAGCATCAGATGAAAAAGCCTTAGGCCGAATGATGACAGTAGCGGCTAAATTAGCCGATGAAGCAGGCATTGCAGAAGATGGTTATCGTTTGATTATGAATTGTAATAAACATGGTGGCCAAGAGGTATACCATATCCATATGCATCTTTTAGGCGGTAAGCCATTAGGTCCAATGCTGAGCCGCGACTAATGAAAATTAACAGTGATTTTTTCCCATTAACTGAAGTGGCCACTCGTTTTGTTAACCAACTGGCTCAGTGCCGCCGCTTAGGGTTAAGTGTTAAAGAAGCCAGTGAGCATCACGTATTAATTGAGTTGCCATACAGCCAGGATATTATTGGTTACCCTGATACGGGTGTGATCCATGGCGGGGTGATTACCACCTTAATTGACACCGCGTGCGGCACCGCAGTGGTGTGCGCCATTTTAAAAAAATATCAATCGCTTGAGTTGTCACCAACATTAGATTTACGGGTCGATTACATGAAACCAGCTGAGCCGCACAAACCGGTTTACGCCTTTGCAGAGTGTTATCGTTTATCGTCAAGTGTTGCCTTTACCCGCGCGATTGCCTATCAAGAAAGTATTGATGAACCCATTGCCCATGCGGTAGGTTCATTTATGCGTATTAGCCCTGAAATGGTTGGCGAAGAGTTTCGCCAGGCGTTAATGGGTAATTTGCCGGAGAGTCAGCATGACTGAGCAAACAACCCAGGTGGCATCAAGTGAGTTGGATGTTCAAGATGTGGTAAAGCGTGCCATTGAGTTAAATGACTACAGTTATTTGCTTGAAAAAGTGCCGTACTCACAATTTATTGGCATGTCGGTCGCCCGTTTTGGCGACGAAATGGTATTTAGATTGCCCGCAAAAGATGACAATATCGGTAATCCTATTTTACCGGCTATTCATGGCGGGGTGATTGCAGGCTTTATGGAAATGTCGGCCATTGTGCAATTAATGGTATTTATGCAGGCCAAAAAGGTGCCTAAAATTGTTGATTTTTCAATTGACTATCTACGTGCAGGTTTACATCAAGACACCTTTGCAGAATGTAAAATTACCCGCCAAGGGCGCCGCGTGGCCAATGTGAGCATTAATTGTTGGCAAACTAACCGTAAACAATTGATCGCCACAGCCAGAGCTCATTTTTTATTAGATTAATAACCCAATACCGCCAGTAACATTTAAGGAAAGATTATGAAACTCGTATCGATTATCGTATTCACATCAACGTTGTTACTTGGCGCTTGTGCTCACAACACCGCGGGTATTGCCCTTGACTCTAATGGGCAAGTTCGCGTTGATAGCAGCTCTTTTGCCAGTGATGTCAATGTCACTGATATTGCATCAATTATGGTGGGCGATTTAGTTAAAGCCTCGGCGTTAATTCAGAGTAAATCGAGTTATGACCAACGCGTGCAATACAAATTTACCTGGTTTGATGCCAACGGCTATACCATTGAAAATGAGGCAACAAGTTGGAAGTCGGTCAAATTACATGGCATGCAACAACTGCAGGTCAGTGCAGTAGCACCTAATACTCAAGTCAGTCATTTTGAGATATACGTGCGCGAAACCTACTCTGATTAACGCTTTAAATTCGTATTTTGTACACGCGGTTTACCGCTTGTTTGATACGACAAAGGCACTAGCATAATGTCGACATTGGCAAAGTGCTTTTTGTGTTATCAAATTGTATGACGGATCGTGTAATCAGATTTTAGATAGTTTATACTCGTGGCCGCCAAGGGGTGTTCAGCAATACTGAACTGAGATGTCGTTATGACAAACCCTTAGAACCTGATCCGGCTTATACCGGCGTAGGAATGGGCCACACTATCTTTAAGTGCACCTCTTATTCGCTACTCTTGCCGGATCTCAAAATCACTATTTGAGGTCCTATGTTCACGAAAAAATCTACCGGGTTAACCCACACCCCAATTGCCTTAGCGGTTATCGCAGCACTAAGCTCGCCGATTGTTTTAGCCAAAACGGCTGATGTTGAGCGCGTAACTCCCGAATATGAAAAAATGGAAGTCATTGTTGTTAATGCTGATTTTAGTAATATCAGCCTTGATAAAATGCCATCGAGCGTGACCGTTATTGATGCGCAACAACTTGAAGATGAAGGTGCGCAACATTTTGAAGATGTACTGAATTCCATTGCTAATTTTAACTGGTCAGGTGGCAGTTCACGCCCTAAGTATTTCCAAATCCGCGGTGTCGGTGAGCAAGAGCAGTACCAGGGCGCGCCAAACTCATCTGTTGGCTTTGTGGTCGATGATATTGATTTATCAGGCCTTGGCATGGTGTCGAGCATGTATGACATGCAACAGGTTGAAGTGCTGCGCGGACCGCAAGGGACGCAATATGGTGCCAATGCCTTAGCGGGTTTAATTTATCTAAAAAGTAATGACCCTACCGAATCATTTGAGCATGGCGCAAAAGTTAGCGTTGGCGATGATGATTTGCGCACATTTTCTGGCTTTAGTTCAGGGCCATTAAATGACTCAGGTAAATTGCTGTATCGGGTATCAGTTGAGCAGCATACTCAAAATGGCTACCGAGACAATCAGTATCTAAATAGTGACGACAGCAATCAACGTGACGAGCTCAGTGCACGCGCTAAATTACGCTGGTATGCCACAGACGATTTACAAATTGATTTGACCTTATTACATGCCAATTTCGATAACGGCTATGATGCCTGGACACTAGACAACAACACCAGTAATACCTTAACCGACCAACCGGGTATTGATGCGCAAGAAACCACTGGTGCTGGGCTTAAGTTTATTTATACCGGTGCTAGTGCATTTGACTTCACCTCACTCACCTCGATAGCGCAAACCGATCACCACCACGCATATGACGGTGACTGGGCAAACCCAGATTACTGGGCTAGCAAGCAATGCACCTTGTACGATGATGACTATAATGTCACAGGCAGTGAGCCATGTGAGTACGATTATACCTGGGATAAAGAAGGCGACCGTAAAACGCTTACCCAGGAGTTTCGTTTATCATCAAAGGATGCCGGGCGGATTTTTGCAGGTAGCACTGATTGGTTAGTGGGTGTATATGCCATGAACCTCAATGAAGATAATGACTTATATTCTGAGTACAACACCTGGCCAGATGAAGTGTTGCAGTCGAGTTACCAAGCCACAAATTATGCTGTGTTTGGTCAATTAGACAGTCATTTAGGCAATGATTATTTGTTGTCTACCGGTTTGCGTTTTGAGCAAAGAGACAGTGAATACCGCGACAGTAATAACGATAATTTTGATCCTTCAGAAAACATGTGGGGCGGCCATATCGCCTTATCAAAAGCCATTAATAGCAACCATAATGCCTATGCACGCATTGCGCGAGGCTATAAAGCGGGTGGCTTTAATATGACGTTGCCAACAGAATTGGCCAACAAAAAAGAGTTTGATACCGAGATCTTATATAACTACGAAATCGGCATGAAATCGACTTGGTTAGACGGCAAAGTTGACTCGACATTGGCAATATTCTTCATGGATCGTGAAGATCAACAAGTGTCAGCCTCTTTACAAGACCCAGATAATCCACAACGATTTGTATTATTTACTGAAAATGCCGGTAGCTCACAAAACTACGGAGCTGAAGTCGATGCTAAATGGTACGTCACTGAGAATATTGAGTTTTACGGCAGCGTTGGTTGGTTAGAAACCGAATACGGCCAGTATGAATACAGTGACAAATACGGCTCGATTATTGATTTGTCGGGTCGTGAGCTCGCCCATTCACCACAATTTACCTACAGTGCCGGTATGACGTATGTCGCCGATTCGGGCTGGTTTGCTAATATCAATGCCAGTGGCAAAAGTGATTTTTATTACTCAGACAGCAACGAGTCAACATCAGATGCATACACCATTTATAATGCCCGCCTAGGTTACGAAACACCAACATGGTCGGCTTACTTATGGGGCCGTAATTTATTTGATAAAGAATACGGTGTGCGCGGCTTCTATTTTGGTAACGAACCCGACTTAGATTGGGCCGACAAACAATACATTCGTTATGGCGATCCCCGCCAAGTGGGTGTAACGTTTGATTATAAATTTATGTAAGTTCAACTGCGGCATCACCCGGTGCCGCATACCGTTTAGGAAATGAACAATGAAATTAACTGCAGAAATTAGTATGTATCCATTCAACGAAAACTATCTTGATCCAATTAAGTGGTTTATTGGCCGTGTTGATAGCTATGACAATATTGAACGTGTCACCAACGCCATGGCAACACAAGTGTGCGGTGAATACGCTGATGTTATGTCAATGCTAGCCATTGAAATGCAAGCTGCTCACGAGAAGTGGGGTAAAGCCGTGTTTGTGTGCAAGTTTATTGGTGGTGAACTTAACCTAAGTCATAGCGAATAGCAGCCATGAATGACGTGATGTTAGCCATTCAACAAGCTTTTAGCGAAGCGTCGGTCATGACCTTTTGGGAGGCTATCGCGGTCATGCTTGCGTTGGCTTACCTTATTCTGGCAATGCGCACTAATATTTGGTGTTGGTCGGCCGCGTTTCTGAGTACTGCAATTTATACGGTATTGTTTTGGAATGTGTCACTACTCATGGAGTCAGTGCTCAATATTTATTACATGGGCATGGCCGTTTATGGCTATTGGCTGTGGTTGCATGTGCCGTCAGCGCAACAATCTCAGCGACACGATGTCAGTTCGCAGCTTAATATCACCAGCTGGACATTAAAGACTCATGCCATCGTTATCGCAGTGACATCTTTAGTGTCGGTTGTGGTGGGTTACGGTATGGCGAATTACACCAGTGCAGCGTTTCCCTATATTGACGCAGCAACCACTTGTTTTGCGGTAATGACGACGTATTTAGTCGCCAAAAAGGTGCTCGAAAACTGGCTGTATTGGGTGGTCATCGATGTCGTCTCTATCTACCTTTACTTCCAAAAAGGGCTGATGTTGACCTCAGGTTTGTTTATTTTATATGTCGCAATGGCCGTTGCCGGTTACATGATGTGGCGTAAAAAATATCAACACACTATTGTTAAGCAAGATAAGCTTTCTCAACAGGCAATTAGTGTATAATCACTGCATTATCAGATTGTTATTGCGGTAAAATTTATGTCATCACCTTTACTCACCCTCCCCAGTGAGTTAATTAATATGTTGCAGCAGGCCATGCCTGCTGCAACATATCACTCATTATTAACCCAATGCACTGCCGTTACCTTATTAAATACGGGCTTAAGTAACCAAAACTATTTGTTATCTTGCCCCTCGGGTGACAAGGTGTTGCGGGTCAATCAACGCCACAGTCATTGGTGTAATAGGGCACTTGAGGTTGAATGTTGGCAATCTGCTATCGCGGCGAATATTGCGCCGAAACTAGAATGGGTAAGTAACGACAAACAATTTTATTTAAGTGATTTTGTCGCTCAACCGCAAGGCGATTGGAGCCAGTTCTCATCCATGTTTGGCCATTCATCTACTCGTCCATTGTCGGCAATCGCTCATCCGAATGTGGATGCGGTTGCTTTGTTGGCGCAATTATTTGCATCGCTGAGCCAATTACCCGTACCGTCTAAAAGCATAAGTGTAAGTGGACAATGGCAGCAATACGCTTTGCAATTAGATGCGATGAGTCAGCAACAAACTAACGAGCAGTGGCATCACGCATGGCAAACATTACAACGCATGAACATGCGTATCAGGCATTGGTTATCACAGTTAGAATCTTGTGTTTTATTGCCTATTTTTTGTCATCGCGACTTAACCCCACACAATTTGCTGTTAAGTCCCACCCACATAAATAGCACATTGCCGCAAAGTAAAATAATTTGTATTGATTATGAGTATGCTGTTGCCAGCCATCCATTGTTTGATTTAGCCAGCACTGTAGCAACCCATAACTTAACAGAAGATCAAGTGGCGCAATTAACTCACAAGGTTATTGTGCAATATTGCCAAACGTCGAGTTTGACCGATGTAGCCGCCGCTAAAGCGGCAATGCCTGCTGCGATAAACTGTTTTTGGTTATTCTCGGCAATGTGGTCACTGCTTATGGCGGCGAATGAATCTCAACAAGATACATTAGCGATGGCTAAATACATTAAATTTTACAATCAATACTTGGCCCTGATCCATTAATCAACGTATATATTATAGATTCACCTAATTTTGAGGGACCAATTGTGAGCAAAAAACTGCTGTTATTATTGTGCTGTACGGTTTTCTTTGTCGGCTGTTCAACCAAGGTGAGCTATTTCTTTCTTGATTGGGCCATCGAGTGGGAAGTTGAAGAATATGTTGATTTAAACCATGATCAGCAAGATAAATTTGATCAACTCGTTGAACAGTTTTTAGTATGGCATCGACAAGACGAATTACCTCGATACCGCGATCAGCTAACCTTATTATCAACTCAAGCCAATGAATATTCATTAACACCAGAGTTATGGCAGCAACAAGTCACTATGGCCAAAGCGCACTGGTATCGAATTTTTAATGTCGTCATGCCAGACTTACTCCCCATAGTAGCAAGCTTTGATGACAAACAAGTTCAACAGGTATTAACTCAGCTTAAAAAAGAGCAAAAGGAGTTAATTGAAGAATACGCCGGCAAAGAGCAAAGTGAACTGATAACAGACTCAGACAAGCGTATCGAAAAACAGTTAAAAGAATGGACCGGTAGTGTCAGTGAGCCGCAAAAGCAGATTATTCATCAAGCCAATACAGAGCGTTTAGCAACCTTAGATATGTGGTTAGAATACCGTCACGAATGGCTACGACAATTTGAGCAAGCTTTATTGCGCCGTAATGAGGCTGACTATTTTACCGCTCAAATGACACGCTTACTCACCGCACCTGATGAGCTAAAGTCATCTGTTTATCAAAATAATGTCACTGAGAATACACATAAGTTTGGGGTGATGATAATTGCTTTAAACCAAAGCTTTAGCGACAAACAGCGCAAACACTTTAATGGTAAATTAACCGAGTTAGTTGACGATTTAACCGAATTGCACTTAGATAAATAACTGAACCTCACTGAGATACCTCAGCGTAAATTGAAAGATTTTGCCGCTAAAGCAGGTCTTTTGATTCACTACACATTTAGGACGAATTATTTATGCAGGCGTTAATTGGGTTATATCAACAATTTTTACTTGTTATTAAGCACTCAGACGGCATAGCCGCTTTGGCCTTAAGGCTTTACCTTGCGCCGGTATTAATGCAGGCAGGATACAATAAGCTATCTCATTTTGACGACACCGCAGCCTGGTTTGGAAACCCAGATTGGGGCTTAGGTTTACCCATGCCAGAAGTCATGACAGCATTAGCGGCAGGTACCGAGCTAATTGGCGGAGCATTATTACTGGTAGGATTAGCCACTCGATTAGTCGCTTTGCCTATGATGATCACCATGCTAGTGGCAGCATTTGCAGTGCATTTACCTAATGGATGGTTAGCTATTGCCGATGCCAGTTCATGGCTTGCTAATGATAACGTGATGGCATCAGCAGAAAAGTTAGCCGCGGCTAAATCGATTCTACAACAACATGGTAATTACGAATGGCTGACCAGCTCTGGCAATTTTGTGATTTTAAATAATGGTATCGAATTCGCCATTACTTACTTATTCATGTTGTTAGCGTTATTGGTTATTGGCGGTGGACGCTACACCAGTATCGACTATTTTATTAGCCGTCGCTTATTAAAGTAGTGCTGTACGTTCAGTCGATGAAACCCGTTTAATTAATCCCACCAAATTGGTGGGATTTTTGTTAATATCATTCGCATAATTTTACTTGAAAGGATTGAACCTTGGACGCAACACAACTGTTATTGACTCGCCAGTCAACGCCTCGTCTAGTCGCCCCAGCACCAACGGCAGAACAACTGACTTTTTTACTCGACGCCGCAGCCAGAGTACCCGATCACGGCGCACTAACACCGTGGGAATTTATAATTGCCGTTGACGATGGCCTTGCTAAGTTAGCTGATATTTTTGTTGCTGCAGCCAAAGCACAAGGTGCCGATGAAGCCATGATAACTAAAGCCGGCAATATGCCATATCGTGCACCTATGGTGATAACCGTTGTGGCTAAAACGCAACAGCATGACAAAGTGCCAGTTTTAGAGCAACATATCGCAGCAGGCTGCGCCACCATGGCCATGCAACAAGCTGCATTCGCTTTAGGTATTGGTGCAGTATGGCGCAGTGGTGATTTTGCTTTTAACGCTGATGTGAATGCCGCATTAGGATTAGCCGCAGACGATCAAATTGTGGGCTTTTTATATGTCGGCACTCCAGCCGTGGTTGCACCCACTAAACCGCTTAAAAGTGGCCAGCAATTTGCGCGTTATTTGTAAGCAACGCAAGGTCATAACGTTTCGGGGTTATGATCAGTGGCCATCTTCATGTTGATGCATGGCCTACTGCCACTAACGTCGCGTTCGCCCCCTTGGAAATCCTGATCTGTAGCGCGATAATTGCGGCAATTTTTCACGATAATTCAATTTTCGACCATTCCACACTCAATTCATAATTATGCCTAATTTGAAACGCTTTCCAATTAATCTTTCCTATTGGAACTAACTAGTTTTTCAAGATACTGATAAGATATGAAGTAAGAGTCAAATCATACTCTTAACTGGGAAAGTCGACTTGGCTTAGGCTATGTGTATGTGGATTAGACTCCCATCTTAACCATCGAACCATTCACACTCATCAATAAATACATTTTTGATTGTGTTAGCTACCAACAGAAAAGGATTTTTTATGGCCGATATCATTCGCACAGTATCAACAGCGATTTCCCTTGCAACTAGATTGCGTGAAATTGGAAAAAGTATTGAAGATGCTGAGTTTAAAAATGTGCTTGCGGAATTAAGTTTAGAGCTTGCTGATGCAAAATTGAAAATTGCAGATTTGATCTCAGAGAATACTGCTCTTAAAGGTAAACTTGAAGAAGTGACTAGTGCTACAGGTGAACGTTGTCCGAAGTGCAGCAACCGCACTTTTCAAATAATAGCAACTAGACCACATCGAACCCTTGGGCGGCTAGGAACTAAAGAAAGGGATTATGAGTGTTCTTCTTGTCATTTTAAAGAATCAAAGTTGATTAATTGATTATTAAAAAAGGTAGGTAACGAGTGCAGCTAGCACGGAGGATTAAGCTGCAAACATTACCTACCAATTCCCTCAACTCTTTTTATAGCCCCATTTCAGCTAGTAATGCACTTCGTGTGGCGGTTATCTCTTCAGGATTAGCCTGCCCATAAATTTTGTTTACACGGCCACCGTAATAACCATCGCCAACACCGCCTTGCATACTGTTAATGGTCATTAGTTTCTGTAGACCTAAGCGAAGTTCGCTTGGGAGTTCAGAGGGTAACAAAACATCAAAACATGGCCATCCACCCCAGCTGGCTGAAAACAAAACATGGCCATCCACCCCGGCTGGATAAATATTGAACAACCAACTAGGCTTAGTTACCTTTAACTCTGACAGGTAATCTAAGATGGCCAGACCAAGACAGACAATCGTTAGCCTAGAAGATACACCTTACTATCACTGCTGTTCTCGTGTGGTACGTAAGGCATTTCTATGTGGAATTGATAATGCCACTGGTGAGAACTTTGAGCATCGGCGCGAGTGGGTCGATTCACGCATTCTTGAGTTAGCGAATATCTTTGCTATTGATATCTGTGCTTATGCCGTGATGAGTAATCACTTACATGTGGTGTTGAAAGTCGATGCTGACAAAGTAAAACAGTGGTCAGATAAAGAAGTGCTCATTCAATGGCACAAGGGCTTTAAAGGTACGTTACTCACACAAAAATACCTAAAAGAAGAAGACCTTAACTCATTTGAACTTCAAACGGTTAATGAATGCATTACCGAATACCGTAAGCGCTTAATTGATATCAGTTGGTTTATGCGTTCACTCAGTGAGCCCATCGCCAGAATGGCCAATAAAGAAGATAAGTGTACAGGTAGATTCTGGGAAGGTAGGTTTAAATCCCAGGCACTACTTGATGAAGCCGCAGTACTAGCCTGTATGGCTTATGTCGATTTAAACCCTGTCAGAGCCAATATGGCCGTAACCCCTGAAACCTCAGATTACACCAGTATTCAACGACGTATAAAATCAGCAGTGAAAGGCGAGCAACCATCTGATTTATTACCGTTTGTGGGAAATGAAAGGCTCAATATGCCTAACGGGCTCATGTTCAGTGTCAAAGACTACATAGTATTGGTTGAAGATACCGGTCGGATTATTCGAGAAGATAAACGTGGTGCCATTAGTTCAAGCAGTCAGGACATACTGAATAGATTAAACATCCCCGCAGAGAATTGGCTTAAAATCACTACAGAGTTTGGTGCATTATTCAAAGGTGCTGTCGGTGCCTTACCTGCATTAACAGAGTATTGTGAGCACCTGGAACGAAAACGACGACAAGGCGCGGCAAATTGTCAGCGCTGGCTGTGCGCTTAAGCCATAAACCCCAATCGAATTACCATTTCCTTATACTTGATTGCTATCAGGTTTTTCTGCTGTGCAGATTTCTGGATATGACAGGTAAGTCAATCATTTAACGTTAATACTTTAGTCATAT
>NZ_WSRZ01000028.1 GCF_009828585.1 Shewanella litoralis | reverse complement strand
TGTCTGGAAACCATAGAGCTGTGGTCCCACCTGATCCCATTCCGAACTCAGAAGTGAAACACAGTATCGCCGATGGTAGTGTGGGGTCTCCCCATGTGAGAGTAGGTCATTTCCAGACGCCTAATTATCTCGTTAAGAGATGCTTGAAAGAGCAAGTCTCCTGGTTATGACATACTAGCGACTTAAAAAGCATTTAGCATCCTGCGTAAGCAATTTGCTAAAGGAGCGGTAGTTCAGTTGGTTAGAATACCGGCCTGTCACGCCGGGGGTCGCGGGTTCGAGTCCCGTCCGCTCCGCCAACTTAAGATGAAGGCCTTTGCAGTAATGCAAAGGCCTTTTTCGTATCTGAAATTTGAGTGTGGAAATGCCGTTTGCAGCACTATATATGTACCGCAGACGACTTGTCATGCCGTTCCTCGCGAGTTCACTTATATTACGATCATTGTTGGCTCCGACAATGACAAAAAGCCTCGTCATTTAGGCGAGGCTCTTTGTTGTGTAGAACTTGATATCAATTATTTAACTGATCTCGGTATGGAATACTGCTTTGTGCTCCATGACGGGTAACCGCAATTGATGAGGCTTTATTAGCAAAAATTACTGCTTCTTGCAGCGATTTACCTTCATCTAATGCCACCATCAGTGCGCCATTAAATGTATCTCCCGCCGCGACAGTATCGATAGCATTAACTATTGGTGCAGGTATGAGTTGCCCTTTACCTTGTTCACTAACATAAGCACCTTTGCTACCTAGGGTGATTACAACTTTATTGATACCCTGTTGATGAAAGTAATCAGCTGCTTTTGAGGCGCTTAATTCGTCACTTATCTCTACTCCTGTTAATGCATAAGCTTCTGTTTCATTTGGTGTAATAATGTCGACTAAGCTAAGTAGTTCTTTGCTCAACATAGCTGCTGGCGCAGGATTGAGTATGCTGATGCATTGATGTTGTCTTGCAAGTTGTAATGCTGCCTTAACACTTTCTAATGACGTTTCTAGTTGGATTAACATGTAACTTGCTTGAGCAAACTTAGTCTGCTGTTGTTGACAGTGTTCAGATGAGAGGTAGGCATTAGCCCCCGTAACAACTCCAATGCTATTTTCACCTTGTTGATTAACAAAAATCATCGCTGTTCCAGTACTTTGGCCTGGTATCTGATAGCAACCCGTTAGATCGATTCCATCAGAGGCCCATGCGTCGCGCATCATTTTGGCATTAGCGTCGTCACCAAGAGCAGAGATAAAGCTAACCGTTTGTTGTAAACCACGTAAGCGTGCAGCGGCTACAGCTTGATTTGCTCCTTTGCCACCAAGTTCAAGGCGATATTGTTGGCAGATTAAGGTTTCTCCGGCCTGGGGAAGATCATCAAAAGTCAGGACATGATCGGCATTGGCGCTACCGACAACTAATAAAGTGCTCATGCTTTTCCTTTATTACCATGTAGATATCAATCGACATGACATTTTGGGGTTAGTAATCGTTTAGTCGCTCTACGATAAAGTCGACAAAACCTTTACGGTTTATATTAAACAAGACTTTGGTATTGTGCGGTTTTCCTGTTAATTGATAACGGTCTACAACTGTCATGCCTTGAGTGTGTTCACCTTTTGTTTCAACGCCAACCCAACAATCTACTGTGGTAAATAAGGATGGATTTAACAACCAGGCAATGGTGCAAGGGTCATGCAGTGGCGCACCAGTAAAACCCCATTTAGGATCGCGATGATAAATCATAAAGAAGTCGAGCAGTTCAGCAACGCATTGAGCGACAGGATTATTAATTGCTCTAATACGCTCAATGTCCTCATCCATAATCTGTGCTTCATGAGTAACATCTAAGCCACACATCACAATAGGAATACCCGATTTAAACACCATGTCAGCGGCTTCAGGGTCGACAAAAATATTGAATTCAGCCGCTGGAGTCCAATTACCGACACCTGCAGCACCACCCATCAGTACAATACTGTCGATGTTATGATGTAGCTCTGGATGAGCGGATAAAAATAGCGCAATATTAGTTAATGGGCCGGTAGGAACCAGCGTAACCGGTTGTTGACTGTTTTTGACTTTCTCGGCCATTAATTCTATGGCCGTTTGGCTGACAGGAGCAAATGCGGGATCGGGTAATTTAGGGCCATCAAGGCCGCTTTCTCCATGCACATTGTCTGCAATGATCAATTCGCGTGCTAAAGGTTTAGGTGCTCCGGCTGCTACAGGTATATCATGACGGCCGAGTAAGGTCAGTACGCGTAAGGCATTATTGAGGGTCTTATCTGGTGTTTGATTACCGGCGCTGGTTGTCACCGCGAGGACGTCTAATTGGTCTGAGCTTAGTGCTAGAATTAATGAGATGGCATCATCATGACCCGGGTCGCAATCGAGAATAACTGGGCGTTTCATTGGTAATTTCCTTATTTATCAAAAAAGTCTACTGTACCACTAGGACTGTTGTCGGTTTAACGCTTAACAACTGAAAATGTGATCTGATGAGTGTTGATGAAAAATGTATCACAGATAACTTGCCTCAGCTTGCCTGTTGTTTCAATTATTGCGTGTTCAAATAATGTAATTAAACATGTCTATATGACGTTGTTTTTTAAATAAATCTGTAGCTATAATCAGTAGGAATAAATATGCATTGCCGTCTAGGTTGTGGTGCTTGCTGCATTGCCCCTTCAATTACTAGCCCCATTCCAGGGATGCCAAATGGCAAACCTGCAGGAGTGCGTTGTATTCAATTGGATGACGACAACCTGTGTTTGATTTTTGGGCAGCCAGAACGACCAGCTGTTTGCGGAGCGTTTTCAGCAAGTATTGAGGTTTGTGGTACCACAAATGAGCAAGCTTTATGGTTGATCACTGATTTAGAGTCTTCGACATGCTAACCTTTGATTATTATTTATTTTGGGCAATTTAAATCATGCAACTGACTCGATATACAGATTTTGGTATTCGGATTTTAATGTATCTCGCGGTGCAACCAGAGCGAGAAACCTTGTTTCGAATTGCAGAAGTCACCAGCGTATTTGATTTATCGTCGAATCACGTGGCTAAAATTATTCATCAGTTAGGAAAGCTGGGCTATTTGCAGACTATTCGCGGTAAAAGTGGTGGGTTCAAGCTTGCAAAAACTGCTGATCAGCTCCATTTAGGCCAATTGGTACGTGATTTAGAGCATTCGCTTGCACCAATTGATTGTGAATCGCCTTATTGCCGCTTTACGCCTATTTGTAAACTCAAAGGTGTGCTAGGTAAAGCTGTAGCCGCATATCTGGCGGTACTCGATCAATATACTTTGGCTGATATTGTTGATAATCGGTCTGATATTTTGGCAACGTTACCTGACTTGTCTATTTCAGTGTTGCAGTTGGATTAGTGCGATTTGAAGTGGCAACATTGATGTCATCAAATAACTGAGATGTATGCACTAATATAATGCCATTGGCCTCTAAGCGGGCGATGTTAGCCCGTAAAAAACGAATGGTTTCAGGGTAAGGGTGGGCAATGGCTACTAACTTACCTTGTTGTTTTGTTCGCTCAATGATCACCTTAAATTGTTTTTCTAGCCCACGTTGACTGATGTCATTATCTAAAAACACTTCTCGTCTTAGTAACGGCACCCCAAGCTGATTAGCGGTATTGCCCGCTTTAGTGTACTTAGTGGTCACGCTGTCGACAAAAAACAATTGTTGTTGTTTTAGGCTTTGCATCACCCATAACATAGGCTCATCCATTTGAGTTAATAGACTACCCATATGGTTATTGGCTCCTTTGGCAAAAGGAATGCTATTAAATGCGGCTTGTAGCTGTTGTTTTATTTGTGTTTCGTTCATGTCATTGGTTAATCCGCCCGGGCCTAAGGCTTTACCATTTAAGGCCTGCATCGGTAGATGCAACATGATTTCATGACCTTTTTGGTGGCCATCGTTAGCCAGCTTTTGGCCGAGTGGAGTATGGGGTAATACAGATAAGGTAATGTTTTGCGGCAGGGTTAATGCGGCTTCGTCAGTTAACCGATAACCAATATCATCAATGATAATGGCTAGTCTCGCGGCGCTAGCGGGGAAAATACTGCACAAGCAAAGTAAAATTATAAATTGAATTCGCACGTTAACTTATCTTTTTATGGGTTATGGATATCTGATTATTCATTCGGTCGATTTATAGTTACAATTTACAGCCTAAAACGACTTGTGAGTTAGCAGTGCAATTGTTTATTAAAATAAGGCATCACGAAAACCTTAGCGACAGTAATAAGCAGGGTCTACAGCCTGGCCTTTATTGCGTATCTCGAAATATAATCCTGGTTCGCTTTGTCCACCCGAGCTACCCACTAATGCAATAGATTCTCCGCTTTTAACCATGTCGCCTGGTTGTCTTAGCAATGTTTGTGCATGACCATATAAGCTCATATAGCCTTTGCCGTGGTCAATAACCAATACCATACCAAACCCACGTAACCAGTCGGCATAAATGACTTTACCTGATGCTACAGCATAAATGTTTTGCCCTTCAGGTGCGGACAATACGCTACCTTTCCAGACTATTTGTCCTGAGCGCCTGCTGCCAAAGCGCTTGCTCATACGGCCTTTAGTCGGCCACTTTAACTTGCCGCGTTGATTGGCTAAGCCGTCCATAGTGGGGTTGGCTTTAGCCGTTACCATGGCTTGTTGAACAATCCGTTTTAAACTGGCTTCTTCTATTTGTAACTGTTCGAGCTCAGCACCTTTACTCGACAAGGTCCGCTGAAGTTGCGTTAGCGTTTGTTTACGCTGTCCTTGTTCTTTTGATAATTGTTGTGCCTGCCTTTTTTGCTCAATCACCAAAGCATTGAGCTTTTGTTGCGAAGCTACTTGCTGTTGCTTCACTTTGTCTAAATCAATGCTGGTTTGCTTTAGCTGTTTAATCGCTTGAATTCGGGCACTGTTTAAGAATTGATAATACGCCAGCATTCGTTCAACGGTGGCAGGGTTTTGCTGATTGAGCATCATTTTTGTGTAGTCATGATTACCGGCAAGGTAGGCACTAGATAATTGCTTTGATAAGGTATCTTGTTGGCTACTTTTTGTGGCCGCGAGCTCGACTTGTTGTTTGTCTAATTCGCGTAATTTAGTGTTAACTGCGGCAAGAGAGGCTTGTGATTGATTGACTTTTTGAGCCGCTTTTGCAATGGCTTGTTCGTCACTTTTTAATAAGTTAATCAGTTTCTCGCGCTGTTTAGCGGTATCTTTTAGTGAGCTTTGTTGTTGGTTTATTTGTGCTTGAATAGACTTTAACGCCGATTGACGTGAGGCCAAGTCAGCACTGTTTGCCGTACATGAAAGGATTAGAAAGCCAGCAATTATGCTGGCTTTAACAAATAAACGAGTTATCACGAGTTAATGTTTACTCTTTAAGGTCAATGATACAGCGTCCGCTCATTTCTTTCGGGATGCTTTGGCCCATCAAGGTTAACATAGTTGGCGCGATATCGCTCAAGCGTCCACCATCTTTTATTGTGGCGTCACGGCCAACATAAACGAACGGTACCAAGTTACTGGTGTGAGCTGTGAATGCTTGTCCGTTAGAAGGATCTTTCATTTTTTCAGCATTACCATGATCGGCAGTAATCAAGCATTCGCCATCAACTTTCGCTAACGCTTCAACCACTCGTCCAATACAGGCATCGACAGCTTCACAGGCTTTAACCGCAGCATCAAAATTACCCGTATGACCAACCATGTCACCATTGGGGTAGTTACAAATGATCACATCGTATTTGCTTGATTCAATTGCGGCAACGAGTTTATCGGTAAGTTCAGTAGAACTCATTTCTGGCTGTAAATCGTATGTCGCCACTTTAGGTGATTGGATTAAAATCCGATCTTCACCTTCAAACGGATCCTCTTTGCCACCGTTAAAGAAGAACGTCACGTGTGCATACTTTTCAGTTTCTGAAATACGCAATTGGGTTTTACCCTGATTTTGCAAGGTTTCGCCCAGAGTATTCACTAGATCTTCTGATGGATAAGCCACTGCAGCGTTAATGTCGCCAGCGTACTCAGTTAACATCACAAAATCGACTTTTGGGGTTTTATTACGAACAAAACCATCAAAGTCAGGGTTGACGAAACAACGGGTAATTTGGCGGGCACGGTCAGCACGGAAATTCATAAAAATAAGTGCATCGTTGTCGTTTAATTCAGCGACTTGACCTTGATTATCAGCAATGGTCGATGCAGCAACAAACTCATCGTTTTCATCACGAGCATAAGCTGCTTCTAGCGCTTCAGGGGCGCTTGTATAGCTAAAATTGCCTTTGCCTTCTGTGATTAGTTCGTAGGCTTGTGAAACGCGATCCCAACGATTATCACGATCCATCGCAAAGTAACGACCAATAATCGATGCCGTGCGGCCATGGCCTAATGAGGCAAATAGTTCATCAAAATGCACTAAGCTGTTTTTGGCACTACGCGGTGGCGTATCACGACCATCTAAAAAGGCATGTAAATACACTTTTTTTGCGCCACGCTCAACAGCCATACGGCACATGGCTTCAATGTGCTCTTCGTGGCTGTGTACGCCACCAGGAGACAATAGCCCCATGATGTGAACCGCACCATTGGCTGCTATAGCTTTGTCTACCGCATCACAAAGCGCCTGATTTTTTTCAAACTCATGATCAGCAATAGCTTTACTGATACGAGTCAGTTCTTGATACACAATACGGCCAGAACCAATATTGATATGGCCAACTTCAGAGTTACCCATTTGGCCGTCTGGTAAACCAACATCAATACCAGAACCTGAAATTAAGCTGTGAGGATATTGTGCATTTAGCTTATCTAGCACTGGGGTGTTTGCATGGAAAACCGCATTGTCTTGCGGATCTTCACTGTAACCCCAGCCATCGAGGATAAGTAATGCTAAAGGACGTTTCTGAGTCATTTGCAAGTACCTTTTAAGTTAAAAAGAGAAGTGTTATAAAATTTTAATTGTATGAATATTACTACTTATCGATAGCGTGCAAAAGGCATATAGGTTTGAAGATATAACTAAAGCATTCATTAAAGTGGTGCGAGTCACGAATAAACGCGTTATTTAGGCGTTTCACTAATGAAAACTACCTAGCAAAACGATATACTCGGTGGCATCTCATCTTAGTCATCGTCAGAGAAATCAGTAATTATGCAAGAGTACATGGAATTTTTTAAAGCTAACCCAATGTTAAGTTTAGCGTGGGTAGGCTTATTTGTGGCGCTTGTTGTTAGCGTCATTAAATCGGGTACATCTAAAGTAAAAAACGTTAGCCATCAAGAATTAACCATTATGGTTAACAAGCAAGATGCCAAAGTTATTGATGTACGCGGTAAAGAAGAATTTAAGAAAGGCCACATCGTTGATGCACTAAACGTGACCTTGTCTGAAATTAAAAATAATCAAGTATCAAACCTTGAAAAGTACAAAACTAGCCCCATTATAATAGTATGTAACTCAGGTATGACATCGTCACAAGCCGCTCAACTCCTTATTAAACAAGGTTTTGAAAACGTGTTTAACCTTAAAGGTGGCATGGGCGAATGGCAGGGTGCAAATTTACCCGTAGTTAAAAGCAAGCGTTAATACGCCGCTTAATATATGCAGTGTTAACAAATTGGGAATGCGCTAGCACTGCTTATAAACAAGGTTTTGTTGAAGGTTTTCAGCAAAATCAACTTTACGGGACAGCACTAACGATAAGTCAATCGATTGATTATTAGTTGCGAAAGCCCAACACAATTAGCTTCACAGAAAAGCTAAATAACATATATATAGGTAGGATATTATGGCTGAAGTCGCAAACAACGAAGCACAAGCACCACAATTTAACATTCAGCGTATTTATACAAAGGATTTGTCTTTTGAAACGCCAAACAGCCCAGCTGTTTTCCAAAAAGAATGGAACCCAGAAGTAAAATTAGACTTAGATACTCGCAGTAATAAATTGTCTGACGATACATTCGAAGTGATTTTATCTCTTACTGTTACCGCTAAAAATGGCGAAGAAACCGCATTCTTATGTGAAGTGCAGCAAGCGGGTATCTTCTCTATCTCTGGTTTAACAGAGCCGCAACTTGCTCATTCTTTAGGAGCATACTGCCCTAACGTGTTGTTCCCATACGCACGTGAATTAGTGGGTAACCTAGTTGGCCGTGGTACATTCCCACAACTAAACCTAGCGCCAGTTAACTTTGACGCGCTATTTGCTCAGTATGTTCAACAGCGTCAAGCTGCTGCAACTGAAGAAGCAACAGCATAATTTATGAGTAATACTGCCGAAATTACGGTATTAGGGGCGGGGTCTTATGGCACCGCCCTTGCTATTTCTTTGGCAAGCAACGGCCACAAGACTTTGCTTTGGGGACATGATCCTAAAAGCATGCAAGTATTAGCAGACAGTCGCAGCAACGAACGGTTTTTGCCTGGTATTCAGTTTCCTGATTGTTTAGCAATCGAGCCTGACTTAGGTAAAGCCTTAGCTGCTAGCAAGAATATTTTGGTTGTTGTGCCAAGCCATGTATTTGGTAATGTACTGCAACAAGCTAAGCCATTATTGCGCGAAGATGCACGCATTGTCTGGGCCACCAAAGGTCTAGAGCCTGAAACTGGCCGTTTATTACAAGACGTTGCACGTGAGCAGTTGGGTGAGCAATATCCATTAGCGGTATTGTCAGGCCCAACGTTTGCGAAAGAACTCGCCGCAGGCTTACCTACTGCCATTTCGGTTGCAGGTACTTGTCCTCAGTTTACCCATGACTTAGTTGAACTACTCCACAGCCCAAAACGTTTACGTGTTTATGCTAACGACGACTTTACTGGTATCCAGTTAGGCGGCGCAGTGAAAAACGTTATCGCCATTGGTGCTGGTATGTCAGACGGTATTGGCTTTGGTGCTAATGCTCGTACTGCATTAATTACCCGTGGATTAGTCGAGCTGACTCGTTTAGGTGAAGCGCTCGGCGCTGATGCCTCTACCTTTATGGGGATGGCCGGTTTAGGTGACTTGGTACTGACATGTACCGACAATCAGTCGCGTAATCGCCGTTTTGGTTTGGCCCTAGGCCAAGGTAAAGATGTGATGACCGCACAAGATGAGATTGGCCAAGTGGTTGAAGGTTATCGTAACACCAAAGAAGTGTTTACCTTAGCTAAACGCCTAGGGGTAGAAATGCCCATCACTGAGCAAATCTATCAAGTGCTATATCAGGGTAAAGCGCCAGTGGAAGCAGCAAAAGAGTTACTGAGTCGTGATAAAAAGTCTGAGACACTCAAAAAATAGTGTGTCACAACGGCTAAGTAAACTGTGAATACATAATAAAAAGGATGCTAAAATAGCATCCTTTTTTGCATTTATACGTAACGTAAATCATCAATTCAAATTGTGTGGAGTATAGCGTGAAACATCATGACGTAATCATCATCGGCGCCGGTGCGGCAGGGTTAATGTGTGCTGCAACAGCGGGCTATCGAGGTCGTGATGTATTAGTGCTAGACAACGCCAAACAGGCTGGTCGCAAAATTTTGATCAGTGGCGGTGGGCGCTGTAACTTCACCAATCAAAAGGTTGAACCGCATCAGTTTATTTGTGGCAATCCACACTTTGTTAAATCGGCATTAGCGCGTTATCGCTCAAGCGACTTTATTGAGTTGGTTGAACGCCATGGTATTGAATATCACGAGCGCGATCATGGTCAGCTATTTTGTAACGATTCAGCCAAAGACATCGTCACCATGTTAATGACCGAATGCGAGTGGGCAGGCGTTAAGATAAAGCTTCGCACAGAAATACTCTCGGTAAGTAAAACGGAGAGTGGCTTCAGCTTAAGTACCTCAAATGGTGACTTTAGTTGCACATCGCTAGTGATCGCCACTGGCGGATTATCGATGCCTAAACTCGGTGCTACGCCATACGGGTATAAGCTCGCGGAACAATTTGGTTTAACCGTATTACCCACCAGTGCAGGGTTAGTGCCTTTTACTTGGCATGCCGATCAAAAGGTGCGTTTTGAACCGTTGTCGGGTATTGCAGTTCCTTCAACGATCACCGCACAAGATGGCACTCAATTTAGCGAAGCACTATTATTTACCCATCGCGGTTTATCTGGCCCAGCTGTACTGCAAATTTCAAACTATTGGCAAGCAGGCGAAGCTATTTCAATTAATTTATTACCGGGTGAGAATGCGTTAGAAAAAATCGAACTCGCGCTTAAAAATCATCCCAAACAAAGTTTACGCAACACCCTTAGCCATTGGTTGCCAAAACGCCTAGTCGAAGCCTTATTTGAAGAAGCACTATTAGATAAAGCCTTAAATCAACTTGGCCACGGCGAGCGTGAACTACTCGCTCAAAACTTAAATGACTGGTCAATTGTGATGAATGGCACCGAAGGTTATCGCACCGCAGAAGTCACCTTAGGTGGTGTTGACACTAATGAGCTGTCATCGAAAACCATGCAAGCTAATAACGTCCCAGGATTATACTTTATTGGTGAGGTAATGGACGTAAGTGGTTGGTTAGGCGGGTTTAATTTTCAGTGGGCCTGGTCATCTGGCGTTGCAGCAGGGCTGGCTGTTTAGTGTTTTTTTATAAAAATGGCTCGCTGAGCATTTAACTCAGCGAGCCTCATTTCAAAACTCGCGGTTCATTTTTTCAAAGCTTTGAGTGAGCACTTTGATCGACTCTGGGTCTAAATGACGGGTGATGTCTTCTGTTAGTTGTAAATGCATGCGGTTGTGGTGCTTGTGCAACGCTGTACCTTCACTGGTTAATTCGACCAGTATTGAGCGGCGATCAACCTCATGCGGAGTGCGGACGATAAGACCCAATTGCACCAACTTTTCTACCTGCACCGTTAGTGTGCCGGTGGTAATCCCCAATCTATCAGCTAACTCTTTCATTCGCATTGGGCCGTGCGAGCCCAATACTTCAATGGTATGTACCTGTGCTAATGAGTAACCAGTATCTTTAACGACAGACAGCTCCCAAGAAGACAGTTTGTCGTAAAATTCGATGATTAGGTTATTCAAAGAATGCATAAGAGCCTCAGGCGTAATTCACTTCGATTGTTAAGTGGTTTAGCTTACCAAACTTACTCAGTGATTGTTTAAATGTTTCAGCATTCGTGTCGCTTGTGGTGCAAATTGCAATGGCGGCCGAATAGTGATCTGCGCTTATTCTCCAAATGTGAATGTCGGTCACTTTGGTTTGCTCATTTTCAAGTGCGTTAATAATGTCAGCTTGATAATGCTTGTCGATGTTTTCATCTAACAAAATTGGGCTCGTTTGTTTCATTAAGCCTAAAGCCCATTTCGTGATAACCACGGCACCCACAATCCCCATAACAGGATCTAACCAATACCAGCCAAGATACTTACCCACTAAAAGCGCACCAATAGCTAACACTGAGGTGAGCGCGTCAGCGAGTACGTGAAAATAGGCTGCTTTGAGATTATGGTCGCTATGTCCATGATGGCTATGATCATGATCGTGTGTATGGCCGTCATCTTCGTGGTGAGCATGGTCATGATCATGGTGGTGGTCGTGATGATCGTGCCCATGGTGGTGATGTTCATGACCAAGAATAAACATGCTCGCCACGTTAACCACTAAACCGATAATTGCGACCATAATGGATTGGTTAAATTGAATATCAACTGGCGACAGTAAGCGATGTATTGATTCAACCAACATAATGAGCGCGACAATACCCAAACCAATCGCACTAGTGTATCCGCCGAGTACGCCAACCTTACCTACACCAAAAGAGAATCTGTCGCTATTGGCGTGTTTTCTTGCATAGTGATAAGTAAATAGCGTGATGCAAAAAGCGGCTGCGTGGGTTCCCATGTGCCAACCATCGGCAAGTAACGCCATAGAGCCATAAATCGTACCGGCGGTCACTTCGATAACCATAGTAATAATCGTAATCACGAGTACGTACCATGTACGGCGTTCGTTTTGTGCATTCACAGAGGTGAAGTTATGCTGGTGGGCATATTTATCGGCAAAGTTGGTCATAATTTATTAGTTTGATTATCAAGTTATTTGGACTTTATGTTATTTGACAATCAAAGTAAATGGTTGGTGGTTGATTTTATTGCTTCTGATATGCATCCATTAAATATTGAAGACAGAGCTTGTACGTGAATTTAAAAGAAAAGCTGTAATGTTAGTGGCTAAAACAGCATGTCATTAGTATGGCCCTTAGCCTTGAATTGGCTAGATAAACACTAGCGTTGAGCGTTGTTATAAGCCTATTCATCATTTTGAATAGGTTTTTTATTGCCCTAGTCTTGTATATATAAATAATCATATATACAATGTTTTTAAGATCCCAGCTGAGTCCATTATCTATGAAAAAGAAAAGCGTATTGTTTTTGTGTACTGGAAATTCTGCCCGTTCACAAATGGCCGAAGCGTTATTAAGAAGCAAAGCCGGTGATCAATTTGATGTATTTAGTGCGGGTACCCAGCCAGAAGACATTGATGTTAGGGCGATTGAAGCAATCCAAAAGTTTGGTGTCGACGCCAGTCATTTAGCGTCTAAAAATGTACAAACGTTTGCAGGGCAAGCCTTTGATTACGTGATTACGCTTTGCGATAAAGCCAATACCGAATGCCGCAGTTTTCCTGGGGCGGGTAAGCAACTCGCCTGGGATTTTCCTGATCCTAAAACGCGCAAAGGTAATCATCCTTTCTCCAGCACTTTAACCGAGCTTAACAATCGCTTATCGATGTTTTTGCTGGTGGAACGTAAAGCGTTTGCAGCAGCAACTATTGAAACACCAGCCGAAGTTGAACCGCTCGCCGAGGAGGCGCTAACCGATGTCGATCCCATCGCGTTTTATAAATGCTTAACCGACGACATCCGTCTAAAAACCTTAATGTTGACCCATTATCATGGTGAGTTGTGTGTGTGTGAGTTGATGACGGCGCTTGATGAAGATAGCCAACCTAAAGTATCGCGTAACTTAGCCTTACTGAAAAAAGCCAACATTCTTAGCGATCGAAAACACGGCCAATGGGTGTTTTATCGGATTAATTCAGCGTTACCGTTATGGGCAAAGTCGGTGATTGCGCAAACGACTGAAAATAACATCGCGTTAATTTTGCCGTATCTTGAGCGTTTAGACGCTATGAAAAATCGCCCTGATAAAGTCAGTTTTTGCCGTTAGATTTTGCCGTATTTCAATATATAAGATTTGGGAGTAATTAATGTCGCCACATCCGTTTAATATTTTGCCTTTAGATCCACTCAATGAGAATGGCGCTAAATTGATTTTTACCCCATGCCCAGGCACTAAAGAGCAAGCATTGGCTGAGTCGCTCACTACGTTAAAAGCGGCGGATACTCAAATGCTACTTACCTTGATGTTTGACGAAGAAATGGCCCGCAATCAAGCCAGCGATTTAGCCGCACAATGTGCCAACCAGGGCATTAAATGGGTGCAATTACCTATATTAGATGACGCCGCACCGGGCGCTGAATTTGAAGCCAGCTGGTTAACCAATAAAGCGCAAATCTTAGATTTGATGCACAACCAGGGCACAATTGCTGTGCATTGCAAAGGCGGCTCAGGACGCACAGGGCTAGTGATTGGATTGATTCTTGCCAGCTTAGGCTGGCCAAAAGACAAAGTCGTTAGTGCAGTACAAGAATTGCGACCAAAAGCATTAGCGCACCCAGTACAGCGCGAATATTTTGATGCGTTTACTCTATGATCTTTTTCATACGAGATTGTTCATAAGAGATTATTGATAAAAGATTACTGATTAAAGACGACTAATTAAAGATTACTGACTAATAAGCCAAATAACATTATTTAGGACAATATTATGACGATTAAGATAGGTATTAACGGTTTTGGCCGTATGGGACGTTTATCAATGCGCGCAGCGTACGATTGGGACGACGTGGAAATTGTCCACATTAACGATCCTGCTGGCGACGCCGCAACGTTAGCACACTTAATGACCTTTGATTCAGTGCATGGGCGCTGGCATCACGAGGCGACCCATCAAGGCGACGCCATTGTGATTAATGGCAAAGCCATTCCATGTACTCAAAATAAAGCCACTCAAGATACCGATTGGTCACAATGCGATGTAGTGATTGAAGCGTCGGGTAAAATCAAAACCAAAGCGTTACTGCAAGCGTATTTAGATCAAGGTGTTAAGCGTGTTGTGGTAACAGCACCTGTAAAAGAAGAGGGCGTGCTCAATATTGTGATGGGCGTGAACGATGATCTTTATGATAAAGCGATTCACCCGATAGTGACGGCGGCATCTTGTACCACCAACTGTTTAGCGCCAGTGGTAAAAGTAATCCACGAAAAAATCGGCATTAAACATGGTTCGATGACCACAATCCACGATATCACTAATACCCAAACCATCTTAGATGCACCGCACAAAGACTTACGCCGTGCCCGTGCATGTGGTATCAGTTTAATCCCCACCACAACTGGTTCAGCTACCGCCATTACCCATATTTTCCCTGAGCTTAAAGGCAAGCTAAATGGCCACGCGATCCGTGTACCGTTAGCCAATGCTTCAATTACCGACTGCGTATTTGAAGTGGCACGCGGCACCACAGTAGAAGAAGTGAATCAACTGCTTAAGCAAGCCGCAGATACTGAGCTTAAAGGCATTATGGGTTATGAAGAACGCCCATTAGTGTCAGTTGATTATAAAACCGATCCACGCTCGAGCATTATTGATGCCTTGTCGACCATGGTCGTTAACGACACTCAGGTGAAATTATACGTGTGGTACGACAATGAATGGGGATACGCTAACCGTACTGCTGAGCTTGCCCGCAAAGTCGGCCTAGCAGATAAGGAATAACCCAGCATGGGGCTGTTATCACTGAGCGCATTGCCGCCGCAGATTAAACAATACCTAATTATTACCGGTAATTATTGGGCGTTCACCTTAACCGACGGCGCATTGCGGATGCTGGTGGTGTTGTACTTTCATCAACTCGGTTACAGCCCGCTTAACATTGCCATGTTGTTTTTGTTTTATGAAATCTTTGGCGTAATAACCAACCTCGTTGGCGGCTGGTTAGGCGCAAGGTTGGGGTTAAATAACACCATGAACATTGGTCTTGGGCTGCAAATTGTCGCCCTTGCCATGCTAACGGTACCCGCCGATATGCTTACCGTAATGTATGTTATGGCAGCGCAGGCCTTGTCTGGTATTGCTAAAGATCTCAATAAAATGAGCGCCAAAAGCGCGATTAAAATGCTGGTGCCGGGTGATGCTCAGGGTAAGTTGTATCAGTGGGTTGCGATTCTTACGGGGTCAAAAAATGCCTTAAAAGGGGTTGGCTTCTTTTTAGGTGGCTTATTGCTAACGTTACTTGAGTTTCGCGGCGCCGTGATAGCAATGGCCGCCATGTTGACCATAGTGTGGCTAATGAGTTTACTCAGCTTAAAAGCCGATTTAGGTAAAGCTAAAAACAAGCCTAAATTTACCGATATGTTCTCAAAAAGCCCGGCAATTAATATGCTGTCGGCAGCGCGGATGTTTTTGTTTGGTGCCCGCGACGTATGGTTTGTGGTGGCATTGCCGGTATTTTTAGCGGTTACATTTCAGTGGGATCATTGGTGGGTCGGCGGCTTTATGGCCAGCTGGGTCATTGGTTACGGTATTGTGCAATCATTTGCGCCGTACTTTACCGGTAAAAAACAAGGCAAGGTGCCAACAGGGCGCTCGGCCTTTTTATGGGCTGGTTATTTGTTAGTTATCCCTGCAGCCATTGCATTAGCGTTACATTTTGACTTTTATATCCAGCAGTCATTAATCGCCGGTTTATTGTTGTTTGGTGCGGTATTTGCGATTAACTCATCGCTGCACAGTTACCTTATTGTCAGCTATGCCGGTAATGATGGCGTGTCACTCGATGTCGGCTTTTACTACATGGCCAATGCCATGGGGCGCTTAATTGGTACCGTGCTTTCGGGTTGGGTTTATCAGCAATATGGCCTTGAGGCCTGTTTATGGATCTCAAGTGCATTTGTGACGTTAGCGGCGCTCATATCCGTTAAATTACCAAGATAAACATGCGATAAACCGTAAATCAGCATCATAAAAAATAGGGTTGCCATTGTTGGCAGCCCTTTTTTATATCTGTTGGTTTCCCATTAGGCTTTGAGCCTGAAACTCTTACCGAATTGTCGGTAAAAATTTCCCACCGCGTGGTATGCCGTCGATTGTACCTATTACACTCTGAATAATTAAATCTATATTAATTAATTGCTTATGCTTTATTTTCGAAGTTGGCACGATGCTGGCTTTAGTAAATATACCAACGATGAGAAATATACCAACGATGAGAAGTATACGAAACACAGATACACAGAAACATCGCATGTACGAATATCGTTAGTTCATATTCAGTACATTGAAGACAAACCGTACACCAAGGAGGTTTTTATGTTGGGCTGGACATTAATGTTTTTAGTGATAGCCGTTATCGCAGGTTTATTGGGATTTACAGGTATTGCAGGTGCAGCAGCGGGAATCGCTAAAATTATTTTCTTTATCTTTGTGGTGTTGTTGCTGATTTCGTTAGTGTCGAATGCACTGCGTGGCAAGTCACCTCGATAAAAGTCATTTAAATAATAAACATGGCAAAATTGATAATTAAGCTTATCTTAATATAGCTGGTTGCAATGTTTACCAGCAATTAAGTCTTTACCATCATCAAGGAGATGAATTATGAAATTATTAAAATTAATCACAATGGCAAGTTTAATGGTGTTGTTAACAGCTGGTTTGTCAGCATGTTCAGATAACAAAGCCGAAAATGCAGGTGAGAAGGTCGATGAGATGATTCAAGATGCTGGTAATGCGGTTGAGGATGCTTGTGAAGATGTAAAAGAAGGCATGAAAGCCGAAGATCCTGACTGTTAATAATATTACGGCACTCATGCATTAGGCATGAGTGCCGCTTTTGTTATTTCACTCCAGGAGGACAGTTTATGCCGACCCAAATCCACATTAAATATTATTACACCCTTGGTACTTTTATCGCATTGTGTTTATGCATCGCATTGTGTTTATGCATCGCATTGTGTTTATGCATCGCATTGCCTTATGCAGTGCTGCAAGTGGTGTTTGGCTGGGTGGCATTGTCATTAGGTTTAGTCAGCTCTGCCTATTGGTTTAATAGCGCAGGCATTTTTCGTAAAAGCCAGGACGGCAGTATTCCCTGGTATATCAGCTGGAGTTTTATCCCATTTTTAATGGGCAGTCAGGCGTATAACGCGTGGGCAAGAAAGCACGACAAAGTACCTGCTATTCAACAAATCGATAAGCAGTTGTATTTAGCTTGTCGCTTGTTTCCAAGCGACGTTGAACAACTTAAACGTGAAAAAATCGGCGCTATTTTAGATGTTACCGCCGAGTTTGACGCACTTGAATGGACCTTAGTGGATGAGAATATTGAGTATTTAAATATTCCGGTACTAGACCATAACGTGCCAACCATTGCCCAAGTCAATCAGGCAGTAAACTGGTTACACACTCAGGTGCGTAAAGGCAACAATGTGGTAATGCATTGTGCCTTAGGCCGAGGCCGTTCAGTATTAATGTTAGCCGCGTATTTAGTGTGCCGCGATAAGCAACGTCAGTTTAGCGACGTGCTTAAAAGCATTAATGATATTCGTCAAACTGCTAGGTTAAATAAATGGCAGTTAGCGGGTGTTGAAAAAATGCATCAACAGCAGCAAATTAATATCCATAAGCAAGCCTGGTTAATTGTTAATCCGGTATCGGGCGGTGGTAAGTGGCACGACGAAGCCGACTATATTAAACAAACCCTATCGCGCTATTTTCAGCTTAATGTGCTCTACACCGCCAAAGATAAATCGGCAGTGCAATTAGCCGAACAAGCTAAAGAAAAAGGTGCCGATATCATCATTGCCTGCGGCGGTGACGGCACAGTTAACGAGGTCGCCTCGGTGTTGGTCGACAGCGATATTTATTTAGGCATTATTCCAATGGGCACCACTAATGCATTAAGTCACACCTTATTTGGGGTTAACAGTAAATTGATACCCGTATCGCAGGCGTTAGATATTTTAATTCAAGGTCATCACCAACGCATTGATACCGCAATGTGTAACGACAGCATTATGTTGTTGCTGGTGGGCTTAGGGTTTGAGCATAAAATGATTCAAAAAGCCGACCGTGAGACCAAAAACGACATGGGCCAGTTAGCGTATTTAACTGGTTTGTGTGAGGCTATTGATGAAAATCAATCGTGGTCGATTCGCATGCAGTTAGATGACGGTGAAACCCACACTATCGACACCACCAGTTTGGTGGTTGCCAATGCCGCGCCATTTACTAGCGTTTTAGCCCAGGGTAATGGTGAACCGATTATTAATGATGGTTTACTCGATATCACCTGGATTGAGGCGAGTGACACTTCGCCACAACAATTACTTAGTATGACCGAGTTATTGTTTGCAGGCTTAACAGGCAGCCGTGCTCACAACGCTGAAAATAGTGCGATTCATCATCAGCAGGCTAAAAAAGTCTATTTAACAACGAATGCTCAGTGTCAGTATGTGATTGATGGCGAGTTGTTTGAGGCAGGCGATATGCTAATTGAGGTGAAACCAAAGTCGTTGTCTGTGATGATTCCACAGAGGTAATCTTCATTTTATGGCCTTACGGCCACACCAATTTTCAAACTCCGTTTGAATCAAGATCGCAAGGTTCCACCCTGCACGGGCCAAAAGGGGATCAACAGCAATCCCCTCTTGGATCACCTGTGCCGTTCCGGCAACATTTTCGCTTTTTAACCAAACAACAGCAGCGAAAAAATTGCGACGGAAAATTATCCAGCTTTGGGCCGCATTTTTAGCCTGCTTCGGCCTTATTCGGAAATGCTAACGCTTCAGATGGGGCGTCCCTTCCCCTCCAAAGCTAGCTGGCCGTCCATGGCCAGCTCACGTTATTTTCTTCAACGACCTCAAGTTCAGAGTTGAATTTAGGCGTTTAAAAGCTAAGACCAACTCATTTTTGGGCAAAAGTGAGTTAAGACATAAATTTTTTATGAAAGCTCACTGTAAACAATTAAGGTGTTGATATAATGAAATTAATAAATGATCATGTCTCACATTTAGGGCTTGAACATTACTTGGGATAAGGACACAATTTTGAGTGGTATATCCTTATTTGTTATGTGAACTGATATTTCGCAGTAAATCTTTCACCATAGAGTGATTCATATTTGATAACTATTTCAATTCGTTTAAATTCTGACTCAAAATCTTTTCTCAAAGATTTAGAGTAATTTTCCATATCGTAATGCAGTATTTGTTGCTTCGTACTCGCAGCTAGGGAGCTATTCGGATTGAGTGCCATTCCACCAAATGAAACACTGGGGGTATTCAATTTTTTTAGCGTTTCTGTTACGAGTTTACTTCCTTCGTTCGGCTGTAAAACTCCATCTAAGAAAAGTTCGTATTTTTTAACAATTGCAGGGCCAATTCCATCATTTTTAAGCCAAAGAGTGAAAGTTTCGCCGTCACTATATTTTGAGCTAAAATCTAAATGTGGCTTAACAGCCAACCGATTGTGGCGTCTAGTAGAAACCCCCTGCCAAATTGCTAGGCCAAGTGCTGATAGAGCAATTATTTCGCTTGCGCTATTTCCAATAAATTCCCAAAGTTTCATTATCCCTTGAGTTCTCCGTTCACAAAACGTTTTAGTATTTATGCGTTGAGTAGTTTGCAAGGCATAAATCGCTTGCTGGACTTGACCGATACCACACCCATATTAATCGGTAATTCTTTATCTAATGTAGGATGCTATAGGAATTAGCTTTTTAACGGTAGTTATTTTTTGTACAACCTCTCGACTAATTATCTGTTCTGATCACATCTGTTAAGATGGTTTTTATAGTGCTTCTTCCATCATCATTGATAGATTATTACCTCGTCCCTGATATACCTTACTTACTAGGAATTGGGCATAAATGAGTTACGTATATTGCTTGCAACAGTCCAAATTCAACTCTGGACTTGAGGCCGTTGAAGAAAATGACGTGAGCTGGCCATGGACGGCCAGCTAGCTTTAGAGGGGAAGGGACGCCCCATCTGAAGCGTTAGCATTTTCGAATAAGGCCGAAGAACACTCAAAAGAAGTTAAAAGCTGGATTTGACCACGTCGCGAAATTATCGCTTTTCAGATAATTTTGATGTGGCGGCTGGGAGTTCCAAGAGGGAACAGCCGTTGGTTTCCTCTTGGTCTGGTGTGGGCGAAGCGCCACGACGTTGGTGGCCGCAGGCCATATGTACAAAAGTACAAAAGTACAAAAGTACAAAGCTAACACCTGGATCCCGGCTCAAAAGCACTGCCGGGATGACCATATTGGTGTGTCCCGGCTCAAAAGCATTGCCGGGAAGACTGGGTCAATTAATCCTCTGAGCTGGTTTGATCCTGGTATTTACTCAGTTTGTTGTACAAGGTTTTGACACTAATGCCGAGTTGTTTGGCTGTGTCATTTTTATTGCCGGCGGTTTGATCGAGTGCTTGATAAATGGCGACTTTTTCAAGTTCATCTAAACGCATGCCTGCGGGGATTTGGACATCGTCTTCCGCTGACTCGGTAGACGGTTCTAGCGGGTTAATATTGATATGGCTGACATCAATAATATCGTCGGCGAGAATATAAGCGCGTTCGATGGCATGCTTTAACTCGCGTACATTGCCAGGCCACTTTTGTTGTTGAATTAAACTCAGTGCATCGTCGCTAAAGGTTTTGCTGAGCTTTTCAGCCGAGTTACGATATGCCAAAAAGTGTTGAGCTAAACCGCTAATGTCGTCGCCTCTGTCTCGTAATGGCGGTACGCGGATTGGAAAGTGGGCTAAGCGAAAGTATAAGTCCTCGCGAAATTGCCCTTGCTCAATGGCCTTGGCGGGGTCGCGGTTGGTGGCGGCCACGATGCGCACATTGGCCTTTTTAACCTTTTGGCTGCCCACTTGACGATATTCATTATTTTCAAGCACCCGCAACAACTTCACTTGATGCTCGAGCGGCATTTCGGTGACTTCATCTAAAAATAACGTGCCACCTTCAGCTTGTTCAAATACCCCTGAGTGGTCTCGATTTGCCCCAGTAAATGCGCCTTTTACATGACCAAATAACTCGCTGTCGACTAACTCTGGGCTTAATGCGCCGCAGTTAATGGCAATAAAAGGCTCGTTAACTCGAGTGCTGGCTAAATGAATTGTATTGGCCACCAACTCTTTACCGGCTCCGCTTTCACCAATAATAAGCACATTACTTTCGGTTACTGCCACCTTACGAGTGGTGCGATACAGTTTATGCATGGCGCGCGACGAGCCCACAAGCAAACCATATTGGTCTAGCTCGCTCGAAAAGGGTTGCTGCTTTTTGGTTGATTGCGAGACTAAATCCTGGGCAAAGTCTTCTAAGGTGTCGTCAATCAATGTCATGTCGTAAGGCTGACGGAAATGATACCCCGCGCCAGTTGCCATAAGCTTATCGAGATTAGGGTTAGGCTTACCTTCGCTTAAAAAGATAAATTCGATATCTGCCATTAATTCGCTGTTGGCGATATCGATATAGTCTTGCTGGCTTAGATTGGCGAGTTCGATTATCGCGACATCAACAGCATTGTCTTCAAGCTGTGTTAACCAGGGTTGATCGATACTGCTCGCAATCTTATTAAAATGCTGGCTGGCTGCAACTTGCAATAGTTGAGTTTGTGTTTGCGGCTGGCGCAAATGATAAAAAAGTACTGGACGACCCATGCCGATGTTACTCCCTGTCTATTAATAACCACTGTAATCGGTGATGTAGATTTGACAATTAAAGGCGGTAATTTTTTCCTATTCGGCGTTTGTCCCGAGAACGTATTGCTAGCATAACAATTTAAAATCAACAGTTTAATTAAATTTTGTCAATGTGTATGAATTATGCAAGTGATCATAATGACTCAATATTACATTCATTAGCAAGTCATCACACATGTTAACGATAATCATTAACAGGTGATAAGGAGATATGACGTTGAATAGCAAGCGATCCAATGAGGCAGTGCACGATGGCAGCGACTTATGGTTAATCAATGAAGCGATTGATTTGTGCCAGGCGGGACAACTATTTTATAGCCAGGCTACCAAAGGGGCCATTGATTACAATATTAAGCGCATATTTGGCCATATGGCAGAGGTAAGAAAAGGCATGTTAAGCCGTTTAACGGCGCTTTTTAAGCAAGTCGAACCGCGCTATCCACGAGTAGTAGAAAGCATTGGCCATTTAACGCCGCCATTGAGCCCCTATTATGCAGAGGCAGAAAAAGCCATGGCGCAAAACCGCATGACAAAAGCGATTAAGGTGCTGATTGCCGCAGAGCAATATGTGTTAAGCCGCCTCAAGCTTGCCGCTAAGCGCGCGAATAGCCAACGTGTTACCAGACAATTGGCAGAGGGTATTGCATGGCTGCAAATCAGTTGCGACAGCATGAAAAACTTACCACTTAACGAGTAGAGCCAATCGCCGTGAAATTTTTACATCAAGTCGGTAAAAAAGTCCGAAAGTAAGTCACTATCATCGATAAGCTTTGCTCGGGAATTAACAGTAAATCACTTTAAAACAGTAACTTAAAAAACTTGGCACAGTTCGCGCATTATCTAAGGTGTAATACAGCATTAACACTAACAATGGAGAATATCTTTATGAAAAAGACTACATTATCAGTATTAACAAGCATCGTTCTTGGTTCAATGGCATTCACTGCAAACGCAGCTCAAGATTGGCAGGATGATGCAAAAGATGCATGGATTGATGGTAAAGCTGAAACCACGTTATTGTTAAACACTAACCTTAACTCTTTTGATATTAATACCGACGTAACAGACGGCAACGTCACCTTAACCGGTAAAGTAAACAGCAGTGTTGATAAAGCGTTGGCTGCCGAATTAGTCAAAAGTGTCGATGGCGTTAACGAGGTTAATAACGAATTAACCGTGATGAAAGCGCATCATGATAAAGACCATGACAGCGAAACGTTAGCCGATACTTTAACTGACTCAAAAGTGGCAACCGTAGTGAAAACTCGCTTATTATTTTCAACTGACATCTCAGGTACCGAAATTGATGTTGATGTTGAAAACGGCGTAGTTACTTTAGAAGGTACGGTATCGAGTGACGCTGAACGTGATTTAGCCTTAACCATTGCCAAAAATACCGACGACGTTAAAAAGGTTGTCGATGAATTACGCATTACTGGGTAATCGTGATTGATTAGCATATTATTAACCAGCCTTCGGGCTGGTTTTTTAATGGGGCATATTTTAATAGGGTCACTTTTTAATGGAATAACTTTTTACAGGGGTCATTTTTTAAAGGAGTAAAGATGATATGCATGATGACAAAACAAGGCGTGATTATTTGGTAGTATCATCGAGGTATTTCCCGGTCTTAGTTGTGGCTGCGAGTGTGTTGTTAAGCGGTTGCAGTAGCGTGTTATGCCAGGCACAAACAGATAAAACGACCGATCCATTAAGCCAATATGATCAACAAAAACAATGTGAGCAATTGGTTAATCAGCATATCGATGATGAACGTCGCCAAAAACGTTTAAACACACAACAGCTGCTAGATGAGTCCATTCAGCAAAATACCCACTAATACCTGGCGACTCGTTATTTGTTACTCGCTCTTTGCTCACTACCAGCTACTCATTAGCCGTTGCTCATTAGTAGTTGCTCATTGCCAGTGACTAATCGCAACTCATTGTCTGACTCTTTTACATCAATGCCTCTAACCTCAATCTCACTTATGCCGACAACACTTAGCCCACTAAAGCTGCTTATGCCACAGCCTTTTTAACGCTGTTTATCTGCAGCGGCCTCCAATATTATTAATAAACTGGAAATGTATAGACGACTGGTCTATTTTTGTTTATCGTAGCGCCAAAATTGGAGAAACTATGAACAAAAATACCACCAGTAAACAGTCAATTTGCGCCGTCGGTGAAAAGCTATTTGCTTTACACGGATACAGCGCCGTGGGGATTAAACTCATTTTGGATGAAGTGGGCATTCCTAAGGGATCGTTTTATCACTATTTTGCCAGTAAAGAAGCGTTTGCCGCCGAAGTTGCACAATATTATTTTGGCCAACGTATCGCCCCAATAGCCATGGACCCTAATGCTAACTTTAAAACCAATATCACCGCGGTATTGGGCGGCTACCATCAACTGATCGACTTTTTGTTTAGCGACAGCCAACCCCGCGGGTGCTTAATGGGTAACTTAATGGTTGAAGTTAATCCGCAAATGACATTGCTGCATCAGACACTTAATCAACTGTTTGACCAGTGGTTGAGTCTATTTAATGCGCTTATTGAGCAAGGTCAGCAGCAAGGGTTTATTAAAACAGACATGAGTGCTAGTGTGTTATCGAACATTTTTTGGTCAAATTGGCAAGGGACTATGCTACGCTGTCAAATTAAAGCAGATAAAACCGCAGCAAAACGCGCCATTGTGCAATGTATGCAGCTAATTACCCGTTAAATTAGCTTTACTCAGTGGCTTGTGACGTATTTTGATTGTGTATTTATCTAAAGGTCTTTATATTTCGGTGATTTTTTTCGGGTCTGGAGTGGGTCGAGTTGGCTAAAAGAATATTATTTGCTTGTTTAGTGGTGTTGTTGTCAGCGTGTGCATCTAACCCGCCAGTGGTGCAAGCCCCTAAACCTGTGGTGGTGCCACCTATGCTTAAGCCTGAGCCGCCTAAGTGGAGTGAGTCAAACTTACTCAGTTTTCATGATCAATGGAAAGGCACGCCTTATCGTTTAGGCGGCCTAAGCCGTAACGGTATTGATTGTTCAGGCTTTGTGTATTTGGCTTACCTGGACATTGTGGGCAGCAAATTACCGCGCTCGGTTAATGCACAACGTATTTTAGGTAAAGAAGTCCCAAGAAGTGAGCTTGTTATTGGTGATTTAGTGTTTTTCAAAACCGGTAGAACCGCACGCCATGTAGGGATTTACATGGGACAGGATAAGTTTTTACATGCCTCGACTAAAAAGGGTGTGAAAATTTCTAGTTTAAATAATGTCTATTGGAAGCCACGTTATTGGTTTGCTAAGCGTCTAAACAAGCCGACAGAACAGCAAAATATGTCGATAGCCAGTTTAGTTGATTACGCCCAGCATTACGATTTACAAGAATAACCCCTAGGTCCTGTTGAATCTTCGCTGCAAAAACAACTTTGAAAGATCAGCAGGCCCTAGTATTTGTTTAATTTGTGTCCAGCATTCCGCATGGGCACGCTTTATCTCTCCGTATAGTTCCTCTTAGATTGTTTTCAATGTCTTGCATCGGTATATTCATATTATCTATTGCTCATTGCGAGCTCAGCTACGACTAAAGCAGACCCATATGTCAGACCCTAAGCATTGGACATTAAAAAGTATCGCTAAAGAATTAGG
The DNA here is from genome assembly GCF_009828585.1 of Shewanella litoralis. Taxonomy (GTDB): domain Bacteria; phylum Pseudomonadota; class Gammaproteobacteria; order Enterobacterales; family Shewanellaceae; genus Shewanella; species Shewanella litoralis. The sequence continues at coordinate 23,771 of NZ_WSRZ01000028.1, read as the reverse complement.
CGTGTCGAATGCGACTGTGTCTAATGCTTTTAATCGTCCTGATCAATTGTCGGAAAAGCGCCGCACTGAAATTTTGGCAGCGTGTAACGAGTTAGGTTACTTTGGGCCTAACAAGGCCGCGCAATCATTACGCCGTGGTAAGTTTGATACTGTTGCCCTGGTGTTGTCAGACAGTATTGAATACATGGTGTCAGATCCGGTCGCAAGCCGTTTTATGAAAGGGGTCGCCGCCGTATTTGAGCAACATAAAATTAATTTGCTCTTGTTTTCTGGCAGTTCAGATAATGTAAATGGTGTGAATGATTTTGTTGATGGTTTTATTTGTTATGGTCGTCCACGTAATCGACTGTTGGCTGAGCAGCTGAAAAAAATTCGTAAAAAAGTCGTTACTGTTGATTTTAATATCCATCGAAGTGCGTCTGTGAGTATTGATAATAAAGCGGGGGCCTATGAGGTGGCAAAACTGGCTATTCAATCCTCGCAAGATCAAGTGGCCATTTTAGGCTTACGTCTACTCGATACTCATTTAACGTGCCGCGTTTATGACATCCATTCGATGGAAATCGACACATCTGTAGCGCATCAACGCCTACAAGGGTATTTAGATGCCATTAGTGATACAGGGGTTAAGTTAGGTGATGATCGTATTTGGAATATTCCTGAAAGTAATGCAGATTTTGCGAGTATCGCAGCTAAAGAGGCGTTAAATAGTGTGCCTCGTCCTAATGTATTTTTGTGCATGAGTGACTTAATTGCATTGAGCTTAATGCGCGAAGCGGTTCAGCAAGGGATCCGTATACCTGAAGATATTCGGGTTGTTGGTTTTGACGGTATTGATGAAGGTATGCGGACCACTCCTAAGTTAACTACGGTTTATCAACATTCGGAACAAAAAGGGCGTAAAGCGGCAGAAATGTTTATTGCAGATGCCCATCATGCTGAGGTGCTAGGTTATGAATTGTCGCGAGGTGGCAGTTGCTAGCATGAATGCTAAATTATTAACGTTGTACTTTAACTGAGTTTGACCTAAAAAATATGGCGCCAATTATTGGCGCCTTATTGTTGTAAACACGGATGGTTACTGTTGGTGTTTTGCAAGTAACTCCGTGAGTACGATACGTTGAGATTGTTGTTTATTTGTGACACTGATTTGAGCATCTTTAATCGCAAAATCAACGATTAACCTCGCAGTGTCATCACCATTTATCCAGGTTAGCTGTAACTGCTGATTGTCATAGCTCATGCTAAATTCACCATTAAACGCCGGTAGGGTATTACGCAACTTAATAAGTTCACACAATGCTTTTACCACAGGTTTTTGCATTGATGTTTGGATATCACTCACATGCAAATAAGGGCGGTTAATATCGCGTCCTACTTGAGTCTTGTTGAGTAATTCCATTGCGTTGGTTTCGGCCAGTAACCCTGTGTAATACACCTGCGGAATGCCAGGGGCAAAAAACTGAATACTGCGCGCAATTAAGTAATCTACATCGTTTTGAGCCAGTGCATCGTAATAAGTACAATTCACTTGGTAGAGGTCTACGTTGCTTGCTGCAGCGCCTGTTGCCTGTAAGCTCTCACCTTTGCTGTTGCTGTGAATTTGATTAACCAGGTTGTCTATTTCAGCTGGCGTTAATAAACCCGCTTTATTGCCAACAGGTCCCGCATCGATAATACCAATACCATCGTGGGTATCTAGTACGGTTACGCAGTTTCGAGGGGCTATTGATAACCAGTGAGTTAAGGCGCTCGCATCCTTGCTAAATAAGCTGTGTAAAATCAATGGCGGCAGTGCAAAGTCGTACACCATATCAACACGTTTAGCGATGTCGATTTGAGTTTTATAATGTGAGTGGATCTCGGCTAATGTGGTCATGCCAAGGCTGTTGGCTTGTTTGGCTAGCTCATCCACAAATGCAAATGACTCATCAATCATAAAACAACTGGTGCCAGGTTTTTTAATGGCATAACCAGCAGCATCGAGCCTGATAAGGTCTACTTTACTTTCATGAAATCGGCTTAACACATTATTTAAATGCGTTTTACCTGCTTCGGTGTGCACATTGATGTCAATTTGGTTTGCGGTAAATGTGGTCCAAAATTCAACCTCAGAGCCATCTGCCAATGTGTAGGTTGTGAAACAACTGCCTGGGCGAGGGCGATAAATTTTAGCCTGGTCTTCTGCACTTAAGCCATTTGGGAACACGCTGTCTTTGGTTAAGAATAAGCCCCAATAAACCGATTGTTTGCCGTTTGCTAATACGTCTTGAAACTCAGTCGATTCGGCAGACATATGGTTAACGATTAAGTCGGCCATAATGTCGTATTGCTGGCCAATTTGTTTAACGTCATTCCAATCACCCAAGCGTTCATCTACTTTGCCGTGATCGATTGGGTCAAATCCGGCATCGCTACCATCAATAGGGTAGTAAAAAGGCAATAGATGTACACCACCAAAAAGATCATGTAGTTCTGTGTCTAGAACCTGTTTGAGCCCTTTTAAATTTGAGTGAGCTATACGATCTACGTATGTGATCAGCTGAACATTATTTTTCATTTTGGCGACTCTTAAAGTAGATTTCTTAAAAAACTTAATCGATTAAGTTGTATATTTAACCAAGATGAAACATTATTCAAGGGCTTTGTTTAAAAATTGAGTTCGTTTTCTGTGGGAGAAAACGAATGTGAGCGGAAAATTCGACTCATAAACCACAAATAAGAGCATATAACAAGAAGGTGGACAGTATGGTTAGTCATTTGAATACAAATGAAAATAGCGGTAATGCACGGATTAGAATGTTGACATATTTGATGTTTTTTATGTTCGCAATGACTTCTGATGCTGTGGGGGTGATTATCCCTGAATTAATTACAACATTTGATTTATCAATGTCGCAAGCAAGTGCTTTTCATTATATGCCAATGTTATTTATTGCATTGAGTGGGCTATTTTTAGGCTTTTTGGCTGACAAGTTAGGTCGTAAAACCACAATCCTAATGGGATTGTTATTGTTTGCTGCCGCGAGTTTTATGTTTGCGTTAGGTGAATCATTTTATTATTTCCTGTTTTTACTCGCCTTAGTCGGGATTGCCATTGGTGTATTTAAAACGGGAGCGCTGGGACTCATTGGGGATATTTCTACAAACTCAAAACAACACTCAAGCACTATGAATACCGTTGAAGGATTCTTTGGTGTTGGCGCAATGGTTGGCCCTGCAATTGTGAGCTATTTGCTGGTGACCGGTGTGTCATGGAAATACCTTTATTTTGGTGCTGGGGTATTTTGCTTAGTGTTATGTTGGCTGGCTTATCGTGCACCGTATCCACAAATTAAGCGCTCATCTACGCAAGATATCAACTTAGCTAGCACCTTTAAAATGATGAAAAACCCGTATGCATTAGGGTATTCATTGGCTATTGGTTTGTATGTTGCTACCGAAGTTGCCATTTATGTGTGGATGCCAACCTTACTACTCAATTATCAAGGTGATTTAGTCGTAGTTGCGACGTATGCGTTAACCATCTTCTTTACTTTGCGAGCGCTTGGACGGTTTTTAGGTGGCTGGATTCTTAATCGGTTTAGCTGGCAGCAGGTGATGTTTTGGTTCAGTTTGGCGATCAGCTTATGTTACTTAGGTGCAATGATATATGGCATATCAGCAGCGGTAATTTTATTGCCTTTGTCTGGCTTATTTATGTCGATGATATACCCAACACTAAACTCTAAGGGGATCAGTTGTTTCCCTGTGGAGCAGCATGGTTCTGTTGCAGGCGTTATTTTGTTTTTTACAGCGTTATCTGCGGCATTAGGGCCGTTATTAATGGGATTTGTGGGTGATATATTTGGCCATGTTAAATATGGTTTTTACCTTGCTACTGGTTTTGCTTTTTTATTGTGTTTTATGGCTGCTTATAACCTGTTACGCGATCCCTCAGGACACTTACTCACATCGAATGTTGAATAATTGAACACTTTGATAAAATCATATTTATAGAATAAACATTTACTTAAGTCATATTTGTTAAATTTCACGTTGCTTTGAACATAAATTGTACTTGCAATTATTTAATTAGTTGCTAATTTGTAACTTAATCGATTAAGTTGAGTTTTTGTTTACGCTTTAACTTGAGTTAAAAACGGGTTGGCTTTGGGCTTAAACATGGGATTTAAGCCTACTCACAACACAACCGATTTAGCTGGATTAAGTGAATCGCTCAACTCAGAGCATATTTCACTAAGTTGGCCTAGATAAGCTTAAATCGATTGAGATGAAAAAATAATAACGATGCTGTTATGGGGATATTCAACTGCATCAATACACTCTATGTGGGGACATAAAAATGATAAACAGCACATCGAAAAAGTTTGTACTCAGTACGCTTGCAATGATGGTTAGCTCAAGCCTATGGGCTGCTGACGCAGAAACAACCGACACACAAAAAGATGCCATTGGCCTTGAGCGTATTACTGTTACAGGTGTAGCTCGTGGAACTCGCGTAATGGACTCTAGTGTTTCTGTTAGTAGCTTATCTCCAGACGATTTGGCGATCAGTTCGCCACGCTCATCTGCTGAAGCATTTCGAATTATTCCGGGGATGAAAGTCGAGTCAACGGGTGGTGAGGGCAATGCAAACATCGCAGTGCGCGGTTTACCAGTGGCTTCAGGTGGTGCTAAGTTTTTACAGATCCAAGAAGACGGTTTACCCATTTTACAGTTTGGCGATATCGCCTTTGGTAACGCAGACATCTTTTTACGTATTGATTCTACAACGCAAACTATCGAATCAATCCGTGGTGGTTCAGCATCAACAGCGGCCAGTAACGCGCCTGGCGGTATTATCAACGTCATTAGCAAAACCGGCACTAGTGACGCGGGCAGTGTTTCATCTACTGTGGGTTTAGATTACGACACGCTGCGTACCGATTTTGAATATGGTGCAAGTATTAACGATTCAATGCGTTTCCATATTGGTGGTTTTGTTCGTACTGGTGATGGTCCTAGAGACCCAGGCTATACGGCCAACAAAGGCGGACAAATTAAGGCCAATATCACTAAAGAATTTGATAGCGGTTATGTCCGTTTATACTTTAAACATTTAGACGATAAGAGCATTGGCTACTTACCGATGCCTATGTATTCAGATGGTAGCTCAATTGCTGGTTTTGATTCCAAGTCAGATACCGTTCATTCAGCAAATATGTTATCGACATTGCGATTAGATGCAGACGGTAATATTAGCCGTGGTGATATGCGAGATGGCATGAACCCCATTGTGAATTCCGTGGGCTTAGAGGCTTCATTTGATCTTGGAGAGGATTGGTTAGTTGAAAACCGTTTCCGTGTCTCTGATGTTAGCGGCAACTTTATGTCGTTGATCCCTGCCGAGGTAGGCAGTAGCTCAAGCATCGCTGATAGTATTGGTGGGGCTGGTTCGCAATTACTTTATGCCAACGGTGCCAATGCGGGTGAGGTTTTTCAAAGCGACCTAGCGATGCGAATTCATACATTCGACGTCACTATGAACGATTTTGGTTCGATTGTGAATGACATGAAGTTAACCAAAACGTTTGACGACTCAAATGTCACTTTTGGTTTTTATACCGCCACTCAAAACATCAATATGAGCTGGATGTGGAACTCATACTTAATGGAAGTGAAGGGCGATAATGCTGCGCTTCTTGATGTAGTTGCTGCTGACGGTACGTCATATTCTGATAACGGTTTATACGCCTATGGCGTGCCTTACTGGGGTAACTGTTGTCAACGTAATTACGATTCTGACTATACCATTAAAGCACCTTATATTGCCGCATCAACTAAGTTTGGCGACTTATCGCTAGACGGTAGCGTACGTTATGACTCTGGTGATGCCAGTGGTTATTACGCGGGTAATGTTCAGTCACAAGTTGATATGAATCGTGACGGCACCATTTCTCAGCCTGAACTGAGTGTATCGTCAATAGATAATGCTAACCCACAATTGGTTAATTACGACTGGGGTTACACTTCATATTCATTAGGTGCTAACTACCAAATCTCTGAAGATTTAGCGGCATTTGGCCGTATTAGCCATGGTGGTCGTGCTAATGCTGACCGCTTATTATTTGGTAAAGTGCGTGCCGATGGTTCTGTTGCTGATGAAGACTCGGTCGATGAAGTTGATCAATATGAAATGGGTGTTAAATATCGTTACGACAGCTTGTCGGTATTTGCCACTGCGTTTTACTCTGAAACCGAAGAGCAAAACTTTGAAGCCACTAGTCAAAACTTTTTTGACCGTAAATATGAGGCAAAAGGACTGGAGCTAGAAGGCGCTTACTATCTAGGTGACTTTGATTTCCGCGGTAACGTGACCTGGACAGATGCAGAAATTGTTAAGGATGCGCTTAACCCAGATGTTATTGGTAATACTCCTCGTCGTCAGGCTGATTTTATTTACTCGCTAATGGGTCGTTATAACTTTGATAAAGGCTCTGTTGGTGTCAATTTAATTGGTACGACAGACACTTACGCACAAGATAATAACGATTTAGAGTTTGATGGCTATACTCAGGTTAACGCATTTGCATCATACAACTTAACTGACGCGTTATCGCTAGCATTAAACGTCAATAACTTATTTGATACTGTGGGCATTACTGAAGCCGAAGAGGGTTCAATTCCTGATAACAACATTATCAGAGCTCGAACAATTAATGGCCGTACGACCACAGCTACGATTAAATATGAGTTTTAATTGCTGATTTAGCCTGCAAATTTGTTAAGCAATCCCCTGTTAACAAGCCCATGAAAATGGGTTTTTTTTTGGATATTTTATATGAAGACATTACTCAGTTTTGGTGAGGTTTTAGTCGATTTACTACCAACCGATACAGCTGGTTTAGAACATCAACCGATTGCTGGTGGTGCCCCCGCAAATGTGGCAGTAGGGTATGCAAAACTTGGTGGTAACAGTATTTTTGCTGGCGGGATAAGTAGTGATGACTATGGTGTAATGCTCCAACAATCCCTAGTCGAGCAAGGTGTTGATATCAGCGGTTTAGCGTTAGTACCAAATGCAGCAACTGCTACAGTGTTAGTCAGTTTAGATGCTGATGGAGAGCGTTCATTTAGTTTTAATCGACATGGCACAGCGGACATGCTTTACAGCGCAACTCACTTTGATGCGATAACTTGGTCTGCTGTGGATATATTCCATTTCTGCTCAAATACGTTTACAGAAACCGAGATCTTTAACAGCAGCTTATATGGTGTAAAGCAAGCTTATGCCAAGCAAAAGTTAGTCAGTTTCGATGTTAATTTACGATTGTCTTTATGGGATGATATTCACTTATTAGCGGGCCGTGTGGAGCAATGCCTACCTTATACTCATGTACTCAAAATGAGCCATGATGAAGCTGATTTTTTGGCTAATGCTCGCGGTGTTGATGTTGAGGAGTATTTACAATTTTGCTTGAACCAAGGTGTAACATTGGTTTTAGTGACCAATGGCCCTGAGCCGGTGCGCTGTTACAGTAATGCATTCTGTTTTGAGGTCATGGTTCCAAAGATTAATCCTGTAGATACTACTGCCGCAGGTGACAGCTTTGTGGCTGGACTATTGTGGCAGCTCGGGCAATGTTTTGAGCAGGCTGGCGCAAGCGAATATGGCACTTTAATTGATGTGTTATCTAATCGAGTTGACGTGCAGAAAGTTGTTGAATTTGCGATTAAATGCGGAGCAATAACTTGCAGGGTTAAGGGGGCGTTCCCGGCATTGCCGAGTTGCGCGCAAGTGCTTGCAGTTATTGTGTAACATGCAAATAAAAAAGAGGTAAACCGTAAGGTTTACCTCTTTTTTGTTTTTACACTAATGACGTCGTTGGTTATTCAGCTTCTACTGTTTTAGCGCGTTTTGCTAATGCGTAGTAAAACAGTGGTGTGAGCAGTAGACCAAATATAGTCACACCAATCATACCGGCAAACACTGCGACACCAATGGCTTGACGCATTTCTGCTCCTGGGCCACTCGAGAACACCATAGGTACTACACCCATAATGAAGGCAATAGATGTCATTAGAATGGGGCGTAAACGTAAGCGGCCCGCTTCAAGAATGGCTTCTAACGGCGTCATGCCTGTGTCTTGCAGCTCTTTAGCAAACTCAACAATCAAGATGGCGTTTTTGGTCGCCAGTCCCACCAGAACGATGAGTCCGATTTGGGTAAAGATGTTGTTGTCGCCGCCGTAAATTAATACACCACTGATTGCCGACAGAATCGTCATCGGAATAATCAAGATAATCGCCAACGGTAAACTTAAGCTTTCATACTGCGCGGCTAATACCATAAACACTAATAAAATGATTAATGGGAAAATATACACGCCTGCATTACCGGCCAGTATTTGCTGGTAAGTAATTTCAGTCCACTCGTAAGTCATACCGTTTGGTAAAGTTTCGGCCAGGATTTTTTCAATCGCAGCTTGTGCCTCGCCACTACTAAACCCAGGTGCTGCACCGCCATTAAGCTCGGCAGTGGTAAAGCCGTTGTAGTGCATCACACGATCTGGGCCGGCCACATTAGCCACGTTAATAAATGAGCCAATAGGCACCATTTCACCCTGATTGTTACGCACCTTGAGCTGAGCGATTTGCTCTGGTGTTTGTCTAAACTGCTCGTCTGCTTGCACGTTAACCTGGTATGTACGGCCAAACTGGTTAAAGTCGTTGGCGTAAACCGAGCCCATGTAACCTTGCAACGTGGCAAACAATTCGTCTAACGACACGGCTTGTTGCTTGGCTTTGGTACGGTCAACTTCAACTTCAAGTTGCGGCACATTAACCTGATAACTTGAGAACACACCTGCTAACTCTGGTGTTGCCCAGGCTTTTTGCATGACTTGCATGGTGACTTTATATAACTCATCGTAACCGTAGTTTGCTCGGTCTTGAATTTGTAATCTAAATCCGCCAATTGTCCCTAAACCTTGTACCGGTGGTGGTGGGAAAATCGCAATAAACGCACCATCAATCGAGGCAAACTTCTGGTTTAACGCCGCTGCAATTGCCCCTGCTGAAAGCGATGGGTCTTTACGGTCGGCAAAGTCATCTAGCGGGGTGAACAAAATCGCGCTGTTAGTGCTGTTAGTAAAGCCGTTAATGCTTAAACCAGGGAACGCCACTGCATGTGCAACGCCGGGCTGGTCTAAGGCAATGGATGACATTTGTTTCACGATGGCTTCGGTGCGATCAAGCGATGCCGCATCGGGTAATTGTGCAAAGGCAATTAAGTACTGCTTGTCTTGCCCTGGGACGTAACCTGTTGGCGTGCTGGCAAATTGTAAACCTGTTACACCGACTAAGCCGATATACAACACACCCACAACAACACCAAAACGAATCACTTTTTTGACGACCCAGCCGTAACCGTCAGACAGTTTTGCAAAGAAACGGTTAAACGGGGCAAATAACCAACCGCCAAGCATTTTGTCCATACCACGGGTAAGGAAGTCTTGCTTGTCGTGATGACTTTTAAGGAGCAATGCCGATAATGCAGGGCTTAAGGTCAACGAGTTTATCGCCGAAATAAAGGTCGAAATAGTAATGGTTAAGGCAAACTGCTTATAAAACTGACCGGTTAAACCAGACATAAACGCCGTTGGAATAAATACCGCTGCCAGTACTAATGTGGTGGCGATAATTGGGCCGGTTACTTCTTTCATGGCTTTTTGCGTTGCGGCTAAAGGTGATAAGCCTTCTTCGATATTACGCTCAACATTTTCCACCACTACAATGGCGTCGTCGACCACAATACCAATCGCCAGTACCAGACCAAATAACGACAAGGCATTGAGCGAGAAGCCCATTAAGTGCATAAAAGCAAAGGTACCGACTAACGACACTGGTACCGCCACTAATGGAATGATTGAGGCGCGCCAGGTTTGTAAAAACAGCACCACAACTAATACCACCAGTAAAATGGCTTCTAGTAAGGTTTTAATTACGGCTTCGATAGAACCGCGTACGAATACCGTTGGGTCGTAAACGATGTCGTAAGTTAGGCCTTCTGGGAAGTTGGCTGATATTTCTTTCATTTTGGCGCGAACGTCATCAGAAATCTGTATCGCATTAGAGCCAGATGCCTGGAACACCGGCAGTGCCGCAGCATCTTTATTGTCTAGCATTGAACGCAGTGCATAAGTTGATGCGCCTAGTTCAACACGGGCAACATCTTTTAAGCGGGTGATTTGGCCTTGTGAGCCAACTTTAACAATGATGTTTTCAAACTCTTCAACGTTGGCTAAACGGCCTTTCACATTGATAAGTAATTGGAAATCACTTTCGCCACTGGGTTGAGCACCTAGGCTACCTGCGGCGGCTTGTTGGTTTTGCTCACGGATCGCAGCAACCACATCATTCGGTGACAATCCAATCGCGGCTACTTTATTTGGGTCTAACCACACACGCATGCTGTAGTCGCCGGCGCCAAATACACGCACAGCGCCCACACCTTCAATACGGGCAAGTTCGTCTTTAACTTTTAACACCGCATAGTTAGACAGGTACAGCATGTCATAACGATTATCGGGCGAGGTTAAATGCACCACCATGGTTAAGTCTGGTGATGATTTTTCGGTAACAATCCCTAAACGCTGTACTTCTTCAGGTAAACGCGGTTTTGCACGTTCAACTCTGCTCTGTACCTGGGTTTGGGCTAAATCAACATCGGTACCAATGGCAAAAGTGACGGTTAATGTCATGCGGCCATCAGAGGTGGCTTGAGATGACATGTAAAGCATGTTCTCAACGCCGTTGATTTCTTGTTCCAGCGGTGATGCGACTGTTTCAGCGATCACTTTTGGGTTTGCGCCAGGGTAATTGGCAGTAACTACTACCGTTGGCGGAACCACTTCTGGGTATTCGGTGATCGGTAATTGCCAAACAGCCAGTGCGCCAGCGATAAAAAACAATAGCGACAGCACTGCGGCAAAAATCGGTCTTTTAATAAAAAATTGCGACAACATGATAGGGGTATTCCTTAGCCTTGACTTGCTTCATCAGCAATTTGAGCTGTAAGCGGCTGATTATCAAATAGTAACTGTGCTTGGTGCAGTGCTTCTATTTGGCTGCTATCGGCCATATCGGTCAATTTAGGGGTAATGGTTACACTAGGACGCACTTTTTGCAGACTGTTAACCACAATGGTGTCTTCTGGTTGTAAACCGGCAGTAATAATGCGTAAACCGTGAATTTTTTCGCCTAACGTTACACCACGATATTCAAGGGTGTTTTGCTCGTTTACCACTAAAACATACTTGTTGCTTAGGTCGGTAAAGATGGCTTTATCGTCAACCAAAATACCTTGATAAGACGCGCTACCGGCAATGCTAATGCGCGCAAATAAGCCAGGCATTAAGATATTGCTTGAGTTGGTAAATGTGGCACGTACGCGAATAGTACCGGTTTGTTGATTAACGGCATTATCAACAAAGTCGATCACACCCTGGTGGGTAAACTCAGTTTCATTGGCTAGGGCCATTAATACAGTGTTGTTACCTGAGCGTGGGTCCTGGCGTTTGTTCTCGCCCGATAGCGAGGCATACTTAAGGTATGTTTGCTCGTCGATATCAAAGTAGGCATGCATATTGGCTGTTGAAACCAAGCTGGTTAGCGGAGTTTGACCTGCCGTGACATAGTTACCTGCGGTTTCGTTGGCGTAAGACACTCGGCCAGTAATGGGCGCAGTAACCTGGGCGTATTCAACGTTTAATTTTGCGCTGGTTAATGCCGCTTTAACAGATGCGACCGCAGCAGCGGTTTGGTGCATTGTGCTACGGCGAGTATCGATAAGCTCTTCAGACACAGCTTGTTGACTGAACAGTTTGTTGGCACGTTCAAAGTCGTTTTTCGCTAATTCATGTGCTGATTTTGCACTGGTTAACTCAGCTTGCAGACGTTCAACTTCAGCAGTGAAAACTTTAGAATCGATGGTGAACAGTATGTCACCCTTGTTGACCAGGGCACCTTCTGTAAAGTTTACTGACTCAATGTAACCCGATACTCGTGGTACTAGGGTGACTTCTTCTGGTGCTTGTAAGCGTCCAGTAAACTGGTCCCACTCGGTAATGCGCTCGTGCAATACGTTAGCAACATTAACTTCAGGGGCGGCAGGCGCAGCACCAGCTTGTTGTGCTGCAGGTTGTTGCCCACAAGCCACTAGCAGTACTGCCGTTAGGCTTACTAACAAAGTAGATTGAATTGATTTAAACATAGTCATGTTGCTGTCCTCTAATCAATAGCTTTTACGTCATTTAACGGGCTACTGGTTGCGTTACTTTTTGTCTGTGACTACAGTTTTATACCGTTTGGTATAAAATATTCTGTACCGAACGGTAATATATAGATTAAAATACCCCTGTCAACGTATTTTGTACCGATGGGTATGAAATTATTTTGACCAGGTGTTCATTTAGTGTGATGATGAAATAAGCGCATACGATAAAGTGTTTGTGGTGGCTCACATCAATAGGTAATTAATCACTGGTTTTGTGATAAACCTGCACACAATTAGCACGATTTGTGGTTTAATAATGCGCAAAGATATGCCCATCCTTGATTGAGTGTTGTACGTTAACATTTTGATAATCAAGGGTTCGTTAATATATGAGGTACGACTTATGACAATAACAAAAGCAGCTTGTGTCGGTCGCCCACGTGGGTTCGATATCGACCTTGCATTGGAGCAAGCGCTTAATGTGTTTTGGCGTAATGGTTATGAAGGGACTTCTTTAAACGAACTCACAGAAGCGATGGGCATTAAAAAGCCGAGTTTGTATGCGGCTTTTGGCAATAAAGAACAGTTATTTTTTAAAGCGATCGACTTATATGAAAATCGACCAGACTCGCTATTTAATATTGCTTTTCAGCATGAGCGCGTTGCCGATGTTATCCGCGGATTATTACTTGGTGCCGCCGCCCAGTTTACAGACTGTAGCCACCCACAAGGTTGCGCGTTAATTAACAGCACGTTTTCATGTAATGAGGCGAGCGAGTCAATTAAACAAACGGTGTTAGCGCGTAAATCAAAACATAAACAACGGCTCGTTGACCGCTTTGAATTAGCGCAAAATCAAGGCGAATTACAAGAGGGTTGTGAACCTGTGGTATTGGCTAGCCTGATGACTGCCTTGTTTCAAGGTTTGTCGATGCAAGCGTCTGAAGGGGCAAGCCTTGATGAGTTGCAAAAAGTCGCGACTATGGCTGCAGAAGGTATTTTAACCGTCAACGTTAAGCGTTAATGCTGTTAAACGTCTAAGCGCCTATAAGCCTTAAACGGTAGTTCAGCGTTAAGCGTAAGTGCAACGATAAATCCAATATCGATACAGTGCGAGTAAACTAGCGGCGAACAGTATCAATCTAGTGGGTTGATTTATTGAGTTCAGTGTGAGCTTGGAAATTAACAACCGCTAGTCGTTAGGCTGTAAAAGGCAGGTGCTGGCTGAGATGAGTCAACATTGTAGAGCAGATTGCAGCTGTCAAACGTGGCAAACCCCTTAGGCACTATGTACATAGATGCTCCGCCAGGTACGTTGAATATTCCCCAGTCAGCAGTAATAGCATCATTTGCACCAACCATCACTTCAAATGAACCATCGAGAGCCAATGTAACATTAGCCCCAAGAGGCGTTAAATATCCGACTCTAGTCGTCACAGCACTACCATTTAATGTCACCGACCCTGGGTCGAGTTTTTCCTGGCCAGCCAATACGGCTTTTGAATACACCAGAGTGTTAGCCGACTTTAATGCACCTTGTAAGCCTTTTAAATTGGCAATGACCGCATCACTTTTTAAGTTTATAAACTTCGGCGCGGCGACTACCGCTAAAATTCCTAAAATAATAATCACTACCACTAATTCAATTAGGGTAAAACCGCGTTGTTGTTTTTGCATAATAAAATGCATCCATTGTTTGAATAGCTGCGATGAGTATAAGCAACCGCTTGGTTGATGTCATTTCTTGAGACAGTTTGCATTTATGGGTCTGTAATTTTGTGATGTAGATGTTTTTTGGTAGATTAGCTGCCTGTAGCCAAATTATTGATTTAACCTCAACGCGAACCGAGGCTAATGACCCCACATTAGGGAAATATCACCATGAGTAAAGCTAAAATCGGCATCGTGACTGTCAGTGACCGTGCGAGCGCGGGTATATATGAAGACTTGTCTGGTAAAGCCATTATTGAAGTATTAAGTGAGTATTTAACCTCGGAGTGGGAGCCTGTGTATAAGGTGATCCCAGATGAACAAGATGTGATTGAAGCGACCTTGATTGATTTAGCTGACAATCAAGATTGCTGCTTAATTGTCACCACGGGTGGTACCGGCCCGGCCAAACGCGATGTGACCCCAGAAGCAACTGAAGCTGTGTGCGACCGTATGATGCCAGGCTTTGGTGAGCTAATGCGCACCGAGTCGTTAAAGTTTGTGCCAACGGCTATTTTGTCGCGTCAAACTGCAGGGTTACGTGATGATTCGTTAATTGTGAATTTACCGGGCAAGCCTAAGTCTATCCGCGAATGTTTAGACGCGGTATTCCCCGCTATTCCGTATTGTATCGACTTAATGGATGGTCCATTTTTAGAGTGTGATGAAGCGGTCATTAAGCCATTTAGACCTAAAGTAAAGTAGTGCTAGCAGATATTGCAGAGACACTAATCACTACAGCTTTATTTCAAAAAGAATGCCGTCAAAGATGACGGCATTTTTATGTCTTGATTTGCTTGTCGGCAAAGGTTGGTATGAGCGACCGAGCTGCAACACTACAAGTTTTTAAACTGTTGCTTGAGCTCAAAGTCGCTGTCGGTCACTAATCTTTCCAGCACTTGTATGCGCTCAATCAATGCCTGATTTTGTGCTTTTAAGTCGGCTAGGCCATCGGCTTCATTTTTTTGCTTATGCTTTAAATACTGTTTAAACATTTCTGATGCCGTAGTACCAACAATTACGATAAATACCAGTGCGATAATCGCCATATCTTCGTTCATAATCACTCCTTAATTTATGTTGTTTTTTGTCAATGTTATCGTCTTAAAGTCCTCGCCTTAATTCATATAATTAAGGCGAGTAGATGTATTAACTGGATCTATTAACTATTTTATAACTATGGCTTACAGCCCAAAGACCACCTTTTCACTTTTTAATGACTTTTCTAACCCTGCTGCGAGGGCTACTGCAATGACTAAAGTGGTCACAGATGACACGATTAACTGCATCATTGGGATTTCGCGGCCTTTAATAAAGTCCATTAACGCTTGTTGCTGGCCTGATACTGGTAACCACTGCAATACGTCTGGGGCAATGTTGTAGCTGGCTGCCATTGACAGTGCCAGTGGTACAAATAACACCATAGTTAAGTATGACTGCGCTTCTTTAAAGGTTTTGGCCATAAACGACACATACAATTGCAAGGTAGCTGCCATGAGTGCGACAGGGATGCCGACCAGGAACATAAGCCCCATAAAGTCCTGGCTAATGTTGACGGTAAAGCCAATTTCTTGCCAAGGCACAAAGGGGTAGGCCACTTTTGATACCAGCAAGATTAAAATGAGTCCTAGCAGTGCAAAGCAGGTCACGGCAATAATTTTGCCCAACACCAACTCACGTGTGCTCATTGGGTGACTGAGCAGCAATGCCAGTGAGTTACGCTCACGTTCGCCAGCACTGGTGTCGATGGCGAGGTTCATGCCAGAAATAAACACCGAATACATCATGGTGAAAATCGCCAGGCCTAAGATCATTCCACCTTTAGAATCTGCTGTAGCCTTGTCTTCAACATTGATTTTGATTGGCTGAGTTATGCGAGGGTTAATTCCGCGGGCAATTAAACGCAAACTACCCATTTCAGCGCTATATGCTTGTAACTGTACCTCAAGACGGCGGATAGACTTTTGCAGCTTTTCATCAGAGTTATCGGCAACTAATAATACTTCTGCTGGTTTGGCCTTGGCCATATTGGCAGCGTAATCGTCACTAATGGTTAAGATGATTTTTTTTGCCTCGTCGTCATCACCATGATTAATACCGTTATTGCTTAAGTAGCGCACTAAATCAGGTGCGTTATTAGCGTTTTTAATGTTGATGTTAAGGTCTTCTGGGCTAGATAATTGACCAATTAGCACCATAAATAGGCCACACATGATCAGTGGCGTACCCATGGCATAATATAAACCAGCCATGACAGAGCGTTTGTCTCGTGCGGCATCGATAAGTTCTTTGCGCACCATTGCGAGTATCATTTTCATTATGCTGCAATCCCTTCGTCAGTACCGATAAGTTCGATAAATGCATCTTCTAGTGAGTCTTTGCCCGTTTGCTGACACAGTTCGTCAGGGCTACCAATGGCGACCACTTTGCCGTTTGCCATAACAATGACTCGGTCACATAAGGCGGCAACCTCTTGCATTACGTGGCTTGAAAACAACACACAATGTCCTTGTGCTTTTAGTTGCAATAAAATGTCGCGCAGTAAGCGGGTGCTCATCACATCAAGTCCGCGGGTGGGCTCATCTAAAATGATATTACTTGGCTGATGCACTATGGCTTGCGCCAATGCCGTTTTCATCCGTTGGCCTTGCGAGAAGCCTTTGCAGCGACGGTCGCTAATGTCTTCTAGCTTTAATTGGGCAATGACATTGGCGGTGGCTTCTTTGGCTTGCTTACGCGTCATACCGCTGAGCTCGGCAAAGAAACTAATGTATTCACGCGGCGTAAGGCGTTCGTACAATCCAAATGGGTCGGGGAATAATCCTAATTGCTTTTTTGCGCCTATTGGGTCAACCGCGACGTCAATATTGTCTACTGTGGCGGTGCCTGAGTCTGGTTTGAGTAAGCCAAACAAGGTGCGTAAACAGGTGGTTTTACCGGCGCCATTTGGCCCAAGTAAACCCGTTATTTGGCCATTTTCAGCGCTAAAACTTAAATTGTCTAACGCCTGCACATCGCCGATTTTTTTGGTTAAGTTTGCAACAGTAATCATGACTATTCCTTATCTTCAGCTGTATTTGCTGGCGCTGTTGTGTCGGTTTTAATATCCGTGTTAGTGCTGGCAATCGGTAATGCTTCTACTGTGTTGGCATTAAGATAAAAGCTGCGGCGCACATCTTTTTGTAAGCATTCGCCATCAATCTCTTTTATTGAGCCTTGATCAACTAATTGCGCAATTAAATCGTTACCGCAACTTTGATAGGCCACACCGTGAGTCGCGTAAGGCGCAATAAAATGCTTCGACTTGGTGAGTTTTTCTTGTGCCAGTGCGCCCCAGTTTGGTGGTGTTGCAGGGTCGAGTTCGCCAGACAATAATAAAGTAGGAATGTCGCTGTCGATTGGGTTACTAAAGCTGTCATCTTCTTGCTTTGTTGGCCATGCCTCACAGGTTTTTTCTAACCCGTCTAACATGCTGCTACTGATGTAAGATTCTTTAGCGTCTTTACGCATTTGTTCGGTAATACGGTGAATATCCTCACCGCATACAACTGATGCATGCATACCCATTGCTATCCCTGTACTGCTGGCCGTTAAGGAGTAAATACCTAAAATGGGCTGGTAGTTACCTTGTGCTGCCTGGTGTATTGCGTGAGGAATAAGCGAACGGGTATTGGGCATATACATTGCCATGCGGATAGCCCCTGAGTACTTACTGCGAGTGAGCAAAAAGTCGCTAGGCTCGTCAGTTTGTGGGTCGCGCACTTTTTGGCTAATCGGTGCATCGGCGAGTTGTTGATCGACTTTATTATACTCGTCGACTAAATCAGGAAACTGCTGCTGACATTCAGGATTGCTTTTACAGTCGCGCCACAACACGTTTAAACCACGCTCAATTGAACTACCAATGGCAACTACGCTTTGCTGCATTGGCACTACACCGTCCAATGTTACTGTGGCTAATGCTTCAGGATAATGGCGCATATACAACTGAGCCATGCGTGAACCATAAGAAATACCGTATAAGTGCAGCTTGGTATAACCTAAAAACTCGCGTACTGCCTCAAAGTCTTTTAATGCGATGTTGCTGCCGTATTGAGTCACGTCGGCATCGATCCCCGCTAAACATTCTTCGGTTATCGCCAGCATGTCGAGGTCGTCTTCATTGATGTTGAGTGCATTTAAATCACCGTCGTCACAACTCAAAATATTGGATTGGCCTGTACCGCGCTGGTCGATAAGTAAAATATCGCGTTGTTGACGTACTTTGGTCAACATACGGTCAAACCCTGCTGCATTTTCGATAGCCGATTGACCAGGGCCACCGGCAATGGCGAGTAATGCCTCATCTGGGTGGGTGTTTTTAATTGCAGGTAAAATCGCAAAGTGAATATCGATTTGCTTACCGTCAGGTTGCTTTGGGTTTTCAGGTACGCTGATTTTGCCGCACTGAAACTGCTCATCTAAGCCATCTAAATAACATGTGGTTGTTTTAGCTGGCGCAGCAACGAGCGTGTCTGCGGTATCTGCAACGCTGTGGTTAGCGAGTAAAATAGCCACTGCAACAGCGACCCAGCGGCTAGCACGAGTTGCCGATTGGCATAAACCTAAAGCGCGTAATCGCGATATTGAGGTTGTGTTGACAAACTTCCTGTTGATCATCGGAACGTTTCCTTTTTGCATTTCATGACGATTGTGATACCTTAACACCTAGTGTATGAGTGTATCAATGTATTAATACAGTTGTTAAAGGCTAATGTTAGAATTACTAAATGTCAACCCCAGCAGTGGCGAACCCATTTATCGACAATTGCATGATCAAATCGTGCGCTTAATTGTTGGCGGCCAATTGCACCCTGAAGATGTACTTCCTTCAGTGCGCCAGTTAGCCGAACATTTGGCGGTAAACCCAATGACAGTGTCGCGTGCGATGCAACAACTTGTCGACCAGGGCTGGGTTGAACGTCGTCGTGGCCAGCCGTCACGCGTGGCCGCGAGAACATCAGCAAATAACGCCTCAGGCAGCAGTTTGTTAGCGCCGCAGTTAAGCGCATTAGTTGAGCAAGCACAACAATTAGGTGTTGATTACGACGAGTTGCAACAGTTATTGAAGCAATTTTGGCAAAAAGAATAGCCGTCATTTAAGCTAAATTTTGGTAGGAAAGTCGAACATGGAAGCCGAAGATAAGCCCGTTTTACAGTTTACTTTAGTCAATAAAACCTATGCCGAGACAACTAAGTCTGCAACCGGGCATAAGGTGTTAGCCGATTTATCGATAACACTTTACCCTGGGATGGTTGTGGGATTATTAGGTCAAAATGGCGCGGGTAAATCGACATTAATGCGCTGCGCGTTAGGAATTGTTGATATCGATAGCGGCAACATCAATACCCTAGGCGAATCGCCAGAAACCCTCTCCATTGAAGCAAAACAGCATATCGGCTATGTGCCACAACAGCCTTTTGGTTACGAAGGCTTTACCATAGATAAAGCCTTAGAATTGCACCGCAGTTTTTACCCGCAGTGGGACATCGCCCTAGAACAAGATTGGTTAAATCGCTTTGATTTAGATGTTACTCAAGCCGTGCAAAAACTGTCTGTCGGTCAGCGTCAATCGTTAGCCTTGATTATGGCGATGGCGTATCGGCCGACCTTGTTGTTACTCGACGAACCCGTCGCTAGCCTCGACCCTATCGCTCGTCGCCAATTTATGGGTGATCTGTTCGATCTTGCCCTCGACTCTGGTTCGGCGGTATTGTTTTCATCGCATATCACCTCAGACTTAGAGCGTGTCGCCAGCCATGTAGCATTAATCAAAAAAGGCGACTTAGTGCTGTTTAAAGAAATTGATGCCCTGCGTGAAGAGGTTAAATTACTCACTATTAACGACGATACTCAATTACCTGCAAGCTACAGAATATTGAGCCAAACCGGCCAAACCGTGCTGGTGGACACCCAGGGTAACTCGGATGCTATTGCTGGTGTGCAAAATGAAAAATCATTAAATTTAGAACAGTTATTTATGGAGCTGCACCGATGAGTGCGCAGCAACCTCAAAGCCCACTAGCCGCTTGGCGTAAACCCTATCAGGGTATGTTGCGTCTGTGGTTATATGACTTAGGTAGCGTCAGTTTTTTAGGCACGAGCCTGCTTGGACTCGTGCTTGGACTTGCGTTGTTAATTAGCGGAAAAACCGACGTGGTGAGTTTAGTTTTTGCTATGTCGACTGTCTCAGCGGCTGCCAGTATTGCTTGGCAGTTAAATCGCTTAGTGGCGACAGAGACCAGCCAATTAATCCCGGGTTATCAAGCCAATGTATTACAACAAGCACTGACTATTGCAGTGGCTATTATTAGTTTGCAGGTGTTGGCCTGTGTGATCTTTTCGGCATATGACGTCATAGCGCAATTGTGGTTAGCCGTTGCGGTAGGGCTTGGCTTTGTATGGTTATGCTTGTGGCGCAGTCATTATTTTCATTTATCGTTTGCGCTGTTTATTGCGGTGCCATTTTTAGATGAGCTCGCCTCTCGTTTGTCGCTGTGGGCCAGCTTAATCATTGTTGCCATGCTGTTTTATCGTGTGGTTGGCTTATGTCGGCAACTGCGCTGGAACAGCGATGCGCGGGTAGTGTACCTCAATGCCGTGCAAATGGGCTGGATGTGGTTACCGAGCATTAAAGGTGTTGCGTGGGTGGGTAAATTCGAGCGCCTGTTTCATCCAATGAATTTCTTTATTGGCCCTGTATTAACCATGATGATGTTAGCTCTGCCTGTTATTGCTATCGGGTTAATGCTGTTTTCGTGGCTGTTTGACTTTAATTTGGCTGCGATGTTTTTAATTGCTCAATTATCGGTAATAAGCTGTGCGATTATTCATTGGAGCCGTATTCAGCGTTGGCGTGCCACCGAAACCTTATTTTTATTGCCTTGTTATAGCGGGTTAAACGGGATGAAAGACGCCTTTTTTTACAGCCAATACCGTTTTATTGCAGCCATGGTGTTCATTGTCGCAGGGATTGGTTTATTGCAATTCTTTTTTGAGCCACAATTTAGCTTATTGTTTTTAGTCCACTTAGGGTTAAGCACCTTTTGGGGTTGCGCCATTATGCTCGGTACTGGGGCTGCAAGCCGAAATAGTCATCAAGCCACAGCGGCGATGTTGGTGGTGCTTTTGCACTCGATAGTGGTGTCTATGAGTTTTGCTGCGCTAAGAGATGGCGACAGTATTACTCCGTGGCTATTGCTGGATATTCCGCTAACCGTCGTCGGTGTGCTGGCATTGATGTGGGGTAAGCGACAGCTTTGGAAGCACGGTATTACCGCGCCTTAAAGCGGTGTTTGTTGTTTATCAGTTTTGCTTGTGAACGTGATGTTAATCGCACAAATAGAGCAAAAGCTCTTATGATTTTTTTTAGCTTCAGGTAGAATGCAAAAGCGGAACACTTGTAAGCTAAAAAGGTCACTGTTAAATGTCATTAAACCAATACCACGTCGTACGACTTCTGCAACAGCAAAGTCAGTCTTTAGGCAGTAACATTGCCCTAGAAGGCTTTGAAATGCCAGCGCCCTGGCACACAGTAACGTGGAATAAATTCAATACCTTAACTGACTCAGTTGCCCAATTGCTGATTGAGTTTGGCTTACAAGTGCAAGACAAAGTGGTGATATTATCGCAAAACTGCCCACAATGGACTTGTGCCGATATTGGCGCACTTAAAGCACGTAATGTGGTGGTACCTGTTTACCCAACCAGTACACTTGAACAAGCGGTGTTTATTGTTAACGATGCCCAAGCTAAATTAATTTTTGCCGGTGATCAGCAACAATATGACATGGCGTGTAACATTGCCGCGCAAGCCGACTGCGTGCAGCAGATTGTCGTATTTGATGGCAATGTAACTTTAAAAGCCGACAATCACCTGTTTTTTGATTCGCTATTAACCGCACAATTTAATCCAAGCGTAACCCAGGAGTTAACCAGCCGATTAGCCAATACTGATCTGGATGACTTACTGACGCTGATTTACACCTCAGGCACCACAGGCAACCCAAAAGGGGTGATGATCGATTACCGCAATTTTGCCTCGATGATCAGCCAGCATGACCAAAAACTGCCTTTCACCGCCGGCGATGTGTCATTAGCCTTTTTGCCGCTAAGCCATGTATTTGAACGTGGTTGGAGCATGTATGTATTATGCCGTGGCGGTCATAATGTTTACTTAAATGACACCAATAAAATTAAACAAGCTCTTGTTGCCGTTAAGCCACACACCTTATGTGTAGTGCCGCGATTTTTAGAAAAAATTTACAGTGCCGTGCATGACAAAGTTGGTAAAGCGCCTAAAGCACGCCAAGCGTTATTTGCCTGGGCAATGAAAGTAGGTAAGCGTCAATTTGAAGTCAATCAAGGCCGCGCTAAGCCGAGTTTATGGCTAAGTGCCCAGTGGAAACTGGCTAACAAGCTGGTTTACAGCAAATTACAGCAAGTACTCGGCGGCCGACTTAAGTTTATGCCAGTGGGCGGTGCAGCATTAGATGTTAATGTTGGCAGTTTTTTTCACAGTATTAGCGTGCCTGTATTGTGTGGGTACGGCATGACCGAAACTTGCGCGACCGTTACCTGTAATACCCTCGATAATCGTGTGCCAGGCTCAAACGGTAAGCCGTTAGAAGCCATGCAAATTAAGCTGGGCAAAGACGATGAGATTTTAGTCCGTGGCGACACTGTAATGCGCGGTTATTACAATCGCCCCGATGACACCGCCGAAGCCTTTGAAGACGGTTGGTTAAAAACCGGTGATGCAGGGCGTATTGATGAGCAAGGTAACTTATACATTACTGACCGCATCAAAGAGTTAATGAAAACCTCTAACGGTAAATACATTGCCCCACAGCGCGTTGAAGGTAAGGTTGCTTGTTGCCCATTTATCGAACAAGTGGCTATTGTTGCCGATGCACGTAATTACGTGTCAGCCCTTATTGTGCCAGCATTTGAAGCGTTAAATAGCTGGGCTACAGCGCAAGGTATTCATGTTGAAAACCCTATTGAGTTACTGCGTCACTCGCAAGTGGTCGCGCATTTTGAGCAGCGTTTAATCGAGCTGCAGCATGAGTTAGCCGGCTTTGAAAAGATTAAAAAATTCACTTTATTGCACGAAGCATTTTCAATGGAATCTGGACTAATTACTCCGACGTTAAAACTGCGCCGTAAGATGATTTACAGCAAATATCACAGTGAAATTAATGCCATGTATGGGCAGTAACGCTTCATCAATAACACCTCCAAAGGACGCATTCGCGTCCTTTTTAGTAATACTTAGTGATAATTGTCAGTATTTTCAGTAGCGGTATAATACTCTATTTTAAAATTAGGCAACGTAGAGGGAACTATGGAAATTATCACGGTAAATGGAAAGCCTGTTTTTAGATCGAGCACTCAGTCGTTTTATGACAATCAATTTAGCCAGAAAGTGTTGGCTAATATCGATACAAAAACTCTTTTTAAAAAAATTGATGCGATACCAGGGCTTGCGGGTGCAGGAATCGTTTATATTGATAGCAAATACAACATTATTGAATTAAGAAAATTCGAACCTGTTTGCCAACTAAATCCGATTAAAATCGTTCTAAGGGAGCCGCCTCAATTAATGAGTCAGGCCGAGTTTGCCTCCCATTTAAAAGCAGGGCGGGATTAAGCTTTGTTAAATCTTTTAACCAAAGAAAATCTCGCTCCTAAAATCACCATTCCATGCTGCCTTTCTTATTTTGGTTGGTTTACTGGCTTTTAGCGGATGCTGCTCTAAAA